>NZ_JBIWAG010000003.1:595613-644859 GCF_044759965.1 Curtobacterium sp. NPDC098951
GGGGGGGGCCCCCGGGGCGGGGGGGGGGGGGGGCGGGGGGGGGGGGGGGGCGCGCCCCCCCCCCCCCCCCCCCCCCGCCTCCGGTGCGTGCGGCTGTCCGCCTACTTGCCGGTGGCGTCGTCCGACGGCGTGGCCTCGGGGGTCTCGACCGGCAAGGTGATCTCGCTGGTCGGCTCCGGCGAGGAGGTCGGCGCGAGGGTCGCGTACTCCTCCTGCTGGCTCGTCAGCACCGGGACGCTCGCCGAGACGCCCTCGGCGCCCGAGTACGAGAAGTAGACCTTGACGAGGGAGCCCGGCTTGGTGTCGGCGTCGTCGAAGACGACCTCGCGCGATTCGCCGGCGGCGGTGCCCTGCGTGGTGCCGTTGTCGTTCTGCGTCGACGTGGTGGCCTGCTCGGAGGGCTCGGCGGCACCGCCGAGGTCGATGTGCGTGTTCGCCGGGACGGTCACGGTCTGGGTGTCGCCGCCGACCTCGATCGAGAGCGTCACCTCGCCACCGTTGTTCACGAGCGTGCCCACGAAGCGGGCACCCTCGGAGTCGTCGGCGATGAGGAGGGCGTTGCGGATGTCGACCTTGCCCGTGGTGACGTTGACGCCGTCGGTGATCTGCTTGATCTCGGCCGTCTGTGCGGGCGACATGAACTCGCAGCCGGTGGCGCCGAGCGCGATGGTTGCCGCAACGGCGACGGACACGAGTACCCGAGCTCGCAAGAGATTCCTCCGGAAGATCACGATGTGGACCGGACGGTCCGGATCCATCCTACCGATGAGCGCGGGTGCCAGGTGTCACGAGCCCATTACCCGAACAACGCTTGTGGTAAACTGGGTGTCTCGGAACGGAGCCTGATACATGCAATTCGAGGTCGGCGAGACCGTCGTCTACCCCCATCACGGGGCGGCAACCATCTCTGAAGTCAAGACGCGCGTCATCAAGGGTGAGGAAAAGGTCTACCTGAAGTTGCGGGTCACCCAGGGTGACCTGACGATCGAGGTCCCGGCGGACAACGTCGACCTGGTCGGGGTCCGTGACGTGATCGGCAAGGAAGGCCTCGACAAGGTGTTCGAGGTCCTGCGTGCCCCCTTCACCGAAGAGCCCACCAACTGGTCGCGCCGGTACAAGGCGAACCTCGAGAAGCTCGCTTCCGGCGACGTCATCAAGGTGTCCGAGGTCGTCCGCGACCTCTGGCGTCGCGACCAGGACCGCGGCCTGTCCGCGGGTGAGAAGCGGATGCTGGCCAAGGCGCGCCAGATCCTCATCTCCGAGCTGGCGCTGGCCGAGAAGACCGACGAGGACAAGGCATCGACCGTCCTCGACGAGGTCCTCGCCTCCTGAGCGCACCGAACCACTGAACACGACCCCGACCGTTCTGTTCCCCTCCGGGGTGGACAGGGCGGTCGTCGTCGTTGCGGCCGGTTCCGGCACCCGGCTCGGCATCGGGACGGCCAAGGCGTTCGTCCCCGTGGCCGGCACGCTGATGCTCGCGCGGGCGCTCGAGCCGCTGTTCGCCCTGCCGTCGCCGACGCTCGTCGTGGTGGTCGCGCCGGCGGCGCTCCTCGACGACTGCCGACAGCTGGTCGCGTCCGTCGCCGGGGCTGCGGTCGCGTACACGGCCGTCGTCCCCGGAGGCGCGGATCGCCATGCCTCGGTCGAGGCCGGCCTGGCAGTGCTGCCGGACACCGTCACCGCGGTGCTGGTGCACGACGCGGCGCGGTGCCTGACGCCGGCCGCCCAGTTCGAGCGGGTCTTCGACGCGGTGGCCGGATCGCTCGCTGCCGGTGCCGGTGCCGGGTTCGTCCCCGCGCTGCCCGTCACGGACACCGTCAAGCGCGTCGAGGGGGACGTCGTCGTCGAGACCGTCGACCGCGCGGCGCTCGTCGGGGTGCAGACCCCGCAGGGCTTCCCGCTCGGAGCGCTCCGGCGGGCGTACGCGGTGTCCGAGCGCGCCGAGACCGACGACGCCGGGGTGTTCCAGGCCGCCGGTGGCACGGTGCGGTCCGTCCCGGGCGACGCCGACGCCTTCAAGATCACCACGGCGTGGGACCTCGGCCGCGCCGAGTCGATCGTCCGCGCCCGCAGCAGTGCGCCCGTACACACCCGGGTCGGCCTCGGGGTGGACGTGCACGCGTTCGACGACGCCTCACCGTGCCGGGTGGGGCTGCTCGACTTCCCCGGCGAGCCCGGGCTCTCCGGGCACAGCGACGGGGACGCGGTCGCGCACGCGGTCTGCGACGCCCTGCTCTCGGCGGGCGGACTCGGCGACATCGGCGGGACCTTCGGCACCTCGGATCCCGCCTACGCCGGTGCGTCCGGTGACGTCTTCGTCCGGGGCGCGGTCGCGATGCTGGCGTCCGCCGGACTCGTCCCCATGTCGGTCACCGTGCAGGTCATCGGGAACCGCCCGCGCATCGGCGCCCGACGCACCGAGATGCAGGACGCGCTCGGAGCCGTCGTCGGAGCCCCGGTCGCGGTCTCGGGCACCACGACCGACGGTCTCGGCTTCACCGGGCGCGGCGAGGGGCTCGCCGCGATCGCGACGGCCGTCGTCCGGGCGGCATGACGTCCGTCGTCCCGGCGACATGACGTCCGTCGTCCGGGCGGCCTGACGTCCTAGGCTTGGGGGCGTGACCGTTCGCCTCTACGACTCCCGCGCCGCTGCCGTCGTCGACCTCGTCCCGCTGGTCGACGGACAGGTGAGCATGTACGTGTGCGGTCCGACCGTGCAGTCGTCGCCGCACATCGGGCACCTCCGTTCCGCCCTCGTGTACGACATCTGGCGCCGCTGGCTCACCCACCGCGGCCTGCACGTCACGCTCGTGCGGAACGTCACGGACATCGACGACAAGGTGCTCGACCTGGCCGCCGGCACCGACGAGCCGTGGTTCGCACGGGCCTACCGCGTCGAGCTCGAGTTCACGGCCGCGTACAACGCGCTCGGCATCCTGCCCCCGACGTACGAGCCGCGGGCGACGGCGAGCGTGCCGCAGATGCACGACATCATCGCCAGGCTCATCGACCGTGGGCACGCGTACGCCGCCTCCGACGGCTCGGGCGACGTCTACTTCGACACCGGCAGCTGGGCGTCCTACGGTGCGCTCACCCGGCAGCGCCGCGAGGACATGGTCGAGGCCGCCGACGCCGACCCCCGCGGCAAGCGCGACCCCCGGGACTTCGCGCTCTGGAAGGGTGCCAAGCCGGGTGAGCCGTCGACCGCGAACTGGGACTCGCCCTGGGGACCCGGCCGACCGGGGTGGCACATCGAGTGCTCGGCGATGTCCCGCCGGTACCTCGGCCCGGCGTTCGACATCCACGGCGGTGGTCTCGACCTGCGCTTCCCGCACCACGAGAACGAGCTCGCGCAGTCCACGGCTGCGGGGGACGCGTTCGCGTCCTACTGGCTGCACAACGGGCTCGTGACCGTCGAGGGGCAGAAGATGTCGAAGTCGCTCGGCAACTCCATCTTCGCCGCCGACTTCCTCGGGTCCGCTCGGCCCGTGGTCGTCCGGTACTTCCTCGGCGCCGCGCACTACCGCTCGTCGATCGACCACCACGACGGCTCCCTGGCCGAGGCCGAGGCGGCGCTCGACCGCATCGACGGATTCCTGGCACGGGCCGCCGCGCGGCTCGAGGGCGTCCACCTGGCCGACGCCCCGGGTGTGCCCGATGCCTTCGCTGCGGCGATGGACGACGACCTCTCGGTGCCACAGGCCCTCGCCGTGCTGCACGAGACCGTGCGCGCCGGGAACGCCGCCCTGGACGCGGACGATGCGGATGCGCTCGGAACCGCGTACCATCAGGTGGCTGCGATGGTGGAAGTGCTCGGCATCGACCCGCGAGCCGCCCACTGGTCGGGCGGCGGCCACGACGCATCGGCCGCACCGCTCGCAGCACTCGTCGAACGCCTCGTGCAGGAGCGCGCCGACGCCAGGGCGGCACGCGACTTCGCCACGGCGGACCGCGTGCGCGACGACCTCGCATCCGCGGGCATCACGATCGAAGACACCGCAGCAGGTACACGCTGGAGCATCGCCTGACAACGGCAGTGCCGGACAGGAGAGAGCAATGAAGAACGTCTCGGGCAGCAAGAAGGGACGGCCGGGCGCCGTCCGCTCAGGCCGCAAGGGCAACAAGCAGGTCGGCTCCGGCGGCCAGGGCGCACAGGCGCTCGAGGGTCGCAAGCCGACCCCGAAGGCCGAGGACCGTCCGTACCACCCCGCCGGCAAGCGCAAGGCCGCGAAGGAGCGCTTCGAGGCAGCCCGTGGGCGTCACGGCGCGTCGAGCTCGCAGCAGCAGCGCTCCGGCCGCCCGCCGCAGCGCAAGACCGACGACTCCGAGCTGGTCACCGGCCGCAACTCGGTGCTCGAGGCCCTGCGCACGAAGACCCCCTCGACGACGCTCTACATCGCCGCCCGCATCGAGGTGGACGACCGCGTCAAGGAGATCCTCGCGCTCGCCAACCACCGCGGCGTCCCGATCATGGAGATCATGCGTCCGGAGCTCGACCGCATCACCGGACACGACAGCGTGCACCAGGGCGTCGCGCTCAAGGTCCCCGCGTACGAGTACGCCGTGGCCGAGGACGTCGTCGAGCGGGCGTTCGCGAAGGACGAGGTCCCGCTGCTCGTCGCCCTCGACGGCATCACCGACCCGCGCAACCTCGGTGCGATCATCCGCTCCACCGCGGCGTTCGGCGGCCACGGTGTCGTCGTTCCGCAGCGTCGGTCCGTCGGCGTGACCGCGTCGGCGTGGAAGACCAGCGCCGGTGCCGCCGCCCGCACGCCCGTGGCGATGGCCCCGAACCTCACGCAGACGCTCAAGTCGCTCAAGTCGATGGGCCTGTTCGTGCTCGGCCTCGACGGCGACGGTGACGTGGAACTCGACGGCCTCGCGCTCGCCGACCGACCGATCGTGATCGTCGTCGGGTCCGAGGGCAAGGGGCTGTCGCGCCTGGTCACCGAGACCTGCGACGCGATCGTCTCGATCCCGATCTCGAGCGCGACGGAGTCCCTCAACGCGGGCATCGCCGCGAGTGTCACCCTGTGGGAGGTCGCCCGGCGCCGTCGCGCCGAGTAGCCGCGCACGTCCGGCGCCCCGCGATCGTCCGGCGAGCGTGCAGGACACGCCGTCTGCGCGACGTCCGTCGGGCAGGATCTGCCGCTCGGATCGCACGAACGTGACAGAGAAGGCCCGCTCGCGGAATCGCGAGCGGGCCTTCCGCGTCTGCGCGGCGCGGCGCGGGGAGCGGGCGCGCGTCAGACGCCGGCGCGCCAGTCCTCGACGTCCTCGGACTCCGCCGCGTCGTCGACGACCGGGATCGGCAGCGTCATCGAGGACGTCGGCGGGTTGATCAGCAGCCGCTCGTCGCGGCGGTGCCGGAGCACGTCGTTGATGTACGCGGTCGTGGCCTCGGGGAGCGACACCGAGCGCTCCTCTTCCTGGGACATGAACCAGCGGTGCTCGAGCAGTTCGTGGAACACCTCGGCCGGCTCGAGCCGCCCGCGCAGGTCGCGCGGGATCGAGCGGATCACCGGCTCGAACACCCGCGAGACCCACTCGTGCGCCACCATCTCCTCGTCGAGGAGGTCGCGGCCGTTGCGCGCCCGGTACGAGTCGAGGTCGTTGAGGAGCCGTCGCGCCTGGTTCTCGCCGGCGTCGAGGCCGGTCAGACGCAGCAGCCGTCGCTGGTGGTGGCCGGCGTCGACGACCTTGGGCTGGATGCGGACCTGCGACCCACCCTCGGTCGTGTGGATCGACAGCTCCTCGATGTCGAAGCCGAGCGCGTTGAGGCGTTCGACCCGGTCGTTGATGCGCCAGCGTTCCCGGACGTCGAACTGCTCGGTGCCGGTGAGTTCCTTCCAGAGCGTCCGATACTGCGCGACGATCCGGTTCGAGACGTCCACGGCGTCGGCGTTCTCGTCGAGGCGACCGCCGGCCTCGAGGTCGAGGAGCTCGCCGGCGATGTTCACGCGCGCGACCTCGAGGTCGTTCTCCCGCTGCCCGTTCGACAGGCCGCCGGGGTAGAGCTTGCCGGTCTCGGCGTCCACGAGGTACGCGGCGAAGGCTCCGGCGTCGCGGCGGAACAGCGTGTTCGAGAGCGAGACGTCGCCCCAGTAGAAGCCGATGACGTGCAGCCGGACGAGCAGGAGCGCGAGGGCGTCGACCAGGCGGGTGGCGGTCTCGGGTCGGAGCGTCTGCGAGTACAGGGCGCGGTAGGGCAGTGAGAAGCGCAGGTGTCGGGTGACGAGGACGGGGTGCAGGGCCTCGCCGTCGGCGCTGACCCGGTTCGTGATCACCGCGACGGGGTCGACGCACGGCACGTCCATGCGCTGCAGCGTGCGGAGCATCTCGTACTCCGAGCGCGCCACCTCTTCACCGGTCTCCTTCACGGCGACGACGTACCCGCCGAGCTGCACGAACCGGACGAGGTGCCGGGAGATGCCCTTCGGGAGCGCGACGATCGTGGAGTCCGGCCAGTCGGCCAGCGGGAGGTCCCACGGCAGGTCGAGGAGTCCGGGGTCGACGGTGGCGGCGGTGATGGACATCGAGTCGGGCACGGTTGGTTCCTCTGGTACGTGTGCGACGGACGGGAGGCGCGGTGCCAGCTGGCACCGCGCCTCCTGTTGGGACCTTCCAGCGTTACGCGCTGACGACGGCCTTGTCGTCGAGGCGTTCGCCCGACTCGGTGTCGAATGCGTGCACGTGGCCCTGCTTCGGCGTGACGACGATCGTGTCACCGATCGACGGGTGCGAACGCCCGTCGACGCGGGCGACGATGTCGACGCGCGACCCGTTGACGTCGGCGTGACCGTAGAGGTAGCCGTCGGCGCCGAGCTCTTCGACCACGTCGACCGTGACCGGCAGGCCCTCGCCCGACTGTGCCACGACGACGTCCTCGGGGCGGATGCCCACGGTGATCTGGCCGGAACGCGCGTTCGAGAGCGTGTCGCGGTCGATCGGGTGGTTGAGCGTGCCGAACTTGATGCCGCCCTCGACCACGTCGGCCGGCAGGAGGTTCATGGCCGGCGAGCCGATGAAGCCGGCGACGAACACGTTGTTCGGCTTCTCGTAGAGGTCGCGCGGCGAGCCGACCTGCTGCAGGATGCCGTCCTTGAGCACCGCGATGCGGTCACCCATGGTGAGGGCCTCGGTCTGGTCGTGCGTGACGTAGACCGTGGTGACACCGAGGCGACGCTGCAGCGAGGCGATCTGGGTGCGGGTCTGGACGCGGAGCTTGGCGTCGAGGTTCGACAGCGGCTCGTCCATGAGGAACACCTGCGGCTGACGGACGATCGCGCGGCCCATCGCGACGCGCTGACGCTGACCACCGGAGAGCGCCTTCGGCTTGCGGCCGAGGTACTGCTCGAGGTCGAGGAGCTTGGCGGCTTCCTGCACGCGGGTGGCGCGCTCGTCCTTGCCGACGCCGGCGATCTTGAGCGCGAAGCCCATGTTCTCGGCGACGGTCATGTGCGGGTACAGCGCGTAGTTCTGGAACACCATCGCGATGTCGCGGTCCTTCGGCGGGACGTCCGTGACGTCGCGGTCGCCGATGCGGATCGCGCCGGAGTTGACCTCTTCGAGGCCGGCGAGCATGCGCAGGGAGGTGGACTTGCCGCAGCCCGAGGGGCCGACGAGGACGAGGAACTCGCCGTCGGCGACGTCCAGGTCGAGGGAGTCGACCGCGGGACGGTTGCCTCCGGGGTAGAGACGGGTTGCCTTGTCATAGGTGACGGACGCCATGAGCGTTCGGTCCTTCCTTCACCGGCAGGTACGTGCCGGACGATCCGAGTGAAGCGGTTGCCCGTGGGGGGCCCCGGATGGTCGCCGTCGACCATCGAGGTTCATACAACACGATCTCTCCCTGGAACGCCAGCGTTCACACCTGGTTGGGTGGTTCCCACCGGGCCCCGGTACGATCGGCGGGTCCGTCCGGCCCGCGGGGGAGGCCGTCCGGACGACGATCAACGTGAGGACACTCGACGCATGACCAACCGCCCCGAGGGTGACGCCCGCGCCGCGCGGAACGAACGACGCGAAGCCGCCCGACAGCGCGCCCAGCGTGCCCGTACCCAGCAGAAGCGCCGCCAGCGCGGACTCCGACTCGGCCTGCAGATCGGCATCGGTGCCGTCCTGCTCGCCGCCGCGACGGTCGTGACCCTCGTGCTCGTCGACTCGGTGCAGCCTGCCGGCCCCGGCCCGGCAAACACGTCGCAGGGCGGCATCACCATCGGGCAGGACCTCAAGGCGGTCACGCCGACGTCCGGGTCGCCAGCCCCGACCTCGACCGACGCCGCCGGTTCCGTGCGCATCACGATGTACATCGACTACCTCTGCCCGATCTGCGGCCAGTTCGAGGACGCGAACGGCGAGTACATCCAGAACCTCGTCGACTCCGGGGCCGCGACCGTCGACATCCACCCGATCGCGATCCTCTCGAACCGGTCGCAGGGCACGAAGTACTCGCTCCGTGCCGCCAACGCCGCCGCCTGCGTCGCCGACAACTCGCCGGACCAGTTCTTCGCCGTCAACCAGGCGCTGTTCGCGAAGCAGCCGGAGGAGGGCACCGCCGGCCTCACCGACGCGCAGCTGACCAAGGTCGTCACGGGTGTCGACGGCGTGCAGAAGCGCTCCGCGATCACGAAGTGCATCGAGGACCAGACGTACAGCAAGTGGATCGACGAGCGGACCACCGCGGTGACGAGCGGCGACATCCCCGGCTCGTCGCTCCAGGAGTTCCCGGGCACGCCCCTCGTGCTCGTGAACGGGCAGCGTTACGAGCTCACGTCACCGATCACGAACGACGACTTCCGGACGTTCGTGGTGACGGCGGCCGGCGCGACCGACGCGACGCCGACCCCGACGCCGACGCCGAGCGCCACCCCGACCGCGTCCCGGACGCCGAGCGCCACCCCGTCGAACTGAGCGGGTCCGGCCCGGCCTACAGGGACGAACCCGGCACGCTGAACGTGTCGCACGCCGTGGCGCCGCGCTGGTAGCCGCGCAGGAACCAGTTCTGCCGCTGCTCGCTCGACCCGTGCGTGAACGAGTCCGGGTCCACCCGGCCGCTCGACCGCTCCTGGATGCTGTCGTCGCCGACGGCACTCGCGGCGGACAGGGCGTCCTCGACCTGGCTCCGGGTGATCGGTTCGAAGAAGGTCCGGCCGTCCGCGTCCTTCGTGGTCGCGGCGTCGCCGACCCACGCACCCGCGTAGCAGTCCGCCTGCAGTTCGACGCGGACGCTGCCGGACGACGCCCCGGTCCCGGAGCGGTCGGTGTTCGCGAAGGTGCCCTGGAGCTGCTGGACGTGGTGGCCCCACTCGTGCGCGACGACGTACATCTGGGCGAGCGGGCCACCGGACGAGCCGTACGTCGACTGCAGGTCGTCGTAGAAGGCGGTGTCGAGGTAGATCGCCCGGTCCGGCGGGCAGTAGAACGGACCGGTCGACGCCGACGCCTGCCCGCACCCGGTGCTCGTCGACCCGTCGAACAGGACGAACCCGGGGGTCGTGTAGGCGATGCCGAGCTTCCGCGACTCGGCCGTCCAGTAGCCGTCGAGCGACTCGGCGGCACCCTCCATGCGGCACTCGATCTGCAGGTTCGCGTCACGACCGGTCCGGCACTCGGCGGCCGCGTCGACGGTCCCGCCCTCCTGCTGGATCTGCGTCGTCCCACCGCCCCCGTCGATGAACCCCGTCAGGTCGACGCCGGTGAACTGTGCGATGAGGAACACGACGATGGCGCCGACACCGACCGCCCCGCCGCCGATCGCAGCGCCGCGCCCGCGCCCGCGCCGCGTGACCTTGCCGCCTTGCAGCTCGGAGTCGTCGTTGAACGTCATGCCCCGAATGTACGGATGCCCGGGACATCGTGCCCGGTGCCGGGAGTAGACCGGAGGACATGCCCGTCCTCGACGAATCACACCCCCTGTTCCTCTTCGCGATGGACCAGCGCTCCTCGCTCCTCGAGCACACCTACGACGAGTCCGGCGGCGAGCCGCGGGACGAACCAGAGGCCGAGCGCGTGCGCGCCGGCAAGCAGCTCGTGTACCGCGGCGTCCTCACGGCGCTCGCCGCCGGGGCCGCCCGTGACCGCACCGGCGTCCTCGTCGACGAGCGCTACGGCGCCGACGTCGCCCGGCTCGCCAAGGAGGCCGGCCTCCAGCTCGCGATGCCGATCGAGCGGTCGGGCCGCGAGTGGTTCGAACTCGAGTACGGCGACGACTGGACCGCCCACGTGGACGCGTTCGACCCGGACTGGGTGAAGGTGCTCGTCCGGGACAACCCCGACTTCGACGCGGACCGCCGGGAGCGGCAGGCGTCCGACCTCGCCCGGGTCGCCGCGACGCTGCACGACGCGGGGCGGCCCTTCCTGGTCGAGCTGCTCGTACCGGCCACCGACGAACAGCGGGCGTCGGTCGAGGACTACGACCGCGACCTCCGCCCGGACCTCGTCGTCCAGGTCGTCGAGTACCTGCAGGACCACGGCGTCGAGGCGGACGTGTGGAAGCTCGAGGGCCTCGACACGCGCGCGGACGCCGAGCGCGTCGTCCGGACCGTCCGTCGGGACGGCCGCGACCGGGTGCAGTGCATCGTCCTCGGTCGGGACGCCCCCGCGGAGCAGCTCGACCACTGGCTGCGGACCGCCGCGCCGGTGGACGGGTTCGTCGGGTTCGCGATCGGTCGCAGCAACTGGGAGGAACCGCTCGACGACGTCGTCCGCGAGCACCTCGACACCGAGGCGGCCGAGGGGCTCATCGCCGCGAACTACCGGCACTTCGTCGACACCTGGCTCGAGGCGCGTCCCGACGTCGAGCACGGCGTGGACGCCGGCGGGGTCTGAACCGTCAGGTGCGGACCAGCGGCTCCACGGCCTGCAGGTCCGCACCGATCCCGACGTCGACCAGCTCGATCCGACCGGCGAGCGTCGCGCCCGGTCCGCGGAGGAGCCCGGCCTTCACCCCGGAACGTCACCGTGACGTCCGCCTGCAGCACGTGGTCGTCCGCGATCGCTCCGGTGTCGACGTCGATCCCGCTCGGCACGTCGACGGCGACCACGAACGGCGCGCGCTGGTCCCGTGCGAGCTGCCGGACCGCCGCCACGACCTCGCGCGCCGGGGAGCGGAGGGCCGCGGCACCCCGCACGCCGATCCCCAGGATCCCGTCGAGCACCAGGTCGGCGTCGAGCGCGGCGTCGGTCGCGACCGCCGCCGGACCACGGTCGCCCCAGCGGGCGACGGCGGCGAGCACGTCCGCCGCCGGGCGGGCCTGCCCCGGCGCACCCGACGGGTCGTCCACGAGCCGGGCGCCGGCGTCCAGCGCCGCTGCCAGGCCGGCCGCGTGGACCCGCGAGCCGACGCGCAGGACGGTGACGCGCCTCCCGTCCGCCGCCAGGCGTGCACCCGCGAACAGGGCGTCACCGCCGTTGTCGCCGCTGCCCACCAGCAGCAGGACCGACCCCGGGCCGTCTCCCGGACGCACGGCCGGGTCGTCGAGCAGGTCCCCGACGATCCGGGCCAGCCCGTCCGCCGCACGCTGCATGAGGGGCTCACCCGCGTCGAGGTGCGGCCGCTCCGCCGCCCGGATCTGATCGCCGCCGTAGCCGTCCATGCCGACCACCCTGCGCCGGTAGCCTGGAGGGGACATGTCACTCGTCCCCGAAGCGCCCCGTCCCCGCGTCGTGATGTCACCCGACGGGCTGAAGATCGCGACCTACGACTTCGGCGACCCCGAGGCACCGGCGGTCGTCGCCGTGCACGGGTTCGCCTCCGGGGCGCTGCTGAACTGGCACGCCTCCGGCTGGACGCGCGACCTCGTCCGGTCCGGCCACCGCGTCGTCGCCCTCGACCAGCGCGGGCACGGCGCCTCGTCGAAGCCGCGCGACCCGTCCGCGTACTCGATGGACCTGCTCGTGGCCGACGTCACCGCCGTGATCGACACCTACCTGCTCGACGACGTCGCGTTCCTCGGGTACTCGCTCGGCGCCCGCGTCGGCTGGCACACGGCCGAACGACTGCCGGACCGCATCACCCGCGCGGTGTTCGGCGGCATCCCGGACGCCGACCCGATGCGCCGCGTGCGCGTCGACCAGGCCAAGGCGTACCTCGCCGACGGCACGCCGATCGAGGACCGCGTGACGAACGGCTACCTCACGATGGCCGGGAACGTCGACGGGAACGACCTCGGCGCGCTCGTGGCGATGGTCGAGGGGATGCGCGACAGCATCGAACCGACGCCCGGGAACGCCCCCGCGCAGCCGGTGCTCATGGCCGCGGGCAGCGAGGACGGCATCAAGGACAGCGCCGTCCGGCTCGCGGCGGCCGCGCCCGACGCGTCCTTCTTCGAGATCCCGGGGCGGAACCACTTCAACGCGCCGACCTCCCGGGCCTTCCGGGACGCCGCGATCGCGTTCCTGACGGACCCGGACGTGTCCGCCGCGCGCTGAGGGGTACTCGCAGGTCCTCGCGGGCACGTTCGGCCGCGCGTACCGTCCCGGCCATGGACTACAGACTCCTCGGCAACAGCGGGACATCGGTGTCGACGCTGACCCTCGGCACCATGACGTTCGGCAGCGAAGCCGACGAACCCACCTCGCACACCATCATCGACACGTTTGTCGCCGCGGGCGGCACGCTCGTCGACACGGCGGACGTGTACTCCGGCAACGAGTCGGAGCGCATCATCGGGCGGTGGCTCGCCGCGCACCCCACCGAGGCGCAGCAGGTCGTCCTCGCGACCAAGGGGCGCTTCCCGCAGGGCGACGGGCCGAACGACCTCGGACTGTCCCGCCGGCACCTGCGGGTGGCGCTCGACGCGTCGCTCGAGCGGCTCGGCGTCGACCACATCGACCTGTACCAGATGCACGCCTGGGACGCCCTCACCCCGATCGAGGAGACCCTGCGCTTCCTCGACGACGCCGTGGCGGCCGGCAAGATCGGCACCTACGGGTTCTCGAACTACCTCGGGTACCAGATCACGAAGGCCGTGTACGAGGCGAAGGCGCACGGGTGGGCTCCGCCCGTGACCCTGCAGCCGCAGTACAACCTGCTCGTGCGCGACATCGAGCACGAGATCGTCCCGGCGTGCCTCGACGCCGGCATCGGTCTGCTCCCGTGGTCGCCCCTCGCCGGCGGCTGGCTCTCCGGCAAGTACCAGCGCGACGAGGCCCCCACCGGCGCGACGCGCCTCGGCGAGAACCCGTCGCGCGGCATGGAGGCGTGGGAGGCCCGGAACGGCGACGAGCGCACCTGGGCCGTCCTCGACGCGGTGTCCGACATCGCCGACGCGCACGGTGCCTCGCGGTCGCAGGTGTCCCTGGCCTGGCTGCTCGCCCGACCGGCGGTGACGAGCGTCATCCTCGGCGCCCGCACCGTCTCGCAGCTCGAGGACAACCTCGGCGCCGCCGACCTCGTGCTCGACGACGCCGAGCTCGCCCGGCTCACCGAGGTCAGCGCCCCGCGCATCGACGACTACCCGTACGGCACCGCCGGCGTCGCCCAGCGGGAGCGGAAAATCACCGGCGGGCGCTGAGCGTCCTCCGAGGAACGCGTGCGGCTTCCCGCGAGCTTGACGACGGGTGTGGACACTGCGTCGTCACCGGTGCCACGATCGCTGGAACGACCGGCTGGTTACCGTGTCGAGCGCTCGGAACGCCCCTGATCCGCGTCCCGACGCGCCGAAGGCCCCGGGTGCATCCACCCGGGGCCTTCGTCGTCGGGGCCGGCAGCGGGACTCGAACCCGCAACCCCCGTATTACAAGTACGGTGCGCTACCAATTGCGCCATGCCGGCTGACGCGCCCATCCTAGCGGCGGACGCGTCGGGCCTCACCCGCGGAGCGGCGCGTGCCTCACCCGCGGAGCGGCGCGTGCCTCACTCGCTCTTCTCGGAGAAGTTCAGCGAGATCGAGTTCATGCAGTAGCGGTCACCCGTCGGCGTGCCGAACCCGTCGGGGAACACGTGGCCGAGGTGCGAGCCGCAGTTGGCGCAGCGGACCTCGGTGCGGGCCATGCCGAGCGAGTTGTCCTCGAGGAGCTGCACCGCGTCCGGGTCGACCGACTCGTAGAACGACGGCCAGCCGCAGCCGGAGTCGAACTTCGTGCCGCTCTTGAACAGCTCCGCGCCGCACGCCGCACAGGTGTAGACGCCGGCGCGCTCCTCGTCGAGGAGCTCACCCGTCCACGGGCGCTCCGTCCCGGCCTGCCGGAGGACGGCGTACTGGTCCGGGGAGAGCTCCTCGCGCCACTGGGCGTCGGACTTGTCGACGTTGTATGCCATTGCTTCCTCCTGCTCTCGTCGCCGTTGCCGGACGACCACTTCGGGCCGTTGTCGGACGACCACTTCGGTAAACTCCAGACGATGTCCGAACATTCCGTGCACCACGCCCGTTGGGACCGTCTCACGACGGACGAACTGTACGGCATCGTGGTGCTCCGGAACCGCGTGTTCGCACTCGAACAACGCGTGACGGCCGAGGACTTCGACGGCCGTGACCGCGAACCGGACACCGAGCACTGGTGGTTCGGCACCGACGACGATGCGGTTGGGTACCTGCGGCTCATCCGTCCGGCTGCCGACGAGGTGCACCCCGACGGTGCCGCGGCGCCCGCCTGGGTGATCGGTCGGGTCGCCACCGACCCCGCGCACCGCGGGAGCGGGATCGCCGGTCGACTCGTCGCCGCGGTGCTCGACGCCCACGGACACGAGCCGTTCGTGCTGCACGCCCAGGAGTACGTCGCCGGGCTCTACGAACGCCACGGCTTCAGCCGCTTCGGGGAGCCGTACGACGAGGCCGGCATCCGGCACGTCGGCATGCACCGCCCCGGTGTCACCCCGACCGGGCGCTGATGGACACCCGCGCCCGGTACGCCGCCTACGCGGACCGCATCGCTCCGACGTCGCCGACGTACGCCGCGTGGGCGCGTTCGCTCGACGACGGGGTGGTCGCCGCGCTCGCCGAGGTCCCGGAGTCGAAGCGGCAGCCGGAGCTCCTCTTCGCGGTCGCCCGCCGCCTGGGTGCGGACCCGGCCGACGCCGGTGCGCTCCGCACGCTGGTCCGGGAGGCGCGACCCGCCCTGGTCTCGGCCCTCGCCTCCGCAACGGTGCAGGCGAACGACCCGCGACGCCTCGCCCCGGTGGTTCCCCTCTTCGCGGCGCTCGCCGCGCGGGTCGGCGGTCCGCTCGGCCTCGTCGACGCCGGTGCGGCGGCGGGGCTCTGCTCGATCCCGGACCGGGTGACGCTCGACTACGTCGTCCGCACCGACGCCGATCGCGCCCCGCGGCGAACCGTGCACCCCGGAACGACGGGGCGCGGTGTCCGGCCGGGGGCGCGGACCGCGGTCGTCCGGATGCACACCGCGCCCGGGGAACCCGCCCTGCACCTCGTCGCCGAGGCCCGCGGGGCCGTGCCGGCTCCGGCAGCGGGTCCGATCGACGTCCGGGCGCGTGTCGCCCTCGACCCGAACCCGATCGACCTGGCTCGACCCAGGGCGTTCGACCGGCTCGTCGAGGCCGTCCCGCCCGAGGCGACGGACCGCACCGCCCTGATGCGCGAGGCGCGGCGCGCGACGCTCGCCGTGCCTCCCGTCCGCATCCGGGGCTCCCTGCCGGGCGACCTTGACCGTGCACTCGACGCCCTGCCGGACGACGTCACCCCGGTCGTCCTGACCACCGGGACGCTCGTGTACGTCCCCGGGGCGGACCGCCAGCGCGTCGTCGACCGCATGCGTGAACGCGGCGTGCACTGGATCGCGCTGGAACGCACGGGGATCCTCGCCGGGGTCGCCCGGACCCTGCCGGACGACGTCGACCCCGCCGATCCGGGCGCGTTCGCGACCGCGTCGCTCGACGGTGTGGCCGCGGCCGTCTCCGATCCCTTCGGGGTCCGCGTCCGGTGGCTCGCCGACCCGAACCTGTGACCGGTCTTCGCGACAGTCCAGCGGCGTGCCAGGGTCCGGATGCCCTCCACCCCTACGATGTGCGAGACCCGCCCTGACCGCGATCGGAACCGCAGTGACCGCCACACCCGCCCACGAGCGCAGCGCTGACCAGCTCAGCGCCGACCCGCTCAGCGAGCTCGCGAGGCACGTGCTCGCGTTCGAGCAGGAGCGGGCGCGGCACGACCGCACGAAGGAAGCGGAGATCCGGGTCGAGTTCGACATGTCGCCGGCTCGGTACTACCAGGTGCTGAACCGCGTGATCGACTCGCCGGCGGCGCTCGCGTACGACCCGCAGCTGGTCTCCCGGCTGCAGCGGCTCCGGTACGCGCGCACCAGTGCCCGGGCAGCGCGCACCTTCGTCGCGCCCGGCCCAGCACCCGAAGGACGTGAAGAGGAACGATGACGACGAGATACCCCCGAGACCGGTTCGACGACGTCGCCGACGGCCCGCGGGTCGGGGCGCACCGTGGGGCGCAGCGGCGGGGACGCGGCTGGATCGCGTTCGCGTGGGCGGCCCTCGCCACCGGTGTCATCGTCGCGATCGGCGTCGGGGCGCTCGCGCTGCTGAACGGCACCTACTCGTTCGACAGCGCCGGATCGCCGTCCGCGTCGGCCTCGGCGTCGGCGTCCGCCTCGGCGAAGCCGTCGGCATCCGCGTCCTCCCCGGCGTCCCAGGCCCCGGCGGCGGCGACCCCGGCCGACCAGGGCGCGACGACGCTCGTCGTGCTGAACGGCACGTCGACGACCGGCCTCGCGGCGAAGGGCAGTGCGGCGCTGACCGCTGCCGGGTGGAAGGTGACCTCGACCGGTGACGCCGGCACGACCGGGACCACCGCGACGATCGTCTACTACCAGCAGGCGGCGCAGGCCACCCTGGCCCAGGGGATCGCGAAGTCGCTCGGGGTGACGGCCGTGCAGCAGTCGGCGGCGTTCCCGAACGCGGACATCAGCGTGGTGCTCGGCGCGGACTACGCCGGCTGATCGGTCCGGACGCATTCCGTCGGTCCCGACGCATTCCTGGGTGCGTTCTCCGGACGATTGATCGTGCATTTGTGACGAGTGTGTTTCCGGCACGTTGATTCTTGTCGGAATCGACGTTGAACAACGTCACACCTCTTGCCCTGTCGGCATTGTTCGGCAAGAGTCGTGCCGGGACGGCGACAGCGCCGTCCGCATCAGCACCACCGCAGGGAGCAAGAGATCATGGCCAACGGAACCGTGAAGTGGTTCAACGCCGAGAAGGGCTTCGGCTTCATCACCGTCGATGGAGGGGGCCAGGACGTGTTCGTGCACTACTCGGCAATCGACATGTCGGGTTACAAGGTCCTCGAGGAGGGCCAGGCAGTGACGTTCGACGTCGGCACCGGGGCGAAGGGGCCGCAGGCCGAGTCCGTCCGTCCCGCCTGAGTCCGAACCACCGCGAACGCGTCGTCCCCACCGGGGCGGCGCGTTCGTCGTGTCGGGACCGGTGCGTGACGCGCCGCTCGCGCCGGGGCCGGCGTGTGACGGGCCGGTGCGTGTCCTGGGAACTCGACCCGCGCCTCCCGGCGGTGTTGCACTCGACCCCTGCGAGTGCCAGAATCGGCGTTGGCACTCGCTCACGCTGAGTGCCAGCACGACCCCCATGACGACGTCCGGGAGGGACGAGAAACTCACATGGCTAAGATCATTGCTTTCGACGAGGAGGCCCGCCGTGGCCTCGAGCGCGGCCTGAACATCCTGGCTGACGCCGTGAAGGTGACGCTCGGCCCGCGCGGCCGCAACGTCGTCCTCGAGAAGAAGTGGGGCGCCCCCACGATCACGAACGACGGTGTCTCCATCGCCAAGGAGATCGAGCTCGACGACCCGTACGAGAAGATCGGTGCGGAGCTCGTCAAGGAGGTCGCCAAGAAGACCGACGACGTCGCCGGTGACGGCACGACCACCGCGACCGTCCTCGCCCAGGCCCTCGTCCGCGAAGGCCTCCGCAACGTCGCCGCCGGTGCCGACCCCGTGTCGCTCAAGCGCGGCATCGAGAAGGCCGTCGCCGCCGTCTCCGACCAGCTCCTCGCCAACGCGAAGGACATCGAGACCAAGGACCAGATCGCCGCCACCGCGTCGATCTCGGCCGCCGACCCGACCATCGGCGCGCTCATCGCCGAGGCCATCGACAAGGTGGGCAAGGAAGGCGTCGTCACCGTCGAGGAGTCGAACACCTTCGGCACCGAGCTCGAGCTCACCGAGGGCATGCGCTTCGACAAGGGCTACCTGTCGCAGTACTTCGTCACCGACCCCGAGCGTCAGGAAGCCGTCTTCGAGGACGCCTACATCCTGATCGTCAACTCGAAGATCTCGAACATCAAGGACCTCCTGCCGGTCGTCGACAAGGTGATCCAGGCGGGCAAGCAGCTCCTGATCATCGCCGAGGACGTCGACGGTGAGGCCCTGGCCACGCTCGTCGTGAACAAGATCCGCGGCATCTTCAAGTCCGTCGCCGTCAAGGCTCCGGGCTTCGGCGACCGCCGCAAGGCCATGCTGCAGGACATCGCGATCCTCACCGGCGGCCAGGTCATCTCGGAAGAGGTCGGCCTCAAGCTCGAGAACGCGACGCTCGACCTGCTCGGCAAGGCCCGCAAGGTCATCATCACCAAGGACGAGACGACCATCGTCGAGGGTGCCGGCGACGAGGAGCAGATCGCGGGCCGCGTCCGTCAGATCCGCTCCGAGATCGAGGCGACCGACTCCGACTACG
Organism: Curtobacterium sp. NPDC098951; assembly: GCF_044759965.1. Classification (NCBI taxonomy): domain Bacteria; kingdom Bacillati; phylum Actinomycetota; class Actinomycetes; order Micrococcales; family Microbacteriaceae; genus Curtobacterium; species Curtobacterium sp. NPDC098951. Next base: position 614,272 of record NZ_JBIWAG010000003.1, read on the forward strand.
ACCGCGAGAAGCTCCAGGAGCGCCTCGCGAAGCTCGCCGGTGGCGTGGCCGTCATCAAGGCCGGTGCCGCGACCGAGGTCGAGCTCAAGGAGCGCAAGCACCGCATCGAGGACGCCGTCCGCAACGCGAAGGCCGCCGTCGAGGAGGGCATCGTCGCCGGTGGTGGCGTCGCGCTCATCCAGGCGTCCGTCGTGCTCGACACCCTCGAGCTCGAGGGTGACGAGGCGACCGGTGCGAACATCGTCCGCGTCGCGATCGACGCGCCGCTCAAGCAGATCGCGCTGAACGCCGGTCTCGAGCCTGGTGTCGTCGCCGCCAAGGTCCGCGAGCTCGAGTCGGGTCACGGCCTCAACGCCGCGACCGGTGAGTACGTCGACCTCGTCGCCGCGGGCATCATCGACCCGGCCAAGGTCACGCGCTCGGCGCTGCAGAACGCTGCGTCGATCGCCGGTCTGTTCCTCACGACCGAGGCCGTCGTCGCCGACAAGCCCGAGAAGTCCCCGGCCATGCCGGCCGGCGACCCCACGGGTGGCATGGACTTCTAGTCCGTCGTTCCGGAAGGGCCCCGCACGCTGCGCGTGCGGGGCCCTTCCGCGTGCGCGGGGTGGGGGTGGGGGGGGGGGGGGGGGCGTGCGGGTGCGTGTGCGGTGCGCGGGTGCCGGCCGGCCGTTGCACCGAGCGGCCGAAATACGTCACGCTCGGGGCGCTCCGGCGGCGTATCTCGCCCGCTCGGCGCTCAACGCGCGGCGCGTCCTGCCCGCCCGGTCCGCGGGTTCCTCACGCACAGGAGGCGCGGCCCGGCGGTTCTCCACAGGTTGCGGTTCCGAGAGCTCACGCCGAGCGCCTCGTCGAGACGATTGAGCGCATGCGTGATGCTTCCCGTCTTCCGGATCCGTTCCGCCATGCGCCGTTCCGTGTGCGGGACGCCCTCGCGCGGCACGTCCCTGCCGGCCGACTCCGCCGACGCGACCTCGAATCGCCCGTGCACGGTGTGCGCACCCGGGCGGGCTCGGCCACCAGTCGGATCGATGCGATAGCCGTGGTGCTCCGAATCGATCAGCACTTCAGCCACACGAGCGCCGCGGTCATCTGGGGTGCCCCGTTGCCGTCGGCTGTCCGGGAAGGGCCGGTCCACGTCACCTCGACCTCGGACACCGCGATGCGCCGCAACGGAGTGGTGGGCCATCGCTCCGCAGCACCGGACGTCCGGCAGCGTGGCGGCAAACGGGTGAGTGCGCCGGCGCAGGCCTGGTTCGAGTGCGCCGGGATCCTCGACCTTGTCGATCTCGTGGTGCTCGGCGACCACTTCGTGGGGCGGAGTGGACTCTCGACCGTCGATGAGCTGGCGAATGCGATCCGGCCTGGTGCGCGGGCGTCTCGAGCGGCACGCGCAGCGCTGGCCCTGGTCCGTGTCGGTGCAGAGTCAGCGATGGAGACGCGCTTCCGGCTCGCTGTGGTCCACGCGGGATTCGCCGAGCCGCAGCTCAACATCGACGTCCTCGATGAGGCCGGTGTCTTCCTCGGACGAGTCGACATGGCGTGGCCGGAGTACCGGATCGCACTGGAGTACGACGGCGACCACCACCGGGAGCAGGAGACCTTCCGGCACGATCAACGCCGCCGCAACGGCTTCGAGGTGAACGGGTGGCTCGTGATCCACGTCACCGCCGCGGATGCCGCGCGCCCGGCTGTCATGTTCGAGCGACTGCAGCAGGCGTTCGTGCTGCGAGCGGGCGGGACACGCCGCAACCTCGATGCCGAGCGGGCGCTTCTCGCCGATTCGGAGCGCCGAGTGTGACGTATTTCGCCCGCTCGACGACGCGTGCCGGCGGGGCGGGGCGGGGCGGGTGCGGTGGGCTCGGGCCCGGGCCCGCGCGGCGCCCGCGTCAGGCGCCGGCGGGCGCGGGGGCCGCGGGCGGGGTGTAGTCGCGGGGGAGCAGGGGGAGCCACACGCGGAAGGTCGCGCCGCCGCCCTCGGTGTCGAACACCTCGACCGAGCCGTTGTGCGCCGCGACGATGCCCGAGACGATGGCGAGACCGAGCCCCGAACCACCGGTGTCCCGGGCCCGCGAGGTGTCGGCACGCCAGAAGCGCTGGAAGATCTTGTCGCGCAGCTGCGGCGGGATGCCCTCACCGTGGTCGATCACGTCGATGTGGGCCATCCCACGCTCGTCGTCCACGCCGATGCCGATCTCGATCGGGTCGTCCTGCTCGGTGAACCGCATGGCGTTGCCCATCAGGTTCGTCACGATCTGACGGATCTTGTTCTCCTCCGCCAGGACGATCGGCGGACGCTTCGGCAGCACGACCGTGGGCAGCGGCGTCGTCTCGTCGGTCGGAGCGGACACGCCGTCGACGCCCATCGCGCGGGTCCGACGAGCGCGCAGGCGGGCGATCGTCTGCCGCGAGAACGCGATCGGCCCCGTCGTGTTCGCCGAGCTGGGCGACGCCGGGGGCCCGTCGACCGAGCCCGGAGCCAGTGCCGGCGCGGACCGGACCGCGTGCGGCACGCTCTCGCCGGTGACGGAGTCCTCGACGAGCACCTGGATCTCGCGGTCGGGGTTCGAGGCCATCGTGTCGAGCGCGGAGTCGCGGGCGATCGCCACGAGGTCGACCGGCCCGAGCTCGAGCGGCTTCGACTCGTCGATGCGGGCGAGCTGCAGCAGGTCCTGCACGAGGAGACCCATGCGCTGGGCCTCCTTCTCGATGCGGTCCATCGCCTGGGCGACGTCCTCTTCCTTGCGGAGGGCACCCATCCGGTAGAGCTCGGCGTAGCCCCGGAGCGACACGAGGGGCGTGCGGAGCTCGTGCGAGGCGTCACCGACGAACCGGCGCATCTGGTCGATGGTGCGCTGCCGGTCCTCGAACGCCGAGTCGATGCGCTCGAGCATGGAGTTCAGGGACCGGTTCAGTCGACCGACCTCGGTGTTCGGGGTGTCGGCTTCGAGACGCTGGTTGAAGTCCCCGGCGGCGAACCGGGCCGCGGTGTCCTCGACGTCGCGCAGGGGGTCGAACGTCGCCGTGACGAGCAGTCGGGTGAGCATGGCGCCGAGCAGGATCACCGAGATGCCGAACCCGAGGAAGATCACGGTGAACCGGGCGATCGTCTGGTCGGTGTCGGCGCTCGACACCGCGACCAGGACGTACCCGGTCTGCGTGGTGCCGCTCGACTGGTCCTGCAGCGACGCCGGGATGACCTGGGCGCGCCACTCGTGGTCGTGCTGGCTGTCGTAGAGCGAGAACCGGACGCCGCTCTGCGCCGCGGCCGCGAAGTCGAGCTGCCGGATGTCGGGCCGGCTCGAGGCCTTCGTCTGGCAGATGCGGTCGCTGCCGGCGTTGTACGCGGCGACGTAGGCGCTCTGCGAGAGCACGACGGAGAGCTTGCAGTACTGCTCGCCGTCGCTGATGTTCTGGCCTTCGAGCTGCTCCGTGGTGTTCTTCACGCTGGTGTCGAGCTGGGCCATCAGGTACGTCGACAGCACCGTCATCGTGCCGAGCCCCGCGACGAGCAGCCCGAGCGCCACCAGGAGCACCGTGATCCCGGTGATCTTGGTGCGCAGGGAGATCCCGTCCCACCAGCGGCTCATTCTCGTGTGCATGCTTCCCCAACGATAGACAGCGGTCGCCCGGTGAAACCGGACGACCGCCGTGAAGTCGAGCCCCGAGGAGCCCGGACGCGCTACGAGGCCTTGGAGGCCTTCAGCATGTAGCCGAACCCGCGCTTGGTCTGGATGATCGGCTCGGCCGAGTACTGGTCGAGCTTGCGGCGCAGGTAGGAGATGTACGACTCGACGATGCCGGCGTCGCCGTTGAAGTCGTACTCCCACACGTGGTCGAGGATCTGCGCCTTCGACAGCACGCGGTTCGGGTTGAGCATGAGGTAACGGAGCAGCTTGAACTCGGTCGGGGAGAGCTCGATCTGCGCGTCGCCGATGGTGACCTCGTGCGTGTCCTGGTCCATCGTGAGCTCGCCGGCGCGGATGATCGCGTCTTCCTCGTCGTTCATCGTGCGACGGAGGATCGCCTTGATGCGGGCGACGATCTCGTCGAGCGAGAACGGCTTCGTGACGTAGTCGTCGCCGCCGACGGTGAGGCCGGTGATCTTGTCCTCGGTGTCGTCCTTGGCGGTGAGGAACAGGATCGGGGAGGTGTAGCCCGACGACCGCAGGCGCTTGGTGACGCCGAAGCCGTTCATGTCGGGCAGCATGACGTCGAGGATGATCAGGTCCGGCTCTTCCTCGAGCACGGCGGAGATCGCCTGTGCTCCGTTGCCCACTGCGCGCACGGCGAAACCGGCGAAGCGCAGCGAGGTCGTCAGGAGGTCGCGGATGTTCGGCTCGTCGTCGACGATCAGGATCTTGGGGCCATCGCTCATGGTCCTATCTTCTGACCGTTCCCTAGTGGTTTCCTGAGAGCGGTTGGTGCGTCAGCCAACGACCGCCTGGACCTGATCGGCGTCGAGGATCGTGTAGGAGTACCCCTGCTCGGCGAGGAAGCGCTGTCGGTTCTGCGCGAAGTCCTGGTCGACGGTGTCGCGCGTCACCAGCGTGTAGAACGACGCCGGCAGCCCGTCCTTGTTCGGGCGCAGGAGTCGGCCGAGTCGCTGGGCCTCCTCCTGCCGGGAACCGAACGAGCCGGACACCTGGATCGCGACCGTCGCGTCGGGCAGGTCGACCGAGAAGTTCGCGACCTTCGAGACGACGAGCACGTCGATCGTCCCCTCGCGGAAGGCCTGGTAGAGCCGCTCCCGCTCGTCGACGGGCGTCGCACCCGTGATCTCGGCGGCGTCGAGGGACGCAGCGAGGTCGTCGAGCTGGTCGATGTACTGCCCGATCACGAGGATCTGCTCACCGCGGTGCTTCTCGATGAGCTCGCGGACCACCGGGGTCTTCGCCGGTGAGGTCGCCGCGAGCCGGTAGCGCTCGTCGTCGCTCGACGCGGCGTACTCGAGGCGGTCCTGGTGGGGCAGGTCGATGCGCACCTCGTAGCAGGCTGCGGGGGAGATGTACCCCTGCGCCTCGATCTCCTTCCACGGGGCGTCGTAGCGCTTCGGTCCGATGAGGGAGAACACGTCGCCCTCGCGGCCGTCCTCGCGCACGAGGGTCGCCGTGAGACCGAGTCGGCGCCGCGCCTGGAGGTCGGCGGTGAGCTTGAACACCGGTGCCGGCAGCAGGTGCACCTCGTCGTAGACGATGAGGCCCCAGTCGAGGGCGTCGAGGAGCGACAGGTGCGTGTACTCGCCCTTCCGGCGGGCGGTGAGGATCTGGTACGTCGCGATCGTGACGGGCCGGATCTCCTTCACGCTGCCCGAGTACTCGCCGATCTCGTCCTCGGTGAGGGTGGTGCGGCGCAGCAGCTCGGACCGCCACTGCCGGGCCGAGACGGTGTTCGTGACGAGGATGAGCGTCGTGGCCTTGACGGTCGCCATCGCGCCGGCACCGACGAGCGTCTTGCCGGCGCCGCACGGCAGCACCACGACGCCGGAGCCCTGTGCGAAGAAGGTGTCGACCGCCTGCTCCTGGTACGGCCGCAGGTGCCAGTCGTCGGTGTCGAGGTCGATCGGGTGCGGCTGGCCCGGCGTGTAGCCGGCGAGGTCCTCGGCCGGCCAGCCGAGCTTCACGAGCTCCTGCTTGATCTGCCCGCGTGCCCACGGCAGGAGCTCGACCTCTTCCGGGGACCGCATGTCGCCGAGCAGCGGCTTGATCCGCTTCGAGCGGATGACCTCGGCGAGGATGGTCGGCTCGGACGCGGTGAGGAGGAGCACCGGCTGCCGTTCGAGCTCCTCGGTGGGGGAGTTCGCGACGGCGGGCGCGTCTGGGCGTTCCTCGCGCCGGATGACGAGCCGACCGTAGCGCGCCACCGTGTCGCGGATGTCCACCGTCACGCTCTGCGGGACGGGGAACTTCGCGAAGTGCTCGAGCGTGTGGATCATGCTCTCGGCGTCGTGTCCGGCGGCGCGCGCGTTCCAGAGGCCGAGCCGGGTGATGCGGTACGTGTGCACGTGTTCCGGCGCGCGTTCGAGCTCGGCGAACACCGCGAGGTCGTGCCGTGCGTCCTCGGCGTCGGGGTGCGCCACCTCGAGGAGCACGGTGCGGTCGCTCTGCACGATCAGCGGTCCGTTCATGACGGATCAGCCTAGGCCGCTCGGCTGCGAGCCAGCGCGGATCGGCTCAGCGGTGGATCAGGCGTCGCTCTCGACGGCCACCACGAGGGAGAGCGGGAGCGTGCGCTCGACGTCGGCCGCCGTGTCGCGCCCCCGCACCCGGCCGGCCGCGACCGACGTCGGCACGATCGAGAACGGCCGCTCGGAGCCGTCCGGCATGCGCACGGTCAGGCGGATCGGCGTCCGCCCGCGGACGGCCAGGTCGATCTGCCGTCCCAGCCACTCCTGTTCGGGCTCGGCGTCGCCCCGCTCGGTCGTGACGCGGAGCCGCTCCACGAGTGCGTGCGCCGCCTGCTCCGGGTTGCGTCCGGTGGTGCGTCGTCGGACGGGAGGAACGGATCCCGCCGCGGGGCGGGCTGCGGCCGTCAGGACGGCCGGGTAGCGCTGGTCCTCGAGCGCCGTGTGGACCACGTGCGGCGGGTAGCGGGTCACCAGGGTCGTGAGGTCGCTGCGCTCCCACGCCAGCTGGCGGAGCTCGGCGTCCACACCGACCAGGTCGAGCTGGTCCGGGGTGCCGTGCACGCGGGCGCCGATCCCCTCGGGCCCGACGTCGACCACGATGCTGCCGTCGCGGGAGGACACCTGGTCGACGAGGTACGACAGCGGCTGCGGGACGTCCGTCGCCGACAGCCGTTCGAGCAGGGCGACGACGTCCTGCCGGGTGTGCCCGGCCCGGAACGCCCGGCGGAGCGAGTCCTCGGAGATGCGGTACCGCGCGGCGAGACCCGGGGCCTCGAGCACGGCGACGGTCCGGAGCGCCGCGTCGTCGACCGGGGCGAGCGGCCCCGGGGCGATGACGGTGAGGTCGTGCTGCAGGTACACGGCGTCCACCGTGCGGGGGAGGTCCTCGGCCGCGGGGGTCGGGTCCCCGTCGAGCAGTGCGCGCCCGGTGCTCGTCACGAGCCCGTCGTCGGTCACGCCGAGCGCCGCCGCGGTGCCCGCGACGTCGAGCAGCACCGCGTCGAGCCAGCGCGAGCCAGCGGGGTAGGCCCATCGGCCGACCGACACGAGGTCGCGGAGGTCGTCGCCTGCCACGTCGAGCACCGTCCGCACGGCGGGGTCGAGGGCGTCCCGCCACGCCGAGACGAGCGTCGACCAGCGGTCCGGCCAGCCGGCGACGAGCCAGGCGTCACCCGGTGCCGTCGTCGCCCACGTGCCGTCACCCGGCGCGGCGAACCCGACCCGGTCGAGCAGCGCCAACCGGTCGGGCACGAGGGTCGGGTCCGCCCCGGCCCGATCGCCGAGCGTCTTCGCGAGCGGCGTGCCGATGCCGCCCTTCACGAGCTCGCGGACGGCGCCCTCGGACACCGCCCGCAGCAGTTCGGCGAGCACGGTCATCGTCTCGAAGGCGCGCTCCGCGCCGGTCGTGCGCGACCGCTCGTCGTCGTCCGTCCCGCGGGCGGGAGTGACGGGGCGGGGCTGCGCCGCGCCTCCCGGGAGTCCCGCGACCTCGTCGTGGGCGGCCAGCCGGGCCGACACCGCGTCGTCGACGCCGCCGTCCTCGTCGGCGAGGCCCAGCGCGACCGCGGGGGCGAGGTCGTCGGCCGACCCCGCGCCGTCGCGCAGCGCGAGCAGCGTCCGGCGGGGCAGGTGCTCGATCGCGGCGTCCACCGCGTCGTCGGTGCGGAGCGCCTCGGCGAGGTCGAAGAAGTCCGAGATGCGCAGCGGACCGGTCTCGGCGAGGACCGCCGTGGGGAGTCGACGCGCCACGACGAGCCGTTCGAGGGCGTCGTCGGGCATCGCCCGGAGCCGGGCGGCCAGGTCTGCGGTGGTCGTCATCGTCCGCCGCGATCGTTCGACGCGGGCCTCAGCGACTCGCTCGGTTCTCACGGGCACGTCGAGTCCAGACGATGCCGAGGAGCACGAAGAGGAGGACCATGCCGATCGGGAACCCGTACAGCGGGATCGCGAGCACGACCGGCCACGGCATGGAGCCCGCGGCGCCCGGGGCCGTCAGCCAGACGACGATCATCGCGACGAAGCAGAGCAAGCCGAGGATGATGATCCCGCCGACCATGAACGCGAGGGCGCGTTCGGTACGATTGAACGTCACCGGGGGTTGCGCGGAGTCCTGCGTGTTCCCGGCGGATCGGGTCGGCTTGGCCATCGACCCAGGATATCCGACGCACCACGGCCGTTCCACGATCACGAGGAGACCGACGAATGCCCACCGGCAAGGTCAAGTTCTACGACGACCAGAAGGGGTTCGGGTTCATCACCGGCGACGACGGCGAACCCGTCTTCCTGCACGCGTCCTCGCTCCCGGACGGCGTCACGTCGGTGAAGGCCGGTTCGCGGCTCGAGTACGGCGTCGTCCAGGGGAAGAAGGGGTCGCAGGCGCTGTCCGTGCGGCTCCTCGACCCGCAGCCGTCGCTCGCGAAGATGTCACGCCGATCGGCGGACGACATGGCCGTCATCGTCGAGGACCTCGTGAAGGAGCTCGACCGGATCAGCGGGGACTTCCGGCACGGCCGGTACCCGAAGAACGGCACCCGAATCGCTGCGATCCTGCGGCACGTCGCTGACCAGTTGGACGCGTGATGACCGATACCTCCCCCGTTGCCCCGGCTCCCTCCGAGGACCTCACCGCGCTCGCCCGGACGGCGCTCGTCGAGGTGACCCCCGAGTCGACCGTCGGCGCGTTCGCCGGCACCGTCGACGAGGGCGACGGCGTCGTCTCGGTGCTCTTCGCCAACCGGATGGCCGGCTACCCCGGCTGGCGCTGGACCGTGTCGATCGCCCAGGTCGCCGGTGACGAGCCGACCGTGCTCGAGGTGGAGCTCATGCCGGGCGACGGTTCGCTGGTCGCACCGGAGTGGGTGCCGTGGTCCGAGCGGCTCGCCGAGTACCGGGCCGGGCAGGACGCCGACGGCGCCGCGGGCGAGCACCCCGACGAGGACGACGAGTTCGACGGCGACGAGGATGAGGACGACGACGCGGACGAGGACGCCGACTACGACGACTCGGACGACGACGAGTCCGACGACGACGAGTCCGACGACGAGGACGACTTCGACGCGGACGAGGACGACCTCGACGAGTCCGACGACGACGACATCGACGGGGTGGACGTCGACGAGCTCGACGGCTCGACGGAGGACGACACCGACGACGCCCCCGAGCAGGACGCACCCGCCGAGCCCGTCCGCGGCCGCCGACGGACCCAGCGGGTCCGCCCCGTCGACCCGGACGCCGACCTCGAGCTCGATCGACTGGACGCCGGCGAGGTCGACCCGGAGCACCACCGCTCCTGACCGGTGACCGACCGGTCCCCGGGACGGACAGGAGGCGCGGTGCCAGCTGGCACCGCGCCTCCTGTCACGAGGACCGACCGCCTCAGCGCAGGGCGTCCACCGTGAAGTCGATCGCCCGCACGAGCTTGGCGACGTCGTCCGGGTCGATCGCGGTGAAGGTCGCGATGCGCAGCTGGTTGCGACCGAGCTTCCGGTACGGCTCGGTGTCCACGATCCCGTTCTGGCGGAGGGTCGCGGCCACGGCCTTCGCGTCGATCGCGTCGTCGAGGTCGATCGTGGCGACGACCTGCGACCGGGCTGCGGGGTCGGTCACGAACGGCGTCGCGTAGTCGACCGACTCGGCCCAGTCGTAGAGCGTGGACGACGAGGTCTTCGTGCGCGCGTCGGCCCAGCCGAGCCCGCCGGACTCGTTGATCCAGCGGACCTGGTCGTCGAGCAGGATCAGGGTGGCGAGTGCCGGGGTGTTCAGCGTCTGGTCCAGCCGCGAGTTGTCGACGGCGTTCTTGAGCGACAGGAACTCGGGGACGTAGCGGTCGCTCGCGGCGATCCGCTCGACGCGCTCGATCGCCGCGGGGGAGAAGAGCGCGAGCCACAGGCCGCCGTCCGAGGCGAAGTTCTTCTGCGGGGCGAAGTAGTAGACGTCCGTGGCGCCGACGTCGAACCGGGCACCACCGGCGGCGCTCGTCGCGTCGACCACGGTCAGGGCGCCGGGGTCACCCGCGGCGCGGACGACCGGGGCCATGACGCCCGTCGAGGTCTCGTTGTGCGGGTAGGCGTAGACGTCGACGCCCTCGACCGGCTCGAGCGACGCGAGGGATCCGCCGGGGGCCTCGACCACGTGCGGTGCCTCGAGCCAGGGGGCACCCGCGGCCTTGGCGAACTTCGAGCCGAACTCGCCGAAGGACAGGTTCTCGGCACGGCGCTCGATGAGCCCGAACGCGGCGGCGTCCCAGAACGCGGTCGAGCCGCCGTTGCCGAGGACGACCTCGTAGCCGTCGGGCAGCTCGAAGAGGTCGGCGAGGCCGGCGCGGAGGCTGCCCACGAGGTCCTTGACGGGCTTCTGACGGTGGGAGGTGCCGAGGATCGTCGCGCCGCGGGTCACGAGGGACTCGAGCTGGGCGCCACGGATCTTGGACGGTCCGCAGCCGAATCGGCCATCGGTCGGGAGGAGTTCGGCGGGGATGACGATGTCTGCCATGCACCGATCCTAACGAGCGGTATCCCAGCGCGAGTGACCGTGTACCGGCCGGACGGGGCGGGCCGACACCGCGCCTCCTGGCCGCATCACGCACGTCCTTCCTTGCGTCGTGCAAGCGTCGGTCGCTCCATGTCGTCCCGAACAAGTAGGGTGGGGCGCGCTGGGCCCAGACATGAGAGGCGGACCGTGACCGATCTCGTCGACACCACGGAGATGTACCTTCGCACCATCCTCGACCTCGAGGAAGAGGCGATCGTGCCCCTGCGCGCCCGCATCTCGGAGCGCCTCGGCCACTCGGGTCCCACGGTCTCGCAGACGATCGCCCGCATGGAGCGCGACGGCCTCGTCGTCGTCTCGGGCGACCGTCACCTGGAGCTCACCGACGAGGGACGGTCCCGCGCGACGCACGTGATGCGCAAGCACCGGCTCGCCGAGCGGCTGCTCTCCGACGTCATCGGCCTCGACTGGGCGTTCGTCCACGACGAAGCATGCCGCTGGGAGCACGTGATGAGCGAGCAGGTCGAAGTCCGGCTGCTCGAGATGCTCGGCAACCCGACCGAGTCCCCCTACGGCAACCCGATCCCCGGCCTGGCCGAGATCGGCGGACCGGCGGCACCGGGCTTCCTCGACGGCGTGCAGAACATCGTCGCCGCGACCGAGGGCACCGACGCCGTGGCGACCGGGATCATCCGCCGCCTGGGCGAGCCCGTGCAGTTCGAGCCGGAGCTCCTCCACCAGCTGCGGTCCGCCGGGGTCATGCCCGGCCGGGTCGCGAGCGTGCAGCGCGCCGGCGCCTACGTGGCGGTGCGTGTCGACGGCGAAGACGCCGGCATCGAGCTGCCGACCGAGGTCGCGCAGCACGTCTACATCGAACGTTCCTGAAGCGTCTGCCCCCGGAACTGGGGCGAGGCCGATTCCTGCGCGCTGATCAGGGCTTCTTTACCGTTCTGTTACAAACGGGCGATTTCATCTCGACAAGGTAACGGTCGCCACGTACACTCGTCCGAGTCCGCCGGCCACCCACGAGGCCCAGGACCCGTGACAGGACGTCTCGAACCCGTCTCCTGTCTCGATCGGAAACGATGACGAACGGATGGGGTTGCACGGCCGGCGATCACCCCCGCTGGCAGTGGTGACGAGACGCCGGAGACACCCCTTGACGCAGACCGGTTCCGCCGCGGACGACCAGACGCCCGCGAACCCGACGAACACCGTGATCGCCACCGACGCCCCCGTCTCACGCCGCGCAGCGCGCACCGTGACCCCGGTTCGCGACGCCCCGCTCCCCGGCGGTCGCCGCGCAGCCCAGGCAGCCCGTGCCGCCGCGACGACCAAGGCGAGCTCGTCGGCCCGCAAGCGCCGGTTCCTCGCGCCGGTCGTCCTGACGGTCGCCGCCGGCATGTTCGGCACCGTCGCGGTCGCCCCCGCGTTCGCCGCGACGTCGCAGTCGACCGGCACCGACGCCGCCGCCGCGCAGCGCCAGGTCCGCACCACCCAGGCCCAGAACTTCTCCGTCTCCGACGCGGTCGCCCTCGCCGGGACGAGCCGCGACGGCTACGGCGCGACCTCCCAGTCGACGCTCGACGCCGAGGCCGCGAAGAAGGCCGCCGACGCCGCCGCGAAGCAGGCCGCCGCGCAGGCTGCGGCCACCCAGGCGGCCCGCGCCCAGACCGCGTCGCAGTACGCCTCGTACACGGGCCCCAGCGCTTCCGACTACGTCGCCTCGTCGACCGCCGCGAACACCCCGTTCTCGCTGCCGGCCGTGGTCGCCACCGCCAAGCAGTACATCGGCACCCCGTACGTCTTCGGCGGGGCCGACCCGTCGGGCTTCGACTGCTCGGGCTACGTCATGTTCGTGTACGCGCAGTACGGCATCAACCTCGCGCACTCCGTGCCGCTGCAGGACCAGGCCGGCACCACGATCCCCGAGTCCGAGGCGCAGCCCGGTGACGTCGTCATCTTCAACAACGAGGCGCACGACGGCTTCTACATGGGCAACGGCATGATCATGGACGCCCCGAAGCCCGGCGGCTCCGTCTCGATCCGTCCGATCTGGACCAGCGACTACCACATCGTCCGTTTCGGCATCTGACGTCGGAGTGCCCACGGGGCACCTCGCCTGCGACGCCCGAGCGTCGATCCCGTGAACATCGCCGGAACCGGCCCGTGCACCCTCGTGCCGGGCCGGTTTCTGACGTACCCTGACCCTGCACCGGCCCGAACGGTCCGAGCAGGGAGACCCCATGTCAGCGTTCCGCACGACCCGCACCATGGGTCGGCGCGCGCACGTCGACATATGGTCGACCACCGCCTGCGTGCACGAGCACGCCCCTGCATGACGAGAGCACTGCCCATCCGGGTGGTGCTCTTCGTGGTTCAGGGGCCGTTCGCGCGAGCGGAGGTCACCTGCGCGGTACCCCGGTCCGACGCACCCGCACAGCCTGGAAGCCGTCCAGGCACGTCGGAAGGGAACCCATGCGCACTCTCGTCCTCAACGCCGGTTACGAGCCCCTCGCGGTGATCTCGTTCCGTCGGGCCCTCGTGCTGGTCATGAACCAGAAGGCCGCCATCGTCGCCGCCGACCTCGACCACCCGGTCACGGGATCGACGTCCACCTACGACCGTCCGTCCGTCATCATCCTCACCCGGTACGTCCGCATCCCGCACTCGAGGCTCGTGCCGGTGTCCCGCCGAGGCGTCCTGCGCCGGGACGCGAACCGGTGCGCGTACTGCGACCGGCACGCCACGACGATCGACCACGTGCAGCCCCGCTCCCGCGGTGGCGAGGACTCGTGGGAGAACCTCGTCGCCTGCTGCCTGGCGTGCAACAACACCAAGGGCGACCGCACCCCGCAGGAGATGGGGTGGCGGCTCCGCTTCCGCCCGAAGGCGCCGCACGGGGCGTCGTGGGTGGTGCGGGGCATCGAGCGTCCGCAGTCGGAGTGGGACGAGTACCTCGTGGCCGCGTAGCGGCTGATGCCGCGGCTGACGCCGTGGCGGACGGGAGGCGCGGGTCGTCACCGGCCCGCGCCTCCCGTCCGCCGGGATCCGCGTCGGACTGTCGGGACCCGCGTCGGACGGTCGGGCGCCGCCTGCGCGCGCGATGCGTCCGCCGGGACCCGCGTCGGAGTGTCGGGTGCGCGGCGTAGCGTGCCGCCATGGCCGAGACCCCGAGGATCGACGACGACACCATCGCGGACCTCCGCATGCGGCTCCGGGCCACCCGGTGGCCCGACGCCCCGGTCGGCACGGGCTGGTCGCTCGGGATCGACGTCGACGAGCTGCGGGCGCTCGTCGCGTACTGGGCGGACGGCTTCGACTTCGCGGCGCACCGAGCGACGCTCGCCGCTCTGCCGTCGCGTCGGACGGTCGTCGACGGCATCGGCATCCACGCGCTGCACGCGCGGGCGACGACACCGGGGGCGCTCCCGCTGCTGCTGGCGCACGGCTGGCCGGACTCCGGGTGGCGGTTCCGCAAGGTGGTCCCGATGCTCGTCGACGCCGGGTTCGACGTCGTCGTGCCGGACATGCCCGGGTACGGCTTCTCGGACGCCCCGCCCCGCGTGCTCGACGCCCGCGAGGTCGCGGACCTGTGGGCCACGCTCATGACCGACCTCGGGTACGAGCGGTTCGCGGTGTCCGGCGGGGACATCGGCTCGCACGTCGCCCGGTACCTGGCGCTCGACCAGCCCGAACGCGTCGTCGCCGTGCACCGGATCGACGGCGGGCTCGCGTGGCCCGGCCTCGACGCATCAACGCTCTCCGCCGCCGAGCAGGAGTTCGTCGCCGCGACCGACCGCTGGCGCACCGCCGAGGGCGCCTACGCGATGCTGCACCGCACCAAGCCGCAGACCGCCGCGGTCGGGCTGACGGACTCGCCGTCGGGGCTCGCCGCCTGGATCGTCGAGAAGCTCCGGTCGTGGAGCGACTGCGGCGGCGACCTCTGGTCGGTGTACACGCGGGACGAGGTGCTCGCGCTCGTCACCGAGTACTGGGCGACGGCCACGATCGGGTCCTCGATGCGGATGTACCACGCCAACGCGGCGATCCCGGCGTCGCAGCTGGCCCGTCGGGTCGAGGTGCCGTCCGGGTTCTCGATCTTCCCGGGCGACATCGTGCGGGCGCCGGTGGAGTGGCTCAAGCGGACGACGAACCTCGTGTACCACCACGAGCTCGACCGGGGCGGGCACTTCGCGCCGTTCGAGCAGCCGGTGCTCTTCGTCGACGAGGTGCGGGCCTTCCTGGAGCCGTTCCGCCGCTAGAGTGGTGGGGCCAGCCTCTGTAGCTCAATGGAAGAGCAGTTCCGTCCTAAGGAAACGGTTGGGGGTTCGAGTCCCTCCAGGGGCACCGAATCATCGTGGGGGTTCGAGTCCCTGCACCGCGAGCGCGATGTACCGGCTGGACTCCCCGTACGATTGACGTCGTGTCCAAGGTCCTGAGCAGTCTCCCCGTCGGCGAACGAGTCGGCATCGCGTTCTCCGGAGGTCTCGACACCTCCTGCGCGGTCGCCTGGATGCGCGAGAAGGGAGCGGTGCCCTGCACGTACACGGCCGACATCGGCCAGTACGACGAGCCGGACATCGACGCCGTCCCGGGGCGCGCGCACGAGTACGGTGCCGAGATCGCCCGCCTCGTCGACGCGAAGAGCGCCCTGGTGGAAGAGGGCCTCGTCGCCCTGCAGACCGGCGCGTTCCACATCCGTTCCGGCGGCAAGACCTACTTCAACACGACGCCGCTCGGCCGCGCCGTGACGGGCACGATGCTCGTCCGCGCCATGAAGGAGGACGGCGTCGACATCTGGGGCGACGGATCCACCTACAAGGGCAACGACATCGAGCGGTTCTACCGCTACGGCCTGATGGCGAACCCGCGGCTCCGCGTCTACAAGCCGTGGCTCGACTCCGAGTTCGTCGAGGAGCTCGGCGGCCGCAAGGAGATGAGCGAGTGGCTCGTCGCCCGTGGCTTCCCGTACCGCGACTCCACCGAGAAGGCGTACTCGACCGACGCCAACATCTGGGGTGCCACGCACGAGGCGAAGAGCCTCGAGGAGCTCTCGAGCGGCCTGGACATCGTCGAGCCGATCATGGGCGTCGCCGCGTGGCGTGACGACGTCGAGGTCGCGACCGAGGTCGTGTCCGTCCGCTTCGAGGCCGGCCGCCCCGTGGCGATCAACGGCGTCGAGTACGCGGACGCCGTCGCCCTGGTGTACGAGGCGAACGCGATCGGTGGCCGCCACGGCCTCGGTGCGTCCGACCAGATCGAGAACCGCATCATCGAGGCGAAGAGCCGCGGCATCTACGAGGCGCCGGGCATGGCGCTGCTGCACATCGCCTACGAGCGCCTGCTCAACGCGATCCACAACGAGGACACGGTCGCGTCGTACCACAACGAGGGCCGCCGCCTCGGTCGCCTGATGTACGAGGGCCGGTGGCTCGACCCGCAGTCGCTCATGCTCCGTGAGTCGCTGCAGCGCTGGGTCGCCTCGGCGGTCACGGGCGAGGTCACCCTGCGGCTCCGTCGCGGTGACGACTACACGATCCTCGACACCACGGGGCCGGCGCTGTCGTACCACCCGGACAAGCTCTCGATGGAGCGCGTGGGCGACGCCGCCTTCGGTCCGGACGACCGCATCGGCCAGCTGACGATGCGCAACCTCGACATCGCGGACTCCCGGGCACGCCTCGAGCAGTACGCCGCCGCCGGCCTCATCGGTGGCGCGACGGGCGAGCTCGTCGGGCAGCTCGAAGCGGGTGAGTCGGAGGAGATCCTCGGCGGCGCGGTCGTCACCTCGGACGCCGACGACGCGCTCGGTCGTCGGACGGACCTCGCGTCCGAGGGTGCAGCGTTCGACTCCGGCACCGACTGACCACGACACACCACGACGAAGGGGGCCTCCGCCACGTGCGGAGGCCCCCTTCGTCGTGGTGTGCTGCGCCCGGGCCGGCGGACGGGCCGGGGTCGAACGACATTGTCGACGTCGTACGACATCGATGACGTCGCTGCCGGGCGTGTGCAACTGTTGCGGCCGCGGGCGAACGACATGGTCGACGTCGTACGACATCGAGGTTGTCGTTCCGGGGCAGCAGCGCGGACGGTGCAGACGACCCGAGCGCCCGAGCGCCCGAGCGCCCGAGCGCCCGACCGCACCCGCGCCTGACGCGGACGTACGACCCGCGTCAGCGCGCCTCCGCGGTCTCCTCGCGCTTCTGGCGCCACGGGCGTGCCGGCTGGTCGGGCCCGTCCCACACCTGGATCGCTCCCCAGGCGGCGGCGAGCAGCGGCACCGAGATGATCGCGCCGGTGATGCCCGCGAGCACCGTGCCGGCGGTCAGCCCGATCAGGATGACGAGGCCGTGCAGCTTCAGCGTCTTGCCCATCAGGACCGGCTGCAGCAGGTTGCCCTCGAGCTGGTTGACGAGCACGACGATGCCGACGACGATCAGCGCCGGGACCGGACCGAGTGCGACGAGGGCGACGAGCGCGGCGAGGATGCCGGCCGCGGTGGCGCCGACGATCGGGATGAACGCCGTGATGAACACGACGACGGCGAGGGGGAGCGCGAGCGGGACGCCCACGATCGCGATGCCGACCCCGATGCCGATCGCGTCGACCGCGGCGACGGTGGCGGTGCCGCGGACGTACCCGCCCAGGGTCAGCACCACCCGGTCACCCACGCGACGGGCCCGGTCGTAGCGTGCGCCGGTGAACGGGCGGAGCAGGAACTCCCAGATGCGCGGCCCGTCCTTGAGGAAGAAGAACAGCACCACGATCATCAGCACGAGACCGGTGAGGAAGTTCGCCGTGGCCGACGCCCCCGCGAGGGCGCCGGAGCCGAACTGCGAGCTGGTGACGAAGTCCTGGATGCCCTTGACGGCCTCGTCGATCTGCGACTGGTCGATCGAGATCGGCAGCGTCGACGCGAAGTCCTGCAGCTGGTCGAAGCCGCGCAACGCGGACTTCTGCAGGTCGGGCCACTGCGAGACGACGGCGACGACGATGAGCCAGCTCACCAGCCCGAGCACGACGAGCACGCCGATGAGGACTGCGAGGGTCGCGAGCACGGACGGCACCCGGTGCCGGCGCAGCCACGACACGACAGGGTGCATGGCGGACGCGATGATGAGCGCGAGGAGCACCGGGATCGTGACGACGCTCAGCGTGGCCGCGGCGTAGACGATGCCGATGACCACGACGAGCAGGACGATCAGCTGCAGGCAGCGGGTGGCCAGACCGCCGAACGAGTCCGACCAGAGCTTCGTCACCCTGCTCGGCGGAGTGTCGGGGTGCGGGGTGTGCGGGCTGCCGAACAATGGCATGGGGCTCCTCGGGGTACGGGTGTGCCCGCCCACCGTACCGGCGCGGCGACGATCCGGGCCGGGGTGTGTCGACGGGGCCTCGATGCGTGTTCCGGACGGTTCTCGTGCCGAGGGTCGCGCGACAGTACGCTGGTGGACATCGGACCGACTCAGGGTCCCGTCGTCATGATGCTCCTCGCGGTCTGCGGGGTCTGGCGTGACGGGACGGTCCGATCGGATCCGGAGTGCGCATCACTCCGACGAAGGGCTGGTCGACGTGACCGCCACGCTCCACACGTTCTCGCACCCCGTCGAACTGTTCGCCGGTTCGCCCCGCACGCCCCTCGGTCCGCTGGCCGTCTCCGTCGTCGAGCTGGTGCTCGCGTGACCGACCGCCGCCAGGAGGACTGGCACCGCCACGGCATGCGCTCGCCCGAGGACATCGCCGATCTGCTCGCCGCGCGGCTCGGTGGTTCGGACGAGACGCTCCGTGCGGTCGGACCGACGTGGGACGAGCCGTCCTACGCGGACTTCCTCGGCGAACAGCTCTGAACCGACCGCTGACGCGCTGACGCGTCTGACGGACGGGAGGCGCGGTGCCGGCTGGCACCGCGCCTCCCGTCCGTCGTGGCGTCCGGTCAGACCGCCGCCGCCTCCTCGAGCGCGGCGTCCGCCCGCTCCGGTGACCCCGCGGCGAGACCGCGGGTGATCCGTCCGCGGGACAGCGCCCACAGCACCAGCGCCGCGGCGAACACGAGCACCTCGGTGACGGTCAGTGCCCAGATGATCCCGGCGAGCCCGAACCACAGGTTCCCGACGAGCACGATCGGGATGAACAGCACGCCCTGCGCCATCGACAGGACCATGGCGGGCAGCACCATCCCGGTCGCCTGGAACAGCGACGTGAGCAGGCCGGTGAAGCCGTTCACGATCGTGGCGACGAGCTGCGCGGTCAGGATGGTCAGGCCGATCGCGAGCACCGAGCGGTCGCCCGAGAAGATCGTGAAGACCTGCTCGCGGAACACGAACACCGTGCCGGAGAACACCAGGACGATCGTCCCGACGGTGAACGCGGCACCACGGAGCGCGGCGCGGAGCCGGTCGGCGTCACCCTTGCCGAACGTGTAGGCGAGGAGCGGCAGGACGCCGATCGTGACGCCCATCACGAGGAACTCGGGCACCTGGGCGATGCGGACGGCGACGCCCATCGCCGCGAGCGGGTCGTCCCCGTACCCGGCAGCGAGGTTGTTCAGCACGAGGGTCGTCACGATGAGGAACCCGGCCTGCAGCAGTTCGCTCGAACCGATGCCGAACACCGGCCCGACGACGTCCCTCCGCAGCGTGAACCACTTCGGTGCGAAGCGCACGTTCGCACTGTTCCGCTGGAGCCAGACGATCCAGTAGCCGATCGCCACGACGTTGCCGAGGCCGACGGCGAGGGCGGCGCCGGCGACGCCCCAGTGCAGCACGAGGATGAAGAGCACGTCGAAGACGAGGTTGCCGACGGTCGACAGGACGAGCCCGATCATGGCCTGCCGCGCCGCCCCTTCGGAGCGGACGATCTGCTCCAGCGTGAACGACGCGGCGAGCACCGGGACGAACGCGAGCATGACCGAGACGTACGCGCTCGTGGCGGGCGCCGCGGCGGCGTCGGCACCGAGCACGGCGACGAGCGGGTGCAGGAACACCAGGCCGAGCACGGCGAGGACCACGCCGGTGGCGACGGCTCCCCAGAGGGCGAAGGCGGCGACGCGCTTGATGTCCTCGGCCTTGGCGGGATCGTGTTCCGAGGCCCCGAGCATGCGCGACATGAGGGCGCTGCCGCCGACGCCGAACACGCCGCCGACGGCCATGACGATGCCGAGGAGCGGGGTGCCGAACGTGATCGCCGCGAGCAGCGAGGTGTCGTGCTGCGATCCGACGAAGCCGGCGTTGATGACGTTGTAGACGGCGCTGACGACCATCGCGGCGGCCATCGGGACGCACAGGTGGACGAGGGCGCGGCCGATCGGGGCGGCGGACAGGTACCAGCGGTTCCTCGCCGCGGCGGTGTCGGGTGCGGTGGTGCTCATGGCTGCCTCCTTCTGGGCACGGCGGAGCGCGCGCCGACCGTCGGTCGGCGCCGCAGGGCATGACGGATGACGCGATCGGCGTGGGCCGACGCGCGTGGGTGGGTCGCGCCTCCTGGACGGGCCTGGAGGCGCGGGTCAGGTCACCGGGTGGGTTCCGGCAGTTCCGCGGTCACCTTGTGCAGGAGTTCCTGCAGGGTGGCGCGCTCGTCGGCGTCGAGCGGTGCGAGCAGGACGTCGTCGAGGGCGACCATGGCGTCCTCGAAGCCGGCGATGAGGGCGATCCCCTCGTCGGTGGCGAAGACGCGCTTCGTCCGGGCGTTCCGGGCGTCCGCCCGGCGTTCGACGAGCCCGCGCCGCTCGAGCCCCTGCAGGAGGCTCGAGACGCTCGCCGCGCTCGTCCGGGTGATGTCGGCGATGTCCCGCTGGATCGCGCCGGGTGTGTGCTGCAGGTACCCGAGGACGAAGCTCTGCTCCTGGGTGAGGTCGCGTTCGCGGACCCACTCCTCGGCAGCCTTCCGTTGGGCCCACCCGATCCAACGCATCTGCTGGAGGGGAGAGTCGAGCCGAGGTGCCTGGTGCGTCATGATCAGAACACTAACCGTTCGACATCTAACTGTCAACGATCGAACATCGAATCCCGCGTGCCCCCGAACGGGGGTATCGCCAGCACCGGGGAAGCGCCTTGTAGATTGCTCAGGAAGCGCGGTCTCACCAACCGCACATCCTCAGCTCGACGACGTCGCCGAGCCCACCCCGGGGGGATCAGGACATGGCACGAGGACGAACGATGCGCGCACGATCGATGCGCCCGTCCGTGGACGCTGCCTGCACCGCTCCCCGCCTCGCCGGAGGTGATCACTCCGGATAGCCGCGCCCGCGCGCAGCACGACGCGCACACGTGACTCCGGGCCGCCCCACCAGCGCGCCCGTCGGATCCCCCGCCCCACCAGCGGGGGATGGATCAGCAGGCGGACGACCTCCGCCTGGAGGAAGAGGCACCATGCCACGCACTGCAACACGCTTCGCGCTCCGCGCGGGCGCCACGGCCACCGTCGCGGCCGTGATCATCGGGGGAGCAGCCCTCCCCGCGCACGCCGCCGCGAGCGACGTGACCCAGGCCGAGGGTCGGCTCGTCGCCGGCAGCGGAACCGTCGACCTCGACACCGTCGCGGCGCTCGCCGGGTCCTTCGGGGCCACAGCGCCCGGCGGGACGACCGCCGGGCAGTCGGACCCGCTCGACCTCTCGGTGCTGGACAGCCTCGGGATCACCGTCCCCGGCGGCATCCAGCTGCTCGGCCAGAACGGCCTCGTGAACGTCGGCGTCGCCGGCCAGGTCGCGAGCACGGACACCACCTCGGCGGTCGCCGCGGCCGGCGCGGTCGGTGCCGACGGCGCGATCCAGGTCGGCCCGGGCACCCCCGGCGCCGGCGCGACCGTGAACCTCACCCCGCTGCTCGGCGGGCTCGACGTCGACGACGTCGTGAGCGAGCTCTCGGTCGGTCTCGGTGCCCTGTCGGCCCGTGCCGAGGCGACGCGCACGTTCGACGGCTCGGACGTCACCACCGACTACCAGGTCGCGGGTGCGCAGGTCCGGCTCGTGAGCCCGGCCGTCCAGCAGCTCGTGACCTCGCTGGACACGACGCTCGGCACGACCGACGACACCGTGAACACGGCGATCGGCGAGGACGGTCGCACCACCGAGCTCACCGACGCGCTGCTCGACCCGGTGACCGACGCGGTGAACACCCTCGGGCTCGGCACGCTGACGCTCGAGGACACCACCGCCCAGCTGACCGCGGACATCGACCTGCAGGGCGCGCTCGCCAGCGTGACGCAGCAGCCGCTCACCGACGGGCCGGTCACGATCGACCTGTCCTCCGGCGTCGTCACGATCGACCTCGCGCAGCTCTACACGCTGAACGACCTGCCGGCGAACACCACGCTGCTCGACGACGCGACGATCAACGCCCAGATCACCGGCGCGATCTCGGACATCCTGACCGACCAGCTCCCCGCGCTGCTCACCACCAGCCTCACGAACGCGCTGGACGTCGCCGACGTGCAGCTCGTCGTCAACACGGGCGTCGACCTCCTCGGCGCGGACGTCGCGGGCCTCACCCTGACGGTCGACACCACGGTCGGCGACCTGCTCGGCACCGGCGACGGCGCCACGCTCGCGGTCGCCGGGACCGGGATCCTCGCCCCGGTGCTCGACGAGCTCGACCCGCTGCTGCAGCCGCTGCTCGGGTCGACCATCGTCCCGGGGCTCACCGGCATCCTCGGTGACGTCCTCGGCGGCGACTTCGTCGCGGAGACCGTGCAGACCCTGGTCGCGACGATCACCTCGACCGTCACCGCTCTCGACCCGCTGCTCGACGTCGTGAACGAGGTCGTGTCGGTCACGATCAACTCGCAGACCGACCCGTCCTTCACCGAGCCGACGGCCGACGACACCGGGGCCACCACGGTCCGGGCCGTCCGCCTGCAGCTCGTCCCGGCGGCCGACCTGGCGACGGTCGACCTCGCCACGGCGACCGTGCAGGCCGACCCGTTCGCGGGCATCGTCATCACCTCGCCCGAGGACGGCACGGACTACGCCGTGGAGACCGACGACGACACCACCGACGTCCCGGTGACGGGGACCGCCGAGCCGGGCGCCGACGTCGACGTCACGCTCGACGGTGACGACGAGGGCACGCAGTCGACCGTCGCCGACGAGGACGGCACCTGGACCGTCACGTTCCCCGGGGTCGCCGTCGGTGACCACGAGGCCGAGGCGATCGAGACCATCGGCACGCTCGTGAGCGACCCCGACACGGTGACCTTCGCGGTCGCCGCGGCCCCGGTCGACCCGACCGACCCGACCGACCCGGGCACGCCCGGTACGCCCGGCACGCCGGGTGCCGGCGGCGGCACGGGCGGTGGCGGTGTCGGCGGTGTCGGGAACGGCAGCGGTGCTGGGACCGGCAACCTCGCCTTCACCGGTGCCGAGGTCCTGCCGATGCTGCTCCTCGCCGGGCTGCTCCTCGCAGCCGGTGGCGGGACGCTCGTCGCCCGTCGCATGCGTCGGGTCTGACCCTGACGGGCGTCGGTCGTGACCGGCGCCCGTCTCCCGGGCCCGCGGCGCGTTTCGGGTCGTCGCGGTCCCGCCGGTGCGGTGGTGGTTCGGGCCACCACCGCACCGGCACCCCTCCTGCTGCTCCTCCGGCCGACCGGTCCCACCGGTCGGCCGCTCCCGCTCCCGCTCCCGCTCCTGCTCCTGCTCCTGCTCCTGCTCCTGTTCCCGCTCGCGACGTGAGGACCTCCGTGCACGACCACGACACCCACCCGCTCGACCGCCACGTCGGACCCCCGCACGTCGAACGCTTCGTGCTGACCCGGGCCCAGGAGACCATCGGCGTCGTCTGCACCTGCGCGATCGGTGCGGACCACGACAACACGATCCGGCCGATCGGCGCGGATCGCGTGCACTGAACCCTGTGCACGCGGCCGGTGCAGCGGGATACTGGGGTGGTGCGTGAACTCCAAGCCCAGATCGCGGCGGACCTCGACGTCCAGCCGACCATCGACCCGCAGCAGGAGATCGACCGCCGGGTCGGGTTCCTCCGCGACTACCTGCTCACCACCGGCGCGAAGGGGTACCTCCTCGCGATCAGTGGCGGGCAGGACTCGACCCTCGCCGGCAAGCTGACCCAGCTCGCCGTCGAGTCGCTCCGTGCCGACGGGCACGACGCGTCCTTCACGACCGTGCGCATGCCGTACCGCGTGCAGGCCGACGAGGACGACGCCCAGCTCGCGCTGCGGTTCATCGGCGCCGACCCGGGCATCACCGTCAACATCGAGCACGGCGTCGACGGCGTCGTGCAGGACACCGCGGCCTCCGGCGTGGAGCTGAGCGACTTCGTCAAGGGCAACGTGAAGGCCCGCATGCGCATGGTCGCGCAGTACGCCGTCGCCGGGCAGCGCGGCCTGCTCGTCGTCGGGACCGACCACGCGGCCGAGGCCGTGACCGGCTTCTTCACGAAGTACGGCGACGGCGGCGTCGACCTCACCCCGCTCACGGGCCTGACGAAGAGCCAGGGCCGACAGCTGCTCGAACACCTCGGCGCGCCGGCGCGGCTGTACGAGAAGGCCCCCACCGCCGACCTGCTCGACGAGACCCCCGGGCAGACGGACGAGGCGAACCTCGGCCTGTCCTACGCCGAGATCGACGCCTACCTGCAGGGCCACGACGTCCCGGTCGAGGTGGCCGAGGCGATCGAGTCGCGCTACCGGGCGACCGAGCACAAGCGCCAGGTCCCGGCGACACCCTTCGACGCGTGGTGGCGCCAGGGCGCGTAGACGCTCGAGCCACCCCGTCCAGGAGGCGCGGTGCGGGTCCGACCCGCACCTGGGCCCCGCCGGCCGGTTCCGGAGCGACGCGCCAGCGGCGGTTCGGCCGTGCCCGGTGGGAGCCTCCTGTCCGGCCCCGCGCGCTCCTAGGATGGAGACCGACAGAACAACAGATGCGGAATCCAGGTCGCCGCCGGTGACCCGTTCCGCGAGGGGGAGTCATGGAAGTCCTGTTCGCACTCGGAGCCGTCCCGCTGATCGTCGTGGGGATCGTCGTCCTGGCGGTCGTCGTCCTGATCTACGCGAAGCTCGTCTACCGGAACGCCGGCGCCGACGAAGCACTCATCATCACCGGCAAGCGGTCCCGCAAGGTGAAGAACCCGGACGGCACCGAGACGGTCGAGTCCGGCATCAAGGTCGTCCTCGGAGCTGGTGTGCTGGTCCGGCCGTTCTTCGAGCGGGTCGCCAAGATCTCGCTGAGCTCGCGGGCCATCGACATCAACGTCAACGCCCAGGACTCGCGCGGCGTGACCATCGACGTCGAGGCCGTGGCACTCGTCAAGGTGGGCGAGGCCGACGCCTCGATCCGGGCGGCAGCACAGCGCTTCCTCGGCCAGGAGAAGAAGATCGACGACTTCGCGCGCGAGGTCCTGTCCGGTTCCCTCCGTGCGTCGATCGGTGCGACCGACGTGTCGACGATCATCCGCAACCGCGACCAGCTGACGGTCGCCGTGCTCGACGTCGCGAAGGACGCGCTGCACAGCCAGGGGCTCGACGTCGACTCGTTCGAGATCAAGGGCATCTCGGACCGCAACGACTACATCAGCGACCTCGGCCGTGCCGAGCGCGCCCGGGTCCGGCTCGAGGCCGAGAACGCCGAGGCCCAGGCCGACCGCGAAGCCCGCGAGGCCCGTGCCACGGCCGACCAGGCGATCGCCGAGGCGGAGAACACGCTCGCGATCCGCCGGGCCGCCCTGCAGCTCGACGCCGATCGTGCCTCTGCCGAGGCGGCCGCCGCCGGCCCGCTCGCCCAGGCGCGTGCCGCCCAGGGCGTCGTCGAGCAGGAGCAGCTGACCGCGCAGAAGCGTGCCGAGCTCCGCCGCGCCGAGCTCGAGTCCGAGGTCTCCGCCGTCGCCGAGGCCCAGGCCCGCAAGACCCGTGTCGAGGCAGAGGCCGCCGCCGCCGCCCAGGTGGAGACCGCCCGTGCCCAGGCCGAGGCCCGACGCATCTCGGCCGAGGCGATCGCCGCCGAGGCCCAGGCGGAGTCCGAGGCTCGCAAGCTCGCCGCCGACGCCTCCCGCGCCGAGGGCGAGGCGGCAGCCGACGCGATCCGTGCCAAGGGTCAGGCCGAGGCCGACGCCACCAAGGCCCAGGCGGACGCCCTCGCCCAGCACTCCGAGGCGGTCCTCCGGGTCAAGGCCATCGAGACGCTGCCGAGCATCGCCCGCGAGCTGGCGGCACCGATGGGCAACATCGACAAGCTGACCGTCGTGTCCTCGGACGGTGCCGGCGCGCTCTCGAAGAGCGTCGTCAGCCAGTTCAGCGAGGTCGACGCCCTGCTCGGGACCACCGCGGGCTTCACGTTGAGCGACATCGTGAAGAGCACCACGACGGGGCAGGCCGCGGCCCGTGCGGTCGTGCGTGAGCAGGAGTCCGCGACGGCCGAGTAGCCGGTCACGCGCCAGGTGCGGGCGCGGCGGGGATCAGTCCTCGTCGCGCCCGTCGTCGTCCCGACGGTCGCGCTGCTGGCCACCGGCGTCCTCGCGCTCGCCCCGACCGTCGTGCTCGCCCGGGTCGCGCTCCGCGCCCCGACGCTGGTCCGCCAGCCGTTGCTGCCAGACGACGCTCCGCGCGGCCCCCTCGAGGACGTCGTCCACGCTCCGGCCGGTCTGTGCGGCGAGGGCTCCGCCGAGGCCCGCCGTCAGGGTGCCGCCGGCGGACGCGAGTCGTTCGACGACCTGCTCCTGCCGGTCGGTCAACGGTTCGTCGATCATCTCGTCGACGGTGTCGCGGATGTTTTGCTCGCTCGCGTCCAGGGCCGCCTCGTCACCCGAGTGCAGCGCTGCCGCCTCGCCGACGACGACGAGTCCGAGCCGCGCGGCATCGTCTTCCGGGCGCTGGCCTTCGTGCTCGTCAGTCATGAGCGGGACCGTACGCTCGACCGGATCACGCTTCCTGGACAGCGGGGTACGCCGGCGGTTCCCCCGACGGCCGTTCCGCCCACCGTCGGAGCAGCCACTCGGCCGCGGCCAGCCCTTCGCGCCGCTGGAAGTCCCGGAGCGTCGGCATGTGCGGGATGTCCGGCCGCGCCGCCTTCTCGAAGAACGTGCCGGCCAGTCCGGCGAGGACCGCGTCCACGCTCGCCGACGACAGACCGGTGAACACCGGGTGGGTGGCGAGGTGGTGCTCGACGTCGGTGTCCTCTCCGCGGACGAGCACGTCGAGCAGGTACGTGAGCGGGTCGAGCCAGTGCGCGCCGACCGAGGCCCACGGCCAGTCGACGATCCAGACCACGTCGTCGGCGTCGACGAGCAGGTTGTCGGCTCGGCAGTCCACGTGCGCCAGCGACTGCCCGTCCGTCGCCGCGGCGGCTCCGCGAGCGGCCTCGGCGAACGCCGGTGCGGCGGCCACCACGTGGGCCGGGACGACCCCGGGGAACCCGCCGTCGAGCATCCGGTCCCACGCGGCGAACTCGACGACGAGGTCGTCCGCGACCCGGGGGAGCCGCGCGAGGGCTCCGGCGGCGGGCGGCAGGGTGTCGAGGGCGTCGAGCACCGCACCGATGTCCGAGCCGTCACGGGCGCCGCCCGGGTGGCGACCGTCGACGTCCTCGATGACGAGGGCGATCCAGTCGTCGCCGTCCACGGTCGCGCGGAGCACCGTGTGGAGCCGCGGTGCCTGCACGGTGGACGGCAGGTGCCCGAGCACCTCGGCCTCGCGCTCGTGCATCCCGAAGCCGTCCGGGTTGCGGGACCGTGCCAGCGTCTTCACGAATGCGCGTCGACCGCCCTCGGTGACCACCCGGTCGGCACCGCCGGGGGAGTACCCGCCCGCTTGCGACACGGCGTGCACCACCGCGCCGCCGAGCGCCGTCTCGATGCCCGTTCGTACCACCGCCGGCACGTCGGTCCAGGTCGTCCGCCCCATGCCGTCCGACGATACCTGCGAAGACGTTCACCAAGCATGCACAATGGGAAACATTGCGTTGCGGGCAAACCTGCTGGTGGTGTAAAGTTGCAGCGTCTGCAAGGTTGACCCGCCGTCATCGGCCCGCCACACGCTCCGGCGTCCCTCGCGACCACCTCCAGCCACCACACGCATCCCTGAAGGACCCGCATTGTCCACTGCCACCGCTCCCGTCGAGGTCCAGCGCGGGCGACAGGACTCCCCGGCCAGCGCGCCGGGGAAGCCGATCATGTCGCACCGCCAGATCCTCCTCGTCATCTACGGCCTCATGGCCGGCATGTTCCTGTCGTCGCTCGACCAGACGATCGTCGGCACCGCGATCCGCACGATCGGTGACGACCTGCACGGGCTCGACCAGCAGGCCTGGGTCACCACGGCCTACCTGATCGCGTCGACGATCACGACGCCGATCTACGGCAAGCTCTCCGACGTCTTCGGTCGTCGCCCGCTCTACATCTTCGGCATCGCGGTCTTCATCATCGGCTCGCTGCTGTCGACGATGTCCACGTCGATGATCATGCTCGCCGCGTTCCGTGCCTTCCAGGGCATCGGCGCCGGTGCGCTGATGTCGCTCCCGCTGGCGATCATGGGCGACATCCTCGCCCCCCGCGAGCGAGCCAAGTACCAGGGCTACTTCCTCGCCGTCTTCGGCATCTCGAGCGTCATCGGCCCGCTCATCGGCGGCCTGTTCTCGGGCGCCTCCACCATCCTGGGCGTCACCGGCTGGCGCTGGGTCTTCCTGATCAACGTCCCGATCGGCATCGCCGCACTCCTCATGGTGATCGCGTTCCTGCACCTGCCGAAGTTCGGCGACGCCAAGGCGAAGCCCCGCATCGACTGGTGGGGTGCCACATCGGTCATCGTCACGCTCGTCCCGCTCCTGCTCGTGGCCGAACAGGGCCGCACCTGGGGCTGGGGCTCGGCCGGCGCGATCGCCTGCTACGTGATCGGCGCCCTCGGCCTGGTCGCCTTCCTCGTCATCGAGACGCTCATGCAGGACGACGCGATCATCCCGCTCAAGCTCTTCCGCTCGGGCACCTTCTCGATGGCCACGGTCCTCGGGTTCCTGGTCGGCTTCGCGATGTTCGGCGCCATGCTGACCATCCCGCTGTACCTGCAGATCGTGACCGGCCTGACGCCGACCGAGTCGGGCTTCGCGACCCTGCCGATGATCGGTGGGCTCATGATCGCCTCGATCGCGTCCGGCCAGATCGTCGCCCGCACCGGCCGCTACCGGATCTTCCCGGTGATCGGCACCGCGCTCGTGTCGCTCGGCTACGTCGTCCTGACGTTCATGACGATCGACAAGCCGCTCTGGTTCCTGATGATCGGCATGTTCCTGATCGGCCTCGGGCTCGGGCAGCTCATGCAGAGCATCACCCTCGCCTCGCAGAACTCGGTGCAGCCGCGTGACATGGGTGTGGCGACCAGCTCGGCGACGTTCTTCCGCCAGATCGGTGGCACGCTCGGCACCGCGGTGCTCCTGTCCGTGCTCTTCTCGATCATGCCGGCGAACATCCTGCACGCCACCGCCGACCAGGAGAACCTCACCGGTGCGCTCGACGCCGCGCTCGACCCGACCGTCGCCACGGCGAAGGCGAACCAGGGCGTGATGGACCAGATCTGGAACCCGATCGTCACGCCGATCAAGCAGCAGGTCCAGTCCGGCCTCGACCAGGCCACCGCGCAGGTGACCCAGGCCACCGCCGGCGCCCCCGAGGCCGTGCAGCAGCAGGCACTCACCGCGGCGGCCGACAAGGCCCACGCGTCGGTGCAGGACGGCAAGCTCGTCGTCGACTGGTCGGACGACGCCCAGCGCACCTACTGGGTGAACGACCTCGCGCCGACCCTGTCGAAGCAGATCGAGAAGGGCACGGGCGACTCGGCCTCGTCGAGCAGCGAGACGAGCGACACGTCCTACCTGAACGGCGCGGACGCGGCGCTGACCCGCCCGTTCATGTCCGGGTTCAACGCCTCGGCCGTCACGGTCTACTGGGTCGGCTTCGCGGTCATCCTGCTCGCGTTCGTCCTGAGCTGGTTCTTCAAGGCGCCGCCGCTCCGCAAGAGCTCGGCCCTGCAGGAGCAGGCGGACAGCGCGAGCACCGCGGACGACCTCGAGGTCCAGGCGGTCAAGGCCGCCGACACCATGGGCTCGCCGACCGCCCCCGGCACGGGGTCGATCCCCGTCCAGCGGGACCGCGTCTAGCAGCGGACACCGGGGCCTCTCGTCACCGGACGGGAGGCCCCGACCCGCACCAGGAGCAGCAGTGAGCACGATCGAGTCCCACCCGGTGGCCGACAGCGGCCTGCGGGAGCGCAAGAAGCAGCAGACCCGGGCTGCCATCCACCGGTCCGCCCTCGAGCTCGTCACCGAACGCGGACTCGCCGGCGTCACCGTCGAGGAGATCTGCGCGGCCGCCGACGTCTCGCCACGGACCTTCTTCAACTACTTCCCGTCGAAGGGCAACGCGGCCCTCGGACTGCCGTCGACCACCGTCCCGGACGACGCCCGCGCGCGGTTCCTCGCCGGTTCCGGTGTGCTCGTGTCCGACCTCTGCGATCTCGTGGCGCAGACCGTGACCCTGCCCGAGGACCGCCGCCGGATGAAGGCGCTCGTGCAGGCACGGCCGGAGATGGTGCCGACGATGCTGCAGTGGACGGCCGACGCGCGGACGGCGATCGTCCGGGTGGCTGCTGAGCGGGCTGACGCCGACACGGCCCGGACCGCGGTGACCCTCGTCATGGCCGCGGTCATCGAGGCCGCGCACCGGTTCACGGTCGCGTCCCGCGACGACCTGGCGGACCGGCTCCGCGGTGTGGTCGCGGAGATGGGTCTGCTCGCCACCGCCTGAGCGGCGCGACCACGTCCACGAGGAGCGCCCCGCCGGCCGGTACCGGCGCGACGAGCCGGCGGCGTGGCGGCCGTGACAGGAGGGGGGGGGGGGGGGGGGGGGGCCCCCCCCCCCCCCCGCCCCCCCCCCCCCCCCCCACCCCCCCCGCCCCCCCAACCCCCCCCCCCCCCCCCCCCGCCCCGCCCCCGACTAAGCCCCCGAAGACACCCCACCAGATCTTTTACTGGATTACTACC
>NZ_JBIWAG010000003.1:644869-704022 GCF_044759965.1 Curtobacterium sp. NPDC098951
TGGGGGGGGGGGGGGGGCCCCCCCGGGGGGCGGGGGGGGGGGGGGGGGGGTGGGGGGGGGGGGGGGGGGGGCCCCCCCCCCCCCCCCGCCTCCTGTCCGTCTGCACGCCGTCTCACGCTGTCATCCGATCACTCGCCGCGCTTCGTGGCCGGAACATCGCAAAAGTCCCTCTTGACAGGCAAGACATCGGATGTTTCGATGAGTCCGTTCGGTCGACGGTGACCGGACGGGTAGGAGAGACGATGAGCCGCATCACCGGTCTGCGCGTCCGCGACGTCCGGTTCCCGACCTCGCGGGACCACGACGGATCCGACGCCATGAACCCGGCGCCCGACTACTCCGCCGCCTACGTCGAGATCGCGACGGACGCCCTCGACGGGCACGTCGGCGCCGCCTTCGTCTTCACCATCGGACGCGGCAACGAGGTGCAGGAGGCAGCGATCGCAGCGCTCCGCGAGCACGTCGTCGGAGCGGACGCCGAAGCGGTCCTCGCCGACATGGGCGGGACCTGGCGCACCCTCGTGCACGACTCGCAGCTGCGCTGGCTCGGTCCGGAGAAGGGCGTCATGCACATGGCCATCGGGGCCGTCGTGAACGCACTGTGGGACCTCCGGGCGAAGCGCGCCGGACAGCCGCTGTGGGCACTGCTCGCCGACCTCCGCCCCGAGGAGCTCGTCGACCTGGTGGACTTCCGCTACCTGAGCGACGCCATCACCCCGGACGAGGCCCTCGAGCTGTTCCGGACGGCCGAACCCCTCCGCGCCGAGCGGCGCCGGCGGTTGGAGCAGACCGGATACCCGGCGTACACGACCACCCCCGGCTGGCTCGGCTACGACGACGAGAAGCTCGCACGCCTCTGCCGCGAGGCCGTCGACGAGGGCTTCACGCAGATCAAGCTCAAGGTCGGCGGTGACCTCGACGAGGACGTCCGACGTCTGGGGATCGCCCGCGCCACGGTCGGTCCGGACGTCCGGATCGCGATCGACGCCAACCAGCGCTGGGACGTCGACGAGGCCGTCACGTGGATCGAGCGCCTCCGTCCGTTCGACCTGGCGTGGGTCGAGGAGCCGACGAGCCCCGACGACGTCCTCGGGCACGCCGAGATCGCCCGCCGCATCGCCCCGATCCCGGTCGCGACGGGCGAGCACATGGCGAACCGGGTGATCGCGAAGCAGCTCATCCAGGCCGACGCGATGTCCGTGCTGCAGATCGACGCGACGCGGGTCGCCGGGGTGAACGAGAACCTCGCGATCCTGCTCCTCGCCGCCAAGCACGGGGTCCGGGTGTGCCCGCACGCCGGCGGGGTCGGCCTGTGCGAGGCGGTCCAGCACCTGTCGATGTTCGACGCGGTCGCCCTCACCGGGGACCTCGACACCCGCTGCATCGAGTTCGTCGACCACCTGCACGAGCACTTCGTGACCCCGGTCGACGTGCACGACGGCCGCTACTGGCCGCCGACCGCCCCCGGTGCCGGGACCGAGATGCTCGCCGACAGCCTCGACGACCACGCGTTCCCGGACGGACCGGTCTGGGCTGCCGTCGACACCGACGTCCCCGACGCCGTGCGCGTCGCCTGACGCCTCCCGATCCGCTCCATCCCTCACCCCGATCACCACGACGAAGTGGAGACTCCGATGCACCGACGCCGAATCGTCGCGGGACTGGCGGCCGCCGCCGCCACCGCGCTCGTCCTGGCTGGTTGTTCCTCCGGCAGCAGTGCCGGTGGCAGCCAGTCGAAGGACGCCATGACCTGGTCCATGTGGATCGCCGGGAAGGAGGACAAGGCCGCCTGGCAGAAGGTCGCCGACACCGTGAAGAGCGAGGACGGCATCACCCTCACCATCCAGGGCGCCCCGTTCGAGAACTACTTCACGAAGCTCAGCACGCAGCTCAGTGCCGGCAGCGCGCAGTGCATCGTGAGCATGCAGTCGCTCCGCGCGGCGAACTACACCTCGTCGCTCCTGTCGCTCGACGACCTCGCGAAGAACGACGGGCTCGACCTGTCGGCGTACGACAGCACGGCACTCGACGGCATGAAGGTCGACGGCAAGCTCTACGGTCTGCCGTACGACACCGGGCCCATCCTGATGTTCTACAACAAGGACCTCTTCAAGCAGGCCGGCGTGGCCGACCCGGAGCCGGGCTGGACCACCGACGACTTCGAGCAGGCCGGCAAGGCGCTCAAGGCCAAGGGCATCACCGAGTTCGGCTCGACCGTCGGCGACCTCAACCTCGAGTCGATGATCTACGGCTACAACGGCGGCCGCGTGATCACCGAGGCCGGCAAGATCGACGCCACGGACCCGAAGTTCGCGGACGGCCTCGACTGGCTCGCCAGCCTCGTGAAGAAGGGCTACGCGACCGAGGCGTCGTCGGACACCTCGACCCCGGGCAACGACTTCGCCGCGGGCAAGGTCGCGATGTACACCGACGGTCCGTGGTCGCTCATCAGCCAGAAGGCCAAGGTGCAGTTCGACCTCGGCGTCACGACGCTGCCGGCCGGGACCTCGGGCCCGTCGACCTTCGCCGCCGGTTCGGGCTTCGGCATCTCGAAGCAGTGCAAGTACCCGGAGCAGGCGTTCAAGGCCGTCCAGACGATGACGAGCGAGAAGGTGCTCACGTCGCTCGCCGAGCAGGGACGCGCCTTCCCGGCACGCACCGCGGCCCAGGGGGCGTGGTACTCCAGCGCCGGCATCGACGGGGCGGAGACCGCGCTCAAGGCGGCCCTCGCGAAGTCCTCGCCGCTGCCCGGCAACAAGCAGAGCGACCAGCTCGGCCAGCTCTTCACGCAGTACGCGCTCCAGGCGATCAACGGGCAGACGTCCGGCAAGGACACGATGTCCTCGATCGCCGGCCAGCTCGGCACGCAGTGACCGACGTGACCGTCTGACGGACGGGAGGCGCGGGTCGACCCCGCCCCGCGCCTCCCGTCCGACCCACCCAGCAGGAACCGGCGAACGACGAGGAGGTCGTCCATGACCACCATCCAGGACCCACCGGCGGTCCCCGCCGTCGCGACCGCGGTCGCGACGGGCACGGCGACGCCTCGCCCCAGGGGCGGCGACGCCGCGGGCGTCGTCGGACGACGATCGTGGTGGGGCGCCGCCTTCGCCGCCCCGCACTCGATCGGCCTCGTCGTCTTCACGGCGTTCCCGATCATCGCGTCGCTCGTCGTCAGCTTCATGAACTGGCCGATGCTCGGCGAACGCAGCTGGGCGGGCGTCGAGAACTACGCGCGGCTGTTCCAGGACCTGGTGTTCCGGACGGTGACGCTCAACACGGCCCTGTTCGTCGTGCTGTACGTGCCGCTCAACCTCGTCGTGTCACTCGGGCTGGCGGCCTGGTTGACGCCCAGGATCGCCGGTCGGCACGTCTTCCGCGTCCTCTTCTTCATCCCGACCATCACGCCGATCGTCGCGAACGTCGTGGTCTGGCGGATGCTCTACCAGCCGGGCGGGGCGATCGACGCGAGCCTGCGGTCGACCGTCGGCGTCGGGGCTCCGAACTTCCTCGCCGACGAGCACTGGGCGATGCTCGCCATCGTCGCGATGAGCGTCTGGCAGGGCTTCGGTTACAACATGCTCATCTTCTCGGCGGCGCTCGACGCCGTCCCGGAGAACCAGATCGAGGCGTCGCAGCTCGACGGGGCGAACGCGTGGCAGACGTTCTGGGCGATCAAGTTCCCGCTCATCTCGCCGTCGGTGTTCTTCGCCACGATGATGACCCTCATCACGTCGTTCCAGGTGTTCGTGCAGCCCTTCGTCCTCACCAAGGGCGGACCGGGCACCGCGACGGAGACCCTCGTGCAGTACATCTACAACACGGGCTTCCAGAACCAGCAGCTCGGGCTGGCCTCGGCCGGCGCCTGGGTGCTGTTCGTCATCATCCTCGGGATCACGGCCGTCCAGTTCCTCGGACAGAAGCGGTGGGTGCACTATGAGTGAGCTGACCCGACCCCGCACGAGCGGGTTCACCACGGCGAACCGGACGGTCAACCCGCGGTCCGTGCCCCGGACCGCCTCGGCGCCCCGCCCCGGACGCGTCCGGCACGCGATCGGCTACGCGCTGCTCTGCCTCGTCGCGCTGCTGTTCGTGTCGCCGCTCGTCTACATGGTCGCCACGAGCCTCAAGCCGGCGGACCAGGTGTTCACCACGCCGCCGACGCTCTGGGGGCGGTCCCTCGAGTGGGACAACTACGTGCAGGCGTTCACCTACCTGCCGTTCGCCCGCTTCATCCTCAACGGGATCCTCGTCGCGGCCGCCGGCACCGCGATCAACGTCGTCGTCGCGGTGCTCTCCGGCTACGCCTTCTCGCGGCTGCGCTGGCGGGGCCGGAACACCGTGTTCCTGCTCTTCCTCGTGACGCTGATGATCCCGCAGGACGTCCTCGTCATCCCGATGTACGTGATGATGCAGGGCTTCGGCTGGGTCGACACGTTCCAGGCGCTCATCGTGCCGTGGGCGTTCACGGCCCTCGGGGCGTTCCTGATCCGGCAGTTCTTCCTGACCGTCCCGCAGGAGCTCGACGACGCCGCACGCGTGGACGGCGCCGGCGCGATCCGGACCTTCGTGTCGGTGATGCTGCCGCTCGCCCGGCCGACCATGGCCGTGCTCGCCGTGTTCTCGTTCATCTCCTACTGGAACTCGTTCCTGTGGCCCCTCGTCGTGGTGAACGACGTCGAGGCCCACGGCACGATCCCGCTCGGTCTGCAGCAGTTCTTCGGACAGCAGGGTTCCGAGTGGAACCTCGTCATGGCGGCGTCGGTGATCTCGATGCTGCCCACCGTGATCCTGCTGATCCTGCTGCAGAAGCACCTCGTCAAGGGCATCGTCACCTCCGGCCTCGGTGGCCGGTAGCCGACCTCGCCAGGGCGCGCCGCGCCTCCCGACCGTCACCCCTGAAAGGAAACCGCCCCACATGACCATCACCGCACCCGCAGAGCCGCAGACCGCGACCGACGCCTCCGGGCTGCCCGCGTGGTTCCGCCACGACCGGTTCGGCATGTTCATCCACTGGGGGCTGTACGCCCTGCCCGCCCGGCACGAGTGGGTGAAGAACCGCGAGCGGATCACCGACGCGGACTACCAGAAGTACTTCGACCACTTCGACCCGGACCTGTTCGACGCCGCCGACTGGGCACGTCGCGCCCGCGAGGCCGGCATGAAGTACGTCGTGCTCACCACGAAGCACCACGAGGGCTTCGCGCTCTGGGACTCCGCGCTCACCGACTACAAGTCCACGAACACCCCGTTCGGCCGCGACATCGTCCGCGAGTTCGTCGACGCCGTCCGCGCCGAGGGCCTGCGGGTCGGCTTCTACCACTCGCTCATCGACTGGCACCACCCGGACTTCACCGTCGACGGTGTGCACCCGCGCCGGGACGACGGCGACGAGGCGATCGCGGCGTTGAACGAGGGCCGTGACATGGCGCGGTACCGGGAGTACCTGCACGGACAGGTGACGGAGCTGCTGTCGGACTACGGGCGGATCGACTACCTGTTCTACGACTTCTCGTACCGCGACAACGACCACGAGGACATCTGGGGCGGCAAGGGCCGCGACGACTGGGGCTCCGAGGAGCTCCTGGCGCTCACCCGACGGCTCCAGCCCGGCATCATCGTCAACGACCGCCTCGACCTGCCGGGGGACATCGTCACGCCGGAGCAGTACCAGCCGGACAAGCCGATGGAGGTCGACGGTGTCCCGGTGCCGTGGGAGGCCTGCCAGACGCTGAACGGTTCGTGGGGCTACGACCGCGACAACCTGAACGTCAAGAGCACCGACCTGCTCGTGCGCATGCTCGTCGACGGCGTCTCGAACAACGGGAACATGCTGCTCAACGTCGGTCCGACCGGCCGCGGCGAGTTCGACGGGGTCGCCCGCACCGCGCTCGCCGGGATCGGGGAGTGGATGCGTCAGCACGCCCGGTCGGTGTACGGCGCCGGACCGTCCTCGTTCACGGCCCCGGCGGGGACCGTCCTCACCCAGAACGGGAACCGGCTGTACCTGCACCTGTTCACGTGGCCGTTCGAGCACGTGCACCTCGCCGACCTGGCCGGACGCGTCGAGTACGCCCAGCTCCTGAACGACGCGTCGGAGATCCACTTCCGTGAGATCCCGCCGGGGACCCGGGCGCAGAACACCGGGCTCGGCGGTCAGCCCGCGGGGACGCTGACGCTCACGCTGCCGATCGTGCGGCCCGACGTCGCGGTGCCCGTGGTCGAGCTGTTCCTGCGCGACTGATGCAGCGCGTGCTGACCCGCACCCGGTTGCGGGCGGGGAGCGAGGCGGCGTACGAACGTGTGCACGCCTCGGTCCCGCCCGAGCTGGCCGCCCGACTGCGTGCTGCCGGTGTGCGCGACTGGACGATCTGGCGGGACGGGCAGGACCTCGTCCACCTCGTCGAGGTCGAGGACTACCGGGCGATGCGGAAGGCGCTCGCCGACGACCCCGTGAACGCCGAGTGGCAGGCGGTCGTGAACCCGCTGCTCGAGGCGGACGACGACTACTCCGGCAGCGACGACGGGATCCCGCGGGTCTGGTCGCTCGCGGCGCAGGTGGACGCGTGACCGGCGGTCTGCCGGACCTCGACCGCGGGCTGTTCTGGTTCGGTGGCGCCGGGATCGGCAACCTGCTGCGCGAGGTCTCCGACGAGGACGCCCATGCCACGGTCGACGCGGCCTGGGACGCCGGGGTGCGCGGGTTCGACACCGCGCCGCACTACGGGCTCGGGCTGTCCGAACGACGGCTCGGCCGGGCGCTCGCCGAGCGGCCGCGGTCCGACTACCTGGTGTCGACGAAGGTCGGACGCCTGCTCGTGCCGGGGCGGGGAGCCGGGGACGACCTGGCCTCCGGCGGGTTCGCGGTCCCGGACGACCTGGTCCGGCAGTGGGACCCGTCGCCGTCTGGTGTGCGCCGGTCACTCGACGAGTCCCTCGGGCGACTCGGGCTCGACCACGTCGACGTCGCGTACCTGCACGACCCGGACGTGTACTCGCTGCGGGACGGGTTGACGCAGGCCCTGCCGACGCTCGCGGAGCTGCGGGACGAGGGGATCGTGCGGGCGGTCGGCGTCGGGTCGAACTCCGTCGAGGCCCTGGACGCGGCGGTGTCCACGGGCCTGTGCGACGTCGTGATGCTCGCGGGGCGGTACACGCTGCTCGAACAGCCGGCGGACGCCCTGGTCGCACGGTGCGAGGACCTCGGGGTCGCCGTGGTCGCGGTCGGCGTCTACAACTCGGGGCTGCTCGGGCGGGAGCGGCCGGACGCCACGGCGACGTACGACTACGCGACTGCCCCGCGGGCGCTCGTCGACCGGGCGAACGCGATCGCGGACGTCTGCGAACGGCACGGGGTCACGTTGCCGGAGGCCGCGCTCGCGTTCCCGCGCCGGGCCGCTGCGGTCCGGGCGATCGCGCTCGGAGCGCAGTCGGCCGAGCAGGTTCGGTCGAACGTGGCCCGGGTCGCGGCGACGGTGCCCGAGGCGCTCTGGGACGACCTGCGCCGGGAGGGCCTGCTCGCCGTCTGACGCGCCGCGCGCGGGGTGGAACCACGAAACCGACGTCGAACCAGCAGCAGTGGCTGGTTCGACGTCGGTTCCGTGGTTCGACGTGCGTCCGACTAGCGGGTGCGGGCGCTCCGGCCGGCGAAGCGCGTGTAGATGAAGAGCACGATGACCGCGCCGATGATCGAGCCGATGATGCCGGCCGGCTGGAAGAAGCCGTCCATCGGGTCGTGCTGGAAGATCAGGAACCCGAGGAACCCACCCACGAACGACCCGATGATGCCGAGCAGGATGGTCATGGGGATCGAGATGTGCTGCTTGCCGGGGATGATGAGCCGGGCGAGTGCGCCGGCGATGAGTCCGATGATGATCAAGCTGATGATGAGACCGAGCACGGTTTCCTCCTCGTGGGTGCGGTTGCCGCGGCATGGTTTGCCGGAGTCAGCGCCGAGGTCAGACCCAACTCGCCCCTGCCTGGGAGGATTGTCGGCTTCAGTCGAGCGACCGCCGCAGCCAGCGCTCGACGCCCTCGACGTGCGCCACGACGAGCGCCTGCACGAGCTGGGGGTCGCGGCGCTGCATCGCGTCGACGATCGCCGCGTGCTCGTCGAGCGTGCGCTGCACGGAGCCGTTCTGCGTGAGCCCGCGCCAGACCCGCACCCGCACGGTCTTGCTCGAGAGCGCGTCGAGCAGGCCGGACAGGTACTGGTTGCCGCCGATGCCCGCGATCGTGGAGTGGAAGAGGAGGTCGTGGGCGACGAGGTCCTCGACGCCGGTGTCCTTGCCGACGGACTGCATGAGCGCGTGCAGGTCGTCGATCTGCTGTTGGGAGGCGCGGGCGGTCGCGAGGACGGCGGACGCCGGTTCCAGGATGCGCCGGACCTCGAGCAGGTCCACGAGCGAGCGGTCGTGGTGCATGTCGACGACGAACGAGACCGCCTCGAGCAGGACGGCGGGCTCGAGCGAGGTGACGTAGGTCCCGTCGCCGCGTCGGACGTCGAGCACGCGGATGAGCTCGAGGGCCTTCACCGCTTCGCGCAGGCTGTTGCGGGACAGGCCGAGCGACTCGCTCAGCTCCTTCTCGGGCGGGAGGCGCTGCCCGGGTTGGAGCTCGCCGCTCACGATCATCTGCTGGATGCGT
This sequence comes from Curtobacterium sp. NPDC098951, assembly GCF_044759965.1. Taxonomy (NCBI): domain Bacteria; kingdom Bacillati; phylum Actinomycetota; class Actinomycetes; order Micrococcales; family Microbacteriaceae; genus Curtobacterium; species Curtobacterium sp. NPDC098951. Next base: position 653,516 of record NZ_JBIWAG010000003.1, read on the forward strand.
GCGATCGCATCGTCGGTCAGCGACGCCACGTCACCACCTCCTGCTCGGCCGCTCGCGGACGTGAGCGGACAAGACGACGATAGCCGCGCCTCCGGGCACCATCAGGCCGGACGGAGCCGGAGTGCCTGCATCCCGCCGTCGACCGCGAGGTCGACGCCCGTCGTCGACCGGGCGAGGGGACTCGTGAGGTACGCGACGGCCTCGGCGACCTCGTCGGCGGCGACGAGGCGTCCGTGCGGTTGGCGCGCCTCCAGGGCGGCCCGTTCCGCCGCAGGGTCCGCCGCCGTCGACAGCAGTCGCGCCACCCAGGGCGTGTCCGCGGTGCCGGGGTTCACGGCGTTGACGCGGATGCCCTCGCGGATGTGGTCCGCTGCCATCGCACGGGTGAGTGCGGCGACGGCGCCCTTCGTCGCGGAGTACAGCGCCCGCTGCGGCAGCCCGGCGGTGGCCGCGATCGAGCAGGTGTTCACGATGCTCGCGGCGTCCGACTCCCGCAGGTGCGGCAGGCAGGCGCGGGACAGGCGGACGGCGCCGAGGACGTTCACCTCGTACACCCGGCGCCACTCGTCGTCGGGGTTGTCCTCGACGGTGCCCTGGGCGCCGATGCCGGCGTTGTTCACCAGTACGTCGAGACCGCCGAGCGCGTCCACCGCCTCCCGCACCGCCGCGCGGACGGAGTCGTCGGACGCGACGTCGCAGCGGAACGACAGGTCGTCGTCGCCGGACTGCAGGTCGAGCACCGCCACTCGGGCACCGCGGTCCCGCAGGGCGGCGGCGATCGCGGCACCGATCCCCGAGGCGCCGCCGGTGACGATCGCGCGCAGGCCCTCGTGGGTCCCGGCGGTCACGCCGCACCGACCGTCTGGCGCTGCGAGCCGAGACCCTCGGCGGTGAGCTCGACGACGTCGCCGGGCCGCAGGTAGGGCGCTCCGCTCCCGAGCGCGACCCCCGCCGGCGTCCCGGTGCTGATCACGTCGCCCGGGTACAGCACCATGAACTGCGAGAGGTACCGGACGATCTCGGCCGGCCGGAAGATCATGTCCCGGGTGCTGCCGTCCTGCCGCAGGTCGCCGTTGACCCGGAGCTGCAGCGACAGCGCGTCCGGGTCGAGCCCGTCCGCCGCGAGCGCCGCCGGGGTGACGAGCCACGGTCCGAGCGGGTTGAACGTCTCGCACGACTTGCCCTTGTCCCACTGCCCGCCGCGCTCGAGCTGGAACGCCCGCTCGGAGACGTCGTTGGCGATGGCGTACCCGGCGATGTGCGCCGCGGCCTCGTCCTCGGACGCGCAGTACCTGGCCGTCGTGCCGATCACGATCGCGAGCTCGATCTCCCAGTCGGTCTTCTCGCTGCCGCGGGGGACCAGGACCTCGTCGTCGGGGCCGATCACCGTCATCGGGTCCTTCATGAACACGATCGGCTCGGTGGGGATCTCGGCACCGGTCTCGGCGGCGTGGTCGCGGTAGTTCAGGCCGATGCAGACGACCTTGCCGGGCCGGGCGACGGGCGCTCCGCGCCGGAGGTCGTCCGCACGGTCGAGCACGGGCAGGTCGCCGGCGGCGCGGGCGTGCCGGACGAGCGCGTCGGGACCGGGGTCGGACGCCAGGAAGCCACCGCTGATGTCGCTCGTGAGGCTCCGGAGGTCGAGGACCTCGCCGTCGTCGTCGATCGCGACGGGGGTCTCGCTCCCCGCCGGGCCAAGTCGTGCGAACCGCATCGTTCCTCGCTCTCCTGCTGCGCCGGTGCAGCGGAAACATCCTATGTCTGCGCCGGCGCTCCGGCAAGGTACACACGCTCGGCCGTTCCCCGGAAGACCGCGTCGCGTTCGGTCGGCGAGAGGTCGGCGAGTGCGTCGCCCGTCGTCCGCAGCACCTCGGCGTACCCGGCTGCCAGCGTCGACACCGGCCAGTCGGACCCGAACAGCGAGCGGTCGGGGCTGAAGTGCTCGACGACCATGCGGGCGTACCGGGCGACGGGACGCCCCCGCCAGTCGGCGCCGGCCTCGGTGAGGAGCCCCGACACCTTGCACGTCACGTTCGGCCGGGCGGCGAGCTCCCGCACCCGGTCCGGCCACGCGGGGTCCCCGGTGTCGATCGTCGGCTTGCCGGCGTGGTCGAGGACGAACGACCCCTCCGGTACCGCGTCGACGAGGGCGACCGCCGCCTCGTGATCGCGGGCACGGACGAGCAGGTCGAACGCCAAGCCGGCGCTGGCGACCGCCCGGACGCCACGGACCACCTCGGGGCGGGCGAGCCAGGCGGGGTCGGGCTCGTCCTGCGCCTGGTGCCGGATGCCGACCAGCCGGTCGCCGCCGGTGCTGCTCCGGATCGAGGCCAGCCGATCGGCCACGTCGGACGCGGTGAGGTCGACCCACCCCACGACCCCGGCGACCGGTGCCGGTTGCGCCAGGAGCCAGGCGGTCTCGTCGGCGTCGTGCACGGCCTGCACAGCGATCGTCCGGCGGACGTCCGTGCCCGCCGTCGCCCGGCGCAGGTCGTCCACGTCGAAGCGGCGTCGAATCGGGGCGACGGAGTCGTCCATCCAGGGGTACGGCCGGTCGGCAGGGTCCCAGAGGTGATGGTGAGCGTCGATGATCACGCGGCCATCATGCCGGATTCATCCGATGTCCGCGCGTGTCGCGACCCGACGTCAGACGACGCCGGCGGCCTCGAGCTCCGAACGCAGCTCGGCGTCGGACGGCTCGACGAAGTGCTTGCCGTTCGGCAGCACGACGACGGGGATGTTCTTCCGCCCGCTGATCTCCTCGGCGCGGTCCGCGGCCGTCAGGTCCTGCTCGACGTCGACGTACTCGTAGTCCACGCCGAGCGTGTCGAGCAGCGCCTTGGAACGGCGGCAGTCGCGGCACCAGTCCGCACCGAACATCGTGACCTTGTCGAAGGATGCATCGCTCATGCCGAGAGACTACGTCCGGCGCCCCCGCCGCATTCCCGTGACGACCCGCGCCGCCACGGAGCAGCATGGCCCCATGAGCCTGTCCACGGACGTCCGCGCCGTCCACCCGCACCACCGCCACGGCTGGTGGTGGAAGACCCTGCTCGTCGGGTTCCTGCTGTGGGTCGTCACCATCGTCGTCACGATCACGACGCTGAACACGAACCTCGTCCCGACGATCATCCTGCTCGGCAGCTTCCTCGTGCCCTTCACGGTCGTGCTCTTCGTCATCGAGCGGGTGACCGGCTCGGTGAGCACGATGCAGCTCATCGTCGCGTTCTTCGTCGGCGGGATCCTCGGCGTCCTCGGGGCGTCGCTGCTCGAGGCGAACCTGCAGCAGGACGCCCTCGTGTACATCGTCGTCGGCTTCGTCGAGGAGTTCGTCAAGGGCGTCCTCCTGCTGTTCGTCGGGTGGCGCGTCCGTCCGAAGACGGCCAGGCAGGGGGCGCTGCTCGGGGCGACGGTCGGTGCCGGGTTCGCCGCGTTCGAGTCGGCGGGCTACGCGTTCAACGCGGCGATCACCGCGCGCGGCATCGACCTGGCCTCCCTGCTGCAGACCGAGGTCGTCCGGGCCGTGCTCTCGCCCGTCGGGCACGTGCTCTGGACGTCGATCCTCGGCGCGGTGCTGTTCGGCGCCGCCCGCGGCCGGGACCGCTTCCGGTGGTCCTGGGCGCCGCTCGTCGCCTACGTGGGGGTGTCCCTGCTGCACGGGCTCTGGGACTCGAACTCGACGATCTCCACGCTCCTGGCGTTCGTCGTGACGGGCACCCCGTTCTCGGCGGCGCGGAACGGGTACGTCCCGGCGTCGATCGCCGGTGTCGCCACGACCCTGTACGTCATCGGGCTGGCGATCGTGTCGGCCGTCGGCGTCGTGGTCCTCGTCACGGTGCTGCGTCGGCACCGCCGGCTCGACCGGGCGGGGACCGCACCCGATGCCTGGCCCGCGCCGTGGCGGTCGGGGCCGGCGGACGGCGGCTGGGACGCCACACCGCCGCCGCACGTGGTGCGCTGAGCGCCGGCGCCTCCCCGCCACCCGCTCGCCCTACGATTGGGGCATGCCGTCAGGAGCCGACCCCGAGACCCGCGCCTGGGCCTCGGCGGCCGTCCGACGCTTCGCGGGCGCGACGAACCTGCTCGTCGCCGCTCGTCGCTTCCGCATCGTCGGCGGCGACCCCCGTGACGTCGCCGCCCTCCGCACCCTCCTCACCGGACTCGGCGCGCGCGAGGCCCTGCCCCACGAACCCGTCGACCAACTCTGGTGCGCCGGGTCACCCGAGGACTCCACGCCCGTCATCGAACGCGAGGCCGACCGACCACGTGGAGCCACCCTGGTCGTGGTCGACGCCGGACGGCACCTCCCCGCCGTCGACGAGGACGCCTTCGGCCCGGTCGCGATCGCCCGTCCCGGCGTCCTCGCGGTGCCGATGCTGTCCGACGACGTCTTCCTCGTCTCCACCGGCCGCGACCCCGAGGACGACCCCGCGGCCGAGGCCCGCCTGCGCTGGGCCCGCCGGTCGATGCCGGTGTCGCGTGCGGTCGCCGCCGAGCTCCGGGACGGGGGACTCCTGCGCGGCACCCGGATCGGCGTCGCGATGGTCCTCGAGCCGAAGACCGCCGTGCTGAGCCTGCTCCTCCGGGACGCCGGTGCCGAGGTCGTCGTCTACGCGCACGCCGACGAGACCGACGACGCCGTCGCCGACGCACTCCGCCGTGCGGGGCTGACGGTGCACGCGAACAGCACCGCCTCGCTCCCCGAGCAGCGGGCCCTCGCCCTCGCGATGCTCGACACCCGGCCGCACGTCCTGCTCGACGACGGCTCGCACGTGATCCGGCTCGCCCACCAGGAACGGCCGGACCTGCTGCCCACGATGCTCGGCGCGGCCGAGGAGACCACGAGCGGCCTCCGCCCGCTCCGCACCATGGCAGCGCGCGGGGAGCTCGGCATCCCCGTGGTCGCGGTGAACGACGCCCGCACCAAGACCTTCTTCGACAACCGGTACGGCACCGGCCAGTCCACGGTGTTCGCGGTGCTCGACCTGCTCGACCGGCTCCCGTCCGGCACGCACCGCGTGGTCCCGGGAGGCGCGGCGGTCGTCGCCGGGTTCGGGCACGTCGGCGAAGGGGTCGCGCTGGTGCTCACGGCGCTCGGCCTGCGCGTGACCGTCGCCGAGACGGACCCCGTGCGCGCCCTGCAGGCGCTCTTCGCCGGCCACGCCGTCGCACCCCTCGCCGAGGTGGTGCAGGACGCCGACCTCGTGATGAGCGCCACCGGGGTCGCCGACACGATCGACCTCCGCGCACTGCGGTCGTGCGCGGACGGCACGGTCGTCGCGGTCGCGGGCGGGGTGGAGCACGAGGTGGCACTCGACGACGCCCGCGCGGCCGGCGCCGAGCGGACCGTGGTCGGCCCGAAGGCCGAGCGGCTCGTCTTCCCCGGTCGGGACGACGGCCCGATCGTGCTCGACGGCGGCGGCTGCATCAACATCACCGCAGCCGAGGGCAACCCGGTCGAGATCATGGACCTGTCCTTCGCCGCACAGCTCGGTGCCGTCCGGATGCTCCTCGAACGCGGCGACGAGCTCGACCGCGCCGTCGTGCCGATCGACCCCGCGGTCGACGACGCGACCGCCCGCGTGGCGCTCGCCGCGTTCGGAGCGCCGGCCGCGCCTCCCGGACCGCTCGCCGAGCACCCCGCCGACCGCGAGCCGGACGTCCGGACCCACCGGTTCGGAGACCCCGCGTGAGCGGCGCGCACCCCGTCACCGTGCACTCGGCGCGCGTCGTCGTGCCGATGACCGCACCGCCCATCGCGGACGGCGCGGTGGCGGTGCGGGACGGTCGCATCCTGCACGTCGGCGACCGCTCCTGGGTCGTCGACCAGCTCGCCGGCTCGGGCACGCCCTTCACCGAGCGCCCGTGGCGGGGCGCCCTGCTGCCGGGGCTCGTGAACGCGCACTCGCACCTGCAGTACACCGGCATGGCCAGTGTCGGCCAGCGTCAGTACACCGGGTTCGAGGACTGGGCCGCCGCGTTCAACGAGGACTACGCCGAACCGCACGACTGGCACGCCGAGGCGACCCTCGGTGCGACGGCGTCGGTCCTCGCGGGCGTGACGAGCATCGCCGACATCGTCACGGACATCGAGGCGTCGACCGTGCTCGCCGAGGCCGGACTCGGGGGCATCGCCTACTGGGAGGTCATGGACTGGGAGAACGCGGCGTGGCAGACCCACGGCCGCGACCAGGTCCTCGCCGAGCTCGAGCGGATCCCGACGGACCCGGGCGCGGGGCTCTCGCCGCACGCGCCGTACTCGCTCGACGTCGCACCGCTGCTCGAGCTCCCCGACATCGTGCGCCAGCGCGGACTCCGGCTGCACCTGCACCTCGGCGAAGCCGCGTTCGAGGGGGAGCGCACCGCCCTCGGTCCCGTCCCCGGACTCGAGGGGGTCGACGGGGTCGGCCACGGCAACGACTGGCACCTCGCCAACGTCCCGTCGTTCCGGGCCATGCGCGCCCTCGGCTTCGGCGCGAGCGCGACCGCGTTCGTCGACCGACTCGGTGTCCTCGGGCCGGACTGCCACATCGCGCACGGCGTCTACATGACCGCCGCCGACCGGGCACTCCTCCGCGCGCGGGGGACCGCGGTCGCACTCTGCCCGCGCTCGAACGCCGTCATCGGACTCGACCCACCGCCCGTCGCCGACTACCTGCGCGAGGGCAGCCCGATCGCCATCGGCACGGACTCGCTGTCCTCGTCGCCGTCGCTCGACCTGATGGCCGACGTCACCGCCCTGCACCGGATCGCCCGCGCCCAGGGCTACGGCCACCGCGACCTGCACGAGCGGCTCCTGGCGGCGGCGACCCTCGGCGGTGCGCACGCCATGGGGCTCGCCGTCGGACCGGACCGGATCGGGCACCTCGCCGTGGGGGCCCGTGCCGACCTCGCGGTGTTCGACGTCGACGCCCGGACCGTGCCGGACGCGCTGGCCGAACTCGTCGAGGACGGTGCCGGCCGCGCGGTCGCGACCGTCGTCCGCGGCACGGTCCGCGCCGTCGAGGGCGCGCTCACCGCCGTGCCCACCGCCCCTGGACGTCCCCTGGAGGAATCGTGACCGAGACCGCACCCCGCCCCGGCATGGCCGCCCGTCGCACCGTCGACGGCACGCTGATCGAGTGGCTCGACGTGCCGAAGCGCGCCGTCGCCCTCGGCATGGAACCGCACCCGGAGGGCGGCTGGTACGTCCGCACCTGGACCTCGCCCGCGACGGTGTCGACGCCCGCCGGCGACCGCCCCGCGGCCACCCTGATCCACTTCCTGCTGCCGCCGGGTGAGGCGTCCGCCTGGCACCGGGTGACGAGCGACGAGATCTGGATGTGGCACGGACCCGATGCCGTCGACCTGCAGCTCGGCGGCGACGGCGACCAGCCGGAACCCGGCGCGACGATCACGCTCGGCCCGGACGCCGGACGCGACCGGGTGAACGACGCGCAGGCGTTCGTGCGCGGCGGCGTGTGGCAGCGGACCCTGCCCGGCGAGGGCGAGGTGCTGCTGAGCTGCCTGGTGTCGCCCGGGTTCTCGTTCGAGGACTTCACGCTCGCCGAGTAGTCGCGAGACATCCGTTTCGCGTTGGTATCCCACCGCGAAGTACACTTCCTCCTGCCCCCTCCCCCTCGCACGAAGGCCCGACCGTGACCCGATCCCTCCGCCTGACCATCGCCGTCGCGACCGCCGCGGTCGCCGCCCTCGCCCTCAGCGCGTGCTCGACCGGCAGCAGCAACGCCGCGGGGACCGTGACCGACGGCAAGCTCACCATCGCGACCGGCCAGCCCGCGTACTCGCCGTGGGTCGAGGACAACAAGCCGCAGTCCGGCAAGGGCTTCGAGGCCGCCGTGGCGTACGCCGTCGCGAAGGAGATGGGCTACGCGAAGTCCGACGTCGTCTGGAAGCGCAGCACCTTCGACAGTGCGATCGCCCCGGGCCCGAAGGACTGGGACCTCAACATCCAGCAGTTCTCGATCGACGCCAAGCGCAAGAAGGCCGTCGACATGTCCACCGCGTACTACACGACCACCCAGGCCGTCGTGACCACCGAGTCCTCGAAGGCCGCGGGCGACACGACCATCGCCGCGCTCAAGCAGGACGCGATCGGCGTCGCGACCGGTTCGACGAGCATCCAGAGCGTCAAGGACGTCCTCGGCGTGACCCCGCAGGTCTTCAACTCGAACGACGACGCGATCCTCGCGCTCAAGTCCGGCCAGATCGACGCGATCGTCACCGACCTGCCGACGGCGTTCTACATGTCCGGCGCGCAGCTCGACGGCAAGGGCACCGTCTCGGCGCAGTTCCCGGCGGACGGCTCCGGCGACCAGTTCGGCTTCGTGCTGCCGAAGGGCTCCGAGCTGACGAGCAAGGTCGACAAGGCGCTGAAGGCACTCAAGGCAGACGGCACGCTCGAGGACCTGCAGACCAAGTGGCTCTCCTCGGAGACCGGCACCCCGGTCCTGAAGTAGCTCCGTGAGCCTGCCAGCAGGCGCCGGGTCCCCGGTGGCCGCACCCGCGCCGAGCCAGGTCGAGCTGGAGCGTCGGCTGTACCGTCGCCAGCGCGGGCGGCGCTCGCTCGTGGTCTCCGTGGTGTCGACGCTCGTGGTCGTCGCCGTCGTCTACTTCGGTGTCGTGAACACCCCGGGGTGGGCCGCGGTCCAGCAGTCGTTCTTCGACCCGCAGACCGCGATCGACTCGTTCCCCGACATCCTGCTGGGCCTCTGGCTGAACATCCGGATCCTGTTCTTCAGCGCGATCGGCGTCGCCGTGTTCGGCACGCTGCTCGCCGTCGTCCGGGGTCTGCGGAGTCCGGTGTTCTTCCCGCTGCGGATGCTCGCCACCGGGTACACCGACCTGTTCCGCGGTCTGCCGCTCATCATCGTGCTGTACCTGGTCGGCTACGGGATCCCGGGGCTCGGGGTCTTCCCCCGCCTGCCCGCCGAGGTCTGGGGCACGATCGCGATCATCCTGACGTACTCGTCGTACATCGCCGAGGTGCTCCGCGCCGGCATGGAGGCCGTGCACCCGTCGCAGCGTCTCGCGGCCCGGTCGCTGGGGCTGTCGCACGCGAAGACCCTGCGCCTGGTCGTGCTGCCGCAGGCGATCCGCAAGGTCACCCCCGCGCTCATGAACGACTTCGTCTCGATGCAGAAGGACGTCGGCCTCGTGTCGATCCTCGGCGCCGTCGACGCCGTCCGGTCGGCGCAGATCGCCCAGGCGGAGACCTACAACTTCACGCCGTACTTCGTCGCCGGTCTGCTGTTCGTGCTGATCAGCCTGCCGCTGATCCGCGTCACGGACGCGATCGCGCGCCGGCAGCAGCGCCGTGAGCAGATCGGAGGGACCGTGTGAGCGAGGTCAGCCAGGAGGCGCGGGTCGCGCCCGACACGTCGGCTCGCGTCCTCGAGCTGCGCGGGGTGCGCAAGTCCTTCGGTGAGCACGAGGTGCTGCGCGGGATCGACCTGGCGGTGCACCGCCACGAGGTCATCTGCGTCATCGGCGCGTCCGGCTCCGGCAAGTCGACCCTCCTCAAGACGGTCAACCTGCTCGAGGGCATCGACGACGGCGAGATCCTGCTGCAGGGCACGGACATCGCGGACCCGCGGATCGACGTCGACGCGACCCGGGCGCGGATCGGCGTCGTGTTCCAGCAGTTCAACCTGTTCCCGCACATGAGCGTGCTCGACAACGTGACGCTCGCCTCGCGACAGGTGCACGGCGTCGGCAAGGCCTCGGCCGAGGCGACCGCGCGGCGGCTGCTCGACCGGATCGGTCTCGCCGACTTCGCCGGGGCGTACCCGGACCGACTCTCCGGCGGGCAGCAGCAGCGCGTCGCCATCGTCCGGGCGATCGCGTCCGACCCCGAGCTCCTGCTGCTCGACGAGGTCACGAGCGCCCTCGACCCGCAGCTCGTCGGCGAGGTGCTCGACCTCGTCACCGAGCTCAAGCGTCAGGGATCGACGATCCTGATGACCACGCACGAGATGCACTTCGCGCGGAACGTGGCCGACCGGATCGTGTTCCTGCACCGGGGCGAGGTCGTGGAGCAGGGCGCCCCCGCCGACGTCCTCGACGCACCGCAGCACCCGGCCCTCGTCGCGTTCCTCGCCCGCGTCCACGCCTGACCGCGCGCCTAGGGCGTCAGCAGCACCTTCCCGACGACCTCGCCGTCGCGGACTCGGCGGTGGGCCTCGGCGGCCTGGTCGAGGGGCAGGACCGAGTCGACCACGGGACGCACCCGGCCGTCGGCGACGAACGGCCAGACCTCCCGTCGGACGGCCTCGACGATCGCGGCCTTCTCGTCGAGGGGGCGGGCACGGAGCGTCGTCGCGCTGATCGTCGCCCGCTTCCGCATCATCGCGCCGAGGTTGAGTTCGGCGGTGCTCCCGCTGCCCGAGGCGATCACGGCGACGTGCCCGTTCGGGGCGAGGACCTCGAGGTTCCGCGCCAGGTAGTCGGGTCCGACGACGTCGAGCACCACGTCGACCCCGCGGCCGTCGGTGAACGCGAGCGTGCGCGCGACGAAGTCCTCGGTGCGGTGGTCCACCACGAGGTCGGCGCCGAGCTCCCGTGACGCCCGGACCTTCCGCTCGCCGCCGGACGTGGCGACGACCCGAGCGCCGAGCGCCTTCGCCCAGAGCACCGCGTGCGACCCCATCCCACCGGTGCCGCCGTGCACGAGCAGGGTCTGCCCCGGTCGGAGCCCGGCGAGCATGCCGACGTTCGAGTACACCGTGCACGCGGCCTCCGGCAGCCCGGCGGCCTCGATGATGTCGACCCCGTCCGGGACCGGCAGCACCTGGGTGGCCGGGGCGACGACGAGCGACGCGTAGCCGCCGCCGGACAGCAGAGCGCAGACCCGGTCGCCGACGGCGAACCCGTCGACGCCGTCACCGAGCGCGCGGACCACGCCGGACACCTCGAGCCCGAGGACGTCGGAGGCACCGGGCGGCGGCGGGTAGTTGCCGGCGGCCTGCTGCAGGTCGGCGTTGTTCACGCCGGCGGCGGCGACCTCGATCAGGACCGCACCGGCGCCGGGGACCGGGTCCGGGACGTCGTGCAGGTCGAGGGTGCCGTGCTCGGAGGTGATCGCTCGCATGCACCCGACGGTACTCAGGGCCGGTGAGCCGTCCCCGTGGGCCCGTCCCTCCTGTGCGTCTCCCATGTAGCCTCGATGCGGATCCGCACCCCGTCCGGGGTCGCGGGCACGATCCCCGGGGGACCATCACCATGCGCACGAAACTCGTCTCGCTCACCACGGCCGTCATCGCCGTCGCACTCCTCACCGGCTGCTCGGCCGGCGGCTCGGGTTCGGGGTCCGACGCCACGACGGCTGCCAAGTCGACGCCGACCGCGACCCAGACCAAGGCCGAGGCGTGCAAGCTGTTCACGACCGAGGTCACCGACGCCACCAAGGGCATGCAGTCGCAGCTCACCGAGCTGCAGAGCGACCCGCAGGCCGCGATGGCGAAGCTCGACGAGTTCGACGCCACGCTGGAGGAGAGCGCCGACAAGGTGACGAACACCGAGGTGAAGCCGAAGACCGATGCGTTCGCCGGCGCCTTCTCGGACTTCGTCGGCATGACGAAGGAGCTCGCCGCCTCGAAGGACCCGTCCGCACTGTCGAGCTCCGGCTTCACCGAGGGCCTCCAGAAGCTGGAGACCACCGGCAAGGAGTTCCAGCAGGTCTGCCAGTCCTGACGCTGGCCGACACGCGCGCGCGACCCGCGCCTCCTGGACCGTCACGGACCGTCCTGGAGGCGCGGGTCGCGTCGTCTACGCAGCCGCCGGTCGCGACGCGTCCAGGCGGGCGACGTCCTCCGGACGGAGCTTGACCGTCGCGGCAGTCACCGAGTCGAGGATCGACTGCGGCCGCGAGGCGCCGGGGATCGGGACGACGACGTCGCTCTTCTGCAGCTCCCACGCCAGCGCGACGACCTGCGGGGTGACGCCGCGGTCGCGGGCGATGGTGGCGAAGTCCTCGTAGGCGGTGCCGAGGGTCGCGGCGTTCGCGATGCCGCCGAGGGGGCTCCACGGCAGGAACGCGATGCCGAGCTCGTCGCACAGCGCGAGTTCCGGTTCGCTCGAACGGAACTTCGGGGAGAACCGGTTCTGCACCGAGGCGAGCCGACCGCCGAGGACCTCGTTCGCCGTGCGGATCTGGTCGGGATCGGCGTTCGAGATGCCGGCCATCCGGATGACGCCCTCGTCGAGGAGCTCGGCGAGCGCGCCGATCGAGTCGGCGTACGGCACGGCCGGGTCGGGACGGTGGAACTGGTAGAGCCCGACCGCGTCGACTCCGAGGCGCTTCGCCGAGGCCTTCGCGGCCTCCTTGAGGTACTCGGGACGGCCGTCCTGGGCCCAGGCGCCGGGCTCCGGGCGGAGGTGTCCGCCCTTGGTGGCGATGAGGACGTCCGAGGTGTCGCCGTGGAAGCCGCGCACGGCCTTGGCGATGAGCTCCTCGTTGTGCCCCACCTCGTCGTGGGCGGCCAGGTGGTAGGCGTCGGCGGTGTCGATGAGCGTCACGCCCGCTTCGAGCGCCGCGTGGATCGTCGCGACCGCCTGCCGCTCGTCCGGACGCCCCTCGATGGACATGGGCATGCCGCCCAGTCCGATGGCACTGACCGACACGTCTCCGATGACTCGTTGCTTCATGCCCCCCAGCATGCGCCGGAGGGGCGTGCACGCGCCCAGGTGCGTCAGGGGCCGGTCACACCGTCGGACGTCGCGCCCACGAGGGTGCGTGCTCGGGGAGCGGACCGAAGGCGATCCCCCGCGCGTAGAGCCCCCGCACCGGCGGCACGTACCGGGCGAGCAGGACGGGGAGCAGGGGCGGCCCCTCCCGGAGCGCACCCGCGAAGGCCCGGGCGAACACCACCCGGTGCAGCACCGCCTGCGCCGCCTGCACCACGACCGCCGGTGGGGTCCGGCGACGCTGCACGGCGGCGAGGGTGCCGTCGAGGGCTGCGCCGCGGAGTCCGCGCCCGAGCGCCGGGGCCAGGACCGCGGCCGTCGCGACGGCGTCCTGCACCGCCAGGTTGATGCCGACGCCGCCCGCGGGGGACATGGCGTGCGCGGCGTCGCCGATGCAGAGCAGCCCCGGACGCCACCACCGGGGGAGCCGGTCCATCCGGACGTCGAGCACGTGCACGTCGTCCATCGAGGCGATCGCGTCCACCCGGTCGGCGAAGTCCGGTCTGAGCCTGGCGACGCGTTCCCGGAAGGACGCCAGCCCCTCGGCGCGGAGCGCGGCGTCCGAGCCCTTCGGGGCGAAGTACGCGACCTGGTGGTGTTCCGGTCGGGGGAAGCTCAGCAGGACGTCCGTGCCGGAGAACGCCGGGACGAGGGCGGTGGCCTGGTCGCCGGGTTCGCGGGGGAGCCGGAACCACCACGTGTCGAACGGCACCGGGAACGACCGCGGGCGGAGTCCGGTGGCGGCGCGGAGCACCGAGTCGCGGCCGTCCGCGGCGATCACGACGTCGGCGCGGAGCTCCTCGACGGGGCCGTCGGGATCGCGGTACGGGCGGAGGTGCACGCCCGTCACCACCCCGTTCTCCTCGATGGTGCCGGTCGCTGCGAGGCCCATCGAGATCCGGAACGACGGTTCCTCGCGCGCGGCGGTGACGAGCAGGTCGAGCAGGTCCCACTGCGGCACCATCGCCACGTGGTCGTACGGGGGTCGCAGGCGGGAGAAGTCGCCGAGCAGCAGCCGTGACCCGTCCGGCATCGGCAGGGAGAAGTCGTCGAGGCGCGACTGCGGCAGGCGCCGGAAGCGGGCACCGAGTCCGAGCTCGTCGAGCAGCCGGATCGTCGACGCGTGCACGGTGTCTCCGCGGAAGTCCCGGTTGAAGTCGTCGTGCTTCTCGACGACCCGGACGGCGATGCCGGCGCGGGCGAGCAGCAGGCCGAGGACGACCCCGGCGGGGCCGCCGCCGACCACCGCGACCGTCGTCCGCGAGACCGTCACCATGCCGGGGACGCTACGCCGATCGGAGCGACGTGCGCCCTACGCGCTCGCGGAGACCGAGGACGAGGCCGACGGGCCGTCGGCGGCGTCCGCGAACACCACGCCGCCCCACGCGATCACGACGATCGCGAGCACGAACCCGATCGCGGCGATCCACCACGACGACCGCCGGCGGATCCACGCGCCGATCGACAGCACGAGCGTGGCGACGCCGACGACGAAGGCGCCACCGACCGCGATCGCCGCCCCGCCGAGGTAGCCGCCGGGTGTGCACCCGGACGTGGCGTCGCACGTGGCGGTCGCCGACACGACCGCGATGATCCCGACGACCGCGGTGACGATCGTCATCACCGCGCCGAACGCCAGGAGCAGCACGGTCGAGATCCGGTCGGCGAGCTTCGCGGGTGGGAAGAGCGTCGTGCCGCCCCGCTCCCAGGCGCCGCGCTGCGGGTCCCGGGGGTCGGGCGAGGACTGCGGCGGGCCGCCGGGGACGTTGGACCAGGTCATGGCTGCAGTCCTACCGCGCCTCGACGCCGAACGCCTGTGCGAGGCGCTGGATCTTCTGCGCGCGCCCGAGTCGGGGCAGGTCGGAGCCGTCACGGATGACGCGGCCCCGTGCCTCGAAGTCGTCGAGGAAGTCCTGCGCCCAGGCGACGTCGGTCGGCGTGGGGGAGATGACCTCGTTGATGACCGGCAGCTGCTCGGTGTCGAGGCACAGCTTGCCGGTCAGCCCGAGCGAGACCGCGACCTGGGACTGCTCGCGGAGGATCGGGTGCGACGACCCCACCGTCGGGCCGTCGATCGGTCCGGGCAGGTCACCGACGCGCGAGGCCACGACGAGCTTCGAGCGCGGGTACGCCATCGCGAGCGTGTCCGCGCTCGTCCCGGTGTCGCGTCGGTAGTCGCCCGAGCCGAACGCCAGGCGGAACGCGCCCTGTGCCTTCGCGATCGAGACCGACTCCTCGATGCCGAGCGCCGACTCCACCAGGGCGATCACCGGGGTCTGCCCGCCGAGCCGGTGCCACGTGTCGGTGACCTGCGCCGGGGACTCGGTCTTCGCGAGCATCACGCCCTGCAGCCCCGGCAGGCCCCGGAGCTCCTCGACGTCGTCGGCCCAGAAGTCCGTCGTCACGTCGTTGATCCGCACCCAGGCCTCGCCGCCGCCCGCGAGCCAGGACGCCACGGTGCCGCGGGCCTCGGGCTTCGCCGCCGGGTCCACCGCGTCCTCGATGTCGAGGATGATCTGGTCGGCACGGGACCGCTGGGCCTTCTCGAAGCGGTCGGCGGCGGTGCCGGCGACGAGGAGCCACGAGCGTGAGATCTCGGCGGGGACCGATCGACGCCGGCTCGGCGTGGGGGTGGGAGGGGCGGTGCGGTCGTCGATGGCCATGCCCCGTTGGTACCACACCGGCGCGCCCGGTCGCGCGTCGGCGGGGTCCGGAAAGTCCGAAACTTCGGGTCATTGCCAGAGTGCCAGCCCGCTTCCGCCTACAGTGTCGGATGTGTGGCGAGCGGACAGGGTGACCGACGGCGAGGACGACGTGAACGACGACGTCCCCGTCGAGGGCGCCGACGCGCCCGCGGACGGGCGGGACGGACAGCAGGGGGAGCAGGACCAGCGGGGGCAGCAGGAAGAGACCGCCGTGACGGACGAACCCGACCGCACCCTGCGCCCCGAACTCCAGCTGACGAGTCCGCAGGCGATCAGCCTGGGTGACCCGCGCCTCCAGGCCGGCAACGCCGCCGAGCCGGTGTGGGACGTCTGGCGCGGCCAGCTCGCCGGCGTCGGCGGCACGAGCCCCCTCACGCACTTCAGCGACCACCCGCGTGCCCGCATCGAGCTCTCGACGACGCACCCCGGTGGCCTCGCACAGTTCATCACCGGCAAGACGACGCTCCTGTCGAGCCTGATCCGCGACGAGGTGGCGCTCCGTGCCGCCCGCATCGCCGCCGGTCACGTCGAGGCCAAGGGCACCGAGCTGTCCACCGTGCGCGGCATCGACGCCGTCAAGCTCGGCATCGGCATGGCCGACTGGCAGCACGGCGACGAGCAGTTCCGCGGACCGGTCCTGCTGCGTCCGCTCGCGATCCGTCGGCACGGCCGCGACTTCGAGGTCCGCCTGCTCGGCGAGCCCGTCCTGAACCCCGGCCTCGCCGACGCCCTGCACGAGCAGTTCGGCGTCATCCTCGACGCCCAGTCCTTCGTGGCGTTGGCCCAGCAGGACGGCTCGTTCACGCCGAACCCCGTCATCGACCGGCTGCGCGGCCTCACCGCGCACATCCCGGGCTTCTCGGTGCACGCACGCCTCGTCGTGTCGACCTTCGCCGAGGTCGCGACCGGCATGGTCGAGGACACCGAGGACCTGTCGCACCCCGTGCTCGACGCCCTCGCCGGCAACCCCAGCGCCAAGTGGCAGGTCGAGCAGTCCTACCACCCGGTCGAGCAGACCCCGTCGGACGAGCGGAGCCCGGAGACCGACACGCTCCTGCTCGACGCCGACGACGAGCAGGAGAACGTGATCGCGCAGATCACGGCCGGCAACTCGATCGTCGTGAAGACCCTCCCCGGCACCGGTGGCACGCAGACGATCGTGAACGCGCTCGGCGGTCTCGTCGCGGCGAACAAGCGCGTGCTCGTGGTCAGCCCGCGCCGGGCGACCCTCCGCGGCATCGCGGCGCGCTTCGCCGAGGTCCAGCTCCCCGGTGTCGCGGTCACTCCTGGCACCCTCCGCCGTGACGTCGTCCGCGCGATCGCCCGCAACGAGAAGGCGTCTCGTCCGAACCTGCGCGAGGTCGACGACGCCCTCGTCCGGCTCCGCAAGGTGCTGAAGGACTACCGCGGTTCGCTGACCCGCGTCGACCCGGACTTCCGGGTCTCGGTGCTCGACTGCCTCGTCGAGCTCTCCCGCCTGTCGCTGCTGCCGGTCCCGCCGTCGACGACCGCGCGCCTGTCCGCGACGTCGGTGACGAGCATGGTCGAGGGACGCTCGCGCGTCGCCGAGACGATGGTCAGCGCGGCGAACCTCGGCGAGTTCCGCTACGGCCCCGACGACTCGCCCTGGTACGGCGCGAAGTTCTCCACGAGCGACGGCGCCCAGCGGGCACACCGGATCGCGAAGGACCTCGACGCCGACGCGCTGCCGACCCTGCTCCGCCGCGCCCACGACCTGGTCGCCACGACCCACATGCGGCAGTTCACGACGATCAACGAGCTCGGCATCTACCTGCGTCTGCTCACCGAGATCCGCGACACGCTCGACCGCTTCCTGCCCGTCGTCTTCGACCGTTCGGTCTCCGAGCTCGTCGCCGCCACGGCCCCCCGGGGCGAGGGCGCGCCGATGTCGTCGACGAACCGGCGCCGGCTGAAGAAGCTCGCCCGCGAGTACGTCCGCCCGGGTGTGCACGTGTCCGACCTGCACGAGGCGCTCACCCGCGTGCAGCAGCAGCGCGTCCTGTGGCAGCGGTACGTCGCCGCCGGGGTGAACCCCGAGGTGCCCACCGGCATCGCGGACGTCCAGGTGCTGTTCTCGAACGTGGTGGAGGACCTCGCGCGCCTCGACGAGCCGCTCGGCCGCACCGCCCGCGAGACCCAGCTGGCGAACGTGCCGATCGACGAGCTCGTCCCGACGATCGCCCGCCTCGCCGAGGAGTCCGACGTCCTGCACAACCTGCAGGAACGCACCGAGCTCATGCAGACCCTGCGCGACCTGCAGCTCGAGCCGCTCATCACGGACCTGGCGAACCGGCACGTGCCGGACACCCACGTCCCCGCCGAGCTCGAGCTCGCGTGGTGGCAGTCCGCCCTCGAGACGATGCTCGAGTCCGACCGGGCGCTGCTCGGTGCGAACACCGACATGCTCGACCGGGTCGAGGCCGACTTCCGGCTCGTCGACGACGCCCACGCGGCCGGGGTCTCCCAGGGCCTCGCGTGGCAGCTCGCCGAGAACTGGAAGGTCGGACTCGTCGACTGGCCGGACGAGGCCACCGCCCTGAAGACGCAGCTCAAGGAGGGCGCGATCACCTCGCGTCTGCTGCAGGACTCCGCGCCGCACCTGTCGCGGTCCATCGCGCCCGTCTGGCTCGCGAGCCCGTACGAGGTGTCGCAGATCGCCGACACGATGCCCTTCGACACGGTCATCCTCGTCGACGCCGGTGCCGTCACCATCGCCGAGACGGTCGGTGCGGTCCGTCGCGCTCGACAGACCGTCGTGTTCGGTGACCCGGTCACGCAGACCCCGTCGCCGTTCCGGATCGCCGTCGACCCGGCGCACCGAGCGCTGCAGGTCGACGAGGGCACGCTCGACGCCTTCCACGCCGACTCCGCGCTCGCCAAGCTCTCCACGCTCCTGCCGACGCTGTCGCTCACGCGCTCGTACCGGGCCGGCGGCGAGGACCTGGCCGAGCTCGTCAACCGTCGCTTCTACGGCGGTCGCATCGAGTCGCTCCCGTGGGCCGGCTCGTTCCTCGGGCACGGCTCGATCGCGCTCGACTACGTCAGCGACGGCAAGGCCGTGCCGGACCCGGAGTCCGGAGCGGTCGAGAGCGTCGACGCCGAGGTGGACCGTGTCGTCCGGCTCGTCATGGACCACGCCCGCACCCGCCCGACCGAGTCGCTCATGGTCATCACCGCGTCGGCGAAGCACGCGGTCCGCGTCGAGCAGGCCGTGCTCACCGCAGCCCAGGGGCACAAGGACCTCACCGAGTTCGTCATCGGCGACCGCGCGGAGCCGTTCATCGTCGCGACGCTCGAGCAGTCCGTCGCCCAGAGCCGCGACCGCGTGGTCTTCTCGATCGGCTACGGCCGGACGCCGCACGGCCGGGTGCTCCGCGACTTCGGCCCGCTCGGCAAGCCCGGCGGCGAGCGGCTGCTCGCGGTCGCGATGACCCGTGCGCGCCGCTCGATGGTGATCGTCACGTGCTTCCAGCCGTCGGACATCGAGGCCGAGCGCATGGGGCACGGCACCGTCGCCCTCGCCGAGATCCTCGCCGAGGTCCGCGCGCGCACCACCGCCGAGTACGTGCCGGACGACTCCGACCCGCTGCTCGTCGACCTCGCCCGCCGGCTCGAGATGCGCGGCATCCCGGTCGCGCTCGGGCACCGTGGCAAGCTCGGCCTCGTCGCCGCGCACGGCGGGGTGTGCGTCACGATCGAGACCGACGCGACGCTCGTGCAGGGGTCGCTCCGCGAGTCGCTGCGCCTCCGCCCCGAGGTCCTGCGCCGACTCGGCTGGCACTACGTGCGCGTGCACGCGTTCCAGCTCTTCTCCGACCCGGACCGCGTCGCGAACACCGTCGCCCAGGTGCTCGGCGTCGACCGCGGCGTGACGCAGGAGATCTCGATCCCGCCGATCCCCGCTCGCCGATGAGCACGTCGGATCTCGATCCCGGCGTGCCCGCCACCGGGCCCGCCCGCCGATGACCCCTCGGCCGAGCCGGCGGGCCTCCCGGCCGGCCGGTCCGGTGACGCCGGAGACCGACCAACTGGTGGGCACGTGGTCGCGGGCCGACGACGCGTCGTCAGCCGCGCCTCCCGACCGCCCGGCGACCGACGGCGGCGAGCCGGAACCTCGTCCAGGAGGCGCGGCTCGGCCCCGCCGCCGCGTCACCACCCAGCCGGTGCCGGGGTACGACCCGGTGGCGCCGCCGGAACCGGCGCGGCACCGCGACGGGGAGAACGACGACCAGCTCCGGCGGGACGTCCCGCCCCACTGGTAGCGGGTAGCCTGTCCTGCGATGACTGACACCGTGCGGGAGCGCCCCGACTGGCAGACCTGGCCGAACCTGATCTCGCTGGTCCGCCTGCTGCTGATCCCGGTGTTCGTCTGGCTCGTCGTCGCCGGACACCCCGGCTGGGCACTCGTCACGCTCGTCGTCATCGGCGTGAGCGACTGGGCGGACGGCTTCATCGCCCGCAAGTTCGACCAGGGGTCGAAGCTCGGCAAGGCCATCGACCCCGTCGCCGACCGCCTCGCGATCATCGCGATCGTCCTGTCGCTCGTGCTGACCGGGCTGCTGCCGTGGTGGGTCGTCGCCGTGGTGGTGCTCGTCGACCTGGTGCTCGTCGTGCTCTCGAGCGTGCTGTTCCACGGCAACCCGGACCTCGACGTCACCTGGACCGGCAAGATCCGCTCGGCACTGCTCTTCGTGGGCCTGCCTGTGCTGCTGTTCTCGGCCGTGCACACCGTCGACGAGAACGCCCCGTGGGTCCGGGTCGTCGCCCTGGTGTTCGTCTACCTCGGCACCGTCGGCCACGTGCTCGCGGGTGCGCAGTACGCGGTGGCGATGTTCGCCAAGCGCCGCTCGGTCGCCGCCGCGCGCTGACGCCGCGCGCCGCCGCTGCGCCCCGCACGACGACGAAAGTCCGCCCGAGCCACGCGATCGCGCGGTTCGGACGGACTTCGGTTGTGCGCCGGACTAGAGCTTCGTCGTGCCGCCGATGCCGGGACCCTCGGGAGCGGTGGACGGTGCCACGTGCGCACCCCCGCCGGTGGCCACGGCGCCGCCGTTCTGCGAACGGAGCAGGTCGCGGATCTCGAGCAGCACCTCGACGTCGGTGGGCGGGACGTCCTGCGGCGTCTGCTCCTCGTCGTTCTTGACCCGCTCGAACGCCACCTTCTTGAGGTGGTTCACCGGCAGCACGAGGGCGAAGTAGACCACCGCGGCGACGATG
Organism: Curtobacterium sp. NPDC098951; assembly: GCF_044759965.1. Taxonomy (NCBI): domain Bacteria; kingdom Bacillati; phylum Actinomycetota; class Actinomycetes; order Micrococcales; family Microbacteriaceae; genus Curtobacterium; species Curtobacterium sp. NPDC098951. The sequence continues at coordinate 674,143 of NZ_JBIWAG010000003.1, forward strand.
ACGAAGTTGATGACCGCGCCGATGATCGCACCGAACTTGAGCTCGGCGGGATCGGTGCCCGTCGCGGTCGGGATCTTCAGGATCAACGCCGAGTCGAGCGAGGACGCGTTGAACACGGCCCCGATGAGCGGGTTGATGAGTGCGTTGACGATGACGGTCACGATGGCGGTGAACGCCGCACCGATGACGACTGCGACGGCCAGGTCGATGACGTTGCCGCGGAGCAGGAACTCCTTGAACCCCTTCACGGGACTCCTTCCGGGTCGAGGACGGCCGCCGGACGGCGACGCCTTCAACCTACCGAGGAGTCCGGACGACGGTCAGGACGCGGCGGGCTTCGGCGTGGTCGAGGCAGCGGGCTTCGCGGCTGCGGGCTTCGACTCGGTCTTCGCGGGCGTCGACGACGACGAGCCGGACGAGCTCGACGAGCCCGACGAGCCGGACGACTCCGACGAACCCTTCGGGGCCGGACGGGAGTCGGTGCGGTAGAAGCCGCCGCCGTTGAACGTCACGCCGACCGGCGAGAAGACCTTGCGCAGGACGCCGCCGCACGCCGGGCACTCGGTGAGCGTGGCGTCGGAGAAGGACTGCTTGATGTCGAAGGCGTTGCCGCACTCCGTGCAGCGGTACGAGTAGGTGGGCACCCTAGCTCCGGAAGGTGATGATGCGGGACGGCGTGATGATGCCGTCGACGGGTTCGTCGTGGGTCTCGCGCGGGACCTCGTCGAGGTACTCCGCGTCGAAGATCACAGCATAGACGGGCGGTCGGTTCGCCATCGACCCGAGGGTCTTGTCGTAGTAGCCGCGTCCCCAGCCCATCCGGACGCCGTCGTGGCCGACCGCCGCGGCCGGGGCGAGGATCGCGTCGACGTCGTTGATCGCGAGGGGGGAGAGGACCTCACCGACGACCTCGGGCACACCGGCGATCCCCTCGGTCTCCGAGACGCCGTCGCCGACCGCCCAGTCGAGCAGCCCGTCCTCGCGCGTGATCGGCAGGAGCACCCGGATGCCGCGCTCGAACGCCCAGTCCAGGAACGGCCGGACGTCCGGCTCGTCCGGCGCCGAGAGGTACACCGCGATCGACTCGACCTGCCGTTCCTCGGCGAAGCGCTGCAGGGTCGCGGTGAGCGACTCGGTGTCCGTCTCGCGTTCGGTCGTGGTCCGGGTGCGCCGCCGCTGCCGGAGCTCGGCTCGCAGGGCGCGCTTCTCGTTCCCGAGATCGGCGGTCATGCCGAGGAGTCTACCGAGGGCACGTGTTGCGGCTTTCCGCCGCCGAGCGCGGGAAGCCGTGTCCTCCGTAGCGACGACATGCCCCGTCCAAGGGTCATCCGATACCGTCCAGGCATGGGCTTCCAGATTTCGAAGGCCGTGATCCCCGCCGCAGGCCTGGGCACGCGCTTCCTCCCCGCCACCAAGGCGATGCCGAAGGAGATGCTCCCCGTCGTCGACAAGCCGGCCATCCAGTACGTGGTGGAAGAGGCCGTCGGCGCAGGGCTCACCGACGTGCTGATGATCACGGGCCGCAACAAGAACGCGCTCGAGAACCACTTCGACCACGTGTCCGAGCTCGAGGAGACCCTGAAGAAGAAGGGTGACCACGAGAAGCTGCAGAAGGTGAACCAGTCCACGGACCTCGCCGACATGCACTACGTCCGCCAGGGCGACCCGCTCGGCCTCGGCCACGCCGTGCTCCGCGCGAAGATGCACGTCGGCCGCGAGCCGTTCGCCGTGCTCCTCGGCGACGACATCATCGACGCCCGCGACCCGCTGCTCAAGCGCATGATCGAGGTCCAGGGCGAGAAGAACGCCACCGTCGTCGCGCTGCTCGAGGTCCCGGAGTCGCAGACGCACCTGTACGGCATCGCCACGGTCGAGGAGACCGACACCGACGACGTCGTGAAGATCACCGGGCTCGTCGAGAAGCCCCCGCAGGGCGAGGCGCCCTCCAACCTGGCGATCATCGGTCGCTACGTCATCCGCCCCGAGGTCTTCGACGTCCTCGAGAAGCAGGAGCCGGGCAAGGGCGGCGAGATCCAGCTGACCGACGCGCTCATGAAGATGGCGAACGCCGAGGAGTGGACCGGCGGCGTGTACGGCGTCGTGTTCCGTGGACGCCGGTACGACACCGGTGACAAACTCGACTACATCAAGGCGATCGTCCAGCTCGCCTCGGACCGCGAAGACCTCGGCCCCGACCTCAAGTCGTGGCTCAAGGAGTTCAACGCGGGCGAATAGACGACCCGTCGCCGAACGGGTCCGGGGATCATCCCCGGGCCCGTTCGACGCTCCCGGAGGAACCAGCGCGATGACGACGATCCCGACCCTGTCCCACGGGCGGGTCACCATCCGGCCCCTCCGCCTCCGTGACACCCGTGACCTCGACGTCGCCCTCGCGACCAACCGTTCCTGGCTCCGCACGTGGGAGGCCACGAACCCCTCCGGACACGTCTCCACCGACGTCCGCGGCAGCATCCGCGCGCTCCAGGCCAACGCCCGCGCGGGGCTCGGGCTCCCGTTCGCGATGGAGCTCGACGGCCGCTTCGTCGGGCAGCTGAACGTCTCCGGCATCACGTACGGCTCGCTGGCCAGTGCGTCGATCGGCTACTGGGTGGTCGAGGACGCCGCAGGCCACAACGTCACGCCGATCGCCGTCGCACTGGCGGTGGACCACTGCTTCCGCGTCGTCGGCATCCACCGCATCGAGATCTGCATTCGTCCCGAGAACGCGCCGTCGCTCCGCGTCGTCGAGAAGCTCGGCTTCCGGTACGAGGGGCTCCGCCGCCGCTACATCCACATCAACGGCGACTGGCGCGACCACTTCTGCTTCGCCCTCGTGGCCGAGGAGGTCCGCGAGGGCGTCCTCGAACGCTGGGTCCGCGGCCAGGTGCCGCCCGGGCTCGGTTCCGTCCCGCTCGCGGCGCGCGACGAGGCGGCGATGCCGCTGCACACCACGCCCCGCGTCTGACCCGAGGGTCCGGTCCGTCCGGCGCGACGGCCCGGGAGGCGCGGCTCGTCCCCGGTGATTTCGTCGCGACACGCGCAACACGCGTCCGGCAATCACCGGACGGGGGAACGCCCGCCCCTACCGTGTCCCCATGGCAGGTATCGGCTCCTGGGGCGGCGGCATCGTCCTGCTCATCGCGGCCGTGCTCTGGCTCGTCTACCTCATGCCGTCCTGGGCGGCCCGTCGGCAGTACCTCGCCACCGAGCGGAACGCGATCCGGCTGCAGCAGACCCTCCGGATCCTCGCGCAGACCGCCGAGCTGCCGGACGAGGTCCGCATCGAGATGAACGCGAAGTCCCTCGCCGAGGCCCAGCGGGTCGCGAAGTCGGAAGAGGCGAAGCGCACCGCGATCGTCCGCGCGCACGAGGCCGCCCGGCAGCGCGAGATCACCCGTCGCCTCGCCGAGCAGGCGCCCGTGCTCGAACGCGCCTCGTCGGTCCCCGCCCTCACCGCGATGCGCATGCGCCGGTCGCGGCTCGGCGCCACCCTGCTCGGCACGGCGGGTCTCGTCGTCGCCGTCGTCGTGTTCGTCGCCGTGCCCACCGCCTGGCTCGTCGGCGTCGCCGGCCTCGTCGCCGTCGGTGGATCCGCAGCGGTCCTCGCGCAGCTGCACCAGGTCGCGACGGCGCGGAAGGCGCGGACCGCGACGGCCGTGCCGGAGCCCAGCCGCGCCTCCAGGCCCGCGAGCGAGTGGACGGACCCGGCGCCGCCGCTGTCCACCGAGCAGGCGGCCGAGCCCGCTCGTGATCGCAGCTGGACGCCGAACAGCATGCCGAAGCCGCTGTACGTCGAGCGCCCGAAGGTGCCGGTGGCATCGCCGGAGTCGTCGGCGGAGCTCGCCGCGCGACTCAGGGAGCGCGTCGCCGCGGCCAAGGCGGAAGCCGAGGCCGAAGCGGCCGCGATCCGTGCCGCCGAGACCGACCCGTCGCTCGCCCGGGTGTCGCGCATGCGCCCCGACGTCGAGGAGGCCGTCGCGTCGCTGTCCGCGCACGACCAGGGCCGACTCGCGGAGCGTCTGGGACTCCGAGCCCCCGTGACGGAGACGGCGGCCGCCGAGCCGTCGATCGCACCGTCGCCCGCACCCGCCGCGCCCCCGGCACCGCCGAGCAAGTGGGCGGGGATGGGGGTCATCGACGACGACGGCTACCAGCAGACCGACCTCGACGCGATCATGCGTCGGCGGCGCGCCGTCTGAGTGGTCGATTTCGGATCGACCGCGCGCTGGTGCTAGTGTGGTCGAGCACTTGGGGCTATGGCGCAGTTGGTAGCGCGTCTCGTTCGCAATGAGAAGGTCAGGGGTTCGAATCCCCTTAGCTCCACTCCACGGCAGAAGGCCACCCGATCGGGTGGCCTTCTCCCGTTCCCGGGGTCGTCCGACGTCAGCCGGGGACGCTGTCCGTCAGGACGCCCGCGTGCGCGAGGTCGGTGTGGATCGCGTTCGCGGCCTGCTCGAAGGCGCGGTTGCCCCGTGCGATCCCGAGCGCACCGCCCTTGAGCGCCGACTTCCCGGCACCGCGCAGGAGCCGCGCGACCGTCCGGCCGTCCGGTGTCACCATGATCTGCACGTCGAGCCGGGTGTGGAACGTGCGGTCGTTCGCCATCCCGCCGATCAGCAGGGTGAGGCCCATGCTGCCGCGGGTGGCGCGGAGGGCTCCCTGCTCGCCGTCCTCGACGGTGTAGCCCTCGCGGGCGAGGGTGCCGCGGACGCGGGTCCGGACCGACTCGGGGTCGGCGGCGACGAAGAAGTCGTGGCTCTCGGGCATGTGCGTGCTGATCCTCTCGATGGTGGTTCCTGCCAGCGATCATGCCGTGCCGTCGCCTACCCTGGGAACCACCATGACTGCTTCCCTGACGCGCCGCTCCCTGCTGTCCCTCGCCGGGGTGACCGGGATCGGGCTCGCCGTCGCCGCGTGTTCGTCGGGGGACGACGGCACGGACGCGGGCGGGAGCACGGGTCGTGCCGCGTCCGGCAGCGGATCGGCCACGCCCACCGCGAAGCCGGTCGCGAAGGCGCTCACCCCGGCGCAGGTCCCGCTCGCCGGCGGCGTGACGATCACCGTGGCCGGCTCCGGGCTGGCAGCGGTCAAGGGGGTCACGGTCGGTGGCATCGCCGCGCGCGACGTCACGGCGACCGCCACGAAGGTGACGTTCACGGCACCGCACCAGGCGATGTACACGCCCGGGTCGGCGGACGTCGCACTCTTCACGACCGCGATCGAGCCGTCGCCGTCGGCGAACCAGTCCTCGGACGGCAACGGCAGCGCCGCGAACGACGGGCAGACCGGGGCGACCCAGGACTCCGCGACCGCCACGCCCACACCGACCACCGCGCCCGTCCCGGATGCCTCCACCGCGGTCGCGACGACGAGCCTCGCGTACGCGGCGCTGACGGACGTCGACCGGCAGCTCGAGTACGCCATGGCGCATTGGAAGGACTACAACCTCGCCGAGTACGGCACCATGAACCCGATCGGCGGCGACTGCGCGAACTACGTCTCGCAGACCCTGATCGCCCGCGGCTGGCAGCAGCGCTCGGACTGGTACAACCGTGCGGCCGGCGCCGAGCACTCCGCGACGTGGACCTACTGCCCGACGATGGACCCGTGGCTGAGCGCGAACGCCGCCGAGTTCGGGCTCACCCGGCGATCCCTCGACGAGCGCGACAAGGTCAAGGTGGGCGACATCGTGTTCTACGACTGGAACGACAACGACTCGCCGGACCACACCACGATCGTCTCCGAGGTGTTCACCGAGCCGGACGGCACGATCCGCATCAAGTCGGCGAGCCACAACCAGGACGGCCCGTACCGCGACCTCGACGAGATGATCATGGTGCAGCACCCGGGCGGCACCGCCTGGTTCCACACCTTCGACGCGTAGCGCCCGCGCCGCCGCGCGCCAGGCGCGCATCAGCACGACGCCGCCCGTCAGGGGTAGCCGAGGAACCAGAGCAGCACGACGGCGACCGGTTGCAGGCACACGCCCACGACGAGCCACGCGACCGCCCGGCGTCGCGTGCCGACGAACACGTCCGACCCGAGCAGCGGTGCCGTCGGCATGAGCAGACGGGGCAGGGACTGCTGCGGCAGGAACACCGCCACGAGGTACAGCCCGTACGCCGCGGTGAACGCCCACACGTCGACGCCGAGCGCACGGACCGACCTCCGGGTCCAGAACCACACCGCGCCGGCGAGCACCGCCACCACGAGCACGATCCCGAACGGCCCGAGCCACGTCCGGGCCATCGTGAACCACGGGGTGAGCGGCGCGAAGTGCTGCCGGCCGACGAAGCCCACCCACCAGGACAGCTCGGTGTCGAGGTACGCGTTCGGCCGCCCGGTCACGGCCGAGGCGATCACCGGCCACGCCAGCCCGGCCGCGGCGACGACGAGCCCCGACACGACGATCGCGACGGCGTCCCGGACCGGCAGCGTCCGGCGCTCCGCGACCCACCGCGCGACGAGGTGCACCGCGAGCGCGACGGCCAGCGCGAGCACCCCGGGCTTCGTGAACGCGGCCACGAGCCCCAACGGCGCGATCAGCCAGTACCGCCGCCGGACGAGCGCCAGGAGCGCCCCGAAGAGCAGCAGCAGGAACGTGCTCTCGGCGTAGGCGACCTGCAGCAGGAAGCCGGTCGGCCCGAAGGCGAAGAGCGCGGTCGCCCAACGTGCCCGGTGCGAGCAGCCCACGGCCAGCACGAGCCGGTACAGCAGGACGCACGCGCCGGCACCGGCGAGGGTCGCGACGAGCACACCGGCCACCCAGAACGAGCCGCCCGTGAGCGGCATGACCGCGCGCACGATCGTCGGGAACACCGGCAGGAACGCCCAGGCGTTCGGCACGACGTGCCCCGCGTCGTCGAGGGGGAGGGTCGTCGGGTACCCGTGCTCCGCGATGATCCGGTAGAACGACGCGTCCCACGACCCCGAGAACGTGAAGAATGACGGGTCGCGTCGGACCGACGCGAACGGCCAGCCGTTCGCGGTCGCCACGCCGTAGACGGTGGCGAGCAGGACCGTGCTGACCACGCGTGAGGCGAGCCACAGGAGCAGGGGAGTGGTCCAGCCGCCGTGACGCGCCTCCGGGGCCGGCCGGGAGGCGCGGGTCGTCTCCGGCGCGCTGGTCACCGCCCGATCCTCGCACGTCCAGGGCGCCGCCCCGGTGTCCGCAAGGCGTACACGACCAGCGTCGGCGCAGTGCGCAGGGCGTTGCATGGACCGCGTTCCCTGGAAGACCGAACCACAGGAGGCACCATGCCGTTCATCACCGTCGGAGCCGAGAACGGGCACGACATCGACCTGCACTACGACGACTTCGGGTCGGGCGACCCGGTCGTCCTCATCCACGGCTGGCCGCTGTCCGGCCGCTCGTGGGAGGGGCAGGTCCCTGCTCTCGTCGAGGCCGGGCACCGTGTCATCGCCTACGACCGCCGTGGCTTCGGCCAGTCGTCGCAGCCGTGGGGCGGGTACGACTACGACACGTTCGCGGCCGACCTCGAGTCGCTGCTCGACCAGCTCGGGCTGACCGAGGTCACGCTCATCGGGTTCTCGATGGGCGGCGGCGAGCTCGCCCGCTACGTGTCCACCTACGGCACCGGCCGGGTGAAGAAGCTCGTGTTCGCCAGCGCGGTGCCGCCGTACCTGTGGAAGTCCGACGACAACCCGGACGGCGGGGTCGACCAGGACCTCGCCGACTGGTTCTCGAACGGGATCACCGGGGACCGCCCCGCGTTCCTGCACGAGTTCGTCGACCTGTTCTACACGGCGGGGGAGCCCTCGCCCGCGAACGAGCCGCTCGTCTCCGCCGACCAGCGCGCCTACGACCTGGCGATCGCCGAGCTGGCGTCGCCGAAGGGCACGCTCGACTGCACGGTCGCGTTCGCCACGACGGACTTCCGCGACGACCTCACCAAGGTCGACGTGCCGACGCTCGTGATCCACGGCGACTCCGACGGCATCGTGCCGTTCGAGGTGTCGGGCAAGCGAACCGCCGCGGCGATCCCGGACGCGCAGACCCACCTCATCGCGGGTGGGCCGCACGGCGTCCTGGCGTCGCACCGGGACGAGTGGAACGAGGCCGTGCTGCGGTTCCTCGCCTCCTGACCCGCGCCTCCTGATCCGCGCCTCCTGATCCGCGCCGAGACGCCGCGTCGGTCTCTCGCCGATCTCCGCGTCTCGTGAGCAGCAGTGGTCGGGTCCGTTCGACGGACCCGACCATTCCTGCTCACCGAGGACGTGCCTCCCGGCTCCTGCGCCCGGTCAGCGCCCGGTGACCGCCCGTCGGATCTGCTCGATCGGCATCTTCGGGGTGCGGTCGGCGTGCAGCAGGCCGTTCGTCTCCTGCATCGTGTCCGTCAGCTGCGTGTAGCAGGACCCCGCCAGGAACGAGCTCGCCCGGATCGCGTCGTACAACGCGGTGATCCGGGCGATCCAGTCGTCACCGTCGGCCGCGGTCGTGTAGCCCCAGCCGTCCTCGCGCTGGACGCCCGGCTGGTGGTTCACGCCACCGAACTCGGTGAGCATGACCGGCTGCCCGCGGTCGACCGCACCGCCGACGAGCACCAGGCGGTCCGCCGGCCCCGTGCCGTGGAACAGCTCCGTCCGAGCGGCCTCGTCGGCGTACGTCGCGGCGAGCCGATGCCCGTCGCCCTCGTAGTCGTGGATCGTGGTGATGTCGGAGTCGACGTGCTCCCAGCCGTCGTTCGAGATCACCGGGCGGGTCGGGTCGATCGCCCGGGTGACGTCCGCCAACGCCCGCGCGTAGGCCTGCTGCGCCGGGTCGGTCGCGATGTGCTGGACGCCCCAGCTCTCGTTCGCGGGGACCCACGTGACGATCGAGGGGTGTGAGGCGTCGCGTTCCACGGCGTCCATCCACTCCCGCATCAGCCGCTGCACCGCCCGCGGCGAGAACGCGTAGGCGCCGGGTGCCTCGCCCCACACCAGGATGCCGAGCCGGTCCGCCCAGTAGAGGAACCGGGGGTCCTCGATCTTCTGGTGGTTCCGCGCGGCGTTGAAGCCGAGCTCCTTGATGAGCTCGACCTCGCGGCGGAGGGCAGCACGCGACGGCGCCGCGATGTGCGAGTCCGGCCAGTAGCCCTGGTTGAGGACGCTCCGGACGTCGTAGCTCCGACCGTTCAGCAGGAACGCGCCGCCGCCGACCCCGACGGTGCGGACGCCGAAGTACGTCGAGACGGCGTCGAGGCTCCGGCCGTCCGGGTCGAGCAGTGCAACGGTCGCGTCGACGAGCCGCGGCGTCTCCGGGGACCAGTGCAGTTCGTCCTCGGCCTGTCCGTTCGCCTGCCGCGCGATGGGGACGAGCACGTCGAACTCGGTCCCGGTGTCGCCGAGCGTCGACTCGATGGTCGCGAGGTGCTCGTCCTGCTCCTCCCAGCGGGCGTCGACGCGGAGGCGCTCGCCGCCCACCCGGGGTCCGGCGGTGCGGACGGTCAGACGGAGGGTCTGGTGGTCGACGGTCGTCCAGCGGAGGTACTCGATCGACGTCGTGGGCACGGCCTCGAGCCAGACCGTCTGCCAGATGCCGGTGGTGCGGCGGTACCAGATGGCGTGCGGCTCCTCGTGCCAGTCCTGCTTGCCGCGGGGCTGGGTGAGGTCGTGCGGGTCGTCCTCGGCGCGGACGACGAGCGTGTGCACGGCGTCGGCGCCCGCCTGGCCGTCGATGCCCGCCTGGCCGTCACCGTCGGCCTGGCCGTCGATGCCGCCCGCCGTCAGGGCGTCCGTGACGTCGAACGAGAACGGCGTGTGGCCGCCCTCGTGCGCCCCGACGAACCGGCCGTCGATGAAGACCCGCGCGCGGTGGTCCACGGCGCCGAAGTGCAGGAGGAGCCGCGGAGCCGCGTCGCCGTGGCCGGCTGCCTGCAGGTCGGCGCGGTCGATGGTGCGGGAGTACCAGACGACCGGGTGGAAGCCCGGCTCGTCGATGCCGGACGCGACGGACTCCGGTGGGAACGGGACGACGATGTCCCGCGCGTCCGGGAAGCCCGCCCGCCACCGGGGGTCGTCGCCGTCGTTCCGGAACGACCAGGTGCCGTCGAGGTCGGCCCAGTGCGTGCGGAGCATCTGGGGCCGGGGGTACTCGCCGCCCTGCCGGGTGGCGAGCGGGAGGGCGTCGGGGGAGGCGGTGGCGGGTGCGGCGACGATGCCGTCGAGCGAGCTCATGGCACCATGCTGGCGTGCTCCGTACATCGTTGTAAAGAGCACGTCGACGATTGCCGGAGCGTCCGTCGGGGTCCGCCCGGCGGCTCAGTCGATCGCGGCGTCCCGGGTGAGGACCATGACGTCCATGCGGCCCTGCTGCACGAGCTCACCCCGCTGGTTCCGGAGCGAGACGGTCCGCTCGACGATGCCCGTCCGCCCCGAACTCGTCAGCCGGGTCGACAGGATCTCCACCTCGCACGTCAGGGTGTCCCCGATGAACACCGGCGCGGTGAAGCGCCACTGGTCGATGCCGAGAAGGGCGACCGCCGACCCCTCGAAGACCCCGGTGCGCGCGATCAGCCCGAGGCAGAGCGAGGTGCCGAGCAGCCCGTGCACCACCCGCTGGCCGTACCGGGTCTTCGCGGCGAACTCGACGTCGGTGTGGACCTGGTTGTTGTCGTTCGTCCACGAGGCGAACGACACGACGTCCGCCTCGGTGATGGTCCGGCCCGGGGTCGTGAAGGTCTGTCCGGCGGCGAGGTCCTCGAGGTAGTGCGGCACCCGGTCATCCTCGCAGACCGGCCGTGGGCCGGCGCCGCGTGCCGAGCCGGACGCACCACCCTCAGGCCCCGGCGCGTACGGTTCGCCCCATGAGCGACGAGGCACCCGTCCCCGCCCCCGGCGAGCCCACCGACCGCACCCTCGCGGGCTGGATCGCCCACCAGCGCTGGTACACCGCGAAGGGCGGGACCCCCCGGCTCCGCACCCTCGCCGAGCCCGCCGGGACCCGGCTCGTCCTCGACGACGTCCCCACCGGCCCGGTCCTCTACCAGGTGCCGGTCGGCACCGACGACACCGGGGCCGTCCGCGACGCGACCACCGACCCGGACTGGATCCGCGGCCTCGCGGCCCGCATCGACGCCGACGACGAGAGCCTCGTCCCGATCGGCTCGGTGCGGAGCTCCCGGGTGCTCAGCGGCGAGCAGTCGAACACCTCGGTGATCTGCGAGACCGACTCCGGGGCCGAGGTCATCGTGAAGGTCTTCCGCGTGCTGCACCACGGCGACAACCCGGACGTGACCACGCAGCTCGCCCTCTCGGTGGCCGGCAGTGCCCGGGTGCCGCGCGTCCACGGCGCACTCCGGGCGTCCTGGCCGGACGCGGGCCGTGCCGACGGCACCGCGACCGGGCACCTCGCCTTCGCGCAGGAGTTCCTGCCCGGCCTACAGGACGCCTGGCGCGTGGCGCTCGGCGACGCCCGCGACGGCACCCCCTTCGCCGCCGACGCCGAGCGGCTCGGTGCCGCGCTCGCCGAGGTGCACCGCACCCTCGCCGAGACCCTGCCGACCGAACCGGCCGACGAGGCCCGCCGCACGGCCGCGATCGCCACGATGCACGGCCGGCTGGACGCCGCGGCACGCGAGGCCCCGGCGATCGCCGAGCACGTCGACGCCGTCCGCGCAGTGTACGCCCGGGCAGCCGACGCCGAGTGGCCGGACCTGCAGCGGATCCACGGCGACCTGCACCTCGGACAGGTGCTCGCCGCCCCGGAGCCCCGCGGATGGGTCTTCCTCGACTTCGAGGGCGAACCGCTCCGCCCGCTCACCGAACGCTCGTTGCCGGACGTCACGCTCCGCGACGTCGCCGGCATGCTCCGCTCGTTCGACTACGTCGCCGGTGCGCTCGCGCAGGACGCCGAGCCCGTCGACGCCGGGGCGTGGGCACACGACGCACGGTCGGCGTTCCTCGACGGGTACCAGCGGGGGACGGGATCGGACCTGCGGGCACACCGCGAACTGCTCGACGCGTTCGAGCTCGACAAGGCCGTCTACGAGGTCGTCTACGAGACCCGCAACCGTCCCGACTGGGTCGGCATCCCGCTCGCCGCGGTCACGCGCCTGGTCGCGCGCAGCGCGGCCTGACCGACCGACCGAGGGCTGCGGCCCGGGACGGGACCGGACGACGGACGGGAGGCGCGGTGCCGGCGGGCACCGCGCCTCCCGTGGGTCATCGGGTGACGCCCGTCAGGTGACGGGGCCGGTGTACTTCTCGCCGGGGCCAGCGCCCGGCGCGTCCTGGATGCTCGACGCCTCGCGGAACGCGAGCTGCACCGAGCGGAGGCCGTCACGCAGCGGACGAGCGTGCTGGTCCCCGATCTCCGTCGCGGCGGCGGTGACGAGCCCCGCGAGCGCGGTGATGAGCTTCCGTGCCTCGTCGAGGTCGGTCTGCTCCTCGGGGTCGTCCGCGAGGCCGACCTTCACGGCCGCCGCACTGAGCAGGTGCACGGCCACGGTGTTGATGAGTTCGACGGCCGGCACCTCGGCGATGTCGCGGGCGGCCTCGCCGGGCTCGGGGGATGGGGTGTCGGTCACGGTGCTCCTCTGCTAGACTCTTCCGCGGCAGATGCTGTCTGCGTGCCCGGACTCGTGCGAACGAGGCCGAACACGTGCTCAGCGTCATGAAAGAGGAGTCTCTCCCACCCGCGGCCGCGCACCACAGGCTACCGGGTCCACACCGCTCCACCGGCGTCCGCGCCGGTCGGCCGTCCCGCAGGGGTCGGCGTCGGGCGGCTGCCGAACGGGTCGAAGATCCGTGCGTCAGATCTCCTCTCTCGTGCCGTCGCCCAGGGCAAACGCCCCGGACGGCCACCACCTGATTGAAGGAGCTCCGCATTCCCGATCCCCGTACCAACGACCGTATCCGCGTCCCCGAGGTCCGACTCGTCGGCCCCCAGGGCGAGCAGGTCGGCGTTGTCCCCATCGCCGTCGCACTGCGCCTCGCGCAGGAAGCCGAGCTGGATCTGGTCGAGGTCGCGCCGAACTCGAAGCCGCCCGTGGCCAAGATCATGGACTACGGCAAGTTCAAGTACGAGGCCGCTCAGAAGGCCAAGGAAGCCCGTCGCAACCAGGTGAACACGGACCTCAAGGAAGTCCGGTTCCGCCTGAAGATCGACGTGCACGACTACGAGACGAAGCGCAAGCGCGCCGAGGGCTTCCTCCTCGGTGGCGACAAGGTGAAGGCGATGATCCTCTTCCGTGGTCGCGAGCAGTCGCGTCCGGAGCAGGGTGTCCGTCTCCTCCAGAAGTTCGCCGAGGAGATCGCCGAGTTCGGTGTCGTCGAGTCGCGTCCGACCCAGGACGGCCGCAACATGACGATGATCATCGCCCCGCTCAAGAACAAGTCCGACGTCAAGGGCGAGCAGAACGCCAAGCGCGCTGCTCAGAAGGCCGAGCGTCGTGCGTCGGAGCACGCTGCGAAGGGCAAGGAGACCACGGACGTGGCTCCCGAGTCCGAGCAGGCCGAAGCTCCCGCCGAATAGGTCCCACCGACCGATCCCGCAACGACGCGGCCCCCCATCCATCCCACGGAAAGGCACCACCATGCCCAAGCAGAAGACCCACTCCGGGTCGAAGAAGCGCTTCAAGGTCACCGGTAGCGGCAAGATCATGAAGCAGCAGGCCGGTATGCGTCACAACCTCGAGGTCAAGAGCGCCAAGCGCAAGGCCCGCCTCAACGAGGACCAGGTCCTCGCCAAGGCTGACGCGAAGAACGTCAAGAAGCTCCTCGGCCACTGAGCCCCGCAGAACGTAAAGGAATAGATCAATGGCACGAGTAAAGAGAGCGGTCAACGCCGCCAAGAAGCGCCGCGTCATCCTCGAGCGCGCCGAGGGCTACCGCGGTCAGCGTTCGCGTCTGTACCGCAAGGCCAAGGAGCAGGTCACCCACTCCCTCGTCTACGCGTACCGCGACCGTCACGCGAAGAAGGGCGAGTTCCGTCGCCTCTGGATCCAGCGCATCAACGCCGCGTCGCGTGCGAACGGCCTGACCTACAACCGCCTCATCCAGGGCCTCGGCCTGGCCGGCGTCGAGGTCGACCGTCGCATCCTCGCGGACCTCGCGGTGAACAACCCCGAGACCTTCGCGGCGCTCGTCGAGACCGCCAAGAAGGCGCTCCCGGCCGACACCTCGGCCCCGAAGGCTGCGTAGTCAGTTCTTCTGCTCCCGAAACCCCCGCCGGTCCGGCGGGGGTTTCGTCGTTCCTAGACTTGTCCCGTGAGCGATCTCCTCGAGAACCCCAAGGCCGGCCGTGTCCGCGCCGTCGCAGCGCTGTCGAAGAAGGACGTGCGCGCCGAGACGGGCCTGTTCCTGCTCGAGGGGCCGCAGGCGGTGCGCGAGGCCATCGAGTACCGCCCGGAGCTCCTCCGCGAGCTCTACGTGACCCCGACGGCCGCCGCGCGCTACGGCCTCGACGACGCGCCCGTCGACACCTGGTTCGTCACGGAGCAGGTGCTCGACGCGATGGCCGACACCGTGACGCCGCAGGGCGTCGTCGCGGTGTGCCAGCAGTTCCCGACGTCGGTGAAGGACGTCTTCCCCGACCCGGGTGCGGTCGTCGAGACCGACGACGACGCGGGCCAGGAGGCGCGGGGCGGCCTGCCGGGGATCGTCGCGATCCTCGAGGAGGTGCGTGATCCGGGCAACGCCGGCACGATCATCCGTGCGGCCGACGCCGCCGGCGCCGACGCGGTGGTCCTCACCGGGCGCAGCGTCGACCCGTACAACCCGAAGGTGGTCCGGTCGACCACGGGATCGCTCTTCCACGTCCCGGTGTCGGTCGGCGTGACCCTCGCCGACGCGGTGACCCGTGCCCGGGGCCTCGGTTACACGATCCTCGCCGCCGACGTCTCGGGCGACGACCTGCCGGAGGTCCGCGCCGACGGCATGCTCGACGGCCCGACCGCCTGGGTGTTCGGCAACGAGGCCCGCGGCCTGACGAGCGAGGACCTCGCCCTCGTCGACCGTGCGGTCAAGGTGCCGATCTACGGCCGGGCAGAGTCGATGAACCTCGCGACCGCGGCGTCCGTCTGCCTGTACGAGTCGGCGTTCGCCCAGCGCACGGCCCGGTCCTCCACAGGGGACTGACGCGCCGGGTCGATCCACCCGTCCGGCGGGACGGGCCGCGGTATCCCAGGGGCCGGTAGGCTTGGGCCTCGTGTCAGAACCTCTCGAGATCAGCGAATCGGCCGTCGCCGACGCCGTGGACCGGGCCCTCGCTGCGGTCCGTGCCACGACGACCGTCGCCGAGCTGAAGCAGGCCAGGGCCGAGCACACCGGCGAACAGTCCGCGCTGGCGCGGATGAACGCGTCGATGCGCAGCGTGCCGCCGGAACAGAAGGCCGCCGCGGGCAAGCTCGTCGGACAGGCCCGTGGCCGGGTGAACCAGGCGGTCGCCGAGCAGGAGTCCGTGCTCGCCGAGGCCGAGGAACGCGCACGGCTCGACGCCGAGCGCGTCGACGTCACGGCGCTCCCGACCCGCCGGGCGCCCGGGTCCCGGCACCCGCTGTCGCTCCTCAACGAGACCGTGGCCGACATCTTCGTCGGCATGGGGTGGGAAGTGGCGGAGGGCCCCGAGCTCGAGCACGAGTGGTTCAACTTCGACGCGCTGAACTTCGACCCGGACCACCCTGCCCGTGCCATGGCCGACACGATCTTCGTCGAGCCGGTCGAGCGGCACCTCGTCATGCGCACCCACACCTCGCCGGTGCAGGTGCGGTCGCTGCTCTCGCGCGACCTCCCGCTCTACGTCATCGCACCGGGGCGGGTCTACCGCGCCGACGAGCTCGACGCCACGCACCTGCCGGTCTTCACCCAGGTCGAGGGCATCGCGATCGACAAGGGCCTGACCATGGCGCACCTGCGCGGCACGCTCGAGCACTTCGCGCGCCAGATGTTCGGGGCCGAGGCGCAGATCCGCCTCCGTCCGAACTACTTCCCCTTCACGGAGCCCAGCGCCGAGATGGACGTCTGGCAGCCGAACGCCAAGGGCGGCGCACGGTGGGTCGAGTGGGGCGGCTGCGGCATGGTCAACCCGAACGTCCTGCGAGCCGCCGGCATCGACCCGGCCGAGTACCAGGGCTTCGCGTTCGGCATGGGCATCGAGCGGACGCTGCAGTTCCGCAACGGCCTGAACGACATGCGTGACTTCCTCGAGGGCGACATCCGCTTCTCGCAGCAGTTCGGAACGGTGGTCTGATGCGCGTCCCACTCCGTTGGCTCGGCGAGTCCGTCGACCTCCCCGACGACGTCTCCCTCGAGCACGTCCACGCGGCGCTCGTGTCGGTGGGCTTCGAGGAAGAGGACGTCCACACGTACGACCTCACGGGTCCGATCGTCGTCGGCCGGGTGCTCGAGCGTGAGCCCGAGCCGCAGAAGAACGGCAAGACGATCAACTGGTGCCAGGTGGACGTCGGCGAGCCCGAGCCCCGCGGCATCGTCTGCGGCGCGCACAACTTCGACGTCGGCGACCTCGTCGTCGTGACGCTCCCGGGTGCGGTCCTGCCCGGGCCGTTCCCGATCGCCGCGCGCAAGACGTACGGGCACGTGTCCGACGGCATGATCGCGTCGGCCCGCGAGCTCGGCCTCGGTGACGAGCACGACGGCATCCTCCGCTTCGCGGACCTCGGCATGGAACCAGAGGTCGGCGCCGACGCCATCGCGCTCCTCGGGCTCGACGACGCCGCGGTCGAGATCAACGTCACGCCGGACCGCGGGTACGTGCTGAGCATGCGCGGCGTCGCCCGCGAGTACGCCCACGCGACCGGTGCGACCTTCCACGACCCGGTCGAGCGCGTCACGCCCCGCTCGGGCGAGGGCTTCCCCGTCACGATCGACGACACCGCGCCGATCCGGGGCCGGGTGGGCGCGCACACGTTCGTCACCCGCGTCGTCCGCGGGATCGACCCGACCGCGACGACCCCGGCGTGGATGGTCTCGCGTCTCGCCCTCGCCGGTGTCCGGTCGATCTCGCTGCCCGTCGACGTCACGAACTACGTCATGTTCGAGCTCGGCCAGCCGCTGCACGGGTACGACCTCGCCACGCTGCAGGGTGGGCTCGGCGTCCGTCGTGCGATCGCCGGCGAGACCCTGACGACCCTCGACCACGTCGACCGGACGCTCGACCCCGAAGACCTCGTCATCACCGACGACGCCGGTCCCGTCGGCCTCGCCGGCGTGATGGGTGGCGCCCGGACCGAGATCTCCGACCGGACCACCGACGTCCTGATCGAGGCGGCGGGCTTCGACCAGGTGTCCATCGCCCGGACGGCGCGTCGGCACAAGCTCCCGAGCGAGGCGTCCCGACGCTTCGAGCGCGGCGTCGACCCGCTCGTCGCCGAGGCCGCCGCGAACCGTGCCGTCGACCTGCTCGTCGAGCTCGCCGGCGGCACCGCCGACGCCCTCGGCTCGACGCTCGTCGACACCGAGCCCCGCCCGACGGTCACGATGCGCATCGCCCGTCCGTCCGAGCTGGTCGGCGTCGACTACACCGACGCCGAGGTCGTCGACACCCTCCGCGCGATCGGTGCGTCGGTCGACGTCGACGGCGACACCCTCGCCGTCACCCCGCCGACCTGGCGCCCCGACCTCACCGACGACACCACCCTCGTCGAAGAGGTCGCGCGCATCGTCGGCTACGACCGGATCCCGAGCGTCCTCCCCGTCGCACCGCCCGGCCGCGGGCTCTCCGGGCACCAGCAGGCACGGCGTCGCGTCGCCGCCGCACTGGCCGCCGACGGGCTGGTCGAGGTCGTCACCGCACCCTTCGTGTCCCAGGCCACGCAGGACGCGTACCCGGGCATCGACGGCGAGGGCGGCCCGAGCGTCGTCCTGGCCAACGCCCTCGACAGCGAGCAGAGCCTCCTCCGGCGCAGCGGCGTCCCGGCGCTCGTCGACGCCGCCCGCCGCAACGTGTCCAGGGGGCTCGTCGACGTCGCGCTGTACGAGACCTCGCGGGTGTTCCTGCCGGTCGCGGGCGAGACGCTCGGGACCGACACGGTGCCTGCCGGTGCGGCCCTGCCCGACAGCGACACCCTGGCCGCGCTCGACGCGTCGTTGCCCGCGCAGCCGTTCCACGTGTCCGCGCTGCTCACCGGCAACCGGGTCGTGAAGCAGCCCGGCGTGCAGCCCGAGCCGTACGGCATCGCGGACGCGCTCGACGTCGCCCGCTCGGTCGCCTGGGCCGTCGGCGTGGACCTCACGGTCGCGCAGACGACGCACCCGTCCCTGCACCCTGGTCGCGCGGCGGCGCTCCTCGTCGGCGGGCGCGTCGTCGGCGTCGCTGGCGAGCTCCTGCCCGAGCTGACCGAGGCCGCGGTGCTGCCGCGGGTGGTCGCGGTCGTCGAGCTCGACCTCGACGCCCTCGTCGCTGCGGCACCCGAGCTCGTGTCGGTCGCCCCGATCGTCTCCTACCCGGCGGCGACGCAGGACCTCTCCCTCGTGGTGGGTGCCGACGTCCCGGCGGGTGACGTGCTGGACGCCGTCCGCGGTGGTGCCGGAGACCTGTTGGAGTATGCTCGGCTCGTGGACGACTACCGGGGCTCCGGCGTGGACGAGGGACAGAAGTCCCTGACGTTCGCGCTGCGCTTCCGCGCCACGGACCGCACGCTGACCGCTGCCGAGGCCACCGAGGCCCGTGACGGCGCAGTCCGACGTGCCGGCGAGCGATTCGGGGCGACCCTGCGCGACTGATCCCATCGGGACCAGCACCGCCCGGGGCCGCCGCCTCCGACTCTCTCGACGACCAGTCCGACCAAAGGTGGAATCCCATGTCCGTATCCGTCGCCGTGGCGGGAGCCTCCGGCTACGCGGGCGGTGAGCTCCTGCGCGTGCTCTCCGCCCATCCCGAGTTCGACGTCAGGACGGTGACGGCGTTCTCGAACGCCGGACAGCCGCTCATCGCGACGCAGCCGCACCTCCGCTCGCTGTCGCACCTGACCCTCGTCGAGACGACGGCGGAGAACCTGCGCGGACACGACGTGGTGTTCCTCGCGCTGCCGCACGGGCAGTCCGGCGCGATCACCGAGGAACTGGGTGGGGACGCCCTGGTCGTGGACTGCGGGGCGGACCACCGGCTGACGGACCCGGCGGCGTGGGAAGCGTTCTACGGCGGCGAGTACCACGGCGCGTGGACCTACGGCCTGCCGGAGCTGCTGCACGCGGCACCGACGCCCGGGTCGGCCGACGAGTGGCGGGACGTCGACGACATCGAGACGCAGGGACGGCAGCGCGCGGCCCTCGTCGGGACCAAGCGGATCGCCGTCCCCGGGTGCAACGTGACCGCGGTGACGCTCGGCATCCAGCCGGGCATCCAGGCCGGCCTGGTCGAGTCCGACGACCTCGTCGCCGTCCTCAGCGTCGGTCCGAGCGGTGCCGGCAAGAAGCTCGCGACGACGTACCTGGCGTCCGAGATCATGGGCTCCGCCAGTGCCTACGCGGTCGGCGGGACGCACCGGCACGTCCCCGAGATCCAGCAGAACCTCGTGGTCGCCGGGGCCGCCGACGTCACGATCTCGTTCACGCCGGTGCTCGTCCCGATGGCCCGTGGCATCCTCGCGACGACGACCGCGAAGCTCGCCCCCGGCGTGAGCGCACGCGACGTCCGCCTCGCGTGGGAGCAGGCCTACGCCGACGAGCCCTTCGTGCACCTCCTGCCCGAGGGCGAGTTCCCCCGGGTGTCGGACACGATCGGTGCCAACACCTGCCTGGTCGGCATCGCGGTCGACGAGGCCGCAGGCCGCGTCGTCGCGGTCAGTGCCCTCGACAACCTCGCGAAGGGCACCGCCGGAGCGGCGGTCCAGTCCACGAACATCGCCCTGGGCTTCCCGGAGACCCTCGGCCTCAGCACGGACGGAGTCGCACCGTGAGCGCAGACGCAACCCAGTCCACCCAGGGCGACCCGGGCCTCCAGGGCGTCACCGCGGCAGCGGGGTTCCGCGCGGCGGGCGTGACGGCGGGGCTCAAGGCGAGCGGCACGCCGGACGTCGCCCTCGTCGTCAACGACGGACCGGCGGCCGCGGTCGCCGCGGTGTTCACGAGCAACCGGGCACAGGCACACTCCGTCATCTGGTCGCGCCAGGTCGTCGGTGACGGTGTGGCGCGCGCGGTGGTCCTCAACTCCGGCGGTGCGAACTGCTTCACCGGCCCCTTCGGCTTCCAGACCACCCACCTCACGGCCGAGGCGGTCGGCGCGGCACTGGGCATCGGCGCGGGTGACGTCGTCGTCTGCTCGACCGGGCTGATCGGGGTCGGCGACCAGACCTTCCGCGACAACGTCCTCCGGGGCGTCGACCTCGCGAGTGCGGCCCTGTCGTCCGACGGCGGCCCGGACGCAGCGACCGCGATCATGACCACGGACACGAAGCCGAAGCAGTCGGTCGTCTCCGAGGACGGCTGGACCGTCGGCGGGATGGCCAAGGGCGCCGGCATGCTCGCGCCGGGCCTCGCGACCATGCTCGTCGTCATCACGACCGACGCGGTCCTCGGCTCCGACGACCTCGACCAGGCGCTCCGCGCGGCCACGCGGGTCACGTTCGATCGCGTCGACTCCGACGGCTGCATGTCGACGAACGACACCGTCGTGCTGATGTCCTCGGCAGCGAGCGGCGTCACCCCCGAGGTCGGTGACTTCCAGGAGGCCCTGACCGCCGTCTGCGCGGACCTCGCACGGCAGCTGCAGCAGGACGCGGAAGGCGCGAGCCACGACATCGCGATCGAGGTCGTGCACGCCGCGACCGAGGACGACGCCGTCACGGTGGGGCGGAGCGTCGCCCGCAACAACCTGTTCAAGGCCGCGGTGTTCGGCAACGACCCGAACTGGGGCCGGGTGCTCGCGGCGATCGGCACCACCGACGCCGAGTTCGACCCCTACGCCGTCGACGTCTCGATGAACGGCGTGCGCGTCTGCCACGCCGGCGCACCCGACGAGCCGAGCGACCGCGTCGACCTGACCCCACGCGACACGCACGTGCTGATCGACCTCGGGGTCGGCCCGCACGCGGCGACGATCCTGACGAACGACCTCACGCACGACTACGTGCACGAGAACAGCGCGTACTCCAGCTGATGGCCGACGACACCGGATTCCTCTCGAAGGAAGAAGAGCACGAGCTCGCGACCGTCAAGGCCGCGACGCTCATCGAGTCCCTGCCGTGGCTGAAGCGGTTCTCGGGCAAGATCGTCGTCGTCAAGTTCGGCGGCAACGCGATGATCAACGGGGACCTCAAGCGCGCGTTCGCCGAGGACATGGTCTACCTCCGCTACGCCGGCCTGCACCCGGTCGTCGTGCACGGCGGCGGCCCGCAGATCTCCGCCGCCCTCAAGGAACAGGGCATCGAGTCCGAGTTCCGCGGCGGGTACCGCGTCACCACGACCGAGGCGATCACGGTCGTCCGCGACGTGCTCGCGGGCGAGGTCAACCGCGAGATCGTCGACCTGGTGAACGAGCACGGCGAGGGCCTCGCGGTGGGCGTGTTCGGTGACGGCGGCTCGCTGTTCACCGGCGAGAAGAAGGGCGTCGTCGTCGACGGCGAGCACTTCGACCTCGGACACGTCGGCGACATCACGCACGTGGACCCGTCCGGGGTGCTCGCCGCGATCGAGGCCGGTCGCATCCCGGTGGTGTCGAGCATCGCGATCGACGACGCCCACCCCGACCAGGCGCTCAACGTGAACGCCGACGCCGCGGCCGGAGCGCTCGCGATCGCCCTCAAGGCGTCGAAGCTCATGATGCTCACCGACGTCCCGGGCCTCTACCGCAACTGGCCGGACCGCGACTCGATCGTCGACCTCATCGCGGTCGAGGAGCTGCGCGCACTCCTGCCGTCGCTCGAGTCGGGCATGATCCCCAAGATGACCGCGTGCCTCGACGCCGTGGTCGGCGGGGTCGGCGGGGCGACGATCATCGACGGGCGCATCCCGCACTCGATCCTGCTCGAGGTCTTCACCCTGCGCGGTGCCGGCACCGAGGTGATCCCGGACCCCAGCCGACGCACCGAGAACCAGATGACCCACGCCGAGATCGGCCGACGCGTCGCAGCACCGTCGACCGACAGCGGCACCGGCCAACACGTGGCCAGCACGACCGAGAAGGGACAGCAGCAGTGAGCACCGAGACGCAGACCGAGACCTGGAACGACCGGTTCGGGGCGTCGCTCATGCGATCCCTGACCCCGCCGAAGATCATGCTCGAACGTGGCCAGGGCTGCCGCGTCTGGGACGTCGACGGCAACGAGTACCTCGACTTCCTCGCCGGCATCGCCGTCAACTCGCTCGGCCACGCGCACCCCGCGCTGGTCGAGGCGATCAGCGACCAGGCCGCGAAGCTCGTGCACGTCTCGAACTACTTCGCGACGCCGCCGCAGCTCGAACTCGCCGAGCGACTCAAGCGCATCACGGGTGCCGGGGACGCCGGCCGGGTGTACTTCGGCAACTCCGGCGCCGAGGCGAACGAGGCCGCCTTCAAGCTCGCGCGCCTCAACAAGGGCGCCGACGGCCGGAAGACCCGCATCCTCGCCCTGAAGCAGGGCTTCCACGGCCGCACGATGGGTGCGCTCGCGCTCACCGGCAAGCCCGCCCTGCAAGAAGACTTCCTGCCGATGGTCCCGGGTGTCGAGCACATCGACACGTCCGTCGACGCCCTCGAGGCGGCCCTCGACGACACCGTGGCCGCGCTGATCCTCGAGCCGATCAAGGGCGAGGCCGGCGTGGTCGACCTGCCCGAGGGATTCCTCCTCGCCGCCCGTCGCCTGACCGAGGAGCACGGCGCGCTGCTGATCCTCGACGAGATCCAGACGGGTGTCGGCCGCACCGGCAACTGGTTCACGTACCAGGGGCACGGCTTCCAGCCGGACGCCGTCACGGTCGCCAAGGGCATCGCCGGCGGGTTCCCGATCGGGGCGCTCGTCACCTTCGGCTGGGCGTCCGACCTGTTCTCGGCCGGCCAGCACGGCTCCACGTTCGGCGGCAACCCCCTCGGCACCCGGGTGGCGAACGCCGTCCTCGCCGAGATCGAGCGCGCGGACCTCGTGTCCGGTGCGGTGACGAAGGGGGAGCGCATCCGCGCGGGCATCCAGGGCATCGGGTCACCCCTCGTCGAGGAGGTCCGCGGATCCGGCCTGCTCATCGGGGTCGGACTCACCGGGCCGATCGCCGCCGCCGTCAACGCCGCCGCGCTCGAGCGCGGTCTGATCATCAACGCCCCGAACGAGTCGAGCCTGCGCATCGCGCCGCCGCTCATCGTGTCCGACGCCGAGATCGACGAGTTCGTGTCGATCCTCGGCGAGAGCCTCGCCGCAGTCGCCGCCGAGCAGGGCACCACCACCCAGGAGACCTCAGCATGACCCGTCACTTCCTCCGGGACGACGACCTCAGCCAGGCGGAGCAGTCCGCGATCCTCGACCTCGCCGAGCAGATGAAGGCCGACCGCTGGGGCGCGAAGCCCCTCGCCGGGCCGCAGAGCGTCGCCGTGATCTTCGACAAGTCGTCGACGCGGACGCGGGTGTCGTTCCACGTCGGGATCTCCGACCTCGGCGGCAGCCCGCTCATCATCTCCACCGCCAACAGCCAGCTGGGCGGCAAGGAGACCCCGACGGACACCGCGCGGGTCCTCGAGCGCATGGTCTCGGCGATCGTGTGGCGCACCTACGGTCAGGCCGGACTCGAGGAGATGGCGGCGGACACGAGCGTGCCCGTCGTCAACGCCCTGTCCGACGACTTCCACCCGTGTCAGCTGCTCGCCGACCTGCTGACCATCCGCGAGCACCGCGGCACCCTCGCCGGGCAGACCGTGGCGTTCGTCGGCGACGGCGCGAGCAACATGGCGCAGTCCTACCTGCTCGCCGGCGCCACCGCCGGCATGCACGTGCGGGTCGCGGCGCCGTCCGCGTTCTCGCCCGCCGCCGATGTCGTCTCCGACGCCGAGCGCCGCGCTGCCGAGACCGGCGGGTCGGTCCTCGTCGTGACGGACCCGGTCGCGGCCGTCGCCGGTGCGGACGTCGTCGTCACGGACACCTGGGTGTCGATGGGCAAGGAAGACGAGAAGCAGGCGCGCCTGGACACGTTCAACGGGTACCGCGTGGACGACGCGATGATGGCGCACGCCGCCGACGACGCCGTCTTCATGCACTGCCTGCCGGCCGACCGGGGCTTCGAGGTCACGGCCGAGGTCATCGACGGTCCGCGCAGCATCATCTGGGACGAGGCGGAGAACCGGCTCCACGCCCAGAAGGCACTGCTCGCCTGGCTCCTGGCAGCGAACGCGACCGGCGCCCCGGCGACCGCCTGACCGAGGGAGACCACCGTGGCAGACCGCGTCGTCCTCGCGTACTCCGGCGGACTCGACACGTCCGTCGGTATCGGCTGGCTGCGTGAGGCCACCGGCAAGGACGTCGTCGCGCTCGCGGTGGACGTGGGCCAGGGCGGCGAGGACCTGGCGGCGATCCGGCAGCGCGCACTCGACTGCGGCGCCGTCGAGTCGATCGTCGTCGACGCCAAGGACGAGTTCGCGGACGACTACCTCGTGCCCGCGCTGCAGGCGAACGCGTCGTACCAGAAGCGCTACCCGCTCGTCTCCGCGTTGAGTCGGCCGCTCATCGCGAAGCACCTGGCGCTCACGGCGAAGCAGCTCGGCGCCGACAGCGTCGCCCACGGGTGCACGGGCAAGGGCAACGACCAGGTCCGGTTCGAGGCCGCGGTCGCGGCGATCGCCCCCGACCTGACGAGCATCGCGCCCGTCCGGGACCTCGCGCTGTCCCGAGACGAGGCCTTCGCCCACGCCCGGCAGCGGGGTCTGCCGATCGGGCAGTCGGAGCGGTCGCCGTGGTCCGTCGACCAGAACGTGTGGGGTCGTGCGGTCGAGACCGGGTTCCTCGACGACCCGTGGACCGCGCCGGTCGAGGAGCTCTACGCGTACACGCAGGACCCGACCGTCCCGCGTGACCCGGACGAGGTGACGATCACCTTCGAGCGGGGCGTGCCGGTCGCCATCGACGGCCAGCGCTTCAGCGTCCTGCGCGTCGTGCAGGAGCTCAACGCGCTCGCCGGCAAGCACGGTGTCGGCCGCATCGACGTGGTCGAGGACCGCCTCGTCGGCATCAAGTCGCGCGAGGTCTACGAGGCCCCGGCTGCCGTGGCGTTGATCACGGCGCACGAGGAGCTCGAGAACCTGACCCTCGAGCGCGACGTGAACCGGTACAAGCGACGCGTCGAGTCGGACTGGGCCGACCTGGTCTACGACGGACTGTGGTTCAGCGGGCTCAAGCGGAGCCTCGACGCCTTCATCGCCCACACCCAGCAGCACGTCTCGGGCGACGTCCGGCTCCGGCTGCACGCGGGCCGCGCGGTCGTCACGGGTCGTCGGTCGAGCCAGAGCCTCTACGACTTCGAGCTCGCGACCTCCGAGACGGGCGACGCCTTCGACCAGTCGCGGTCGAAGGGCTTCATCGACATCTGGTCGCTGCCGAGCAAGATCTCCGCCCGACGGGACCTCGCGAACTGACCCGGACCCCAGACCGCGACCCCCGGACCCGGCACCCCGAACCCCGACCCCGGACCCCGGACCCCGAACCCCGACCCCGGACCCCGGACCCCGAACCCCGGACCCCGAACCCCAGACCGCGACCCCCGGACCCGGACCCGGACCCAGAACCCCGACCCCGCACCACCACCCCAGCACCGCTCGACCGGATGACGAGAGAACCATGACCGACGCGAACCAGCCCGCCGCCAAGACCGACGCCACCAACACCGGCGCCCTCTGGGGTGGCCGCTTCGCCAACGGCCCGAGCGCCGAGCTCGCCGCCCTCTCCCGATCGACCCACTTCGACTGGCAGCTCGCCCCCTACGACATCACCGGTTCGCGGGCTCACGCCCGGGCCCTCGCCACCGCCGGGTACCTGTCGGCGGACGAACTCGAGCGGATGCTCGCCGGACTCGACCGCCTCGAGGCCGCGCACGCCGACGGCTCCCTGCAGCCGGCCGACAGCGACGAGGACGTGCACGGCGCCCTCGAGCGCCTGCTCATCGCCGATCTCGGCCCCGAGCTCGGCGGCAAGCTGCGGGCCGGCCGGAGCCGCAACGACCAGATCGCCACGCTCGGCCGGATGCACATGCTCGACCACGGCCGCCGCATCGGCCACCTCGTCATCGACCTGGTGGACGCGATCTCGCAGCAGGCGAGCGAGCACCCCGGCGCGATCATGCCGGGCCGGACGCACCTGCAGCACGCACAGCCGGTCCTGCTCGCACACCACCTGCTCGCCCACGCGTGGCCGCTCGTCCGCGACCTCGAGCGACTCCGGGACTGGGCGGACCGCGCGAGCGTCAGCCCCTACGGTGCCGGTGCCCTCGCCGGCAGCTCGCTGGGACTCGACCCGTCGGCGATCGCCCACGAGCTCGGCTTCGCCCGCCCCGCGGACAACTCGATCGACGCGACGGCGGCACGCGACGTCGTCGCCGAGTTCGCGTTCGTCCTCGCCCAGATCGGCATCGACGTGTCCCGCCTGGCGGAGGAGGTGATCCTCTGGAACACGAAGGAGTTCGGGTTCGTCCGGCTCCACGACGCGTTCTCGACCGGGTCGAGCATCATGCCGCAGAAGAAGAACCCGGACATCGCCGAACTCGCCCGGGGCAAGTCCGGTCGGCTCATCGGCAACCTGACGGGCCTGCTCGCGACGCTCAAGGGCCTGCCGCTGGCCTACAACCGGGACTTGCAGGAGGACAAGGAGCCCGTCTTCGACTCGGTCGCCACCCTCGAGGTCCTGCTCCCCGCCTTCACCGGCATGATCGCGACCCTGACCTTCGACACCGACCGGATGGCCGAGCTCGCTCCGCAGGGCTTCTCGCTCGCGACGGACGTCGCCGAGTGGCTGGTCCGGCAGGGGGTGCCGTTCCGCGACGCGCACGAGGTCTCCGGCGCCCTGGTCCGGTACTGCGAGGAGCGGGGCGTCGAACTCGACGACCCCACCGACGACGAGTACCGGACGGTCTCCGAGCACCTCACCCCCGAGGTCCGCGGCGTCCTCACGATCGAGGGCTCGGTCGCATCGCGCGCGGGGATCGGCGGCACGGCGCCGGACCGGGTCGCCGAGCAGCTCGCGTCGCTCACCCGACGCGTCCACGACCTGGCGGAGGGCGCGCCCTTCACCCGATGACCCACCCCACGCTCGCGCTGCTCTCCGAGCCGGCACCGGTCTCCGCACCCGCGCTGCTCGGTGCGACGATCGCGGGCAGGGGTGTGACCCTGCGCATCACCGAGGTCGAGGCCTACGCCGGCCCCACCGACCCCGGGTCGCACGGCCACCGCGGTCCGACTCCGCGGAACCGCCACCTGTTCGGACCGCCCGGGACCCTCTACGCCTACCGTTCGTACGGAATCCACACCTGCGTGAACGTGGTCGGCGGTCCGGACGGCACGTCCTCCGGCACGCTGCTCCGCGGGGCGCAGGTCGTCGACGGGGTCGAGACGGCGCGGGCCCGACGTGGTGCGGCCGTCGCGGACGTCGCCCTGGCGCGTGGGCCCGGCAACCTCGGCGGCGCGCTCGGTGCGGTCCTCGGCGAGGACGACGGCAGCGCGCTCCTCGACGGGTCCGGCCCGTACCGGCTCACGTTGGCTCCCGGCCTGGAGGCGCGGCTCGCCTCCGACGGCCCGGCTCGCGTCGTCGAGGAGCTCCTGTCCGAGACGGTGCCCGGCCCGACCGGGACGGGCACCGTCCCACGGATCTCGCGCGGACCGCGCACCGGTGTCGCCGGCGTCGCCGGCGGCGCGCGGTTCCCCTGGCGCTTCTGGCTCACCGGCGACCCGACGGTGTCGCCGTACCGGCGGCACAGGGGTGCGCTCGACTGATCCCCACCGGCACGGCCGACCCGCGCCTCCTGGCCCGTCTGCGCCGCTACGATGGCTGGGTGTCCAGTGAATCCGCTCACGATGTCCTGACGCGCCAGCAGAACGACCCGACCTTCGCCTCGGTCTGGGACGAACTGCGCTGGCGTGATCTGGTGCACGTCTCCACCGACGAGACGGCACTCGAGGAGGCCCTCGACGGTGAGCCGATCACGTACTACTGCGGCTTCGACCCGACCGCAGCCTCCCTGCACTGCGGCAACCTCCTGCAGCTGCTCACGATGCGTCGGATCCAGCTGGCCGGCCACAAGCCGCTGGCACTGGTCGGCGGATCCACCGGCCTGATCGGCGACCCCCGGCCGACCGCCGAGCGCACGCTCAACACGCGCGAGACCGTGGGGGAGTGGGTGACGCGTCTGCAGGGGCAGGTCTCACGGTTCCTCAGCCCGGACGGCGAGAACGGCGTGCGGTTGGTGAACAACCTCGACTGGACGGCACCGCTGTCGGCGATCGACTTCTTGCGGGACATCGGCAAGTACTTCCGCGTGAACTCCATGCTCAAGAAGGACGCCGTGGCCGCGCGTCTGAACTCCGACGCGGGCATCAGCTACACCGAGTTCAGCTACCAGATCCTGCAAGGGCTGGACTACCGCGAACTCTTCCTGCAGTACGGGTGCACGCTGCAGACGGGTGGGTCGGACCAGTGGGGCAACCTCACCTCGGGGACGGAGCTCATCCGACGGACCGAGGGTGCGACCGTGCACGCGCTCGGCACGCCGCTGATCACGAACTCCGACGGCACGAAGTTCGGCAAGAGCGAGGGCAACGCGATCTGGCTCGACCCGGAGATGACGTCGCCGTACGCCTTCTACCAGTTCTGGCTCAACACGGCGGACGCCGACGTGGTCGCCCGGCTGCGGCAGTTCACGTTCCTGTCCCGCGCCGAGATCGAGCGGCTCGAGCACGCCGTGGCCGACGAACCCTTCCGACGAGAGGCGCAACGGACCCTCGCGTTCGAGGTGACGGCCGTCGTGCACGGGGTCGAGGCAACGCAGGCGGCGATCGATGCGGCGGCGGCCCTGTTCGGCAACGGCGACCTCGGTGCGCTCGACGCCGGCACGCTCCGGTCGGCGATCGCGGAGCTCCCGGGGTCCGTGGTGTTGCCGGGTGACGCCGACGTCGCCCGGGCGCTCGTCGACACCGAGCTGGTGAAGTCCCTCGGCGAGGCCCGCCGCGCGATCGACCAGGGCGGCGTCTACGTGAACAACGCCCGAGCCGACGACGCGACCGCGCAGCTGTCCGGCCTCGCCCTGCCCGGCGGGGTGGTCGTGCTCCGTCGTGGCAAGAAGACCCTCGCCGGCGTGACGCTGTCCTGATCGTCCCGGCCCGTCGATGCCCGGTTCCCCTGGTGGGAGCCGGGCATCGCTGCGTTCGGCACCGGTTGTTGCAGAACGCGACACGCCCGGGATGTGGCGCGTCTTGGCGCACCCGCTCAGAGCTGCGTATAGTTCTTACTCGTCACCCCAAAGGTGCGGCGGAGCGGCTGGAGCGAGAGCCCAGAGCCTGCCGGCCTCAAGCGGGACCATCCTCCACTGAAGTTCAGACCTGGCCTTGCGCTGGATCGCTTCGACGCCTAGGATGACTACTCCACCGGTTCTCTCCCTCGGGATGAGCCACAGGGCCTCTGGGTCCGACGCAGGTTTCGTGCCTGGCCGGTGACTACCAAGAACGAAAGCCTCTCTGGCGGAACCTCTTTCGAGGTCGAGTGGGGAGTGCGTCTGGTCCTTGAGAACTCAACAGCGTGCACATTGTCAATGCCAATTTATTGACCCCGTGCCTGGTCTGCTTCGGCAGGTTGGGTCGGAGACAATTCCTTTTGGATTGAAGATTGTCAGTAGACAGTCAACGGTCAGAATCAACTCGGTTCGATGCTTTCGGGTGTCGGATCTGTAATTTTTTACGGAGAGTTTGATCCTGGCTCAGGACGAACGCTGGCGGCGTGCTTAACACATGCAAGTCGAACGATGATGCCCAGCTTGCTGGGTGGA
>NZ_JBIWAG010000004.1:0-50625 GCF_044759965.1 Curtobacterium sp. NPDC098951
AGCGTGCCTCCTCATCAGCACCATCGCACTGACGGAGTGTCGCAAGCAGCACAGCGCCTCGGTCGGAAACGGCCGGGGCGCTGTCGTGTCCGCAGACCGGCCTGTCTCGGGCAACGATCGACCAGTGGGACGGTCCCTGTTCGCTGGCGGTCCTCATCGGCATCCTCTGGCCGGCCGGCCCTCGGACGTCCATCAGGACCTTCGCCGAAGACCCTGAGGTGCAGCGACGTCGGCTTTCGACGCGATCCGGCGCGGACACGATCCGAGCTCTTCTCGTACTACGGTTCGAGCGTGCCCGCTTTCTCTACCGAAGACATCGTCGGCAACAGGCTGGACTTCGAGATCGCCCGCGACGGGTTCGTCAGCAGGGTGCGAGACGATGCTGCGTTGGGCGAAGCCGAGACGTGGCTTCGGCGCGAGGGCTACCGGGTCGTAGAGCTGGACGCGGGGACCTGGAGCGACGACAAGCAGATGCACGTGGCATTCGCGACGAGCCTCGAGTTTCCCCGCCATTTCGGGGAGAACCTGGACGCGCTCAACGACTGCATGGCCGACGTGGCGGAGGCGGACTACGGGTGGGACGGGTCCGAGATGGGCCTCGTCCTGATCCTCTCCGGCTTCGACAGTTTCGCTCAACGAGTCCCAGGGACCGCCGAGCACGTGCGGCAGATCCTGCGGAGGCAGGGACGGTACGCAGCGCTCTTCGGCAACCGGCTCCTCACGATCCTGTCCTGAACGGGATCGCCGGCCGGACGCCGCGGCGCGGTGGCGTGCAGTCGCGCGGATCGTCGAAGGCGTTCGTGTCTGGTGGAGCGACGACGACGGCTGGGGTGCGCTCCGTTCGAAAGCGCTCGAGTCCGACGTCTTCGAGCTCTGACCCGGGCGGCACAGATCGGCCGCGTCCAGCGACGGCCCCCTAGGGTTGTGGCCGTGCCGGGGGACCTGACAAGCAGCGGAGACACCACGTCCGACGAGGACGCGATGAACAGCGAGGACGTTGCCACGCGCCGGACGCTCCTGTCCGTCCTGCCGCTGACGACGGCGTGGGCGGGAGCGTTCGCCGTCGTCGCGGTCCCGGTCCTCTGGACGCTCGTGGGCATGATCGTCGAGCAGTCGCTCACCGGTGCGCCCTTCCTCGTCATGATGATCCCCGTGCTGGCCTTCGCGGTCGTCGGTGCGTTCTTCTTCGGCCTCGTTGCCGGAGCCCTCGCCGGCCTGCCCGACTGGTGCCTGCGCCGTCGACCACCGAGCGCCTTCGGGGCCGTCGCGGCGGTCGTGCTCCTGACGGCGATCGTGACCGGGACGTTCGCTGCGGCACCGCTGCTCGGTCCGGTGTTCGCGGCCCTGCTGCCGTTGCCGGGTTGGGTCGGCCTCGCAGCCGTCGCGGCAGCGACGGCCACCGGCACGATCGTCGTCGTCTCGAGAGCGCGCAGGCGGGAACGGCGGATCACCGCACCCGGCGCGACGGGCGCGGGGCGCGCCTCCAGGCCGTCGCCGCGGGACGACCGCCCGACCGGCTGACGCCGCGGGACGACCGCCCGACCGGCTGACGGACCCGCGTCCCGTTGCGCGATCGAGACCGGCGATCGGCCCGGACCGTGCGAGCCTGGTCACGGGAACGTCGGGGGACGGAGCAGGTCGTGGAGCGAGCAGTCGGGCGAGTGGTGGGGTGGAGCACGGTGGCGGTCATCGTGGCCGTGACGGTGCTCTGGTTGCTCCTGGTCCAGGTGACCAGCTGCTCCGACGCCGCTCCCGGCCACGCCACGGGCTCCTGCGAGACCGCGCCCGTGCTCGGCGTCGCCGGGTCGTGGATCGCCGGGTCCGTGGGAGCGGTCGTCGTCGCCCTCGCGGTCTGGCAGATCGTCCGGGCTGCACGGTCGGCGGAGCCGGTCGACGGCTGAGCGCACGCGACGCGGGGTAGCGTGGATCCATGGCGAACGACGACGGTCCGCACCGCGGCGGCTTCCCGTTCGTCCCCGTCGCCGCCTTCGCCCTCGGCGCACTGGTCGTCGTCGCGGCCACGATCGGCGCGCGGCCCGTCCTGACCGGCGCCCGCTGGTCCCCCACGGTCGCGCCCGCCCGCGCTCCTGTCGTCGAGCCGACCGCGTCACCGCCCGCAACCGACGAGCCGCAGCCGCTCGGAGCACGGGCCGCCGAGCACGTCGACGCGTCATGGGTCCTCGTCGTCCTGGGAGTGGTCGTCGCGGCGCTCCTGGTGCTCGTGGTCCTCCACCTCCTGCGGAAACGGCGCCGTCCCACGCGTCCGGACGCGATCGACGTGGCCGGCCTCGCCGTCGAGGTGCCGGTCGACCCCTCGACCGAGGTCGGGCGCCAGCACCTGCGTCGCGGGATCGGCCGTGCGCTCGAGGTGCTGGCGGGACCCCGGGACCCCTCCGACGCCGTCACCGCGGCCTGGGTCGGCCTGCAGGAGTCGGCGGAGGACGCCGGGTTCCGCCGCGGAGCTGCCGAGACGCCGACGGAGTTCACGACCCGCATCCTCCGGCAGCTCGACGTCGACGAGACCGCGCTCGGCACCCTCCGGCGCTGCTACCTCGCAGTGCGCTTCGGCGGAGCCCCGGCGACCGATGCCGACGTCGCCGCCGTCCGGACCGCGCTGCGAACGCTCGACGCGCAGTGGGCCGACGTCCCGACGGGCCGCACGTGACCCGCGGCCGCACCATCGGCGTCCTGGTGCTCGCCGTCGTCGCCGCGGCGCTCACGTGGTTCTTCGGCGTCGGCGTCGTGCAATCGCTCGCCGTCGGCGGCGTCGTCGCCGCGGTGGGTCTGACGTGGAGCGCCGTCCGTGAGGACGTCCCGTTGACCTGGCCCGTGCCTCCCGTCCGCTCCGAACCCGGCGCTCGACGCGAGCTGTCCGAGACGGCGTGGTCGCTGCGCGCCCACGGCGGTGTGCCCGAGCGGACACTCGCCCGCGTCCGTGCGGTGGCTCGCCACCGCCTGTGGACGCGCCACCGACTCGACCTCGACGACCCCGGCGACCGGACGGCGATCGAGGCGGTCCTGCCGTCGGCAGTGGTCGCCGTCCTGGTGCGCGAGCGGCGGTCCGAGATCGACCTCACCACCTTCGCGAGCGTCCTCACCGCGCTCGAGACCCTGGAACCCACGACCGAGAGGCACCCGTGACCGACACCACGACGCAGAGCTCCCAGCCGCTCCCGATCGCCGACGTCGCCGCCCGCAGCCGTGACGTCCTCGACACGGTCGGCGCGGTCGTCGTCGGGATGCGGGAGCCGCTCGAGCTGGCGTTCGCGAGCATCCTCGCCGGCGGCCACGTCCTGTTCGAGGACGTCCCCGGCCTCGGCAAGACGCTCGCGGCTCGGAGCCTCGCGGCCGCCTGCGGCCTCGACTTCCGTCGGCTGCAGTGCACCCCGGACCTCCTGCCCGCCGACATCACCGGGTCGTTCGTCTACGCCCCGGCGACCGCGGACTTCGTCTTCCGCCCGGGCCCCGTGTTCACCGGGATGTTCCTCGCCGACGAGATCAACCGGACCTCGCCGAAGACCCAGTCGGCGCTCCTCGAGGCGATGGCGGAGGGGCAGGTCACGGTCGAGGGCGAGGGCTTCCCGCTCCCCCGCCCGTTCCACGTCATCGCGACGTCGAACCCCATCGAGTACGAGGGGACGTACGCCCTCCCGGAGGCGCAGCTCGACCGGTTCATGGTGCGCCTCTCGGTCGGCTACCCGACGCGCGAGGGTGAACAGCAGGTGCTCCTCAACCGGATCGGCCGCCGGCAGGAGGTCGCGACGGTGTCCGCCGTGGTCGACGCGACCGACGTGCTGCGCATGCAGGCGACGGTCGAGGGGGTGCACGTCGACGAGGACATGGCGCTGTACTGCGTCGACCTCGCGGCCGCGACGCGCACCCACCGCGACGTGCAGGTCGGGTCGTCACCGCGTGGTGCACAGGCGCTCATGCTCGTCGGCCGCGCGCGAGCCGTCATGGACGGACGCGACTTCGTCACCCCCGAGGACGTCAAGACCGCCGCCGTCGCGGTGCTCGCGCACCGGATCTCACTGACACCGCAGGCGTGGGCGAACGGCGTGGACCCCGCGGCGATCGTGCGGGGCATCGTCGCGCAGGTGCCGGGCCCGCCGGTGGTCGGGGCGCGAGCGTCTGGCCTGGAGGCGCGGTGAGCGTTCCCGACGACCCGCCGGTCCGCCCGGTGGCCGGGTCCGGAACCGCGCCGCGGTGGGTGCGGAACCCGGCGCTCGTCTTCGGGCTCGCCGTCGGCGTGCTGCTCGCCGGGCTCGGCCTCGTCACCGGACGCCCCGAGCTCGCGGTGGTGGCGCTCCCGGCCCTCGTGACGGCCGCCTTCGGTGCCCGGCCCCGGCTCGACACGACGCCCGTCCGGACGACGACCACGCTCGAGCCGTCCGACTCCGGCCGGGGTGTGGCGTACCGGACGGAGGTCGCCGTGCCGTCCGCCGCCGAGGCGGTCGCCGTCGAGTTCCGGGTCGTCGGCGACCGGCGGCACGTCGTCGTGGTCGACCCTCGACGCGCCAGGCGGCTGGGCGGGAGCGTCCCGGTCACGCACTCCGGCCCGCAGGAGGTCCTGCGGACGCACCTGTCGCTCCTCGGTCGGGGCGGCACCGCGGTCTCGGTGCCCGAGGCCGGCCCGGTGCGGTCCGCGGTCGTCCCACCCCCGCACCTGCGCATGCAGCACCTCCCGATGCCGAGCCGGGTGACGGGCATCACGGGTGTGCACGGTTCTGCGCGCCCGGGTGACGGCGGCGAGTTCCGCGACGTCGCGCTCTTCGCTCCGGGTGACCGGCTCCGGCGGATCGACTGGCGGCGCACCGCTCGGCGAGCGGAGCGCCCGGGGGAGCTCTACGTGCGCCGGACCTTCGCCACCGCGGACGCCCTCGTCGTGCTCGTCCTCGACAGCCGGGACGACCTCGGCGCGGACGTCACCCAGTGGACGGGCGCGCGGCACGGCTCCCACCAGGCGACGTCGCTCGACCTCGCACGCGAAGCAGCCGTCTCCCTCGCGACCGCGTACATCAGCGCCGGCGACCGGGTCGGCTTCCGCGACCTCGCGGGCACCGCGCGGTCGGTCGAGCCCGGCGGCGGGACCCGGCACCTCGAGCGACTCCGGACGACCATCGCACAGGCGACGCCGCAGCCGGACGCGACGACCGCGGCACGGATGCCGCTCGTCTCGGCGGCGTCCCTCGTGGTCGTCCTCTCGACGTTCCTCGACGACCAGGCGTCGACGATGGCCGTGACCTGGGCGGCGACCGGGCACCGGGTCGTGGCCGTCGACGTGCTCCCGGCCGCCGACCTCCGGCGAGCGAGCCGTCTCGAGCGCACGGCGTCCCGGCTCATCGCCCTCGAACGGTCCGACCGGCTCACGGAGATGACGGCCACCGGCGTCGAGCTGATCCACTGGCGCACCGGTGACGGGGACACACCTGCCGTGCAACTCCGCCTGCTCAGCCGCACCCGGCGCACCGGATGACCGCCGGGTCGAGGGCGGAGCGCAGCGGCGCGCCGTCGATCGGTCCGGCGGTCCCGGCGTGGACGATCGGGGCGCTCGGCCTCGTCGCGGGTGTCGTCGGATCGGTCGTCGAGGTCGGGGCGAGCGGCTGGCTCGTCGTCGCGATCGGGCTCGCGGCTGCTGCAGCGGTCGTGCCCCGTGGTCCGTTCGCGGCGCTCCTCGTGGCGCAGCTCGCCCTCGCGGGGATCGGGGGGACGTACCTGCCGGTGCTCCTCCTGACGACGCACCTCGTCCTCGCCACGAGCCTGCTCTGGGCGTGGACGCCGCGCACCGCCCGGGTGCAGCTCCGCGCCCTCGTGCCGTCGGCTCTGCGGTTCGTCGCCGTGCAGGTCGGGAGCCAGGCGGTCGCCTTCGTGGTCGTCGCCCTGCTCGGTGGTGCCGGCCCGGTCGGCGGCGTGTGGCTTGCGGTGGCCGGGACGATCGCGCTCCTGGCGCTCGCGCTCGGACTGTTCGTGCCGATGCTGCTCCGCGCCGGCGACGACGCGGAGCGCTGACCCCGACGGCCCACCCGCCGCGTCGCGGTCGCGGTCCCGCCGAGCCCTACGCCCGGCGCCGCACCCGCGGATCGACGAACGCGTACACGACGTCGACGATCACGTTGGCGGTGACGATGAGCAGCGCCGAGAAGAGCGTGAAGCCCACGACGACCTGCAGGTCGAGGGTGTGCACCGCGTCGATGAGCAGCGCGCCGAGCCCCTGCATCGAGAAGACCTTCTCGGTGATCACGGCGCCGCCGAGGAGCGATCCGAGGTCGAGCCCGAACAGGGTGACCACGGGCAGGATCGCGGTCCGCAGCCCGTGCCGGACGACGACCTGGCGCTCCCGGAGCCCCTTCGCGCGGGCGGTCCGGACGAAGTCCTGCGACATCGACTCGAGCATCTCGCCCCGGGTCAGCCGGGCGTAGATCGCCGCACTGATGAACGCGAGCACGCACCACGGCAGCACGAGGTGCGTGAACCACCCGACGGGGTCGTCCCCGAACGCGACGTACCCGCTGGTGGGCAGGACACCGAGCACGAACCCGAACAGCAGGATCGCGAGCAGTCCGACGAGGTACGACGGTGCGGACACCCCGGCCACCGCGATCGTCATCACCGTGCGGTCGACGTACGTGCCGCGGCGCAGGGCCGAGAGCGCGCCGCCGGCGACACCGGCGACGAGCCACAGCACGGCTGCGCCGACGGCGATCGACGCGGTGACGGGCAGGCGCGTGAGGATGAGGTTCGTGACGCTGTCGTGCAGCTGGAACGAGTATCCGAAGCAGGGCGCCGCACAGTGGATGACGGACGCTCCGGAGCCGAACGTCCGGCCGGTGAAGATGCCGGCCAGGTACGCCCCGAACTGGGCGATCCAGGGCTTGTCGGTGCCGAGGAACGCCTGCACCTCTCGCAGCCGGTCGGGCGTGCAGGGCTTGTCGCAGATCGCGCGCGCCGGGTTCGTCGGCAGCAGCATGAACAGGGCGTAGGTGATCGCGGCGACGACGAGCAGGACGACTGCTGCGCCGAGCACGCGGATCGCGATGAAGCGGAAGGTGCTCACCGGTTGCTCCTCCGCGGGTCGAGGGCGTCACGCAGGGCGTCGCCGAGCACGTTGAAGGCCAGGGTGATGAGGAACAACGCCAGGCCCGGGAACACGAGGTACATCGGGTCGGTCTGCACCCACCCGATCGCGTCGCCGATGCTGCGCCCCCACGACGGCGTCGGCGGGGTGACGCCGACGGCGAGGAACGACAGCGCGGCCTCGGCGCCGATCATCGACGGGATCGAGATCGTCGCGTAGACCGTGATCGTCGCGGCGAGGTTCGGCAACAGCTGCGTCCGGATGACGTGCCAGCGTCCGGCGCCCATCGCGGTCGAGGCGACGACGTAGTTCCGGGTGACGAGCGAGAGCGTCTGCCCCCGCACGACACGGGCGACCGACGGCCACCCGAAGAACCCGATGACGAGGACGACGAGCACGGGCTTCGGGAACGACGTCGGCACGATCGCGGTCAGCGCGATCATGAACACCAGCGACGGGAAGCCGAAGATCACGTCGACCACGCGCGAGAGGACGCGGTCGTACCAGCCGCCGAAGAACCCGGTGGTGACGCCGACGAGGACGCCGATGACGATCGAGACGACGGTCGCGGCGATGCCGATGCCGAGCGAGGTCCGCGCGCCGTAGGTGACGATCGCGAACAGGTCGCGTCCGGTCAGGGGCTCGACCCCGAACCAGTGCTGGCCGCTGATCCCACCACCCGGGCCACGCGGGGCACCGAAGGAGTTGAGCGCGTCGATGTGGTACCCGTACGGGTCCTGGCCGGTGACGGCGGCGATGAGCGGCGCCGCGAGCGCGACGACGACGAACACCGCGATGACGACCGCGGACGCGACCGCCCAGCGGTCCTGACGCACGCGGCGGACGACGGCGCGGAAGCCGGTGCTCCGGTTCGCGGCCGCCGAGACCGGACGGTCGACGACGTTGGCGGTCACGAGGCCACCCCTTCCCATGCGCGCCAGGCGTCGCGGCGGGCCGCCTGTCGCACCGGGTCGGCGACGGGCGCTGCCGAGAGGAGCATGCGCGTGTAGTCCTGCTGCGGGTCGTCGAGCACGGCGTCGGTCGTCCCGCGCTCGACCACCCGGCCGTCGTGGAGCACGACCACCTCGTCGGCGAGCTGCCGGACGACGGCCAGGTCGTGGCTGATGAGGAGCATGCCGAAGCCGAAGTCCTGCTGCAGTGCCGCGAGCAGGTCGAGCACGGCCGCCTGGACGGTGACGTCGAGCGCGGACGTCGGTTCGTCGGCGATCACGAGGGCGGGCCGGAGCGCGAGGGCGCGGGCGACCGCCACGCGCTGCCGCTGCCCGCCGGAGAGCTGGTGCGGGAAGCGCTCGGCCCACGACGGGTCCAGCTGCACCGCCACGAGGAGCTCGCGGACCCGCTCGGCACGCTCGGGTGCCGAGGCGGTGCCGTGCACGAGGAGCGGCTCGGCGATGCTCCAGCCGATGGTCTGACGCGGGTTGAGCGACGACGCCGGGTCCTGGAAGACGATGCCGACGCGGCTGCGCAGCTCCCGCAGCCGACCGCCGCGGGCCGTGCGGAGGTCACTGCCGTCCACCTCGACGGATCCGGCGACGACCGGCACGAGGCCGGCCAGCGCCCGCCCGATGGTGGACTTGCCGGATCCCGACTCCCCCACCAGCCCGAGGGTCTCGCCCGCGTGGAGCGCGAAGTCGATGCCGGAGACGGTGGGTGCTCCGCGGCGTGCGTAGCGCACGGCGACGTCGCGCAGCTGCGCGACGAGGGGCCGGGAGGCGCGGCTCGTCCCCGTCTCGTCGGCCGGCGCGGTGGACGCGACCGTCGCACCGTCCGCAGCCTGCGGTGCCGAGGCGGGTCGCGCCTCCAGGACGGGGACGGCCGCGAGGAGTGCCCGCGTGTACTCGGCGTCCGGGTGCGCGAACACCTCGGCCACGGTCCCGTGCTCGACCGGGTCGCCGCGACGCATCACGAGCACCTCGTCGGCGACGTCCGCCACCACACCCATGTCGTGCGTGATGAGCAGGACGGCGAGGTCCCGCTCACGACCGAGCATGCGGAGCAGGTCGAGGATGCCGGCCTGCACCGTGACGTCGAGCGCGGTCGTCGGCTCGTCCGCGATGAGGGCGACCGGGTCGCCCGCGAGCGCCATGGCGATCATCGCCCGCTGGAGCTGTCCACCCGAGAGTTCGTGCGGGTAGGCCTTCCGTATCCGGGCCGGGTCGGACAGGCCGGCGGCGCGCAGCAGCTCGTCGGTGCGCGCCGACACGGCACGGCGGTCGAGGTCCGTCGGGTGCGCCGTGATCGCCTCGGCGATCTGGGTGCCGATCGAGAGCACCGGGGTGAACGAGTTCATCGGCTCCTGGAACACGACGCCGATCCCGGCGCCGCGGACCGCTCGGAGGTCGTCGTCCGACGCGCCCACGAGCTCGGCGCCCCGGAACCGGATGCTCCCGGTGACGTGGGCCTCCGGGGGCAGCAGGCCGAGCACGCTCATCGCGCTGACGGACTTGCCCGACCCGGACTCGCCGACGAGGGCGAGCACGCGGCCGGGCTTCAGGGTGAAGGAGACGTCACGGACGACGGGCTCCGCGTCGCCGAACGCGACGTGGAGCCCCTCGACCTCGAGCAGCGGAGCACTCACTTGGCGAGCGAGACCTTGAGGTAGTTCGGGTACGCCGGGAAGTCCGCGATCCGGAAGTTCTGCACGTTCGAGCCGGCGAGGAAGGACTGCTTCGCGTAGGTCAGGGGGACGATCGGCGCGTCGGCCATGATCTTCTTGTCCGCCTCGGCCCACAGCTTCTGGGCGTCCTGCTGGTCGATCGTGCCGGTCGCCTCCTTGATCAGGGCGTCGACCTCGGGGTTGCTGTACTTCGAGACGTTGTAGCCGCCCCCGCCGATCTGCGACGAGTCGTACAGCGGCTGGATGTTCGCGTTCGCGCTCGGGAAGTCAGGCTGCCAGCTGAACATCGCGAGGTCGAAGTCGTCGCCGTCCGTCGTCGCCGTGTAGAACGAGTCGATGTCGAGCGGCTTCAGCGTCACGGTGATGCCCGCGCGCTTCAGGCCCGCCTGGATCGCCTGCGCCTCGGCGAGGTTGGCGGAGTCGTTCTGGGTGACCAGGGTGAGCTTCAGGTCCGAGACGCCCGCCTCCTGCAGGAGCTTCTTCGCCTTCGCCACGTCACCGGTCGCGCCCGGCTCGTACAGGTCGTACTGCTGGCGCCCCGCGATGCCGGGCGTGATGAGCGTGGTCGCGTAGGAGCCGGCGAGCGCACCACCGGCGGCGATCCGGTACGACTTCTTGTCGACCGCGTACTGCAGGGCCTGCCGGACCTTGAGCTCCTTGAGCGAGCCCTTCTGCGTGTTGATCGCGAGGTAGTTGATCGGGCCGGCCTTCGACGTGGCGAGGCGGTCCTGGGCGGCCGGGTTCGAGCGGACCTGGTTCAGCTCGGCAGCGCCGAGGTAGGTCGCACCGAACGAGTCCTTCGCGTCGCCGTTGTCGGCGATGAGCGTCTGGGTGACCGTCGATGGGTCCTGGCTCTCCTTGAAGACGACCTTCGACGGACCGGCGGTGCGCACGGAGTCCGTCGACGCGCTCCACTCCTTGTTCCGGACGAGGGTGATCTGCGAGCCCTGCGTGTTCGACTGCACCTCGTACGGACCGGAGGCGACCGGCTTCGCGTCGTACGCACCGGTGTCCGTGCCGTCGCCCTCGGGGACCGGGGCGAACGCCGGCATCGACACGATCCACGGCCAGTCGCCGTAGGCCGCGTTGAGCTTGAACACGATCGTCGAGTCGTCCGGGGTCTCGATGCTGTCGAGGGTCTTGCCGTCGAACGGACCCTTGTAGCTGTCACCACCGACCAGGAGCGACTTGTGGTAGCTCAGGCCACCGGTGAGCGTCGGCGCGAACGAGCGCTCGATGCCCCACTTGATGTCCTTCGTCGTGATCTCGGTGCCGTCCTGGAACTTCAGCCCCTTCTTGAGGTGGTAGGTCCAGGTCTTGCCGCCGTCGCTCGAGTCGCCGGTGTTCGTCGCGAGGTCGGGGACGACCTTGGCCGTCTTGCCGGGCTCGACGTCCCAGGCGGTCAGGCGACGGAGCACGAGGCCGAGCGTCGTGATGTTGAGGTTCTGGCTGGTCGCCGGGTCGAGGTGCACCGCGGTGGCCGTGGTCAGGATGTTGAGCGTGCCGCCCTTGGACGTGCCGCCCGAGGCGTCGTCCGACGCGCCGCCGCCCGAGCACCCGGCGAGGACCAGGGCTGCTGCTGCGGCGACCGCAGCGGTGATCGTCAGGCGGTTGGGGCGTCTCATGACGGTGGTGCTCCTCGTGGGGAAGTGGTGGTGCGCGGCCGTGGGGTGGCCGCGACGCGTCGCCGTGGTCCGGGTGCAGGACCGGTCCTGATGTCGGCGCGGCGTCCATCCTGGCACCGGGATCGGACGGCGTCCGAATCCCGGGCGCGACCGGACGTCGCACGACGTAACGGTCCAATCGCGGTGCACCCCCGGTCTATTCCCGAAGCGTCTCAGGGTCGTCCGGCCGACCGGGCTCGGCGGGCGTCGGGACGGCCGGTGACGCCGCCCGTCGGGCGACGTGTGCGGTGCCGAGTGCCGCGCCGAGGAACACCACGGCGAGGACCGCCCAGCCCGGGGTCCCGAGGTCGATCGCCGTGACCGTGACCACCGTCGGCGCGACCATCGCACCGACGGCGAACCCCGTGCCGTAGACGCCCTGGTACGCGCCGACCCGGTCCGCCGGCGCGAGTTCGAAGCTCAGCGCCCAGCCGGCGGCGCTCGAGGTGATCTCGGCGAGGGAGTGCGTGACCGCGGCGACGACGAGGAGTCCCGCCGCGAGGGCGATCGGCACCCAGTCGTCGCCCCGCACCCAGCCGGCCGCCGCCCACAGCCCGCACGCGAGGGCCATCAGCCAGCCCGCGTACCGCATGACCCGGGCGGCACCGGCGACCGTGTCCGTCCCCCGGCTCATCCGGACCTGCAGCAGGACGACGGCGATCGTGTTCACGAGGAGCAAGGGCGAGACCAGGACGTCCGGTGCGACGGTGTGCTGCACGACCCAGAGCGGCACGGCGACCTCGAACAGGCCGAACTGGATGCCGAACACCCCGGTGAGGATCGTGATCGTCAGGAAGCGCACGTCCCGGTAGGGGCTCCGTCCGGCGGGGGTCCGGACGACCACCGTCCCGGTGTCGGTCCGTTCGGCGGGCGCGGCGTCGACCCGTGCCGCCGGCAGACCGAGCACGAGCACCGCGGAGGCGAGGAAGAGCAGACCCGCCGCGACCATCGTCACCCGGTACGCCGCACCCGTCCCGACGGCGAGCGGGATCGCCGCGACCGCCGTGCCGAGCCCGATGCCGACGTTCGTGACGGTCCGCATCGTCGCCCGGACCCGGACCCGCTCGTTCCCGGGGAACGCCCGCCCGACCGCGGCCGAGCGCACCGAGCCGCCGCCCTGCTGCGCAAACGTCACCACGGACGCCGTCAGCACGAGGGTCGGCAGGTCGTGCACGACGACGTACCCGACGAGGGCGAGGCCCTGGACGACGTGCAGCCAGACGAGCATCCGGCGGGAGCTGCGCCGATCCGCGAGGTGCCCGAACACGAGCGAGCTCGCGACGCCGACCGCCCCGGCGACCGTGAGCCCGAGTCCGACGACGACCGGGGCGATGCCGACGATCGTGGTGAGGTACAGCGTGGTGAGGGTGAAGAACGCGCCGCGCCCGAGGGTGTCGACGAAGGTGACGACGAGCAGGCGTCGGAGCACCCGGTCGTCCCGGACGAGTGTGGTGATCGGGACCCGGGATGCCGCGGTGGTGCTCATGGTCCAGTTCTCGCAGGCACGCGGGTGTCTGGACAACGGATGTAGCGTGGGGCTTCATGATCCGGTACCACCTCGAACCGAGTGACGTCTCGGCGATCCGGTTCGGCATCTCGCCCCTCTCCGAACTCGGCCTCGGGCTCCGCGCGTTCCGGGCACCGGATCGCTACCCGCTGCAGCAGCCGTGGCTCGACCGGATCGCCGCCGTCCGTCCGCTGCTCGACGACGAGGTCCTGCTCGGTCTCGTGGACGAGCGCCGGTGGGTGGCCGACTTCGTCAACCCCCGGCCGACGTCACCGCTGACGTCGTTCGACGAGGAGCTCCGGGCACTCGGGAGACTCCCCCGCGCGCGGATCGTCGCCGACCTCGAGCGGGTGCACGACACCGTGCCACCGGTCTTCACCGGTCGGCACGAGGCCGTCGTCGAGCGGCTGCAGCAGGCGCTCGCGACGGCGTGGGAGCTCTGCTTCGCGCCGCACTGGGCCCGGATGCGTGCCGTGCTGCAGGCGGACATCAGCCACCGGGCGCGCACCGCGGCACACGCGGGCATCGGCGCGGTGCTCGGCGGGCTGTCGGAAGCGGTGCGGTACGACGGCACGGACCTCGACGTGCAGCTGACGAGCCCGGTCGCGCGCGACCGACCGATCGGCGGCGAGGGCCTGACACTGGTCCCGTCGATGTTCGTGGTGCGCGCCTCGGTGCCGATCGACGACGACCTGCCGCCGACCGTGATGTACCCGGCGCGCGGACAGGGGGCGATGTGGTCGACCTCCGGCCACCCGGACGCAGGCTCCGTCCGGGACCTGCTGGGAGCGACCCGCGCCGCGCTGCTCGAAGCGCTCGGCGAGCCGGCGTCGTCGACGGACCTCGCGCTGCGGTTCGGGGTGTCGACCTCGGCGGTCAACCAGCACCTGCGCGTGATGGAGCGGGGCGGGTTGTTGAACCGGTCACGGTACGGCCGGGCCGTCCTGTACTACCGCAGCACCGTCGGGGACGCCCTGACCCGGTCGTGACGGACGGCAGCTGCGGCAGGCGACGGGTCCCGCCCGCCACGCACGGGCGGGTCGCCCGCGGTCACCGGTCGAACAGTCCCCCGAGGAAGTCGTTGCCGAGGTTCGACGCCTGCTCGCCGAGGCCGGAGACCTGCTCCCCGAGGCCGCCGAGGAGCTGCTCGCCCTCGCCCGCGATCCCCTCGACACCACCGCCGAGGTCCGCGAGCCCGAGGTCGCCGAACCCGGACGCGATGCCCTCGAAGTCGACCCCGAGGTTCGCGGCCTCGGCCAGCACCGGACCCGCGGCGGCGCTCAGCACCGCACCGCCGGCGACCGCCGCGCCCAGGCCGCCGAGCGCCATCGCACCGGCACCGACCGCCGCACCACCGGCGAACGCGCCGCCGCGGCCACGTCCGGCCGAGCCGGCACCGCCGAGCACCCGCCGGACGAGGCCGGGTCGCGCGACCTCGCCCCGGGTCATCGCACGCGCCATCCCGCCCGCCGAGTCGTCGCGGAGGTGTTCGTGCGGGGGCAGTTCGGAGTTCAGTCGGTCGCGGATCTGCTGACGCTGCCCGGGCGTGAGGCGGGCGAAGGCGTCGTGGTGGACCTGTTCGAGCTGCTCCGGCGGCGCGGTCCGGAGCAGGTAGTCGTACTTGGCGATCGCGACCTGGTCCGGGTCCACCTGCCCGCGCTGCGGCTGGGCCGGCTGCGCGGACGGCACGTGGCCCTGCGGCGACCGACCGTCCTGCGGCTGCGCCTGGCCGTACTGCGCCTGACCCTGGCTCTGGCCCGGACCGTACTGCTGCCCGTGCTGCTGCGACTGTCGGCTCCGGTCGTCGCCGGTCAGCCGGTCCGCCGCGTTCCGGACGATGTCACGCCAGTCGCTCCCGCCCTGCTGCTGCCCGGCGCCGGCCGCGGATCCCACCTGCCCGCGCTTCTGGAGCTGCTTGTCGATGACCTTGCCGGCCATGCCGATGATGCGGTTGAGGTTCGCCATGCCCCAACCTTTGTGATCGCACATGTGAGCGCTCAGGAACGCCGCGGTGGATCGGCCGGAGAAGTCATCCGAACCGGCTGTGAGCCCCGACCGTCGGCACCCGGTCGGGGCCACCCGGTCAGCTCAGGATGCGCGCGAGGAACGCGTTCCGGAACCGCCCCGTGGGGTCGAGGTCGCGGGCGAGCGCCGCGAAGTCGGACAGCCGCGGGTACGCCTCGTGCAACCGCTCGGCACTCGCCGCCGACACCTTGCCCCAGTGCGG
Organism: Curtobacterium sp. NPDC098951; assembly: GCF_044759965.1. Lineage (NCBI taxonomy): Bacteria > Bacillati > Actinomycetota > Actinomycetes > Micrococcales > Microbacteriaceae > Curtobacterium > Curtobacterium sp. NPDC098951. Next base: position 15,112 of record NZ_JBIWAG010000004.1, read on the forward strand.
CCGGGCGTCGAACGGCGCGAGGACGTCCTCGATCCGCTCCACCGCGGCCGCCACCGCGTCCGCGTCCCGACGGAACGTGAAGTGGATGCCCACCGACTGCCGCTCCGACGACGGTGCGAGCCAGGCGGTGTCCGCGGCGATCGTCCGGACCTCGGCGGCGATGAGGATCGGCGCGAAGACCGGCTCCAGGGCGCGGAGGGCCTGGAGCGCCTCGACCGCCGAACCGGCCGGCAGCAGGTACTCCGCCTGGATCTCCGCCCCGGTCGACGGCGTGAAGGAGGACCGGAAGTGCGGCAGCCGCTCGGACCACGGTCCGGGCACACCACCCTGCTCGGTGACGCCGGCGGGGTCGTTCTCCCCCGGGTGCACGGGCCCGTCGGCCGGGCGGGCGCCGAGCGCGACGAGGTCCACCACCGGCGCCGGTTCGTCCGTGCGGTGCTTGACCCAGACCTGCCGTGCGCCGCGGTCGTCGAAGGACGTGAAGAGCGACACCGAGTACGCGTCCGACACGACCGCGTCGAAGTGCGCGGCGACGGCCTCCCACGGCAGGTCGAGGTGCACGGTCGTGGCTACCTGGAAGGTCGGCTCGATCGCGAGCTCGACCGCCGTGACGATGCCGAGCGCGCCGAGCGCCACCCGGTGGGCGTCGAGGGAACCGTCCGGTGTCGACGCGTCGACGAACACCCGGTCCCCGGAGGCGCGGACGATCTCGAGGCCGACCACCGCCTGCGCGAGCGAGGGGTTGCGGACGCCGGACCCGTGCGTGCCGGTCGCGACCGCGCCGGCGGTGGAGATGTGCGGCAGGGAGGCGAGGTTCGCGAGTGCCCAGCCCCGCGCCTCCAGGCCCGCCGCCACCTGGCTGTGGATCATGCCGGCGGCGACGCGCACCACCCGACGGTCCGTGTCGATGTCGAGCACCGGCGGCAGGTCCGCCAACGAGACCTGGAGCGCGTCGGTGTCGGCGATCGTGTTGAACGAGTGCCGCGAGCCGAGCGCCGTCAGGCGCGGGGTCCTGGACACCAGCTCCTGGACCGCCGCGACGGATGTCGGACGTGCCAGCCCGGAGGCGCGGTACGTCACGTTGCCGGCCCAGTTCGTCCGCGTGCGCTGCGCTGCGATCACGTCGCTCATCGTACGGTCCGTCGCCCTAGAACCCGCGGTCGAGACGGTGCCACGTCTGCTGGAGACGCAGCTCGTCGCGGAAGCCGCGCGCGGTGGTGTGCTCGTCGATCACCAGGAACTCGGTGCCGACCATGGTCGCGAAGTCCTCGACGACCTGCAGCCCGACCGCCGTCGTCATGACGGTGTGGTGTGCGGCGCCGGCGGTGAGCCAGGCCTCGGCGGCGACGGGGAACGACGGTCGCGGCTCCCAGACGGCACGGCCGACGGGCAGCTTCGGCAGGGCCTCGGTCGGGGGCACGACGTCGACGACGTTCGCGGTGAGGCGGAAGCCGTCGCGGGTGTCGGACAGCGCGACCACGACGGCCTCGCCGGAGTCGGCGGTGAAGACCAGGCGCACCGGGTCGTCCTTGCCGCCGATGCCGAGCGGGTGGATCTCGAGCGTCGGCTTCGTGGTGGTGAGGGTCGGCGAGACCTCGAGCATGTGCGCGCCGAGGATCTTCTCGGCGCCCGGGGTGAGGTCGTAGGTGTAGTCCTCCATCAGGCTCGCACCACCCGGCAGACCGGCGCCGGCGACGTTCATCGCCCGGACCAGGACCGCCGTCTTCCAGTCGCCCTCGGCACCGAAGCCGTAGCCGTCGGCCATGAGGCGCTGGACCGCGAGGCCGGGCAGCTGCTTGAGCGTGCCGAGGTCCTCGAAGTTGGTGGTGAACGCGGCGGAGCCGTTCCGCTCCAGCAGGGTGCGGAGGCCGAGCTCGATCGCGGCACCGTCGCGGAGCGAAGCACGGCGCGACCCGCCGTCACGCAGCTCGTCGACGAGGTCGTACTGCGCGTCGTACTCAGCCACGAGCGCGTCGACCGCCGCCGTGTCCGCTTCGGCCTCGGCCACCGCCGCGGCCAGCTCGTTCACCGCCCAGGTGTTCACCTGCACGCCGAGCTCGATCTCGGCCTCGGTCTTGTCACCCTCGGTGACGGCGACGTAGCGCATGTTGTCGCCGAAGCGCGTCAGCTTGAGCTCGCGGACCGAAGCGGCGGCCGCGGCCGCACGGGTCCAGTCCGCGACGCGCCGCTGCACCCGCTCGTCGGACACGTGCCCGACCGCGGTGGCGTGCCGGACGCCGAGACGAGCGAGGGCGTAGCCGAACTCGCGGTCGCCGTGCGCGGCCTGGTTGAGGTTCATGAAGTCGAAGTCGATGTCCGCCCACGGCAGCGTCACGTTCGCCTGCGTGTGCAGGTGCAGCAGCGGCTTCGTCAGCGCCTGCAGGCCGCCGATCCACATCTTCGCGGGGCTGAAGGTGTGCATCCACGTCGTCACGCCGATGACCCGGTCGTCGGCGCTGGCCTCGATGAGGGCACGGCGGATGCCGTCGGCGTCCTTCAGCACCGGCTTCCACACGAGCTTCACGGGCACGTGCGGCGCGAGCTGCTCGTGCACGGCGCGGCTCTGCTCCTCGACCTGGCGCAGCGTCTCCTCGCCGTACAGGCCCTGGGACCCGGTGAGGAACCAGACCTCGTAGCTGTCGAGGGTGGCCTGGGGGTTCACCTGCGTCATCGCATGGCTCCTTCGGGGTTCTGTCCGTAGACGTTCTGGTAGCGATCGAAGAGTCGATCGATGTCCTCCTGGGCGATCGGCACGGTCTCGCCGCCCTGCCGCGCGATGTGGACGGTGCGTGCGACGTCCTCGCACATCACCGCGGCCTTCACCGCGTCCTCGGCGTCCTTGCCGATCGTGAACACGCCGTGGTTCTGCATGAGGACCGCCCGCGAACGGTGGCCGCTCAGGGTGTCGACGATGCCGTGGCCGATCGAGTCGTCACCGATGATCGCGAACGGGCCGACCGGGATCGGTCCGCCGAACTCGTCCGCCATCGCGGTGATCACGCACGGGATCTCCTCGGCGCGTGCCGCCCACGCCGTCGCGTAGGTCGAGTGCGTGTGCACGACCCCGCCGACCTCGGGCATGTTCCGGTACACGTAGGCGTGCGCCGCGGTGTCGGAGGACGGGCCGTGCGCGTTGTCCCAGCCGTCCGCCGGGACGCCGTCCAGCGTGCAGACGACCTGGTTCTCCGGGCGGAGCTCGTCGCTCGACACCCCGCTCGGCTTGATGACGAACAGGTCCGTCCCCGGCACCCGTTCGGAGACGTTGCCGCCGGTCCAGATCACGAGTCCGTAGCGGACGAGTTCGCCGTGCAGGCGCGCGACGCGCTCCCGCGCGGCGGCGACGGCCGCCCTGGTCTCGTCGGTGGTCGGGTCCGTCATCGTGTCGGCTCCTTCTCGGCCTGGAGGCGCGGGTCGCCTGCCGTCGTCGGCTCGGGTTCGGGGGTGGTCGCGTCGGTCCCGGGGCCGTCCTGGCCGGTCGCGGCTGCGGCCGCTGCGGCCTGGCCGGTCACGGCGGCGGCCGGCGCGTCCTGACCGGTCGCGGCGGCGGCCGCTCGCTGGACGGGCAGGGCTCGGCGGTAGCGCTCGAGGTACGTCCGGAACCCGTCCACGTCCGCCGGCTCGGGGTCCGCCACGTGCACGGCGTCACCGCCGAAGACCGTCTCGGCGAGGAAGTCCGCGAGGTGCCGGTCGGTGTGCTCGAGGTAGGCGGCGAGGACCGCGATCCCCCACGCACCGCCCTCGCCCGCGGTCTCCTCGAGCGCGACGGGCACGCGGAGCGCCGCTGCGAGCAGGCGCTGCGGCGCGCCAGGGGTGCGGAACAGCCCGCCGTGGGCGGTCATCCGGTCGACCTGGACGTCCTCGCCGTGCAGCACCTCCATGCCGATCGCGAGGGTGGCGAACGCGCCGTGCACCTCGGAGCGGACGAGGTTGCCGAGGGTGAAGCGGGCGCCGGGTGTGCGGAGCAGCAGGGGTCGGCCGTCCTCGACGTGCGTGACGGGCTCGCCGGCGAGGTAGTTGAACGACAGCAGGCCGCCGGCGTCGGGGTCCGCGTGCTCGGCCTCGGCCAGCAGCGTCGCGTACACGGTGTCGATGTCGATCGCCGCGCTGCCGGTGCGCTCGCTCGCGGCCTCGGCGAACCGGCCGAACACCCGCGCCCAGCTCGCGATCTCGCTCGCGCCGTTGTTGCAGTGCACCATCGCCACGGCGTCCCCGGACGGCGTGGTGACCACGTCGAGTTCCTCGTGCGGGGTCCTGAGCGGGTGCTCGAGCACCACCATGGCGAAGATGCTCGTGCCCACGCTGACGTTGCCGGTGCGGGGCGCGACGGCGTTCGTCGCGACCATGCCGGTCCCCGCGTCGCCCTCGGGCGGGCAGAGCGGGACGCCCGGCTGCAGGGTGCCGGTCGGGTCGAGCCAGGCGGCGCCCTCGGGGGTGAGGGTCCCGGCGTCGTCCCCCGCGACGAGCACCTCGGGCAGCAGGGCACGCAGGTCCCGGAGCCCGATCAGGTCCTCGGCCGTCCGCAGCATCGTGTCGTCCCAGTCGCGCGTGCCCGGGTCGCCAGGGCCGCTGTCGGCCGGCGTGCTGTCGATCGGGAACACGCCGGAGGCGTCGCCGACACCCAGCACGTCGCGACCCGTGAGGCGGCGGTGCACGTACCCGGCGAGGGTCGTGATGCCGGCGAGCTCGGCGACGTGCGGCTCGTCGTCGAGGACGGCCTGGGCAAGGTGCGCGATCGACCAGCGCTGCGGGACGTTGAACCCGAGGGCCGCACTGAGGCGCTCGGCAGCCGGCCCGGTCGACGTGTTGCGCCAGGTCCGGAACGGCACCAGCAGCTGCCCGTCGGCGTCGAAGGCCAGGTAGCCGTGCATCATCGCGCTGACACCGGCGGCGCGGAACGTCGTCGGCGTCACGCCGTACTGCCGCTCGACGTCGGCCACGAGGTCGGCGTAGGCGGCGCGGAGTCCGTTCTCGACGGCGTCGAGGGAGTACGTCCAGCGGCCGTCGACGTACGCGTTCTCCCACTCGTGCGCGCCGGAGGCGATCGGCACGAGCGACTCGTCGACGAGCACGGCCTTGATGCGGGTGGAGCCGAGTTCGATCCCCAGGGTCGTCCGGCCGTCCACGACCTGTCGTCGGCGCTCGTCGGCGTCCATGTTCTCTCCTGCTCTCATCGTTGAGTGAGCGCTCACACGTTAGTACGTGAGCGCTCACGCCTGCAACCGCCGCGCGGCACCGACCCCTCGGGCGAGCGGGCGAAATACGTCACACTCGCTGACCTCGACCGGCGTGTCACGCCCACTCGGCTTCCGACCGACGGCGTGTTCCGCCCACTGGAGCCCGTCGGGCACGTCGAAGCACGGCACCCCGAGGCAGCGCGTCGCACGGCCGCATCCGATCCCGGAGCCGCGCTGCGCCGCCGCGAGCGGGCAGGACGCGCCGCACGTGCGACGCCGAGCGGGCAGACAACGCCGGGTAGACCCGTCGAGGAGGACGTACTTCGCCCGCTCGAAGCGACACCGGGACCGACGCCCGGCGCGCCAGGCCAGGGACGGGCGCCCGGGGCGGACCGGCCGGGCAGCGCCGCGTCCGCTACGCCCCGACGGTGCTCTCGCGGACGACGAGGGACGGCGTCACCGTCGCCGAGACCGGCGCGCCACCCTCGATGAGGTCGAGGAGCGCGCGACCGGCCACCCGCCCGAGCTCCTCGAGCCGCAGGTCCACCGTGGTCAGCGGCGGCCGGCTCGCGAGCGCCATCACGTCCCAGTCGTCGAACCCGGTGACGGCGACGTCGTCCGGCACGGCCAGCCCGAGCTCGCGCAGCCGATCGCAGACGCCGCGCGCGATCTGGTCACTGCCGCAGACGATCGCGTCGACGCCGGGCCCATCCGGGGCAGACCCCACCCCGACCCCGGTCCCGATCCCAGCCCCGGTCCCGGTCCCGGCCCCGGCCCCGGTCGATCCGAGCCCCGCTCCCCGGGCCAACAGGTCCACCGCCTGCCGCCCCCACCGCTCCGACCACTCGCCGTACATTGGCTCCGCGACGAGGTGCGCACCGAGCACCTCGGCGGCACCGGACACCCGACGCACCGCCGAGCGGTGGCGCTCCGGCCCCGTGACGATCGCCACCCGGCGCCGTCCGGTCGACAGCACGTGCTCGGCGACCCGTGCCGAGCCGGCGGCATCGTCGAGGGTGACCGACACGTCGTCCGGGTCGGTCGAGGGCGTGAACGCGTACACGACCGGGATCGGCACGTCGATCGGCGGCCGGGCGTCGGCGGAGCGTCCGGTCACGATGATGCCGTCGACCCCACGGGCGGCGAGCGACCGGAGGTAGTGGGCTTCACGCACGTGGTCGTCGCGGGTGTCGCACAGCAGCACGGCCATCTGGCCGGCGGACAGGGCGTCCTCGGCGCCGAGCAGGACCGGGATCGAGAACCGGCCGAACGAGTCCGTCGTGATCATGCCCACTGTGTAGGTCCGGCCCGAGGAGAGGGCGCGGGCCCGGGCATCGCCGACGAACCCGAGCTTCTCGGCGGCGTCCTTCACCCGTTCGCGCGTCGCGTCCCGCAGCTGTCCGGTGCCGTTCAGGGCCTTCGACGCCGTACCGATCGACACGCCGGCGAGCGCGGCGACGTCCGTGATCCGGACGGTCCGCCCAGCACGCTCGAGAGTCACGGCAAACCCCTTTCCGAAAATGGGTACGGACGCAGGAAACTGATCATGACTATACGCAAGATGCGGGACAAAGCCCTTGCGCGCCTCCAGGTCGTGTCGTAACGTCCTCCGCAGAAACCGTTTTCCGCATGCACCACGCGATCGGACACGGACCGCAGTCACATCGCAAGGAGGCGACATGACCACCACGCTCGCGACCGACAGCCGCGCGCACACCGCGACCCCGGTCCTCCCGACCGCCGCCGCGCACCTGACGCTCCGTCCGCTGCCGACGGGCGACGCCCGCATCACCGGCGGCTTCTGGGCCCTGCGGCAGGAACGGAACGGCCGCGACGCGATCCGTGGCGGGTACGCCCTGCTCGAGGCGGCCGGCAACTTCCGGAACCTCCGCATCGCCGCCGGCCTCGAGGAGGGCGACGCGACGGGCCCGATCTTCATGGACTCGGACGTCACGAAGTGGCTCGAGGCCGTGGCGTGGGAGTACGGCCGTGCTCCCGCCGACGACCTGCTGGCACTCCAGCGCGAGGTCACCGCGCTGTACGCACAGGCGCAGGCCGACGACGGCTACCTCGACTCCGTCCAGCAGATCCGTGGGAAGGGCGAGCGCTACACGGACCTCAAGTGGAGCCACGAGATGTACTGCGCGGGGCACCTGTACCAGGCGGCCGTGGCACAGCACCGGGCGACGGGCGACACCGGGCTGCTCGACGTCGCGATCAAGAGCGCCGATCACCTCGTCCGCACGTTCGGCCCGGGCGACGACCACGAGCAGGACATCGACGGGCACCCGGTCGTCGAGATGGGCCTCGTCGAGCTCTACCGCGAGACCGGGAACCGCGACTACCTGGACCTCGCGCACTGGTTCGTCGACGCCCGCGGGACCGGGATCATCGAGCGCGCCGGCGGCGAGCCGACGTACTTCTCCGACCGGGTGCCGAGCCGACAGGCCACGACCGTCGAGGGCCACGCCGTCCGCGCGGTCTACCTCGCCGCGGGGGCCGTGGACGTCGCGATCGAGACCGGCGACACCGAGCTGCTGACCGCGAGCGAGACGCAGTTCGCGGACATGATGGCCACGAAGGCGTTCATCACCGGCGGCCTCGGGGCGCGCTGGGACTGGGAGGCGTTCGGCGACCCGTACGAGCTCCCGACCGACCGCGGCTACGCCGAGACCTGCGCGGCGATCGGCGGGATCCAGTGGGCTTGGCGCCTGCTCCTCGCGACCGGCAGGCCCGTCTACGCCGACGCGATCGAGCGCCTGCTGTACAACGCGTTCCTCGCGGGTGTGAGTCTCGCCGGCACCGAGTACTTCTACGTCAACCCGCTGCAGCAGCGGGACCACGCGCACCAGGACGAGAACCGCTCCCCCGCGCACGGGCGTCGCGGCTGGTTCGACTGCGCCTGCTGCCCGCCGAACATCATGCGGACGTTCGCGAGCCTCGACGGCTACCTCGCGACCCAGACCGACGGCAGCCTGCAGCTGCACCAGTACGCCACGGCCTCGCTCGGCCGCGTCGACGTCGAGACCGGGTACCCGCACGACGGCCGCGTCCGCGTGACGGTCACCGAGGACGGCCCGCTCGCCCTCGGCCTGCGCATCCCCGCCTGGTCGGACACCACGACCGTGCAGGGTCCCGACGGCACCGACAGCCCCGCCGCGGGGACGCTGCACGTCATCGACCGCGAGTGGACGGCCGGCGACACCGTCGAGCTCGTCTTCGACACGACCCCGCACCGGTACGTCGCCGACGCCAGGATCGACGCCGCACGCGGGCAGGTCGCCATCGAGCGCGGCCCGCTCGTGTACGCGGTCGAGCAGGCGGACCAGCAGGGGTTCACGGTCGACGACCTGACGGTCGACGCGGACGCGCCGACCACCGAGGAACGCCACGAGGACCTCCTCGACGGCGTCGTCACGCTGCGCGTCGCCGGGCACGCCCCGGCCGAGCACGTGCAGGCAGCGTGGCCGTACCGCCGACTGGACGGGCCGGGAGGCACGGATCACGCCGTGGACGCGACCAGCGTCGACGACGCGGCCGGGTCCACGGCGGCCGCCACGCGCCTCCAGGACGTCACCGCGACCGCGGTCCCGTACTACGCCTGGGCGAACCGCGGAGCCGCGCCGATGCGCGTGTGGCTCCCGCTGGCGCGGTGACCCGATGGACCGCAGAGCGTTCCTCGTCGGCGGTCTCGCCGGTGGGGCGGCCCTCGCCCTCGCGGGGTGCTCCGGCACCCTGCCGAAGGTCGACGCGCAGGTCGCGAGCTTCGGTCGGAACGCGACCGGCACCGTGCACGTCTGGTGCCGGTCCGCGACGCAGGCCGGCCTGACGGCGGCGGTCGCCGGGTTCAACAAGGCGAACCCGAAGCTCCAGGTCGAGCTGACGCCGGTGCCGGACGGGCAGTACGTCACGAAGCTCGCGACCGCGATCCGGGGTGGTGAGCCGCCGGACGTCGTGGACATCGACGACATCAACTCGCAGCTGTTCATCTTCCGCGAGGCCTTCGCCGACCTCACCGACGTCGTGAAGGGGCTCGACTACTTCGACGCCATCTCGCCCGGCCACCTGCGGCTGCTCGAGTACCGCGACCGGTACTACGGGCTGCCGTACCTGGCGGACAACTCGCAGCTGTTCGTCAACACCGAGCTGTTCGACCGGGCCGGCCTCGACGTCCAGGACTCGACGAAGGACCTCGACTCGCTGCTCGACGCCGCGACGGCGATCCGGAAGACCGGCGACGACGTGTACGGGTGGTCGATCGCCGGCAACTCGGCGGGGATCATCGGGTTCGTCACGCAGCCGCACGTCTGGGCCACGGGCGTCGACATGATGTCCGGCGAGGTCGGCGAGCAGACGGCGAACATCACCGGCAACGAGGCACTCGAGCGCATGCTCGAGTTCTACCGACAGCTGTGGAAGGACGGCGCGCTGTCGAAGGCGACCTTCGCGGACGCCGGGACCACGTGGGGTGCCGACTTCCGCGCCGGCAAGGTCGGCATCTTCCCGACCTCGTACGGTGCGACCGTGCCCGCGGCCACCAAGGCGTTGCGGGCGAAGATGCAGACGGTGCTCATCCCGTCGTGGGACGGCAAGCGGTCGTTCTTCGACGGTGGCGACAACATGTGCATCCCGAACGGGGCCGCGAACCCGTCGGGAGGCTGGGCGTTCATGCAGTACGCGAACGGGCTGCAGCAGCAGCAGGCGCTGCCGGACGGCGGGTACTTCCCGACGCGGTCCGACGCCGCGACGCCCGCGTACCGGAAGAAGTACCCGCTCGCGTTCGGCCCGCTCGACGCGATCGACAAGGGGTACGCGCCGCGGACGCTCGCCTACAACCTGCTCGTCAACCAGCCCTCGTCGCCGTACTTCGCCATGTTCCGCGAGGCGGTGTTCGGGTCCGGGGTCAGCGCCGCGATGCGGGCAGCACAGTCCGACTACACGCGGATCCTCGACCAGGTCCAGGCCTGAGCGTCGGTCGCTCGCGCGTCCGCTCGTCCGCTCGTCCGCTCGCCCGCTCGTTCGCTCGCTCGTTGCACAGAGAGGTGCAGACATGACCACCATCTCCAACCGACGGACCGGCGCTGGCCGCCCGACCGTCGGCCGTGGCACCAGCCGCCCGGGTCCGTCCCGGAACTCACTCACGCACCCGCCGCGCACCGGCGCCGTGCTCGTCACCCCGGCGATCCTGTTCGTCGCGGTGTTCGTCCTCGCGCCGCTCGTCTTCGCGCTCTACATCTCGTTCACGAACTGGCCCCTGATCGGGCCGTACCGGTTCATCGGGCTGCAGAACTACCTGACGCTGTTCCAGGACCCGACGTTCGTGCACGCCATCGGGTACACGCTGCTCTACACGGCGATCGTCACCGTGCCGATCCTGGCGCTCGGGTACTTCCTGGCCGTGCTGATCCGGGCCCGCCGACGCGGGAGCACCTTCCTGCGCACGGTGTTCTTCCTGCCGTACGTCGTCGGGCTGACCACGCTGTCGTTCATGCTCGTGCTCGAGGCGCAGCCGAACTCCGGCGCCGTGAACATGGTCCTGCGCTGGCTCGGCATCACCGACGGCAGCACCGCGTGGCTCGTGAACGGGCCCCTGGCGACGCTGCTCATCTGCGTGCTCGTCGTCTGGGCGGTGTCCGGTCTGACGATGGTGCTCGTGATGTCCGCCATGCAGGGCATCCCCGACGAGGTCTACGAGTCCGCGCAGCTCGAGGGCGCCTCGTGGTGGCAGACCGAGCGACTCATCACGATGCCGATGATCCGGTCGACCCTCGCCCTCAGCGCGATCATCTCGGTGATCGGGTCGCTCCTCGCGTTCAACCAGTTCTACATCCTGACCCAGGGCGGGCCGGGGACGGAGACCACGACGATCGTCAACGCGATCTACAACCGCGGCTTCGTGAACCTGCAGCTCGGCGCGGCGACCGCCGAGTCGATCGCCCTCGTCGTCGTCATCGCCGCCGTCACCGTGTTCCAGTTCTGGGCACTGCGAGAGAAGGACTGAGCCATGAGCACCACCGCTTCCCGTGCCGGCCTCGCGGCCCCGGACCTGTCCACCCGGACGCTGACCACCTCCGGGGACGGCCGACGTCGTCGCCACCAGGGCAGCGTGCGCCACCCCCGCGACACCGCGGTGAAGCGCACGCTGTACGTCATCGCCGGGGTCGGCGGCACCCTCGTCTTCGGGGTCCCGCTCATCTGGTCGATCCTGCGCGCGTTCCAGTCCGAGGCCGTCATCACGCAGGCGGCGGACCCCGCGACGTTCTTCCAGCTCGGGTGGCAGAACTTCGCCGCGGTCTTCAGCCCCTCGTCGCACCTGCTCACCGGCGTCGTGAACTCGCTCGTCGTCTCGATCGCCACGGCCGTGCTCACCGCCGTGATCGCGACGATGGCCGGGTACGGGTTCGCGCGGTTCCGGTTCCGCGGGTCCGGCATCGTCTTCGGGCTCGTGCTGCTGACGATGATGGTGCCGTTCCAGGCCATCCTCACGCCGCTGTACCTCGAGATGAACGCGATGAAGCTGACGAACTCGCTCGTCGGGCTCGTGCTCTTCTACACGACGGTGAACCTGCCGTTCGGGGTGTTCGTGATGCGGAACGCGTTCGAGTCGATCCCCACCGAGCTCGAGGACTCGGCGTTCGTCGACGGCGCCTCCGACCTCGCACGGTGCTCCGCTGCCCAGTCCGTGCGAGGTTGCCCGCTCCGTGCGGCGCAGGGGCCGACCTCGCACGGTGCCGCGCGGCCCAGTCCGTGCGAGGTTGCCCGCTCCGTGCTGCGCTACGAGCAGGCACGGAGCGGGCAACCTCGCACCGGCCGACGGAGCTCGCACCGTGCGGCTACCGGCCGACGCCATCCCGACTGATCCGCCGCGCACCGGTCGACGCACCCGGCACCGGCCGACGAACTCCGCACCGTGCCGTTCCCGCGGAGGAAGTCCGGCGCCTGACACCGGGAGGACGAAAGCGCACGGTGCGCTGTTGTCCGCTCCGTGCTGCGCAGGGCCGGCCTCGCACGGTGCCGCACTGCTCAGTCCGTGCGAGGTTGCCCGCTCCGTGCAGCGCTACAAGCACGCACGGAGCGGGCAACCTCGCACCGACCGACGGACCTCGCACCGTGCGCCGCGCCCGCCGCAGCCCGCGCTCCGCAGCCCGCGCTCCCCAACCCAACCCCGCGCCCCAGCGCCCCAGCGCCCGCGCGCCCTACGCGCTCCGGCGCACCACGAGCTCGGGCGCGAGGAGCCGGTCATCGTGGGACCGCCCCTCGACGAGCGCCCGGACGGAGTCGAGCACCCGCTCCCCCATGGCCATGAAGTCCTGCCGCACCGTGGTGAGCGGCGGGGTGAAGTGCGCCGCCTCCGGGATGTCGTCGAAGCCGACCACGGCGATGTCGTCCGGGACGCGGAGCCCCTCCTCCGCGAAGGCGTGGAGCACGCCGAGCGCCATCTGGTCGTTCCCGGCGAAGACGGCGTCCACGGTGTGCACATCGATCGACTGCGCCGCACGGAAGCCGCTCGCGGGCGTCCAGTCGCCAGCGAGGACGACGGGTTCGAGCCCCCGGTCGGTCATGACCCGTTCGTAGGTGGCGCGGCGGACCTCGGCCTCCTGCGACACGGACGGACCGGCGAGGTGCACGATGCGCCGGTGCCCGCGTGCGAAGAGGTGGTCGAGGGCGAGTACCGCCCCGGAGGCCTGGTCGATGGCGACCGCGGCGACGTTCGGCGCCGCTCCGGTCCTGACCGCGTCGGGCTGCACGGCGTTCGCCACCACGACGGGGACCGTCACGGGGACGACGAGTGAGGCGAGCGCATCGAGCACGCGGTTGTCGGCGGCGACCAGCACGACCGCGGCGACGTCCTGCGCGAGGAGCGAGGCGAGCGCCCCGGAGAGGTCGGCGGGCACGGGGTCCTCGGGCAGTGTGGACAGCAGCACGTGGTACCCGGCGGTGCGCGCGGCACGTTCGAAGCCGATCGCCGTGCTCGACGGACCGTACAGCGCGTCGCCGGTGCTGACGATCCCGAGCGCCCGGCTCCGCCCGCCGGCGAGTGCCCTGGCCGCTGCTCGCGGACGGTAGCCGAGCTCGGTCACGGCGGCCGCGACCTGCTCCCGGAACTGGTCACGCACGGTCGGGTCGCCGTTGATGACGCGGGAGACGGTCTGGTGCGACACCCCGGCGCGCTCGGCGACGTCGAAGATCGTCGGCGCCTTGTGGCGCTTGCCCCCGGGGGCCGTCGTGTTCGTCACGTCGCAACCGTACCCCCGGCACTCGCAACCGACGAAAGGTCGCGAAACGATCACGACGAGTTGACACCCCGTGAAACAACCCACATGATGTGAGCGCTCACTTTGAGCAGCACCCACGGGCCACAGCAGCCCACACCCAGCGCGTCGAGGACGACGTGAGAGGAACAAGAGGTACTTCGATGATGAAGCGCAAGATCGCAGCGGGGATCGTGGCCGTCGGGCTGGCAGTCAGCCTGGCCGCATGCTCCGCAGGGGGACGTGGAGCGACCGGCAGCGGTGACGGTGGCGGCGACAACAAGGGCGCCCTCGTCGGCGTCGCGATGCCGACCAAGGTCTCGGAACGCTGGATCAAGGACGGCAACGCCGTCAAGAGCGACCTCGAGAAGGCCGGCTACAAGGTCGACCTCGAGTACGGCGACAACAAGGTCCAGCAGCAGGCGCAGCAGGTCAGCAACATGATCACGAAGGGCGCGAAGGTCCTGATCATCGCGTCCATCGACGGCGGAGCGCTCTCCGACCAGCTCGACGCCGCCGCGAAGGCCGGCATCAAGGTGATCTCCTACGACCGCCTCCTCACGGGCAACAAGAACGTCGACTACTACGTGTCGTTCGACAACTACAAGGTGGGCGTCGACCAGGCCACCAGCCTCCTCACGGGCCTCGGCGTCCTCGACGCGGACGGCAAGAAGACCAGCGAGAAGGGCCCCTTCAACATCGAGGTCTTCGCCGGCTCGCTCGACGACAACAACGCCGGGTTCTTCTTCAACGGCGCGATGGACACCCTGAAGCCGTACCTCGAGGACGGCACGCTGAAGATCCAGTCCGGCCAGGACCAGCTCTCGCAGGCCGCGACGCAGCAGTGGGACCCGGCGACCGCCAAGGCCCGCATGCAGAACCTCATCGCGAAGTCGTACTCCGGCGGCACGACGCTGAACGGCGTCCTCTCGCCCTACGACGGCATCTCGATCGGCATCATCTCGGCCCTGCAGGGCGCCGGGTACGGCTCGGGTGACCGACCGCTCCCGACGATCACGGGCCAGGACGCCGAGCAGGCCAGCGTGAAGTCGATCATCGCCGGTCAGCAGTACTCGACCATCTACAAGGACACGCGCAAGCTCGCCAAGCAGTCGGTCACCATGGCCGAGGACCTGCTCACCGGCAAGAAGCCCGAGGTCAACGACACGAAGAGCTACGACAACAAGGTCAAGGTCGTCCCGACCTACCTCTTCCAGCCGACGATCGTCACCAAGGACAACTACAAGGAAGTCCTCGTCGACTCCGGCTACTACACCGAGGCCGACCTGAAGTAGTCCCCTTCACCTTCGGGACTGGAGGCGCGGTGCGAGCCCGCACCGCGCCTCCAGTCCGTCATCACCAGCGCGCACACGCGCGCACGACGGAAAGGCGGTCCGCATGGCGGACACCATCCTCGAGATGCGGGACATCACCAAGACGTTCCCCGGGGTCAAGGCGCTGCAGGGGGTCTCGATCGAGGTCGAGCGTGGCCAGGTCCACGCGATCTGCGGTGAGAACGGCGCCGGCAAGTCGACCCTGATGAAGGTGCTGTCGGGCGTCTACCCGCACGGCTCCTTCGACGGCGAGATCCTGCTCGACGGCGAACCGGTCGCGTTCTCGAACATCAACGACTCCGAAGCGGCGGGCGTGGTGATCATCCACCAGGAGCTCGCGCTCAGCCCGTTCCTGTCGATCGCCGAGAACATCTTCCTCGGCAACGAGCAGTCCAAGGGCGGCTTCATCGACTGGAACAAGACGAACCTGGCGGCCGCCGAGCTCCTGCAGCGCGTCGGCCTCAAGGACAACCCGGTCACGAAGATCGTCGACATCGGCGTCGGCAAGCAGCAGCTCGTCGAGATCGCGAAGGCGCTGTCGAAGAAGGTGAAGCTCCTCATCCTCGACGAGCCCACCGCGGCGCTGAACGACGACGACTCGGCGCACCTGCTCGACCTCATCCGGTCGCTGCAGGCCGAGGGCATGACGGCGATCATCATCAGCCACAAGCTCAACGAGATCAAGGCGATCGCGGACAAGGTCACGATCATCCGCGACGGCAAGACCATCGAGACGCTCGACATGCGCGCCGACGAGGTCTCCGAGGACCGCATCATCCGCGGGATGGTCGGCCGCGACCTGTCGAACCGGTACCCCGAGCGGGAGAACCCGGTCATCGGCGAGGAGCTCCTCCGCATCGAGGACTGGACCGTGCACCACCCGCTCGACGGCTCCCGCGAGATCATCCACCAGGCGAACCTCGACGTGAAGGCCGGCGAGGTCGTCGGCATCGCCGGGCTGATGGGCGCCGGACGCACCGAGCTCGCGATGAGCGTCTTCGGGCAGTCGTACGGGTCGGGGATCAGCGGCACCGTCTACAAGCGCGGCAAGCCGATCAAGACCCACACCGTGACGCAGGCCATCGACAACGGCATCGCGTACGTCACCGAGGACCGCAAGCGCTACGGCCTCAACCTCATCGACGACATCAAGCGGAACATCTCCGGGTCGGCGCTCGGGAAGCTCGCGAACTGGGGCTTCGTCAACGCGTCCGAGGAGACCACCGTCGCCGGAGGATTCCTCCGCAGCCTCAACATCAAGGCACCGAACGTCGACGTCGTCACCGGCAAGCTCTCCGGCGGCAACCAGCAGAAGGTCGTCCTGTCGAAGTGGATGTACGCCGACCCGGACGTGCTGATCCTCGACGAACCCACGCGCGGCATCGACGTCGGCGCGAAGTACGAGATCTACACGATCATCAACCAGCTCGCGGACCAGGGGAAGGGGATCATCGTGATCTCGTCGGAGCTCCCCGAACTCCTCGGCATCTGCGACCGCATCTACACGCTCTCCGAGGGCACGATCACCGCCGACGTGCCCCGCTCCGAGGCCACGCCCGAGGTCCTCATGCAGTACATGACCCAGGAACGGGAGACCCCTGTCAATGAACGCGCTTAAGTCCGCCGCCGGCTACCTCACCGGGCAGCTCCGACAGATCGGCCTGTTCATCGCGCTGATCGTCATCGTCATCTTCTTCCAGGTGACGACGAACGGCATCACGCTGGCCCCGATCAACGTCTCGAACATCGTCGTCCAGAACAGCTACATCCTGATCCTCGCGATCGGCATGGTGATGGTCATCATCGCCGGGCACATCGACCTGTCCGTCGGGTCGGTCGTCGCCTTCACCGGTGCCATGTCGGGCGTCATGATCACGCAGTGGGGCCTCCCCTGGCCGATCGCCGTCGTGCTCTGCCTCGTCGTCGGTGCGCTCGTCGGGGCCTGGCAGGGGTTCTGGATCGCCTACTTCGGGATCCCGGCCTTCATCGTGACCCTGGCGGGCATGCTCGCCTTCCGCGGTGCGGCGCAGATCGTCCTGCGGAACCAGCAGATCTCGCCCTTCCCCGAGGGCTTCCGGTCGCTCGGCTCCGGCTTCCTGCCGTCCTTCGGCACGACCGGGTACGAGCCGCTCACGATGATCCTCGGGTTCGCCGCGGCCGCGGTGATGGTGATCGCGGCGTTCCGCGGCCGCATCACCCGTCGCAAGTACCAGCTCGAGAGCGAGCCGTTCGTCTGGTTCATCGTGAAGACGGCGTTCGGTGCCGGGCTCGTGATCTACGTGGCACTCCTGCTCGCCAGCTACAACGGCACCCCGATCGTGCTCGTCGTGCTCGGCGCCCTCGTGGTGATCTACTCGGTCGTCATGCGGAGCGCGGTGTTCGGCCGCCACATCTACGCGATCGGTGGCAACGCCCTCGCCGCGCAGCTGTCCGGCGTGAAGACGAAGCGCGTGACGTTCCTGCTCTTCGTGAACATGGGCGTCATCTCGGCCCTCGCGGGCGTGGTCTTCACGGGCCAGCTGAACCTCGCGGCGCCGGGTGCCGGCAACGGGTTCGAGCTCGACGCCATCGCGGCCGTGTTCATCGGCGGCGCTGCCGTCACCGGTGGCATCGGCACGGTGCCGGGAGCCATCGTCGGTGGTCTCATCATCGGCATCCTGAACAACGGCATGTCGATCCTCGGCGTCGGTACCGAGTACCAGTCGCTCATCAAGGGCCTGGTGCTGCTCGCCGCCGTCGCGTTCGACGTGTTCAACAAGCGCCGGGCGGCGTCCGCCCGCAAGTAGGGACGCGCGTTCGCGTCGCGCGCGTTCGCGTCGCGCGCGTTCGCGTCGCGCGCGCCCCGTCGCGCGCGTTCGCGTCGCGCGCGTTCGCTTCGTGAGCAGAAATGGTCGGGTCCTCTCCGGGGACCCGACCATTTCTGCTCACGATCCGGAGAGCACGGCCCAGCCGGCAGCCGGGAGGCGCAGGGTCCCGTCCCCGACGTCGGCTCCGCCCGCCTCCACGCGCGTCGCACCCGCTGTGGGCAGGTCGACGGGATCGGGCGACAGGTTCAGGGCGGTCACCACCGCCCGCTCCGAGGTCGCGGTGCGCAGCACGACCGCCGTGTTCGTGAGGTGGACGACGTCGGTGTGCGCCCGGTGCAGCCAGGGCTCGCGGCGACGGAGGGCGATGAGCGCCTCGTACGCGTGCGTGAGCTCCACGGGCTCGAGCGGACCGGCCGGGA
Source organism: Curtobacterium sp. NPDC098951 (assembly GCF_044759965.1). Taxonomy (NCBI): domain Bacteria; kingdom Bacillati; phylum Actinomycetota; class Actinomycetes; order Micrococcales; family Microbacteriaceae; genus Curtobacterium; species Curtobacterium sp. NPDC098951. The sequence continues at coordinate 33,098 of NZ_JBIWAG010000004.1, forward strand.
ACTCCGGGCGGACGGCGTCGTCCCCGCCGACGCGCTCCTCCTTCACCCCCGTCCAGCCGTACTCGTCACCGGCCCAGACGCTCGGGGTCCCGGCGACCGTGAAGAGGACGGCGACGGCGTGCCCGGCGAACCGCTCCCCCACGGCGCTCGCGATGCGCGTCACGTCGTGGTTGCCGACGAACGTGCTCGGCGCCTGCGCGGCCAGCAGTGCGTCGTGCCGTTCGACGGCGTGCGCGAGCTCGAAGCAGTTCCGGTCGGCGATGCCGTGCCAGATGCCCTGCCAGAGCTCGTACTGCGTGGTGGAGTCGACCGTCGAGGCACGGACGAACGCAGCGGTGTCGCCGTGGATGACCTCGCCCGTGAACCAGGCGTCCGGGAAGCGCTCCCGGACGCGCGGCAGCACCCGGGCCCAGAACGCCGTCGGCACCGCGTAGGCCGCGTCGAGTCGCCAGCCGTCCACGCCCCGTGCGAGCCAGTGCGTCATCACCTCGACGACGAGGTCCTCGGTGGCGCGGCTGCCGTGGTCGAGCGCGACCAGGATGTCGTGCCCCTCGAACAGTCCCACCGGCACGTCGACTCCGGGCGACCAGCCGGCCCAGTCGATCGCGAACAGATCCGCCGTCCGTGCGTCCGGGCCCTGCTCCTCGAGCGCGCGGAAGGCCGGGTGTTCCCGCCCCACGTGGTTGAACACCCCGTCGAGGAGTACCCGCACGCCGCGCTCGTGCGCCGCCGCCACCAGGCGGTCGAAGTCCTCGTCGTCGCCGAGCCGCGGGTCGATCCGGAAGTGGTCGACCGTGTCGTACCCGTGCGTCGAGCTCCTGAAGACCGGACCGAGCAGCAGCCCGTTCAGCCCGAGGTCCACGACGTGGTCGAGCCAGGCCTCGATGCGCTCGAGGCGGTGCTCGACGGGCCGGTCCGCGACGGCGGTGTCCGGACGGACCTCGGCGCCCACGAACCCGAGCGGGTAGACGTGCCACCACATCACGTGTTCGACCCAGGCGGGTTCGTGCGGGCGGGCGGCATCGGGAACGGGGTTCACCGACCCGATGCTGCCAGCCGTGCCTGGGCTGGGTGCGCAACCGGACAGCGGGGAGAGGATGGGCGCATGGGACGCGCGATCAGGACCGAGGCGGACGCGACGGCGAACGCGGCCGAGCACGCCGAACGCACCTGCGCGTCGTGCGGGCGTCGGATGCCCGCGTCCGCGGCTCCGGACGCGAAGTACTGCTCGGCCGCGTGCCGGAAGCACGGCGTCGACGCGACCGACCGGGCGCTCGAACAGCGGATCGACGAGCTGCTCGCAGCGCGCTCCCGGTCATCCAGCATCTGCCCGTCGGACGCCGCTCGGGCACTCGACCCGGACGGTTGGCGCGACCTGATGGAACCGGCGAGACGTGCCGCCCGCCGCATGGTCGCGCGCGGCGAGGTCGAGATCACGCAGCACGGCAGCGTGGTCGATCCGTCCACGGCGAAGGGCCCGATCCGGATCCGACGCCCCCGGTAGGGAACACCTGTCGGGCGTGAGCGTTGCACCCGGGGATGACACTCGACACCGCACCGACCGACGTCCGTCCCGAGGCCCTCGTCGTGGGCGCCAGCGGCATCACCGGCTCCGCACTGGTGGACCACCTGCTCGGCCTCGGCTGGGCCGTCACCGCGCTCTCCCGGCGCCCGCTCCCCCGCGACGGAGTCCGGACCGTGGCCGCCGACCTGCGCGACCCGGACTCGCTTCGCACCGCCCTCGCCGGCGAGCGCCCGACGCACGTGTTCTTCACCGCCTGGCAGCGCCAGGAGACCGAGGCCGAGAACATCCGCGTGAACGGCGGCATGGTCCGAGACCTGCTCGCCGCGCTCGACCACGCGCCGCTCGCGCACGTCGCCCTCGTCACCGGGTTGAAGCACTACCTCGGTCCGTTCGAGGCGTACGCGGCGGGCGAGATGCCGGACACGCCCTTCCACGAGGAGGAGCCGCGGCTCGACACCCCGAACTTCTACTACGCGCAGGAGGACGAGCTCTTCGCGGCCGCCGAGCGACAGGGCTTCACGTGGTCGGTGCACCGCTCGCACACGGTCATCGGGCACGCGGTCGGCAACGCCATGAACATGGGCCTGACCATCGCCGTGCAGGCGACCCTGGCGAAGGAGCTCGACCTCGACTTCGTCTTCCCCGGCAGCGCTGAGCAGTGGAACGGCCTGACCGACATGACGGACGCCGGCCTCCTCGCGGAGCACATGGTGTGGGCGTCGACGACCCCGGCGGGAGCCGACCAGGCGTTCAACATCGTGAACGGCGACGTGTTCCGCTGGCGCTGGATGTGGCCCCGGCTCGCGGCGCACCTCGGCGTCGACCCCGCCCGCGTGGTCGGCTTCGAGGGTGAGCCCCGCCCGCTGGAAGCGCAGATGGCCCCGTACGAGTCCGCGTGGGCCGGGATCGCCGAGCGCCACGGGCTCGCCGAGCCGGACATCACCCGCCTCGCCTCGTGGTGGCACACCGACGCCGACCTCGGTCGCGCGATGGAGGTCGTGACGGACATGGGCAAGAGCCGCGACGCCGGCTTCACCGCGTTCCGTCGGACCGAGCGCGCCTTCGCCGAGCTGTTCGACCGCTACCGGGCCGACCGCCTCGTCTCCTGATCCGTACCCCGACGGAAGCAACCGGGGTACACCAACCTGCGCCCCGGCCGCGAACCCCGCGGTGGCGCCTGGTTGTCTTCGTGGCACAGGCGCCGGGGACCCTCGGCGGTTCCCGGAGGAAGGAAGACACCATGTCGCTCGGAGACAAGGCCAAGGACGCCACCCAGAAGATCGTCGGCAAGGTCGAGGAGGCCGTCGGCAAGCACACCGACGACGCCGAGCTCAAGCACCAGGGCCAGAAGGACCAGGCCATGGGCGAGGCACGCCTCGAGACCGAGAAGGCCAAGGACAAGCTCGACGGTCACTGAACCCGTCGAACCACGTAACGCCCGCGCCGTCCGGCGCGGGCGTTCGTCGTTCCGTGCGATCAGAAGGCGTAGCGGATCCGGCAGCTCGGGAGGTGCTCCGCGACGAGCTCGCGGAAGCGCTCGACCAGCGTCCCCTTCATCCCGGAGCGGTACCGGACGTTCACCGCACCGTTCTGGGACACCTTCTGCTCCTGCAGGTCCGGACGCCAGAGGAGTTCTTCGGCCTTCGGGTGCCAGCCGAGGTTCACCTCGTGCAGCGCCTCGTTGTGGGTGAGGAAGATGACCTCGGCCGCGAGCTGCGCCTTCGCCGCCGGTGACAGGACGTCGTCGACCTGTCGGAGCAGCTCGGTCCAGTCGGCCTCCCACGTCGGCGTGACAACGACGGGTGAGAAGTTGAGGTGGACCTCGTACCCGGCGTCGACGAAGTCGTTCACCGCGGCGATCCGTTCGGCGACCGGGCTCGTCCGGATGTCGGTGACATTGGCGGTCTCGTGCGGCATCAGCGAGAACCGGATGCGGGTGCGTCCCACCGGGTCCCAGTCGAGCAGGTCGCGGTTCACGTACTTCGTGGCGAAGGACGCCTTCGCCGTGGGCGACATCCGGAACAGGTCGCAGAGGTCGCGCACGTTGTCGCTCAGCATCGCGTCCACCGAGCAGTCGCTGTTCTCCCCGATGTCGTACACCCACGCGTCCGGGTCGCACTGGTTCGGTTCGGTCTTCGGCCCCTGCTTCGCGATGTTCCGGGCGACGTGCTTCGTGATCTGGTCGATGTTCGCGAAGACCGTGACGGGGTTGCTGTAGCCCTTGCGCCGCGGGACGTAGCAGTACGCGCACGCCATGGCGCAGCCGTTCGCCGTCGAGGGGGCGATGAAGTCGGCGGAACGCCCGTTCGGCCGGGTCACGAGGGACTTCTTCACGCCGAGCACGAGCGCCTCGGTCTTGATGCGCACCCACCGCTGGACGTTGCGCTCGTCGCCGTGCACCTCGGGGATGTTCCAGTGCGAGGCGACGGGCACGATCTCGGCGTCGGGCCAGCGTCCGACGAGCTCCTGCCCGCGCTGCAGCTCGAGGGCGGCGGGCTCGGCGTAGATCCGGCGGACGTCGAGCAGGGGGCGCGGGTGGGGTGCGGGCATCCCCGCCGTTCTACCGTGCGCCCCTGACACCGCCCACCGGATCCGCGCGCTGACCGTTCCGGTTCGCGATCCCCGGGGATCTCGAACCGGAACGGTCACCACCCCGGACGAACGCGGCGTCCGCTGCGAGACTCGAGGACATGACCGCGACCCCCGACGACCACTTCTTCGTCGTCGACGGCCCGCGGTGGCGACGGACCGATCCCGCGCTCCCGGAGGACGTCGCCGCAGCGCTCCGGTCCCATCTCGGCCGGGGTCGCAACGCGGTCGGGCAGGCCAGGCGATCGGGCGACGAGGACGCCCTCGCGGCCGCGCGGCACCGCAACGGCCTCGCGAAGCACGGGCTCGGCGAGCGCGGGCCCGAGTGGTGGAGTCGCCCCGAGGCCGACCGGATCGCCGACGCACGAACGGCCCTGGCCGAACTCGACGCGCTCGACGGACTCCGTCGCGCGCCGTAGGTCAGGGGCGGTACTCGTCGGGCTGCTTCGGGGTGGAGGTCGGGGGTGCGCCCGCCCCGACGACCCCGCCGGACCCGAACGAGGTCAGCACCCCCGCCAGCACGTGGAGTGCCGTCGCGACGACCCGCCCCACCGAACGCAGTACCTGCACCATCGCGACCCCCTCGGTCCCTGTCCGTCCGCTCAGCGTAGCCCGATCAGGCCTCGGTGTGGCCGAGGTCCGGCTCGACGCGGAGGCACACCGTGCGGGACGCGGCGGCGTGCAGCTCGAGGACGACGACGTCGTTCCGCCCGGCGCGGAGCACCGGTCCGGGGACGGCCAGGGTGCGCTGCGGCCCGCGGGACCAGTACCGGCCGAGGCAGAACCCGTTGACCCAGGCGACGCCCTTCCGGAAGCCGTCGAGCGACAGGTACCGGTCGTCGGGCTCTGCGAGGTCGAAGGACCCCGTGGCGAACGTCGGTCCGGCCAGCACGTCGCCGTCGGTCGCGAGTGCGTCGCTGAGCATCGTCCGGGCCGACTCGGGCAGGGGGTCGAGGGCGAGCGGCGACGCGGTCCACCGGGCGAGCGGCACACCGTCGACGGCGACCCCGCCGATCAGGCCCTTCGGCTCGCCGATGCGCGGGCCGTAGTCGACGCGGCCCTGGTCCTCGACGAGGAGCTCGAGCGTGCCGGTGACCGGCGGCAGCGCGATCGCGCGGTCGTGGTGCTCCCGCTCGAGCACGCCGACGACGGTACCGTCGACGGAGACCACGGCGCGGTCGCGGACCTCCTCGCCGACGGTGAGCACGCCGCCGGCCGGCAGGTCGACCTCGGTCCGGTGCACGACGAAGCCCGAGGCGGCGCCGAGCGCGTCGAACGTCGGCGGGACGTCGTGCGAGGACCAGTCGGTGAGCGCCGGGAGCAGGGCGCGCAGGGACGTGACGCGGTCGAGGCGGACGGCGACGTCCGCGGCGGGGGTGGGCCGCGCCTCCTGGACCGCCGCGTCGGACCCGCCGGACGCGACGGAACCGCCGGACGCGACGGATCCGCCGGACGGGTCGGACGCGAGCCGTCCGGATCCACCCGGACGCATCGAGTCGGGCAGCGGCGGCACGGGCGCGTAGCGCTCGATGACCGAGCGGAAGGCGTGGAACTTCTCCGTCGGACGCCCGGCCTCGTCGAGCGGGGCGTCGTAGTCGTACGACGTCGCGATGGGGCGGTACACGCCCTTGTCGTTCGCACCGTTCGTGAAGCCGAAGTTCGTGCCGCCGTGGAACATGTAGATGTTCACCGAGCCGCCGGCGGCGAGCAGGTCGTCGAGGTCCGCGGCGCTGTCGGCGGCCGAGGTCGTGTGGTGGTGCTCGCCCCAGCTGTCGAACCAGCCGTCCCAGAACTCCGAGCACATGAGGGGGCCGGTGGGCTGGGCCTCGCGGAGGCGTGCCAGCCGGGCGACGGACCGCGAGCCGAACGAACCGGTCTTGTGCAGCGAGGGCAGCGACCCGTCCTCGAGCATGGTGCCCATCGGCTGGTCGACGCTCGTGAACGGCACGGTGAGGCCGATCGCGCGGTGCATCTGCTCGAGCTTCGACAGGTAGACCGGGTCGGAGCCGTACGCGCCGTACTCGTTCTCGACCTGCACGAGGACGATGGGCCCGCCGGCGTCGATCTGCCGTGGGACGAGCACGGGGGCGAGCTGCTGCAGGTAGGTCTCGACGGCTGCGAGGAAGCCGGGCTCGTCGCGGCGGACCCCGACGGTGCCGTCGGCGAAGAGCCAGTACGGCAGACCGCCGTTCGTCCACTCGGCGCAGATGTAGGGGCCGGGGCGGACGATGGCGTGCATGCCCTCGGCGGCGACGAGGTCGAGGAAGCGGCCGAGGTCGAGCCCGCCGGTGAGGTCGAAGACGCCGGGCGACGGAGCGTGCGCGTTCCAGGCGACGTAGGTCTCGATGGTGTTGAGCCCCATCAGCTTCGCCTTGCGGATCCGGTCGGCCCACAGGTCGGGGTGGACGCGGAAGTAGTGGATCGCGCCGGACAGGATCCGGTGCGGCTCGCCGTCGAGCAGGAAGTCGGTGTCGCCGATGGCGAAGCGCATGGGGGAACTCTCTCAGGAGACGGGGCCGTGCGGAAGGATCCGCACGGCCCCGGGTCGAACTGGTGTGGTGACTACTTGGACGAGACCGTGAAGCCCTGGTCCTCGCCGTACTTCGCGAGGGCCTTCTGCCACGCGGCGAGCCCGCTCTCGAGCGAGGTGCCGTTCTCGTACGACTGGCCGACGGTGTCGGCGTAGACGCTGTTCGCGTACACCTGGTACGGCAGGTAGGTGAAGTCGTTGGTCGACGACTTCGACGCGTCGACGAGCACCTTGTTGATCTGCTGGCCGCCGAAGTACTCGGGCTTCTCGTCGAGGAAGGCCGAGGACTCGAGGTCCGCCGTGGTGGACGGGAAGCCGCCGGACTTCATGAAGACGCCGGTCGACTCCTTCGAGGAGTTCAGCCACTTCAGGAAGCCCGCCGCGAGCGCCGGGTTCTTCGACTGCTTCATGACCGCCTCGGCGCTGCCGCCGTTGTTCGCGGTCTGGGCGGTGCCGCCGTCGTAGGTCGGCATCGGCGCGACGCGCCAGTCACCGCTCGCGTCCGCGACGCTCGCCTCGAGGTTGCCCGGCATCCAGGCACCGGTGATCAGCGTGGCGATCTGGCCGTTGCCGAGCTGCTTGTACCAGTCGTCGCTCCAGCCGACGGTCTTCGACAGCAGCCCCCGCTCGACGAGCTGGTCCCAGGTCTTGGTCCACTTCTTCGTGCCGGCGTCCTCGAGGTTGATCGTGACCTTGTCGCCCTTCGTGGTGAAGGGCGTGCCGCCGGCCTGGGCGATCATGCTCGTGGTGAAGCCCGCGTCGCCGGAGTCGGCCGCGATGTACGCGTCCGGGTCGGCGGTGTGCAGCTTCTTCGCCGCGGCGACGTACTCGTCCCACGTCTTCGGCACGGAGATGCCGTACTTGTCGAAGACGGCCTTGTTGTAGAACAGCGCCATGGGGCCCGAGTCCTGGGGCAGACCGTAGATCTTGCCGTCCATGTCGACGGAGCTCCACGTGCTGGCCGCGAACTTGTCCTTGAGGTCGCCGAACCCGTACGACGACAGGTCGAGGAGCGAGTCGGACAGGGCGAACTGCGGGAGCGCGTAGTACTCGACCTGGGCGACGTCCGGGGCACCGGAGCCGGCCTTGATCGTGTTCTGCAGCTTCGTGTACTGGTCGGCACCGGTGCCGGCGTTGACGAGCTTGACCTTCACCTTGGGGTAGGCCTTCTCGAACGCGGCCACCTGGTCCTTGGCGGACGGGGTCCAGGACCAGTAGGTCAGCGTGCCGCCGTCCTTGAGGGCCTTCGAGATGTCGTCGGACGAACCGCCGGACGAGGAGCCGCCGGAGGCGCAGGCGGCGAGGGCGACGGCTGCGGTGACGCCGATGGCGACGGCGCTGAGGCCGCGCCGGAGACGCTTGTTCATGGAGGTGCCTTTCACTTCTTCGTGGAGAGGGGGTGGAGCTGCTGTGTGCCGGGCCGGCAGGCGCGTGGCGGGGTCGCCCCGCGCCTCCCGGCCTGACGGGTCAGGCCTTGACGGACCCGGCCGCGAGGCCGGACTGCCAGAAGCGCTGGAGGAAGAGGAACGCGACCACGATCGGGATGATCGTGAGGAGCGATCCGGTGACGACGAGGTTGTAGATCGGCTCGGCACCGGACCCGGTGGCCTGCGCGTTCCACTGGTTCAGGCCGACGGTCAGGGGGTACCACTTCGGGTCGCTCAGCATGATGAGCGGCAGGAAGTAGTTGTTCCACGTGGCGACGACCGCGAAGAGCAGGACGGTGACGACACCGGGAGCGAGCAGACGGAGCGCGATCGTGAAGAAGATGCGGAACTCGCCGGCGCCGTCCATGCGGGCGGCCTCGAGCAGTTCGGCGGGGATGGCGTCCACCGCGTAGGTCCAGATGAGGTACATGCCGAACGGGCTGATGAGCGAGGGCAGGATGATCGCCCACGGGGTGTTCGTCAGGCCGAACTGCGAGAAGAGCAGGAACGTCGGGACGGCGAGGGCGGTGCCGGGGACGGCGATCGCGCCGAGGACCACAGCGAACACCGCGCGGCGGCCGGGGAACTGGAACTTCGCCATGCCGTAGCCGGCGATCGTGGCGAGGAGCGTCGCACCGCCGGCGCCGACGACCACGTAGAGCAGCGTGTTGCCGAGCCACTGGACGAAGATGCCGTCGTTGTACGTGAGCGTGTCGACGATGTTCTGCCAGAGGTTGAACTTCCCGCCGAACCACAGACCGAAGGTGGACAGGAGCGAGGCCTGCGTCTTCGTGCTGTTCACGAGCAGGTAGAACAGCGGCGCGAACGAGTAGACGACGAACACGATCATCACGGCGGTGAGGAGGCCGGAGCGCTTCGGCCTGCGGCCGTCGACGTGCTGCTCGGCCTTCCGCTCGGCACGCCGGGAGGCGCGGGTCGACCGGGTGCGCGGGTCACGGAGCGTCGTGGTCGCTTCGGTCACGGTGGCCGGGCCGGTCGCGCCGGTCGCCGGGTGCTGCAGGGTGCTCATCGGTTCTCCTCGCGGGTGCCGCGGACCTGGACGACGTAGGCGATCACCGCGGTGATCACGCCCATGACGATCGCGACGGTGGCGGAGTAGTTGAACTGCTGGCCGCTGAAGGACAGCGAGTAGGCGTACATGTTCGGGGTGAAGGCGCTGCCGATGACGTTCGGGGCGAGCGTCTTCAGCAGGTTCGGCTCGTTGAAGAGCTGGAAGCTGCCGATGATCGAGAAGATCGTGGCGATCACCATCGGGCCGCGGAGCGCCGGGAGCTTGATCGAGAACACGGTGCGCATGGGGCCCGCGCCGTCGAGCTCGGCGGCTTCGTACAGCTCACCGGGCACGGTGCGGAGCGCGGCGTAGAAGATCAGCATGTTGTAGCCGAGGAACTCCCACGTGACCACGTTGCCGATCGACGTGAGGACCCAGTCCGGGCTGAACGGCTGCAGCAGGTCGATGCCCAACGCGTGGTTCGCCGTGCCGGTGAGGCCGAACTGGTTGCCGTAGATGAAGCCCCAGATGAGCGCCGCGACGACACCGGGAACCGCGTAGGGCAGGAACACCGCGATGCGGAAGAACGACGTCCCCCAGAGCCGGGCGCTGTCGAGCGCGAGGGCGGCGACGAGGGCCAGGCCGAGCATGATCGGGACCTGCACGACGAGGAACACCGCGACGCGGCCGAGGCCCGACCAGAACTTGGCGTCCTGGAAGAGCTGCACGTAGTTGGCGAACCAGACGAACTGGTTGCCGCCGATGAGCTGGTCGCGGAACAGACTGAGCCACAGCGCGTACCCGATCGGCACGATGAGCATCGCGACGAGCACGAGGACGAAGGGGCCGACGAAGAGCCATCCCGTGTAGCGGCCGCGCGGCCTGGCGCGGCGCCGCGGTGGCACGGCCGGCGCGGTGGCTCCGGCTGCGCGCGCTTCCAGCGTGCTCATGTGACTCCCTTGTCGTACGGTGTTCCGGTCCGTCGATGTTGACGTCAACATCGAACGCCGCGACGATAGCATGGCAACGTCAACATGCGCTACCGTCTGGGGACTGCAGGGCAGATCGCCCGGAACCGGAGGGGCATCGTGACGACCGAACTGGCGGCTGCGGCCGCCGCACGTCGCTCCCCGTCGATGGCCGCCGTGGCCGAAGCCGCCGGGGTCTCCATGCAGACCGTCTCCCGGGTCGCCCGCGGGTTCGACAACGTCTCCCCCGACACCCGCGACCGTGTCCGGCGTGCGATGGACGACCTCGGTTACCGGCCGAACCGCGCCGCCCGGGCACTGCGCTCCGGGCGCTTCCGCACGATCGGCGTGATCATGTTCACACTCGCGTCGTTCGGCAACATGCGCACCCTCGAGGCGATCGCCGACGCAGCGGGTGCCGCCGACTTCACCATCACGCTGCTGCCGATGGCCTCACGCACCGAGGAAGGCGTCCGCTCGGCCTTCTCGCGACTGCACGAGCAGGCCGTCGACGGCGTGGTGATCATCATCGAGTCGCACATCATCGACACGGCCGAGGTCGTCCTGCCCGACGGCGTCCCGATGGTCGTGGTCGACTCCACCGGCACCACACAGCACCCCGCGATCGACACCGACCAGGCCGACGGCGCCCGCCGGGCCACGCAGCACCTGCTCGACCTCGGCCACGAGACCGTCTGGCACGTCGCCGGGCCCGAGTCGTCCTACTCGGCCGCCCGACGGCTCGCCGCCTGGCAGGCCACGCTCGAAGCCGCCGGGCGGCCCGTCCCGCCGGTGTTCCGCGGCGGCTGGGGTTCCGAGTCCGGGTACCGCGCCGGGCAGGAGATCGCCCGGCGCCCCGAGATCACCGCGGTGTTCGCCGCGAACGACCAGACCGCGCTCGGGGTCCTCCGTGCGGCGCACGAGGCCGGGCGCCCCGTGCCCGGGACCCTCAGCGTGGTGGGCTTCGACGACTCGCCCGAGTCCGACTCGTTCTGGCCGCCGCTCACCACCGTGCACCAGTCCTTCGACGAGGTCGGTCGTCGTGCGGTCACGAACCTGCTGTCCCAGATCGACGGGCAGCCCGTCCGGAACGAGGCCGATCTCGTCCCGGTGCGCCTGGTCGTCCGCTCGAGCACGGCGCCGCCGCCCGCCTGACGCCGGGCAGGGTGTGGCTGCACGTCACACGGTCAGCGAGCGGGGCGTACCGTGCACACGAAGCCGGCTTGCTGTCCCGGCCCCGGGTGTGCGCCACTTCCGTGTGTCCGGAGGACGAGCCACCGCTGCGGTCCTCATCTCCCCACCTCGGCGCGTTCGGATCATGAAGAACATCGTGTACGGCCTGAGCGCCGTCCTGACCTCGGACGAGGCAGCGGACGCCGTCCTGGACTACGCCGCAGCGCTCGCGCACGCCGGACTCGCGGACACCGTGGCGGTCCCGACCGTCGACGCCTTCGGGAGCACCACGACGACGTCCTTCCTGCTCGCCCCGGCGCTCGGACTGCTGGTCGAGGACGCGCCGGACGATCCACTCGGCCCCGACACGGCCGCCTTCGTCGAGGAGATCACCTGGCGGGCCCGGGCCGTGCGCTGCACCCCGCCGCCGCCCGCCTGAGGCGTCGCGCTGCTGCGCCGCCGCGCCGGCCGCGCCGTCGCGGGCACCTCACGCGCCCACCGACACATCACGCGCCCGCCACCCCGTGAACTGTCGCCCACGCCGTGAACACGCGACCGCGCGGCGGACGGGAGGCGCGGCACCAGCCCGCCCCGCGCCTCCCGACCTCCGCAACGCGCCTCACGCGCCCACCGACACCTCACGCGCCCGCCACCGCGTGAACTGTCGCCCACCCCGTGAACACGCAACCGCCCGCCGGACAGGAGGCGCGGCACCAGCCCGCCCCGCGCCTCCCGATCTCCCGGCCTCCCGGCCTCCCGACCGCCGCAACGCGCCTCACGCGCCCAGCGACAGCTCACGCGCCCGCCACCCCGTGAATTGTCGCCCACCCCGTGAACACGCGACCGCGCGGCGGACGGGAGGCGCGGCACCAGCCCGCCCCGCGCCTCCCGGCCGCAGCCAAGCGGCCTCCCGACCACCGCAACGCGCCTCACGCGCTCACCGACAGCTCACGCGCCCGCCACCGCGTGAACTGTCGCCCACCCCGTGAACTGGCATCGCACCCGGCCCCGCGCACGGCAGAGGGCGCCGGTACCGCGAAGCGGCCCGACGCCCTCTGTGCTCACTCGACGCCCGCCGCAGCGTGCGCCGAGGCGCTTCAGCCGATCGACACGGCGGTCCAGGAGACCGGCGGCAGTTCGATCGTGATGGTGTCACCCTCACGGCGGACGGTGTCGTTCGTGCGCAGTCCGACGCGCTCGGTGTTCGCCAGGTCGTTCACCGCGTGCAGGTCGTCGTCCCAGACGCCCTCGGCGCGGACGTCACCCTCGACGGACAGGCCGGCGAGGTCGATCGTCACCGAGGTCGACTCGGACGGGTGCCGGTTGACCAGGAAGACCGCGGCCTTGCCGTCCTCGCCGACGGTGGCGGCCGAGTCGACGACCGGGACCTCGCCGTACTTGCCGCCGTCGACCGTGTCGCCAGAGGACTTGACCTGCAGCGACGTGCCGTTGGCCAGGCGCGAGGTCAGCGAGAACGGGAAGAACGTCGTCTGGCGCCAGGCCGGGCCGCCGGGCTCGGTCATGATCGGGCCGATGACGTTGACCAGCTGCGCGAGCGACGCCGAGGCAACGCGGTCCGCGTGGCGGAGCAGCGAGATGAGCAGGCCGCCGACGACGACGGCGTCCGCGACGGTGTAGACGTCCTCGAGCAGGCGAGGGGCAACCGGCCAGTCCTGCAGCTCGAAGGTCTTCTGCTGCTCGTTCCACTTCGAGATGGACCAGACGTTCCACTCGTCGAACGAGATGTCGATGCGCTTGTCGGACTTCTTCTGCGCCTGGACGTGGTCGGCGGCGGTCGTGACCGTCTTGATGAAGTGGTCCATGTTCACACCGGAGGCGAGGAACGAGGCGAGGTCGTCGCCCTCCTCATAGTAGGCGTGCGCAGAGATGTAGTCGACGTCGTCGTAGGTGTGCTCGAGGACGGTGCGCTCCCACTCGCCGAACGTCGGCATCGATGCTCCGGAGGAACCGCAGGCGACGAGCTCGAGGTCCGGCTGGATCTGCCGCATGGCCTTGGCGGTCATCGCGGCGAGCTTGCCGTAGTCCTCGGCGTTCTTGTGGCCGAGCTGCCACGGGCCGTCCATCTCGTTGCCGAGGCACCACATCGAGATGGCGAAGGGCTCCTGACGGCCGTTCGACTTCCGGTACTCGCTGAGCGCGGTGCCGGCGTCGATGTTCGCGTACTCGAGGAGCTCGATGGCCTCCTGCGTGCCGCGGGTGCCGAGGTTGACGGCGAGCATGAGCTCCGAGCCGACCTGGTCGAGCCAGTGCTGGAACTCGTGCAGGCCGACCTCGTTCGTCTCGGTCGAGTGCCAGGCGAGGTCGAGACGACGGGGACGCTGCTCGACCGGGCCGACGCCGTCCTCCCACTTGTAGCCGGAGACGAAGTTGCCACCGGGGTAGCGGATCGCGGACACACCGAGTTCCTTGACGAGCTCGACGACGTCCTTGCGGAAGCCGTGCTCGTCAGCGGTCTCGTGCGCCGGCTCGTGGATGCCGTCGTAGACGTGGCGTCCGAGGTGCTCGACGAACCCGCCGAACAGGCGACGTCGCACCGGCCCCACGGTGAACGCGGCGTCGAGGACGAGGTGTGTGCGGGGCATGGATCTCCTTCGATCGTGGGGCTGCCTGCGCTCGGCGAAAGTGAGCGCTCACGTTTCCGAAACGCTAGCGGCTTTCCGCGCGACACGAAAGGGGGCGCCCGCGAACATCACGGATCGGCCGTCACCCGCACCGAAAGGGTGGCGGCACGCCGGGACGCGCGCTAACGTGAGCGCTCACGGAGCACCGACCCTGCTCCGACTCGGCCCGTCCCGATGGAGTGATGCCATGCCGAACCGTATCCCCGTACCCACCTCGCACCCACGAGGCGGTGCCTTCACGCGGAGGAGCCTCCTCGCCGCAGGTGCAGCCGCCGCCACGGTGCTGCCGCTCGCGGCCTGCTCCAGCCCCCTCGCCGCCGGCATCGCCGGAGCCCCGCTCAACCCGGAGACCCTGGTCTTCTGGAACCTCTTCGGCGGCGGTGACGGTGTCCGCATGCAGGACATGGAGGCCGGCTACGCCAAGCAGCACGGCGGCTCGTCGTCCCTGCAGGCGACCACCTTCGCGTGGGGCAACCCGTACTACTCGAAGGTCACACTGGCCACCGTCGGGAACAAGCCGCCGGACGTCGCCATCGCCCACCTCACCCGTGCGAAGCCGCTCTGGGACGGTGACCTGCTCGACCCGATCACGAGCGACGACCTGGCGAGCGTCGGCCTGAGCGCCAGCGACTTCAACCAGAAGGCCTGGACGGCGCAGAAGACCGACGGGAAGAACATCTGCATCCCGCTCGACACCCACCCGTTCGTCCTCTTCTACAACGTTGACATCTGCCAGAAGGCGGGCCTGATCGACGGCGACGGCAAGCTCAAGGACCTCACCGGGATCGACGCCTTCGAGAGCGCGCTGGCCGCGGTCGCGAAGGTCACCGGCGGCACGGCCCTCAACGTCGCCAACGTCAGCGAGGTCGCGACCCCGTGGCGCTTCTTCTGGACCATGTACAACCAGATCGAGGGGGCGACGCCGTTCATCAGCGACGGCGGCTCGAAGCTGACCGTGAACGAGGACGCCTACACGAAGGTCACCGACATGACCCAGAAGTGGGTCAAGAACGGCTGGCTGAACAAGGGCCTCGACTACGCCACGGCGCAGACGCTGATGTTCACCGGCAAGGCCGGCTTCTTCATGCAGGGCGAGTGGGAGATCAGCACGGCGCAGTCGATCAAGGGGCTGAAGTTCGGCATGGCGCCGATCCCGCAGCTCTTCGACAAGCCGGCGACGCAGGCCGACTCGCACACGTTCATCCTGCCCCGCAAGGACCGGACGCCGGAGCAGCGGAAGGCCCACATGCTCTTCATCAAGCAGATGCTCGAGCAGAGCCTCACCTGGGCCCAGGGCGGACACGTCCCGGCGTACCTGCCGACGTACGACAGCACCGCGTACAAGAAGCTCACGCCGCAGTCGAACTACGCCTCGGCCGCCGAGAGCGCGGTGTTCGACGACCCGGCCTGGTACGGCGGCTCCGGATCGACGTTCGAGAACACCGTCGGCGCCCAGCTCGCCCTCGTCCAGCAGGGCAGCAGCTCCCCCGCGCAGGCCATGTCGGCGATCAACGACCAGCTCGCGACCTACCTCAACACCCCGAGCCCGCTGTGACCGGGCACGTCCCCACCGTGAACACCGCGCGAAAGGCACGATGACGTGACTGCAGCACCAGTCCTCACCCGTCCCACGGAGGCGACCACCGCTCCTCGACGAACCGGCACCTACCGGACCAGCCTCACGCGCGGCCAGGGCCGCAGCGGGTGGCTCTTCCTCGCACCGTTCGGCCTGTTCTACCTGGCCTTCCTGCTCGGCCCCACGATCTGGATGATCGTCTCGAGCTTCTTCAACACCTCGACCGTCCGCACCGGGCTCGGCAGCTTCGCCGGGTTCGCCAACTACGCCGAGATGCTCGGCCGCGCCGACTTCTGGTCGTCGCTCTGGCACACGCTGCAGTTCACGCTGTACACGACGCCGCCGCTCGTCATCCTGGCGTTCCTGTTCGCCGTGCTGACGAACCGGATGAACCGCGGCCAGTGGTTCTTCCGCCTGGCGTTCTTCCTGCCGTTCATCCTGCCGTCGGCGACGATCTCGCTCATCTGGGTGTTCATCTTCACCCCGGCGACGGGTCTGTTCGCGTCCGTCCAGCAGGCGATCGGCATCACGCCGGGCGCCGGTGTGCTGGCGAGCCCGAACACCGCGATGATCGGCGTCGCGATCGCCACCGTCTGGTGGACGCTCGGGTTCAACTTCGTCCTCTACCTCGCCGGGCTCCAGGAGATCCCGCGCGAACTGTACGAAGCCGCCGCGGTCGACGGGGCGTCGAGCTGGCAGCAGATCAAGTCGATCACGCTGCCGCTGCTCGGTCGCACCACGACGCTGGTGATCCTGCTGCAGATCATCGCCAGCCTGAAGATCTTCGACCAGGTGTACCTGATGACGAACGGCGGACCGGGCATCTCCACCCAGGTCTCGCTGCAGCTCATCACGGGCGTCGGCTTCACCGACAACCGACTCGGTGCCGCCTCGGCCGCATCGGTGCTCCTGTTCATCGTGATCGTCGCGATCGCAGTCATCCGGCAGCTCGTCGAGCGCGCTGCCGCCAAGCGAGAGATCGGGGCCTGACATGACCGCCACCGAGAGCATCACCACCGACCGCCCCCGCTTCCGCTCCGGCGTCTCCGCTGCGGCACCCGCGAACGCCGCGAAGATCGGCGTCTCGGGCAAGGGGTTCAACATCACGGCCGCGATCATCCTCACGGTGTTCGCGATCATCTGGCTCATCCCGAGCCTGTTCGCCCTGAAGACGTCGCTGTCCGACAACGGCGTCGCGGCCCTCGGCGCGAACGCCATCCTGTCCAACTGGAACCCGACGCTGCACTCCTACGCGGCGCTGTTCCAGGCCGGCGACATCTGGAACTGGTACCTCGCGAGCGGCATCACGAGCGTGGTCACCGCGCTCCTGACGGTGCTGTTCGCGTCGATGGCCGCGTTCGCGCTGTCGCGACTCGTGTTCCGCGGGCGCAACGTCGCGTTCCTGCTCATCATCCTCGGGATCATGATCCCCACGCAGGTGCTGATCATCCCGATCTTCCAGGAGCTCAACTCCGTCGGCCTGCTGAACACCTACTGGTCGGTCATCTTCCCGCAGGTGCCCGCCGTGATCGCGGTGTTCATCTTCAAGCAGTTCTTCGACGGGATCCCGCGGGAGCTCGAGGAGGCCGCCCGGATCGACGGCGCCGGCATCTGGAAGGTCTACTGGTCGGTCATCCTGCCGCTGTCGCGTCCGGTGATCGCGGCGGTGACGATCCTGACGTTCGTCGGGGTCTGGAACAACCTGCTGCTGCCGCTGTTCGTGCTGTCGAACCCGGACCTCATGACGATCCCGGTCGGGCTCGCCACGGTCCAGGGCAGCTTCGGCCAGCGCTACGCGGACATCCAGGCCGGAGCGATCCTCGCGGCGCTGCCGCTGATCATCCTCTACCTGATCTTCCAGCGGCAGATCGTCGAGGGCGTGACGGGGTCCGGCCTGAAGGGCTGACGCAACCACAGGACGGACGGGCGCGCCCCGCTCAGCGGCAACGCGAAGCGTTGTGCGGGGCGCGCCGACCGAGCCTGCCAGGGAGGCGCGGTGCCAGCTGGCACCGCGCCTCCTGTCCGTCTACGGGTCGCCCCGAGCGTCGGGGCTCAAAAACAACGGCGCCAGCCCCGACCCGAGGAG
>NZ_JBIWAG010000004.1:50635-90379 GCF_044759965.1 Curtobacterium sp. NPDC098951
CCGTCGGCCTCCGCCCCCGCCGGCCCGCCCCGCCCGGCCCGCGGGGCCGCGCCCCGCCCGCGGACAGGCGGCCGCCGCCCCCCCCCCCCCCGGCCGGGGGGGGGGGGGCCCCGCGGCCCCCGCGCCTCCTGTCCGTCTACGGGTCGCGCCTCGCGAGGGGGCTCACTCACAGCGGCGCGAGCCGCGTCCGGAGGAGGCAGAACTCGTTGCCCTCCGGGTCCTGCAGGACGTGCCAGGACTCCTCCCCCGTCTGTCCGACGTCGGCCGGCCGCGCTCCGAGCGCCAGCAGCCGATCGAGTTCGGCATACTGGTCGCGGTCCACGGGGCTGAGGTCGAGGTGGAGCCGGAGCGGCTGCGTCTTCGCGTGTTCGACCTTCGCGAGGATGATCGTCGGGGTCGCGCCGCCGAACCCAGCGGCCGGGCCGATCTCGATGTCGTCCTCGTCCCTTGCGAGTTCGACGTAGTCGAGGACCGCGCACCAGAAGCGCGACAACGCCTCGGGGTCGGCACAGTTGAGGACGAGTTCGCTCAGTCGGCTGCTCATGCCGCGGACGCTACCCGTCCGTCGAGCGGGCGGGCAGCCGTGACGGTCGGTGGGCGCGGGGTCCTCGCGGCGTGGGCGGTCGGTCGGTCGGTCGGACCGGCGTACCTGGCGGATTCGGGCGTACCCGGTCGGTTCGGGCGTACCTGGTCGGTTCGGGCGTACCTGGTCGGTTCGGGCGTACCTGGTCGGAACTTTCGGGGCAGTACCCCCGAATCGACCAGGTACCGCGGGCTCGCCCGGTCGGAACGGGCGTCCCTGGCGGATTCGGGCGCACCTGGCGGGAGCGGGCGTAGCCGGTGGGAACGGGCGTACCTGGTAGGAACGTTCGGGGCAGTACGCCCGGATCGACCAGGTACCGCGGGCTCGCCTGGTCGGAACGGGCGTACCTGGCGGGAGCGGGCGTAGCCGGTCGGAACGGGCGTAGCCAGCGGGAACGCTGACGCGACCCCGGGACGGACGGGAGGCGCGGTGCCAGCTGGTACCGCGCCTCCTGTCCGTCTGTCGGCACCCCGGACGAGGGGTCGCCGGACCGCTGCGTGTTCCGGGATGATCGCGGGGTGCTGAAGACCCGCCGGCGGCTGCTGTCCGCGATCGCCGCCACCGGCGTCATGCTGACCCTGACCGGCTGCTCGGGCCACGACGCGTTCCCGAAGGACTACGGACACGCGTGGTTCGACCGGATGTCCTCGCTCCTCGGCGGTGGCGAGAGTGCAGCGGGCGGAGCCGGTGGGCAGCTCCTCGTGGAGGACGACGAGCGTGGAGCGGTCACGGGGTCCGCCGCGCTCGAGTACGACCTCTCCGGCCCGTACGACGTCCTCGCTGTGTGCCGCTCGACGGCGATCGTGCACCTGACGATCCGCGACTTCACCGCCCGGAAGGAGCACGGCGGCGAGTCGACGAACCCGCGCTCGGTCCTCGACGAGGGCGACATCGTCTGCGGCGCCACGACGCGGCTGTCCATCACGGTGCCCGCCGACGCGGACGGAATCGTGCTCGACATCAGCACCGCGGACCGGTCGGGGCGAGCGCTGTGGGACGCGTTCGTGGTGCCCCGGGGTTGGACACCCTGAGGCGAGGGGATGTGCGTCAGGCGGGGACGGACTCGCGCGCCTGGTGCTTCCAGAAGCCCGAGAAGGTGATCCGCGACTTCGGCAGCCCGGCCCGGTGCAGGTGTCGACGCCCCTCGGTCGCGAGGGTCGACTCCCCCACCACGAAGGCGTAGCCGCGGTCGTCGGTCGGCACGTGCCGCTGCAGCTCGGCGAGCGCCGCCCGCCCCGGGACCGCGTGCTCGTCGACCTCGTCGCGGACGATCCACGTGACGCGCACCCCGGCCGGGGCGTCGAGCGCGCGGACGTCGGCCGCCGTGGGGACCTCCTGGATGATGCGGCCGACCGTGTCCCTCGGCAGCGACGCCGCGATCCCGACGACCCCGGGGAGCCCGGTCTCCTCGGCGGCGATCAGGACCTCGCTGGTGTCGGGCGGGCAGTCGAAGATGCAGCCTTGGTCGAGCAGGGCGAGTTCGTCACCGGGGCGTGCACCGCAGGCCCAGATCGCGGCGCGGCCCTCGGGGGTGCCGTCGTCGTCGGTGTGCACGACGAAGTCGACGTCGAGCTCGGCCGTGCCGTCGGCGAGTCGGCGGAAGGCGGCGACGGTGTAGTTCGCGCAGTGCGGCCGGACGTCCTCGGGGATGGCGAGGTAGGTCGGCCACCACTTCGTGCCGTCGAGCTCGGGCATCCGGAACGCGTCCTGGTCGGGGCGCTGCACGAAGAGGCGGAACCAGTGGTCGAACCCGAGGTACCGGAACTCCCCGAGGTCGTCCCCGGTGATCGTGACGCGGTGCATCGACGGGGTGACCCGGGCGCTGCCCACGACGTGGGCACGGAAGAGCCGGGGGTTCTCGGGCAGGAGCCGCGGGATCTTCGCCATGAGGCAAGGCTAACCTAAGATGATCTCCGTGCCAGCCCCGATCTCCGCTCCGGCTCCCGTCCGGCAGTCCCACCGAGCGCGTCCGTCGGACGCGCTCGGTGTGCACCGCACCGCGCTCCGGCGGCGGGCGCTCGTGATCGTCTGCCTCGTCGTGGTGGTCGTGCTCGTGGCGCTGGCGAGCCTGCTCCTCGGCAGCAACCGGATCGGCGCGGACCGGGTGCTCGACGGGCTCCTGCGCACCGGGAGCAGCACGGACGAGGCCATCGTCTGGGGCTCGCGCATCCCGCGGACGCTCATCGGCGCGGCCGTCGGCGCCGCCCTGGGGATCGCCGGGCTGCTCATGCAGGGCCACACCCGGAACCCCCTCGCCGACCCCGGCCTGTTCGGTGTCTCGTCGGGCGCCGGCCTCGCGGTCGTGATCGGCGTCTACGTCTTCGGCATCACGAGCACGGGCGCCACGGTGTGGTTCGCGCTCGTGGGGGCCCTCGTGGCGAGCGTCGTCGTGTTCTCGGTGACGATCGCGGGGAGCGGGACCGCGAGTCCGGTGCCCCTCGCCCTCGCCGGCGCGGCGGTGTCGGCACTCCTCGGCGCCCTGACGTCGTTCGTGGTGCTCACCGACCAGGACTCGCTCGACGCGTACCGCCTGTGGGTCGTCGGGTCGCTCGCGGCACGGCAGCTCGACGTCCTCGGAGCCGTGTGGCCGTTCCTGGTGGCCGGGCTGGTGCTCGCCGTGCTGAACGTGCGGGCGCTCGACGCACTCGGACTCGGGACGGACCTGGCGAAGGGCCTCGGGGAGAACGTGCTCGTCGCGCGGCTCGTCGGACTCGGCGGCATCACGCTCCTCGCCGCCGGGGCGACCGCCGCCGCCGGACCGATCGGGTTCGTCGGGCTGACCGTGCCGCACGTCGCCCGGGCCCTCGTCGGCACGGGGCACCGCTGGACCCTGCCGGTGTCCGCGCTCGTCGGGGCCGCGCTCGTGGTCCTCGCCGACGTGGTCGGCCGCCTGATCGGCGGTTTCGCCGAGGTGGAGGTCGGCATCGTCCTCGCCGTCATCGGTGGCCCGGTGTTCGTCGCCGTCGCACGCCGCCGATCGCTGGTGTCGCTGTGAGCGCGGCGGAGCAGGCGCGGACGCGCACGGACGCGCAGACGCAGACGCAGACGCAGACGGACGCGCGGGCGCAGAAGGGGACGGACGCGCAGACGCAGACGCGCACGGAGACGCACCCCCGCACGCACACCGCCGCGGGCCGCCGCGGCGTCGTCATCGGCCCCGTCGGGCTCGCCTGGCGCCCCCGGGTCTTCTGGTACACGGTCGCCGCACTCGGGGCCGTCGGTGTCCTGGTCGTCCTCGGCGTCGCGATCGGGTCGACCTGGATCGCCCCGGTGACGGTGATCCGGTCGCTGTTCGGGCTCGAGTCGGGACCGGACGCCTTCATCGTGTCCACCCTGCGCCTCCCCCGCGTGCTGACGGGCGCGCTGGTGGGCCTGACGCTGGGGGTCGCCGGAGCCCTGACCCAGACCTTCACGCGGAACCCGCTCGGGACGCCGGACATCATCGGGGTGACCTCCGGCGCGAGCGTGGGAGCGGTGGCCGCGATCGTGCTCGGCGGCGGGTCGTACTCGGTCTCCGCGGTCGTCCTCGGCGGCGGCATCCCGGTCGCCGCGACGATCGGCGCGCTCCTCGCGGCTGCGGCCGTGTACGGGTTCGGGTGGCGCGGCGGGGTGCAGAGCTACCGGTTGATCCTCGTCGGCATCGGGGTGGGCGCGACGCTCGACGCCGTCACGAGCTACCTGCTCGTCCGCGCGAAGATCACCGCCGCGGCCGCGGCCTCGCAGTGGCTCGTCGGCAGCCTGTCGAGCACGTCCTGGTCGAGCGTCTGGCCGCTGCTGATCGTCGCCGCGGTCGCCGTCCCCCTGGCGCTGGCCACGAGCGCCGCCCTCGGCATCGGGCAGCTCGGCGACGAGGTCGCGACCGGCGTCGGCCTGGCCGTCCAGCGGCACCGGCTCGTCGTCATCGCGCTCGCGGTCGTCCTCACCGCCGCGGCCGTCGCCGCAGCCGGCCCGGTGGGGTTCGTCGCGTTCGTCGTCCCGCAGGTCGGGCTCCGGCTCGCCGGCACGAACCGTCCGCCCCTGCTGCTCGCCGGAGCGCTCGGCGCCGCCCTCGTCCTCGCCGCCGACCTGCTCGCCCGCTCGGCGTTCCCCTGGCAGGTCCCGGTGGGCATCATCACGACCGTGATCGGCGCCCCGTACCTGGTCTGGCTCCTCATCCGTCACCGCAAGGAGATGTCCCGATGACCCGCACCGACACCCGGCCCGGCACCACCGACACCCAGCCCGGCACCGCCGTCCCCGTGCTCGAGGCCCGCGGACTCGCCGTCGGCTACGACCGGCACCCCGTGCTCGCCGACCTCGACCTGCGGATCGAACGCGGCACGGTGACGACCTTCCTCGGTGCGAACGGCTGCGGGAAGTCCACGCTGCTCAAGGCCTTCGGCCGCGTCCTGAAGCCGCAGTCCGGCGAGGTCCACCTCGACGGCGTGCCGATCCGCCGCGAGCCGAACCGGGCGGTCGCGAAGAAGCTCGCGATCCTGCCGCAGTCCCCCGTCGCCCCGGCCGGCACGAGCGTGCTCGACCTGGTCATGCGCGGCCGGAACCCGCACCAGTCGTGGGCGAAGCCCTGGACGGCCGACGACGCGGACATCGCCGAGCAGGCGATCGCGGCCACCGGCCTGACCGAGGTCGCCCACCGCGACGTCGCGAGCCTGTCCGGCGGCCAGCGGCAACGAGCGTGGATCGCCCTCGTCGTCGCCCAGCAGGCCGACACCCTCCTCCTCGACGAACCGACGACGTACCTCGACCTGGCGCACCAGCTCGAGGTCCTCCGGCTCGTCCGGCGCCTCAACCGCGAGCAGGGGTCGACCGTGGTCATGGTCCTGCACGACCTGACCCTCGCGGCCCGCTACTCGGACCGGCTCGTGGTCCTGCACGACGGCGGCATCGCGGCCGACGGCACGCCTGCCGAGGTCCTCACCCCGGAGCTGCTGGACCGTGCGTTCGGCCTGCACGCCCGCGTCGTGGCGGACCCGGTGACCGGTGCGCCGATGATCGTGCCCGAGGCCGACGAGCACGACGTGGTCCGGGCCGAGGCGACGCCGGCCGGCACCACCCGTCCGGAATCCGAACTGGCGGGCACCCGAAACTTAGGTTAGCCTCTCCTAACGTGAAGATCATCCGCCGCGGCTCCTTCCGCGCCGCCCTCGTGACCTCCGTGGCCGTCTCGGCCCTCCTCCTCGCCGGCTGCTCCAGCACGGACAGCTCCGACGACAGCGCCGGCAGCGGCAGCAGCGCCGCGGCCGGCGGCGCCTGGTCGTACAAGGACGCCACCGGCACGACCATCAAGGTCGACCACACCCCGAAGCGCGTCGTCGTGCTCAACGACATCGCGATCTCGTTCATCGAGTACGGGCTCAAGCCGGTCGGCACCTTCGGGCAGCTCACCATGGCGAAGGACGCCCGCTTCGACGACCTCGACACCGACGGCATCACGCAGCTCGGCGCCGCCTACGGCGACATCGACCTCGAGCAGCTCGCCGCGCTGAAGCCCGACCTCGTCGTCACCTCGGTCTACCCGACCGACGAGCAGGGCACGCTCGACACCACCCAGCCGGGCTACGGGTTCAAGGACAAGGAGCAGCAGAAGCAGGTCGAGGCGATCGCTCCGGTGGCCCAGGTCAAGTGGGGTGGCAAGGGCGAGGACGTCATCGAGACGATCGCGAAGCTCGCCGAGTCGCTCGGCGCGAAGGAGTCGACGGTCGACAAGGCCGAGGACCGCTTCGAGACCGCCGCGGACGACCTCGAGAAGGTCGCGAAGGACTCGGACCTTCAGGTCGTCTCGATGTACGCCGACGGCGACGGCGCCTACGTGACGCGGCCGACCGACGAGCCGACGCTGCAGATGTACACCTCGTTCGGCGTCGACTTCGTGAACCCGAAGCCGAAGGGCTTCTACTGGGGCATCTACTCGTGGGAGAACGCCGGCCAGATCTCCGGTGACGTGATCCTGCTCTCGCAGCAGGGCTACCAGGTCGCCGACCTCGAGAAGCAGCCGACGTTCGCCGACAACGCGGCCCTCGAAGCGGGTCAGGTCCACAGCTGGACCTTCCCCGCACTCGACTACACCTCGCAGGCCGCCTACATGCAGCAGCTCGCGGGCTGGCTCCAGGACAGCAAGAAGCTGTCCTAGTCCGCACCTGCCGACGGACGGGAGCGCGCCCCGCTCAGCGGTGACGCGCCAGCGTCACGCGGGGCGCGCCGACCGAGCCTGCGAGGGAGGTGTGCCAGCTGGCACCGCGCCTCCCGTCCGTCGGATCCGTCAGTCCGTCACCCCACCGGCACCGCCGCGTTGACGGCCGTCTGCGCCTGCCGCCAGACGGCTGCGCGGGTGGTCGCGTACGTCCCCTCGACGTTGGCGAAGTGCCGCAGGTTCGCCTTCCCGCCGTCGGTGTTGCCCTGCCAGTAGGCGGTCACCGCTCGGGTCGTCCCGCCGACGAGCCAGATCTGGTCGGCGGCGTCGGTCGTGCCCGTCTTGCCGAAGAGCGTCGCGCCGTCCGGTGTCTGCCCGCCGCTCGCGGTCCCGCCGCGGAACGCGCCCTGCATGACCTCGAACGCGGCGGTCGCGACGGCGGTCGGCACGGCCTGCCGGCACGCCCGCGGCTGCCCACCGAGCTCCTCGCCGTCCCGCGACGTCACCTGGTCGATGACGATCGGCGCGCAGTACACCCCGCCGTTCGCCACACCCGCGTACGCGGCCGCCATGGTGAGCGGCGCGATGCTCGTCGTGCCGAGCACCGCAGCCGGGTTCGCGGGGAGGGTGCCACCGGTGGCCGGGTGCACGCCGAGCGCCGCGGCGGTGTCACGGATGTCGCACAGGTCGAGCTGCTCGGCCATCGACGCGTAGGCGGCGTTCACCGACTGTGCCGTGGCCTGCCGGACCGTGAACGGGCCGGTCTGCCCCGGGGAGTCGTTCTTCGGGTTCCAGTAGGAGTCGATGGTCTGCCCGCACTGCGTCCACGTGCTCCGGCCGCGCTTGGTGCCGTCGACGACCGCGTCCGGGCTCCTGCCCGCGGCCAGCCACTGCAGGAGCGTGAACATCTTGTAGGTCGAGCCGACCTGGAACCCGGTCGAGCCGCCGTTGTCCTCGTCGGTCGCGTAGTTCAGCGAGGTCGCACTCGCCGGGGCGTCCGACGAACGGTCGTAGTCCTTGTTCTGCGCCATGGTCAGGACACGGCCCGTCCCCGCCTCGACCGTGTCCAGTGTCGCGCCGAGGGCGAACCGCGACTCGGTTGCCGGGTCGTAGCGGTCGAGCAGCGCCTTCTGCTGGCCGTTCAGGTCGAGGTCGAGCGTCGTCTGCACCCGGTACCCGCCCTTCCGCCAGGCGTCGTCGCGGCGGTCCTCGGTCGGGCCGAGCTGCGGCAGCTGCCTCGCGACCTCGACCGCGTACTGGCAGAAGAACTCGGCGCCGCGGGCGACGGCCTCGCACCCCTGCTGCGGGGGCGTGAGACGGACGTAGTCGGCTGGCTTCGTCGCGAGCGCCTCGGTGAGCTCGGCACGGCTCAGGTGCCCCTGCTCGCGCATCGACCGGAGGATGACGTCACGGCGGGCGACGTTGTCGGCGTAGTGACTCGGGCGTGACAGGTCCCGCCGCTCCGGCCACTGCACGATCGCGATCAGCGACGCGGCCTCGGCCGGGGAGAGGTCGGTGGCGTCCTTGCCGTAGTAGCGCTGCGCGGCGGCCTGCACGCCGTACGTCTGGTCGCCGAAGTACGCGATGTTGAGGTACGCCGACAGGATCTCCTGCTTCGAGTACTCCTTCGCGAGACCGATCGCCAGTTTCATCTCGGCGAGCTTGCGCTGCGCGGACCGCTTCGTGGCGTCCTTGTACGCCGCGTCGCGCTCCTCGGCCGTCGGGAGCTCGCTCGCCTGCTGGATCTTGATGTTCCGCACCAGCTGCATCGTGATGGTCGACCCGCCGGAGCCGCCCTTGCCACCCGCGGCGACGACGCTCACGAGGGACCGGACCATGCTCGTCGCGTCGACCCCGCCGGTCTCGTAGAAGCGCTTGTCCTCGCCGTCCACCGCCGCGTGCTCGAGGGTGTCGCTGATCTGGTCGAGACTGAGCTCCTGACGGTTCTGCGCCCAGACGTTCGCCAGGTGCACGGGCTTCCCGCCGCGGTACGCCCAGACCTCGTTCCGCTGGGGCAGCTCGCCGATCTCGATGTACTCGGGCATCGAGTCGAACACTCCGATCGCCGAGGTCGTCCCCACCCCGGCCACCGCCAGCACCGGCGTCACGCCGACCCCGACCAACAAACCGGCGAGCACACTCCCGCCGACGAAGCCGAGCGCGGCTCCTCCTGCACGTCTGAACGTCATCCCCTGGGCCTCCCCCTCGTGTGGATCCCCGCTGCTGCGGTCCCCGGACCCTCCCAGCCGTGTTCGGACGACTCCCGGGACTTCGCCGGGGAATCCCACCAGAGCGGCTGGGAAGGTCCCGAGGCGGTACGGATCGTTACGGAAGGCGGGCGGATACGCTCGACGGATGGCGGACCACGGCTGGCGCGAAGACGTGCTCGGGGCGCCGTTCGAACGCCTCGAGCTCCCGCTCGGCGACGACCACGAGGGACCGGTCGTGGCGACGCTCGTCCGCCGACGCCGCACCCCGGCGGATCTCCTGCTGCACGCGCACGGCCCGTTGCACGGTGTCGACGTGCTGTACGTGCACGGCTGGTCGGACTACTTCTTCCAGGTCGAGCTCGCGGATCGGATCGAGCGGCTCGGCGCCCGGTTCCACGCCCTCGACCTGCGCAAGTACGGGCGGAGCCTGCGGCCCGGGCAGACCCCGGGGAACGTCGACGACCTCGCCACCTACGACGAGGACATCGCCGCCGCGCTCGACGCCATCGCCGCCGAGCACCACGGTGAGACGGGCCGACGACTCGTGCCGATGGGACACTCCACCGGCGGACTCACCCTGTCGCTCTGGGCCGCACGGCACCCCGACCGGGTCGACGGCCTCGTCCTGAACAGCCCCTGGCTCGAGTTCCAGGCCAAGGCCGTCGGCCGTGCCCTCGTCGCCCCGGTCGTCCGGCTCGGCGCCCGACGGAACCCGCTCGCGCCGATGCCCGCCGTCGACCCGGGCTTCTACACCCGCACGGTGTCCGCCGCGGGCGAGGGCTCGTGGACGTACGACCAGCAGTGGCGACCCGACCGCGGCTTCCCCCTGCACCCGAACTGGCTCGCGGCGGTGTTCGACGGGCAGGCCACGGTCGAGGACGGCCTCGGCATCGAGGTGCCCGTGCTCGTCCTCCTGAGCGACAAGAGCATGCTGCAACCCCGGTGGGACGACGGCATGGCACGGGCCGACGTCGCCCTCAACGTCGACGTCGTCGCACACCGGGCCCTGTCCCTCGGCAGCGAGGTCACGATCCGCCGACTGCACGGGGCCCTGCACGACGTCGTGCTCTCCGTCCCCGAGGTCCGGGAGCACGCGTACGACGCGATCGACCGCTGGGCGGCGTCCCTCCCCCGCTGACCGAGCCGCCGCTACCGTGGCCTGCATGACCGCCGTCACGCTCGTCCGTCTCGACCCGACCGGCGCCGACCGCGCCGACCTGATCGCGTTCCTCACGAGCGAGGAGTTCCCGTTCCACGTCCGACGCACCATCGCCCGCGCCGACGCCGAGGCCGCGGTCGACGCCGGCGCCTACCGTGACGGCGAGCACGACACGTACTGGCTCGAGCACGCCGAGCTCGGGCGGGTCGGGATCGTCCGGCTCGAGGACCTCGAGGACCCGGTGCCGCTCTTCGACCTCCGCATCGCCGGCCGGTTCCGCGGCCGTGGCCTCGGTGTGCCCGCGCTCCGTGCGACGACGGACCACGTGTTCACCACCCTGCCCGCCGTCACGCGCTTCGAGGGGCAGACGCGCGAGGACAACGTCGCGATGCGGCGCGTGTTCGTCCGTGCGGGCTGGGTGAAGGAGGCGCACTACCGCGAGGGCTGGCCAGTCGAGGGTGGACGCCCCGTCGCGTCCGTCGGCTACGGCGTGCTCCGGCGGGACTGGGAGACCGGCACGACCACGCCGGTGCCGTGGGACGACGACGAGCGCTGACCGTCCCGGTTCGCGATCCCCGGGATCCCCGAACCGGAACGGTCACGCGGGACGACTGAACAGGTTCACCAGCGTGCCGTCCGGGTCCCGGACGAGCGCGGACCGGTTGCCCCACGGCATCGTCGTCGGCGGCAGCACCACGTCGCCGAGCCCGTCCTGCAGGCGACCGAAGGCGGCGTCCACGTCCGCCACGAGGAACTCGACGATCGCACTGCCCGCGACACCAGCCCGCGGCGCGTCGACGCCGAGCATCGCGACCGTCGCCGGCGTCGCGAGCGCGAGCACGAGGCCGCCGGTCACGAACTCGGCGAAGACCGGGGCCGGACGTCGGGCGGTGGTGCCGGTGATGCGCTCGTAGAACGCCACCATCCCCTCCAGGTCCTCGGTGATGATGCGGATCGATGCGAACTCCACGGTGTGCCTTCCCGGGTGACCACCGTGACCACCCGGGGACGAGCATCCTCGCCGTCCGCGACACCGTCCTGTCGGGGTTTCCGCGGATCGGTCCGTCAGTCTCCGAGGACGGGTCGGAGCACCCCGTGCGGTATGTCGAGTTCCTCGATCCGGACGACCCGCGGCGGCGCGGCCTCGTCGGTCTCCTCGACGACCAGCACCCGGTCGCCACGGAAGGCCCGGACCCCGTCGCGCAGTCGGCACCAGGCGACGAGGTACCAGTCCTCCCCCTTGCCGACGTACCCGAGTGGTTCGACCGTGCGGTCGGTCTCGGTGCCGTTCGCGTCGCGGTACCGCATCCGCACCACGCGTCCGCCCGTGAGCGCACCCGCGAGGGCGACGGGTGCCGGGGTCCGGTCGCCCGCCTCGAGCAGGAGCACCCGTGCGGCGAGCCGGGCCGTCCGTCGGGCGTCGTCCTCGGCGAGGACCGCGGTGACCTTGCGCGCCGCGCTCCTGGCGGCATCGCGGAAGGGGCTCGCACCGAGGGTCCCGAGGCCGATCGCCACGGCGAGCGCCTCGTCCACCGTGAACCCGAGGGGCGGGAGCGTCGCACGGGCGTCGATGGTGTACCCGCCGGTGCGTCCCGGCTCGGACCAGATCGGCAGGCCGGCCTCCTGCAGCGCGCGCAGGTCCCGCTCGACGGTGCGGACGCTCACCCCGAAGTGCTCGGCCAGGCGACGGGCGCTCCGCCGGCCGGGTGCCGCCGCGCGCAGCTCCTCGACGAGCGCGTACAGGCGGTCGGTCCGGTTCACGACGCGACCCTAGCGCCCTGGACGCACCACGGGACGGGCCTGGAGGCGCGGTGCGGGCCGGCACCGCGCCTCCAGGCCCGTGGACGGTCGCGTCTCAGGAACGCGACAGGCGCGTCACCGTCGCGTGCGCGCCGTCCGCGATCAGCCCGTCGAGGGCGTCGCGGTAGGCCGCGACGAACCGCTCGTCGTCCACCAGGTCCCCGAACACCTGCCGGTTCCGGATGAAGGCGAGCCGGTCGTCCCGCTGGGTGAGCGCGATGCGGTGCAGTTCGTCGGCCAGCCGGTCCACGATCCGGATCGGCTCGCCGGACTCGTCGGTGCCCTCGTCGTAGCGGGCCCACGAGGCCACGATGCCCGCGGACAGGGTGACGGGTCGGTCGGCGGCGAGGTTCTCGCGCACCACCGGCAGCAGCCACTTCGGGATGCGGTCGCTCGACTCGGCACAGAGGCGGGCGAGGGTGTCGCGGACCTCGGGGTTCTGGAAGCGCTCGATGAGGGTGGACTTGTAGTCCTCGAGGTCGATGCCGGGCACCGGGTGCAGGGTCGGGGTGCCCTCCTCGTCCATGTAGCGGCGCAGGAAGGTCGCGATCGCCGGGTCCTGCGTGGCCTCGTGCGCGTAGCGGTACCCGGACAGGTACCCGAAGTAGCACAGGCCCTGGTGGCTGGCGTTGAGGAGTCGGAGCTTCATGAGCTCGTACGGCTCGACGTCGTCGACGATCTGGACGTCGGCCTGCTCGTACGGCGGGCGGCCTGCCGGGTGGTCGTCCTCGAGCACCCACTGGAAGAACGGTTCGGCGACGACCGGCCAGGCGTCCTCGATGCCGAGTTCGTCGCGGACCCAGGCGCGGTCCTCGTCGGCGGTGACCGGGGTGATCCGGTCGACCATCGAGTTCGGGAACGAGACGTGCTCGTCCATCCAGTCGGCGAACGCCGGGTCCTGCAGCCGGGCGTAGGCGGTGAACATCTCGCGGGCGACGTGCCCGTTCCCCTGGATGTTGTCGCAGGACATCACGGTGAAGGGCTCCAGCCCGCGGTCCCGCCGGCGCCGCAGGGCTTCGACGACGAGTCCGAACACGGTGTGCGGCGGGCCGTCGCCGCGCAGGTCGGCTGCGACGCCCGGCTCGTCGGCGACGAACTCGCCGGTGACGTGGTCGAAGTTGTAGCCGCCCTCGGTGATGGTCAGGCTGACGATCCGGGTGTCCGGGTGCGCCATCTTCTCGACGACGGCGTCGGGGTCGTCGACGGCGAGCAGGTAGTCGACGATGCTGCCGATCACGCGGGACTCGCGGGTGCCGTCGGCGTGCTTGAGGACGAGCGTGTACAGCCCGCCCTGCTCGGCCATCGCCGTGGCCATCCGGCGGTCCTGCTCGAGGACGCCGACGCCGCAGATGCCGTACTCGCGGCCCTCGCCCCGCTGGAGCAGCCGGTCGATAACCATCGCCTGGTGCGCCCGGTGGAAGCCGCCGACGCCGAAGTGCACGATGCCGGCGGTGATGCCGTCGCGGTCGTAGGTCGGGACGGCGACACCGCTCGCGGCGACCTCGTCGAGGTGCTGCGGGGACAGACGGACGGGCATCGGGTACTCCTTCGTACGGCGGACGTGCTCGCCCAGTCAACCACGTGCACATCTGTTCAGAACCACGGTTCCCGCCGGGGTACGTACCTGAAGATGCTCTCCACGTCGTTGCACCGAGTGCATCGATGCACCTAGTGTCGTGGCCGTGACCCTGTCGATCGACCGCCGTGCTGCCCTCAAGGCGAAGCACCGTGCGGCGATCCTGCAGGCGGCTCGCGACCTCATCGACGAGCGCGGCGGCCGCGAGTTCAGCGTCGACGACCTCGCGTCCCGGGCCGACATCGCCCGCCGGACGGTCTTCAACCACTTCGGGTCCCTCGACGAGGTCCTGCTCGCCGTCTGCGAGCAGGAGCTCTCCGTCATCATCGACCGCTTCCTCGCCGACATGGCGAAGACCCCGGTCGGCGACGGCAGCCGCTCGTCGATGTTCGACGAGCTCGAGTCCGCCGCGCGCGGTGCCGACCTGGCGCCCGCGATCGCCGGGATGTACCGGATCCTCGGCGACCCCGGCAAGGACGACCCCAAGGCCGCGGTGCTCACCCAGACCGCCTTCGCACGGGTCACCGAACGGCTCCGTGACGAGGTCGCCCGACGCCACCCGGCCGCCGACGCACTCGACGCCGCACTCCTCGTCGAGTCCCTGATGAGCGGGATCGTCGTGATCGCCGACCACTGGCTCACGACGACCGGACCCCGCCTCGACCCGGACGCGATCGACGCCTGGGACGCCCTGCTCGCACGACTCGTGCACAGCGTCCGCAGCGGCTACATGGCCGACGACTGACACCTCCCTCCCCAGGGGTCCACCGGCGCACCCCGCACCACAGCAGCTGACAACGAAAGGATCGGGGCAACCGCATGGCCGGTCTCCTCTACCGTCTCGGACGGTTCTCCGCGCGACGCCACTGGCTCGTGATCATCGCCTGGATCGTGATCATGGGCATCGCCGGTGTCACGTACTCGCTGTTCGCCGGCACCATCTCGTCGTCGATCACGATCCCGAACACCAAGACGAGCCAGGTGCAGGACGAGCTCGCCGACAAGTTCCCGTCGGCGAACGGCGGCACCGGCACGATCGTCTTCGAGACGACGGACGGCAAGGCGTTCACGGACACCCAGAAGTCCGACGTCGCGGACTTCCTGCAGAAGGTCGAGCAGCTCGACGGCGTCAAGGGCGCCACGAGCGGCTTCGACACGCAGCAGCAGCTCGACGACCAGCGGCAGAAGATCGTCGACGGCCGCGAGCAGATCACCGACGGCCGCGCGAAGATCGAGAGCGGTCAGAAGGAGCTCGACGCGCAGCAGTCGCAGTTGGCGTCCGCCAAGGAGCAGATCGCCAGCGCGCAGGCCCAGCTGGACGCGAAGAAGGCCCAGGCCGAGGCAGCCGGAGCCGCCGCCGCGGCCGCCGCCCAGACGCAGCTCGCGCAGGCGCAGGCGCAGATCGACGCGCAGCAGCAGCAGATCACCTCGGGTGAGCAGCAGCTCGAGGCCGCGCAGCAGCAGATCGACGCCAACACGAAGAAGCTCGACGCGAGCGAGCAGGAGCTCGAACAGGGCTCGAAGCTCCTCGACCTGTCGAAGGACATCCGCTTCGTGTCGTCGAACGGCAGCGCCGTCATCGGCACCGTGCAGTTCACGAAGTCGACCTACGAGGTCCCGGCCGACACGAAGACCCAGATCGCGGACGACGCCGAGGCGGCCGACATCGCAGGCGTCGACGTGTACGTCTCGAACGACATCGCCCAGGGCGTCCCGTCGATCCTCGGTCCGGGCGAGATCGGCGGCGTGATCATCGCCGCGATCGTGCTGTTCCTCATGCTCCGCACGATCATCGGCGCGGCCGTCCCGCTCGTCTCCGCCGTACTCGGCG
Source organism: Curtobacterium sp. NPDC098951 (assembly GCF_044759965.1). Classification (NCBI taxonomy): domain Bacteria; kingdom Bacillati; phylum Actinomycetota; class Actinomycetes; order Micrococcales; family Microbacteriaceae; genus Curtobacterium; species Curtobacterium sp. NPDC098951. The sequence continues at coordinate 65,925 of NZ_JBIWAG010000004.1, forward strand.
TCGGCGTCGCGTCCCTCGCGGCCCTGTCGTTCTCGAGCCTCGTCGAGTTCATCTCGGTCACGCCGGTGCTGGGGGTGATGCTCGGCCTGGCGGTCGGCATCGACTACTCGCTCTTCATCCTCAACCGACACCGGACGCAGCTGAAGCAGGGCATGGGCGTGCACGAGTCCATCGGGCTCGCGAACGGCACCTCCGGCAACGCCGTGGTCTTCGCCGGCGCGACCGTCATCGTCGCGCTCCTCGCCCTGAACATCACGGGCATCCCGTTCCTCGGCCTCATGGGCACCGTCGGCGCGGTCGCGGTGTTCTTCGCGATCCTCATCGCGACCTCCTTCACCCCGGCGCTGCTGTCGCTCATCGGCATGCGGATCCTCCGGAAGAAGGAGCGCGCGAAGATCGGCAACACCGACTCGACCCGGGTGCCGAACAAGCCGATGTCGACCTGGCGCGCGGTCATCACGCTCGTCGCCGGCGTCGCGGTGCTCGGCACGATCGCGCTCCCCGCCACGCAGATGCGCCTCGGCCTGCCGACCGGTGCGTCCGAGTCGGTCGACTCCAGCCAGTACAAGGCCTACAAGGCGCTCGACAGCGAGTTCGGCGCCGGCCAGAACGGCCCGCTCCTCGTCGTCGCGACCCTGCCGGACGCGGTCAGCAAGGACGACGTCACCGCGACCGAGGTCACCATCGGCGAGGCGATCGCGAAGAACGACGACGTCAAGGCCGTCCTGCCGATCGGCGCCTCGAAGGACCGTGACATCATCGCGTTCCAGGTGAAGCCCGCCGGCGGTCCGGACAGCGTCTCCACCGAGACCCTCGTCAGGGACCTCCGCGAGCAGACCGTCTCCACCGACGACGGCAAGGTCACGCTCGGCGTCGCCGGCAACGCGTCCGCGAACATCGACGTGTCCGAGAAGCTCTCGAACGTGCTGCCGCTCTACCTCGTGGTGGTCGTCGGGCTCTCGCTCATCATCCTCATCATCGTGTTCCGGTCGTTCCTCGTCCCGATCACCGCGACGGCCGGCTTCATCCTGTCCGTCCTGGCTTCGTTCGGTGGCCTGACCGCGATCTACCAGTGGGGCTGGCTCGGCAGCGTGTTCGGGGTGCACGACCCCGCACCGATCCTGAGCTTCCTGCCCATCATCGAGATCGGCATCCTGTTCGGACTCGCGATGGACTACCAGCTCTTCCTGGTGTCGGGCATGCGCGAGGCGTACGCCCACGGCGCGAGCGCGAAGGTCGCGGTCCAGCGCGGACTGCACGCCGGTCGCGCGGTGGTCACGGCGGCCGCGATCATCATGATCTCGGTGTTCGCGGGCTTCATCTTCTCGGACTCCTCGACCATCAAGCCGATCGGCTTCGGGCTGGCGTTCGGCGTGCTCATCGACGCCTTCGTCGTCCGCATGCTGCTCATCCCGGCCGCGATGCACCTGCTCGGCGAGAGCGCGTGGTGGTTCCCGAAGTGGCTCGACCGGATCGTGCCGGACGTCGACGTCGAGGGCGCGAAGCTCGAGCGGTCGCACCCGACCGGCGGGCGCGAGAGCACCCACACCGGTTCGCACGCGCTGCCGGTGGAGCCGGACGCGAACGCGCACGAGTCAGGGCACCCGCCGGCGCACCGCGCGTAGTCACGGCGCGACCACCCAGGAGGCGCGGGTCGACCCACACGGGTCGATCCGCGCCTCCTGTGCGTCGCGGCCGGCGCCCGTCTGCCGAGCCGGAACGACATCGCCGATGTCGTACGACAGCGACGATGTCGCCACTCCGCGCGTGCAACAGTTGCGTCCGCTCACGAGCGACAGGACCGATGTCGTACGACGCCGACGATGTCGCAGGTTGCACGCGCGCCCCCCTCTCACGCAACCAGTCCCGCACCCGCCACTCGTTCGCGCACGAACGGTACAGTGGACGGATGACCGAGACCGACGTCGACCCGCTCGCCCTCGACCGCCAGCTCTGCTTCGCGCTCGCGGCCACGAGCCGGAGCGTCATCGGGCTCTACCGCGACCTGCTCGAGCCCATGGGCCTGACGCACCCGCAGTACCTCGTGATGCTCGCCCTGTGGGAGCAGGACCCGCGATCGGTGCGCGAGATCGCCCGCGAACTCCGCCTCGACTCCGCGACCCTGAGCCCGCTGCTCAAGCGCCTCGAAGCCTCCGGGTACGTCCGCCGCATCCGGAGCGCCACGGACGAACGCCAGCTCGAGGTCTCCCTCACCGTCGCCGGGCGTTCCCTGCGCGAACAGGCCCGGGCGGTCCCCCTCGCAGTCGCCGACCGCCTCGGCTGGCCGCTGGAACGCCTCGAAGCGCTGAAGGACGAGCTCACCGAACTGCTCGAGCGCGTCGACGCGGTGTGACCGATCCCGGGATCGGCGATGTGCTCCGCAGCCGTTCGTGGCACAATGGTTCGTGTACGAACGAAAGGGATGACCATGGGTCGCTTCGGGCAGTGGTACGAACGGTGGAACAGCACCCTCATCGCCAAGATGGGTCCGTCGCAGATCGGCGCCGGGCACCCCGAGGGCATCGACGACCGCACCGTCGACCGCGGTTGCCCGATCTGCGGCCAGCCCCTCTCGCGGCACCAGGTGATCCGACCCGAGGGCCAGGTGCGCTCGTCGACGCTCGTGTGCCCCAGATCCTGACGATCCGCACGGAGCGGGAATTGCACACGGCAACACCTCGTTCCATCCCCGCGTGAAGCTCTTCGAACCCGCCGAACTCGGCGCACTCCCCCTGTCGAACCGCATCGTCATGGCGCCCCTCACGCGCACCCGCGCGGGCGAGCACGGCGTCCCGAACGACCTGCTCGTGGAGCACTACGCCCAGCGCGCCGGCCTCGGCCTCATCGTCACCGAGGGCACCTGGCCCGTGCAGGAAGGCCGCTCGTACCCCGGCCAGCCCGGCATCGAGACCGACGAGCAGATCGCCGGCTGGCGCCGCGTGGCCGACGCCGTGCACGCCGAGGGCGGCCGCATCGTGATGCAGCTCATGCACGGTGGCCGCGTCTCCCACACCGCCATCTCCGCCACCCCGCGCATCGTCGCGCCGTCGGCGATCGCCGCTCCGGGGCAGACCCACCTGCCGGACGGCTCGAAGGCCGACATGCCCGTCCCGCACGCCCTGACCACCGACGAGGTCCACGAGGCCGTGCAGGGCTTCGTCCGCGCCGCCCGCAACGCGATCGCCGCCGGACTCGACGGCGTCGAGGTGCACGGGGCGAACGGCTACCTCGTGCACGAGTTCATGTCGGCAGCGTCCAACACCCGCACCGACGAGTACGGCGGCTCGGCCGAGAACCGCGCGCGCTTCGCGATCGAGGTCACCACGGCCGTCGCCGAGGCCATCGGCGCCGACCGCACCGGCATCCGCCTGTCGCCCGAGCACGGGATCCAGGGTGTCCTCGAGAGCGACCCCGAGGACGTCCGCGCGGTCTACACCGCCATCGCCGAGGGCCTCGCACCGCTCGGTCTCGCCTTCGTCGACGTCCTGCACGCCGAGCCGACCGGTGACCTCGTGCAGCACATCCGTCGCACGGCGGGCGCTCCGCTCGTCGCCAACTCCGGCTTCAGCGCGCTGACGACCCGCGACGAGGCGATCGCCCTCGTCGAGGGCGGTCACGCAGACGCCGTCGGGGTCGGTCGTGCGGCGATCGCGAACCCGGACCTCGCGTACCGCTGGGAGCAGGACACCGAGCTCAACGAGCCGCGTCCCGAGTTCTTCTACGGCGCGACGGCCGAGGGCTACACCGACTACCCGACGCTGGCCGAGGCGCGCGCGCAGGCCGCGTAGTCGACGCGGCTGCGTGACGGACGGGAGGCGGGGGGGGGCGGGGGGCCCCCCCCCCCCCCGCCCCCCCCCCCCCCCCGGGGGGGGGGGGCCCCCCCCGGGGGGGGGGGGCCGGGGGGGGGGGGGGGGGGGGGGGGGGGGGGGCCCCCGGCCCCCCCCCCCCCCCCGTCCGTCCGCCCACCCGGTAGGGTCGTGAGGTCACGAACCGGGGGGAACCGTGCAGGCACTGCGCACACCGATCGACACCACCGCCCTCACCGAGCCGGTCCGGCGCCGTGACGCGAGACGGACCTGGAAGGCCCTCGTCGCCGAGCATCCCGAGGCGCGCGACCTGGTCGGACTCGTCCGACGGATCGTCCTCGGCGCCGGAGCACTCTGCCTGCCGATCGGCCTGCTCGCGTTCGCCCTCGTCATCACCGCCACCGTCGCCGAGGGCGGCGAGGACGTGGCGACCGCCGCCCTCGTGCAGAGCGTGATCGGTGCCTTCGTCTGCCTGGCCGGGATGCTCTGCACCTGGGCGTGGATCCGGGTGCGGCGCCGACGCCCGCGGAAGCGGGTGCACCACCGCCTCGCCCGGTTCGCGGTGGCCAACGGCATGACCTACAGCCCGGGTCCGACCGAAACCCGTCGGGACGCCCCGCTCCGTCGACGCGGCGCGCTGAACTGCTACCGGGTGCTCCGGACCCCCGGGCCCCGAGGCCTGGAGTTCGCGAACCACGAGCTCGTCCGGTCGACCATGACGAACACCTCGCCGGCGTTCGGCGGGTACTGCGCGATGCGCCTGCCGGTGGCGTTGCCGAACATCCTGCTCCGGTCCGAGGAAGGCCCCCGGCGCCCGCTGCACACCTCGTCGGTCGTGCGAGGTTCGCAGGTGCTGTCGTTGGAGGGCGACTTCGACCGGTACTTCCGCCTGTACTGCCCCGCCGGGTACGAACGCGACGCGCTGTACCTGTTCACGCCGGACGTGATGGCGCGGCTCGTCGACCACCTGCGGGGGCTCGACGTCGAGATCGTGGACGACTGGATGTACCTGATCAGCGCCCGTGACCTGATCACGGACCGGCCCGAGCGGTGGGAGGCCCTCGCGGCGGCGGTCGACGCCCTCGACGATCGCGTCGAGCGCTGGGCACGGTGGCGGGACGAGCGGACCGAGGCAGCTGCCGACACCACCACCGGGGCCGATCGCGGTCCGGTCGTGCGGGTGCGGGAGGTCGCGAAGCCCGGACGGCGGCTCCGGACGACCTGGGGTGCCGGGACGGTGCTCATCGTCGGGACGGTGTCGCTGGGGTTCGTCGCGCTGATCGTGGCGATCACCCTGTCCTGACCGGGCTGCTCGACGTCCGGCGGCCGGCGACCGGCGACCACGGCGTTCCTGTGCGGACGCTCGGGCATCGCTCGCCGGCGCTGCTGCCGTGGTGAGCTTCTGGTGGTTCGTGTCGCTGCTCCTGCGGTTCGCGGTGAGCGCGGTGGTGCGAGAGCACGAGAAGGATCGGTAGCAGGCGGCGCGCCTGCGCTGACGCGGTCGCCCCGCGGTCAGCGGGCGGCCACGATCTCCACCTGACGTGCGGGAAGAGCGCTGCGCGACGCGGTCGCCAGGCGAGCCGGTAGGACGACACCGCCGACCCGGTGCGCGAGGTAGTCGACGAACGCACCGACCGTGCTGTCCGCGCTCGGCTGCTCAGCTGCCGGCCGCATGTCATCGGCGGACCGGACGTCGAGCGCGCCATCGACGTCCATCACGGCGACACGACGAACGCCGCCGACGGTCTTCACGAAGACGTTCGCGTAGCCGCCCACCGACTCGATCCGACGCAACAGCACCGGGAGACGTTCTTCTGCCAGGGCCACGACCACCGGCGTGCGGCCTTCGATGTCGACGACCTCGAGTTCGACCGCTGCGAAGTCACCGACGGCGAGCGACCGGTTGATCTCCGCGCGGAACGCGTCCAGCTCAGACATCGCGTTCATCCCTGCCCTTCATGTCCCGGATTGTAACGGCGTACCGCGTGGCCTGGTCCGATGCCACGGCGAAGAGAGCGGCCACATCGTCGACTTCGTGGACCGGCCCGATGCCGCTCACCTCGCCCGAGGTGTGGTGGAGGTGGACGTGCCCGTGGCAGCAGTCGACACGAGCGGCTTCGATCCACGCACCGTCGATGTCGAGGGTGTGGACGAGGATGGCGAAGTCGACCAGCCTCCCGCCGCTCCTGAAGAGGCGGTGGTCGAGCCGGACGGTGTCGGCGTCGTCGACGCTCTGGTACCAGGAGCGCTCGCTGCAGGAGGACCGGTCCGGCGGGCGGTATCCACCTCGAGTCTGGTCGGCGGTGGCTCGCTCCGCCGTGGCACGCGCACGCCGCTCATCTCGCCGCTGCTGCTGGGTCCGCCGTGCCATGGACACGAAACTAGTCAGCACCGAGAAGGAGCTGCAACGAGTTCGCATACGAACTCGCGCGGCGGAACGACGAAGGCCCCGTCGCGGTGCGACGGGGCCTTCATTCGGTTCGGTGGTGCTGTGCGCTCGAAGGGACTCGAACCCCCAACCTTCTGATCCGTAGTCAGATGCTCTATCCATTGAGCTACGAGCGCGTGGCCTTGCGGCCGTGGAAGACTCTACAACAGCTGCGGCTCGGGCGCCAATCGAGGCCGCCCGAGCGCCACCGTCGGCGTGTCGGCCTCAGTGCGCGGCGAGCTCCTCGTCGAAGACCTCGGCGAGGAACACCTCGAGCGCACGCCACGAGCGGCGGTCGGCGCGTGCCTGGTACTGAGCACCGTGGTCCGGCGCGTCCGTCCCGGGTACCGCGAAGGCGTGCATCGCGCCGGCGTAGCTCACGAGCTGCCAGTCGACCTCGGGTGCTGCACGCATCTCGTCCTCCCACGCGACGACGGTCTCGTCGGGGACGACCGGGTCGGATGCGCCGGTGAGCACCAGCAGCTTCGCGCGGATCGCGGACGCGTCGGAGGGGTCGTGCACGATGAGGCCACCGTGGAACGACACCGCGCCGACGATGTCGGCTCCGGTGCGTGCGAGTTCGAGGGCCGCGGACCCTCCGAAGCAGTACCCCATCACGACCACCTTGGTCCGGTCGACGTCGGGGTCCTCGAGCAGACGGTCGAGGCCGGCCTGCACGCGGGCGCGCATGAGCGGGAGGTCCTGGTAGTACGACCCGGCGACCTCCGCAGCCGTGTCGTCGCCCGGCCGGACGCCCTCGCCGTAGACGTCGGCGCCGAACGCCACGTACCCGAGCCGGGCGAGCATCGTCACGCGGGCCTCGACGTGCTCGTTCACGCCGTGCCAGTCGTGCACGACGAGGACGGCCGGGCGTCGGCCCGCGATCGCGGCGTCCTTCGCCAGCACGCCGAGCAGCGCGGTGCCCTCGTGGTCGTAGCGGACGGGGTCGACGCGCACGTCGGCTCCGGCGGGTTCGGGAACGGTCTGCAGGACGTCGTCGATCGTGGTCACGCCTCGGAACCTACGCCGCGCGGACCGTCAGCAGTCGATGTTGTCCCAGGAAGCGGGCCCCTCGGAGCCCGCGGCGTAGTCGTCCAGCGGTGTCTTCCCGCTGCGCCATGCCTGCAGGAACGGCTCGACGACCTTCCAGCCCTGCACGGCGCTGTCCCCGCGGACGGAGAGGGTCGCGTCGCCCTCGAGCACGCCGGCCAGCACCTCACCGTAGGCGCTCAGCCGTCCGGGGTTGAAGGTGACGTCGAGGCTCGTGTGGTCGATCGAGTACGGGTCGCCGGCCCCGTTCACGTTCAGCTCGAGCTGCATCTCGTCGGGGGCGATCCAGATCCGGAGCCGGTCCGGCAGTTCGGCGCCGGTGAGGCCGACGGGCACGTGCGGCGAGTCCTTGAAGGTGATGACGATCTCGCGGCGCTGCGCGGCGAGGGCCTTGCCGGAGCGGAGTGTGAACGGCACGCCGGCCCAGCGCCAGTTCGCGATCTCGAGGGTGAGCTGTGCGAGCGTCTCGGTGCCGAGGTCCGGGTCCACGCCGTCCTCGTCGGTGTACGACGGCAGCGAGCGGTCGCCGATCGTCCCCGCGGTGTACCGGGCACGCTTGCCGGCCGCGACGACGTCGCCGCCCCAGGGCCGGACGGCACGGAGCACGAGCTCCTTCTGGGTGCGCAGGTCGTCCGCGTCGATCGAGGCGGGCGCCTCCATCGCGACCACGGCCATCACCTGCAGCAGGTGGCTCTGGATCATGTCGACGAGCGCGCCCGCCTTGTCGTAGTAGCGCGCACGCCCCTCGAGGCCGAGCGTCTCGTCGTAGACGATGTCGACGCGGGCGACGTGCGCGGACGACAGCAGCGGTTCGATGATGCGGTTCGCGAACCGCAGGCCGAGCAGGTTCAGGACGGTGGAGCGGCCGAGGAAGTGGTCGACACGGTGGATCCGCTCCTCCGGGAGGAACGAGTGCAGGACGTCGTTCAGGTGCTCGGCGCTCTGGGCGTCGGTGCCGAACGGCTTCTCGAGCGCCAGGCGGGTCCCCGACGGCAGGTCGAGCTCCTTCAGCACCTCGCAGCTCTTCTCGGTCACGGCGGGCGGCAGCGCGAAGTAGATCGCGGGGTCGTGCTCGCACACGCCGAGCAGGGCACGCAGGTCGTCCGCGTCGGTGACGTCGGCCTTGCGGTAGCTCGAGGCGTCGATGACGTCGAGGAGCCGCTTGTTGAGGTGCTCGCCACCGTCCGCAGCCCCCTCGTCCTCCTCGTTCTTCGACGCCTGCGCGTTCTCGAAGGACGTCCGGACCTGCGCCTTCCAGTCGGCGTCCGAGATGTCCTCCACACCGGCGCCGACGAGCTGGACGTCCCAGTCGTCCTTCACCTCGAGGAGCGTGGCGAGGCCCGGCAGCAGCAGTCGCTTGGACAGGTCGCCGCTGGCACCGAGGATGAGCAGGGAGGTCTGGAGGCTCGACATGCCCCAGAACGTACTCACGCGTTCCGGCGTGTGGCCGGGAGTCGTCGGTACGGTGGGTCCAGTCCGGCGCGAGGGAGCACCATGAGCAGTGGGTACGGAGAGCGACGCCTGCGCGTCGCCGTGGTCGGGACCGGCATGATCGCCGGGGTCCACGCGCGGGCTGCCCGCGCGGCCGGGGCCGAGGTCCTCGGCGTGCTCGGCCGGAGTCCGTCCCGTTCCGAGCAGGTCGCCGCGCAGCTCGACCTCCCCCGTGGCTACGCGTCGCTCGACGAGGTGATCGCGGACGCTCCGGACGTCGTGCACGTCTGCACGCCGAACGACCAGCACCACCCGCAGGCGCTCGCGGTCGTCTCCGCCGGCATCAACGTGGTCTGCGAGAAGCCGCTCGCGATGGACACCGCCGAGGCCGACGAGCTGGTCGAGGCCGCGCGTCGGGCCGGTGTCGTCGCGACCGTGCCGTTCGTGTACCGCTACCACCCGATCATCCGCGAGATCCGCGGTCGCATCGCCGACGGCGACCTCGGACGACTCCTCGCCGTGCACGGCCACTACCTGCAGGACTGGATGCTCGACGAGGACGCGTCCTCGTGGCGGGTCGACGCGGGGTCCGGCGGCCTCTCGCGGGCGTTCGCCGACATCGGGTCGCACTGGTGCGACCTGGTCGAGTTCGTCACGGGTGAGCGGTTCGCGTCGGTGTCCGCGGCGACCGACATCGTCTACCCGACCAGGCCGGCGGCGTCCGGTCCGTCGTTCTCCGGCTCCCCCGATCCCGACCCGGTCGCCGACGCCTCGCAGCGCGCCGAGGTGACGACCGAGGACACCGCCGTCGCGACCTTCCGGACCGGCGCCGGGCGCATCGGCAACGTGGTCATCTCGCAGGTCGCGTCCGGTCGGAAGAACCGGCTGTGGTTCGAGGTGGACGGCACCCGCGGGTCCGCCGCCTTCGACCAGGAACAGCCGGAGTCGGCGTGGTTCGGCAACGAGCGGGGTGCGCAGATCGTCGTGCGGGACCCGTCGCTCGGTGTCCCGGACCAGCGCCGGCTGGCGGTCGTACCGGCCGGGCACCCGCAGGGCTACCTCGACGCGTTCGCCGCGTTCGTCGCGGACACGTACGAGGCGGTCCGGAGCGGGCCCGACCCGGAGGGCTGGCCGGACGGGCTCCCGACGTTCGCGGACGGGGCCCGGGCCGCGCACGTCATCGACGCCGTGGTCGGCAGCGCTGCCGACGGCACGTGGCGGGAGATCCCGTGACGAGCGGGACGTCGGACGCCTGACGCCCGACGCCCGAGGCGCGACGCCTCCAGCGGCGTGCGGCCCGCGTGTTGCGTGTGTGAACACCACGTGACGTGTTGCGGCACACCCTGGCGCGTCGCTGTACGAGTTCATAGGTTCGTGGGCGATGAACGCTCACACCTCCTCGCGCCGACGACGGCGCCTCGTCAGTGGCGCAGCACTCGCCACCGCCGGCGTGCTCGTCGCCCTGTCCGTCCCGTCCGCCGCGCTGGCCGCCGACGGGGACACCACGATCGACCTCTACGACGTCAACGACTTCCACGGCCGCATCGCGCAGTCCATCAGCACGCCGCCCCGCGACGGCGACGCCGCGGGCGCGGCCGTGCTCGCCGGGGCGCTCGACGAGCTCCGGGGCGACGACCCCACGACGAGCGCGTTCGTGAGCGCGGGCGACAACATCGGCGGCTCGACCTTCGAGTCCTTCATCCAGGACGACCAGCCGACGATCGACGTGCTGAACCAGATGGACCTGTCGGTCAGCGCGATCGGCAACCACGAGCTCGACAAGGGCCAGGACGACCTGCGCGACCGCGTGATCGGCGGCCAGGGCGAGGGCGTGCGCAAGGCCGAGTGGGACTACGTCTCCGCGAACATCCTGGACAAGGCAACCGGCGAGCCCGCCTTCGCCCCCTACGCCATCGAGGAGATCAGCGGCAAGCGCGTCGGCTTCATCGGTGCCACGGTCGACCTCGTCGGGCAGGGCCTCGTGAGCCCGGACGGCATCCAGGGGCTCGAGATGGGCGACATCACGACCGAGGTGAACAAGGTCGCGGCCGACCTCACCGACGGCGTCGACGGCAACGGTGAGGCCGACGTCCTCGTCCTGCTCGTGCACGACGGCGCCGAGAGCAGCGCCGCGACGGACCTCGACGGCGACTCCGAGTTCGCGAAGGCAGTGCGGGGCGTGGACCCGCGAGTCTCCGCCATCCTGTCCGCCCACACGCACCAGACGTACGTGCACTGGGTCGCCCCGACGGGGAGCGACGTCGAGCGTCCGGTGATCCAGACCGGTTCGTACGGCTTCAACCTCGGGCACGTGCAGCTGCAGGTCGCGGCCGACGGCACGGTCACCCCGTCCGTGGCCGAGAACATCCGGCTCGTCGACGGCACCTTCACGCCGGACGCCGACGTGCAGGCCACCGTCTCGGCTGCCGTGACCGAGGCCGACGAGCTCGGTGCCGTCGAGCTCGGCACGGTCGACCGGGACCTCAAGCGCGCCGTCCAGTCGAACGGTTCGGAGAACCGCGGCGGCGAGTCCACCATGGGCAACTTCGTCGCCGAGGTGCAGCGTGCCGCGACCACCCGACAGGGCTCGCAACTCGCGTTCATGAACCCCGGCGGGCTCCGCGCGGACATCGCCTCGGGCGCGGTCACCTACAAGGAGGCCGCGGTCGTCCAGCCGTTCGCCAACACCCTCGTGGTCCTCGACCTGACGGGCGCGCAGATCCGCCAGGCGCTCGAGGAGCAGTGGCAGCCGACCGGGTCGAGCCGGCCGTTCCTCAAGCTCGGCGCCTCGGACGGCTTCGGGTACACCTACGACCCGGACGCAGCCGCGGGCTCGCACGTCACGACGATGACCCTCGACGGGAAGCCGATCGTGGCGGACACGACCTACAGGGTCACGGTCAACTCGTTCCTCGCCGGGGGCGGCGACAACTTCGCGGCGTTCACGCGGGCAGCGGCGAAGCAGGACAGCGGGACGGTCGACCTCGAGGCACAGGTCGAGTACTTCCGGGCCAACCCCTCGGTGGTCGTCGCGGACGACCAGCGCTCGACCGGCGTCCGGACGACCGCGACGCCCGACGGTGGGTTCCAGCCGGGCGACCGGGTCACCATCGAGCTCTCCTCGCTGACGTTCAGCAACGAACCCGACCAGGGCGGCACCGTCACGGTCAGCGCGGGTGGGAAGGAACTCGACCGCGCGGCGATCGACACGACGATCATCGACACCACGGACGAGCAGGGACGGGCGACCCTGTCGTTCCTCGTCCCCGGCGCGACCGCGACACCCGCGACCGCGCTCGGCCGGGCAGCCGCGACGACCACCCTCGCCGCAGCCGTCGCCCCGGCGGCCACGACCGACGAGCCGCTCGTCGTCACGCTGCCGGACGGGCAGACGATCACGCTCGCGGTGACGATCCCGGTCGCCGCAGCCGTCGACCCGACGGACCCGACGGACCCGACGGACCCGACCGATCCCACCGACCCCGGCACGCCTGGGACCCCGGGAGCGGGCGGCGGTACGGGCGGCACGGTCGGTGGCGACACCGACGGTGACGGCATCGTCGACGGCGCGGTCCCGGCGAACGCCGGTGGCGCACTCGCCTTCACCGGCGCCGACATCGTGGCCCCGGCCGTCGCGGCAGGCCTGCTGCTCCTCGCGGGTCTCGCGGCGCTGGCGCTCGTCCGCCGGAAGCGCACCGAGCCGGAGGCGACGGACCTGACGGACTGACGCCGCGCCTCCCGGCCATCGAGCGGGTCGTCCCACCCACGTGGGACGACCCGCTCTCGTGGGTCCAGGAGGCACGGTTCCGGCCCGCAGGACCGACACACGGTCCGCGGGCGGCCGGGACAACGTGTCCCATCACGGTGGTTCCCCGCTGGACCGGCGATCTGCGGGGTACGCTCAGCCCTGTCGCATCGCGACGCGTCGCGCTGGGTCGCCTCTCATCCCGGACGGTGGTTCCGACCGGGGGACTCCGCGACGCGGGTGCTCTCCGTCTCCAGGGAAACGACGGAGGGCACCCATCTCACGTCGTCAGCGGAAGAGCTGCTCGCCGATGTACGAGCCCTTGCGCGGCGCCGGAGGGACGGCGAACACCGCGCTCCCGATGTGCGACACGTACTCGTTCAACCGGTCCGAGGCGCCGAGCTTCCGCTGCAGCGTCGTGAAGTGCGCGGGGTCGTTCATGTACGCGGCGAAGAGCAGCCCGGCGTCGAGCTGCCCGTACTGGTTCAGCCCGTCCGTGTAGTTGTAGCCGCGACGGAGGATCTTGACGCCACCGTTCGCCTCGTGCGCGGCGAGCGCGATGTGCGACTTGGGGTCGATCTTGGTCGTGCCGTCCCGGTGCGCGGCGTCGAAGTCCGGCGTGGTGTGCTCGGTCCCGCCCGAGAGCGGAGCGCCCTCGATCTTCGTGCGTCCGAACACGCGCTGCTGGTCACTGACGACGTCCGCGTCCCAGATCTCGATGTTCATCCGGATCTTCCGCACCACCTGGTACGTCCCGCCCCGCATCCACCCGGCGCCGGGACCCGGTTCGTCGAGCCAGACGAAGCGGTCGTAGTCCTCGTCGGTGGTGATGTTGCGGGTGCCGTCCTTGAAGCCCATCAGGTTGCGGGGCGTCGACTGGTCCGGACCGGCCGAGGCCCGGCCGAAGCCGAGCACCGTCCACCGGACGGTCGCGGTGCCCCTTGCCATCCGGGCGAGGTCGCGGACCGCGTGGTACGCCACCTGCGGGTCGTCCGCGCAGGCCTGCAGGGACAGGTCCCCACCGGTGAGGCCGGCGTCGAGGTTGTCGCTCGGCAGGGTCGGGATCGCGGCGAGGTGCTCCGGTCGCTTCGACGCCAGGCCGAACCGCTCGTCGAAGATCCCCGGGCCGAGGCCGACCGTGACGGTCAGGGACGCGGGACCGAGGTCGAGCGCCTCCCCCGTGTCCGCGCCGACGCCGTCGCCGTGCGCGGGTTCGACGCTGCCGACGGTCTTGCCGGCCTGCAGCTGCGCGATCGACGCCGACCACCTGGCGAGGAGCACCTGCAGGTCGGTCGTCACGGTCGACGACAGGTCGAAGGTCATGAAGACGCAGTAGCGCTGCGGCGCGGTCCGGACACCGCCCTGCGGCTGCCGCGCGGCGGTCGCGTAGAACGGGTGACTCTGGGAGAGGTCGATCGACTCGTCGCCGTTCGTCGCCGCGGTGAACGGGTTCACCCCGGTCGCGGCGGTCGCCCCGGCCACCCCAGCCGCCGCGCCGATGCCGGCTCCGGCCGCCGCGACGCCCGCGGTCACGCCGGCGCCGAAGAGCCCGCGCCGGGACAGCGAAGCGGGGCCCGGCTGGTCGCGGGGCTGCTCGTCGGGCGTGGTCGTCACGTCGTTCGGGGTCGTCGCATCGTGCGGGGTCGTCGCGTCGTGCGGGGTCGTCGCGTCGTGCGGGGTCGTCACGCCGTGGCGACCTTCTCGGCGAGGCGGGACAGCGGGTCCTGCAGCGCCTGGACCTGCTGCGAGATGGTGTTCGCGTCGGACGCCTTGGTGGCGGCGTCCCACGTGGCGAACCCGCCCAGGTCGTCGGCGTCGCGGTAGCCGTCCATGAGCGTGTTCGTCCGGTCGAACTGCGTCGCGATCTGCTTCGTCAGCGTCGGGTCGAGCTTCGTCAGGCCGGGCTTGAGGTACGCGAACGCCTGGCGGGCACCCTCCACGTTGGCGGCGAGGTCGACGAGGTCGATGTGGCTGTACGCCTCCTCCTCGCCGGTGATCTTGTTCGACTGGACCTCCTCGAGGAGGCCGGCGGCACCGTTCGCGAGGTCCTCCGGCTTGTAGTCGAGGGTCGGCACGAGCTTCGCGAGCAGCTGCACGTTCTCGGTCAGGTCGGCGGCGGTCTTCTTGGTCGACGCGGTGATGGCGCCGGCCTGGAACAGGTCCTTCTCGACCGCGTGGAACCCGCTCCACCCGACGGCCGGGTCGAGGTTCGAGGCCCGCATGTCGATGAGGTAGTCGAGGTTGCCGGCGTTGTCGGTGGCCTTGTAGCCCTTCTTCACGAAGCCGTCGACGTCGCTCTCGACGTGCTCGTAGACCGGACGGGCGTTCGCGTAGTCGGTCTTCGCGGCGGCGAGGTCGCCCGCGTCGACGTCCTTCTGCAGCTGCTCGACCGCGGCGACCATGTCGGTGACCTGCCCGTCGACGTACTCGGCGTAGCCCTTCGTGCCCTCGTCGAGCAGGGTCGCGGCGCTGCTGTTCGCCGTCGAGGCCACCTTGCCGGTGACGGTGAAGTCGGTGAGCTCCCGGTCGGCCCCGGGGCAGTACACCTGGTACTTGCCGCCGGTGAGCGTGGCCGTGAACGTCACGGCGGCCAGCCCGGGCGCGAGGTTCTCCTTCTCGCCGAGGATCCGCTGGTCCTGCAGCAGCTCGACCTCGGTGATCGCGGTCGACGACTCGTTCTTGACGGTGAACGTGACCGGCCCGGCGGGGACCTTCGTGGTCGACACGGCGCACGTGTCGGAGCCGTCGTTCGTCAGCGTGACCGAGACGCGGGACACCGTGCCGGAGCTGCTCGCACCGTCACCGGCCGTCGTGGACGAGTTCGCGCAGCCGGTCAGGGCGAGGGCGGTGACGACGCCCAGGGCGCCGAGGGTGGTCAGGGGGCGGGCAGTCCTACCGAACGGCATACTCAGGGCTCCTCGTGGGGTCGTCCGCGGGTGGGCCGCGCGACGGGTCGGTTTCGGGGGTGTGGGTCGTGGGGGCCGGCCGGCGACGGCGATCGCGGAGCGCCAGCAGCGCCTGGGCAGCGGCGGCGACGCCGAGGGCGATCGGCAGCCAGGCCTTCCAGAGCAGCAGTTCCGCGGTGCGGCTGTCCGCGGACGCGACGGCCGTCGCGGACTGCGCGACACGCGTGGCGGGGACCGCCCAGACGGTGCGGTCCAGGGTCGTGGTGCGAGCGGACGGGAGGCCCCCACCGGCGATCGTGAGCACCGTGCGTTCGGTGCGGCTCGCGTCCAGGACCCCACCCCGGACCGTCCACAGGGTGACGGTGTCGCGGACCACCCAGCGGGCCGTGAACGGCCCGGGGTTCGTGCTCGGCGAGACCCCGACGGGGACGCGCCCGAACAGGTCGACCAGGTCGTCGAGCGTCAGGCTCGACGGCCGCTGCGCGGCCGACCCGTCCTCGGTCCGCCGCCAGCGGTCGGCGGTCACGCCCTGCCGGGTGACGCTCCGGTGGGTCGACGCCGGGAAGGCGACCCGCGCCTCCCGGCCCGTGCCGCTGGTGCGCATGGTCGCGGTCGCCCCGTCGACCTGTGCGGTGACGGAGCCGGCGCCGCCCGTGACGGCGGTCGTGTGCGGCAGGTCGACGCTGCCCGTGGGGACGGCGATCGCGAGCGTCGCGGCGGCGACGGCGAGGACGGCGGCCACGGCGGTCCGGACGGCCGGCACCCGGGTGCGGGACGGCCGCCAGGCGCGCGGCCACAGCGAGATCGCGAGGACGGGGACGACGTAGAGCACCCAGCCGAGGACCTCGATGACCCGGGGGTCCGGCGGGATGCCGAGGACGCCGGTGACGAGGGCGCCCTGCACGGACCCGTTCGGCGCGAGCCAGCCGAGGTCGACCGTGCGCTGCTGCCCGATGACGATCCAACCGGCCTCGTGCGCGCGGCGGAGCACGGTCAGCACGAGCCCGCCGGCGACGAACACGAGGAAGATCCCGGTGCCGGTGAAGAACTTCGACAGGTTCAGTCGGACACCGCCGGTGTAGATGCCGTACCCGACGACGACGGCGCCCGCGATGCCGATCACCGCACCGAGTGCCGCGAGCCCGGTGTCGGACGAGGCCTGGAACGTCGCCAGCAGGAAGACCGCGGTCTCGAAGCCCTCCTTGAGGACGGCGAGGAAGGCCATGCCGGCGAGGGCCCAGGCGGTGCCGCGGCCGAGCGCCGCGGTCGCACTCGCCTCGAGCTCCGTCGTGAGGCTCCGCGCGTGCGAGCGCATCCAGACGATCATCCCCGTGACGAAGACGACGGCGACGATGCCGATGATCGCCTCCATGCCCTCCTGCTGGGCTTGGGGCAGGGCCTGCTCGACGACCTGCAGGCCGAAGCCGACGGCGACGCTGAGCACCACGGCGACCCCGACGCCGAGCCACATGGGGGCGAGGGGGACGCGGTTGCGACGGAGGAACGCGGCGATGATGCCGACGATGAGGGTCGCTTCGAGGCCTTCGCGGAGGCCGATGACGAGAGTGGCGAGCATGACAAAGGTGAGGCTAACCTAACCGCGGCCCGGCTCGCCAGTCGTCCGGCGTGGGGTTTGATGGTTCTCATGAACCTGCTGTCCGTCGATGGCCTGGCGTCGGTCACGAACGTGCTCGACCTCGCCGGGGTGTTCGCGTCGGCGCTGCTCGGCGGTTCGCTCGCCCGGACGATGGACTTCGACCTCTTCGGCTTCCTGGTCGTCGGGTTCGTCTCCGGCCTCGGCGGCGGCATGCTGCGGGACACGCTGCTGCAGAACGGGCCGCCCGTCGCGCTCATCGATCCCCTGTACGCGCCGGTCGCGATCGCCGGTGCGCTCATCGCCTTCTTCGTGTCGTTCTCGGAGCTGACCTGGGACCGGCTGTTCACCGTGCTCGACGCCGCGGTCATCGGCTTCTGGTCGGTGGTCGGGGTGCAGCGGACGTTCGACGCCGGGCTCGACTGGCCGGCCGCGATCATCATGGGCACGATCACGGCGGTCGGCGGCGGTGCGATGCGGGACCTGCTGCTCCGTCGGGTCCCCGCCGTGTTCGGCGGCAACGCGCTCTACGCCACCGTGGCCGTCGCCGCGTCCGCCGTGATGGTCGTCGCGTCCCACCTCGGGTCCCCGTCGATCGGGATCATCGCGGCGATCGTGCTCTCCCTCGGGCTGCGCTGGGGTGCCGTCCGACGGGGGTGGGGCCTGCCGAACGGTCGCGACTGGCAGCCGAAGTCCACCCTCGGCTCCCTGCTCCAGCGGGGTCGGAAGCTGCGTCCGGACGCCATCCGACTGCTCCGACGACCGGGCCGACGGTCCGGCGCGGGGAGCGTGCACCACGAGAACGAGTCGGGGTCCGGGTTCGGGTTCGGGTTCGAATCCGGACCCGGGTCGGGGTCCGGGTCCGGGTCCGGGTCCGGGTCCGTCGAACCGTCGGACGGCTGAACGCGCCGAGGGGCTGTCATCTGTCGGTCCTCGGTCGTACAATCGGTACCGCCGGGTATCGACCCGGCATCCATGGTCCGCTGGAGCACCGACGCGACCCGAACGCGCCGGTTCCGAACGGACCTGTGGTTGGGGGCTTCGCTGATGCCGCGCGGGATCAGACGCGCGGCGCGGCAGGTCTCCCGACGCACCCTGCCTCCAGCACAATGGTCGTGACCCACCCTCACGCCAGCCCGACGAAGCCGGACCCGACGGATCACGGCGGGCCCCGTCGAATCAGGAACCGATGAGCGACGACGCCTCCGATCCCAGCTCCTCCGTCACCGGGCCGCCCACGCCCCGCACCCCACGAGCCGAGGTGCGCGAGCGCCTGCTGGTCGCCGGCGCCCAGGTCTTCGCCGAGCAGGGCGTGTACGAGGCCCGGCTCGACGAGATCGCCGCCCGCGCGGGGTTCAGCAAGGGTGCCGTCTACTCGAACTTCTCGTCGAAGGAAGACCTCGTCGCCGAGGTCATGCAGCGCCAGACGAACCTCGTGCTCGGCTCGCTGCGGGAACTCGTGCGTGCGGACATCGCAGCCGTGGACATCGGCGACGTCGTCCGGGCAGCGTTCGGCCGGCACGACCAGACCGCGCAGTTCGCCCTGCTCTCGGAGTTCCGTGGGTACGCGATGCGCCGACCCGAGTTCCTGCCCGAGTTCGTGCGCCAGCGGCGGGAGCTGCAGGACGGGGTGCTCGAGCTCGTGGAGCTGTGGTTCGGGGCGCACCCGGAGATCGATGCCGGGATGCCGCTGGCGGACTTCGCCCGGGTGCTCATCGGGGCGAACGTGGGGATCGTGTTCGACTCGGCGGCGTTGCCCGGGGTGAACCCGGGCGAAGTCGTCGCGGCCCTCGTCGAGGCGGTCGTGCGCCAGCGCTAGCGCGCGGCGCGGCGCGGCGCGGCGCGCGGCGGCGCAACGGTAGCGCCGTGCGCCAGCGCAGCGCGGCAGCTCGCACCGTGCGAGGTTCGCCGCTCCGCGCGACCCTGCCCGCTGGGTGCGCCGCTACAGCGGCGCACCCAGCCACCAACCCCGCCACCCCCGAACAACCCCGCACAGTGCGGCACGTCCCCACGGGCCCCACCAGTGCGCCAACCCCGCCGCCACCGAACAACACCGCATCGTGCGGCACGGCCCCACGGGCCGCACCAGCGCGCCGCGAAGCGGCACGCACCGTGCGAGGTGCGCCGCTCCGCGCGACCCTGCCCGCTCCGTGCGCCGCTACAGCGGCGCACCCAGCCACCAACCCCGCCGCCGCCAAACAACACCGCACCGTACGGCGCGGCCCCACGGGCCGCGCCAGTGCACCACGGCGCGGGCGCGGCGCGGCGCCGCAGCGCGCACCGTGCGAGGTTCGGCGCTCCGCGCGCCCCTGCCCGCCCCGTGCGCCGCTACAGCGGCGCACCCAGCCACCAACCCCGCCGCCGCCAAACAACACCGCACCGTGCGGCACGGCCCCACGGTTCGCACCAGTGCGCCACGGCGCGGGCGCGGCGGCACGCACCGTGCGAGGTTCGCCGCTCCGCGCGACCCTGGTTGCTCCGTGCGCCGCTACAGCGGCGCACGGAGCAACCAACCCCGCCGCCACCGAACAACGCAGCACCGTGCGGATAGCGCGACCACACCAGCGGCCAGCGCCAGCGCACCGCGCGCGAGCGCGAGCGCTACGCGGCACTGCGCCGCGCGCGCCGCCCCTCGTGCGACCACGCCGACGACGGCAGCAGGCTCGGCGGCAGCAGCCGGGACCGGACCAACCGCGCACCGGAGGCCGACGCGTCGAGGGCGACCCGCGCCTCCCGGACGGCGGCGAGGAGCGCCGAGGAGTCCACCGTCGCCGCACCGGCCGCGGCGAACCGCTCGCGGTCGACCGCGTCGACGATCGCCTCGAGGTGCGGCAACACCGTCGCGGGTACCGATGCCCGGAGCCGACCGAGCACCGCACGTGCCGTGCGCGCTGCGGCGGCCGCGTCTCCCGGCGGCGCCAACCCCGGCGCGTACCCGTGGTCCGCGACGTCGTCGAGGGCCTCGCGCCAGGCGTTCACCGCCGGCGACCGACCCGAGTGCACCGCGGCCAGCCGGGTCCGACGGCGGAGGGTCCGGACGAGCGCGGGCGAGACGAGCAGTGCGACCGCCAGCAGGAGACCGACCGCGAGTCCGAGCGGGCCGTTGCCCCCACCGCCGGTCGACCCGGTGGCGCTCGGCGCGGCAGAGGCGCTCGGCGTCGGGGTGGCGGTCTGGGCCGGAGCGGACTCGCCGGGTGCGGGCAGCGGCGTCTCCGGAGCGGCGGAGGAGGGGGTGGCGCTGGCCTCGGTGGCGGGCGAGGCCGCTGCGTCGGAGTCGGGGGTCGGCTCGAACGCGACCCAGCCGGCGCCCTTGATGTAGAGCTCCGGCCACGAGTGCAGCTGGCGGTTCGACACCGTGTACTCGCCGTCGGCCTGGGTCGTGCCCGCCCGGTAGCCGACCGCGATGCGCGACGGGATGCCGAGCGTCCGAGCCATCACGGCCATCGCCGACGAGAAGTGCACGCAGTAGCCCTCGCGGACCTGCAGGAACTTCGCGACGACGTCCATGCTGTCGCCGTCGTAGCCCTGCTCGACCGGTGCGGTCTCGGAGTAGGTGAACAGGTCGCTCCGGAACCACTGCTCGAGCGCGCGGGCCTTCTCGTAGTCCGAGCCAGCGCTGCCCGCGACCCGCTGCGCCGTCCGCGCGATGCTGTTGGGCAGCTTGTCGGGCAGTTCGCGGTCGATGCGGAGCTGGTTCGCCGACGGGGTGGCGAACCCGCGACCGTCCGCCCGTCCGAGCAGGCCGGAGCTGGCGATCGCGTCGAGGTACTCACCGGACCACGTCGAAGCGCCGTACACCTCGTAGGTGGCACCGCGCGGGGTCGCCGGGCCGGTGGAGCGCACCGTGCTCGACTCCCCCATCCAGCGCCACTGCGACAGGTCGAGGTTCGTCGACCGCGACTCGATCGAGACCGCGCCGGACGGGACCGGCAGGTAGTTGCTCGACAGGCCGGTGACCCGGATCGTGACGTCGCCGCGACTGGACAGGCGGGGGTTGATGCCGACCGCCCACTGCTGCTGGTCGGCCGTCTCGGACTTCGCCGCGTCGGTCGTCGTCGGCACCCAGTCCCCGGTGCCGAACTCGTCGAGGTTCGCGAGCTTGAGGTACTCCGGACGCCCGTCCGAGGACCGGTAGCGGAACACCTCGAGCTCGTTCGGCTGCCGGAGGTCCTGCCCGAGGTTGAGGAGGGTGCCCGGCCGTCCGGGCTGCACCGGCGACTGGATCGCCCCGGTCACCCCGGACAACCAGCTGGCGTTGAGCGGCACGATGGCGGGCAGCCCGACGGCGACCACGAGTCCGATCGCGCCGACGACCGCGGCCGGGAGGGCTCGCTGGACGGGCCGGACCGAGAGCCAGAGCAGGACGAGGAAGGCGATGCCGGTGGCGATGACCAGTCCGGGTGCCGCCGGCGCCCCGGTGACGATCCCGGGGACGATGAGGATCACGAGCGCCGGAGCGGCCGCGAGGGCGGCGGTCGGCGCGACGGCGGCGAGGAACAGCGAGACGCCCGCGACCCAGCCGATCGCGACCGTGACGATGAGGCGGATCGCGTCGGACTGCGGCAGCGGTGCCGGGTTCAGCCGGATCGCGGCCAGGGTCTCGCCGAGGGCACCGTTCCGGTCGAGCCAGCCGAGCGGCTGGATGTCGTTCACGACCGCCGCGGCGCAGGAGCAGACCACGAGAGCGACGACGAGGGCCACGAACCGCACGCCCGGCGCACGACGGCGGACGGCGAGCACCGTGCCGACGAGCACGGCGGCGACGAGGACGCCGGACACCCACCAGGCGATGCCCTGCACGAGCGGGCGCATGGCGAGGGCGGCGATGAGGACGGGCACCGGGGCGAGCGCCACGACCCACGGGCTCGGCGAGTCCGGGCGGTCGACACGACGGTCGGCGTCGGGACGGGCATCGCCCCGGGCGGGTGCCGGACGGGTGGCGACGCCGCTCACCGGATACTCCCGGGCGAGTGGGCGCCGGCCACCGGCACGACGAGGGTCCGCCAGCCACCACGGTCGAGGATCCCGCGGACGACCGGGTCCGGCGGCACGATCGTCGCCAGGATCCCTCGGCTCGAGCCGGTCGTCGACGAGACGAGCTCGGCGGCCTGCTCGGCGGTGCAGTTGCCGGTGACGACGGCCGTCATGCCGTGCACGTCGCGGCCCCGCACGTCGGGCAGGACCTCGGTGACCTCGCGGGCGTCGGAGCGGACCCGGACGTCGGCGAGCCCCACGAGCACGTCGGTCAGTCCGCCGGCGTCCCCCGCGTGCCGGGTGCTGCCGGCGGGTCCGTCGCTGACGAGCACGACGCGCGAGGTCCGCGCGGCCAGTGCCCGTGCGACGCTCGCGGCGACCACGACCGCGTGCTCGAACGCGGCGTCGCCGCCGAGGTCCGAGAGCTCCGCGAGGTCGTCGCGCCCGAGCCGCTGGTAGGACTCCCGCCGGACGTCGAGCGCGATGACCGCCTCGGGCGGCTGCGCCTGTGTGGTCTGCCGGACGTGGAGTTCGCCGCGTCGAGCACTCTGGGCCCAGTGCACGCGGCGGATCGGGTCGCCGGGACGGTACGGGCGGAGTTCGCTGTCGTCCGCCGAGCCGCCCTGACCCACCCGGCCCTCGTCGGCCGAGACCGCACCCGCGAGGGCTCCGGCGTCGAGCGTCCCCAGCGGGGTCGACGCCGGCACGACGACGACCTCTTCGGCGGCGACGACCGGGCGGTCGATGCGGAGCAGGCCGAACGGGTCCTCGACGCGGATCGTCACCGGACCGACGACGCTCCGCCCGCGGTGCATCGCGAGGGCCTCGACGTCGAGCACCGCCGGCGGCAGGTTGGGACCGACCGCGGCGTAGGTCTCGGCGGTGTCCATGCTCACGAGCGCGTCGTCGAGCTGTTCGCGCACGAGGAGCATCGACCGCGGGCCGATCGGCAGGCTCGTCCCGCCGAGCGTGATCCGCTCGCGGTACACCTCGCCGACCTGGACGATCGCGCGTGCCGTGCTCCGGCTGCCACGCAGTGGTGCGGCGACGACGAACGCCATCACGATGCCCAGCACGACGAGGACGAGCAGCAGGAGGCCCGCGGAGACGGCGACGCTCGTGGTCCCGACGAGCCCGCCGCCGATCAGTCCGATGCCGACCGCGATCACGGTCCAGCCGCGGACCGTCGGCCTCGGGAACGGCGTCCGGCGCAGCAGCGACAGTCCACGCCGCCCGTAGCGGAGCACCCCGGAACGCACCGCACCGGCACGCAGGGCGAGCGACGTCGGCGCCGGGGTTCCGGACATCAGGAGCGGACGGGGGTCGCCGTGAACGGCACGGCGGTGTCGGACACGATGCGCACGACGATGTCGCGGACGGTGTCGTCACCTGTGCCGCCGAGGCCGCGGGCCACCGGGACGAGACGGTGCGCGAGGATCACCGGTGCGAGCGTGGCGACGTCGTCGGGCGTGACGAAGGGACGGCCGAGCAGGGCCGCGTGGGCGCGGGCGGCCTGGGCGAGGTGCAGCGTCGCCCGCGGGCTGGCGCCGAGGACGATGTCGGGGTGCGTGCGGGTGGCCCGGACGATGGCGACGATGTACGCCTCGACGTCGGGCGCGACGTGCACCGTCCGCACGGACTGGATGAGGTCGCGCAGGACGTCGACGTCGACGATCGGACGGAGGTGCGCCAGCGGGTCGCCGCCGCCGCGGTTCGTCAGCATCTGCCGCTCGGCGTCGGCGCTCGGGTACCCCATCGTCAGGCGGGCCATGAACCGGTCGCGCTGGGCTTCCGGGAGCGGGTACGTGCCCTCCATGTCGATCGGGTTCTGCGTCGCGACGATCATGAACGGGCTGTCCAGCTTGCGCGTCACGCCGTCCACCGTCACCTGCGCCTCGGCCATCGCCTCGAGGAGCGCCGACTGGGTCTTCGGGCTGGTGCGGTTGATCTCGTCGCCGATGACGACGTTCGCGAAGACCGGTCCCGGCGAGAAGCGGAACGTGCCGGAGGACTGGTCGAAGATGTTCACCCCGGTGACGTCCGAGGGCAGCATGTCCGACGTGAACTGGATGCGGTTCACGGATCCGCCGACGGACGCGCCGAGGGCCTTGGCCAGCACCGTCTTGCCGACGCCGGGAACGTCCTCGACGAGGAGGTGTCCCTCGGCCAGCATCACCGTCAGGGCGGTGCGGATGGCCTCGGTCTTCCCGTCGACGACGGTGGACACGGCGGCGATGATGTCGTCGCCGACGTCCCGGATGCGGTCGATCGGGAAGGCGGGGTCGGTCGGTTCCGGCACGCAGGCCTCCTCGGCTCAGGACAGGTGTCGTGCATGCTACAACGGCCCGGTGACAGGGACCGGAGGATGCGTCACCGACTGCGTCGCCGGACACACGGCGGCGGACTGGAGGCGGGGGGGGGGGGGGGGGCGGGGGGCCCCCCCGCCGCCCCCCCCCCCCCCCCCCCCCGCCCCCACCCCCCCCCCCCCCCCCCCCCCCCCCCCCCCCCCCCCCCCCCCGGG
>NZ_JBIWAG010000004.1:90388-333260 GCF_044759965.1 Curtobacterium sp. NPDC098951
CCCGGTCCACGGGCCCGGTGGTTGGGCACCCGGGGGGGGGCCCCCCCCCCCGGGGGGGGGGGGGGGGGGGGGTTCCCGGGGGGGGGGGCCCCCCCGGCCCCCCCCGCCTCCCGTCCGGTGCGGGGTCGCCCCGCGCGCGCCGTCAGCGCGGCAGGGCCAGTGTGTTCAGGGACCAGAGCGCGACGCCGTGCAGCCCCAGCCGGTCGGCGAGCGTGACCCGCACCCGGTAGGACCGCGCGTCGGACCAGTGCAGCTCGCGGCCGTCGTCGAGCATCGCGGACCACTCCCCGGTGCGTTCCGACCACCGGGCGTCGTCACCCGCGAGTTCCCGCGCCCGCGCCGGACTCACCTGCGCGTCCCCCGAGCCGCCCCACACGTACCCGTAGCCGGCGATCCCGAGGTCGATCCGGTCGGCCGGGACGCCCGAGCGCTCGGCCGCATCGACCACGCGCTCCGCCCACGACACGGACCCGATCGTGCCGGCGCCGCTCCACGGCCCGTGCTGGTCGTACGTCATCAGGACGAACCGGTCGACGTGGTCCGCGAGCGCGCGGAGGTCGTACCCGGTGGCGCGGTAGCCCTGCTCGTCGGTCGAGGCCATCACCGCCATCGACACCTCGGCGTCCCGGCCGAGCCGCTCGTGGACGGCGTCCTCGAGGGCCGCCGCGAACGCCACGAGCCCTGCACGGTCACGGCTCCGGAGCGACTCGAGGTCGATCTGCACGCCGCGCAGGTGTTGTTCGGACGCGAGGTCCGCCAGGCGCCCGGCGACCCGCGACCGGTTCCCGGCGTCGGACAGCAACGCAGTGCCGACCTCGGGCGAGAAGTCGCCGATCGCCTCCGAGAAGTTGCTGACGAGCAGCTCGGGGGCGGCTCCACCGTCCTCCGCGGTCCGGGCGAGTGCGCCGACGCCGGCCGGCAGGTCGTTCAGCCCGGCGCCGTCGTCCGTCACCGTGACGCCGTCGATCCCGATCGTCGCCGCGCGTCCGGACGCGTCCGAGACCGTGGCCGCGGACCCGTCCCCGGGTTCGACGTACGCCTCGACAGCGAGGTCGGCGTCGGATGCCTGCGTCGCGGCGCAGCCGCCCGTGACCAGCGCGACCACGACCGCGATCCCGATCACGAGCCCCGTCCGCCGCACCATGCGCTCACCGTAGCGTGCGGGGCGGAGCGGGCCGCGCCTCCCGGACTTCAGACGGAGGCGCCCTCGAGCCGGTCGACCGCGACGGCGAGCTCCTCGAGCTCGGGGACCCCGCGCGCTTCGGCCAGCCCGCGAGGTTTCGTGAGCAGGAATGGTCGGGTCACGTGCGCACACCCGACCGTTTCTGCTCACGAGGTTCGCGGCCGTCGCGGCGCACCCACGCGCGGACGGGAGGCGCGGTGCGGGCTGGCACCGCGCCTCCCGTCCGCGGTGGTGGCGCCGCGCACTCGATGCACCCGGTGCTCCCGGTGTTCCCGGTGTCCCTCGGTGCTCCCGGTGTTCCGGTGATCCCGGTGTTCCTCGGGAACGACGAAACCCCGGTCCAGGAGGACCGGGGTTTCGATGCCGCGGAGACGGAGGGATTTGAACCCTCGGTCCCCTCAAAGGGGACTCCACCTTAGCAGGGTGGTGCACTCGGCCGGACTATGCGACGTCTCCAAGCACTCTCGCGAGCGCTCCCACCACCATACAGGAGGTCGGGCACGGTCTCGACACCGTCCTTGCGCCGAGCCCACAGTAGGGTCCCCCGAAGTGGGGACAGCCGGAGGTTGTCCGCCCGTACCCCGGTCAATAGCATCGTCGAGGCGCGGCCATCACATTCCGGGGTCCACCCCGTCGCCGCGACACAGCACCGACGTCGCTCCTGGGCGGCGAGCCCGACGCGCGCCCGATCGCGCGAGGCTCAGACCGAGGAGTGGCCAGGGGGCGCGGCCCACCACCGCGCCCCCGCTCTCGGTCTGGTGCGGCCCGCGTTCGTCCGGCTCGTCCCCGACCGTCGGCGCACTCCCGGCTCCGGCACGCTCCCGGCTGTCGGCGCGTTCCCGGCTCCGGCCCGCCCGTCGTTTCGCGCTCACCGACATCTCACGGCCCAGAACGCCCGTGAACTGTCGGTGAGCGCGAAACCTCGGCGCACAGCCGTGCGCACAGGCGCGCGCGCGGGAGCCGTCAGGCGGCCGCTCGGAACCGCTCCGGCAGCGCGATCAGGGCGTCCGCGAGCTCGACCAGCACCGCCGCACACTCGTCGAGCGCATCCCGCTCGGCCGCCACGGTCGCCCGATCCGCCAGCACGCGCCGCTCCCGCCGCGCGACCACGGCGTCGATGCCGTTCGCCAGCGCCACCTCGTCCGTGAAGAACGCGTCGAGCACGGCACGCTGCGACAGGAGCCAGTCGGCACTGACCGCCGCACCGCTCCGGCGCAGCCACCACGAACCGATCTCGACGAACACACCACCCTCGGTCGCGCACGTCCGCAGCCAGGCGACGTCGAACCGGTCCGCACTCCGGGCCGACCCCGCCGAGGGCTCGGTGATCATCGTCCGCGCGATGCGGATGCGCTCGATCATGTGGTCGACGGTCCAGTGCGCCACGACGACCCCGACGTACCGCTGCACCGACACGAGCCGCAGGTTCTCGAGCGGCACGAGGGCTTCGCGGACGGGCGTCCGGGACACCCGCATGTCCGCCGCGATCGTGTCCAACCGCATCCGCTGCCCACGCCGGTACACCCCGCGCAGCACGTTGTCGAGCAGTCGGGCGAAGACGGCGTCGCGCAGCAGACTGCGTCGGATGCCGAGCGGGTCGTCGTCGTCACGACCCGGCCGGTGCTGTACTCGCTCCATGGCGC
Organism: Curtobacterium sp. NPDC098951; assembly: GCF_044759965.1. NCBI lineage: Bacteria > Bacillati > Actinomycetota > Actinomycetes > Micrococcales > Microbacteriaceae > Curtobacterium > Curtobacterium sp. NPDC098951. Next base: position 93,215 of record NZ_JBIWAG010000004.1, read on the forward strand.
CAGGATCACGCACGGCCCACGCCGCCGGCTTCGCGAGTGGTCGGACCGTGGACCGTGCGGGACACTGTCGTGCTGTGGAGGACTGCCATGCGAGGACGATGACAGACCCCGCAACTCGGTGCTAAACACTCCGCATACGGAATACTACTTCCGCGCCGTGTCCGCTTCCTTGGTCAGGACCGAGAGCGGTTGGGTGACGTCCTCGAGCCCCTTCCGGGCCGCGTCGACCCCGAAGATCAGCGCCACCACCCCGCCGGCGATCATCACCGCGGAACCGAGCAGGTACCCCCAGAACAACGGTTCGCGGGAGGACCCGTCGCCGATGAGCGCACCGTAGATCAGCGGGGCGATGGCACCGAAGATCTGCGCCAGCGCGAAGAAGTACGAGATCGCCTGCGACCGGAGCTCGAGCGGGAAGATCTCCGACACGGTCAGGTAGGCGCTCGATGCCCCCGCCGAGGCGAAGAAGAACGACACGCACCAGAAGACGACCTGCACGGTGGCGCTGATCGCGTCGGCCTGGAACAGGAACGCCGAGGTGGCGAGCACGAGACCCGAGACGAGGTACGTCGAGAAGATCATCTGTCGACGACCCCAGGTGTCGAAGAATCGCCCGAGGATGATCGGGCCGAGCAGGTTGCCGATCGCGAACGGGAAGAAGTACACGCTCGTCTCGGCCGTCTTCAGCCCGAAGAAGTTCGTGAGCACGAGGGCGTAGGTGAAGAAGATCGCGTTGTAGAGGAACGCCTGGGTGATCATCATCGTCGCGCCGACGAGGGTCCGGGTCGGGTACTGCCGGAACAGCACCTTCACGATCGTCCGGAACTTCACGTTGTCCGTCGGGGTGACGGTCATCGCCTTGGACTGGTCGACCTCCGGCAGCCGGTGCCCGGTGGACTGCTCGACCGACTCCTCGATCTGCGTGACCGTCGCCTCGGCTTCCTCCTCGCGTCCGTGCGTCATGAGCCACCGGGGACTCTCCGGGATGTGCCGCCGCAGGAAGATGATCGCGATGCCGAGCACCGGGCCGAGGAAGAAGCCGATGCGCCAGCCGATGTTCTCGGCGAAGTTGGCCGTGTCGAGCAGGTAGATGTTCGCGAACGCGCCGAGTGCCGCGCCGCCCCAGTAGGTGCCGTTGATCGCGATGTCGACGTGCCCGCGGTACTTCGCCGGGATGAGCTCGTCGATCGCGGAGTTGATGGCCGCGTACTCGCCGCCGATGCCGAGACCCGCCACGAACCGGAAGGCCGCGAGGAACCAGAAGTCCTGCGCGAGCCCGGCGATGCCGGAGCCGATCAGGTAGATGGCCAGCGTGAGGATGAAGAGCTTCCGCCGCCCCAACCGGTCGGACATCCGGCCGAAGACGATCGCGCCGACGACCTGCCCGATGAGGTAGATGGTGCCGAGCGACGTCACCTGCTGCGTCGACAGGTCCAGGTCCGCCTGGAAGCCGGCGTTCGACACGATCTGGATCTCGAGGCCGTCGAGGACCCACGAGACGCCGAGTCCCACCACGACACTCCAGTGGAACCGTGTCCACGGCAGTCTGTCCATCCTGGCGGGGACCAGGCTCTTGATCGCCCCGTTCGTCGTGCTGCTCACGAGAGGGGAACGTACGCCCAGATCGACGAGATGGTTCAGATCCGGAAACGAACGGGTTCCGGGCCCGGAGCCGGATCCCCCTAATCGAATCCGGCTCCGATGCCGGAGTCCCAATCATTGCAATTGCTATGAGAACTCACAAGCAGGATGCCGGGAGGCGCGGTGCGGGCCCGCACCGCGCCTCCCGGCCCGAAGGGCGTAGCGTCGGACAGGTGACCCGACCCACCATCAGAACGGTCGGCGAGCTCCGCACCTCTGGCCACGTCCAGAAGACGGTCCGCGCCGAGATCCGCGACAACCTGATCAACGCCCTCCGTGAGGGCCGCGACCCGTGGCCCGGCCTGCACGGCTTCGAGACCACCGTGATCCCGCAGCTGGAACGCGCCCTCATCGCCGGGCACGACGTCGTCCTGCTCGGCGAGCGCGGCCAGGGCAAGACCCGACTGCTCCGCACGCTGCAGGGCCTGCTCGACGAGTGGACGCCGGTCATCACCGGCTCCGAGCTCGGCGAGCACCCGTACGAACCGATCACGACCGCGAGCATCCGGCGGGCGGAGGACCTCGGCGACGCCCTGCCGATCGGCTGGCGCCACCGGGACGACCGCTACGTCGAGAAGCTCGCGACGCCGGACACGAGCGTCGCCGACCTCATCGGCGACGTCGACCCGATGAAGGTGGCGGAGGGACGCAGCCTCGGCGATCCGGAGACGATCCACTTCGGGCTCGTCCCCCGCGGCCACCGCGGCATCGTGGCCATCAACGAGCTCCCCGACCTCGCCGAACGCATCCAGGTCGCGATGCTCAACGTGATGGAGGAGCGCGACGTGCAGATCCGCGGCTACGTGCTGCGGCTGCCGCTCGACGTGCTCGTGGTCGCGAGCGCGAACCCCGAGGACTACACGAACCGCGGCCGCATCATCACGCCGCTCAAGGACCGCTTCGGCGCTGAGATCCGGACCCACTACCCGATCGAGCTCGAGGACGAGATCGCCGTCATCCGCCAGGAGGCGCGGCTCACCGCCGACGTGCCGGACGCGCTCGTCGAGATCCTCGCGCGGTTCACGCGGGCGCTCCGCGCATCGAGCGCGGTCGACCAGCGCAGCGGCGTCAGCGCCCGCTTCGCGATCGCCGGGGCCGAGACCGTCTCCGCCGCCGCGGTGCACCGCGCCGCACGGCAGGGCGAGGAGCACGCGGTCGCACGGCCGATCGACCTCGAGACCGCCGTCGACGTCCTCGGCGGCAAGATCGAGTTCGAGAACGGCGAGGAGGACCGCGCCGACGAGGTGCTCGAGCACCTGCTCCGGACCGCGACCGCCGAGACCGTCCGCGCGCGCTTCCGCGGACTCGACTTCGCGGTCCTCGTCGAGGCCCTCGACGGCGGCACGATGGTGACCACGGGCGAGCAGGTCAGCGCCCGGACCTTCCTCGAGGGCCTGCCGTCGATCGGTGAGTCCGACCTGTACGACCAGATCGGCGAACGACTCGGTGCGACCGACGACGGCGGACGTGCCGGGGCCATCGAACTCGCGCTCGAGGGGCTCTACCTCGCGCGGCGGATCAGCAAGGAGTCCGGCGGGGGCGAAGCCGTCTATGGCTAGGGCGAACCGGCGCCTGACCCGCGACGCCCGCTACGGGAAGTACGAGGACGGGCCGGACCCGCTCGCTCCCCCGGTCGACCTGGCCGAGGCGCTCGACGCCATCGGCGAGGACGTGATGGGCGGCACCTCGCCCGAGCGCGCCCTCCGGGAGTACCTGCGCCGGGGCGGTCGGGACCAGCGCGGCCTCGACGACCTGGCACGCCGCGTGGCCGAGCGACGGCGCGAGCTGACGGCGAAGCACAACCTCGACGGCACCCTGCAGCAGGTCAAGCAGCTGCTGGACGAAGCCGTGCTCGCCGAACGCGGACAGCTCGCCCGGGACACCGAGATCGACGACGGCGACCGGGCCCTCGCCGAGATGCAGCTCGACAGCCTCTCGCCGTCGCCGGCCACCGCGGTCCAGGAGCTGAACGGCTACGACTGGACGAGTCCGGCCGCGCGGCAGAAGTTCGAGGAGATCAAGGACCTGCTCGGCCGCGAGGTGCTCGACCAGCGCTTCGCCGGCATGAAGCAGGCGCTCGAGGGCGCCACGGACCAGGACCGCGAGGACGTCGCCGCGATGATGCGCGACCTCACCGCGCTGCTCGAGGACCACCGCGCGGGGACGGACACGCAGGAGCAGTTCGATGCGTTCATGGCCGAGCACGGCCGGTACTTCCCGTCGGCCCCGCAGAACGTCGAGGAGCTGCTCGACGACCTCGCTGCCCGGGCGGCCGCGGCGCAGCGGATGCGCAACTCGATGACCCGGGAACAGCGCGACGAACTCGACGCCCTCGCGCAGCAGGCGTTCGGCTCCCCCGACCTGATGGGACAGCTCGCCCAGCTCGACGACACCCTCCGCTCACTCCGGCCGGGCGAGGACTGGGGCGGGTCCGAGCGGATGGAGGGCGAGCAGGGACTCGGGCTCGGCGACGGCACCGGGGTGTTCCAGGACATCGCCGACCTCGACGCCCTCGCCGACCAGATCGCACAGGCCGGACCGGGCTCCGACCTGGACGACCTCGACCTCGACGCCCTCGGCCGCCAGCTCGGGAACGACGCCGTCGTCGACGCGACCACCCTGCAGCGGCTCGAGAAGGCCCTGCGGAACTCCGGGGCGATGCGTCGCGGCGCCGACGGGCAGCTCCGACTCACACCGAAGGCCATGCGGCAGCTCGGGAAGAGCCTGCTCCGCGACGTCGCCGAGCGGATGTCCGGTCGCCAGGGAGCCCGGGACCTCCGGCGGTCCGGCGCGTCCGGGGAACCATCGGGCGCGACACGGCAGTGGCAGTACGGCGACACCGAACCGTGGGACGTCACCCGGTCGATCACGAACGCGCTCACCCGCACCGCGGCCTCGGGCCGGACGGGCCCGGGGGTCCGCCTGCAGATCGACGACGTCGAGGTGCAGGAGACCGAGGCTCGGACACAGGCCTGCGTGGCGCTGCTCGTCGACACCTCGTTCTCGATGGCGATGGAGGACCGCTGGGTGCCGATGAAGCGCACCGCGCTCGCGCTCCACACGCTGGTGTCGACCCGGTTCCGCGGCGACGACCTGCAGCTCATCGCCTTCGGACGCGAGGCCGAGGTGATGGACATCGAGCAGCTCGTCGGCCTCGACGCGATGTGGGACAAGGGCACGAACCTGCACCACGCGCTGCTCCTCGCGAACCGGCACTTCCGGAAGCACCCGACCGCCCAGCCCGTGCTGCTCATCGTCACCGACGGCGAACCGACGTCGCACCTCGAGCCGAACGGCCAGGTGTGGTTCGGGTACCCGCCGGACCCGATCACGATCGCGCTGTCCGTGCGCGAGCTGGAGAACGCCGGACGACTCGGCGCGCAGACCACGTTCTTCCGGCTCGGGGACGACCCGGGGCTGGCGCGCTTCGTCGACGCCATGGCGAGACGCGTGGACGGCACGGTCGTCGCGCCGGAGAACGACGACCTCGGCGTCGCGGTCGTCGGGTCGTACCTGGGGTCGCGTCGCGGCGGAGCGTTCCCCCGCGACGACTGGACGATCTGACGGGAAGGCCCTGGTCAGCAGGGTACCCGTCGTCGTATGCTGACGTCACAGCTGCCCCGGACCTCGGCCGCCCATCACCGCTCCACCAGACCGACATCGTCGGCCGGGTGGTGTCGGCCGTCCGAGTGCACCTGATCCGTCCTCGGCCGGTCGACCCCCGTGGGGTCCCGGAACGCAACGGCGCGGTTCGGTCGACCTCGCGGGCATCCGTGTCCCGGCAGGCGGGACGCGGTGGGGTCGGTGGGCTCCGGACCCGACGGAGCCTGCCGACCCGATCCCTCCCGGTGCGCCCGGGACCGACGCGACCCGAGTCCGACGCAGCACAGGACGCGTCCTCTGGGACCGTCGTCGCCCGCTGCTCGCTAGAAGAGGGGCCAGGGCACGGCCGGCCCGTGTCCGGGCGGCGGCGGGAACACCCCGACGGCCCGGAGCGCGGCGCAGCGGGCCCGGAGCGTGTCGACCTCGGCGACGGTGAGGTGCTCGTCGAGCGCCGCGCCGAGGTCGCCGTCGAGCGCCTCGGTCACCCGGTCGATGCCCTCGAGCTCGTCGGCGTCGAGCGGTTCGCCGATCCAGCCCCAGAGCACCGAGCGCAGCTTGTGCTCGACGTGGAAGGTCAGGCCGTGGTCGACGCCGAAGCGGTGGCCGTCCGGCATCGCCAGGACGTGACCGCCCTTGCGGTCGGCGTTGTTCACGACGACGTCGAACACCGCCATCCGCCGGAGTGCCGTCGTGTCCTCGTGCACGAGGGTCACCGGGCGGTCCTGCTCGTCGATCGCCTCGAGCACCGGGAGCCACCGGGGTGTCGTGGCGTCAGCAGGGTCGGCGTCGGCGTCCTCGGTGGGGACGAGGTCGACGGCGTCCTGTTCGGGGTCGACCTCCTGCCAGCGCTGGAGCATGCCGCGACCGAACGGTCCGTCGCCCATCCACGTCGGGGGCACGACGTCCCACCCGAGCGTCTCGGACACCAGGTAGGCCGCGACCTCGCGGTCGGCGAGTGTACCGTCCGGGAAGTCCCAGAGCGGTCGCTCCCCCTCGATCGGCTTGTAGACGACCGCCTCGCCGTCGAGGTCGGCGAGGAACGTGGCGTTCGAGGCTTCCCGGATGCGTGCCCGGATGGACACCGATCCGTGGCTCATGCGGCCCCGGGTGGGCGGCCGGCCGCCACGATCTCCCGGGTGCGCTCGACGAACGCGCGGGCGGTGCCGACGGGGATCTTCACCTGGAACAGCTCGGCCGGCTCGGGGATCTCGACGACGGCCTCGATCTCGTCGCCGTCCTCGCCCGTCTCGGCGACGATCTCGAGCTCGTCGTCGATCGGGTACGCCTCGATCACGACCTGGGCGGTCGCGGGGTCGAACCCGAGGCTCAGCGCACCGGCGCGGAACTCGGCCTCGACCGGCTGGTCGAGCGGTCCGCCGTCGCGGAGTTCGGCGGGAGCGGTGGGCGGGACGCTGAAGCGGTTGTCCTCGACCGTCGCGACCTCGTCGAGGAGCTCGTCGATCTTGTCCGCGAGGACGGCCGACTGCTCCTTCTCGAGCGCGACGCTCGTGACGCGGCGGCCGTCGCGCGCCTGGATGTAGAAGGACCGCTCGCCCGGGCGGCCGACGGTCCCGACGACGAGACGGTCCGGCCAGTCGAAGCCGTGCACGATGGTGGGCATACCCCGCATTGTAGGAGGGCCGGACGACACTCGTTCAGGCTCCGGCGGGAGCGGCTCCGGACGAGGCGTCGTCGTGGCCGGCGCCGCCCCCGACCGCGGCGTCCCCGGTCGGCGCGGGCGCGGCGGCCAGCCAGGCGAGGTCGCCCGACTCGGTGTTCGACGCGACGACCTCGGGGCGGTGCTCGCCGTAGCGCACGATGGACACCGAGGCCGGTCCGACCGCGATCCGCTGGAAGAGGTCGAGGTGCATGCCGAGGGCATCGGCGAGCACCGACTTGATGACGTCGCCGTGGCTGACGGCGACCCAGACGGCGGACGGGCCGTGCGCGGCCTCGACCTCGGCGTCGATCCGCCGGATCGCCGCGACCGCACGGGACTGCATGCCCTGCATGGACTCGCCGCCGGGGAACACGACGGCGCTCGGGTTCGCCTGCACCGTCCGCCAGAGGGGCTCCTGCGCGAGGTCCTGGAGCTTCCGGCCCTGCCAGTCGCCGTAGTCGCACTCCGTGATCGCCCGTTCGATGCGGGTCCCCGGCTCGCCCGTCTGCCGTCCGAGCACCGCCCGGGCGGTCTGCCGGCACCGTTCGAGCGGGCTGGACACCACCGCGGCGAGCGGCACGGCGGCGAGGCGCTCGGCCGTCCGCGCCGCCTGCTCGCGGCCGACCGCGTCGAGCGCGACCCCTGCCGTCCGTCCGGCGAGGACGCCGGTCGCGTTCGCGGTGGTGCGTCCATGCCGGACGAGGAGGACGGTCGCCATGTGCCCGATCCTAGGCGGCGATCGACCGCTCGCTCGTCGTCCGGTCGGACAGCACCCGTCCGTCCACGACCGTGACGAGCGAGTCGAGCGCGTCCCGGTGCACCAGGTCGTGCGTCACGAGCATCGTCGCCGTGCCGCGCTCGTGGGTCAGCTGCGCGATGAGCGCCATGATCGCCGCGCCGCGCTCCTGGTCGAGGGCGCTCGTCGGTTCGTCGACGACGAGGACCGCGGGCTCGTGGACCAGGGCACGGGCGATGGCGATCCGCTGCCGCTGGCCCCCGGACAGCTGGGCCGGCCGCTTGTCGGCGTGCCCGGCCAGCCCGACGGCGTCGAGGAGGTCTTCCGCCCGGCGCCGGAGCTCCGCCGCCCGGCGTCCGACGCGCGGCCCGCCGAGGTGCGCCATCACGAGGAGCTGCTCGCGGGCGGTGAGCGCGGGCAGCAGGTTCGACTGCTGGAACACGATGCCGATCCGCTCACGGCGGAGCGCGGTGGCCTCGTCGCGGGACAGTGCGGCGGCGTCGACCCGAGCGCCCGCGGCGTCGGTGAGGTGCACGTGGCCGGAGTCCGGCCGGATGAGCGTCGCCGCGACCGCCAGGATCGAGGACTTGCCGGACCCGGACGGGCCGGTGATGCCGGTGACTTCGCCGGCGCGGGCGGTCAGGGACACGTGGTCGACCGCGGTGACGCGGCGGTCGCCGTCGGGGAAGGTGAGGGTGACGTCGTCGAGGGTGATCATCGGTTGCTCCCGAGTGCGGTGAGGGGGTCGGCTGCGGTGACGGTCCGGAGGGCGACGGCGGCCCCGGCGAGGCCGAGGAGTGCCATCGCGGTCGCCGGCACCACGGTGGTGAGCGGGCTGAGGAGGAACGGCAGCGCTCCCCCGGCGAGCGCCCCGAGTCCGACGACCGCCGCGGTCCCGACGCCGATGCCGACGACGAGCACGACGAGCGCCTGGCCCAGAGCGTCGCCCGCGAGCGACCGGGTGCTCGCGCCGAGCGCCTTGAGGACGGCGACGTCGCCCGCGCGCTGCATCGTCCACACCGTGAAGAAGGCGCCGACGACGAGGGCGGAGACGCCGAAGAGCATGGCGATCATCAGGGCGAGCGAACCGACCTCCGAGCGGAAGGTCTCGAGCGCCGTGAGCGACCCGAGGTGCGAGGCGGCCGACGTGTCCGTGCGGGCGGCGACGGCGTCCCAGTCCGGCGACCCGCTGACGGCGAGCACCGTCGGGTCCCCGTCGCCCCCGAGCCGACGGTCCGCGGCCGACCAGGCGTCCCGCGTCATCGCGAGCACCGGGGTGTGGCTGTACCAGGCGTCCCCACCGACCGAGGCGACCCGGTAGGTCGTGCCCGTGATCGTCACGTGGTCGCCGACCGCGACGCCCAGGTCGGACGCGGCGCCGGTGGAGAGCCCGACCTCGTCGTCGTGCGCCGGTGCGAGCGCGGCGACCGTCCCGGCGTGGTCGCCGGCCGACGGCAGCCCGAAGAGCGCCACCCCGACCGCCGACCCGTCGTCGTGGGCCGACGTCGCCCGTCCCTGCACGATGCCGACGGGGACCACCTCGTCGACGCCGGCCGCGTCCTGCCAGCCGACCCGCGCCTCCCGGCCGATGGTGGACTCGCCGAAGGACGGCTGCCCGTTGGCGGGCTGCTGCAGGACCAGTCGGTCGCCCGGCAGGGCGAGCACGGCGGAGACGTTCTGGGCGGCGAGTCCGCCCGTCAGCCCCGCGAGGAAGCCCACGAGGAGCGTGATGAGGGCGACGACGGAGCCGATGAGCACGAAGCGTCCGCGAGCGAACCGGAGATCGCGCCAGGCGACGAACACGGTGTTCCTTCCCGAGGCCGCGGACCGTCCGTGACCTCGCACCCAGCCTCGCCGCGGCCCTCGTCCCGGGCATCGCCGACGGGGTTGGTCCCCGGATCGAACTTTCGGTTGATCCGGTCCCGCTGCCGGCTCCGTACGCTGGGAGGGACATGGCCCACAGCACGCTCACCCCGGTCTTCGTCGGTCTCCGCACCGGCCTGCACGTGCTGTCCGCCGCACTCCTCGCCCTCGTGGTGGTCCGGATCCTGGTGGGCGACGGAACCCGCCCGTGGGTGCCGCTCGGGCTGAGCGTCGTCTTCGCCGGCGTCTACCTGCTCGGTGCCGTCGCGGCCCGCACCGCGCCCCGTCGTCGGCGGGTCGCGGGCGCGCTCTGGCTCGTGGCGCTGAGCCTCGTGTGGATCGCCCTGCTGGTGGTCGTGCCCGAGGCCGCCTACCTCGTCTTCCCGCTGTTCTTCCTGTACCTGCACGTCCTGCCCCGGGTCGTCGGTCCGGTCGCGGTGGTGGTCGCCACCCTCGTCGCGGTCGTCGCACTCGGGCTGCACGGCGGCTTCACCGTCGGCGGGGTCGTCGGACCGCTCGTCGGCGCCGGGGTGGCGCTGCTCATCGGCCTCGGGTACCGCGCCCTCGCGCGCGAGGCCACGGAGCGCGAGGCGCTCGTCGCGGAACTCCTCGCCACCCGGGACCGGCTCGCCGCGACCGAGCGCGAGCAGGGCGTCCTCGCCGAGCGGGCGCGGCTCGCCCGCGAGATCCACGACACGGTCGCGCAGGGCCTGTCGAGCATCCAGATGCTGCTGCATGCCGCCGAGCGTGCGGACGGCGACCGGCCCGGGGTCGAGCACATCCGGCTCGCGCGTGCGACGGCGGCGGACGGCCTGGCCGACACCCGGCGCTTCATCCGCGAGCTGACGCCGCCGTCGCTCGACCGGGGGCTGCCCGCCGCGCTCGGCCGCCTCGCCGAGCAGCAGTGGTCCGGCGACGGTCTCACCGTGACCGTCGACGTCCCCGACGTCGCGCTGCCGATGGACGTCCAGACGGCGCTGCTGCGCATCGCCCAGGGCGCGGTCGCGAACGTGGTGCAGCACGCGCACGCCACGCACCTCACGGTGTCGCTTGCGGTCACGGGCCAGGAGGCGCGACTGACGGTCGCCGACGACGGCGTCGGGTTCGACCCGGTCACCGCCGCGGCAGGGGCCGGCTCGTCCGACTCGTTCGGGCTGCGCGCGACCCAGGACCGCGTGGACCAGTTCGGCGGCCGCCTGGAGATCGACTCGGCCCCCGGGCGGGGCACCACGCTCGTCGCCGTCCTGGAGGTGCCGTGATCCGGGTCCTGATCGCCGACGACCACCCGGTCGTGCGGGCCGGCCTCCGCGCGCTCCTGGACGGCGAGGACGGGATCGAGGTCGTCGGCGAGGCGGCGACACCGGGAGCGGCGGTCGACCTCGCCGCGACGCTGTCCCCCGAGCTCGTCCTGATGGACCTGCAGTTCGGCCAGGACACCTCCGGCGCCGACGCCACCCGGCGGATCCGCGCGCTCGACGCCGCGCCGTACGTCCTCGTGCTCACGAACTACGACTCCGACGGCGACATCCTCGGTGCGGTCGAGGCCGGCGCGAGCGGGTACCTGCTCAAGGACGCCCCGCCGCACGAGCTGATCGCGGCCGTGCGGGCGGCGGCGTCCGGGCAGAGTGCGCTCGCGCCGGCGATCGCCGGGCGCCTGATGGCCCGGATGCGGACCCCGCAGGTGTCGCTCTCGGCGCGGGAGATCGAGGTGCTCCGGCTCGTCGCCGACGGCGCGGCGAACGGCGAGGTCGCAGCGCGCCTGCACATCAGCGAGGCCACGGTGAAGTCGCACCTCGTGCACGTCTTCTCCAAGCTCGGGGTCTCGTCGCGGACGGCGGCGGTGTCCGCGGCGCGCTCCCACGGCATGCTGCGCTGACGCCGTCCGCGGGTTCCGTGCCGTTCCCTTGACGTGGCCCTGGTGGCACGTTCTGATGGACCCATGATCGGGCGCCACCGCGCGGCACTCTTCGCCACGTCGACGATGACCGGGTTCGGGATCGCGTCGTGGATCACCCGCACACCCGCGATCCGTGACGAGCTCGGTACCTCGATCGAGGCGATGGGCATCGTCATCCTCGGGCTCTCGATCGGCTCGATGATCGGCATCCTCGGCGCCGGCGTGCTCGTGCGGCGGCTCGGCACCCGGCCGCTCGTCGTGCTCGGCGGCGCCCTGCCCGTGACCGGCATGCTCCTCGTCGCCCTGTCCACCCCCGCGCAGCTCGCCGTCGGGGTCTGGGGCGGGCTCTTCCTGATCGGCTTCGGGTCCGGGGTCGCCGAGATCGGCCTCAACGTCGAGGCGGCGGCGGTCGAGCGGCGGATCGGCCGGCCGGTCGTCCCGGTCCTGCACGCCTGCTTCAGCCTCGGCACGGTCCTCGGTGGTGTGGTGGGCATCGCGGTGACCGCGGCCCGCACGCCCGTCCTCGTGCACCTGGTCGGCGCCACGATCGTGATGGCCGCCCTCGCCGCGTTCGCCGCCGTGGGCCTCCGTCCGGTCCCCCGCGACGCGCCGGAGCCGACGACCGCCGGCGCTCCGGTCCCGCGGCTCCGCGCGGTCCTGACCGTGCAGGTGCTGCTCATCGCCGTGATCACGCTGGCGATGGCCTTCGCCGAGGGCGCCGCGAGCGACTGGCTCCCGCTCCTCATGACCACCGACCACGGCGCCCCCGAGGCCGTCGGGTCCCTGGTCTTCACCGGGTTCGCCCTCGCGATGTTCGTCGGACGATCGGCCGGCACGCCCCTCGTCGCCCGATTCGGGCGCGCGCCGGTCGTCCGGGTGTGCGCGGCCGTCGGGGTGGTCGGCGTGCTGCTCGTCGTGGTGTCGCCGAACCCGGTGCTCACCGCGGCCGCCGCCGGGGTGTGGGGCCTCGGGATCGCCCTCGGGTTCCCGCTCGCGATCTCGGCCGCCGGGGATCACCCGACCGACGGCGACCGGCGCGTGTCCGTCGTCGCGACCGCCGGCTACGTCGCCTTCCTCGCCGGTCCCCCGGCACTCGGGTTCCTCGGCGAGCACCTCGGCCTGCAGGCGGCGATGCTCGTCCCCGCGGGGCTCCTGGTCGTGGCGCTGCTCGCCGCGCCGGCCACCCGTGCCCGCGTCGTCCCCGAGGTGCGCCGGGCACCGGTGCCCGCTCCGACGCCGTCCGCCGACTGAGCGGCACGGGGACCGCACCGGCGGACTACGCGTTGCGGACACCATTTCGTGTCCCGCGTGCCCCACGCCAGGATGGGAGCGTGCTCGTCTCCATCGTCTACATGAGCCGGGCGGCCACCACCTTCGACGACGCCGCCCTGGCCGAGCTCCTGCGTGCATCACGGCTCCGCAACGAGGCGCTCGGTGTCTCCGGTCTGCTGCTCGCGAAGAACGGCCGCTTCATGCAGCTGCTCGAGGGTCCGGCGTGGAGCGTCGACGACCGCTTCGCCGCGATCGCCCGCGACCCGCGCCACGCCGAGCTGAAGTCGCTCGTCCGCGAGGACATCGACCGGCGCCGGTTCGACGGGTGGTCGATGGCGTACCGGGCGCTGGACGACGCCGACGTCGCGTCGGAGGAGGGCTTCAGCCCGTTCCTCACCGAGGGCATCGACTTCCCGCCGTCGTTCGACCGCACGAGCGCCGCGTGGCTGCTGAAGTGGTTCCGCGACCGCGAGCTCCACGACCGCTGACCCGCACCCCGGACGGCGTCAGTCCGCCGTGCCGAACGCGTCCTCGACGACCCCCAGCAGACGGGGTCGGTGCCGTGGGTCCGCGACCGCGGTGAGGACGACCCGCCACATCGTCGCGACCGCGGGGAACAGGTCCTGCCGTCCGGTGCGCACCGCGGACACGAGCTGCACGCCGGTGAACATCGGGACCACGGTCGCACCGAGCTGCTCGGGGGTGAGGTCCGTCCGGAGCTCACCGCTCGCGACGGCGAGTCGGAACAGGTCGCTGATGCCGCCGATCCACCGGTCGTAGAACGCCGCGGTCGCGGCAGCGAACTCGCCGCGTTCGAGCGACAGCCGGATGCCCGCACTCACGACGGGGTCGGTCAGCAGCATGCCGGCGATGCCGCGGGAAGCGGCGACGAGCGCCTGGGTCGGTGACGTGTCGTGCAGGCTGACGACGTCGAAGGTCCGCACGTTCTGCTCGTCGATCACCCCGAGGGCGAGTGCGAGCTTCGTCGGGAAGTGGAAGTACAGGGCGCCCTGCGAGACCCCCGCGCCGCGGGCGACCGCGGCGACCGTCGTGGCGGCGTAGCCGACGCGCTCGAACTCACGAGCGGCGGCCTCCAGGATCTGTGTGCGTCGTTCCACGGGTCCAGTGTCGCGGACGCCGGGCGCGGTGCGGCCCCGCACCGCGCCCGGAGTCCGCGTCCGCGTTCGCGTTCGCGTTCGCGTTCGCGTTCGCGTTCGCGTTCGCGTTCGCTCAACCGTGCAGCGAGTCGTGCCGCTCCTGCCGCTCCGCAGGGCGCAGCCAGACCTTGACGACCGGGCCGGAGTCACCGGACGTCTCCCCACGGACGACGACCTCGAGTGCCGTGGCGGTCTGCGTCCACTCCGCCTCGCCGTCGACGCCCAGCACCTCGACGCTGCGGACGGCCCGCCCGAGCAGGTTCGCCCCGCTGCCGAACGCGCGGACGCGGGCGACACCGTCCTCGGGGTCGGCGAGCAGGACGGCGTAGACGTACTCGCCGGTGACGTCGCGGCGGGTGGTGAAGCGGACGTCCTCGGCCGTGTACGCCGGGGCCTCGCCGTCGACGAACGACCCCGCCCTGACCTGGGTCGGCCCCTCGCCGAAGACCCGCCAGGGACGTGTGCCGTAGATCGCCTCGCCGTTGACGACCAGCCACCGTCCGACGGCCTCGAGCAGCCGCTGCTCGGGTTCGGCGATCGTGCCGTCCGGCTTCGGACCGACGTTGAGCAGGAGCACGCCGTTCTTCGCGACGACGTCCACGAGCTCGGCGACGAGGTCGCGGGTCGTCTTGTAGTCGTGCCCCTCGATCCAGCACCAGGCCGACTTCGACACCGACGTGTCGTTCTGCCAGACCACGGGCGGGATCTCCCCCATCGCCCCGCGTTCGATGTCGTACACCGCGGAACCGTCGGCGAACGCCTCCCACTTGTAGTTGATGACGACCTCGCGCCCCCACTCGGCGGCGCGGTTGTAGTAGTACGCGGCGAGGGTGCGCAGCCACGGCTCGAACGCGGGCTGCTCGATCCACCAGTCGAACCACAGCACCTGGGGCCGGTACTTGTCGATGACCTCGACCGTCCGGAGGAGCCAGTCCTCGAGGTGCCGCTCGTTCGGCGCGGTCTCCTCACGCTGCGCGGGGCCGTAGAAGTCGATGAAGCGGGGATCGAGGACGTCGGAGTCGAACCGGGCGCCGCCGTTCATGAAGAACCAGTGCTCGGCCCGGTGCGAGGACGCCCCACGGACCATGAACGCGTCGTCGACGGCCGTCATCAGGTCCCCGAACACGTCGCGCTGCGGGCCCATCCGTGCCGCGCTCCACCGGGAGCGGTCGGTGTCGTACATCGCGAAGCCGTCGTGGTGCTCGGCGACGGGGACCACGAACTGCGCGCCCGCCCGACGGAACAGGTTCGCCCAGGCACCCGGATCGAAGTGCTCCATCGTGAAGGACGGGATGAAGTCCTTGTAGCCGAACTCGGACTGCGGCCCGTAGGTGGCGACGTGGTGCTCGAACTCGGGCGTGCCCTCGCGGTACATGTCGCGCGAGTACCACTCGTTCCGGAACGCGGGCACCGAGTAGACGCCCCAGTGCAGGAAGACGCCGAACTTGGCGTCCTCGTACCAGCGCGGCGGCGTGTACCGGCGGAGCGACTCCCAGGTGGCGTCGTACGGACCGGTGGCGACGACCGCGGCGACGGCGGCGAGCGCCGCGGAGTTGTCGCTGACGTCGACCGGCTCCGGCAGCGCTGTCGGGTCGAGCCGTGGCAGGTCGTGGGGTTCGGGCATGACTCCTCCTCGAGTCGAGCGAAACGTTTCGTCCTGGGGACGGTTCTACGGTAGCGTGCATCCGAGCCCGATGGGTGAAACGTTCAGTGATGCGCGAGGACGCGCAGGAGGAGGACCACCGTGGACGTCCTGACGAGCCGCCCCCTGCGGACCGGCGCGCACATCCCCTCGATCGGGCTCGGCACCTTCGGCTCGGACCGGTACACCCCGGACCAGGTGGCCGCGGCCGTCCGCGGTGGCCTCGACGCCGGCTACCGGCTGGTCGACTGCGCCTCGGTCTACGGCAACGAACCCGAGGTCGGGGCGGCCATCGCGGCGAGCGGGGTCCCGCGTGAGGACCTCTTCGTGATGTCGAAGGTGTGGAACGACGCACACGACCCGGCGGACGCGGTCGCCTCCGTCGAACGGTCGCTCCGGGACCTCCGGCTCGACCACCTCGACGCGGTCTTCGTGCACTGGCCGTTCCCGAACCACCACGCGCCGCACGCCTCGGTCGAGGACCGCGACGGATCCGCCCGCCCCTACGACCACGCCGCCTACCGCGCACTGTGGCGCGCGCTCGAAGGCCTCGTCGACGCCGGCCTCGTGCGGCACCTCGGCACGTCGAACACGACGATCCCGAAGCTGCGGCTGCTGCTGGACGACGCGCGGGTCCTCCCCGCACTCAACGAGATGGAACTCCACCCCACGTTCCAGCAGCCCGAGCTGTTCGACTTCTGCCGCGCGAACGGCATCCAGCCCGTCGGGTACTCGCCGCTCGGGTCGCCGTCCCGCCCGGAGCGCGACCGCGAGGACGACGACCCGGTGGACGTCGACCACCCGGTCGTCCGACGCATCGCCGAAGCACACGGCGTCCACCCGGCGATCGTCTGTCTGAAGTGGGCCGTCGCGCGCGGGCAGGTCCCGATCCCCTTCGCGGTGAAGCCGGAGCAGTACCGCGCGAACCTCGCCGGGGCGTCGACGGACCCGCTGACCGCCGACGAGCTCGCCGCCATGGCGGACGTCGACCGCGGCGCACGGCTCATCAAGGGGCAGGTGTTCCTCTGGTCTGGCGCCGACAGCTGGCACGACCTGTGGGACGAGGACGGCACGGTCACCGGGAGGGCCGGGTGACGGCGACCTACAAGGACCTGCAGCGGGCGACCGGCCTCTCGCTCGCGACGATCTCGAAGTTCTACAACGGCGGCACCGTCCGCGACGAGAACGCACACGCCATCGAAGCGGCCGCGGCGACGCTCGGGTTCCGTCCGAACGGGTTCGCGCGGAGCCTGCGGTCGCGGCGGTCCGGCACCATCGGGGTCCTGCTGCCGGCACTCGACAACGACTTCCACCTCACCGTGATCGCCGGCGTCGAGAGCGCCCTGCGCGACCACGGGATGAGCGTCATCGTCTCGTCGAGCCCGGACGCACGAGCCGGCGCCGTCGACCTGCTCCTGCGCCGGATGGTCGACGGGATCATCGCGGTGCCGTCCGACCACGACGTCGCGGCACTGTCCCGTGCTGCCGAGCGCGTCCCCGTCGTGCAGATCGACTGGCGCGCGGACGCCCTCGGCACCGACGGCGTCTTCCTCGACAACCACGGAGCCGGCGCGCTCGCCGCCCGGCACCTGCTCGACCACGGCCACCGCCGGGTCGGCGTCGTCGCGGGCGACCCGACGATCTCGACCATGCGCGAACGGACCGCGGGCTTCCGGTCGGTCATCGAGCGGGACGGCGGTGTGCTCGCCCCGGACGCCGTGGTCGAGGGGCCCCTCACGGTGCGCCACGGCCAGGCGGCGATGCAGCGGATCCTCGTGCTGCCCGATCGTCCGACGGCGGTCTTCTGCGCGAACTACGAGCTCACCCTCGGCGCCGTCATCGCGCTGAACGAGTCCGGCCTCACACTCGGCCGGGAGCTCTCGGTCCTCGGGTTCGACGGCCTCGAGCTCGCCCAGGTCACCGTCCCGAAGCTCACCGTGATCGTGCAGCCCACGCACGAGCTGGCGGTCCGGGCGGCGGACCTGATCCGCTCGCGGCTGACCGCACCGGACGACGACCAGGCGCCCGTCGACGTCGTCGTCCGCCCCCGTCTGGTCGCCGGTGGATCCGTCGCCCGACTCCCCACCGGACCCGTCACCGCCACGGAGGCATGATGCTGCGCTACACCCTCACCCACCAACCGACGCTCAGCGCGCTCGCGTCGCTCGGGCACGGCTCGAAGGTCCTGATCGCCGACGGCAACTACCCGTTCGCGACCGCGATGCGCCCCGGCGCCGCGCTCGTGCACCTCAACTTCCGCCCGGGACTGCTCGACGTCGACGAGGTCCTCACCACGCTCCTCGACGCGGTCGCGGTCGAGGCGGCGACGGTGATGGCGCCGCCGGCCGACACCGTCGTCCAGGCGCACGAGGGCTACCGGCGGATCCTCGGTGCCGACGTGCCGCTCGGCACCCTCGACCGGTTCGGGTTCTACGACGCGGTGCGCGCCCCCGAGACCGGGTTGGTCATCGCGACGGGTGACCAGCGCTCACACGCGAACCTGCTCCTCGAGATCGGGTTCCACCAGGCGTCGGAGCGCTAGCCGCCCGCGGAGCCGGCCACCCCGTCAGGCGGCGTGCCTGGCCAGGGTGATCCGCGCCTCCTGGACGTCCCGGAGCTCGCGTCCGCGGAACCAGCGGAGCAACCAGTCGGCCGGCGAGCCCGCCACCCCGGCCGGCAGGCCGGTGCGCTCGGACAGGAAGGTACTGAACCCGGGTTCGGCGCGGACCTCGGGGTCGGAGGGGTTGCCGAACGCCATCGCCCAGCCGTCGAACCGGCGGGCGGCGATGCGCTCGCGGGACAGCGACCTGACGTCCAGGTGGCGGGGATCACGTTCGATCGCGGCGAAGCGGTCCTCGACGCTCCACGCCGGCCCCTCGAGGACCTGCATGAACCGGCCGCCCTTCGCGAGCAGCAGACCGGAGACGCCGAGCGCCTCGTTGCGGAGCCGCGCTTCGCGCAGCATGGCGACGAGCTGGTCGTCGGTGAGGTCGTCGACGGCGACGGACATGTACACGAGCGATTCGAGCGAGGTCATCGGCGTCAGTCTCGTTCCACAGTGGAACCGCCGTCAACGCGGTCGTCCACGGACCGCACCGGACCCGTGGACGACCGCGCCTGCGGGACGGCTCAGGTGAGGCCCAGCAGCGTGTTGACCTGCTCGTTGACCCCGGTGAGCGACGAGATCGGCGCCCCGTTGGCGTAGATGGAGTCGAACGCCGGCTGGACGAGCGCCTGCACGTCGGCGGGGTTCCGCGTGACCGGGAACAGGAACGTCGTTCCATCGTCGACCTGCTCGGTGAACGCCGTGACGTCCAACCCGCGCTTCGCGTAGGCGGCGACCGCCGCGTCGGTCCCGGACCGCCGGGCGGGGAACACGATCCCGGCCCGGCCGACGATCTCCTGCGCGGTCGCGCCGCCGAGGAACGCGACCCACTTCGCCGCGGCCTCCGGGTGCTTCGCCTGCTTCGTGATCGAGTCGCCCAGGCCGTTGAACATCGAGGCGCGGTGCCCGACGGGGCCGGCCGGGGTCGGCGCGATGGCGACGTCGATGCCGGGCAGGTTCGCGTACGTGCCGATCATCCACGACCCGTTGAACGACAGCGCCACCTTCCCCGAGCCGAGCTGCACGTCCGGTCCGGTGGTCGTCGAGAAGACGCCGTACTTCGGCATGTAGCCCTTCTCGGCGAGCCCGAAGTACCACGAGATCGTCTTCTGGAACGCAGCGTCGTCGTAGCGGAACCGGTTCCCCCACGGGTTCCGGTTCGTGTAGAACCAGTCGATCGACCCGGTGAAGGGCGACCACTGCGTCTGCCCGAAGCCGTCGCCGCCACTGCCGTTCGCGCTCATCCCGTAGACGGCGACGTCGTCCTTGTCGAAACCGCGCTCGTCCCCGCGACGGCCCTTGCCGTCGATCGTGAGGTGCGCGACCGCCCGCTCGAAGGTACCGCCGTCGTCCGGGTTCCACGACAGTCCGGCGAGGTCGTCGGCGCTGTACCCGGCCTTCGCGACGACCTTCGGGTCGTAGAACATCGCGATCGTGTCCCAGTCCTTCGGCGACCCGTAGCGGTGTCCGTCCCGGCCCTTCCAGAGCTGGGCGAGGCCGGACTGGTAGTCGTCGTCGCGGATGGAACTCGTCGCCTCGAGCTCGTCGAGCCGGTAGAGCACGTCGAGGTCGGCGAACTGGGGGAACTTCGACAGGTGGTCGGTGAACACGTCCGGCGCCGTGCCGGCGATGAACCCGGCGGTGAGCTTCGTCCAGTAGTCGGCCCAGCCGAGCTGGGTGATCTTGATCCGGATGCCCGGGTTCTCCCGCTCGAAGGCCTTCGCGACGGCCTGGTAGGCGGGCAGCTGGTTCGCGTCCCAGAGCCAGTACGACACGGTGCCGGTCGCGCCGCTCCGCGGGTTGGGCGTGCTCGGACTCGAGCAGGCCGCCAGCGCTCCGAGGGCCAGGGCCGAGGCGCCGCCGGCGAAGAGGGACCGGCGGGTGATGGAGTTCGTCATGAGCTGGTCCCTACTTGATGCCGGAGAAGCCGATGGAGTTGACGATGCGCTTGGCGAAGAGGCCGAACAGCAGCATCATCGGGAGCGCCGCCACCAGGGTCGCCGCCATGAGACCGGCCCAGTCGGTGCCGGACTGCGGGGACTGCGACTTGAAGACGCCGAGCGCGACGGTGAGCACGCGGGAGCTGTCCGTGTACGAGACCATCAGCGGCCAGAAGTAGTCGTTCCAGGCGGTGATGTACGTCAGCACGGCGAGCGTCGCGATCGGGGCGGACGCCATCGGCAGGATCAGGCGGAAGAACACCCGGACTTTGCCGGCGCCGTCGATGAGCGCGGCCTCCTCGACCTCGCGCGAGATGCCGAGGAAGAACTGGCGGAGGAAGAACACCGCGAACGGGGTCATCAGCATCGACGGCAGCGAGATCCCGAGCAGGGTGTCGACGAGCCCGAGCGACTTGATGAGGGTGAAGTTCGGCAGGAGCGTGAAGATCGTCGGGACCATGAGGCCGGCGAGGAACACCCCGAAGACCCGGTCGCGTCCGGGCCACCGCAGGCGTGCGAAGGCGTACGCGGCGCCGGCGGAGAAGAACACCTGGCCGACCGTGATCATCGTCGCCGTGACCACCGAGTTGAGGAGGTAGCGCCAGAAGTCGATCGCGGCGCCCGAGCCTCCCTGGGCCAGGGCCTCCTTGGTGGACTGCAGACCGAACACGCGCTCGAACCCGCCGAGGCTGAAGCCGGTCGGCAGCAACGAGGTCGGGTCGGCCGAGATCGCGCCGTTCGAGGACAGCGCGGTGCGGAGGATCCAGTAGAAGGGGAACAGGGTCACGACGATGACGGCGATCATCGCGATCCAGGCGATCACGCGGCCGACCGAGGGCTTCCGACGCGGCGGGCGGGTGCCGCGGGTGGTGATCGCGCGGGTGGTCTGGGGCTCGACCACCGGGGGCAGGGTGCTGGTCATCTTCGACTCGCTTCCGTGTGCGCTCGGCCGTCAGTCCAGGTCGCTCTCGCCGGAGCGCGAGAGTCGGTACTGGATGACCGTGATGATGCTGAGGACGATGAGGAGGGCCACCGAGACGGCGGACGCGTAGCCGAACTGGAACCGGCCGAACGCCAGGTTGTAGATGTAGTTCTGCACGACGTTCGTGGCGTTCGCCGGGCCGCCCTGCGTCGCGATGGCGACGGTGTCGAACACCTGGAACGAGCCGATGATCGTGATGATGAGCACGAGCGACAGGATCGGGCGGAGGAGCGGCACGGTGATGCGCCAGAACATCTTCCACTCGCTCGCACCGTCGATGCGGCCGGCCTCGTAGACCTGCTCGGGCAGCGCCTGGAGCCCCGCGAAGATGAGCAGCGCCGTGTAGCCCACGTTCCGCCAGACGTTGATGAACGCGATCGTGGGGATGCCCCAGAAGTCGCTCTGCAGGAACGGGATGCGGCCGACGCCGATCGCGGACAGGATCTCGTTGCCGATGCCGAGCTGCGTGTCGAGGATCCAGAGCCAGATGAGAGCGGCGACGACGTTCGACACCAGGTACGGCGCGAGGACGATCCCGCGGACGAAGGTGGACTTGGTGAGCCGGTGCATCATCACGGCGATGAACAGCGCGAGGATCGTCTGGAAGCCGATGTTGAGCAGGACGTACTCGACCGTCACGGCCATCGAGTGCCAGAAGATCGAGTCCTGCACGAGGCGGACGTAGTTCTGCAGGCCGGTGAACACCGGCGGCGTCAGCAGGTTGTAGGTCGTGAAGCTCAGGTAGATGCCGCGGACCGTGGGCCACAGCAGGAACACCGCGAAGCCGACGCTGGCCGGGGCGATGAAGACCAGCGCCAACCAGAGGTCGTTCCTCGGTCGGCGGCGCGGGGAGGTGGTGCCGGCACGAGCGAGGTCGGCGGACCGACTCCTGCGTCTCGTGCTGGCCGTCGTCAAGGGTGACGACACGGGGCTCTCGGTGGCCATCGCGACTCCTTCGTCTGCGGTGGACTGGCGTGCGGCAGTCCGTGAGCCGGGAATCTACACGTGGGGACTGCTGCTGGCAAGAGGTTTCGATGCAGGAACATTCGGGGGTTGTCACGTGTAGATATTCCGTGTCAGGATGACGACCGTTCGCATCGGAGCGACCTGCCCGGCGACGCATCCAACACCTGGAAAGGTCACTGATGATCTCTGTCGGAATGGTCGGCGCCGGCCAGTTCGCCCCCCAGTTCGCCAAGCTGTTCAAGCTGCACCCGGACGTCGACCGCGTCTACGTCACCGACCTCGTCGACGACCGTGCGACGGACCTCGTCGAGTCGCAGCACCTCGACGGCACCTTCCCGGACTTCGACGCGGTGCTCGCCTCGGACGTCGATGCCGTCGCGATCTTCACGCAGCGCTGGACCCACGGCCCGCTCGTCGTGCAGGCACTCCGCGCCGGCAAGCACGTCTACTCGGCCGTGCCGATGGCGATCTCCGTCGAGGAGATCCAGGCCATCATCGAGGCCGTCCGCGAGACCGGTCTCACCTACATGATGGGTGAGACGAGCTACTACAACCCGGCGACGGTGTTCGCCCGGTCGAAGGTCGCCGAGGGCGCCTTCGGACGTGTCTTCTACGCCGAGGGCGACTACGTCCACGACATGGACCTCGGCTTCTACGCCGCCTACCAGTTCAGCGGCGGCGACGACTGGAAGCGCACCGCCAGCTACCCGCCCATGCTCTACCCGACGCACTCGGTCGGCGGGGTCCTCGGGGCGATCCCGGGGCACGCGGTCAGCGTCAGCTGCATCGGCGTCCGCGACGACCGCGGCGACGGTGTCTTCGACAAGGACGTCAGCCAGTTCGACAACGACTTCTCGAACGCCACCGCCCTGTTCGAGCTCGACAACGGCGGGGTCATGCGGATCAACGAGATGCGCCGTGTCGGGTACCCGTCGCACATCCGCGAGTCGCGGTTCCGCTACTTCGGCACCGAGGCCAGCTTCGAGCAGCTCGCCAAGGTCAGCGTGTGGCAGGACAAGGAGGACTCGCACGACATCAGCGACCAGATCGACACCCAGGCGACGATGGAGCTGGACGACCCGCGCCTCGCCGGGGTCGACCCCTCGCTGCGCGACGCGTTCGTCTCCGGCTACGCGGCCGTGCACGACACCGACCGTCTGCCGGCCGAGTACGCCGGGGTGCCGACCGGACACGAGGGCAGCCACCAGTTCCTCGCCGACGACTTCGTCCGCGCCGTCGTCGACCGGACCCTGCCCCCGGTGAACGCCTGGACCGCCGCCCGGTTCACCCTGCCCGGGATCATCGCCCACCAGTCCGCGCTGCAGGGCGGGGTCCGCCTCGAGGTCCCGGACTTCGGCGACGCCCCGACCCCGGCCGACGCGACGGCGTCCGGGGCTGCGGCGTCCGGCGGCGCGACCGGTGCCGGGGGTCCGACCGCTGCCGTCTAGGATTCCAGCAACAACCGTCGTTCGGGTGCCGGTCCGTGTGGACCGGCACCCGAACGCCATCGAGGAGGCGTCCGTGACCAGCCCGACCACCCCGAGGGCGGTCACGCGCGCGGACGTCGCCCGGTACGCGGGCGTCAGCACCTCGGTCGTCAGCTACGTCGTGCACGACGGCCCCCGTCCCGTCGCGGCCGCGACCGCCGCCCGGGTCCGCGACGCCATCCGCGTGCTCGGGTACCGGCCGAACGCCAGCGCCCAGGCCCTCCGCACCGGGTCCTCGAAGATGCTCGGCCTGATCGTCCCCGAGCTCGACAACCCCTTCTGGTCCGAGCTCGCGGTCGCGGTCACGCACGCGGCGACCGCGCGCGGCTACGACGTCCTGCTCGCGAACAGCGACGGTGACGCGGCGGGCGAACGGGACCGGCTCCGCACGCTCTCCGCCCGGCAGGTCGACGGGATCATCGTCACGAGCATCATGACGCGCCCGGACCTGTCGACCGTCTCCGACCCGGGCATCCCGATGGTCCTCCTCAACACCTTCTTCGAGGTCCCCGACTACGCGAGCATCGGCGTGGACGCGCTCCGCGGCGCCCAGGACGGGACGCGGCACCTCATCGAGCACGGCTACCCGTCGATCGGGCTCGTGATGGGACACGCCGGCGGCTTGGAGCTGCGCGAGCAGGGCTGGATGCGGGCACTCCGCGATGCCGGTCGCCCCGACGGCCCGATCGTCCGCTGCGACTTCACCCGCCGCGGCGGGTACGAGGCCGGGCTCCGCATGTTCGGCGACGGCGCCGGCCCGCGTGCCGTCTTCGTCAGCTCCGACATGCAGGCGATCGGGCTCATGCGGGCCCTCTGGGAGCTCGGGCTCCGCGTGCCGGAGGACGTCGCGATCGTGTCGTTCGACGGCGCCGCCGAGTCCGACTGGACGAACCCGCAGCTCACCACGGTCCGGCAGCCGATCGAGACGATGGCGGTCGCCGCGGTCGACAGGGTGCTCGGACTCGACCTCGACAACCAGTGGCACCGGGACCTCGTCCCCGCCGAGTTGGTGCTCGGCGCGAGCTGCGGGTGCGACGTGCGTCGCTGACACACCCGCCTGCGGTCCGGGAGGCGCGGTGCGGGCCCGACCCGCGCCTCCCGTCCGACGGCGGTCCCGTCCACGGACCGCACCGTACTGCCGACATCGCGCGCGTCGATCGACGCGCGGGTCGTCGCAGAGCGCGTGCGGAGCAGCGCGGTCAGCGCAGTGCCGCCGCGAGCTGGTCGCGCGGGACGATGCGTCCGGTCGCGGGGACGACCGCGGCCGACTCGACGGTGTCGCCCGTGCCCGCGTCGACGAAGCGCAGGTCGGACGACCGCTCGGACGGCCGGTGCCGGTCCGCCCAGCCGCCGAGCGCGAGGAGCACGAGCGAGAGGTCGCGGCCGGCCTCGGTGAGGACGTACTCGTCACGGACGCGGCCGCCGTCCGGCTTGTAGGCGTGACGCTCGAGGACACCGCCCTCGACGAGGGAACCGAGGCGCGCCGTGAGGACCTCGCGCGGGATCCCGAGACTCTGCTGGAACTGACTGAACCGGGTCGCGCCGGCGAGGGCGTCGCGGACGATCATGAGCGTCCACTTCTCGCCGAGGACGTCGAGGGAACGCGCGATGGGGCAGCGCTCGTCGCCGCCGAGGATGCCGAGCATGGGCCCATGCTACCTGGGTTCGGAATCCAGATGCATCGTGCTAGGTTCACTTTCCGTACTCAACCTTCGACAGGAGATCCCATGACCACCCTCACCGACGCCGTCGTCCTCGTCACCGGAGCGAACGGAGGCCTCGGCACCGCGTTCGTCCAGCAGGCCCTCGACCGTGGTGCCGCCAAGGTCTACGCGACAGCCCGTTCCCCGCGCACCTGGGACGACGAGCGCATCGTGCCGCTCGTCCTCGACGTCACCGACCAGGCGAGCGTCGACGCCGCCGCACGTGCAGCAGCAGACGCCACGATCGTCGTGAACAACGCCGGCATCGGCGGCTCCGCGCCGCTCCTCGAGACCTCGGTCGACGACGTCGAGCGGGTCTTCGCCACGAACGTCTTCGGCGCGCTGCGGGTCGCCAAGGCCTTCGCGCCGTCACTCGCCGGAGGCGCCCTCGTCGACGTGCACTCGGTCCTCAGCTGGATCGCGCTGGCCGGGGGCTACTCCGCCTCGAAGGCCGCGTTCTGGTCGATCACGAACTCCCTGCGGCTCGAGCTCGCCCCGCAGGGCACCCAGGTCGTCGGGGCGCACCTCGGCTACACCGACACCGGCATGACCGCCGACCTCGACGTCGACAAGGCCGACCCGGCGGACATCGTGGCGGCGATCTACGACGCCCTCGAGGCCGGCGAGCACGAGGTCCTCGCCGATCAGATCAGCCGCGACGTCCGCGCCGGCCTGAGCGCCCCGCTCGCTGCGCTCTACCCGGCGCTGGCGACCGCCTGATGCTGTGCCGGCCGGCTCCTCACGCCGGACACTGGCCGGCGCTGGCGACCGCCTGACGCCGGCGCTGGCCGGCTCCGCACACCGGACACTGGCCGGCTCTCACGCCGGGCGCTGACCGAATCCGCACGCCGGGCACTCGCCGACTCCGCACGCCGGACACTCGCCGAATCCGCACGCCGGACACTCGCCGACTCCGCACGCCGGACACTCGCCGACTCCGCACGCCGGGCACTCGCCGACTCCGGACGCCGACGACGACGCGCGGGGAGCCGGACAGTCCGGGGCACTGCCTCGTCACCACCGCGGGACGGGGTGTTCCGCGGGACGGGGCGTTCTGCGGGACCGCTGACCGTTCCGGTTCACGAAACCCGCGATCTGTGAACCGGAACGGTCACACCCGCGGAAGGATGCGGGCTGCGCCACGCCTCGGGTCAGCCGCAGGCACCGCGGGTCACCCGTGTGCGCCGCGCCTGGTGATCCCCGCGGTGTCGGCGGCGATCGCGGCGCGCTCCGACGCTGACAACCCCGCCCGGCGCAGCGCCCGGTCGAGGACGGCGGACTTCTGCACGAGGTACGCGTCGATGTCCGACGCGTCGGCCGCGGCCCGACGCTTCACGGCGGCGTACTCGTCGCGGAGGCCGTCGTCCGCGCGCAGGGCATCGCGCACGCCCAGGTGGTTCCGGAGCGCGAGCGACCCGTCTGCGACCACGTAGGTGTTGCTCGGGGCGAAGCGCTCGGGCGTCCGGAACGCCTGACGACCGGGGATGCCGAGATCGCCGCGGGGCACGAACCCGATCGCGGCGAGCGCCTCGACGGCAGCGGGCACGGCGGACTCGTCGACGACCACGTCGACGTCGATCACGGGCTTCGCGGCCAGCCCGGGGACAGCGGTGCTCCCGACGTGCTCGATCCGGTGCGGGACACCCGCGGCGAGGAGAGCACCGGTGTACGCGGTCCGGAGCACCACGAAGCGCCGCGGCCACTCCGCCCGGTACTCGACGACCTCGACCACACCGCTCCCTCGTCACCGCGTGCACCGAGCACGGTACGCGCACCGGTGTCCCGACGATCAGCGCGGCGTGCGAGGATCGATCAGTGCAACTCCCTCCCCCGGTCGCGATCGTCATCGCCGCCATGAGCGAAGAGGTCTCGGCGTTCGCCGGCCTCCTCGGTGGCGTCCCCATCCTGGACGGTCCGGTCGGCGGCCACGACGAGCACCACCTGCTCGACGTCGCCGGTGCGACGGTCGCGGTCCGACGCAGCGGGATCGGCTTCACGAACGCCACCGCCGCGGTCGCGCACGCCTTCCACGACTTCGGCTCGGGCATCCCGGTGATCAGCGTCGGCACCGCAGGTGGGCTGATGCGCGGCGTCGAGATCGGCGACGTGATCGTCGGCGACCATTACGTCAACCTCAACGCGGACGCCACGGCGTTCGGGTACGCGCTCGGCCAGGTCCCGGGCATGCCGACCGGGTACGCACCCGACGACCGGCTCGTGTCGCTCGCCCTCGCGTCGGACACCGGGGACCGCCTCCGCGCCGCGACGATCGGCTCGAGCGAGATCTTCGTCACCGAGGGTCGCGCCCGCACGCTCCGGACCGCGTTCCCGTCCGTCGCCGCGGTCGACATGGAATCAGCAGCGATCGCGCAGTTCGCCCACGTCCACGACATGCCGTTCGTGTCGGTGCGGTGCATCAGCGACCTGTGCGCGCCGGACGGCGACGAGTTCAAGGAACACCTGGACGACGCGGCGGCCCGTGCCGCCCGGGTGGTGCACGACGTCGTGACCGGGCTCGCCGCACGAGCGGAGTCCTAGCGCGCGGCGGTCTCGAGCATCGCGACCACGTGCGGGGTGCTCCAGCGCAGGAGTGCCGCGCCGGGCGGGTGCTCGAGGTCCTCGCCCCAGATCGCGACGGCCGCACCGGACATCGGAGCGGCGAGGCGCTTCCCGGAGTCCCCGTCCCAGTCCCGGAGTGACCAGTGCGCACGGAGATCCTCGGCCGCGTACCGACTGTCGGCCGGGTCCAGGTCCGTCGGCACCTCGTACATGTAGTACGAGTCGTAGTTCAGCAGGTCGATCCCGGCGGCGGCCAGGTCGGGCGCCGACGCTCGCCGCTCCCGCCGTTCGCGCCGTTCCGCCTGGTCCTCGGTGTCGCCGTCGAAGCTCCAGTACGTGACGTGGATGCGTGGGTCCAGCCGGGCGATGGCCGTCCGGTCGATCCCGTCGTTCCAGGCCCACACCTGCCGGTCGCCGGCAGCGGCGGCCATCGTGTTCAGCCAGCGCACCCGCTGTGCGGCGGTGACGCCATCGCCCCACTCGTCCCCGCCGATGTGCACGGTCCGGCTGGACGGGAACGTCCTGATGACCTCGGCGACGACTCGGGCCGCCAGCGCGGAACTCTCCGGCGCCGACGTGTCGAGTTCGCTCGCGCCCGCCCGGATCCGGTCGACCCACGCCTTCCCGTGCCGGGCTTCGAGGAGGGCGAACGCGGCAGCCATGTGGCCCGGGGTGTCGACCTCGGGCACGATCGCGATGCCCCGGCGCGCGGCGTGCGCGGAGATCGCCCGTGCCTGCGCGACGCTCAGGAACGGTCGCCCGGTGACCCGACTCGTCCAGACGCCGTGGTCGAGGTCGGCGTCCGCGAGCGTCTGCCCGAGGACCGCGCTCTCGATCCCGACGTTCTGGTCGTCGGTGAGGTGCAGGTGCAGGAAGCGGCCGCCGTGGTCGGCGAGCAGGTCGATGTACCGCTCGATGAGCGGTACCGAGTAGTACGCGCGAGCGACGTCGAGCATCACGCCGGTCTCGGGGCGTGCGCCGGTCGCGCGCGTCGTCGTGACGCTCCGAGCCGAGGCACCGCAGTCGGGCAGTGAGAAGACCCCGGTGCAGGCGAGGACGGCGTACGTCCCGGCCGGCACGCGCTGCGGAGCAGAGTGCGTCGCCCGGACCGTGGCGCTCGCACCCGGTGCGAGCGACCGGACCGCGACGTGGCCGAGGGTGTACCTGCGGCTCCCGGCCGTCAGTGCGAGCCAGGCGTCGACGGCCGGCTTCCGCACCGTGGTGGTGTTCTCGACGGTCACCGCGGTGCGGACCGTGGTGCCGGTCGCGGTGGCGGCGCTGGTCGCGGTGACCTGCACGACCGTCAGCCGCGGTGCCGCGGACCCGACGGCGGTCTCCGGCGGTCCGGCGATCGCGTCGACCCCGACCACGACCCCGGCAGCCAGGGCGATCGCGAGCCCGACGGCGACGGTCCGCCGCAGGACGCGAGGTGTTCCGCCCCGATCACGTCTCCCAAGCTGCACAGCGCCCCGCCCTCGAACCCGCACCTCGTGCTCCCGCGCCCACACCAGCAAGCTCTCGCGAGCGTACCGGATCACCCGGCGTCGGAAGGAACCACCATGATGAAGCAGCTCGCCGCCGCCGTCATCGGACTCAGCCTCCTCGGCGGGTCCGTCGTTGCCGTGTCACCGGCGGAGGCATCGTCGACGCCGCACTACCTCTGCTACCGCGGCACCTCGATACCGCAGAACCTCACCGCGAACACGAGCCCGAAGAAGTGCAACGGGATCTACCGGATCACGGTCGGCGGGAAGATGGTCGCGCAGGTCGACAACCGCAAGGTGAAGAACTGGGCGGACTTCTCCAGGCGCATGCAGGCGGGGTACCAAGCGTCGCAGCGATGGTGTGCGCAGAACTCCCTCACGTGCACGATCGTCACGTCAGTGGGTTCACTCCTGCTCGGCGGCGTCTTCTCGCGCACGGCGACGGCCTAGTACCGTGAGCACCATGTCTCCGGCTCAGGCTCGGAAGTACGTGACGTCCCTCACCGTCACCCTCGCCATCGGCGTCGTGCTCCTCGTTCTGGGTGTCGCGATGGCTGATGCACTCCTCCGGACCGCCGGCCTCTCCCTCACCGTGGTGATGACCCTGCTCCTGGTCGTCCAGGCGGTGCGCTCGCACCGAGGCCGCTAGCAAGGAGGAGCCCTCGAGCACCGTCGCGCACACCGGCGACGACGTCCTGCAGCGTCTCGTCGAGGGACTGCTCGCTCGTGTCGAGCCACCACCCTCGGTCCCCGAACCCCTCCCGCATCGACCGGTCGAGGTCTGCGTAGCCGTCGAAGGCGAAACGCTCCTCGACCGGTCGGCGTTCGTTCCGTGCACGGCAGGCGGACGGCCCCGGTGCGAGCACCACCAGCGACGTCCGCACCGGCGGGAGCCGCCGCACGAGCCGGTCGAGGTGCTCGCCGTCGGGAACGACACCGTCGATCACGGTCGTGAACCCGGACGCCACGAAGTTGGTCGCGAGTGCCCCGGTGTTCCGGATGCAGAGATCGACCTGGCGGGCGGCCTCGTCCGCTGGTCGCCCGAGGGGCCAGACGGCTCCGGAGACGACCATGGCGTTGAGGTCGTCGGCCGCGATCCGCGCGCCGCGGGGTGTCGCGGCGGCGAGCATCCGACTGATGGTGGACTTCCCGGCGCCGGGCATCCCCGTGACGATCACGATCTCGGCGTCCACGCTCCGATCATGCTCCACGAGCACGCCGACCGTCGACCGCACGGGGTCAACCGGTCGTCGGCGCGAGGAGCTGGAACATGACGTGGTCCCGCCACGCCCCGTCGATCCGGAGGTACTCGGGCGCGAGGCCGTAGCGCTCGAACCCCGCAGCGAGCAGCGCCCGCTGGGAGCCCAGGTTCTCGGGCAGCGTCTCGGCCTGGACCCGGTGGAGACCGAGGACCTCGAACGCATGTGCCGCCGCGGCCCGGACCGCTCGCGAGGCGTGTCCCTGACGGAGCCGATCGGCGCGGATCCAGTAGCCCATCGCGCACGACTGCAGCGCTCCGCGGGTGATGCCGCTCAGTGTGATCCGGCCGAGCAGTTCACCGTCACCCGACTCGATCACGAACGGGACGGACGTGCCGGCGCGCTCGGCGGCGAGCGCCTGGACGATGAGGTCGTGCTGCCCCGCCTCGGTGAAGTACGACGGCGCACGCGTCGGTTCCCACGGCCGCAGGTGCTCGGCACTCGCGGTGACCACGGCAGCGAGCATCGCGGCGTCGTGGACGCTGATGAGCCGCAGGCGCGTGTCCATGGCGGAGGGTGTGGGATTCGGACCCTGCCCGGGCGCGGAGCACTCTGCGCCGGATCCTAACGATGCCCGATAATTTGGGACTCTGCAGTCACGTCGGGCAGGTTCAGTCACAGTCGGTTGGGCCGGGTTGTGGGCAAGATGTGGGCAGATCAGGTCACTCAAGACTTTGGAAGCGCTGGAACGCTTCAGAGTCCATGGCGAGTGCGATCGCGGCCTGCTGTAGCTTGACCTGCTCTAACTGGGCCGCAGCGGCGGCCGAAGGCGACTGCGCCGAAATGACGCTTTCAACGAACGCGGTCAGGGGCTCCCCAATCGCTCGGCGGAAATCGAATCCGAGAATCTGCAGTAGGTTGACCGTCTCGACGGACAACAGGGGCTTCAGCTGTCCGATTTGCTTCTGGAACTTTTCAGCGGCGTCATCTTCCATACCCTCGCCGAACTGCTCGAGCAGAGGCACGAGAGTTCCCGCGATATACTGCACCTCAGTGTCAGTGATCCTTTGCGCGACGAGCGTCTGCTGGTAGCTCTGAGCAATCAGGGCAAGCTCATTCTTGTCCGCGATCAAATCGGAGATGATCTCCGACAGACCGTCAATGGTGTCCTGGGTTCTGCCGCGTTCCCGGAGCGCGCGGATCTTATCCATCACCATGGAGGCGCTGTTCCGCGCAGTGCTCTCGGCGAGCTGTACGCCCAGTTGGATTACTTCAGGGGGAACATCCACAGCCGACCTCGTACTTCTCTCGCAGTGCAGCCCGAAGGCTTCGGATCAGGGCTGTACCTTACCCCGCCAGCTACCCCAGAACGGCGTCTACGTCGTCGAGCGCCGCCTCGAGATCCGCCCGTAACCGGCGGACGATGCGCTTCTGGGACGGCTCGAGAAGGTCCAGCGCTTCTGTTGCGACGGTCGCCACTCTTCCGAGCCGAGCCAGTAGCTCCCGCCGCTCAAGCAGATCAGTGGCCCGCTCGACGCCGATCCACTCACGCAGCTTGTCGAGGTACGGCTTCTGCCGATGCTCAAAGCGTGCTCGAGAGTCTTCCGGGATGAGAAAGTGCTCGTTGCCGTCAAAGTCAGTGACCGTCGCACCCTGCAGCAGTTCGAGGTTCGCCCCTCGTTCCTCCTGCTCGATTTGGCTCAGTAGGACGTGGGGATATCGAGCGGCGACTGCCCGCCCGATGCGTTCCGTTGTGGGCCACGGGAGGTTGAGCGCCTGGTCGTACGCGAACGCGGGCGCCTCTAGGAGATCGTCCTGAGTGAGGCCCGACAACTCAGCGAGCGTGGGGACGTCATATACGACTGATGTGCCAGCGCTGTCCGCGTTGAATTCGGCTACCTCGAGTGAGACAAGCTTGATGAAGACGTGCTCTGCGGTGCGACGGTCGAGTCTCGTAGGACTCCATGCCGCCACCGCCCGGATCTTCTGATCGAGCTCGATGTACTCGCGGCGTTCATCCCACCGCACCTCGAGACGGGATGGCGATACCCAGCGGCGCTCGCCTTGCCACTCATCATCGACGAGCTCGATGCGCACCCTTGGTGGTCGCTTGTCTCCGGTAGCGAGGATCACGGCTTCGTGGAACGACGCTGAAGTTCTGGCAGTCCTGTAAGCCCATCGCTCACCTGTCTCCATGGCCCCAGCATAGGAAGTTGCTACTCGACCTCAACGTCCAGGTCGGCGTCGAGACGGGCGGCGACATAGCCACCTATGAACGCCACTTTGAACACTGCCGAGCTGAAGTCTGGGTTGAAAGACGCGTCAAGCATCGCTTGAGACCCCTTGACGTGCTCCTGATAGCTGGCGATGGCATCGGGCATGTACTTCGCGCTACCACTGCTGAGCTGCTTACGGATGTAGGCGTCTGCCTTCTCCATGTTGGTCGTCATACCCCGAATTGTGCTGTGCGCTACCGACACACTGAGCGAGGTGCGCCGTGAAAACACGAACGCCCCCGCGCTGTAGGCAGGGGCGTTCGGTTGCTGGTGGCGGCACTAGGCAGGAAGCGCCTCGGGCTCACTCACATCTGAGACATCGGCTTGAGTTCGAGGTAGGCGGACCTGCACTGCGACTCCATCTCGAGCAGTTCGCACCGTTGCCATAAGCATGCCGATCGTGGAGTCGGCGTGCACAGCGTCCTGCGAAAACTTCTCTGCTGAGTCCGGGTCGAGTGACGCCTCCGGCGGCATCACACTCGCGCGAGTCATCAGGTTCTCGCTCGCATCGATGACGAACAGGTTCGAGTAGCCACCTGTCCAGCTGACACGATGAAGCACGTCTGAGACAAGTTCATGGTCGAAGGCAACGGTGATGGGCCGCGAACCGTCATCGGCCGTCACCCGGAGTGACTTGCCAACGTCAGTTAGCGCCACCGCTCGCATGATCGTTCCTGCGTACCGATCACGCCGTTCACGCTCTGTACGGGGTTCCATCGCGCCATCCACTTTCGATCTCCTGCCATCGCGTTTCGACTTCGTCGATCGCTGTGGCGTATGTACTTTCTACATCGTTCTGGGTCCGGATCGGCCGTATGACACTGCGATCCTTCATGTTCGGGTACACGTGACGGTGGACGCTGTCGTCGCTGCAGTCGATCCGCCAGATGTTCTTCCACTCGCCGTTCGTTTCGCAGTCGAGCATGATCGCGAAGTAGACCAACCGTCCGTCGCGACGTCCGATCCTCTCGGAGATTCGAGCGGTTGCGCTCACATGGTAGACGTACGTGTCGGACGACGGCGGCGGGTCCCACTCCGACTCAACGGGGATCGGCCACACTGCATGCCCGCCTGGCTCTGCCGCCTGCTGCCGGGCGGCAGCGCGTTTCGCCTGCATGTCATTTTGCTTGCCGAACCGAGCCATTGTGGCTTGAGACTACCTCAACGCCAGTCCGCTCCCGAGCCGTTGGGTCGGTGGTCGTTCTGATGATCGCGTCATGCCTGAGCACAAGTGGGCTCCCCCGGAGCATCCCGACGTCACGCTCCATCAGCCGATCAGCTTCGACGCGGAGCTCGCCGGCCCGTTGCTCACGATCGATCCGCCAAAGCCGGTCTACGCGGACATCGCCTATGGGACGATCCCCGACCTGCTGCATCTGCCGTGCTTCGCGATCGCCGCTTCCGAAGTCGCCGTCCTTGTGGAGACGTCCTGGCAGGGACGACGGCAGGGGATTCTTGTCGATCGGGATCACGTTGTCCACCGCACCCTCCAGCCACGGGCCCGTTGATGGCCAAGCGCCGTCGCGACCGGTGGGCGCTTGAGCCGGCCTACTCGCTTCCGGAAGCGGCACGGGGTGGACCTGACTACGACGTCTCTCCCCCAGACCCGGTCTTGTGTTGGCTGCAGTTTCCGGACCGCATCCTCGAGATCGAGGCGCGGGTGATCGCGTATACGGAGCGCGCCGTGCTGGTCGAGTGGGGCTTCGGTCAGGGGGGCGGATTGCGCGTGGGTATGGCGCGACGCTGTCCGAGGCCCCGGACAGGCGCAGCAGTCGCGCTACCCAACGTAGGCTGCCCATCATGGCCAGGATCCCGAAGCGCGATCGCTGGACGACAGCGTGCATCGTTGCGGGCGTTGGCGGAACCTCCGCGGCCCTTGTCCCGGGATTCCTTTGGGTCACGCTGTCCGGCCAACTGCACTACTGAGTAGACGCGATACAGCGAGAGAGGGTGGTCCGAAGCATTGCGGTGCTTCGGACCACCCGATCCCGGCACTCTACGCGGGACTTGCGATCTTCCGGCCCAGGAGTCGCGTCACGCGTACTCCGCACGCTCCCGTCGTTCGATCGCCTGAGCGACCGCCAGCGGGTCTTGCACGGACAGGTTGTAGTTGTTCCCTGCCCGGTTCACGACCTGCTGCGGCTGCTGCGCGCCACTGCGGTAGGGCGTCGGGTCCATGTACCGAACCGTGCCGCCGTTGTTCAGCGCCTCGAGGAACGGCAGGTTTCGGGCAGTCGCGTACTGGTTCATGACGAACTCACGCCCGTGCACGACACCAGCGACCTGACTGGGGTGACCGTTGCCCGTATACCCGCCAGCCGCGTACCCCTTCAGGCCGAACCCGCGAGCGATGATGCCCTGGATCGCCTTCGACTGATCCTTGATCTGCTTCTCAAGGGACCGGGCGTTCTTGTCCGCTGACGTGATGAGCGCCTTGTAGTTCACGTCGGCGACCGTCTGACCAGCCTTCGTCGCCGTCGACTGGATCGTCCCGTAAGAAGCGTTGATCGACTTGATGTCCGACGCGGATGCGGCTGCGGCTGCGAGGGACCGTGCGAGCGGCAGGCCCTCCGCAGTGCCAAGACTGGCAATCTCCGCGAGCAGGTTGCCGTTGATGCCCTTCTTGGCGAGCGTGCTGAGCAGGCCAGCGAACTCCGTGACGTTGCCCGCCGCCTTCGCCAGCCCGCGGCGGAGCGTCGAAGCAGTTCGGAAGTTTCCGACGTCAGTCCGCCCGATCGCGCTCGCCACCGAAGACTGCAGCAACGATGCCGACTGACGGAGGTCAGACAGCTTCGACGCTGCGGTGTCGGACTTGTCCGCGAGCTTCGTCATGGACGTCTGGTACCGGAGTGCAGCCGCGCCAATCTGGTTGCGGAACTTCACCGGGAGCGACGTGTCCCCGAACATCGACATGAGCTCGGAGACAGCGCCCAGACCGCCGTACTGGCCGGACGCACGGTTGTAGTTGAACTGCACCCGCCCGCCCGTCGCGTATCGCTGTACCAGCCCTCCGGAGGCGTAGTGGCCGCGGTTCACCCGGTCGAGGAAACTCGTGCCGTACTTCTTCACCGAGCGGTCCCGGATGACGTACTCGCCGTTCGAAAGCATCGCCGGAACCGAGTCTGACGTGCCGGTCCCGGGGCCGCTGATGTAGCCGCCAGCGGCCTTGAAGATCCCGACTGTGTTGTCCGGCGTCCCGGTCGTGACTCGGTTCGTGGTGACGGTGATCGTCTTCTGGGTCGGGATGGCATTGAGAGTGTCGAGAACGCTCTGAATGGCCACCTGGGCAGCAGTGGTTGCCGCGTTGACGTTGGTTCGCTTCTCGGCGGGCAGAGCGTTGAGCTTCCGCTGGTACTCCGACACGAGAGCACCGGCAGCGTCCGCGGAGTTGGGTGAACAGCGTCGACCACTGCGTCGGGGTACCGAGGATCTTGTCCGCGTAGTCCTCAGCGGCCTTGCCCGTGACGCCGTACTGTCCGAGTGCCGCGATGAGCGACTTGCGGCCAGACTCAAGCGCACTCGTCGCCTAGTCCTGCTCGCCGGTCTGCTGATACAGAGCGCCCGCGTAGTTCAACGTCGACTGCGCGATCGAATCGAGAGCAGCGGAGTTCGCTCGCCCCTTCTCCGTCATCACATCGAGCGACTGGCCGTTCTGCTCGATCGAGTCCGTCACGCCATCGATCGCAGCCTCAAGGTCGCGCTGGGTCGAGTTCACGTCCAGCTGCGCTGAGTTGAAGCCCTTGATGGCGTTGGCGACGTCTGCGATCGCCTGTGTGGCGTCCTCGGCAGAGTCGGTCACCCCGTCGAGGCCAGCAGCAGCATCGTCGGAACTGTCCGCGCTACCGGCCTGAGCCTCCGCGAGCTGGCCGAACTGCTCCTTGGAGTTCTTTACGGCTGCGCGCTGCTTCTCGACGGCCTGCACCAGCTCGGTGATGTCACCCGAGGCGTCGGACAGGCCCTCCCCGTACTTCTTGGTGATGAAGTCGTTGTCGTCGGTGCCGCGGATCTCCTTCCGAACCGCCAGCAGCTCCTTGTAGGCCTTCGTGTTGCCCTGGGCCGCCTTCGCGACCGTGTCGAGCCCGATCCCGAGACGCTTTGCCTTGTCGAACGCCGACGACCCCTCGATCTCCTGCCCGAAGATCGTGCTCCGAGCAGCGAGAGCATTCGCGACGAGCTCGCCGGTGTTCTTCGTCAGCGCGCCGGTCGTCTGGTTCAGCGAGTCACGGAGCGTCTGCGTGTACTGAGCTGACTGCAGCTGCTGCGCGGCGAACACTGCAGCAACGGCAGCCGCCGTACCGAGAGCAATACCCCACGGGCCTGTCATGAACTTCGCGACGCCAGCCAGAGAGGAACGCGCCGTGATGCCACCGTCACGCAACGTCGCGAGGGCGCTCCGGAACTCCACGATCTTTGGGATCGCGAAAAGCATCCCGCCGCCAAGCAGTGACACCGCCCCGACGACTCCGGTCGCACCGAGAGCGGTTGCCTTCAGCGGGTCAGGAAGCAGGTTCACCGCCTGCACGACGCCCGTGAGCGTCTGCACCAGCGGACGGAGCGCGCTGCTGGCCGAGGTGCCGGTGTCGATCAGACCGGTCTGGAACGCGGATCGCAGCTTCTCGAGGTCGCCGTTGAGGTTGTCGGACTTCAGCCGCGCCTGCTCCATTGCGTAGCCGGCGTCGTTGTTTTGGTCGATGTAGCCCTGGATACCGCCCGCGCCCTCCTTGTAGAGAACGGTGGCAGCACGGACCGCGTCGGAACCGAAGATCTGCGCGAGTGCCTGCTGGCGCTGCGCGTCGCTGAGGGTGGAGAGCTTGTCGTGCAGCACCTGCGCAATGTCCGCAGCACCGAGGAACTTGCCATTGGCGTCCTCGACGTTGATGCCGAGGGACTTCATCAGCTGCGCCGATTCCTTCGACGGGTTCGCGAGCTGCTGCAGCATCGTCTTCAGCGAGGTGCCGGAGTCAGAGCCGAGTAGACCGGCGTCGGCGAACGCCGAGAGGACGCCCAACGTTTCCTCGAGCGAGAAGCCGAAGTTGGATGCGACCAGACCGGACTGGTTGAGAGCGTCACCCAGCTGCTCAACGCCACCAAGCGCCTTGCCTGCACCGGCCGCGAGCTCGTCCGCGATGTGCGGGACGTCCTTGCCCTCGAGGTTAAATTGCTTCATCGCGACTGCGGCGATCTGCGTCGCCTGCCCGACCTTCTCGAGCTTGTCGGACTCCTTAGCCGTGTCCGCAGTTGCCTTGCGGACCTTCTCCATGCCCTTGACATAATTGTCGATCGCCGCACGTACGGTGACTTGCACCACTCTGTCTGCCATGCCGTTCTCCCTCGGCTCGGGAGAAATCGGCACGCAAAAAGCCCGCTGGAACCGGCATGCCGAGATCTCGAATCTCGTTCATGCCCGGGTGTTCCGGCGGGCTCATTTCTATGTCGATTGTATCAAACAAACGCGCAGAAGAGCAGTAAGTGGGTGGAGCGCCCACCAGACGCCTGCAGGGAATGCGAGGCCTAGGAAGCAATTCACTCAAATTCACGCAAGTTGACGCGAAGCACCGTCACCACTTCGGATCAACACTGTCAAATAGGTGCCGTTACGAAATCTGGAACACTTGAGGGATGCGCCCTGACACTGCTGTCCTACTGAAGGCGCGGCCGGGGCATGACTGGTTGCGAGACGCACTCGTAGCACGGCAGACTGCCCTCATGGATCGCTTCTACCGCGTCTTCGTCAGCTCCACCTTCACAGACCTCGAGGAAGAGCGGCGCGAGGTGATGCAGGCGCTACTGGAACTCGACTGCATGCCCGCGGGCATGGAACTGTTCCCATCCTCGAACGCTCAGCAATGGGACATCATCGAACGAGTTCTCAAGACATGCGACTACTACGTTGTGGTAGTCGGAGGCCGCTACGGCTCAATATCCGAGGAAGGAATCAGCTACACCGAGAAGGAGTACGAACTTGCCGAAACGCTTGGCATTCCTATCCTTGGGTTTCTCCACGGCGATCCGGACAGCATCCCCGCTGGAAAGTCGGAAGCCACCCCAGCAGCTCGAAAGAAGCTTGAAGCGTTCCGGGGGCGAGTCCAGGGAAAGCATATCAAGTACTGGATGAACGCTATCGAATTGGGAGCAATAGTCTCTCGCTCATTCACCCAGGAAATGAAATATAACCCGCGCGATGGCTGGGTAAGTGGAGCTAATGCTCTCACACCGGAGCTTGAATCAGAGCTGCGGTCGCTTCGCGCTGAGAATCAGAACCGGTCGATGACCGCGAGAACTCCCCAAGGCAAGACCCTGCAACAGGGAGATGATAAGGTCCCGATCGTCCTCCTTTCGCGTTTTGGCTCGTACAGCGAACCGGATGCCTTCACCAAGGAAGCCACTTGGGACGGCCTTCTTAAAGCAGTAGGGGATCGTATGATCACGGAAGCGCCGGAATCCGTCCTCAGGGCCGCGATATGCGACGCGTACGCCGATTCTGATCCTGAGTCAGGCGAGGAGATCTATCTCACGCAAGAAAGCTGGGTTCTAATCATTCGCCAGCTTCGCGCACTTGGGTACATTGAGCTCGGAACGAAAGATCGCCCCGTAACCGACATAACTGTGTACTGGAAGCTCGCACCAGCGGGTGAAGAGAGGTTGCTCGAAATCGCTGCCCTGTATAGATCAGAATAGCGAGCCCCGACTCCTACGAGCTGCGACAGCAAGCGCAAGGTCGTCGTCGGCGGATTGAGTCAGGCATGGCGCATTCTCGACGCTAACCGCCGACGCGCGTCGCCTCCTGGGCTGTGCATCCGGCAGCAGCTTCGTGATCGGTCATGGCTTACCGCTCAGGTTCGGTGGTCGATAGAGCGTGCGGTGAACGAAGAGGCGTGCGCGACGTTCGCGCAGATCTTCCCCGTGCTGTTAGTCGCGGCGGTAATCGAGATCGGGCGGATACACCCGAACCTCAGACGTCTGCCCTGGTTCATGCCGGTGGTCATTGCGATGCCTATGAGCTGGAGCGCCATAGGCCTAGGCATCTGCATGGTGGGCGTGCTTGAGCGCGGAGTGCCCACCTGGTTGGGGAGCGCCGTAGTGGTCCTCGCGTTTGGCGCGATGGCTGGCCTCGTGCTTCAGCTTGTGATGATTGCCGTGACACGGGAAGTGCAGGACGAGGAAGCCGCGGAGGCTGCAGCGCGCCCCGCAGTGCGACTGAGCATCGCCGAGCGCTTGCGCATAGCTGTCACGGGCCGATCCGACTCCGGTTCTTCGCGTTCCTGAGGACCGTTTTTCGCATGGGGAGAGAAGCGCGCCCGCCCAGGAGGTCCGGGTGGAGACAGGCTGAGGCCCACCTACCACCCGGACGCGCAGTCACTCCGCTGCGGCTGCCATCTGACTGATGGCCGCTTCGGAGTACGCGCGAATCTCGGCCGGCTTCTCCGCGTTGAAGACCCAATCGTTCATCGCGTTCTGCGCCTGGTCACCCGCCCCGTCGTCGCCGCGCATCAGCTGCCAAAGCTCAACGCCCTTCTGGTCGAGCGCTTCGTTCCCCGGCTCGTTGAGGTAGCGGTTTACCAGCTCCGCGGTACCGGTGCGGTAGGCGTGACCGAGGATCGCCTTGACGAGGATGCTGTCTCCGCTGAGCCTCGCATTGTCGTACAGCTGATGCATCGCCTTGTCATCCTTCGCTTCGGCTGCACGGGTTACGCGGTCGAGAGCGTCGCGGTAGGACACGGTGTCGCTGGTGGGCGCAGTGGTAGGCAGCCCGAACAGCTGGCGCTCGAGGTCGGCTCGACGTGTGGTGAGTGCCGCGTCTCGTTCACGCTTGAGCTTTGACAGCTGCTGCACCGTGTTGGCGTGCAGCGTGGCCAGCTTGCTGCGCTTGCCTTCCGGGGTGAGGCGGTTGTCGTTCTGCACGGCTGCGACCTGCGAGAGGTAGCGGGTCTTGAGCTCGTGCGCCTGTTCGTGGTGCTTGGTCTTGGGCAGGGTCATGATCAGTTCCTGTTCTTTTTGGATGTGTGGTTCAGCCGGTTGGTTTGGTGTGGGTGGAGAGCGTCTGCCACCATTGCCGCGCGGCTTCCCGGACGTCGTAGGGGCTGGTGTCGGTGACCTTATAGGCGGGCTCGAGGTAGAGCATCGCGAGGTGCAGGAGCGCGCCGTAGAGGACGTCGGGCCACCCGTCCGGCCCGAGTGTTTCGGCGGCGAGCGTGTGATGTCGGACTACGGTCTTCACCATCAGGTCGGGGCTGGCGGTGAGTGTGGCGAGCTCGCTGGCAAGGGAGTAGCTGGCGATGCTGATCGATCCAGCTCCGACGACGCTGCTCGGTACTCCGTCCTTGTCCTCGTACAGCTGCGTGAGCATCTTGTTGCCGGCTGTCTCGAGCTCGTCGAGGTACGCCTTGAGCCAGTTGCTGCTTGGGTCTGTCATGGGTGCTCCTGACGGTCGTGGTGCAGCCCGAAGGCTGGGTGATTGAGGCGCGGACAGGTGGCGTCGTGCTCGAGCACGGCGTGAGCGATGCCGGGGATGTAGCGCTCATCGAACGCGATCTCGAAGCGCTGGTGATCCTCGATACGAGGTGGTGAGAGTGGCATGCTGCCTTCCGGTCTGTTTTGGCTCTCTGCCTGGAACCAGATTAGGCATGTTCGGTTTCGGGCGCAAGTATTGACCGAAAATGGGCGTGCCGGGTAGAGTCTGGTTGTGAACACCCCGGAGCAAATTGACGAGTCATTCGCCAGCGCCGTCCGAGAGACGCGAACGCGGCTTGGCGTCAGCCAGGATCGACTAGCCGCCGAAGTAGCGAAGCGTGGCTATAGCTTCCATGTCACGACAGTTGGCAAGATCGAGCGCGGGGACCGCCGCGTCACCGTGGGTGAAGCCGTCGCGCTAGCCGACGCTCTTGACGTCTCGCTGGAGTCTCTGGTGCACAACAAGCAGGACTTGACGGCTAGTTTCGCCGAACATGGTCAGGCTCGGACGGCCTTCATCCTTGAAGCTGCGCGTTACGTCGAAACGATGCTCTCGGTCGCCGCGGCGGCAGATAATCAGGCCGATCTCCGACACGAGGACGAGCAGTGGCTTGCGGAGGCCTTCTTGGTACAGACGCCGGCGGACTTGACCGAGGACGCTCGGTACGCGCTCGACGCTGCCATCAGCCGCCGCGGCATAGATCCCGACGGAGTCTGGGTGAAGCGGCTGGTGCGGAGTGTGACAGAAGGCGCTGAGTGGGCACAGGCACGGCGGAAGTCGAATGGCAACGGGTAGCGTCGCTCCCTACGAGACGGCGAGGGGCAGGCGATACAGAGTTCGATACCGCACGCCAGAGCAGCGTCAGACCGACAAGCGTGGCTTCAAGACGAAGCGGGACGCCGAACTGTTCCTCGCATCCGTAGAGGTATCGAAGGCCCGCGGTGAGTTCGTACGTCCGGAGGATGCACGCGAGACGATCGGCATGCTCGGCCCCGTCTGGCTCGCCAACCAGACGCACCTCAAACCGTCGTCGCTGCGTCCGCTCGAGATCGCATGGCGTCTGCATGTCGAGCCCGTCTGGGGCAAGACGAGAGTATCCGACGTCAAACACAGCGCGGTGCAGACGTGGGTGACCTCGATGAACGGAGCGAGTGCGACGACAGTCATCCGCAACTACGGTGTCCTCGCCAGCATCCTCGACACCGCGGTGAAGGACCGCCGCATCCTGAGCAACCCGGCGCGTGACGTGAACCTGCCGCGCAAGAAGCGGAAGGAGCACGTCTACCTCACGCACGAGCAGGTGTCTGACCTCGCTCTCGCGGCCGGTGACCGGTCGACGCTCGTCCTCGTCCTCGCGTACACAGGGCTGCGCTGGGGTGAAGCGGTCGGCCTGCGCGTGAAGGACGTCGACTTCACCCGGCGGCGGCTCAACGCGACGGTGAACGCGGTCGAGGTGGCGAACGTGATCACGGTAGGGACGCCGAAGACCCACAAGCGGCGTTCCGTGCCTTTCCCCGCACTGTTGGCACCGGCGCTGCGCGAGCGCTGCGATGGGAAGGACGGCGACGCTCTCGTGTTCGCGACGAAGCACGGCACGCACGAGCGGCGCTGGCACAACGATCACGGCTGGTTTCCCGCGGCGGTGAAGAAGGCCGGGATCCCGTCGACGACCGCGCACGGGCTTCGGCACACCGCTGCGAGCCTGGCGGTGAGCGCCGGCGCGAACGTGAAGGCGGTGCAGCGGATGCTTGGTCACGCCTCCGCAGGGATGACGCTCGACGTGTACGCAGACTTGTTCGAGGACGACCTGGACATCGTTGCGGGCCGACTCGATGACGGGCACGCGCAGACGGTTGTGGGCAAGATGTGGGCAGAGGCCGCCCGGGACGAGGACGAGGCCCGCTAGATCCGCTTGTCTGTGCGGATCGACGAGCCTCCTTTAGGGCGGAGGGTGTGGGATTCGAACCCACGAGACATCTCTGCCCACCTGTTTTCAAGACAGGCTCCATCGGCCGCTCGGACAACCCTCCAGCGACGCGACCACGTGGCGAGACGTGATCGCGTCCCGAGAAGTCTACCGGGCTAGCGCGGCAGGGAGTCGAGCGCGGCCGCGAGGCCGTCGTCGGTCACGCCACCGGTGATCTCGTTGCCCGCGTCGACGACGTCGTCGGGCGCCTGGCCCATGACGACGCCGCGGCCGGAGGTCGACGCCCACCGCAGCATGTCGATGTCGTTGCGGCCGTCACCGGCGGCGAAGACCCGGGAGCGCGGGATGTCGAGCCACTCGCGCACGCGTTCCATCGCGGTGGCCTTGGTGACACCGAAGGGTGCGATGTCGAGCCACGACGTCCAGCCGACCGAGTAGGACACCTTGTGCAGCCCCATCTGCTCGACGACCTGCAGGAAGTCCTCGGTGTCGTGGCCCGGGGAGATGACGACGACGCGGGTGGCCTCGACGCCGAGCAGCTGCTCGAACGGCACGTGCTCACCGGCGACGGTCATCGTGTCGTCGGGGAAGTTGCCGGAGAGCAGGAAGTGGCCGGTCTGGTCCTCGACGCCGAACGCGGCGTTCTCGAGGGCGCCGTGGATCGTCCGGAGGACCTCGCTCGGGTCGAACTGCTCGACGTGCACCCGCTCGTAGGACCCGTCGGGGCGGCGGGCGAGGGTGAGCGCACCGTTCGCGCAGACGAGGTACTTCGGCTCGATGCCGAGCGTGTCCAGCAGCGGCACGGTCATGCCCTCGCTGCGACCGGTGGAGAGCATGACCTCGTGCCCGGCTGCCTCGGCAGCGTGCAGTGCGGCGATCACGGCGTCGGTGACGACCCCGTCCTCGCGCATGGTGGTGCCGTCGATGTCGAGCGCCACCAACCAGCGCTTCGTACGGGCGGGCGCTCCCGC
Organism: Curtobacterium sp. NPDC098951; assembly: GCF_044759965.1. Classification (NCBI taxonomy): domain Bacteria; kingdom Bacillati; phylum Actinomycetota; class Actinomycetes; order Micrococcales; family Microbacteriaceae; genus Curtobacterium; species Curtobacterium sp. NPDC098951. Next base: position 137,237 of record NZ_JBIWAG010000004.1, read on the forward strand.
ACCGGCCGCGCCGTCGACGAACCGACCCTGCGTGCTCATCGGGGCTCGATCACCTCGACGCCGCCGAGGTACGGACGGAGGACCTCGGGCACGACGACCGAGCCGTCGGCCTGCTGGTGGGTCTCGAGGATCGCGACGATCCACCGGGTGGTCGCGAGCGTGCCGTTGAGGGTCGCGACGGGCGCGGTCTTCCCGCTCTCGGTGCGGTACCGGATGTCGAGGCGACGCGCCTGGAAGGTCGTGCAGTTCGACGTCGAGGTGAGCTCGCGGAAGGTGCCCTGCGTCGGGACCCACGCCTCGATGTCGTACTTGCGCGCGGCGCTCGTGCCGAGGTCGCCGCCGGCCACGTCGATCACGCGGTAGTGCAGCCCGAGGTCCTGCAGCATCTGCTCCTGGTACCCGACGAGCTTGGCGTGCTCGGCCTCGGCCTGGTCCGGGTGGACGTAGGCGAACATCTCGAGCTTGTTGAACTGGTGCACGCGGAGGATGCCGCGGTTGTCCTTGCCCGCCGACCCCGCCTCGCGGCGGTAGCAGGTCGACCAGCCGGCGTAGCGCAGGCCGTCGCCGTCGTCGAACGACAGGATCTCGTCGGCGTGGAAGCCGGCGAGGGCGACCTCGCTCGTGCCGGTCAGGTAGAGGTCGTCGGCCTCGAGCCGGTACACCTCGGCCGCGTGCTCGCCGAGGAAGCCCGTACCGGCCATGGTCTCGGGGCGCACGAGCGTCGGGGTGATGAGCGGCTCGAACCCGGCGGCGATCGCGCGGTCGAGGCCGAGCGACATCAGGGCGATCTCCAGCCGGGCGCCGAGGCCGCGCAGGAAGTAGAACCGCGAGCCGGAGACCTTCACGCCACGCGGGATGTCGATGATGCCGAGGTGCTCGCCGAGGTCGGCGTGGTCCTTCGGCTCGAAGTCGAACTCGGGCTTCGTGCCGACGGTGCGGAGCGTGACGAAGTCGTCTTCGCCGCCCTTCGGCACGTCCGGCAGCACGACGTTGGGGATGCTCCGGACCACCGCGTTGAAGGACTCCTCGGCGGCGGTGACGGTCGCCTGCGCCTCCTTCACCTGCGCGGCGAGCGCCTGGGCCTGCTGCACGAGCGCGGCCTTCTCGTCCTTCGGGGCCTTCGCGACGGTCTTGCCGAAGGCGTTCTGCTCGGCCCGGAGGGACTCGAACGAGGTGATCGCGCTCCGCCTGGCCGCATCGGCGGCGACGGCCTCGTCGACGACGGCGACGGAGGCGCCGCGCGCCTCCTGCGAGGCCTTGATGACGTCAGGGTTGTCGCGCAGGAGCTGGGGATCGATCACCGGATCATCCTAGCCAGCGCCGGTTGCGGGCCGGGTGCGAGGCGGGTCCGAGGTGGGTGCGAGACGGCCTGGAGGCGCGGTGCGGGCCCGCCCCGCGCCTCCAGGCCCGCGACGGGTCGATCCCGGCATCCCCTCGCAGCATCCGATCGGTACCGTTGGCTGCATGTCGACCCCATCGGAGACCGCGTCTGCGGGCCAGGACGCCCTCCAGACCGAGCAGCGGACGGCCGCGGTGGTCTACAACCCGGTCAAGGTCCACCTGCCGACCCTCAAGCGCACCGTCGAGAAGCACCAGCAGGAGGCCGGCTGGGCCGAGACCCTCTGGTTCGAGACGACCGAGGAGGACCCGGGCGGCGGGATGGCCCGCGCAGCGCTCGAGGCCGGAGCCGACGTCGTCGCCGCCGCCGGCGGGGACGGCACCGTCCGTGCCGTCGCCGAGGTGGTGCACGGGTCGGACGCCTCGCTCGCGCTCCTGCCGAGCGGCACGGGCAACCTCCTCGCGCGCAACATGAAGCTGCCGCTGGACGACCTCGGCGGGATGGCGAAGGCGATCTTCGTCGGGCACGACCGGCCGATCGACTTCGGGCTCCTCGGCGTCGAACGTCCGGACGGGTCCCGCGACAAGTACGGGTTCGTCGTGATGGCCGGCCTCGGGCTCGACGCCCGCATGATCGCCAACACCCGGCCCGAGCTGAAGAAGCGCGTCGGGTGGCTCGCGTACCTCGACTCGCTGCTGCGCTCGGTTCGGGACGCCGACGGCTTCGAGTTCAAGTACCGGCTGGACGAATCGGCGCGCAACGGCTCGGTCCGGGCGCACTCCGTCATCGTCGGCAACTGCGGCATGCTGCAGGCCAACGCCATGCTCCTGCCCGACGCCGAGATCGACGACGGGGTGTTCGACATCGTCGTGATGCGCCCGCGCGGCTTCTTCGGCTGGGTCCGGATCGGCGCCCGGGTCTTCTGGGAGAACGCGATCCTGCGGTCGTTCCGTCGGTCGGCCCTGTCCGACACGCTGATCGGCCGCCGGATCACCACGGCCGCGAAGCAGGAGCGCCCGCTGCGGTACATGCGCGGCGAGGAGTTCACGCTGCGGCTGTCGAAGCCGGACGAGTTCGAGATCGACGGCGACCCGGTGGGCGAGATCGTCGCGTTCCGGGCGCGGATCGACCCCGGTTCGCTCGACGTGCGGGTCCCCGACGTCGAGCCGAGTCCGGCACGCGGTCGCCGGCGCTGACGCCCGGCGCGCGGTCGCCGACGCTGACGCGCGGCGGCGCCGTGGCCGCCGCGCGGCTCAGTCCGCCTGGGGCTCGCCGGACACGATCGCGCGCAACCAGTCGCGCGCCTCGACGAACGCGACGTCCGAGTAGCGGGCGGGCACCTCGGGGCGCACCCCGTCGGCCCGCGGGTACGACCCGAGGAACGTCACGCGCGGGCTGAACCGCCGCAACCCGAGCAGGGCGTCGGCCACGCGCTCGTCCCGCACGTGCCCGTCGAGGTCGATGACGAACCGGTACCGCCCGAGCTCGTCGCCGATGGGCCGCGAGGACAGCAGCCCCATGTTGATCCCCCGCGTCGCGAACTGCTCGAGCATGTCGACGAGGGCGCCGGGGTGGTCGGCCGGCAGCTCGACGATGACGCTCGTCTTGTCGGCGCCGGTCGGGGCGGGCAGCGCCAGGGTCTTCGACACGAGCACGAACCGGGTGACCGCCGAGGCGTTGTCCCCGATGGACGACGCGAGCACCTCGAGCGCGTAGTGGTCGGTGATCCCCGGGGGTGCGACGGCGGCGTCGGCGGTGGGGTGCTCGTCGAGCAGGGCGGCCGCGGCGGCGACGTTCGAGGACGCCGGGATGTGCCCGTGTCCGCGGACGTTGGCCTCGAGCCAGTGGTGGGTCTGGGCGTAGGCCACGGGGTGGGCGTTCACGGTCCGGACGTCGGCGAGCGCGGTGCCGGGCCGGGCGACGAGCACGAAATCGACGGGGACGAGGTACTCCCCCACGATGCGGACGCCGGGGATCCGCGCGAGGGCGTCCTGCGTCGCACTGACACCGCCGTCGACGCTGTTCTCGATCGCGATCACCGCGCCGATCGACCGGCCGCTGACGACGTCGTCGAGCGCTTCCCCGACGTTGTTCACGCTCCGCCAGGGCTTGCCCGCCGCCGCGTCCACGAGCTTGAGCGCGGCCTCGGTGAAGGTGCCGGCGGGTCCGAGGTAGGAGTACGTGTCGGACGGCGCGGCGGACTCGGTCATGCCGCGAGCCTATTGCAACGCCCGCGGCCCGCAGGCGTGCGTGCCGGTGGCGTCAGTCAGTCGCCGTGCCGGTCAGTCGGGCCTCGCAGATGGCGGGCTCGTCGTCGTCGCGCGGGTAGGTCAGCGCGGCGAAGCGCCCCTCGGGGTCGAGCCGGCTGAGGAGCGCCGCGGCGATGCCGTCGAGCTGCCCAACCTGCTCGTCGCTCAGCGCGTCGATCACCATGCGGCGAGCGGTCCGGACGTGGTCCGGCGCCGCGTCGACGATGGTCGCGTAGCCGGCGTCCGTGAGCCGCACGTCGGTCGCCCGCCGGTCGTCGGTCGAGGGGCAGCGCGAGACGAGTCCGCGCTTCTCGAGCCGGGACACCACGTGCGACAGCCGCGGCAGCGAGGCGTTCGTCGCCGAGGCGAGCGCCGACATCCGGAGCGTCCGGGAGTCGGTCTCCGAGAGCATCGCGATGACCATGTAGTCGAAGTGCGTCAGGTCGGCGTCACGCTGGAGCTGCTGGTCGAGCGCTGCGGGCAGGAGCTCCATGACCGCGACGAGCTTCATCCACGCGCGCAGCTGGTCGCGGGTGAGCCACGGGGTGTCGTCGGTCATGCTCCCACCCTACCGAAAGGTTGTCGGTTCAACCAGTGGTCACGCGGGGTCGGGCCGGACGCCGCGCTGCGATGACGAGCACCGCCACCACGACGAGCAGCAGCACCCCCTCGACGATGAGCAGCCGGGCACCGTAGTCGAACGGCAGCACGGTCGGGTTCTTCTGCCCGTGCGCCTTGGCCGCGATCTCGGGCAGGACGACCAGGGCGAGCACGCTCCCGAGGACGACGACCGCCTGCACGACGACGAGGGCCCACGACCGGATCGTCCGCCCGGTCCGGCGCAGCAGCAGTCCCGCACCGACGACGAACGGCGACAGGATCGCGTCGTGCAGGACCACAGCCCCGAGGAGCCAGGTCGCCAGCCCCCAGATCCGGTTCGGTCGGACGGTCGTCACGAGGACGTACGCCCCGAACGCGATGACGAGCACGCCGACCACGACGAGCACGATGCGTGCGGCCCTCATGCGATCACCTCGATCTTCTCGATCCACTTCGTCTGCAGCACTCCGGGTCGTCCGGGAGCGATGATCCGCGCCGGGAACCCGTGGTCGAGGTCGAGCGTCGCGCCGTTCAGCTCGAGCGCGATGAGCGTGGTCGGGTCCTCGGCGTACTCGGGGCCCATGTCCATGATCCGGTAGCCGCCGTGCCGCTCGAGGCTGGTCACCCGCACGTGCGATCCCGGCGCCGCCTGCACGGCCGCGAGCAGGTCGACCATCCGCACGCCCTTCCAGGTCGCCATCTGGCTCCAGCCCTCGACGCAGGCGATCGGGAGCCGGGCGACGGCCCCGCCGAGCGCCACGAGCTCCGCCCGCGAGAAGGTGCGGCTGACGTCGTGGCCGACGACGGTCAGGGTCCAGTCGGCCGCGGTGGCGGTGGCCAACACGCCGGCGGCGCGGGCCGTGCGGTTCACCGGCAGGTCGTTCGGACCGCGGTGCCGCTGCCGGGCACCGAAGACGTTGAACGGCTCGGCGAGCACCGAGGACTGTCCGGCGGTCAGTGCGACGACCCCGACGGTCGCCGCGGCGACCCCGGCGAAGAACCCGCGACGTGCGACCCGCTGGCGGCGTCCGTCCGCCTGCCCGGCGGTGGTCCGGGAGGCGCGGCTCGGCTCCGCCGCGTCGGCCGGCGGTCCGGCCGGCACGCCGTCGACCCAGCGGAGCACGCGGCCGGTGAGGCCGCGGGGGTACCGGGTGCCGGGCTGCGCGCCCGGAGCCGACGCGGCGGGCTGCGTCTGGACCGGCGGGAGCAGCTCGCTCCCCGCGTCGGGATCGACCACGAAGCGTCCGTGCTCGTCGTAGGAGTCCCGCTTCCGCCAGTACCGGGTGATCAGGCGGAGCTTCACGCCGATGTGCAGCACGAGCGACCCGATGAGCACGTACGCGAGCGCGTTGTGGACCTGCTTGAACGGGAACGGCCACGGGTACCACTGGTAGGTGTTCAGCAGGCCGGTGGTCACCTGCACGATCGCCGACGCGACGAACACCGCGATCGACAGCCGCTCGAGCAGGTGCAGCGGCCCGCGGACCGGCGGGGTCTGCAGGAGCGCCGGCATCACCGTGTTGAGCTTCGCGAGCAGCAGCGGGATGATCGCGATGCCCGCCGTGATGTGCACGCCCTGCGTGATCTGGTAGAGCTGCACGGGCCGGGTCGGGAAGCGCATCCACGACAGCGGCTCCTGCAGGAAGTAGCTGAAGACACCGGTCCCGAAGCAGACCAGGAAGGCGATGCCGAGCAGCCGCCCGAGCACGACCGCCGACCGCGCGTTCCGGTTCGGGGACGCCATCACGGATCGTGCATCCAGCAGCAGCCCGCGGACCATGGATAGCCTCGACGGACCATGAGTGAACGACGTCGCCCCGGCCGACTCCTGCCGACCGTGCTGGCCGTGGTCGGCGTGCTCGCCCTTGCGGGCGTCATCGCCTTCGGCGTCACGCATCTGGGGTTCCTCCGGTCCGGTCATCGTTCCCCATTCGTTGCGTGGACCCTGATCGCTTGGGCGGTGTTCGCCGCGGCGGTGCTCGCGTTGCGGTTCGTGCCGGCGAAGTGGATGACGTGGCTGGTGGTCGGAGGTGGTCTGGTCGTGGGGCTCGCCGCCATCGCCGGGCCGCCGAACACCAGTACCGACTCTGCACGCTACGCCTGGGACGGCATCGTGCAGCACGCCGGGATCTCACCGTACGCGCACACGCCCCAGTCGACGGCGTTGTCCGGTCTGCGCCCCGACTGGCTGTTCCCGGACAAGGTCGACGGCACGTGCAAGCCGCTCGAACCGCGCTTCCGCGGGCTCGGCGACGGTGCCGACGGGCACTGCGTCGCGATCAACCGTTCGGACGTCGTGACGATCTACCCGCCGATGGCCCAGCTCTGGTTCGCCCTCGTCCGGGCGTTCGTACCGGCCACCGCCCAGTACATGCCGTTCCAGGTCGCCGGGCTGGTCGTGTCGCTCGGCGTCACCGTCGGGCTCGTCGCGGTGCTGCGGAAGCTCGGTCGTCCGACCTGGTGGGCGGCGCTCTGGGCCTGGTCGCCGCTCGTCGCCTCCGAGGCGGTGACGAACTCGCACGTCGACGCCCTCGGGGCCGCCCTCGCGACCGCCGGTGCCGTGCTCGTCGTCTTCGGTCGGCCGATCTGGGGCGGGATCGCCCTCGGCGCGGCGACGGCGACGAAGCTCATCCCCGCGATCGTGTACCCGCCCCTCCTCGGCCGGTGGCGGCACTGGTGGGCGATCCCGGTGGGCATCGCGTTCTTCGGTCTGCTCTACGTGCCGTACGTGCTGTCGACCGGCCTCGACGTCCTCGGCTACCTGCCGGGGTACCTGTCGGAGGAGGGCTACGAGGACGGCTCCCGGTTCGCCCTCGTCTCGGTCGTGTTCCACGGCGACGCGGCGACGATCGTGGTCGGCCTGCTCGTGCTGGCGGCGGCCTTCGTCGCCTGGCGCCTGTCCGACCCGTCGCGTCCCTGGTCCGGCGAGGTCCTCATGATCGGCGTCACGTTCCTCGCGGTGACCCCGCGCTACCCCTGGTACGCCCTGCTCCTCATCCCGTTCGTGGTGCTCTCGGGCCGCTGGGAGTGGCTGTCGATCGGACTCGCGATCGCCCTGCGCGGGGTGTGGCCGTCAGCGGACGCGTACCGGTGGTGGCTCGCCGCCGCAATCGCCGTCATCGTGGTCGTCACGCTGGTGCGCACGGGGCGTGCCGACTGGGGGCGCTGGGGTCGCCGGCTCGCCTTCCGGCAACGCGCGATCGCGCAGTCGTCAGGTGCCGGGGCCGCCGAGGACGTACGCTGACGCCCATGGCACCAGCGACCCTGCTCGGCTCCTCCGACGGCCTGCTCGACCGGTTCGGACGGCGCGCCGTGGACCTGCGCGTGTCGCTGACCGAGCGCTGCAACCTCCGGTGCACCTACTGCATGCCGGCGGCGGGCCTGCCGTTCGCCCCCGACGACGCGCTGATGACCGCGGCCGAGATCGAGCGCCTCGTCCGGCTCGGCTCCGAGCGCTTCGGCGTGCGCAAGGTCCGGTTCACGGGCGGCGAGCCGATGCTCCGCCACGACCTGGTGGACGTCATCGCCCGCTGCGCGGCCCTGCCCGACGCCCCCGAGCTCTCGCTCACGACGAACGCGATCGGGCTCGCCCACCGCGCGGCCGCGCTGTACGACGCCGGCCTCCGACGCGTGAACGTGTCGCTCGACACCGTCGACCCGGACGTCTTCGCCACCGTCACCCGGCGCCCGTTCCTCGACAAGGTCATCGCCGGGCTCGAGGCCGCTCGGGCAGCGGGTCTCGCGATCAAGGTGAACGCGGTGCTGCTGCGCGGCGTGAACGACCACCTCGCACCCGACCTCATGCAGTGGTGCCTCGACCGTGGCTACGAGCTCCGGTTCATCGAGCAGATGCCGCTCGACCCCGACCACGCCTGGGACCGCACGTCGATGGTGACCGCGGCCGAGACCCGCGCGATGCTGTCGGACACGTTCGCCCTGGTGCCGGACGAGGCACCCCGCGACGGTGCTCCCGCCGAGCGCTTCCGCGTGCTCGCGCGGACGGCCGACGGCGGAGTCGGCGCCGAGCTCGGCACGATCGGGATCATCGCGAGCATCACCGAGTCGTTCTGCGCCGACTGCACCCGCACCCGCCTGACCGCCGACGGCAACGTCCGGAGCTGCCTGTTCTCGGACGACGAGACCGACGTCCTCGGTCCGATGCGCGCCGGTGCCTCCGACGACGAGGTCGCCGAGCTCTGGCGTCGGGCGATGTGGGCGAAGCCCCGCGACCACGGCGACGACAGCGACGACCTCGTGCACCCCACCCGCGGCATGAGCGCGATCGGGGGCTGAGCGTGACGACGATCCGGTTCTTCGCGGCGGCCCGTGCTGCGGTCGGCGCGGACGAGGTCACCGTGCGGGCCTCGGCGCTCGACGACGCGCTGCGGTCGGTGACGGCCGAGGACCCCGACCGCTGGCGGGCACTGCAGGAACGGTGCTCCTACCTCGTCGACGGGGTGACCACGCGCGACCGGTCGACCCGGCTCGACGGCGTGGCGGTCGTCGACGTGATGCCGCCCTTCGCCGGCGGCTGAACCGGTCCGTCCCGCGCAGAGCGTCGGGTCAGGCTGGCGGGTAGACCGTCAGCTCGTCCGGCGGCACGGCGATGCGCACGACGTCCCCGGGGACGAGTCCGAGCGTCGCCGCGACCGCCACGGTGACGTCGGCCACGAGGGCACCGGCCCGCACCCGGACGAGTCCGTCCCGCGGCTCGAGCGCGGTCACCCGGCGCGTCGGTCCGGCGCCGTCGCGGGTCACGACGGCGACCGTCGGGTGGTAGGCGGCGAGGGCGGGCGATCCGGGAGGCACGGTGTGCGTCGTCGAGACGAGCTCGCCGCCGTCGACCGGTGCGATCCCACCCCGGGTGGCGGTGCCGCCGACGAGCGTCAGCCCCGAGAAGGACGCCGCGAACGCACTGGTCGGACGACCGAGGACGGCGGCGGTCGGTCCCTGCTCGACCACCCGGCCACCCGCGAGCACGACGATGCGGTCCGCGAGGCCGACGGCCTCGAGCGGGTCGTGCGTGACGAGGACCGTCGGTCGACCGGTGCGGGCGGTGCCCAGGGCGGTCCGGACCTCGGCGCGGGCGTCGACGTCGAGCGCCGAGGTGGGCTCGTCGAGGAGCAGGAGCACGGGGTCGGTGGCGAGTGCCCGGGCGATCGCGACGCGCTGGGCCTGTCCGCCCGAGAGCGTCCCGGGGGCGCGGTCCGCCAACCCGGCCACGCCGACGGCGGCGAGGGCCGCGTCGGACCGGTGTCGCGCCTCCCGGCCGCCGGAACCGGTCGCGCGCGGTCCGTACGCGACGTTGCGGGCGACCGACAGGTGCGGGAAGAGGTCGGCGCGCTGCGCGACGAGGCCGACGCCGCGGCGGTGTGCGCGGACGCCCGTCAGGTCGCGCCCGCCGAGGATGACCGCGCCGGACCGGACCCGCAGCAGGCCGGCGAGGGTCTCGACGACGGTGGACTTGCCCGCGCCGTTCGGACCGACCAGCGCGACGCACTCGTCCGGGGCGACGTCGAGTCGCACGTCGACGCCGCGGTCCGGCACCACGACGTGGGCGCGGAGGCCGCCGTGTCCCGGGTGGTCGCTCGTCATGCGATCACCGTCCGGGTGCGGACCGCGGACGCGCCGATGACCACGAGCGCGACGACGACCAGCACGAGGGCCAGCGCGACCGCCGTGTCCGGGTCGATCTCGCGCTGCAGGTAGATCTCGAGCGGCAGCGTCCGGGTCACGCCCTGCAGGCTGCCGGCGAAGGTCAGGGTGGCCCCGAACTCGCCGAGCGCGCGGGCGAAGCAGAGGACGAGGCCGGCGAGGATCCCCGGCAGTACGCGTGGTGTCGTCACGGTCAGGAACGTCCGGGTCGGGGACGCGCCGAGCGTTGCGGCGACCCGTTCGAACCGGTCGCCGCCGACGCGCAGCGCCCCCTCGATGGACGACACCAGGAACGGCATCGCGACGAAGGTCTGGGCGATGACGACCGCGGTCGTGGTGAAGGCGATGCGGAGGCCGTGGTCGTCGAGCCACGCGCCGACCACGCCGAGTCGACCGAACGCCGCGAGGAGCGCCAGTCCCCCGACCACCGGCGGGAGCACGAGCGGCAGCAGGACGAGTGCCCGGGCCGCGCCGATCCACCGCGACGTCGACCGGGCGAAGAGCACGGCGAGCGGGTACCCGAGCACGAACGCGATCCCCGTCGCGGCCGCCGCGGTGCCGAGGCTCAGCCCGAGGGCGGTCAGCGACGCGGTCGAGGTGACGAGTGCGCCGAAGGAGCCCCAGTCGACGCGGCCGACCATCGCGAGGACCGGCACCACGACGAACAGGCCGCCGAGCACCGCCGGGAGCGGGAGCCACCACGGCACCGGCGTCCGGACGGCGCGGACCGCCCGCGGCCCGGCGGTGCGGACCGCTCGGTCGGGGGTGCGGCCGGCGTCACCGGTCGGCTCGGTCGCCTCGGGCACGGGTCAGGGGGCGCCGAAGCCGGCGGCGGTGAGGACCTCCCGGCCGGCGTCGGAGCGGACGTACGCGGTGAACGACTCGGCGAGGCGCGGGTTCGCCGCGTCCCGCAGGACACCGATCGGGTAGGTGTTCACGGCCTTCGACGCGGCGTCGAAGCGCACGCCGTCGACCTTGCCGCCTGCGCCCTCGACGTCGGTGACGTAGACGAGTCCGGCGTCCGCCTGCCCGGACTCGACCTTCCCGAGGACGTCGGTCACGGACTGCTCCTCGCTGACCGGGCGGAGGTCGACGCCGCTCGCCCGTTCGACCTTCGCGGTCGCGGCGCCGCACGGAACCGGGGTCGCGCACGTGACGAGCTGCACGTCCGACGCCGTCAGGTCCCGGAGGCCGGTGATCCCCTTCGGGTTGCCGGGTGCCACGGCGATCTCGAGGACGTTCGTGGCGAAGTCGTGCGCGGTGCCGGCGGCGACGTCGGTCCCCACGAGCTTCTGCATGTTCGCCTCGTCGGCCGAGGCGAAGACGTCGGCGGGGGCGCCGTTCTGGATCTGGGTGACGAGGTCGCTCGACCCGGCGAACGAGAAGGTGATCGTGGTCCCCGGGTGGGCGGCCTCGTACTGCTCGCCGAGGGTGGTGAAGGTCTTCTGGAGCGACGCCGCCGCGAAGACGGTGATCGTGCCGGTCGGACTCGCCGATGCGCTGCCGGACGACGCGGTGCGCGCGCTCGCGCTCGGGGCGGCCGTGCCGGTCGTCGCACATCCCGCGAGGCCGACGGCGGCGAGTGCGGCAGCGGCGAGCAGGAGGGCGGCGTTCCGCACGTGCGTCGTCATTCCCCGATCGTACCCGCATCTGCGGCCGATGCGGGGATGGTCATCGGCAGTCCCTCACGCTGCCACGCCTGGATGCCACCGTCGAGCACGGTCGCGTCGCGCCCCGCGGCGCGGGCGGTGCGCGCCCAGGCGGTCGCGCGGACGCCGCTCGCGCACACCACCACGAGGGGCCGGTCGTCGTCCGCGGGGAGGTCCTCCGGACGGAGGCTGCCGGGGACGATGCCGGTGGCCCGTTCGGCCGGGGTGCGCACGTCGACGAGGACGGTCGCGTCGGACCTGCCGTCAGCCGACCGGCCGTCGCTCGTGCTGCCGTCGTTCGTGCTGCCGTCGCTCGTGCTGCCGTCGTCCGTGCTGCCGTCGCTCGTGCTCCCGTCGGCCGACCGGCCGAGTCGCGCGGCGAGTGCAGCCGGTGCGATCCGGGGCGGGGCGTCGTCGACCGTCGGGGCCGGGCGGCGGGACCCGGGGCCGCGGCGGAGCGTGCTCTCGGTCCACCGCCAGCGCCGGGCGTCGACCGTCAGCACGCGACCGGTCAACGGTTCGCCGATGCCGGCGACGAGGGCCGTCACCTGCGCCGCCATCACGCTGCCGACGGCACCGCAGAGCGCGGGGAGCACGCCGTCGAGCGCGCAGGACCCCTCGTCCGGCAGGGCGTCCGGGTGCAGGTCGTGGAAGTCGATCGGTTCCGGGCCGGCGTCGTGGAACACCGACACCTGCCCGTCGGTCCCGAGCACGGTCCCCCAGACGAACGGGATCCCGGCCGCGGCGCAGGCGTCCGAGATCGCCCGGGTGACCTCGACGCTGTCCGCGGCGTCGACGACCACGTCGTGCCCCGTGACGTGCTCCGGGCGGAACGGCTCGGCGATCGCCACCACCTCGAGCTCCGGGTCGACGCCACGGACACGCTCGGCCGCGCACTCCGCCTTGGGACGGCCGACGTCCGCCCGGGCGAAGAGCGTCTGCCGTGCGAGGTTCGACGTGTCGACGACGTCGAGGTCGACGATGGTGACGCGGCGGAGCCCCGACCCGGCGAGGTAGGTCAGCACGGGTGCGCCGAGGCCGCCGGCCCCGACGACGAGGACGCTCGCCTCGGCCAGCGCCCGGACGGCCCGGTCACCGGCACCCGCGAGCGCTGCGGTGCGCGACATCAGCCGGCGTCGGTCGTCGGTCATGCGTCGGCCGGTTCCGCCGGCACCTCGACCGAGACCATCGTCGCCTTGACCGAGGCCACCGCGACGGTGCCGACCTCGAGCCCGAGGTCGCGGACGGCCTCGGCGCTCATCAGGGACACGACACGGTGCGGGCCGCTCTGCAGCTCGACCTGCGCCATCACCCCGTCGACGACGAGGTCGGTGACGATCCCGACGAACCGGTTGCGGGCCGAGCTCCTCGCCCCGGACGGGTCGTCGAGCTGGGCGGCGGTCCCGCGGATGTGCGTCGCGAGCTCGCGACCGTCGACGACCGTCCGGCCGGAGCCGTCCGTCGACCGGGTGAACACACCGGCGTCCACCATCCGTCGGACGGTGTCGTCGCTGACGCCGAGGTACCGCGCGGCGTCGCGGATGCGGAGCTTCGTCATGGTCCTCGGCACGATACCGGTATGGGGAACTCTCAGTCTCGCCTGCCGGGACGCCGGGCACCTGCTCAGCCGCCACGGATACCGTCCTCACCGTGACTGCACCACGGACCGGCACCATCAGCATCCCCCGCTCCCCGGGGATCGCGCCGGTCCGTGCCCGCTTCCGGACGCGCCTGCGCGGCCTCGCGTCGAGCGCCGGTGCCGCCGTCGTCCGCACGCCGGAGCTGACGGTCGGCGCGTTCGGCGTCCTCGTCGGTGCCGCGTTCGCCTGGGTGCCGTCGCTCTGGTACGACGAGGCCGCCACGGTGACGAGCGCCACGCGCAGCTGGCCCCAGCTCTGGGCCGAGCTGCACAGCGTCGACGCCGTGCACGGCCTGTACTACGCGCTGATGCACGTCTGGTTCTGGCTCGTGGGGTACACGCCCTTCACGCTCCGGTTCCCGAGCGCCCTCGCGATCGGGGTGGCGGCCGGGCTCCTCGTGGCCCTCGGCCGTCGACTCGGCGGGCGCCGGCTCGGCATCACCGCCGGTCTCGTGTTCATCGCGCTGCCGCGGGTGCAGTGGGCCGCGTCCGAGGGGCGCCCCTACGCCACGATCACGACCCTCGCCGCCTGCCTCACCCTCGTCGGCCTGACCGCGGTCCGCCGGACCCGCACCGGGCGCAGCCTGCACTGGTGGGCGGCCTACGGGGCACTCGCGCTCGTCTCGGTCACCTTCAACGTCTACCTGTCGCTCGCCGTCGTCGCGCACGCCGTGACCCTGCTGTGGACGCTCCTCGCCCGACGCGCCGCCGTGCGCCGCGCAACGGTGTCCCGCGGTGGCCCCGACCTCGGCCCGGCACTCGTGACCCGCGGGGTCGTCGTGCGCTGGGCGATCGCGTCCGCGATCGCCGCCGTCGCCGTCTCGCCCCTCGTCGTCGAGGTGGCGTCGCAGTCGAAGCAGGTCGCGTGGATCGCCGGCATCGGGGAACGGACCGTCGCCCAGGTGTTCGCGACGGCGTGGTTCGGCGGTGCCGACGTGTACGCCGCCGGCGCCTGGGCCCTGATGCTCGTCGGCACGGTGCTCGTCCTGGTCGAGGCACACCGACGGTCCGCGACCGTCCGGACCCTCGTGCGCGCCCAGGCCGTCCGGGTCGCCCTGCCGCTCGTCGTGATCCCGACCGCCGCGCTGGTCCTCGCCACGGCGATGGGCAAGCACCTGTACTCCCCGAAGTACGCCTCGCTCAGCCTGCCGTTCGTCGCGCTGCTCATCGCCCTCGCGCTGACGTTCGTCCGTCCGAAGGCCCTGCTCGCCACCGTCGTCGCCGCGGTCCTCGTGCTGTCCGTCCCGACGGCCGTCGCCGTGAAGGAGCCGCTCGCGAAGCAGGACTCCACCTGGGCCCGTGCCGCCGCGATCATCTCGGCCGAGCGCAGCAGCAACCGGGCCGACGCCGACGAGGGCGTCGTGTTCGGCAGCGTCTACGGCCACCCCGGCACCACGGCCGACATCATCCGCATCTCGTACCCGACGGCGTTCACGGGCATGACGGACCTCGGCGTCCGCAAGCTCGGGACCGAGTCGGGTGTCCTCTGGAACCAGACGGGCGACCTCGCCACCACGATCCCGAGCCGCCTGGGCGACATCGACACGGTGTGGTTCGTCGGCGGGACCGTGAAGGCGCGCAACATCGAGCCCGAGACGGCCGAGGTGCTCGCCGAGCACGGGTTCACCGCCAAGGAGCACTGGAAGACCGGAACCGTCGTCATCACGGAGTACGTCCGCAGCTGATCGACGCCGAGCGCGTGCCCGAGCGCCTGCCCGTCAGTGCAGGAGGCGGGCGCCGTGCACGGGACCGGCGGCGCGCACCGCGACCATGCCGGCGGCACTGAGCTCGACCTGCACCTCGAGTGCCGCGTCGCGGTCGGTGACGAGGAACGCCACGGTCGGCCCGCTGCCCGAGACGAGTCCGGCGAGGGCACCGGCCTTCTCGCCGATCTCGAGCGTCGTCGCGAGCGTGGGCTGCAGGCGCATCGCCGGGGCCTGCAGGTCGTTGTGCAGGCAGTCCGCCAAGAGGTCGGGGTCGCCGGCGCGGAGGGCCTGCAGCACGTTCGCCTCGACCACGGGCGTCGTCGGCGCGGGGGCGATGTCCGCGCGGTAGCGCTCGCGGTGCTCGTCGAGGGCGCGGTACACGGCCGGCGTCGACAGGCCGGCGTCGCTCAGGGCGAGGACCCAGTGGAACTCGCCCTTGGCCAGGGCCGGGCTCAGCTCGTCGCCGCGACCGGTGCCGACCGCGGTGCCGCCGGCGAAGGCGAACGGCACGTCGGCGCCGAGCTGCGCGGCGAGCCGGAGGAGCTCCTCACGCCCGAGCGCCGTCCCCCACAGCGTGTCGACGGCGAGCAGGGTCGCGGCGGCGTCGGCGGATCCCCCGCCCATCCCGCCGGCGACCGGGACCTGCTTGTCGATGGTCAACCGGACGCCCCCGCGGTACCCGGCGGCGTCGGCCACGAGCCGGGCGGCACGGATCGCGAGGTTCGACTCGTCGACCGGCACCGCCCGCGTGTCGATGGGTCCGGTGAAGGTCACCGAGAAGTCGTCGGCCGGTTCCGCCGAGACGTCCTCGTACAGCGAGACCGCCTGGTACGCCGTCGCCACGTCGTGGTAGCCGTCGTCCTGCAGCGCGCCGACCGACAGGTAGACGTTGATCTTCCCGGGGGCGCGCGTCCGCACGCGGGTCGGTGCGGCCAACGTGGTCATGCCCCCAACCTATCCCGACGCAGCCGCGAAGCCGCGCGCGAGGTCCGCGCGGATGTCGTCCACGTGCTCCAGCCCGATCGACAGGCGGATCAGCCCGTCGCCGACGCCCGCGGCCGCACGCTCCGCCGAGGTCATCTGCACGTGCGTCGTCGACGCGGGGTGCACGACGAGGGAGCGCACGTCGCCGATGTTCGAGACGTGGTCGAACAGCTCGAGCGCCGCGACGAACCGCCGTCCGGCGTCGACGCCGCCGTCGAGGTCGAAGGCGAGCACGGCGGACGGTCCCGCCGGCACGTACCGCTCGGCCAGGTGGTGCCAGGGCGACGTCGGCAGTCCGGCGTAGTGCACGCCGAGCACCTGGTCGTGCGCGTCGAGCCACGACGCCACCGCGGCGGCGTTCGACACGTGCCGCTCCATGCGGAGCGAGAGCGTCTGGACGCCCTGCAGCACCAGGAAGGCGTTGAAGGGTGCGATCGCCGGTCCGAGGTCGGCGGACAGCTTCGACCGGGTGCGCTGGATGAACGCGCGACGGCCGAACTTCGACGCGAAGTTCGTGCCCGCGAACCCGGACTGCTCGGTCGTCGTGAGCTGCGGGTACCGCTCGGCGTGTGCCGCCCAGTCGAAGTTCCCGCTGTCCACGATGAGCCCGGCGATGGCGCTGCCGTGCCCGGCGAGGTACTTCGTGGCCGAGTGCACGACGATGTCCGCACCGTGCTCGATCGGACGGACGAGGTACGGGGTCGCGATCGTGTTGTCGACGATGAGCGGGACGCCGTGCTCGTGCGCGACGCCGGCCACCCCCTCGAAGTCGAGGACGTCGCCGCGCGGGTTCGGGATCGACTCGCCGAAGAACGCCTTCGTCTCCGGTCGGACCGCCGCGGCCCACTCGTCGAGGTCCGTCGGGTCCTGCACGAAGGTGAACGAGATGCCGAGGTCGCCCAGCGTGGAGTGGAACAGCGTGTAGGTCGCGCCGTACAGGGACGCACTCGACACCACGTGGTCGCCGGCACGGGCGAGTCCGAGCACCGCGAGCGACGTCGCCGCCTGCCCGGACGCGAGTGCGAGGGCGCCGACACCGCCCTCGAGGTCGGCGATCCGACGCTCCAGCGCGGCCGCGGACGGGTTGTTCACCCGCGAGTAGGTGTGCCCCGGTGCGTCGAGCAGGAACCGGGCGGCGGCGTCCTCACCCGACGGGTACACGAAGGCGGCGCTCTGGGCGATCGGCGGGACGTTGGCGCCCCAGCCCGGGTCGGCCTTGTAGCCGGCGCGGATCTGCCGCGTCTCGAACGCCCAGTCGTCCTCGGTGGCCCCCATCAGGCGCCCGCCCCGGACGGCACCGTCACCGCGGGGCGGACCAGGGGGATGACCTGCTCGCCGAACCGGTCCATCTCCTCGAGCTGCGGCGAGAACTGCAGCAGCAGCGTGTCGACCCCGGCGTCCTCGAACTCCCGGATCCGCGCGGCGACCTGCTCGGGCGTGCCGACGAAGCCGGGGCGGAGGCCGCGGTTCGACACCGAGTAGTCCTCGAGCGACGGGACGTGCTCGAGCTGCGACTTCGAGATGAAGTCCTGGTAGGACTCGTACGCGTGGCCGTGCTGCACGTCCGTGATCCGGGCGAGCTCGGCCTGCGCCTCCTCCTCGGTCTCGCGGACGATGACGTAGGCGGCCATGCCGAACGCCTCGAACGGCGGCAGCCCGGCGTCGACCCGGCGCTGCTTCATCTCGGCGATCTTCGTCCGGAGTTCCTCGACCGTGCCGCCGTGGGTCACGTAGGCGTCGGCGTAGCCCGTGATCGCCGCCTTGCCGGCCTCGCTCTCCCCGCCGGCGTAGATGCGCGGGGTGACCCGGGGCTTCGGCTCGAGGTGGCTGTTCTCGATGTCGTAGTACTCGCCGTGGAAGGAGTACGGCGTCTCCCGCCAGAGCCCCTTCATGACCTCGACGAACTCCGCCGTGCGCTTGTACCGGTCGTCGTGCTCGGAGAAGATCCCGCCGTACTGCTTGGCCTCTTCCGCCCACCACGCGCTCACCACGTTGAACGTGAACCGGCCGCAGGAGATGTCGTCGATGGTCGCGGCCTGCTTCGCGGTGACGGCGGGCAGGTGGTACCCGGGCCGCATCGCCGCCATGATCTCGAGGCGCTCGGTCGTCGCCGCGATCCCGGCGGCGAGCGCCCACGCCTCGAGGCTCGGTGCCGCGGTGCCCTTGATGTCGTTGAGGTTCAGCTCCGGCACGAGCGTCAGGTCGAAGCCGACGCGCTCGGCGCGCTGCGCCAGTCGCTTGACGTAGTCGAAGGTGACCGGCATGTGCTCGTTGTCGACGTTGCGCAGCCAGCCGCCGAAGAGCGGGGTCCAGTATCCGAATCGCACGGGTGAGTTCCTTGGGGAGGTGGGGATTGACGGACTGGAGGCGCGGGGCGGGCCCGCACCGCGCCTCCAGTCCGGTGGATCTTGCGTTCTCAGGCCGTCAGGTGCGCCGCGTACTGCGTCTCCAGCAGGCCACCGAGGTACCGCGCGATGGAGCGCGGGCCGGAGGCCGGCGCGGTCTCCTCGACGGCGGGGTTGTAGTTCGTGTTCGTGTTGATGTCGTAGACGACCGTGCGACCATCGGTCGTCTCCATGAACTCGACGCCCGCGATCTGGATGCGCTGGTCGGCGAGGAACGTGCGGAGCTGCTGGACGAGCGGGTGCTCGGCGGTGACCTCGGTCCGGACGCTGAACGCCGGAGGTGCGCCGACGGCCTCGGTGCCGGGCACGTCGCAGACCGCACCCGCGATGACCTGCGGGACCTCGCACGCGTCGGCCGGGCAGAGCTCGAAGCTGCCGGCACTCGTGTCCACGCGGACGGCGTAGACGAACTCGCCGCCGACGAACTCGACGCGGGTGATGAACGGCTCGCGGGCGGTGAGGTACTCCTGCAGCAGGGTGATGCCGTCGACCGGCTCCTCGAACTCCGGGCTGTCGACGTAGGCGTCGAACTCGGCGAGCGAGTCGAAGCGACGGACGCCGAGGCCCTTGCCGCCCTGGTTGTGCTTCGTGATGAAGGGCACGTCCTGGCCGCCGGTGAAGTCGTGGGCCGCCCGCTTGAGCGTCGTGCGCCCGAAGACGGCGGTGGTGCGGGGGACGTCGAACCCGGCGTTCCGGAGCAGTCCGTGCTGGGCGACCTTCGACACCTCGAGCTCGAGGACGTGGCTGCCGCCGACGACCTGCCGGCCGGCCCGCTCGAGCCAGCCGAGGACCGCGCGGGTGTACTCCTTGCTGTGCTCGTGCCCGCGGGTGTGGGAGCTCGCCGACATCCGGGACCAGTACACGCCCGGCTCGGGGTCGGCGGCGAGGTCGATCTGGCCCTCGGTGAGGAGGATCTCCTCGACGGGGACCCCCTCGGCCTCGAAGGCAGCGGCGAGCGGCGGGAACCACTCGGGGTTCTCGTGGATGACGTACACGCGGGGAGTGCTCACCTCGCCACCCTAGGCACGGCACCCTGGAGTCGCCAGGTGTGTGACGCGGCGTTGCTCGGTGGGTGCGGTGCTGCTCGCCGCGTGCGGCGTTGCTCGCCGGGTGCGGTCGTGGGGTTCGCCGGATCCGCACGGTGCGACCTTGTCCGATCCGTGCGCCGCTGGTGGCTCGGTGCGAGGTTGTAGGGCCGCACCGAGCGATCGCGGCGGCACCGAGTGAACAACCTCGCACGGTGCGCGGCCGGCCAAGCTCGCACGGGCCGCACGGACCTGCACGGTGCGCGGACGGCCGAGCTCGCACGGGCCGCACGGACCCGCCCGGACCCACGCGGTTGGACGAAGCCGCACGGTGCGACCTTGTCCGATCCGTGCGCGGCTGATGGCTCGGTGCGAGGTTGTAGGGCCGCACCGAGCGGTCGCGCCAGCACCGGGCGGACAACCTCGCACGGTGCGCGGCCGGCCAAGCTCGCACGGGCGGCACGGCCCCGCACGGGCCGGACGAAGCTGCACGGTGCACGGCCGGCCAAGCTCGCACGGGCCGGACGGACCCGCACGGTGCGCAGGTCTCAGCCGGAGAAGACCTGCCGACCCACGACACGGAGGAGCTCGAGCTTCTGCGCGGCCTCACTGCCCGCCGGCGCCGTGAAGAGCAACAGCGCCTGCGTCTGGCTCGTGGTGTGCAGCACCTGGCAGTCGACCGTGATCCGGCCGAGCTCGGGGTGGACGAACGTCTTGTGGTCCTCCCAGCGGCTGGCCACCTCGTGCAGGGACCAGAGCGCCCGGAAGTCCGCGCTGCCCGCCTCGAGGTCGGCGATCAGCCGGGCGGCCCGACCGTCGCCCGGCCCGGCGGCACCGACGGCGGCGCGGAGTGCTGCGACCTGGGCCCGAGCGAGCCGTTCGTGCTCCTCGGGCGCGTACCTCGCCCGCTCGTACTCCGTCATGAACCACCGCCACGGCTGGTACCGCTCGTTGCCGGGCAGGCCGGTGGTCGTGCCGACGAGTGCGGCTCCGAGCTCGTTCTCGACCAGGGTCTCCCCCAGGTCGTTGACCACGATGGCCGGGGTGTCCTCGAGACGGTCGAGCACACGGAGGATCGCGGGGTCGACGTGGTCGGAGCGGTGCACCCGTGCGGGTGCGTTGTGCCCGGCGAGGCGGAACAGGTGGTCGCGCTCGTCGAGGGTGCAGCGGAGTGCCCGGGCGATCGCTGCGACCATCTGCTCGGACGGCTGGGGCCCGCGCTGTTGCTCGAGTCGGGTGTAGTAGTCGGCGGACATCCCCGCCAGCGCGGCCACCTCCTCGCGCCGGAGCCCCGGCGTCCGGCGGCGCTGCCCGGAACCGAGTCCGACGTCCTCGGGGCGCAGCAGTTCTCGGCGGCGACGGAGGAAGTCGGCGAGCACGGGTCGGTCCATGGTCATCATCGTGCCCCCGCGGCGCGCCACGTGCCAGGGATCGGCGGTCCCCCGATGACCGGCCTCTGGATGCTCCTGGAGCGTCGCACCACGGTGGTGGACATGGACATCACGAACTCCACCGTCTTCATCCCCGGCGCGACCTCGGGCATCGGTCTCGGCCTCGCGCTCCGCCTGCAGGCAGCGGGCAGCACCGTCGTGATCGGCGGCCGACGCCGGTCGTTGCTCGACTCGCTCGCCGCTGAGCACGGCTTCGGTACCGTGCAGCTCGACGTCACCGACCCGGCGTCGATCACCGCTGCGGCCGCCGCCGTCACCGAGGCGTACCCCGCGCTCGACGCCCTGATCACGATGTCGGGCATCATGCGCACCGAGGACCTGCGCTCGTCGGAGCACCTGCGCGACGCCGTCGCCGTCGTCGAGACGAACCTGCTCGGGACGATCCGCCTCGTCGACGCGTTCCTGCCGCACCTGCTCACCCGTCCCGCGTCGACGATCGTCACCGTGACGTCGGGGCTGGCGTTCACCCCGCTCACGGCGACGCCGACGTACAGCGCGACGAAGGCCGCCGTGCACTCGTACACGCTCTCGCTCCGGCAGCAGCTGTCCGGGTCGCCGGTCGCCGTGCTCGAACTGGCGCCGCCGGCGGTCGCTACGGACATCATGGGAGAAGGGGTGGACTTCGGCGGGATGCCGCTCGACGACTTCCTGACCGAGGTCGTCGACCTGCTGCGCTCGGGTGCCGCCCCGGAGATCCTCGTGCAGAACGTCCTGCCGCTGCGGTGGTCGGAGCGTGACGGGACGCAGCAGCAGCTCATCGAGGCGCTGGCGTCGCGCGGGCACTGACGACCGGCTCACCGTCCCCGCCGCCGGGCCGGCGGCGGGGACGGGTGACGGGTGGCGGGCGCGCTCAGTCGGTGGCGCCGTCCGCCTCGCCGCGAGCTCCGCGCCGCCGGATCACACCGTCGAGGAACCGGTTGACGAGCCGCCAGGCCGGCCAGGTGAGGGCCCCGATCAGCGCTGTGTCGACCGGCCGACCGAGCGCGCGGATCACGACGTAGGCGCCCGTCATCGCCAAGCCGGTCGACAGGGCGGTGTTGAGGCGACGGGGCGTCCAGATCGACGCACGAGGATCGTCCCGGTCGTGGCCCTCGCGGTCGTCGTCGTCGTCGGGGAGCCGGTCGAAGGTGATCCCCCACGCGACGAACATCGCCCCCAGCGCGACGGCCACCCACGCGGCGTCGGCGGACGGATCCCGGAGCAGCGCGCGCACGGCGACGACCACGATGGCGCAGCCTGCGACCACTGCCGTGAGCAGGAGGACGAGTGCGGAACGGGAACGCGGTGCAGACACCCGTCGAAGCCTAGGGCCATCCGGTCGGCCCACGCGTGCAGGTCGACGTGCTGCGGATCTCGAGGACCCGTCGCGCGCTTTCGCTGTCGAGGGACTCGCGCTGGACACCGGATCCCACGAAGATGGGCGGTGATGAACGACCGCCTCGCCACCGTCCAGCGCATCGTCGCCGAAGCCGGCATCGACGCGACCGCCCGGGAACTCCCCGACTCGACCCACAGCGCCGCGCAGGCCGCCGCCGCGCTCGGCACCGAACCGGGAGCGATCGCGAGCAGCCTGCTGTTCCTGGCGGACGGTGCACCCCTGCTCGCGATGACCTCCGGTCGGCACCGGGTCGACACCGACCTGCTCGCGGCCCAGATCGGCGCGACCGAGCTCACGATGGCCACCGCGAAACAGGTCCGCGAGATCACCGGGCAGCCGATCGGCGGCGTCTCCCCCGTCGGCCACCCGGCCCCGATCCGCACCGTGGTGGACGAGGCGCTCCGCGAGTACGAGACGGTCTGGTCGGCCGCAGGGACCGCCAACAGTGTGCTCCCCCTGACCTTCGAGCAGTTGCTGTCGCTGACCGGTGGGACGGTCGTCCGGGTCAACGACCACTGATGACGACGCGGACGCGTGTCGAGCTGGGACGACGCGAGGACCTCGGCGCCGACTGCGCGAACTGCTTCGGCCTGTGCTGCGTCGCCCTGGCCTTCACGCGGTCCGCGGACTTCCCGTTCGACAAGGACGCCGGCGACCCGTGCACGAACCTCGACGACGCGGACGGCTGCCGGATCCACCCGCACCTGCGGGAACGGGGTTTCTCCGGCTGCACGGTGTTCGACTGCTCGGGGGCCGGGCAGAAGGTCTCCCGGCACACCTTCGCGGGCCGCTCGTGGCGCGACGACCCCGAGACGCGGCGGTCCATGTTCGCCACGTTCCCGATCGTCCGACGACTCCACGACCTCCTGCGGTACCTCGACGAGGCGATCACCCTCGTGCGAGCGTCACACGACGAGACCCCCTGGGTCCAGGCGTTCGAACACGTCCGTCTGCTGAGCGACGGCGCGCCGGCAGACCTCGCGACCCTCGACGTCGACGCGGAGTACGACCGGTCCCGCCCGCTCCTGCTCGAGGCGAGTGCGATCGCAGGGGGACGGGGTCCGGTCGGCGCCGACGGCCAGCGGGTCGGTCCGGGGACGGACCTCGTCGGCGCGGACCTGCGTAGGGCCGACCTGCGCGGGGCGACGCTGCGCGGATCACTCGCGATCGCGGCGGACCTCCGGGGTGCCCGGTTGGACCGCTGCGACCTGCTCGGCGTGGACCTCCGCGACGCGGACCTGCGCGGCACCGACCTCCGCGGAGCGGTGTTCCTCACGCAGATGCAGGTCAACGCGGCACGGGGCGACGCGGCCACGGTCCTGCCGGCGGGGTTCCAGCGTCCCGGGCACTGGAGCACGACGGCCGATGCGACCGACGGGGTCACGCCCCCGCGGCGAGCACCGTCCGGCCGAGCCGCACGAAGTCGTCGGCGCTGAGCATCTCCCCGCGGGCCGTCGGGTCGACCCCGGCGGCGGTGAGGAGTTCCGACGCCCGGGCACTGCTGCCGAGGACGCCGGACAGGCTCTGCCGCAGCATCTTCCGCCGCTGCTGGAACGCGCCGTCGACGAGCGCGAAGACCTGCGCCCGCAGGGCTTCGTCCCCGGGGGGCTCGTGCCGGTCGAACCCGACGAGCACGCTGTCGACGTTCGGCACCGGCCAGAACACCTGACGGCTGACCTGGCCGGCGATCGACCACGACCCGTACCACGCGGCCTTGACGCTCGGCGCCCCGTAGACCTTGCTGCCGGGTCCCGCGGCGATGCGGTAGCCGACCTCGGCCTGCACCATCACGAGCGCGCGTTCGATGGACGGGAAGGTCGCCAGCAGGTGGAGCAGCACCGGGACGGAGACGTTGTACGGCAGGTTCGCGACGACGTGCGTCGGCGGCTCCGGCAGGTCGGTCGCGGCGACGGTGAGGGCGTCCTGGTGGATCACGCGGAGCCGCGCGTCGGGCTGCATCGTGGCCACGGTGGCCGGGAGCTCGGCGGCGAGGCGACCGTCGATCTCCACCGCGGTCACCGAGGCGCCGGTCTCGGTGAGACCGAGCGTCAACGACCCGAGGCCGGGCCCGATCTCGAGGACGGCCGAGTCGGCCGACACCCGGCCGGACGCCACGATGCGCCGGACGGTGTTGGCGTCGTGCACGAAGTTCTGGCCGAGCTTCTTCGTCGGGGTGACGTCGAGCCGGGCTGCGAGGTCCCGGATCTCCGCCGGGCCGAGGAGCGTCGCCACTAGCCGTCCACCGTCACTGGCTCGGCGTCCCACGCGCCGTAGACGAGCTCGGTGTTCGAGGCGATCTGTGCCGCGAGCATCGAGGCGTCGGTCCCGAGGGTCTCGGCCATCGACCGGAGCGTGAGCGGGATGAGGTACGGCGCGTTCGGCCGGCCGCGGTACGGCGTCGGGGTGAGGTACGGCGCGTCGGTCTCGACCATGATCAGGTGACGCGGCGCGACGTGCAGGGCCTCGCGCAGGGGTGCGGCGTTCTTGAACGTCACGGTGCCGGCGAACGACATGTACCAGCCGCGCTCCGCACAGAGCCGGGCGAGGTCGGGGCCCCCCGAGAAGCAGTGGAACACGGTTTTCTCGGGGGCGCCGACCCGGTCGAGGACCTCGACCACGGCGTCGTGCGCGTCGCGGTCGTGGATCGTGAGCGCGAGGTCGTGCTCCTTCGCGATGCGGATGTGCTCCTCGAACGAGCGGACCTGGGCGTCGCGGCCGTCCTCGCCCGTGCGGAAGAAGTCGAGCCCGGTCTCGCCGATCGCCCGGACGCGGGGCAGCGCCGCGAGCCGTTCGATGCCCGCGAGGTGCTCGTCGAGCAGCCCCTGCTCCTGCAGCGACGGCGCTTCGTTCGGGTGGAGCGCCACGGCGGCGAGGACCCGGGGCTCCCGTGCTGCGATGGCCGCCGACCACTCCGAGGTCGCGAGGTCGGTGCCGACCTGCACGACACCGCGGACACCGACGCTCGACGCCCGGCCGAGGTGCTCGCGGTAGTCGAGCGCGCCGTCGCCACCGTCGGCGATCTCCATGTGGGTGTGGTTGTCGTACACCGGGACGACCAGCGCCTCGGGCAGCGGCGGGTAGGTCAGGTCCCGCTTCGACCCGTCGCCG
The DNA here is from genome assembly GCF_044759965.1 of Curtobacterium sp. NPDC098951. Classification (NCBI taxonomy): domain Bacteria; kingdom Bacillati; phylum Actinomycetota; class Actinomycetes; order Micrococcales; family Microbacteriaceae; genus Curtobacterium; species Curtobacterium sp. NPDC098951. The sequence goes on from NZ_JBIWAG010000004.1 coordinate 162,425, forward strand.
TCGCCCCGGGAGCGGAGGTGCGCGTCGGTCACGCGGCGCCCTGCTCGGACTGCTCGATGCGCGGGAACAGCCCGCTCTCGAGCGGGACCACGGTCGACGCGCCCTGCCACTCCCACGCGCGGTCCACGCGCTGCTCGGTGATGGAGCCACCCGCACCGATCGCGGCCCAGAGCTTCTCGGTCGCCTTCGGCATGACCGGCGACAGCAGCACCGCGACCGTGCCGAGGCCGCGGAGCGCGGTGGACAGCACGGTGCCGAGCCGCTCGCGCTGGGCGTCGTCCTTCGCCAGGGCCCACGGCTGCTGCTCGGTGATGTACCCGTTCAGGGCGTCGACGAGCTCCCACACCGCGGCGATGGCCTCGTGCGGGGCGAACGCCGCGATGGCCGCGTCGGCACGCTCGGTGACCGACACCGCGAGGGTGTCGATCGCCTCGTCCGACCCGGTCAGCGCGCCGCGCTCGGGCACCGCGCCGTCGAAGTACTTCTGCAGCATCGCGACCAGGCGGGACGCGAGGTTGCCGAACCCGTTCGCGAGCTCGGCCTGGTAGCGGGCGGAGATGTCCTCCCAGCTGAAGTTGCCGTCCTGCCCGAAGGTGATCGCGCGGAGGAAGTAGTAGCGGAACGCGTCGGACCCGAACGTGTCGGTGATCTCGGACGGCGCGATGCCGGTCAGCTTCGACTTGGACATCTTCTCGCCGCCGACGAGCAGCCAGCCGTGCCCGAACACGCGCTCGGGGACGGGCAGCCCGGCGGCCATCAGCATCGCCGGCCAGATCACCGCGTGGAAGCGGGCGATGTCCTTGCCGACGATGTGCACGCTCGGCCACAGGCGCTGGAAGGCCTCGTCGTCGTCGGTGCCGTAGCCGAGCGCCGTGACGTAGTTGAGCAGGGCGTCGAACCACACGTAGAGCACGTGGTCGTGGTCCCACGGGATCTGGATGCCCCAGTCGAAGCTCGACCGCGAGATCGACAGGTCGCGCAGGCCCTGCTTGACGAACGAGATGATCTCGTTGCGGACGCTCTCGGGCTGGATGAACAGCGGGTTCGACTCGTACAGGTCGAGCAGGCGCTGCTCGAAGTCGGACATGCGGAAGAAGTAGTTGCGCTCGGCCAGCACCTCGACGGGGATCGAGTGGATTGCACAGACCTGCTGCCCCTCGTACGCACCCGTGCCGGGCACGAGGTCGCTCGGCTGCTTGTACTCCTCGCAGCCGACGCAGTAGAAGCCCTCGAACTCGCCCGCGTAGATGTAGCCGTCGTCGTACAGCTTCTGCAGGAACGCCGTCACGCCGCGCTCGTGGCGTTCGTCGGTCGTGCGGATGAAGTCGTCGTTCGCCACGTCGACGGTGTCGAGGAGCGGCTTCCACGCCTCGGTCACGAGCCGGTCCGCCCACTCCTGGGGCGTGACGTCGTTCGCGGACGCCGTGCGGAGGATCTTCTGCCCGTGCTCGTCCGTGCCGGTCAGGAGCCAGGTGTCGTCGCCGCGCTGCCGGTGCCAGCGCGCGAGGACGTCCGCGGCGACCTCGGTGTAGGCGTGCCCGATGTGGGGCACGTCGTTCACGTAGAAGATCGGCGTGGTGATGCTGAACGAGGACCCGTCGGACATGCGGACCATCCTACGGGCGCACCGGTGCCGCATGACGCGCCCCGCGCGCCACCTGTGGAGAACCGGACGGGAGGCGCGGTGCGCGTCCGGAGCCGCGCCTCCCGGCCCGTGGCGCTCGCGTCTACCGCGCCGCCAGCGCACCCTCGTAGAGGTCGCGCTTCGACAGCCCCGTCGCGTCCGCGACGGCCGCCGCCGCCTCCTTCATGCGAGACCCGGCGGCGACCCGCTCGAGCACGAGCCGGACCCCGTCCTCGATCGTCGTCACGTCGAGCGCCCCGGTCGATCCCTCGACGACGACGCAGATCTCGCCGCGCACCCCGTCGGCCGCCCACGCCGCGAGCTCCGCGAGGGACCCGCGCCGGACCTCCTCGTGCAGCTTCGTCAGCTCGCGGCAGACCACCGCGCGCCGGTCGTCGCCGAAGCCCGCGGCCATGTCGGACAGCGTGTCGGCGAGTCGGTGCGGGGACTCGAAGAACACCATCGTGCGCTGCTCGCCGGAGAGCGCGGAGAACAGCCGCCGCCGCTCACCGCCCTTGCGTGTCGGGAACCCCTCGAAGCTGAACCGGTCGGTCGGCAGGCCGGACACGGCGAGCGCCATGAGCACGGCGGACGGCCCCGGCAACGCCGTCACCGTCACCCCGGCGGCAGCGGCGGCCTCGACGAGGGGGAAGCCGGGATCGCTGATCGCGGGCATGCCGGCGTCGGTGAGGACGACGACGTCCTCGTCACGGGCGAGCTCGACGACCTCGGCCGCCTTCGCGCGCTCGTTGTGCTCGTGCAGGGCGATGAGGCGGGGGCGGTTCTCGATGCCGAGCGCCCGCATGAGGTGGATCGCGGTGCGGGTGTCCTCGGCGGCGACCACGCTCGCGTTCGAGAGGGTCTCGACCAACCGCCTGGAGGCGTCGCCGAGGTTGCCGATGGGCGTTGCTGCGAGCACGATCACGGGACCATTGTGGTCGCCTGTGCGCGCCAGCGCGGACATGGCGTCGATCCGTAGGATGCTCTGCGATGACCAGCGCGCTGACCGACGACCGCACCGCCGTCCCCGACGGGCCGGTCGGTTCCCGTCTCGACGACTGGTGGGGGCGCACGCTCTCGACCGCCAGGCGCGTCGCACTGTGGCGCTGGGCCGGGCCGCTCGGCGTCACGCTGCTGGCGGCGGTGCTGCGGCTCGTCGCACTCGGCCACCCGCACTCGCTCGTGTTCGACGAGACCTACTACGTCAAGGACGGCTGGTCGATCGTGCACCTCGGGTACGAGGGCACCTGGCCGGGCAACCCCGCCGACGACTCCCAGCCGACGACGGACCAGCGGTTCGCCGATGGGCAGACCGACATCTTCACGAACGCCGCCGAGTTCATCGCGCACCCGCCGCTCGGCAAGTACCTCATCGGCCTCGGCATGCTGCTGTTCGGCGCGGACAACTCGTTCGGGTGGCGCTTCGCCGTCGCCGTGCTCGGCATCGCGACCGTGTTCCTCACGGCCGTCATCGCCCGCTCGCTGTTCCGGTCCACCCTCGTCGGCACGCTGGCGGGGTTCCTGCTCGCGGTCGACGGGCAGGCGATCGTGCTGTCCCGCGTCACGCTGCTCGACGGGATCCTCACGTTCTTCGTCGTGCTCGGCTTCGGCGCGCTGCTGCTCGACCGACGCTGGACGTCCAGACGACTCGACGCCTGGGTCGCCCGACGGACGGCCGCCGGACGCGACACGCTCTGGGGACCGGTGCTGTGGTGGCGGCCGTGGCTGATCGCCATGGGGCTGGCGCTCGGCCTGGCGACCGCGACGAAGTGGTCCGGCATGTACTTCCTCGCGTTCTTCGCGGTGTACTCCGTGCTGACCGACATGATGCTGCGGAAGCGGGCCGGCATCGAGTTCTGGTCCTCGAGCGCGTGGCTGCAGCAGGCACCGGTGTCGTTCCTGCTCACCGTGCCGATCGCGGCCGTCACCTACGTGACGTCGTGGACCGGGTGGTTCGTGTCGAAGGACGGCTGGGACCGGAACTGGATCGCCACGGGAGGCGAGCGCTGGACCGGCGTGCTGTCGTGGGTGCCGGACAGCCTGCAGAACTGGTGGCACTACCAGTCCGAGATCTACGGCTTCAACATCGGCCTGCACACCCCGCACTCGTACCAGGCGAACCCGCTGCTCTGGCTCGTCATGCAGCGCCCGACGTCGATGTACTACGTCGGCACGAACGCGGGCCAGGACGGCTGCACGGCCACCCGCTGCGGCGAGGCGATCACCGGCATCGCGAACCCCTTCGTCTGGTACGCGGCGGTCGTCGCCGTCGTGGCGCTGCTCGTGCTCTGGATCCTGCGCCGGCGGTGGGAGTACGCGTTCGTCCTGATGGGGGTCGCGGCGGGGTACCTGCCGTGGCTGCTCTACGTCGACCGGACGGTCTTCCAGTTCTACACGATCGCCTTCGAGCCCTTCATGGTGATGGCGCTCGCCGCGGCGATCGGGTTGGTGCTCGGACGACGGGACGACCCCCGGCCACGCCGGACACGTGCCGTCGTGTGGGTCGGCGTGTACCTGGGCGTCGTGGTGCTCGCCTCGGCGTACTGGCTGCCGATGTGGACGGGCATGCAGGTGCCGTGGGACTTCGTCCGGTCCCACTACTGGCTCCCGAGCTGGCTGTAGCACGCGACCACCCGTCGGCCGGGAGGCGCGGGTCGGCCCCGCACCGCGCCTCCCGGCCCGGACGGGGTCGCGTCCGGAGCGCGCGCTGGTGCGCACGGCGGGTAGGGATCGTGCCGCGCGCTCGTGCGCACGGCGGGGCGGGGTCGTGTCCGGGCCGCGCGCTGGGGCGCCCGGTCGGGCGGTGTCACGACCGCGCGCTGGTGCGCCCGGTCGGGCGGTGTCACGACCGCGCGCTGGTGCGCCCGGTCGGGCGGTGTCAGGACTGCGCGTGCAGGGCGCGCTCGATCGACTCGCGGTCGAGCGGGTCCCCGAGCATGGGCGCGTCGGGGGTGCCGGGCAGCACGCCCTCGATGAGGACCTCGGCGTAGCGGCGCCATGCGTTCGGGTCGTGCGCGCGCGTCGTGTCCGCGACGGCGCCGACCATCGAGGTGAGCATCGGCAGGTCGCGGTAGTCGAAGCCGACCCGCACCACGCCGGCGTCCCGCGCACGACGGATGATCTCGGAGACCTGGGTCTCGAGCCGGTCACGTTCCTGCACGATCGACGGGCGCGACTTGCCGGCACGCACGATGGCGTCCGCGAGGGCACGGTCGCGCGCCCGGAACTCGAACACGCCCATCAGGTACACCCGGAGGGACTCGCGCGGATCGGACTCGTCCGCAGCACGTGCCGCGGCGTCGTTCATGGCCTCGAACTTGGTGGCGAGCAGCGCCTCGATCAGGGAGTCCTTGTCGGCGAAACGGCGGTAGACGGTCCCGACGCCGACGCCGGCCTCGTGCGCGATGTCGTTCAACGTGACCGACAACCCGCGTTCCGCGAAGCACTTGCGTGCCGTCTGCAGGATCAGCTCGCGGTTGCGTGCTGCGTCGGCGCGGAGGGGGCGCTCGAGGTCGGTGGTGCTCACGTCACCGAACCTAGTTGAACTTTCTGGGAATAAGCGGATGCAGACCTTCCGTTTCGGTCTACACTGGTCGCAAGCGGATGCGTCGCATCCGCTTCACCCCCTCCGCTCCAGGAGCGCCCGACGGCGCGTGCTCCGCCACCCCTCCACCTTCTCGAAGGAGGCTGCCGTGACGGCAGAACAGACCGTGCCGACCCCCACCGGGGCCGCACCCACGACTCCGGGCACCACGCCCGACAAGGCCAACCACCGCTGGATCGCCCTGGCGGTCATCGCCCTCGCGCAGCTGATGGTCGTGCTCGACGCGACCATCGTCAACATCGCCCTGCCCTCGGCCCAGGCGGACCTCGACTTCGGCACCGACCAGCGTCAGTGGATCGTGACCGCGTACTCGCTGGCGTTCGGCTCGCTGCTGCTCCTCGGCGGGCGACTCGGCGACCTCTTCGGCCGCAAGAACACCTTCATCATCGGGCTCGTCGGCTTCGCCGTCGCGTCCGTGCTCGGCGGTCTGGCCGACTCGTTCGGCCTGCTCGTCGCCGCCCGCGCGCTGCAGGGCGTCTTCGGTGCGCTGCTCGCACCGTCCGCGCTGGGCATGCTCACCACGACGTTCCGCGACCCGAAGGAGCGCGGTCGCGCGTTCGGCATCTTCGGGTCGATCGCGGGCTCCGGTGCGGCGATCGGCCTGCTCCTCGGCGGGGTGCTCACCGAGTACGCGTCGTGGCGCTGGTGCCTCTACGTGAACGTGGTCTTCGCGGTGCTCGGCGTGATCGGTGCCCTCGTGTTCATGGCGAAGCCGCCGAAGGTCGAGCGTCCGCGCATCGACGTCGCCGGTGTCGTCACGATCACGGCCGGCCTCGTCGGCGTCGTCTACGGCTTCTCCAACGCCGAGACCAACGGCTGGGACGCCCCGCTCACCATCGGCATGCTCGCCGCCGGCGTGGTGCTGATCGCGGCGTTCGTCTTCATCGAGACGCGCGTCGCCCACCCGCTGCTGCCGCTCCGGGTCGTCCTCGACCGTGACCGCGGTGGTTCGTTCATCGCCATCGGCCTCGTCGCGATCGGCATGTTCGGCATCTTCCTGTTCCTGACGTACTACCTCGAGCAGACCCTCGGGTTCAGCTCGCTGCAGACGGGCCTGGCGTTCCTGCCGATGCCGCTGTCGATCATGATCTCGGCGACGCAGATCGGTGGTCGACTGCTCCCCCGCGTCGGTCCGAAGGTGCTCATCTTCGCGGGTGGGCTCGTCGCGGCGACGGGGCTGCTGCTGCTCCTGCGCACCGACCTCGACAGCTCGTACGCGGGCACGGTCCTGCCGGCGCTCGTCGTGATCGGCCTCGGCATGGGCACGATCTTCTCGTCGGCGATGAACACCGCGACGACCGGGGTCGCCCGGGCCGATGCCGGTGTGGCCTCGGCGACGGTGAACACCATGCAGCAGATCGGCGGCTCGATCGGGACCGCGCTGCTCTCGACGATCTTCGCCGACGTCGTGGCGAACAGCCTCTCCGGGCTGACCGCGGCGCCGACGAAGCTCCAGCAGGCGCAAGCTGTGCTCGACGGCTACCACGTGGCGTTCGGCATCTCGGCGGGCGTGCTCGTGCTGGTCGCCCTCGCTGGTGGGCTGCTCATCAACCGCCAGTCGGTCCGGCTGGCGAAGCTCGAGCGCGCCGGCGCAGCGACGACCGGGAGCATCCCGACCGCCGCGCACTGACGCCCCGCTGCTCAACGCGGACGGCCCGCCCTGGTTCTCCGGGGTGGGCCGTCCGTGTGTGCTGGCAGGGGTTGGGGGTTGGGGGTTGGGGGTTGGGGGTGGCGGGTGGCGGGTGGTGGGTGGGGGCGCGGCGGGTGGTGGGTCGCGGGTGGCGGGTGGTGGGTCGCGGGTGGGCGGGTGGCGGGTGGGCCGACGCTGACGCTGACGCTGCTGACGCCGAGCGACATCGTCGACGTCGTACGACAGCGGCCTCGTCGCTCCTTGCACACGCGGGCAATCGTCGACCGGTGCAAGCGACATCATCGACGTCGTACGACAGCGGCCTCGTCGCTCCTTGCACACGCGGGCAATCGTCGACCGGTGCGAACGACATCGTCGACGTCGTACGACATCGGGCTCGTCGTTCGAGGTCCACACCCGGGCGGCCGCCGCACACCCGGGCGGCCGCCGCACACCCGGGCGGCCACCGCGCACCCGGGCGGCCACCGCACACCCGCCCCGGGTCGCACGCGATGTTCGACGACCCGCGCGTGGATCGACTCGCGGAACGTCGCACTCCCCGCGGGAACCACTCGCGCCAGGGCACGATCCGCGCCAGGATCGAGGGGTGACCGACCACGAGCAGGACCACCCCGTCGTCGTCTCGGTGAGCCGCGACACCGACCACCACTTCAGCAAGCCGGTCGTCGACGAGGTCGTGCTCGTCGCGGGCTGGGGCATCGAGGGCGACGCACACGCCGGCACCACCGTGCAGCATCGGTCGCGGGTCGCCCGGGACCCCTCGCAGCCGAACCTCCGCCAGGTGCACCTGCTGCACACGGAACTGTTCGACGAGGTCGCCGGCGCCGGGTACGCGGTCGCACCGGGCCAGATGGGCGAGAACGTCACCACCCGTGGGATCGACCTGCTGCGCCTGCCCACGGACACGCTCCTGCACCTCGGCGACGACGCGTGCGTGCGTGTGACGGGCCTCCGGAACCCGTGCCAGCAGATCAACGACTTCGAGCCCGGCCTCCTGCGTGCCGTCCTCGGTCGCGCCGACGACGGCTCCGTCGAGCGGAAGGGCGGCGTGATGGCCGTCGTGGTCACGGGCGGCGTCGTCCGACCGGGCGACCGCATCCGCGTCGAGGTCCCCGCGGGCCCGCCGGAGCCGCTCCAGCCCGTCTGACGACCCGCGACACGACCTCGTTGCGTCGTGTGTCCGTTTCCCTCGCACACGTCAGGGGTCCCGGTTATCGTGTGCGCCATGGCCCCCGTCCTGACCTCGCCGCTCGTGTCGACGCAGTGGCTCGCAGACCACCTCGGTGCTGACGAGCTCATCGTGCTCGACGCCTCGGTGCACACGGCCGGGACCGGATTCCAGACGACGTGGCAGACCGCACGGGACGCGTACGAGCAACGCGGGCACGTGCCCGGTGCGCGGTACGCCGACCTCGTCGAGGCGTTCTCCACGCCCGACGCCCCCGTGCCGTTCACCCGCCCGGACGCCGAGCGGTTCGAGTCCGCCGCCGGCGAGCTCGGCGTGACGAACGGCTCGACGGTCGTGGTCTACGACGACAGCGTCGGCGAGTGGTCGGCACGCCTGTGGTGGATCTTCCGCTCGTTCGGCTTCGACTCGGTCGCGGTGCTCGACGGCGGCTTCACGAAGTGGCGGGACGAAGGACGCCCGGTCCGCGTCGGCGCGCTCCGGACGGCTCCCGCCCCGACCTCGCGGACGGCCGAGGAACCCGCAGCGTTCCTCGCCGGCGAGGAACGCGCGCTCTGGGCCGACCACGACCGGGTCCTCCGCGCCGTCAGCGGCGACGAGCCCGCCACGCTCGTCCTCGCGGCGCCGGACGCCGCGCTCGGCACCGAGCACCCGCCGATCGTCCCCGGCAGCACGACGGTGTCGTTGGACGCCATCGTCGACCCGACGACGAACGCGTTCCTGCGGCGTCCCGCGCTCGAGCAGGCCTTCGCATCGGTGCTCGACGCCGACGAGATCGTCACATACTGCGGGGTCGGCAGCGCCGCGTGCGCCGATGCCCTCGCGCTCACGGTGCTCGGCCACGACAAGGTCCGGGTGTACGACGGGTCCCTGCTCGACTGGTGGCGCCGCGAACCCGAGGCGCTGGCCTCCTGACCCGGCGCCCGCGCCGCAGCCCCGCTGCCGCACGATCCGCGCGGCGCCCGCACCGCAGCCCCGCTGCCGCACGATCCGCGCGGCGCCCGCACCGCAGCCCCGCTGCCGCACGGTCCGCGCCCGCGCCCGCGCCGCAGCCCGGCTGCCACGCGGCCCGCCCGGACTACCGTTGACGCATGAGCACCAGACGCGCGGTCGTCCTCGGCGGTACCGGCGGGATCGGTTCGGCCGTCGCGCGTGAGCTCCTCGACGTCTCGGGGCGCGGCGGCGACGACTGGCAAGTGGACGTCGTCGCCCGCCGCGGTGGCCCGATGGCCGACATCCTCACGGCAGCGGGAGCGACGTTCGTCCCCGGTGACCGCCGGGACTCGACGGTGCTCCGCGACCTCCTCCGTCCGGGAGCCGACCTGCTGGTCGACACCGTCGGGCTGACCCGCGACGACGCCCGGCAGCTCGCACCCTTCCTCGACGACGTCGGCTCGACGGTCTTCGTCTCGTCGAAGGCCGTGTACGCCGACGAGCAGGGACGCCACGCGAACTCGGTCGACCGGCCGGTGTTCGGGGGTGCGGTGACCGAGCTGACGCCGACCGTCGCGGCGGGTGACGGCGACCCCACCGCGCGCGACGGCTACGGCGCGGCGAAGGTCGCCGCCGAACAGGTCCTGCTCGACCACGGCGCGCCCGTCACCGTGCTCCGCCCGTCGAAGGTCCACGGCGTCGGCATCGGACGACCCCGCGAGTGGTTCGTCGTCCGCCGCGCCCTCGACGGCCGGGAACGCATCCTGCTCGCCGACCACGGCCGCGGTGTCGACCACACCACCGCAGCGAGCGGCATCGCGTCGCTGGTGCGTCTCGTGGCGGACGCCCCCGACCGGCGCATCCTCAACGTGGCCGACGACACTGCCCCGAGCGTGCTCGAGATCGTCCGCACGATCGCGGGACACCTCGACCACGCCTTCGACGAGGTCCTGCTCGACGAAGGCGCCCCCGCGTTCGTCGGCACGACCCCGTGGTCGTCCCCGACGCCGTTCGTCCTCGACACGACGGCGGCACGGTCGCTCGGGTGGGAGCCGCCCGCGTTCGCGACGGCCGTCCGACCCGAGCTCGACTGGCTCGTCGAGACGGCCCACGCCGTCCCGGCGGACGGCGACGTCCCGTGGGCGGCCGACCCGTTCTGGGACCGGCTGTTCGACTACGGCCCCGAGGACGCCGCGCTCGCGTTGCTGTCCCTGAGCCACCGCGGCTGACCCGTGCCACGCTCCGAGGTCCTGTTCATCGGCGGACGCTCCGGGGTCGGCAAGACCACCGCGGCCGAGGCCCTGCACGACCTGCTCGTCGCCGCCGACGTCCGGCACGCCGTGATCGAGGGCGACTTCCTCGACCTCGCCCACCCGGCACCGCACGTCGAGCACCCCGAGGCCCGGCTCGCGGAACGGAACCTCGCCGCGATGTGGGCCGCCTACCGCGAGCTGGGTCACCACCGGCTGGTCTACACGAACACCGTGTCGGTGCTGGAACGGGACGCGTTGGCGCGGGCGATGGGCGACGACCCAGTCGTGACCGCGGTCCTGCTGCGCGCCGACGACGCGACCACGGCCGACCGCCTGCGCCGTCGGTCCGGTGGACACCTGCCCGAGGCGCAGCTGGCGCACAGCACGCGGACGGCCGGGAGGCTCGACGCGGCGGTCCGGGGCGACGTCACGTGGGTGGACACGGACTCCATGGCACCCGGTGACGTGGCCGTGCGGCTCGCGGCCCGCACCGGGTGGATCGACCTGCGGTCGCCTGTGGACGGACCAGATCCGTCCACAGATCGCGCCTGACGGCGCGGCACCCAGGCCGAGGGAGGCAGGCTGGACGCATGACCGACAACCGCCTCGGCTCCGCGATCAGCCCCTACCTCCTGCAGCACGCCGACAACCCGGTCGACTGGCGCGAGTGGGGTCCCGAAGCGTTCGCCGAAGCCCGCGAGCGGGACGTCCCCGTCCTCGTGTCCGTCGGCTACGCGACGTGCCACTGGTGCCACGTGATGGCCCGCGAGAGCTTCTCCGACCCGGGGATCGGCGAGCTGCTCCGGCAGGACTTCGTCGCGGTGAAGGTCGACCGCGAAGAACGCCCCGACGTGGACGCCAGCCTGATGGCGTCGGCGAGCGCGTTCACCGACCAGCTCGGATGGCCGCTGACGACGTTCCTCACGCCCGACGGGCACGTGTTCTTCGCGGGCACGTACTTCCCGCCGTCGCCGGTGGGGCAGGTACCGGCGTTCCGGCAGATCCTCGCCGCGGTGCTGGACGCGTGGACGGACCGCCGGCACGAGGTGGACGCGAACGCGAGCGCGATCGCCGCCGCGATCCGGCAGGGTGCCGAGGCGGACCGGACCGCCCCGGGTGGTGCGGTCGGTGGCGGGGGTGCGCCGCGCCTCCCGGCCGTCGACGAGATCCGGGCCGTCGTCGACCAACTGGCACGTGCTGAAGACACCACCTACGGCGGTTTCGGGGGTGCGCCGAAGTTCCCGAGCGCACCGTTGCTCGAGTTCCTGTCGGACGTCGCCGCCGACGGCGGTGAGCAGGCATCCGCGCTGCTCGACCGCTCCCTGCACGCGATCCGCACGACCGAGCTGACCGACGCGGACGGCGGGGTCTTCCGGTACGCGACCAGGCGCGACTGGTCGGTGCCGCACTACGAGCGGATGCTCTACGACAACGCCGGACTGCTCGCGGTCGCCGGGGCCGAACAGGCCCGGGGCATCGCCGACTTCCTGCGGGACACCCTCCGCCGGCCGGACGGCGCGTTCGTCGCGGCGCAGGACAGCGAGTCGACGATCGACGGCCGGCGGGTCGAGGGCGCGTGGTACCGACTGCCGCTCGACGAGCGTGGACGACTCGATCCCCCGCCGCTCGACGACCAGGTGCTCACGGGGTGGAACGGCCTTGCGATCCGCGGACTCGCGATCGCCGGGGCCCGCCACGGGGACGACGAGATGATCGCGCTCGCCCGGGGAGCAGGGGACGCGATCGTGGCCAGGCACCTCACGGACGGGCACGTGGCGGTACGGTCGAGCACCCCGCGTGGCACCTCGACCGCGGCGCCGACCATCGAGGACGTGGGGCTCCTCGCCGAGGGGCTCCTCGAACTCGCCCTCGTCACCGGTGCGGTGCACTACGCCGAGGTCGCCCGATCCCTGGTCGCCGACGGCCTCGCCGGTCGGTTCGACGCCGACCCGGTGCTCGCCGCTGCCGGTACCGTCACGGGCGAGCAGCCGCAGACCGCCGTGCGCTCCGGCACGGTGGCGCTCGCCGCGGCCGCCGCGACGCTGGCCGCGCTCACCGGTGACCAGTCCTTGCGGGCAGCGGCAGCCTCGCTCGTGGCCGACCGGGCCGTCACCGGGACGGAACGACCGCTCGGGCATTCCGACGCCCTCGGGGTCGCGCTCGCCCTGGGGCGTCCCTCGCGCGAGGTCGTCGTGGTGACGTCGGACCCGGACGACCCGATGCGATCGGCCGCGCTCGCGGCCAGGCGACCGGGGACGACGATCGCCCTCATGAACCCGACGCAGGCCCGGGCCTGGGCTGCCGCGGGCTTCGAGCTGCTCGCGGGCCGCGCCGACGACGACGGCGCGGCGTACGTCTGCCACGACCGGGTGTGTGCGCTCCCGGCGCACTCGGCGGACGCGCTGTCCGCGCAGCTCAGCGACGCGAGCCGCTGACGGGTATCCTGGAATGCTCATGTCGACCACGCTGCCCGTCATCACGTACCCGCCCGAACTGCCGGTGTCGCAGCGGCGGGACGACATCGCTGCCGCCATCCGCGACAACCAGGTCGTGATCGTCGCGGGCGCCACGGGGTCGGGCAAGACCACGCAACTGCCGAAGATCTGCCTCGAGCTCGGACGGACACACATCGGGCACACGCAGCCCCGACGGATCGCGGCCCGCACCATCGCCGAGCGTGTGTCGGAAGAACTCGGCGGCGAACTCGGCGGACTCGTCGGGTACCAGGTCCGCTTCACCGACAAGGTGTCCTCCGACACCCGGGTGAAGCTGATGACCGACGGCATCCTGCTCAACGAGATCCACTTCGACCGCGACCTCAAGCGGTACGACACGATCATCATCGACGAGGCGCACGAGCGGTCCCTCACGATCGACTTCCTGCTCGGCTACCTCAAGCGGCTCCTCCCCCGCCGCCCCGACCTCAAGCTCATCATCACGAGCGCGACGATCGACCCGGAGTCGTTCTCGCAGCACTTCGGCGGTGCGCCGATCATCGAGGTCTCCGGCCGCACGTACCCGGTCGAGATCCGGTACCGCCCGCTCGTCGCGGAGAACACCGACGACGCCGACGACGGAGGGGACGAGGACGACCCGCGGACGGACGACCACGGCAGCAGCGCCGACGACCGTGACACCATGCAGGGGATCACGGACGCACTCGACGAACTCGCTCGGGAAGACCCGGGCGACGTCCTGGTGTTCCTGTCCGGCGAGAACGAGATCCGCGACGCCCAGGACGCCATCGAGGGCAAGCACTACCCCGGCACCGAGGTCCTGCCCCTCTACGGCCGTCTGTCCGCCGCCGACCAGCACCGCGTCTTCGAGCGCCGCAGCACCCCGGGGATCCGCCGTCGGGTCGTCCTCGCCACGAACGTCGCCGAGACCTCCCTGACGGTCCCGGGCATCAAGTACGTCGTCGACACCGGCACCGCCCGCATCTCCCGCTACTCGCCACGCGCCAAGGTACAGCGGCTCCCGATCGAGGCGATCTCGCAGGCGAGCGCGAACCAGCGCTCCGGTCGCGCCGGCCGGACGAGTGCCGGCATCGCGATCCGGCTCTACTCCGAGGACGATTTCGACCGTCGTCCGGAGTACACCGACCCCGAGATCCTGCGGACGAACCTCGCCGCGGTGATCCTGCAGATGATCTCCCTCGGCTTCGGCGACATCGAGGCGTTCCCGTTCCTGCAGCCGCCGGACTCCCGGGGCGTCAAGGACGGCCTCGACCTGCTCCGCGAGCTGCGCGCCGTCGACGGCTCCGGCTCGATCACGAAGACCGGGCGGCAGCTCACCCGGCTCCCGATCGACCCGCGGCTCGGACGCATGGTGCTCGAAGCCGGTCGCCAGGGCGTCGGGCGCGAGGTCATCGCCGTCGTCAGCGCCCTGAGCATCCAGGACCCGCGCGAGCGTCCCCTCGAGAAGCGTGCGCAGGCCGATCAGCTGCACGCCCGGTTCGCCGACCCGACGAGCGACTTCCTGACCCTGCTGAACCTCTGGAACCACATCGAGGACAAGCAGGACGAGCTCTCGTCGAGCGCCTTCCGCCGCCTGTGCAAGGCCGAGTTCCTGAACTACCTCCGCATCCGCGAGTGGCAGGACCTGTACCGGCAGCTCTCGCGGGCGGCGAAGCAGGTCGACGTCCGCATCGGGCAGGCCCGGTCCGACGACGGCGACGCCGTGCACCGGTCGCTGCTCGCCGGGCTCCTCAGCCAGATCGGTCTGCGCGACCGCGAGAAGCGCGACTACCTCGGCTCGCGGAACACCCGGTTCGTGGTGTTCCCGGGCAGCGTGCTGGCGAAGAAGCAGCCGGACGCGGTGATGGCCGCCGAACTCGTCGAGACGAGCCGGCTCTTCGCCCGCACGGTCGGCCGGATCGACCCGGCCTGGGTCGAGCCCCTCGCCGGCGACCTCCTGAAGCGGACGTACGGCGAGCCCCACTGGGAGAAGAAGCAGGGCGCTGCCGTCGCGTACGAGCGCGTCACCCTGTTCGGCGTGCCGATCGTGCAGCGACGTCGGGTGCAGTACAAGCGCGTCGACCCCGAGCACTCGCGCGAGCTCTTCATCCGGCACGCCCTCGTCGAGGGCGAGTGGGACGCGCAGCAGGCGTTCGACCGCGACAACCGGAAGCTCCGCCGAGAACTGGAGCAGCTCGAGGAGCGCACCCGTCGCCGCGACATCCTCTTCGACGACGAGCGGGTCTTCGAGTTCTACGACGCCCGTGTGCCGGCCGACGTCGCCACCACGCGCGACTTCGAGGGCTGGTGGCGCCAGGCGCGGCGCGACCAGCCGGACCTGCTCACCATGCGCCGGTCTGACCTCCTCGACGAGGACGCTGCGGAAGCCGCACAGGACCAGCAGGAGTACCCGACCCAGTGGCGGAGCGGCGACCAGCGCCTTGCGATCAAGTACCGGTTCGAACCCGGCGCGCAAGACGACGGCGTGAGCGTGCAGGTGCCGCTCGCGTTGCTCCCCCGTATGCGCGAAGAGGGCTTCGACTGGCAGGTGCGCGGCCTCCGCAAGGAGCTCGTCACGGCGCTCATCAAGTCCCTGCCGAAGCAGATCCGGAAGAACGTCGTCCCCGCTGCAGACTGGGCCGAGAAGATCGTCGCCGAGCTTCCCGACGACGCCCCGACCGAGCCGACAGAGTCGTTCCGCGCCACCCTCGCCACGGCGATCCAGCGCATGACCTACGTGCCGGTTTCGGAGTCGGACTTCGACCTCTCGCGGGTCCCGGCACACCTCCTGCCGACGTGGGCGGTCGTCGACGAGCGCGGCCGTCGGGTCGAGGCCGGCAAGGACCTCTCGGCCCTCCAGACGAAGCTCAAGGACCGGACGCAGCAGAGCGTCGCCTCGGCGACGACGCGCGCCGCAGGGCGTCCAGGAGGCGCGGCTCGCGTCGCGTCCGCTGCCTCCGGTGGCGCCGTGGAGGGGTCGGGGCTCACCGCCTGGCCGTCCGACGACCTGCCGCAGGTGCTCGACACGAAGCAGGCGGGTGGCGTGATCCGCGCCTACCCGTCCCTCGTGGAGGAGGGCGACGGCCCGAAGGCGACGGTCGGCGTCCAGCTGCTCGCGACGCCGTCCGACCGGGCCGTGCGGATGCCCGCGGGTGTCCGGCGGCTCGTCATGCACGCCGTGCCCTCGCCGGTCTCCTACATCCAGTCCCACCTGACCGCGCAGGAGAAGCTCGCGCTCGCCGCCAGCCCGTACCCCTCCACCGCGGCGCTCTTCGACGACGTCCTCGCGGCGGTCGTCGACGCCGGGATCCGCAGGGCGCACCCCGACGGGCTGGTGTTCACCAAGGCCGACTTCGAGGCCGTGCGGGACACCGTGTCCGCGACGGTCGTCGACACCATGTTCACGGCCGTGTCCGAGGTCGCTGCCGTCCTCGCCGCGCACCGGGCCGCGGAACGATCGCTCAAGCAGGCCAACTCGATGTCGCTGCTGCCGGCGCTCACGGACATGCGGCAGCAGATGGAGCGACTCGTGTTCCCCGGGTTCGTCGCGGTCGCGGGGCTCGATCGGCTGCGGCGCATCCGGGTGTACCTGCAGGGTGTCGACACTCGCGTGCAGAAGCTGCTGCAGAACCCCGGGCGCGACGCCACCTGGATGCGCGAGGTCACCGTCGCGACCGACCGCTACCTCGACGCCGGGGGCACCTTCCCACCGGCCGCGGGGGCGCACCCGGAGCTCGTGCACGCCCGATGGATGCTCGAGGAGTTCCGGCTCAGTCTCTTCGCGCAGGAGCTCGGCACGGCCGAGACTGTCTCGCTGCAGCGCATCACGAAGGCCCTGGCCGCCACGCGCTGATCCCGCTAGCGTGTCGGCCATGATCGGCACGCTCGACGTCATCGTCCTCGACTGCGCGGACCCCCGTGCGCTCGCCCGCTTCTACGCCGAACTGCTCGGCGGCGAGATCGTGGGCTTCGACGAGGGATGGGCAGAGGTGGCCCTGCCCTTCACGGACCACCGACCGATCCTCGCGTTCCAGCGGGTGGCGGAGTACCGCGCGCCCGAGTGGCCCGGGCAGGACGTCCCCCAGCAGAGCCACCTCGACGTGAAGGTGGACGAACTGGACGCCGGCGAGACCGCAGTCCTGGCGATCGGCGCGACGGCGACCGGATCGGGCACCGACACGTTCCGCGTGTACCTCGATCCCGCCGGCCACCCGTTCTGCCTGATCCGCCCGAACGACTGAGGTCCCGTGACGGACATCCGCGCGGTCCTCTTCGACCTGGACGGCGTCATCCGGCACTTCCACCCGGAGCACGTCGAGGCGATCGAACACGCACACGACCTCGCCTCCGGGACGATCGAGGCGGTGGCGTTCGCTGCACCCCTGATCGACGAGGTGACGACCGGCCGGATCACCCGGGCCGAGTGGGTCCGGGTCGTCGGCGAGCGCATCGGCGACCCGGCGGCGGCCGAGGCCTGGGGTCGGCAGCCGTTCACCCCGGACGCCGAGGTCCTCGATCTCGTCGACGAGCTGCGTGCGGCGGGTTGCACGACCGCGGTCCTGACGAACGGCACCGACGGCGTCCCCGCCGAGGTGGCGACGTTCGGCCTGCACGACCGGGTCGACGCCGTGTTCAGCTCGCACGAGATCGGCTTCACGAAGCCCGACGTCCGAGCGTTCCGGCACGTGCTCGACGCGCTCGACCTCGACGGCCCAGAGGTGTTCTTCACCGACGACTCGGAACGGAAGCTCGGTGGTGCGATCGAGCTCGGCATGCCGGTGCACCACTTCGCCGGGGTCGACGGACTCCGGGCAGCGCTGCGCTCGAGCGGCATCGACGTCACCGACCGATCCGCCCACCGGGCCCGCATCGACCTGCTGGAGGAGGCGATCGACGGGTTCGAGGCCGTGCTCCGGTCGGGCGACCACAGTGCTGTGGTGCCATCGTGCCCGGGGTGGACGCTGACGGACCTCGCCGGGCACCTGACGGACGTCCACCGCTGGGCCCTCGGCCAGCTCACCGGAACCGAGCCGGACGCGCGGGACGGTCGGGACGGGCACGACGGGCGCGACGAACCGGGAGCGCCGCAGCCCGCCGACCTCGCCGACCGGTTCCGCGCGGGAGCGGACCGCCTCGTGGGCGCGCTCCGCGCGCGTCCCGCGGACGCCGCGTGCAGCGCGATCTACCCACCCGAGAACGCCGGGACGTGGGCGCGACGCCAGCTGCACGAGACGACGATCCACCTGTGGGACGCGCAGCAGGCGGTCGGGGGCGAGCCGCGCCTCCAGGCCGACACGGCGGCCGACGGCGTGCGCGAGGTGGTCGGCGACCTGTACCCGCGCCAGGTGCGGCTCGGCCGCGTCGAGCCGCTCGCCGCGACCGTGGTGTTCCGGTTCGCGGACGCCGATGCCGAGGCGGAGCTCGTCGGCACCGCCGGTGCCGCGCCGGCGGTCCGGTTGACCGGTCGGGCGGAGGACCTGCTGCTCGTCCTCTGGGGTCGGCGATCGTTGGACGCCGTCGACGTGCGGATCGACGGGGACCGCACGGCACTCGACCAGGCACTCGCGACGAAGCTGGTGCCGTGACCGAACTCCGACCCGTCGACCTCGACCGCTGGCCCCGCCGCGAACACTTCGCGCACTACCGCGACCGCGTGCCCTGCACGTGGGAGATGACCGTCGAGCTCGACGTGACGGACTTCGCCGAGACCGTCCGCGCGACCGACCGTCGGACGTACGCGTCGCAGATCTGGGCCATCGCGTCGGTCGTGAACCGGCACGCCGAGTTCCGCATGCAGCTGCAGGACGACGGTTCGCCAGCGGTCTGGGACGTCGTGCACCCCATGTTCACGGTGTTCCACGCCGACACCGAGACGTTCTCGGTCCTGACGGTCCCCTACGACGAGGACCCGGCCCGCTTCCACGAGGCGGCGGTCGCGACGATGGAGCGCTACCGGGACGACCACCGGATGTTCCCGCAGGAGGACCGCCCGCAGAACGTGTTCGACATCTCGACGCTGCCGGGGGCGTCCTTCACCGGGTTCGCCCTGCACGTGCGGGACGGATGGGACCACCTGCTGCCGATCTTCACGATCGGGCGGTACCGGTTCGTCGAGGGGCGCACCATCATGCCGCTCGCGATGCAGGTCAACCACGCGGTGACGGACGGCTTCCACGCGTCGCGGTTCGTGACCGAGCTGCAGACGGTGTTCGCCGAGGCCGGCTGGCTGCGCCGCTGACCGACGGGTCCGGGCCGCGCCCCGGGCCAGGCGCCCACTCGGGTCGGGTGCCCGCCCGGGTCAGGCGCGCTCGTCGATCGACCGTGCGCCGGGCACGGGCGGCGCCGGGTCGTCCGATGCCTCCGGGTCGTCCGCGCGCGCCCACTTCACGGTCCACCGCACGAGGGGCTGCACGCGCTCCCAGGCGTCCACGACGTCGGCCAGCGGGCTCGTGAGCGGCAGGTGCACCAGCGCGGCGTAGTGCTGCATGCGCAGGAGTCCGATCCGGGGGTGGTCCGCCGGGTACCCGCGCGGCGCGGTCTTCAGCGGCGGACCGGCGAGCTCGAAGCCGGCGTCGGTGAGCTCGTCGAGCACGCGCTGCAGGGCGGCGGCCGCCTGCGGGTGCTCGTCGATCGCGGTGCGGGCCGCGGTCAGCTGCGCGCGGGACGGCGTGTAGAGCCCGCCGCCGGCCTGGATCCCGTCGACCCCGGCGCTCAGGTAGACGCCACCCGCGGTGAGCCCGGTGTCCTCGCGGTAGGGGCGCTTGTCGGGCGTGAAGCGCAGGTCGCGGTGCTGGCGGAGGACACGGCCGGGTCCGTACCGCCGCTCGGCCTCGGCGAGCAGCGCCTCCATCGGCTCCTGCACGTGCCGCTGCCAGTCGTCGCGGTGGTCCTCGAACCACGCGGTGTCGTTGTGCGCTGCGAGGCCGCGGAAGAAGGTCGCGAGCGCCGGTCGGAAGGGCGTGTCGGTCACGGGTTCCTCCGGGTCTGGTCGGTCAGGTCCGCAGCTCGGTCCGCCGCGGTTTGAGTCGCTCGGGCGCGTCGGTCGCCGGCGTCCACTCGCAGGTGAACGTCCCGCGGTACCCGAACAGGAACCCGAAGACCCGATTGTGCACCTCCAGGTCGACGTGGAACGCCTGGTCGTCCTCCGACCACCACTCGTTGAGGGTCGCCCGACCGCTGAACAGCATCGGGAAGCGGAACGCGATCGGGCCCTCGTAGAAGCGCTGGGCGTCCGAGGTGAGCACGAGTCCGCCGCGGTCGTCGACGGCGAGGTCGAGGTCCACCGCGAGGTGCTGGTGCGACCCGAGGTAGTCGAGCACCCGGCCGTCCGCGAGGACCATCGTGGCGTCGAACCGCGCCGTCCGCCCGGGCTTGGTCGTGTAGGTCCGGACGAAGGTCACCGTCTCGCGGCCGTACCGGTCGCGGTACGGGTAGTTCTCGATCGTGAAGGGCACGTCGGTCCCGACGTCCGGCACGAGGATGTTCCGCAGCCGACCGATCTGCAGGAACGGCACGGTCCACCACGGTCCCCGACGGATCGACGTCATCACCCCGCGGCCGGTGCACGCCTCGGCCGCGTCGAGCCCCACACCGAACCGGCGACGCATCATCGGGTGCAGCCGCTGGAAGTCGGCGCCGAGCGCCTCCTCGAACACCGAACTCATCGATCCCCTCCCGGATCGGGCAGCGCCGCCAGCGTGACGGGCGCGTCGTGCAGCTGGTCGCCTCGACGAGAGCCGCCCGCGGGTGCGCGGCGGGTCCGGGAGGCGCGGGGCCGGTCCCGTCGCCACGGCTGCAGCACCGAGGTGAGCGGCCAGGCCTCCGGCTCGGCACCGCCCTCGACCCAGATCCGGAGGCGGTCGAAGCTCCACGCCGTCGCCCAACCCAGGAGGGGCCGGACCACCACGTCGAGGATCCCCCAGCCGGGGTCGTAGTCGTAGCCGGTGACGAAGCGGGTGCGCCCGTCATCGGTGGGCACGTACCGCCAGTAGCCCCGACCGGCACGGATCGGTGACAGCCGGTCGTCGGTGGCGAACCGCAGCGCCGAGGTCCTCGTGCCGTCCGCCCGTCGCCGCTCGCCGATGCTCACCCCGGTCCCGTGCACGTCGTGCACCGGGGTGCGCCGGACGTACGTGAAGCGGGCGGCGCCGTCCGCGTCCGCCGGCTCGGGGACGATCTCGGAGAACCGGACGTCCCACCGCACGTGCTGCACGGGGTCCTGCGTCGCCGCCCACACCCGGTCGACGTCGGCGTCGATGATCGTCTCGACGTAGATGCCACGCTTCCCCACAGGCCGAGCGTAGGGCACCGCTCACCCCGGGTGCGGGTCCGCCGCGTGAACCGTGACCGTTCCGGTTCACGATCCCCGGGTTCCGCGAACCGGAACGGTCACGGCCCGAGGAGGACACGACCTCTACGCTGGCTCCATGACGTCGCAGTCGGCACCCCGTCCACGCCGCACGATCGGACTCGTGGGCGCCGGCGGCATCGCGGTCGCCCACGTCCCCGGGCTGCTCCGCCTCGGTGACGTCGTCGTGCACTCGCAGGACGGCGCGCACGAACTCGCCGCGGCCTTCGCGGACGAGGCCGCGCGGGTCGGCAGCACGATCACCGTCGCCGACTCGCTCGACGAGCTGCTGGCGGCGGTCGACCTCGTCGACGTCGTCGTCCCGACGCCCGCCCACGCCGCCGTCGTCCGTCGGGCGCTCGCGGCCGGACGGCACGTCGTCTCCGAGAAGCCGCTGGCCCGCACGGACGCCGATGCCGAGGACCTCGTGGCGCGCGCGGCGGACGCGGGCCTCCACCTCTACCCGGCCCACGTCGTGCGCTGGTTCCCCGCCTACCGGCGGCTGCACGAGGCCGTCACCACGGGCCTCCTGGGCGACCTCGCCGTCCTGCGCTTCTCGCGCTCCGGCGCGTTCCCGACCCGGGTGGCGTGGTTCGGGGACCGGGCGCAGTCCGGCGGCATCGTGATGGACCAGATGATCCACGACCTCGACATCGCCCGCTGGGTGGCTGGTTCGGTCACGCGGGTGTCCGCGGTCACCGTCCGCGCGGGGGACGCCGAGCACCCGGTCGAGGCCGCGCACGTCCTGCTCACCCACGCGTCCGGCGCGATCAGCCACGTCGCCGGGCTCTGGGGCCCGCAGCACCTCGCCTTCAGCACCGAGTACTCCGTGACCGGCACGCTCGGCAGCCTGGCGCACTCGTCCCTCGCCGAGGAGGACACCCGCGCCGACCTCGCGACACCGACCGCGGTGGACGGGTTCCTGCCAGCGGTCGACCCCGCCGAGGACCCGTACGCCCTCGAGCTCGCCGACTTCGTCGCGGCGTCCGAGGGCGGACCGCTCCCCCGCGTCAGCGCTCGGGACGGTGCCGTCGCGGTGCGCATCGCCAACGCCGCCCTCGCGTCCATCGACTCCGGTCAGCCCGTGGAGGTGACGCTGTGACACTCCGCGTCGGTGTCCTGTCCTTCGCCCACACGCACGCGATCGGGTACCTGTCCGCGCTCGCCGCGATGCCCGACGTCGAGGTGCGCGGGACCGACCCCGGCGGCGTCTCGACCGGGGCGGCCCTCGGCGAACTCCGAGGCGCCGACCTCGCCGGAGCCCAGGGCGTCCGGTACGCCGAGTCGGTCGACGACCTGCTCGCGTGGGGCCCGGACGCCGTCGTCGTGACGAGCGAGAACGCCCGGCACCGGGAGTTCGTCGAACGCGCTGCCGCCGCGGGTGCGCACGTCCTCTGCGAGAAGCCGCTCGCGACCTCGTGGGAGGACGGCCTGGCCATCCGTGACGCCGTCCAGCGCGCCGGGGTGACGCTGATGACGGCCTACCCGGTGCGCTTCGCCTCGGCGTTCGACCGGTTGCGGGCCACGCACGCCTCCGGGGCACTCGGCACGGTCCTCTCGGTCCGCGGCGCGAACAACGGGATGCTCCCGCTCACCCGCGACTGGTTCACCGACCCGGCGTTGAGCGGTGGCGGCGCGATCGTCGACCACGTCGTGCACGTCGCCGACCTCGTCGACGGGCTGACCGGCGCGCGCCCGGTGTCCGTCACGGCGGTCGCGAACCGGGTGCTGCACGCGGGTCGTGCCCACGCCGAGACCGCCGGGCTCGTGACGATCACGTACGACACCGGGATGATCGCCGCGATCGACTGCTCGTGGAGCCGTCCGGACACGGCGCCGGCCTGGGGCGGGTTGACCCTGGACGTCGCCGGGACCGGCGGGACGGTCTCGGTCGACTTCTTCGGCGCTGCCGCCCGAGGACTCGACGCGGTCGGCGGACGACCGATCGAACTGCGGTACGGGGCGGACCACGACGTGCCGATGCTGCGGACGTTCCTGGGCGCCGTCCGGGCCGGTGTCCAGCCCCAGCCCGACGTCGAGGTCGGGCTGCGGACGCTGTCGATCGTCCTCGCGGCGCAGGAGTCGCTGCGGACCGGCAGGACGGTGCCCGTCCCGACGGCGTGACCGACGCGTCGCCGCGGCGACCCCACTGCGGAGGGGAGGCGCGTGGCGGCCCCGACCCGTGCCTCCAGGCCGGTACGCGGCCGGACGGGAGGCGCACGACCGGCCCGACCCACGCCTCCCGTCCGTCACCCGCCAGGCGGGGCATGCTGGTCGCATGACCTCCGCGCCGGACGCCAACTCGTTCGGGGCCGCTGCCGACGCCTACGAGCGCGGGCGCCCCGGGTACCCGGACGCGGCGGTCGACTGGCTCCTGCCGTCCGGCGCCCGACTCGTCGCCGACGTCGGTGCGGGCACCGGGAAGTTCACCAGGAGCCTCGTCGGACGCGCCGCCGAGGTCGTCGCGGTCGAACCCGACCGGGCCATGCGCGAGCGACTCACGGCCGTGCTGCCGGGCGTGCGGACGCTCGCGGGCAGCGGCGAGTCGATCCCCCTGCCCGACGGGAGCGCCGACGCCGTGACGTTCGCGCAGGCCTGGCACTGGGTCGACCCGGCGCAGGGTGCCCGCGAGGCAGCCCGGGTGCTCCGGCCCGGCGGTGTCCTCGGCCTGGTGTGGAACGTCCGCGACGAGACCCGACCGTGGGCCGCCCGGATCAGCGCGATCCTGGCCCAGCCCGAGTCGCGGGCGAGCGTCCAGAGCGCACCCGTCGTCGGCGCACCGTTCGACCCCGACGCCGTCGAGCACGAACGGTTCCCGTGGGTGCACGAGCAGGACCGCGCGGCGTTCCTCGACATGGTCGCCTCGCGCAGCTACGTCATCGTGCTCCCGCCCGACGAGCGCACCGCACTGCTCGACCGGGTGCGACGGGTGCTCGACGAGGACCCGGAGACCGCCGGCCGCGCGACGATCCCGGTCGGCTACACGACCTACGCGCACCGGTCCGTGCGGCCCTGACCCGTCCCCGCGCTACGCTCGTGCCGATGCGCGCGACCGTGCGGGACGTGGCTGCCCTCGCCGGGGTGTCGCCGAAGACCGTCTCCAACGTGATCAACGGCGGCGTCGTGGTGCGCCCGGAGACCCGGCAACGGGTCGAGCAGGCGCTCGCCGAGCTCGACTACGTGCCGAACCTGTCCGCCCGGGGCCTGCGCAACGGACGTTCCGGGGCGATCGCCCTGACGCTGCCCGAGATGTCCAGCGCCTACTCCGCCGAGCTCGCGCAGTGGTTCGTCGAACTCGCGCGGGACCGCGGCTGGACCGTGCAGCTCGACCAGACGGCCAACGACCCCGCCCGCGAGCGTGACCTCGTCTCGCGCGCCCGGGCGCACCTCGTCGACGGGCTGATCCTCAACCCGGTGTCGCTCAGCGCGAGCGTCCTCGCCTCCACCGAGGGCCTGCCCCCGACCGTCGTCATCGGCGAGGTCGAGCCCGAGCACGTCGACCAGGTGCACGTCGACAGCCGTGCCGCTGCCGAGCAGGTCACGTCGTACCTCGTCGGACGGGGGCACCGGCGGATCGCGATCGTCGGGGCCGCCCGCGCGGTCGAGGCCACCGCGACGAGCGAGCTGCGGGAGCGCGGGTACCTCGCCGGTCTCGCCGGAGCCGGGATCGCGGCCGACCCCGGGCTCCGCGTCCCGCTGGCCGCGTGGACGACGAGTGCGGCGGCGTCGGCGTTCGCGGCGTGGCTCGACGACCACCCGCTGCCCGACGCCGTGTTCGCCTTCACCGACTCGATCGCGTTCGGCGTGCTGCACGTCCTCGCGGCCCGCGGCGTGCGGGTCCCCGAGCAGGTGAGCGTCGTCGGGTTCGACGACGTCGACGGTGCCGCCTACGCGATCCCCGCCCTCACCACGGTGTCGTTCGACCGACGAGCGTTCGCGACCGCGGCGCTCGATCTCCTCACCCGGCGGATCGAGGACCGCGAGGCGCCGCCCGAGACCGTCGTGGTCCCGCACCGCATCGTCGAGCGCGCGAGCGTCAGTCCGCGCTGACCTCGGGGTCCGCCGCCGCCAGCACCGCAGCACGCGTTCGCGGGTCGCCGAGGATGCGGAAGTGCCCGCCGACCGGCACCCGCACGTTCGTCGCCCCGGCGAGCGCGCTGCCCTCGGGGATGAGCGTGTCGAACACGCCGTACACACTCGTGATCCGGGCGTTCGCGTCGAGCTCCCGTGCGAGGCCGGCGAGCACCGGGTCGCTCGACCGGAACGCACGGAGGTGCCGCACGGGCGCCAGGCGTGCGTACCCGGAGCCGGCGAAGGGCGTCGACACCGCGACCATGCGGTCGATCCGGCCGTGGTCGTCGAGCCGCGTCATCGCGTACTTCCCGATGAGTCCGCCCTTGCTGTGCGCGACGAGCAGGACGTCGTGCAGGTCGTGCGCCTCGAGGTACGCCAGCACCTCCGCCGCGGACTCCGGGACCGGGCGCAGGTTGTGCCGCAGCACCGGCAGCACGTGCACGGGGTGTCCGCGGTCGTGCAGGGCGTCCATGAGCGGGCGCATGAAGTGCCAGGTCTCGTAGACGCCCGGCACGACGACGACCTGTTGGCCGTCGCCGCTCCGGTAGTCGTCGGCGGTCGTCGGGCCGAGGCTCCGCACCTGCCAGCGGATCGCGTACCACCAGTCGAGGACGGCCCACCGGCAGCGGCGGAGCACGGTGACGCGGACAGGAGGCGCGGTGCGGTCCGTGCGCGGCCCATCCGTCCCCGACGTGGTCGCGTCGGTCATCGCGGGCCCTCGAGGGTCTGCACGCGGCGGAACTCCCCCACGAGCCGTGCGAACGCCACCGGCTGGCGCTCCTGCACGTGGTGCGGACCCGGCAGCTCGACGAACGCACCACGCGGGGCGGTCGCGGCGACCCGGGCGGACCAGTCGTGGCGCGCGATCGGGTCCTGGTCACCGCGGACGACGAGCACCGGCTGGGTGAGTTCGGCGACGGTGTCCTCGAGCCGGTAGCGGAGCATCTCTCGGAGCTCGGGCACGTACTGGCGCACGCTCCGCAGGTAGTCGGTCACGAGGACCGCGTTCATCCGGGTGCCCTCGACGAAGCCGTCCCGCCCGAGGTCGAGCGCCTGCGTGAGCAGTCGACGGCGACCAGCGGCGATGACCGGACCGACGAGCACGACCGACGCGACGGCGTCCGGGTGCCGACGCGCTGCCTCGACGACGACCTGCGTCCCCATGGACTGTCCGGCGAGCACGAGGTCGCCGGCCCCGCGGGAGCGCACGGCGCGGACGACGAGGTCCCCGAGCTCCGTCATCGTGAGGCTCCGGCCGGCTGCCGGGAGCCCGCCGAACCCCGGCAGGTCGACGCTGACGGTCCGGTGCGTCGCGGCGAGTGCCCGCTGCGACCGCGCGAAGGACCGGTGCGACATGCCGATGCCGTGCACGAGGACGACCGTCGGGGCGAGGACGTCGTGCACCCGGCCGGCCGGTGCCAGGGTGTGCAGGCGCACGGGGAGTCCGTCGATCCGGACGGTCTCGACTCTGGCGCGCACGGTGCGAGGCTACGCGGACCGTGCTGTGCACAGTGAGGCGTCAGCGTCGTCATCGCCCGCACATAGGCGACCGGTCTGTACTCGTCCTCATGACCGAGCGCACCCCCGTGAACCCCGAGTCCCGCGAGTTCCGCGACGACATGGACCCCGCAGCCCACCAGCACACCACGCCGTACCCCGCCAGCCCGGCCGGCTGGGGGGCGGCACCGACGTCGACCGCGACGCTCGACGAAACCCCGTCCCCGTCGGGCCTGTACGCCCCCGCGCCGGCGGCCGATCCGTCGCCCGCCCCCGCTGCTGCCGCCGACGGCCAGTGGGCCGGGGAACCGCCGTACGTGACGCCGGCCCCGCCCGCCGGTTCGTGGGCTCCGGTCGCTCAGGGTGCCCAGAACGGTGCGACGCCCTGGTACGGCGCCGCAGCGACCAGCCGCCGGAAGCGCGGCCTCGGCGCGAACGGCCCGCGACCGCCGTGGTTCTGGCAGGTGCTCGCCGTCGGGGTCGGTCTCGCGGCGCTGCTCGTCGGCGGCGGGATCGGCTTCGCGATCGGGCACGCGATCGGTGGCGGCTCGAGCCAGTCGACGACCCAGGTGCCCGGGACGAACGGCGGCACGAACCAGTTCCCCGGGGGCGGCACCGGGCAGTTCCCCGGGAACGGTTCGCAGGGCGGCACCGGGACGCAGGGCGGGACCGGGACGCAGGGCGGGACCGGGACGCAGGGCGGGACCGGCACCGGCACCGGATCGGGCACGAGCGGTTCCGGGTCGAACAGCTGACGGCTACGCTCCGAGCATGCGCAAGGTCACCGCGGGACTGTTCACCTCGGTCGACGGCGTCGTGCAGGACCCGTACACGTTCCAGTACGACAGCTTCGACGACGAGCTCGGCGCGGGCATGGGCGCGTTCATGGCCCGGACCGACACCGTCATCCTCGGCAGGAACAGCTACCTCGAGTGGGCCGAGTGGTGGCCCGCCCACCCCGACGACCCCTTCGGGCAGTGGATCAACCCGATCGAGAAGTACGTGGCCTCGACCACGCTCGACGACGACCTGGCGTGGGAGAACAGCACGCGGATCGACGGCGACCTCGACGCGTTCGTCCGTGCGCTCAAGGAACGGGACGGTGCCGACATCGCCGTGTGCGGGAGCGTCACCGTCGTCCGGCACCTGCTGTTCGCCGGGCTCCTCGACGAGCTGCAGCTGATGGTGCACCCGGCGATCGCGGGGTCCGGACGCACGCTCTTCGAACCGACCGACCCGGCCACGCGCCTGCGGTTGGTCCAGAACACCGTGACGAGCAAGGGCAACGTCGTGAGCACCTACGCGAGGCTCGACGCCTGACGGCGGTGAGCCGTCCCTCCAGGCCCCCGTCGAACGACCGTCCGAACCGCGCGTACCCTCGGTGGTGACCATCTCACCATCCGAGGAAGCCGGAGTCAGCATGCCCCAGGACACCCGCCCGCACGTCGTCATCGTCGGCGGTGGATTCGCCGGTGTCGCGGCCATGCGCGAGCTCGCCGACGCACCGGTGCGGGTCACCCTGGTCGACCGCCACGTCTACAACATGTTCCAGCCGCTCATGTACCAGGTGGCGACGGGCGGGCTGAACGCGGGCGACGTGACGTACTTCCTCCGGAGCCTCCGCGCGAAGCAGAGCAACGCCGAGTTCCGGCACGGGCTGCTGACCGGCATCGACCCGGTCGAGCGCATCGCCGAGATGTCCGACGGCGAGCACCTGCACTACGACTGGCTGATCCTCGCGAACGGCGTGAACACGAGCTACTTCGGCACGCCCGGAGCGTACGAGTACGCGTACTCGATGTACTCCCGCTCGCAGGCGCTCCGGATCCGCGACGAGCTGTTCACCCGCCTCGAGGAAGCCGCCGCCAACCAGGGCCCCGACGAGATCAAGATCGTCATCGTGGGCGGTGGCGCGACCGGCGTGGAGATGGCCGGCGCGCTCGCCGAACTCCGCGACCAGGCCCTCGTCGGCGCGTACCCGGAGATCGAGCGGGGCAACATCTCGATCACCCTGGTGCACCGCAGCGGCGAGCTCCTGAAGCCCTTCGCCCCGCGGCTGCGTCGGTACGCGGCCAAGGTCCTCCGCAAGCGCGGTGTGGTCCTGCGCCTGAACACCGGCGTCTCCGAGGTGAAGCCCGACGGGGTGATGACGGCAGAGGGTGAGTTCATCCCGGCGTCGCAGGTCATCTGGGCGACCGGCGTCGCGGCCCACAAGGAGGTCTCCGGCTGGGGCATGCCGCAGACCCACGGCGGGCGCATCCAGGTGAACGACGACCTCAGCGTCAAGGGCGTCGAGCGGATCTTCTCCGCTGGCGACATCGCCGCGCAGGACGACGCCCTCGCGCAGCTCGCCCAGCCGGCACTGCAGGGCGGCCGGCACTCGGCGCGGCAGATCGTGCGGCTCATGGCGGGCAAGCCGACCGAGCACTTCAAGTACTTCGACAAGGGCACCATGGCGACGATCGGGACGAACGCCGCCGTGGCGCAGCTCCGCGGCGGCATCACGATGGTCGGCCCGGTCGCCTGGCTTGCATGGGTCGCCGTGCACATCGCGTCGCTGCTCGGCAACGGCAACCGGCTGTCGACGCTGTCGCACTTCTTCGTGCGGTACCTGTGGTTCATGCGGAAGCGGGCGATCCCGATCGTCGGCGACGTGCGGCCCGTGCGGCCGAACGGCGACCGCGAGCCCGAGCCGTGGCAGATGCAGAAGGCGGAGTAGGCGGGGGCGCGCGGGGCCCGGGGTGCGTCCGCTCGTGTGAGGGGGCCGTCTCGGTACGACATCGTCGACGTCGTACGACAGCGACTTCGTCGCTCCTCGCGGCGGGTGACATGACGCGCGTGCACAGAACGACAAGACCGACGTCGTACGACGTCGGTCTTGTCGTTCTGGGTCAGCGGCGCGCGGCGTCCCCGGCGTAGGCGCCCGCGGCGATGTCCTCGAGCAGCCCCGGCCCGACGGGCTCCCAGCCGAGGAGCTCGCGCGTCGCCTCGGACGTCGCCGACATCTCCATGCCGAAGAACCGCCCGATGAACCCGAAGTGCGACAGCGCGTCCTGCGGGTCGATCGAGGTCACCGGCAGCCCGAGGCTCTCGCCGATGGCCTCGGCGATCGCCCGGGTCGGGATCGCGGTCTCGGCGACGGCGTGCAGGCGCGTGCCGGCCGGAGCCTGTTCGAGCCCGAGCCGGACGAGCCGGGCGGCGTCCGTGACGTGCACGGCCGCCCAGCTGTTGGTGCCGTCACCGACGTAGCCGGACTCGCCCCGCTCCTGGGCGGCGGCGACGATCGCGGCGATGAACCCGTGGTCGCCGGTGCCGTGCGTGGTCGGGCTGAACCGGGCAGCGATCGTCCGCACGCCCTGCTCGACGAAGTCGAACCCGCGGTTCTCGCTGCCGCCGCGCATGCTGTCGGCGCCGACGAAGGGGCTCGGGTCCGCCTCGGTCGAGGGGCGGCCCTGCGCGAGCCCGGCGACCCCGGACGCGACGACGAACGGACGGTCGGTGCCGACGAGCGCCTGCCCGATGGTCTCGACCGCGGCCCGCTCGCTGGCGTTCGTGGCCGCCGCGTTCGCCCAGTCGTGCTTGTTGGCGAGGTGCAGGACGCCCTCGGCCTCGGACGCGCCGCGCCGGATGGCGTCGAGGTCGTCGAGGTCGCCACGGACGACGGCGACGCCCTTGGCCTCGAGCGCGGCGGCCGACGAGTCGGAGCGTGCGAGGCCGGTGACGGTGTGCCCGGCGGCGAGGAGCTCGTCGACGGTGTGGGAGCCGATCCATCCGGAGGCCCCGGTGACGAACACGTGCATGTGCTTTCCCTTCACAGGTGTCCACGGCGCTGATGTCATGAACTGACATCACCGTAGCACTCGATGTCAGCCACTGTCATCAGTAGACTGCGGACATGGCCCGATGGCAACCCGGAACCCGCGAACGACTGCAGGCGACCGCACTGCAGCTCTTCGCCGAGCGGGGCTACGACGACACCACGGTCGCCGAGATCGCCGCCGCGGCCGAGGTCACCGAACGCACCTTCTTCCGGCACTTCACCGACAAGCGCGAGGTGCTGTTCGCCGGGCAGGACGACTTCCTCGGCATGTTCACGACCCCGATCGAGACCGCACTGGCGGACGCGGCACCGTTCGACCTCGTCCGGCTCGCGCTCGCAGCCAGCAGCGCGTTCTTCCCCGACGACCGCCGCCCGTGGTCGCGCGCGCGACAGGGCATCATCGACGGCAACCCGGCACTCGGCGAACGGGAGCTCGGCAAGCTCGCCACCCTGAAGGTCCGGCTGGGAGAGGTGCTGCGCGACCGCGGCATCCCGGAACCGGCCGCCACGATGGCCGCCGAGACCGCGGTGACCGTGTTCCACCTGTCCTTCGCCCAGTGGATCGCGCCGGACGAGGAGCGGTCGTTCGCCGCGATCGTCGACGAGCGCCTCGACGCCCTGACGGAGCTGGTGCACCCCGTTCGTTGAGACGGCTCTTACGTGGCGCGAGCATGATGTAACGATCCGGTCACGACCCCACGGTCCGTGACCCCATCGACCAGATCGCGCAGGAGGCGTCCGTGGCCATCACCACGACCTCGCCGGAGCGGACCCGCACGACATCCGCACCGGCCGACACCGACGGCAGGCACGCACGACCGACACCCCCGCCGCCGCTGACCAACCGGGCCCCGGCGCTCGACGGACTCCGGACGGTCGCGATCCTCATCGTCATCCTGTACCACCTGCACGTGCCGCAGTTCGAGGGCGGCTTCATCGGCGTGACGGTGTTCTTCGTGCTGTCCGGGTTCCTCATCTCGACGCTCCTGCTCGGCGAGCACCGGCGCACCGGACGCATCCGGCTCGGCTCGTTCTGGACGAAGCGCCTCCTGCGCCTGTACCCCGCGCTCCTGGCCCTCGTGGGCGTCGGACTGCTCCTCTGGAACTGGGTCGGCGACTACAAGGGCGCCTCGTTCTCCCCCGGCGAGGCCGCCTTCATCGCACTGAGCTACACCGGCAACCTCTTCCGCTCGTACTGGGACACCACGCAGGGCGTCTTCGCGCACACGTGGAGCCTGTCGATGGAGGAGCAGTTCTACCTCGTCTGGCCGCCCGTCCTCGTGCTCCTCTTCGCACTGCGCGCGCGTCGCCGCTGGCTCATGACGGGGCTCGGCGTCGTGATCGTCGGGGCCGCCGCGGCATCGTGGCTGAGCTACCGCACGCCGAACAGCGGTGCGACCCCGGACGTCTACTTCTCGCCCGTGCTCGGCGTCGTGCCGCTGGCGACGGGCTGCCTGCTCGCGCTGCTCCTCGACGACGAGCGCGTCCGGACCTGGGCGGCCGGGCTCGCCGGGCACGTCGGCACCTGGCTCGGCATCGGGCTCCTCGCGGCGGTGCAGTTCTGGATCGACGGCGACTGGACCCAGCACGCATGGTCGTTCGGTGTCGTCCTGCCGGTGACCGGGCTCATCTCGGCGCTGCTCATCGGCGGCCTGGTGTCCGTTCGCTCGCCCCTGTCGGCGGCGCTCGCGTGGACGCCGGTCTCGTGGTTCGGTCGCCGGGTGTCGTACTCGGCGTACCTGTGGCACCCGCTCGTCATCGCGCTGCTCGGTACGTTCGCGATCGGCCCGTGGGGCACGGTGTGGCTCGTCGCGGTGGCGCTGCTCGTGGCGGTGGGCGCGGCCTACGCGGTCGAGGTGCCGGTCGAACGGCTGCGGAAGCGACTCCGCGAGGCGCGTCGCCTCGTCGCGGCCGACCGGTCCGCGCGCGAGACGGCGGACGCGACCGTCTGACGGCCTGGAGGCGCGGGTCGGCCCCGCACCGCGCCTCCCGACCCACGGTCTGCCGGACGCGACACCCGCGGGCCGGCCCGCACCGCGCCTCCCGACCCACGGTCTGCCGGACGCGACACCCGCGGGCCCACCCGCACCGCGCCTCCCGCCCCGGCGTCAACCGACGCGACGGCGACGCACGACCAGCAGGCCGACCGCCCCGAGCACGAGCACCAACGCGACGACCACCGGCAGCCGGAACGCCAGCTCCGTGACCACCCCAGCGACACCGCCGCCGCCGAGGAACGCCCGACCGGCGAGCCCGAGCGCCGCCACGGCCACGACGACGCCGGCGACCACCACGACCGTCCGCTCCGACCCGCCGAGCGGCGGCAGCACCCGCGGCGTACTCCGTCGCCACCAGACCACGGCGGCGACCACGAGCCCGGCCAGTCCGAGCACGCTCGATGCGTCCTGCACGCCCGCCCAGACCGGGTAGCCCACGGGCCCCTCGCGGAGAAAGGGAATCGCCTGCACCGCCCAGCCCGCCTGGTGCGAGAACGCGTCCCAGACCACGTGCGTCACGCTCCCGACGACGCAGGCGACGACGACCGTGAGCAGCCGGCGGACCGGTCGCTCCGGCCGCGGTGGTCGGTGCGACCAGGCCTGCGGGACGCGCTCGCGCACGCCCGGCACCGCGTCCGCCCACGCCGGTCGCACCAGGCACCACCAGGCCGCGAGGACGACGAGCGCCACGAGCAGGTCGATCGTCACCACGCCCACCCACGAGTGCGCCACCACGTACGGCGGCAGGAACGGCGCGAACAGGACGGCATCGGGTGCCATCGCGCCGACGGCGACGGCCGCGACGGGCAACGGGGTGCGTCGCGCTGCCAGGGCGACGACCGCGTGACTGACGGTGAAGGGCACGACACCAGCATCGCGGAGCGAGCGCTCCGCCCGCTTCGGTCGAGCGGATGACCTCGGGGCGTCGACCGAGCGGCGCGTGTCCGGCTCGCCTGGGCGAGCGCCCCGCCCACCGTCCGTAGGCTCGACGCCGTGACCACGGAGCGCGTCGACGTCCTCGTCGTCGGCGGTGGGCCCGTCGGCCTCTTCGTGGCGGCCCTCCTCGCGGCGCGTGGGGTCGAGGTCGCCGTGTGGGAACGCCGCAGCGGGGCACCGACGGGCTCCCGCGCGATCGGCATCCACCCGCCCTCGCTCGACGCCTTCGCCGCGATCGGGCTGGACGCACCGGTGCTGCGGGAGGCGGTGCGCGTCCGACAGGGCGTCGCCCGGAGCCGCGGCCGGACGCTCGGCACCCTGACCTTCGACCGGGCGTCGACCACGCACCCGTACGTCGCGACGCTCGACCAGCACCGCACCGAGGCCCTGCTGCGGGACGCCCTCGCCGCCGCCGCACCGGACGCGCTCCGGACCGGCACCGCGCTCGCCACGCTCGAACGGCACGCGGACCACGTCGACGCCGTCGGGACCGACGCCCGCGGGAGCGTGGCCGTCCGCGCCCGGTTCGTCGTCGGGGCGGACGGCGCCCGGAGCGCCGTGCGGGACCTGCTCGGCATCAGCACGACCGGACGGGACTACCCGGACCGCTACGCGATGGGCGACTTCGCTGACGTCGAGCGGTCAGCGGCGCGGACTTCGGCCCTCGTCGACGTCGGACCCGCCGGTGTGGTCGAGTCGTTCCCGCTCCCCGGGGACCGACGGCGGTACGTCGCGCTCCTGACGCCGTCGGACGACCCCGCACCCGACGCGACGGCCCTGGCCGCGATCGTGGCGGGCCGCACCGGTGTCCGGCCGGACCCGGGCTCCTGCAGCATGCTCAGCGGGTTCGGCGTCCGCCGCCGCCATGCGGAACGCGTCGGCGTCGGACGCGTCGTCCTCGTCGGGGACGCCGCGCACGAGATCAGTCCGATCGGCGGGCAGGGCATGAACCTCGGTTGGCTCGACGCGGCCGCGCTCGCGCCGCTCCTCGCCGAGGGGGTCCGCACCGGCAGCGCGGGACCGTGGCCGGAGTACGCGCGGCGCCGGCAGGCCGTGGCGCGACGGGCGGCGCGGCAGGCGGAGGTGAACATGGCGCTCGGACGTCCGTTCGGCCGTCCGCTCGGCAGGGTGGGGGCGGTCGGACGGGAGGCGTTGCTCCGGACGGTCCTGTCCCTGCCGTCCGCCGACGGGCTGGCCGGGGTCTACGCGATGCGGTGGGCGTGACGGGTCGCGCGGGGGGTCGCGCGGGGGGTCGCGCGGGGGGTCGCGCGGGGGGTCGCGCGGGGGGTCGCGCGGGTCGGGTCGCGCGGGTCGGGTCGCGCGGGGGGTCGCGCGGGTCGGGTCGCGCGGGTCGGGTCGCGTGGGTCGGAACGCGCGGGCGTGACGGGTCGGTCGTCGGTCAGGCGACGAGGCGGGCGCCGGCGAGTCCGAGCTCGACGACGAGCACGAGGGACGACGTGATGACGAGCCGGAACAGGATCCTCGACGCCCGTCCCGCCAGCACGAGCCGGACCCCCACAGCCGCCAGCACGACCACCACGACCGTCCCGAGGACCGCGAGCACCACCCCGGGGCCCCGGACCGGGTCGTCGCCGAGCACCTGACCGCCGACGACGAGCAGCGCCGCGACGACGAGCGACCCGAACGCCACCACGCCGGCGCCCCGCAGCCCGAGGCGGTGCGGGAACCCGCGGACCCCCGTCGCCGCGTCGTCGACGAGGTCGGGCAGCACGTTCGTGCAGTGGATCGCCACCCCGAACACCGCGCCGGTCGCGATCGCCCACCACGCCGGCCACGATCCGTGCGGGCCGGCGGCGACGGCGACGACCGGCAGCAGCCCGAACGCGACGACGAACGGCACGACGGACCACACCGTGCGCTTCAGCCCGGCGTCGTACGCCCACCCCGCGGCCACCAGGACGAGGTGCGCCACCGCGGCGACCGGCCCGAGCACGAGCGACAGCACGACCGACGCCAGGGCGGTGCCGAACGCCGCCCGCCGGACCGTGCCGACGGCGATCAGTCCCTGGGCCACGGGCTTGTCCGACCGGCCCACCGCCCGGTCACGGTCGGCGTCGATCCAGTCGTTGGCGAGCCCGATCGAGAGCTGCCCGGCGACGACCGTCAGCGCGACGAGGAGCACGGTCCACCAGGCGTGGCCGACCGCGACGGCGATCACCGTCGCGAGGACGGTCACGGTGACGGTCGGCCCCGGGTGCGACGAGGCGAACAGCAGGCGTGCGGTCGAGGCCCTGCCGGTGTCGCTCACGTGGCCAGGGTACGCACGGCCGCCGTCAGGACCCCGTCCGGACCTCGGTGCCGAACCGCTCGACGAGCTCCCGCTTGAGGATCTTCCCGCTCGGGCCCAGGGGCAGCGCGTCGAGCACGTGCACGGCCCGGGGGTACTTGTACGCGGCGATCTCGGCCGCGACGAACTCGATCAGCTCCTCGGGCGTCGCGGTCGCACCGGCGCGGAGCACCACGGCGGCCTCGACCTCCTGCCCGTGCAGCTCGTGCGGCACGCCGAACACCGCGGCCATCGTGACGTCGGGGTGGGTGGCGAGGACCTCCTCCACCTGCCGCGGGTACACGTTGTAGCCGTTCCGGATGATCATGTCCTTCGTCCGGTCGACGATCGTGAGGTACCCGTCGTCGTCCTTCGTGCCGAGGTCGCCCGTGCGGAACCACCCGTCGACGATCGCCTCGGCGGTGTCCTCCGGACGGTCGAGGTAGCCGTTCATGAGGTTGTGCCCGCGGATCACGAGCTCGCCGATCTCGCCGTGCGGCAGCATGACGATCGCGTCGTGCTGCTCCGGGTCGGCGATCTCGACGTCGACGCCCCACACCGGGGTGCCGATCGTGCCGGGGCGCGGCGGCGTCCCGACGTGGTTGAACGTCGCCACCGGCGAGGTCTCGGTGAGGCCGTAGCCCTCGTGGATCGGCGCGTCGTAGACGTCCTGGAAGCGCTCGAGGACCGCGAGGGGCAGCGAGGCACCGCCGGAGATCGCGTACCGCAGCGCCGGGCGGTCGTCGGAGCGGGTGGCGGCGTCGAGGAGCGCCATGTACATCGTCGGGACGCCCATGAAGACGCCGCACCCGTGCTCGACCATCGCGGCGAGCGCGGTGTCCCCGTCGAACTTCGGCAGCATCACGATCGTCGCGCCGACGCGGAAGCCGGTGTTCATCGTGCAGGTCTGCCCGAAGGTGTGGAAGAGCGGGAGTGCCCCGAGGAGGACGTCGCCGCGGTGCATGTCGAACGTCGTCATCAGGTTCGTGTTGACCTGCTCGAGCAGCGAGAAGTGCGACCCCTCGGCGCCCTTGGGCTTGCCGGTGGTGCCGCTCGTGTACAGGATCGTCGCGGTGTCGAACGGGTGCCGCGGGACGTAGGTGTCGAGGGGTTCCGCCTGCTGGGCGAGCGCTTCGAGCCGGTCGTGGCCGGTGCCGGGCTGCTCGTCGGAGGGCGGCGGCGCGAGCACGGTCAGCACCTCGACGCCGGCGAGCTCGGCCCCGGCCGCCCCCTCGCCGATGAGCGGTGCGGCGCAGACCAGCAGGCTCGCGCCGCTGTCGCGCAGGACGTACTCGATCTCGCGGCGCTTCAGGAGCGCGTGCACGGGGACGGCCACGGCGCCGAGCGCGAGGGTCGCGTAGTAGACGCGGGGGAAGTCCTCGACGTTCGGGACGAGCATCGCGACCCGGTCGCCGGCGCCGACGCCGCGGGCCCGGAGTGCCCCGGCGTAGGCGAGCGTCTGGCTCCAGAGCTCGGCGTACGTGGTGTGCCGGTCGCCGACGATCACGGCGACGTCGTCCGGGTACCGCGAGGCGGACTCGGAGAGGATCGCTGCCACCGAGGCGGTCGCGCTGGTGTGGTGGGTGGCGGTCATGACCGTGCTCCGTCTCGTCGGCGAGTGCGTGGCCCGATCCTACGGCGGCCGTCCGCCGTGGACCCTGCCCCCGTTCAGGCGGCGGCGCGGTCCGGGGTCCGCGCGGCTCGCCGACGTCGACCGACCACGCCGGAGGCCAGCGCGATGCCGAACAGCACCACGAGGCCGCCGACCGGTTCGTTCCACCGCACGTGCTCCCCGAGGACGAGCACGCCGAGCACCACTCCGACGACCGGCGTCAGGTAGGTGACCGTCGAGGCGCGACCCGCTCCCCACGCCTGCACCAGCCGGGTGTTCCACGCGTAGGCCAGCCCCGTGCCGACGCAACCGAGCGCGACCATCGCGCCCACGATCCTCCAGTCCAGCCGTACCGGACCGGTGGCGATGACGGGCGCGACCAGCAGGAGCAGCCCGGAGGCGAGCGTGAGCTGCACCGTCGCGAGCGTGACCGGGTCGTACGCGCTGCCGACCGCCACCCGTCGCAGGTAGGCGAGGCCGATGCCGTAGCAGGCGGTCATCCCGAGCAGCGCGACCTGCCCGGGCACACTCGCGAGGACCTCCGGGTCGCCGATGACGTTCCACGGCCCGACCAGCACGAGGATGCCGACGATCCCCAGCACGATGCCGGCGACCTGACGGCCGCGGAGCCGCTCGGACGGCACGAGCACGGCGAGCGCCGCCAGCGTCATGATGGGCGTCGTCGCGTTGTAGATGCTCGCGAGTCCGGACGGCACGGTCTGCTCCGCCCACGCCATGAGCGACGACGGGACGGCGTTGAGGAACACGGAGACGACGAGCAGGTGCCCCCAGACCCGTGGCTCGCGCGGCCACCGGCTGCGGGTGGCGACGAGGACCGCGACGAGCGTGAGCGCGCCGAGGACGGTGCGCACCGTCGCGACCTGCTGCGGCGCGAGGCCGTCGAGCCCGATCTTCGCGAAGAGGAAGCTCGACCCCCAGGTCAGTGCCACGAGCAGGTAGAGGACGGCGTTCATGTGGCCTAGTGTCGACATCCACGGCGCATGCGGCAAACGCATGGCGCTCATGACCGGATGAGGAAGACGCATGACCGTCTCGTTCCCCCAGCTGCGCGCGTTCGTCGCCACCGTCGACGCCGGATCGTTCACGGGCGCGGCCGCCGCCCTCGGCGTCGGGCAGTCGGCCGTCTCGCACGCCGTCGCAGGGCTGGAGCGCGAGGTCGGTGGTCCGGTGGTCCGGCGCGGTGCGGCCGCGGTCACGACTCCGCTCGGCGACCGGCTGCTGGCACACGCCCGCAGCGTGCTCGCCTCCGTCGAGGCCCTGGAGGAGGTGGTCCGGCCCGCCACGGCGCGCGGCACCGTGCGCCTCGCCGCCGTCCCCACGGTGTGCCAGGGCCTGCTGCCGCGGCTCCGCGAGCTGTGGGCGGTGACGCTGCCGGACGTCGACGTGCAGGTCTACGAGGGCGACGACGACGAGATGCCCGAATGGCTCGAGGCCGGGACGGTCGACGCCGCCGTGCTCGTCGACCCGTCCCCGCTGCCGCCAGGAGGCGTGGTCGTCGCCGAGGACGAGATGGCCGCCGTGGTCCGGCGGGACCATCCGCTGGCCGACCTCCCCGCACTGACCCTCGACGACCTGCACGAGGACGGTCTGGTCGCGGGTGGCGGCGGGTGCGAGCACCAGATCCAGCGGCTGCACGAGCTCGACGGGCAGCCGTTCCGGTACGCCCACCGCGTCCGCGAGATGAGCACGATGTTCGGGATGATCGAGCGGGGCGAGGGGGTGTCCATCGTGCCGACGCTCGGCCGGGTGATGCTGCCGCCGGACCTCGTCATGGTGCCGATGGCCCGGCGGCTGGCGCGGACGCTGGTGCTGAGCGGACCGACGTCCAGGGCGTGGCACCCGCTGGCGAAGGCGCTCGTCGACGCGGTCTGAGGCGGAGTCGAGGCGGCTTCGGCAGGATGGGGCGATGGCCGCGACGCACGTGAAGACCTTCGCCTCCCCCGACGAGGCCGCCGCCGAGGCAGCCGGCCTGGGCTGGCTCGCCGAGGCCGAACCGGACGGCGGCACCCGGATCGCCCGCGTGCTCGGTCGACCGCGCCCGACGGTCCTCGACCTCGAGCTGATCCCGGACGGCTCCCCGTCCACCCGGCAGGCCGAGCGCTTCGGTCGGTCCCTCGCGCACACGCACGCGGCCGGCGCCGAGCACTGGGGTGCGCCGCCGCCCGGCTGGCCGACGGGCACGCCGCTCCGCATGGGACGCTCCCGCACGCCGTTCGTCGACGCCGCACACGCACCGGCCACCTGGGGCGAGTTCTTCGCCGAGTACCGGATCCGCGACTTCGTCCGCCGCATCGTCGATGCCGGCGGGTTCGACCACGCCCAGGCCGCGGTGTTCGACCGGGTCGCCGACCGGGTGCAGGACGGCACCCTCGGGTCCCCGCAGCCGGCGCTCGTCGGGGACCGTGCGGCGCGGCTGCACGGAGACCTCTGGGCGGGCAACGTGCTCTGGCCGACCGACGCGGACCCGGTCGACGGGACGACACCGACGGGCGCGGTGCTCATCGACCCGATCGCGCACGGCGGGCACGCCGAGACGGACCTGGCGCTCCTCGGGCTGTTCGGGCTCCCCCGGCTCGAGGCCGTCCTCGCCGCGTACGACGCCGAGTCGCCGCTCGCCGCCGGGTGGCAGGAGCGCGTCGCGCTGCACCAGCTCGCGCCGCTGCTGCTGCACGTGTTCCTGTTCGGGGGCTCGTACACGGGTGCGGCCCTGCGCGCCGCCGAGCGGTACGCCTGACCGCGCGCGGGTGCTTCGCGCGCACCGTGCCGGTTCGCTCATCCCGTGCGAGGTTGCCCGCCCCGTGCCGGCCGGTGTGACGGTCCCGCGGCCGAAAGCTTCCCGCCCCCGCACCGTGCCGGTTCGCTCATCCCGTGCGAGGTTGCCCGCCCCGTGCTCCGCTACAACCCCGCACCGAGCAGGCAGCGCCGCACCCGCCGAACAACCCCGCACCGTGCCGCCCGGCGAGGCGACCCCGCGGCCGAACACTTCCCGGCCCCGCACCGTGCCGGTTCGCTCACCCCGTGCGAGGTTGCCCGCCCCGTGCCCCGCTACGACCCCGCACCGAGCGGGCAGCGCCGCACCCGCCGAACAACCCCGCACCGTGCCGGCCGGCATGACGGTCCCGCGGCCGAACACTTCCCGCCCCGCACCGTGCCGGTTCGCTCACCCCGTGCGAGGTTGCCCGCACCGTGCCCCGCCACAACCCCGCACCGAGCGGGCAGCGCCGCACCCGCCGAACACCCCCGCACCGTGCTGGCCGGGGCCGACCGGAGCCGAACAGCCCAGCACCGTGCGGGCCGGGCGCGGCCCGGAGCCGAACAGCCCAGCACCGTGCGGGCCGGGGGCCGACCGGAGCCGGACGAGCCAGCACCATGCGTCCTTAGCGCCCACATAGCCAGCGCAGTGCATCGTTCGGGGAACGCCCGGAATCCTCACTGCCATGACCACGTACCCGATACCCGTGACCGATCGACGCGAGACCGCGCGCACCGACGCGCGGGATCGGCGCCGCAAGCCCCTCGCCCGACTCTTCCTCGGCGAACGCGAGGACGCCCGCTGGCTCCGGCCGGCGTTCTGGGCGCTCCTGGCCCTGACCGCGGTCGTGTACCTCTGGGACC
This sequence comes from Curtobacterium sp. NPDC098951, assembly GCF_044759965.1. Classification (NCBI taxonomy): domain Bacteria; kingdom Bacillati; phylum Actinomycetota; class Actinomycetes; order Micrococcales; family Microbacteriaceae; genus Curtobacterium; species Curtobacterium sp. NPDC098951. The sequence continues at coordinate 203,338 of NZ_JBIWAG010000004.1, forward strand.
TCAGCGTCTCCGGGTACGCGAACAGCTTCTACGCCGCCGCCGTGCAGGCCGGCACGAAGTCATGGGAGGCGTTCTTCTTCGGCTCCCTCGACTCGTCGAACTTCATCACCGTGGACAAGCCCCCGGCGTCGCTCTGGGTGATGGTGCTGTCCGCGCGACTGCTCGGCTTCTCGAGCTTCAGCCTGCTGCTCCCCCAGGCGCTCATGGCGGTCGGCTCCGTCGCCCTGGTGTGGGGAACGGTGCGCCGCACCCTCGCACGCGTCGGCACCACCACCGCGAACGTCGGCGCCCTGCTCGCCGGCTTCGTCGTCGCGGCTACCCCGGCCGCCGCCCTGATGTTCCGGTTCGACAACCCGGACGCCCTGCTCGTGTTCCTGATGACCGCCGGCGCCTACTGCACCGTGCGGGCACTCCCGAAGGGCAGCTGGAAGTGGATCGCCCTCGCCGGCGTCGCGCTCGGGTTCGCGTTCCTCACGAAGATGCTGCAGGGGCTGCTCGTCCTGCCGGCGTTCGGCCTCGTCTACCTGTTCGCCGCCCGCACCTCCTGGGGCCGGCGCGTCGTCGGACTGCTGATCGCCGCGGGCTCCCTCGTGGTCTCCGCCGGCTGGTGGGTCGTCGCCGTCTGGCTCTGGCCGGCCGAGTCCCGCCCGTACATCGGCGGCTCGACGAACAACACCGTCCTCGACCTGGTGTTCGGCTACAACGGCCTCGGCCGGATCTTCGGCGGCTCGGGCAACGGCGGCGGAGGCGGCGGCATGACGGGTGGCACCGCCGGGAGCTCCTTCGGCGGCTCGACGGGCCTGAACCGGCTGTTCTCCTCCGAGATGGGCCTCGAGATCTCGTGGCTCCTGCCCGCGGCACTCATCGCACTGATCGTCGGCCTGGTCGTCGTCGGACGCCGTCACCTCGCCGACCCGGCCCGCGCCGGACTGGTCCTGTGGGGCGGCTGGCTCCTCGTCACCGGACTCGTGTTCTCCTACATGTCCGGCACGATCCACCCGTACTACACGGTCGCACTGGCCCCGGCGATCGCCGGACTGGTCGGCACCGGCGGCGCCCTGCTCTGGCACGCTCGCGAACGGTTCGTCGGCCGGCTCGGCCTCGCCGCGATGATCGGCATCACGGCCTTCTGGGGATGGTGCCTGCTGAACGAGAACCCGACGTGGCTGCCCTGGCTCCGCTGGGTGATGCTGGCCGGCGGTCTGCTGTCGGCAGCGCTCGTGGTCATCGGCAGCGTCCCGTCGCTCCGCAAGCTCGTCACGGTCGGCGTCCTCGCCGGCACCCTGTTCGGGCTCAGCGGCACCACCGCCTACGCCCTCGCCACGACGACCGTCGCGCACTCCGGCTCGATCCCGAGCGTCGGCCCGGCCGGCAGCAGCTCCGGTGGGATGGGCGGCGGTGGCACCCGTGGCATGCCGGGAGGCGCGGATGGACTAGGCGGGTCGACCTCCGGTTCCGAGAGCAGCGGCTCCACGTCCGACGACGGCTCGCAGCAGGGTCCCGGCGGGACCCCGCCGGAGGGCATGACCGGCGAGGCGCCGGAGGGCGCCGACGGGACGGCGCCCGGTGGCGCCTCCGGGACCACCGAGGGCTCGACCGGGACGACCGACGGCACCGCCGAGGGGTCGACCGACGGTGCCCCGAGCGGCATGGGCGGTGGCGGGTCGACGACCTCGTCGGCGCTGCAGAAGCTCCTCGAGGCGTCCGACGCGAAGTGGGCGGCCGCGGTCAACGGCTCGCAGTCGGCCGCGCAGCTCGAGCTCGACACCGACACCGCGGTGATGGCGATCGGCGGTTGGTCGAGCGACCCGGCGCCCACGCTCGCCGAGTTCAAGGCCTGGGTCGCCGCCGGTGACATCGGGTACTACGTCTCCTCCGGTTCGGGCGGCGGCATGGGCGGCGGATCGTCGACCGCGTCGGCCATCCAGGAGTGGGTCGCGGCGAACTTCTCGTCCACGACCGTGGGCGGGCAGACCGTGTACGACCTGAGCAGCACGAAGTGACCGACGACGAGGGCGCGGTGGATAGGCTCGCGGGCGTGACCGGCCAACCGCTGCAGCGCACCGACGGGTCCCCCGTCCGCGTCCTCGTCGTCGACGACGAGCACGCCCTCGCGGTCGCCGTCGCCCTCGCGTTCGAGGGCGACGGCTGGTCCGTGCGGACGGTGCACCGCGGACGCGACGTCCTGTTCGCGGCACGCGAGTCGCAGCCGGACGTGATCGTGCTCGACGTGATGCTGCCGGACATCGACGGCTTCGAGGTCCTCGAACGGCTCCGGGACGCCCGGGACGACGTGCGCGTGCTGTTCCTCACCGCGCGGGACGCTCCCGAGGACCGGCTCGCCGGACTCACCGGCGGTGGCGACGACTACCTCACGAAGCCGTTCGGCATCGAGGAGCTCCTCGTCCGGGCACGCATCCTCGCCCGCACCTCACCCCGGGTGACGGCGGTCGCCGGCTCCGCCGGGACGAGCGTCGGCGACCTCCACCTCGACGAGGACACCAGGACGGTCACGCGGGCCGGCGAACCGATCGACCTCACCCCGACCGAGTACGAGCTGCTGCGACACCTCGCACGGAACGCCAACCGCGTGCTCTCGCGGGAGCAGCTGCTCGCCAACGTGTGGGGCATGGACTTCGGCACGTCGTCCAACCTCGTGGACATGTACGTGTCCTACCTCCGCAAGAAGCTCGACGCCGGACGCGAGCCGATGCTGCAGACCGTGCGCGGGGCCGGGTACGTGCTCCGGCCGACGACGTGAGCCGACGGCGGCGGCCGAGCCGCGCCTCCCGGACCACGACCGTGACCGAACGGTCCCGACGCGTGCCGTCGCTGCGGTGGCGGATCGTGGCGGCCGTCGCCCTCCTGCTCGTCGCGACCAACGTCGTCGTCGGGGCGGTGACGGTCGTCGCGTTCCGCGGGTACCTCGTCGATCGACTCGACGCGGAACTCGCGACGGCGGCGAACCGGACCGTCGGCGGGCAGGACGGCGACCGTCCCCCGCCACCCACGAGCAGCTCCGGCTCGGACCCGGAGAACGCGTTCATCGGCGCACCCGGGCAGTCCGCCGGGACGGTCGTCGCGATCCGTCGCGACGGCGCGACGGTCCTCGGCGGGTACACGGACAGCAGCGGCCGACAGCACGGGCTGACGTCGGCGCAGGAGGCGACGCTCGCCGGGATCGCCAGCGACGGCGACCCGGTGACGGTCCACCTCGGGGCGCTCGGCTCGTACCGTGCCCAGGCGATCGGCGACGACGGCGACGTGTTCGTCACGGCGCTGCCCCTCGGCGACCTCGACGCCGCGATCGGCCGCCTGCTGCTCGTCATCGGGGTGGTGACGGTCCTCGGCCTGCTCGTCGCGGCGTGGGCGCTCACGCTGCTCGTCCGACGGTCGCTCCGACCGCTCGAGCGGGTCGCGGCGGTGGCCTCCGACGTCACGGGGCTCGACCTGGAGCGCGGCGGCACCGACATCCCGGTGCGGGTGGCCGCCGGGGACCTCGCGGCGAACCGCGAGGTCGCGCAGGTCGGCACCGCGCTCAACCGGCTCCTCGGGCACGTCGCCCGCGCGCTGACGGTCCGGCGGGACGCCGAGGCGGGCATGCGCACGTTCGTCGCCGACGCGTCGCACGAGCTGCGCACCCCGATCGCGACCGTGCGGGCGTACGCGGAGCTGACCGCGACGACCTCGGACCTCCCCACGATCCACCGGAACGTCGAGCGCATCGGGCGGGAGGCTGTGCGGATGGGCGACCTCGTCGAGGAGCTCCTCCTGCTCGCGCGCCTCGACGCCGTCGCGCTGGCCTCGGGACCGGCGCCGGTGCGGGGACCCGTCGACCTGACCTCGCTCGTCGTCGAGGCGACCATGGACGCGCGTGCGACCGCACCGGACCACCGCTGGACGCTGCAGGTGCCGGACGACCACCCGCTCGTGGTCTCGGGGGACGCGACGCAGCTGCGACGGGTCGTGACGAACCTGCTGGCGAACGCGCGGACGCACACGCCGGCCGGCACCACGGTGGTGGTCTCGCTGCAGCGGTCGGGCGGGGTCGCGCGGCTCGTGGTCGCGAACGACGGGCCGGTCATCCCCGCCGAGGCCCTCCCGACGCTGTTCGAGCGGTTCACCCGCGGCGAGGCGTCCCGGTCCCGCGAGCACGGGACGAGCGGCCTCGGGCTCGCCATCGTCCGGGCCGTGGTGACCGCGCACGACGGGCTCGTCCGGGTCGTGTCGGAGCCGGGGCGGACGGCGTTCACGGTCGACCTGCCGGGCGGGCCGGCGGACGGGGCGGCTGACCTGGACTGACCGGGCGGGGCGGCGGGCCGGGGCGGCTGACCTGGACTGACCGGGCGGGGCGGCGGGCCGGGCGGGTTCGCTCCGGCCGCCCGGAGCAACTAGGTTCGGACGGTGCCCTCACGCCTGTCCGCACTCGCCGGTGACCTCCGCATCCGGGCAGGGGTGGCGGCCGTGGTCCTCGTCTGGGCCCTCTACCAGTGCTTCTGGAACATCGGCGGGCCGAACATCACCGGTGACGAGGACATCTACCTCCGGGCCGGCTGGCAGTACGTGCACGGCGACTTCTCGTTCAACCGCGAGCACCCCCCGACGGCGAAGTACCTCTTCGGTCTCGCCCAGCTCGTCGCAGGGCAGGGACCGATCGGTCCGCGGGTGCTCGTCGCGCTGCTCACCTTCGGCGTCGGCATCGCGCTCTACGGGTGGCTCCGACGCGAACTCGGGTACTGGGGTGCGCTGCTCGCCGCGGCGCTCTGGTGGCTGACGCCCCGCGGCGGTGCCGGTCCGCGCGTCGACCGGCTCGCGCTGCTCGACCCCGTGATGACCGCCTTCGCGGTGCTCGCGGTCGCGACGGCGTGGGTGTGGATCCGCGGCGACCGCTGGTGGCTGGCGCCGGTGTCCGGGGCCCTGATGGCCCTGTCGGTGACGAGCAAGGTGTCCACGGTGGTGCTGCTGCCGGCGTTCCTGCTGCTGCCCGTGCTGTTCCGTGCCTGGCGTCGGCTGCTCGTCGGCGGTGCGATGTGGGCGGTGGCGTTCGGGATCGTGTTCCTGGTGTCCTACGTGCCGATGGGCATCCGGTCCGCGATCCGCTACATGATCGACTTCCAGGAGGGGCAGAACACCCTCGGGCACCCGATCACCATCGGCGGCACCGTGTACCGGTTCGCGCCGTGGTGGGCGAACCTGCACTTCATGGAGGCCGGCACGGGCGCGCTCCTGCTCGTCGTCCTGGCGGTCGGTGTCGTCGCGGCCCTCGGGATCCGGCCCGACCGCCTCGTCGCCTACGTCGGGGTCGTCCTGGCGCTGCTGGTGGGCTTCTACGTGGTCGTCGCGAAGATCGCGCTGCCCACCTACTACTCGGCCTGGATGCCGTTCCTGCTCGCCCTGGCCGCGATCGGGCTGGCACGGCTGCCGCGCGTGCCGGTGCGGCGGGCAGCCCCGGTCGCGACGGCGCTGTCGCTGGTGGTCGTCCTCTCGCTCGTCGTGCCGTCCGTCCGGCTCAGTCAGGACATAGCACGCCAGCACCCGACGGGCATCGCGCTGCTCGGCGACTACCTCGACGCGCAGCGCGTGCCCGACGGCAAGATCCTGTTCGTGTCGGCGACCCCGGGACTCTTCGTGCCGTACGTCGCCGAGCGGGGCACCACCCGGGCCGACCAGGGTCCGTACGTCGCGATCGTGGTCGGGAACGACCGACGCTTCCCGCCGTCGGGCGCGGTCACGCAGCTGTTCGCCACCGAGCGGTCGCGGTTCTCCGTGGCCGAGGTGGGCGGGCTCCAGGTGTGGCTGCCGAAGGACGGTCGGGTCGTCCTGCAGTCGGGGGCGCTCACCGTCCAGGGGTGACGGCCGCATCGTCCTGCGGCCCGGGGCTCCCACCGTCCAGGGGTGACGGCCGGGCCGTCCGCTGGCACACTGGAGTGGACCGGACGGGGGCCCGCATGCCGAACGACTTCGCACGACTGCCGGACCGTCCACGCGCCGACGACCTCGTGGTCGAGGTGCCCGCCTTCGAGGACGACCGCCCGCAGCCCGAACCCGCGCCGCCGGCCGCCGCACCCGAGCTCGTCGCGGCCACCGAGTTCGCCCGGTCGTCGCACGCCCCGGCCACGATCCGCCGGACCCAGGTGCGTGCCGGTGCCTGGATCGCCGGGGTCCCGATCGCCGTGCTCGCCGTCGTCGCGGTCGTGCAGATCCTCCTGCCCGACTGACGCGGCCGTCGCCGCGCGGCTGCGGAACGCGTTCTTAGACGCGGCACAGCAGGCTGCAGCGGTCCCCGTATGCCCGCTGTCGAGCATGTGCGGTATGACGGAGACGAACCAGACCCTCGACATCGACATCGTCGTCCCCTGCTACAACGAGCAGGACACGCTCGCCGCGCACGTCCGCCGCTTGCACACCTTCTGCCGGACGTCGCTCCGGAACACCTGGCGCATCACGATCGCGGACAACGCCTCGACCGACGACACCGCACGCATCGCCGACGACCTCGCCGCGATGCTCCCTGACGTGCACGCGGTGCACCTCCCCGAGAAGGGACGAGGACGGGCACTCAAGGCGGTGTGGGCGGCTTCCCCCGCCTCGGTTCTCGTGTACGTCGACGAGGACCTCTCCACCGACCTCGCGGCCCTGGAACCGCTCGTCGCTCCGCTGCTGTCCGGGCACTCGGACGTCGCGATCGGCACACGCCTGGCGGGGTCGTCGCGGGTGGTGCGCGGCGGGAAGCGCGAGTTCATCTCACGCTCGTACAACCTGCTGCTCCGCACGACGATGGGGGTGTCCTTCTCCGACGCGCAGTGCGGGTTCAAGGCGATCACCCGCCAGGCCGCGGAACACGTCCTGCCGCTGTGCGAGGACGACGCGTGGTTCTTCGACACGGAGATGCTCGTGCTGGCCGAGCACGCCGGACTCCGGATCCACGAGGTCCCGGTCGACTGGGTGGACGACGTCAACTCGTCGGTGCACATCGCCTCGACCGCGACCGAGGACCTCAAGGGGATGTGGCGCGTGTCCCGCGGGCTCGCGACCGGCCGGGTGCCGGTCGCCGCGGTGTACGACGCCATCGGCCGTCGCCCCTTCACGCCGCCGCACGTCGGGATCGTCGGGCAGGTCCTGCGCTTCGGTGCGATCGGGGTGCTGTCCACGATCGCGTTCGCCGCCCTCTACGCCCTGTTCCGTCCGGCGATCGGCGCGCAGACCGCCGACTTCCTCGCGCTCCTGGTGACCGCGATCGGCAACACAGCGCTCAACCGACGCTTCACGTTCGGGGTCCGAGGCCGGGCCGGGGCGGGACGGCACCACGTGCAGGGGCTCGTCGTCTTCGGCATCGCGTGGGCGATCACCTCCGGGTCGCTCGTGATCCTGCACGCGGCCGCGCCGGGATCGTCGCACGGTGCCGAGATCGTCGTGCTCACCGCTGCGAACCTCGTCGCGACGCTGGTCCGCTTCGTCCTGTTCAAGGCGTGGGTGTTCCGGTCGCGGCGTCGCCCGGAGATCATCCGACCGGGAACGACCCCGGCGGCGGACGCGAGCACGGCGGCGACCGAGCCGATCGAGGTCGAGGAGCGTCGCGCGGCCTGATCCCGTGCGAGGTCGTGCGGCCCGTGCGGGGTTCGCCGCACCGTGCGCACCGGCGCACGGTGCGGCCTTCGCCACTCCGTGCAGCCTCGGCCGCTCCGTGCCGCGCTACAGCCCCGCACCGAGCGGTCAGTGCCGCACCGGCCGAACAACCCCGCACCGTGCAGCCTCCGCGATCCCGATGGCCCGCGCGGGCCCGGCGCACAGCGGCGCACCGGCTCACCAACCTCGCACGGTGCCGCGCGCGCCAGCCCGTGCGCGCTCGACCGCTCCGTGAGCGGCTACAACCCCGCACCGAGCGGGCAGCGCCGCACCCATCGAACAACCCCGCACCAGCCGAACCAACCCGCACCGTGCGGCGCGCGCCAGCCCGTGCGCGCTCGACCGCTCCGTGCGCGGCTACAACCCCGCACCGAGCGGGCAGCGCCGCACCGGCCGAACGAAGCCGCACCGTGCGCCGCTCGCCGCCCGCCCGCGCCGCCCCGCACCCGCACCCGCCCGCCCGCGCCGCCCCGCCCGCCGGCGCCGCCCGCCACCCGCCGCCCGCGCGCGGAGCCGCCCCGCGCCTCCTGGCTGCGCCGTGTTGCGCGGGCGGTATACCGCGCCGTAGCATCGCCTCACCGCACCACAACCCCACAGGGCCCGACTGCCACCACCGGTCTGCCCGCGGCGAGCGCTCCACTGATGCAGCCTGGCCGTCCGCTGCCGGCAACGCCCCACTGGACCTGCACACGTGAACCCCTCCTCCTTCGGTCTCTACGACCCTGCCCGCGAATCGAGCGACTGCGGCGTCGGTTTCATCACCCGACTCGACGGGACGCCGAGCCACGACGTCATCCGCAAGGGCGACGAAGCGCTGTGCGCCATCCCCCACCGCGGCGGCAAGTCCGCCGAGGGCGTCGGCGACGGCGCAGGCGTGAGCATCGACCTGTCGGTCGAGTTCTTCAGCGCGATCACCGGCGTGGAGCTCCGCGCGGGCCACTTCGGCGTCGCCAACTGCTTCGTGCCGAGCAGCAACGGAGCCCACGCCGACGACGAGCGCGCAGCAGCCCAGCAGACCGTCACGGACGCCATCGAGCAGCAGGGTTTCGAGCTGCTCCTCGTCCGCGACGTCCCGGTCGACCACTCCGTCGCCCGTCCCGAGGCCGAGCAGTACCAGCTGCCCATCGTGCAGTGGGTCTTCCGTGCCCTCGAGGCCTGGACGCGCGACGAGGTCGACGCCGCCGCCAACCGCGCCCTGCTCGCGATCGAGGCGGTGTCGTACGGCCAGGCCGCCGCCGCCCGCGCCGAGCACGCCGCCCTGTACCCGCTGTCGCTCAGCGCCCGGACGCAGATCCTCAAGGGCCGGCTGAACTCCGGCGAGGTCATCGGGTACTTCACCGACCTACGGGACCCGCGCCACTCGGTGCGGACGCTCTACTTCCACACGCGCTTCTCGACGAACACCGAACCGCACCCGACGATGGCGCAGCCGTTCCGGCTCATGGCGCACAACGGCGAGCTCAACACCGACCGCAAGAACCGGCTGTCGGACGAGGCCCTCGCCCGTGCCCGCACCCGGAGCATCGTGCGGCCGCCGGGACAGTCCGACTCGAGCCGCCTCGACCAGACCCTGCAGAGCCGCGTGTTCGACGACGGCCTCGAGATCGTCGAGGCCGTCGTGACGCTCATGCCCCCGGCGTGGGAGAACGACCGGACCCTCACACCCGAGGTCCGGGACATGCTCGAGTACTTCTCGCTCTACGAGGAGAAGAACGACGGCCCGGCAGCGGTGATCTTCAGCGACGGCGACGTCGTCGGTGCCCGGCTCGACCGGCTCGGCCTCCGCCCGCTGCGCTCGGTGCAGACGGCCGAGTACCTGATGGTGTCGTCGGAGGCCGGCCAGGTCGAGTTCGCCGCGGACGAGGTCGTGCACCGCGGGCGCATCGAGGCCGGCGGCATGCTCGTCGTCGACCACCGCACCGGCACGCTCATGCGCACCCGCGAGGTGCTCGAGATGCTCGCGGCCCGGAAGCCCTACGGCGCCCTGCTCGACGCGGCGCGCGTCAACCTGGACGACGTCCCGGCGCCGGAGTACCAGCGCACGACGACCACGCTCGGCTACGAGGGCGACCTGTCGCTCGCGGGCCGCTACGTGGCGTACTCGCTGAACCAGGAGAGCTTCCGGTTCATGCTCGACCCGATGCTGCAGAACGGCTCGGAGCGGATCTCGGCGATGGGCTACGGCAACGCCATCAACGCGCTCAGCGACACCGAGGGCGGCATGGCGAAGTACTTCTCGCAGCGCTTCGCCCAGGTCACGAACCCGCCGCTCGACTCGATCCGCGAGGCCGACGGCATGTCGATGCGCGTGGCACTCGGGGCGAAGCCGGACGGCACGGGCACGACCAGCCGACAGCTGGTGGTGCAGTCCCCGATCCTCGGGCACCTCGACATGGTGCGCCTGCGCGAGCAGGACATCGTCCCGCTCGAGCGCTTCGAGATGCTCTACGTGCCGGTGCTCGGCGACGAGCAGGCGAACGCCGACGCGGTCCGTTCCGCGACCGAGCAGCTCGCCGAGGCCGTGACCGCGTTCGCCGAGCGGACCGGCGGGATCGCCGTCCTCACGGACCGCAACGTGTCCTCGACGCACGCGGCCCTGCCCGTGATCCTCGCCGTGGCCGCCGTCAACCAGCGACTCATCGAGACCGGGCTGCGGCTGCGGGTGTCCGTGGTCGCCGAGTCCGGCCAGCTCCCGTCGTCGCACCACGTGGCGACGGCCCTCGGCTTCGGTGCCGCGGCCGTGTACAGCCTCAGCGCACGCCTCCGTGCGGAGGAGAAGTACCCCGCCGCCCCCGCACCCGCCGGTGAGCTGACCGCGACCGACCTCGCGCTCAAGCGCTTCCGGAAGGCGGCGGAGAAGGCCCTCGCGAAGACGATGGGCCGCGTCGGGCTCTGCACGGCCGAGAGCTACATCGGCGGCGAGTTCTTCGAGCCGAACTACCTGGACACCCGCGACGACCTGCTCGCCCGGGTCTTCCCGCACATGCAGGCCCCCGTCGGCGGTGTCGGGTTCGCCCGCATCGCCCAGGCCGCCACGGACTGGCACGAGCGCGCCCGCACGGTCGCCTCCGAGGGCCAGGTGCCGATGCTCGGGCTCTTCAAGGAGCGTTCGGACGGCGCCGGGCACTCGTTCGGTGTCGCGAGCGTGCGCGGCTTCGGCGGCATGACCGAGGAGCGTCCGTCGTTCGAGCGCTCCGGCGACTCCGAGGCCCTGCGGCTGCTCACCCTCGGGCAGCTCGACGACGCCTTCGGCATCACCGACACGGCGTACCGCAACACCGGCTACGACCGGCTGAGCGACGCCGAGATCGACGCGCACCGGATCACGCCGGGCTACGTCACGTTCCTGCAGACCACGCACGACGAGCGCTCGCGCCGTCCCGCGGCGCTCCGCGACGTGCTCGCCCTGCCCGCGGACGTGACCGGCATCGACACGGCCGAGGACTTCGCCCGCGAGCTCGGCCGCTTCTCGACCAGCGGCAACGCCAGCGTCACGGTGCGCGGGCTCTCCGGCTCGCGTCCGTCGGACGACCAGGACCTGCCTGGAGGCACGGCGCGCTTCCGCCTCGAGCTCACGTCGACGGGGACCACGGGTGCACTGCGCCACGCCGCCCTCGCGGACGGCCTCGCGCTGCTGCACCCCGGCCAGGTCGACGTCGACTCCGTCGACGACGCCCAGGTGACGCTCCGCGCCACCGGCTCCGCCGTCGAGCTGCTCGCCCTGTTCGAGCACGCCCCGGCGAGCGTCCCGCTCGACGAGGTCCAGCCGGCGCACGAGATCACCCGGACCCTGGCGTCCGGCGCGATGAGCCACGGCGCGCTCGTCGCGACCGCGCACGAGGCGGTCGCGCACGGCACGAACATGGTCGGGGGCATGTCGAACAGCGGCGAGGGCGGCGAGCACCACTCCCGCTACGGCACGATCCGCGGCTCGCGGATCAAGCAGTTCGCCTCCGGACGCTTCGGCATCTGGGCGGGCTACCTCGCCGACCCGATGCTCGAGGAGCTCGAGATCAAGATCGGCCAGGGCGCGAAGCCGGGCGAGGGCGGCCAGCTGCCCGCGCCGAAGGTCACGGTGGACATCGCCGCGGCCCGTGGTGGCACGCCCGGCGTCGAGCTCATCTCGCCGCCCCCGCACCACGACACGTACTCGATCGAGGACCTCGCGCAGCTCATCCACGACTGCAAGGCCGCCCGCGTCCGGGTGATCGTGAAGCTCGTGTCCTCCGAGGGCATCGGCACCATCGCGGTCGGCGTGGCCAAGGCCGGTGCCGACGTCATCAACGTCGCCGGGAACACCGGTGGCACGGGCGCCGCGGCCGTCACGAGCCTGAAGTACGCCGGCCGCTCGGCGGAGATCGGCGTCGCCGAGGTCCACCAGGCCCTCGTCGCGAACGGCCTGCGCCAGAAGGTCACGCTCCGCTGCTCCGGCGCGCACCAGACCGGCAGCGACGTCGTCACGAGCGCGCTCCTCGGCGGTGACAGCTTCGAGTTCGGCACCACCGCGCTGATGATGCTCGGCTGCGTGATGGCGAAGAACTGCAACGTGAAGTGCCCGGCGGGCCTCACCACGAACGCCGAGGCGTTCGAGGGCGACCCCCGCGCGCTCGCGCAGTACCTGCTGAACATCGCGCACGACGTGCGGCAGATCCTCGCCCGCCTCGGTCTGCGCTCCCTGCGCGAGGCCCGGGGCCGCACCGACCTGCTGCAGCTCCTCGACCACCCGGCGTCGGTCGGACGCCTCGACGTCCGGAACCTGCTCGCGCAGGTCCCGGAGAAGGTCGTGACCGACCCGGAGTACCTCGAGAAGGACTTCCACACCGACGACGCGCTGCTCGAGCGGGTCCGCACGGCCCTGGTCGACCACGAGCAGGCGCACGTGCTCGTGCACGGCGTCCTGCTCGGCAACAGCGACAAGTCCGTCGGCGGGCAGCTCGGCATCGACGTGGAGCGCCTGCTCAACCACGAGCTCCGCGACACCGACCTGTCCGGGCACCCGGCGATCACCACGGACGACCGCGGCCGCCGCCGGCTCGTCGACGGCGCGGTCACGATCCGCACGCTCGGCTCGGCCGGGCAGTCCTACGGCGTGTTCAACAACGACGGCATCGTCCTCGAGCACACCGGAACCGCGAACGACGGTGTCGGCAAGAGCCAGAGCGGCGGGCGGATCATCGTCCGCGCCCCCGGCGGCGGGAGCACCGGGCAGGGCGGCAACGTCCTCGTCGGCAACTTCGCGCTGTTCGGCGCGACCGGCGGCCGCACGTTCGTCGAGGGCGAGGCCGGCGACCGGTTCGCCGTGCGCAACTCCGGGGCGACCGCGGTCGTCGAGGGCGTCGGCGACTTCGGCTGCGAGTACATGACGGGCGGTGCCGTGTTCAACCTCGGCGCCTTCGGCAAGGGGCTCGGCAACGGCATGTCCGGCGGGTTCCTGTACCAGTACGACCCGTCCGGCGAGGTCACCGAGCGTGCGAGCACCGATTCACTCCTGGTGTTCCCGGTCACCGACACCGAGCGTGGGGCGTTCCACGAGGCAGCGGCGCGCCTGCTGCTCGAGTGGCACCTCGAGGCGACGGGCTCGGCGCTGGCCGAGCGTCTGCTCGCCGAGTGGGAGACCACCCGCCAGCACGTGTACGTCGGCATGCCGCGGGCGCTCCTGCTCACCCAGGACGCCGACGAGATCCTCGCCGCCGCGACCCGCCCCGAGCTGCTCGACGAGCTCGCGAACTCGGTGGCGACCGACAAGCTCCGTGCGTTCAAGGTCGACTACCGCGACCGGCGCACCGTGCTCGACGGCCGTGCCCCCGCGCTCGGCGACCAGGGCGACGACATGTTCTCGCTGCTGTCCTCGTACACCGTGCTCGGGGTCGCGCAGGACGTCGCGCAGGAGCGGGTCCCGGGCGCCGGCCCGAACGACCCGCGCGTGACCGAGGCCGTGAAGAACCTCGTCCTGACCGAGGACTTCCAGGTCAAGCAGCGCGTCGTGAAGTACCTCCGCAGCACGTTCGACCGGTTCGCGGACGACGAGCTCGCGACCCTCATCGCCGTCAAGCGACTCGACGACTCGAAGCGTGCGCTCGCGCAGCGGAACAACCGCAGCACGGACATGCCGGGCACCACGGGGTGGATCATGCACCAGAACGCCAAGAACGCCGGACGCGTCCGGGCGGCGCGCTTCGACGAGCTGCTCGCGAACGCGGCGCTCGAGGACATCGCCGGCCGTGCGCCGCAGGCCCCGACCGAGGTGGTGTCGGCATGAGCACCCTCCCTCCCACCGGACAGCTGATCCCGGTCGACGCCCCGTTCTCCGCGGCGCAGGAGTCCTGGCTCGCGGGGTTCATCGCCGGGATCGCCGCCGCGGGCAAGCGGGCCGCCGGTGGTGCCCCGACGACGACGGTCGACGTGCTGTTCGGCACGCAGACCGGCAACGCGGAGTTCCTCGCGGACGAGCTGGTCGCCGGCGCGAAGGCGCGTGGCCTCGGTGGCCGCACCACGCCGCTCGACGCCGTCACGCCGGAGCAGCTGGCCGGGATGTCGCACGTGCTCGTCGTGACCTCGACGTACGGCGAGGGCGAGTTGCCCGACAACGCCGGCCTGTTCTGGGACGCGATCCAGGCGACCACCGTGCCCCGGCTCGAGGGGCTGCAGTACGCCGTCCTCGGGCTCGGCGACACGAGCTACGACGAGTTCTGCCAGGCCGGCAAGCTCCTCGACACCCGCTTCGAACAGCTCGGCGCGACCCGCATCCACGACCGCGTCGACTGCGACGTGGACTTCGAGGACCCCGCCGCGCTGTGGACCGCCGCGGTGCTCGACCGTCTCGCGGCAGAGGCCGGCGCGCAGCCGAGCGCGTCCGGCCCCGCCGGCGACCCGGCCACGTCGGCGACCGCGACCGGCGGGGCGGGCGCGAGCCGTGCCTCCCGGCCCGGTTCCCGGTGGAACAAGCGCAACCCGTACCCGTCGGCCCTGGTCGAGAACCGGCTGCTCTCCTCGCCGCGCAGCGCGAAGGAGATCCGCCACTACGAGTTCGACCTCGGCGACTCCGGGATCGAGTACGCGGCGGGCGACGCACTCGCCGTCGTGCCGACGAACGACGAGGTGTTCGTCGGCGAGCTGCTCGAGCAGGTCGGCGCGAACGGGTCCGAGACGCTCGACGGCCGCGCGATCACCGAGGTCCTCCGGACGGACCGCGAGATCCGGACGCCCTCGAAGGACCTCATCGCGGACCTCGTGCAGCGCGCCCCGTCGTCGGAGCTCGCCGCCGTCGTCTCCCACGGCGACAAGCACGAGCTCGACCGCTGGCTGTGGGGTCGCGACGTGCTCGACCTGCTCCGCGACGCGGGACCGGCGGCGCCGGGACTCGACGAACTGCTGCCGAACCTCCGGCCGCTGCAGGCACGGCAGTACTCGATCTCGTCGAGCCCGTTCGCGCACCCGGACCGGATCCACCTGACGATCGCGTCCGTCCGCTACGGCGACCCGCACCGCATGTACGCCGGCGTCGCCTCGACCTTCCTGGCGGACCGGGTCGACCCGGACGGCACGGTCGACGTCTACCTGCAGCCGAACGCGTCGTTCGGCGTGCCGGCGGACGACAGCGCACCGATGATCATGGTCGGACCGGGCACCGGCATCGCGCCGTTCCGCGGGTTCCTGCACGAGCGCGCCGTCTCCGGGGCGACCGGGCGGAACTGGCTCTTCTTCGGGGACCAGCACCGCGACACCGACTTCGTCTACGAGGACGAGCTCACCGAGCTGCAGCAGCAGGGCGTGCTGGACCGACTCGACCTGGCGTTCTCGCGCGACCAGGCCGAGAAGGTCTACGTGCAGACCCGGATGCTCGAGCACGCCCCGGAGCTGTACGCCTGGCTCGAGGACGGCGGCCACTTCTACGTGTGCGGCGACGCCTCACGCATGGCGAAGGACGTCGAGCAGGCGCTCCTGACGGTCATCGCCAGCCAGCGGGGTCGGGGCGAGGACGACGCGCAGGCGTACCTCGCCGACATGCGCCGCGGCAAGCGGTACGTCCGCGACGTCTACTGAGCGGCGGGGGCGGCGCCCGGCACACGACCGGGCGCCCGCCCGTCGCCCCGGTGCGGAACCCGAATCCACGACCGGGGCGACGGCGAGGGGGCGCTGTGGGCCGGGAGGCCCCTGATCCGGGACTCCTCGCACGATGCGTGGTTCCCCCCTCCGACCGCGGAGCCACCGTCACCGGATCCCTGGGCCGGAGTCGATCGCTCGCGCGGTACGCCCACCGTAGTCAGTCTGCACGGACGTGCGCGACCCGTTGACCGCCCACAGACCGTGTGCTATTGCGCGTCCTCGGTACCGGAGTCGTCGTCGGCATCGCCCGGCACCACCGCACGGGACCACGCGGAGTCGTCCGCGGTGCTCGTGTCCGACGGCTCCGGGGTGAGCACGAGCCCTGCGCCCGACGTCGCTGCAGCGTAGAGGTCCTCGAGCCAGCTGCGGTTGATCCGGGGCACCCGGCTGCCGGAGAACTTGAAGTGCAGACTCACGTTCGGGTGCAGCCAGATCGTGCTGCGCCCGTTGCCGTGGACGGCGTCGTCCTTCCACGAGAACGCGAACCGGTGCTCCCGCCGGAGCATGTTCACGATGACGATCTGCAGGTGTGTGAGCGCTCGGTCGTCGATCCGGAGGTCGAGCGGCTCTCCGTCGTAGATGAGCTGACCCATGCGTCCTTGTACACCGCGGGGGTTGTGCGGCGGGCAGGACCGTCGTAACGTACAACCGGATGGTTGTACGAACCGAAATGAGCGATGCCGATGTCGACCGGGTCTTCCACGCCCTGGCCGACGCGACCAGACGCGACATCGTCCGTCGCACCCTGGTCGGCGAGGCATCCGTGAGCGCACTCGCGGACGCCTACGCGATGTCGTTCGCCGCCGTCCAGAAGCACGTCGCCGTCCTCGAAGGAGCGGGACTCGTGACCAAGGAACCCCGGGGCCGCACCCGCATCGTGCGCGCCGAGCCGGGACAGATCGATCGCGTCCGTGGGCTGCTCGACGGCTACGCGGACCTCTGGCGCGGCCGGATCGAGCGGCTCGACGCACTGCTGGGAGAAGACCGCACGCCGCTGGGAGAAGACCGCACGCCGCTGGGAGAAGACCGCGCGCCGCTGGGAGCCCATCGCGCACCGCGCGGCGACGATGACCGAACGCAAGGGAGCCGATGATGCCGACCACTTCCGTCCACACCGACCCCGAGGAGCTCACCGTGACCCTCGTGGCCGAGTTCCCCGTCCCCGTCGAACGCCTCTGGGCAGCGTTCGCGGATCCCCGGCAGCTCGAACGCTTCTGGGGCCCGCCCGGGTTCCCCGCAACGTTCACCTCGTTCGACCTGCGCCCCGGCGGCGTCGCCCACTACCGGATGACCTCGCCCGAGAACGAACGGTTCCACGCACTCTGGCAGGTGTCCGAGGTCGACGAACCCCGCCGGATCGCCTTCCGCGACCTGTTCTCCGACGCCGAGGGCACGGTCGACGACTCGCTGCCCGCGAGCGAGACCGTGCTGTCGTTCGACACCGTCGACAGCGGGTCACGGGTGACGGTGCTGACGTCGTTCGCGTCCGCCGCCGACCTCGACGCCATGCTCGAGATGGGCATGCTCGACGGCTACGAGCAGGCGTTCGGGCAGCTCGACACGGTGCTGGCCGACCTCCGCGAGTACGCCCTCGGCCGGGGCACGGTCACCGAGATCGTGGACGACACCCACGTGGCCATCACCCGCGCGTTCCGGGCGCCGCGGCACCTGCTCTGGCGCGCGTACACGGAGCCGGAGCTGATGCGGCGCTGGCTGCTCGGCCCGGACGGGTGGGAGATGACGGTGTGCGAGGACGACCTGGTCGTCGGCGGATCGTTCCGGCAGGCCTGGGCGCCCGTCGGGGACACCGAGGGCGAGGCGTTCGGGTTCGAGGGCGAGCACCTCGTCATCGAGCCGGAACGCCGCATGGTCACGACCGAACGGATGACCGGTGCGCCGTTCCCGGCCAACGTCAACGACCTGCAGTTCGACGAGGCCGACGGCGTCACGCTCATGACGCTCCGCATCACCTACCCCGACCGCGAGCAGCGGGACATGATCCTCGCGACCGGCATGACGGACGGCATGGAGACGAGCTACCAGCGTCTGGAACGCGAGGTCCTGTCCACAGCGGCGTGAGTCGTGCGGGACGGGAGGGACGGTGCCAGCGGGCACCGCGCCTCCCGTCCGTCAGACGGTCGCGTCAGCGCTGCGTCGCCTCGTAGCGGCGGGCGCCGCCGCGCACCCCGGCGAAGCGGTACGGCGCAGCCGTGACCTGCGGACGCTCGACGTCCTCGCTCGTCGCGGCACCCGCGGCGTGCAGCTCGCGGTAGGCGTCGACCGAGAGCGGGACCCGTGCGGCGAGGAGCTCGCGGACCCGCCCCTCGCGGCGGTGCTCGCGGTACGCCGGCTGGACGATGCCGGTGATGAGCTCGCCGACACTGCCGGATCCGTAGCTGAACAGCCCGATGCGCTCCCCCGCGAGGTCGTCGTCGAGGTCGAGCAGGGCCGCGAGCCCGATCCAGAGCGACGCCGTGTACGTGTTGCCGGTCTGCTTGTTGTACGTGAAGCCGAGGGCGAGCTCGGACTCGTCGAAGGGCACCCCGACGTGCTGCGTGAGCTTCCGGTGCGCCTTGAGCGCCATCTTCGTGAACGGCTGGTGGTGGACGAAGCGCACGATGTCCTCGTACGCCGGGCCGCCCTGTGCCGCGAGGTCGTCCCACGCCCCGACGAACGCGTCGACGTAGGCGCTCACGGACAGGCGGCCGTCCACGAGTGCGGTGGAGCGGTCGTTCGGCCGCCAGAAGTCGTCGACGTCGGCGGTGAAGACCCCGGCGGCCGGCTCGATCTCGATGAGGTCCGGGTCGGCGGCGATCAGCATCGCGGCCGCGCCGGCACCCTGCGTCGGCTCGGCGGCGGTGTCGACGTCGTACCGGGCGACGTCGGCGGCGATGACCAGCACGCGCTCCCGCGGGGCCCGCGCGACGATGCCGAGGGCGAGCTGGACGGCAGCGGTCCCGCCGTAGCAGGCCTGCTTCAGCTCGACGACGCGGACGTTCTGCGGCAGCCCGAGCAGTCCGTGCACGAACACCCCGGCGGCCTTGGACTGGTCGACGCCGGACTCGGTCGCGAACAGCACCGTGCGGATGCCCTCGGCACCGTGCCGGTCGATGATCTCCTTCGCCGCGGCGGCGCCCATCGTGACGATGTCCTCGTCCGGCGCGGGCACGCTGAACGCGTCCTGCCCGATGCCGACGTGGTACTTCGCCGGGTCGACGCCGAGGCGCTCGGCGAGGTCGTCGAGCTCGAGGACGTGGTGCCCGGTCGCGACGGCGAGGTCGTGGATGCCGATGCGGGTCATGCTGCACCTCCGGCAGGCTTGGCGCCACGGCGTTCCATGGCGACGTGGGCGGCCATCAGCTCGCCCGGGTTGGTCTGCGCGGCGAGCAGGGAGAGCTCCCCGCACAGGACGGTCGCGGCGCACAGCGCCGCGAGACGGCGGGCGTTCGCGCCGGGCTCGCGGTCCTCGCGGCAGCCGAGACGCGCGAGGGCGTCCTCGACGACGGGCAGGTCACCGCCCTTGCCGTTGCCGACCGTGCCGACGATGAGGTGCGGGAGCGAGGTCGCGAAGTACAGGTCGCCGTCGCGGTCCTCGGCGCTCGTGATGCCCTGGGAGCCCTCGACGATGTTCGCGGCGTCCTGTCCGGTGGCGAGGTAGAACCCGAGGAGCATGTTCGCGTAGTGGGCGTTCGCGGAGCGGATGGCCCCGGCGATGGTCGACCCGACCAGGTTCTTCGCGACGTTCAGCTCGGCGATCCGGGCGGCGCTCGACCGCAGGCGCTTCTCGACGACCTCGCCCGGGATGACGATCTCGGCGACGGTGTTCCGGCCGCGTCCGCGGATCCCGTTCACCGCCGTGGCCTTCTTGTCGGTGCAGAAGTTGCCCGAGACGCTGACGTACCGCAGGCCCGGCTCCCACGCGAGGATCGCCGGCAGGAGCTTGTCCGCCGCCTGCGTGACCATGTTGTGCCCGGAGGCGTCGCCCGTGGTGAACGCGAAGCGCAGGAACAGCAGGTCCCCGACGATCTCCGGGTGCACCTCGATGAGCTTCGCGAAGCGGCTCTGCCCGGCGACGATCTGCTCGAGCTCGTCCTGCCGCGCGAGGATGCGCCCGGTCGCCAGGTGCGCGGCGGCGGCGCTGTCGGCGCGGACGACGACCGAGCGCGTCATGCGCTCGTCGACGACGGTCGCGACGATGCCGCCCTCGACCATGCGCGAGATGCGGGCACCGCGGCCGACGGACGGCCAGAGCGGCGACTCGTACGTGGCGAGCGGCACCTCGTGCTCGCCCTCCACCGCGTTGCCGCTGATGCGGATCGGCCCCACCCACTTCGTGGGGATCGGGGTCAGCAGGTCAGTCATCGACGCTCCCTTCGGGCGCTTGCACCGCGACGCTGAGGTGTCTGATGTCGTGCGCCTCCCAGGCGCGGTGGATGCCGGCGAGGTCGGTGTCCGCCGGGACGAGGGCGATGCCGCAGTCGCCGCCGCCGGCACCGGACGGCTTGGCCGCCCCGCCCGCCGCTTCGACGACGTCGCACAGGGTCGCGAGTCGCTCGGTCTCGATCTGCGAGCCGACCGACGTGCCGAGGCGCTGGAGCAGGCCGCGAGCGCGACGGAGCGCACCGAGGGCCCGCTCGGCGTCGCCGGTCTGCAGGCCCGCGGTGAGGTCGTCGACGCAGGCGCGGCTCTCGTCGAGGAAGGCCTGGTAGCCGCCGTTCCGGTGCCGACGCACGACGCCGACGAGCTTCGTGGTCGACGCCGGTGAACCGGTCCAGCCCACGAGCAGCTCGAGGTTCTCGGGGGCGGGCAGGCGCTGGACGTCGAAGCCCTCCCACGCGTCCTGGTCGCCGAGGATCTCGGTCACGGAGCGGGTGTCGAGCTGGGCCGCGAGCCGCTCACGGTCGGGCGCGCTGTAGCGCAGCCAGCCGCCGAACGTGCTCGCCGCGAGGTCGCCGCCCGATGCCCGCGGGTTGACCCGGATCGTGGCGAGCAGGGCGACCTGGAACCGCTTCCGCTGCGAGAGCCCCAGCCCGTAGAAGCGGTCGAGCGCCCCCACCGTCGCGACGGTCACGGCAGCGGAGGACCCGAGCCCGAACTTCCGGCCGCTCGCGTCGTCGAGCTGGCTGTGGATGCGGAGGTCGTGGAAGCGCGGTGCGATGCCCTGCTCGGCTCGGAGCTTCTCGACGAGGTCGATCGTCGCCATCACGTAGTCGTAGGGGTGGTGCTCGGTGTCGAGCGCGATGCCGTCCTCGGCGCGGGTCCACGTGAGCGGGAGGTGTCCGTACTCCTCGGAGTGCACGCTGCCAGCACCGTGCCCCTCGCTGACCCGCGCGGTGATGGCGCGGTCGAGGGCGATGATGACGGACGGCTGCCCCGGCTCGACGACGGCGTACTCCCCCGCGACGAACAGCTTGCCGTGGGCACGGAACTCGATCACTCGGCGGACTCCTCTGGTCGGACCACGCCCGGTGCGTGTGCCGCCGGGTCCTCGGTCCCCGTTCCTTCGGAGCCGACCAGGTACGCGCCTGGTCCGGTACCGGACTCGATGACGTCGCCGAACGACGCCAGCGCCGTGGCGACGGCCGAGCGGTCCTCCGGCTTGCAGAGCACGACGACGTTCGGGCCGGCGTCGGCGGTGGCGTACGCCTCGAGTCCGGCGGCGCGCAGTTCGGCCACGGCGTCGAACACGGCGACGCTGCGGGCGTTCAGGTACCGGATGGGCGGGAAGGCGCCCTCGATCGTGGCGTGCATGCGGAGCGCGTTGCTCTCGGTCAGCTCGCCGATGCGGGTGAAGTCACCGGCGGCGCAGGCGGTGAGCACGTCACCGACGGTCTCGGTGGTCGAGGTGACCCAGGCCGGGTAGAACGGCGACGTCGCGATGGTGCGTCGCATGGCCTCGCGGGAGCCGATCGGCTTCGGGCCGGCATCGATCGTCACGACCACCATGGCCATCGGCGGCGCGGGGATCGGTTCGGCGTAGGAGCCCTGGTCGTCGCCGGCGTGCCACACCGCGACCCCGCCGGGGATCGACCGGGTGGCCGAGCCGGAGCCGCGACGGGCGAGCCGGGACAGGTCGCGCGGCGACAGGTCGAGCCCGTAGGCCGCGGCGGCGGAGGTGGCGAGCGCGGCGAACCCCGAGGCGCTCGAGGCGAGGCCCGCACCGGTCGGGACGGTGTTCTCGGAGACGACGGACGCGCGCGCGGAGGACCCGGCGAGCCCGCGCACGAGGTCGAGGAACTGCGTGACCCGGACGAGCGCCCCGTCGGTCGTGACGGCACCGTTGAGGGTCAGGGTGTCGTCCGCGGTGTCCCCGACGGTGACCGACGTCGTCGTCGGGAACACGTCGAGCCCCATCGAGACGCTGCCCGTGGCCGGCAGGGCGAGGGCGGCGTCCGCCTTGCCCCAGTACTTGACGAGGGCGATGTTGGGGTGCGCGACGGCGGTGGCGGTCATCAGGCGCGGTCTCCGATCGTGGTGGTCCAGGTGGCTGCGGCACCTGCGCCGCGCAGTGCGGCCGCGATGCGGTCCGCGTGGTCGTCGTCCGTGGCGAGGGCGATCACGCACCCGCCGCGGCCACCGCCCGTGAGCTTCGCGCCGAGGGCGTCGGCCGCACGTGCGGCGCCGACGAGCCGGTCGAGGTCGTCGCTCGACACGTCGAGGTCGCCGAGCAGCCCGTGCGCGGCGTCCATCGTGGCACCGAGCGCCTGTGCGTCGCCGTCCACGAGTGCCGCCCGCGCGCGTCGGGCGAGTGCACCGATGCGGTCCACGACGGCGTCGGTGGCGTCCGGATCGGCGTCGTGGCGAGCACGGACGGCCGCGACCGCCTCGCGCGTGTGACCGGGCACGCCGGTGTCGGCGACGACGAAGGCGAACCGCGCGCCGAGCTCGACCGGTCCGATGCGGCCGCCCTCGAACCAGACGGGCGCGTCCGCGACGACCCCGCGGGCGTCGAGGCCGGACGGTCGACCGTGGGCGACGCGTTCGCACTCCTGGATGAGGTCGTGGTGCGTCTCGGCGTCGAGGGGCTCGCCGAGGGCGTCCGCGACGGCCGCGGTCACCGCTGCGGCCACCGCCGCGCTCGAGCCCATGCCCCGGGCGGTGGGGACCGCGCTGTCGACACGCACGTGGAACCGGCGGTCCGTCGCGCCGAAGTGGCGGAGCGTCGCGGTGACGGCGGTCACGGTGGGCATCACGGCGGCCGGGGCGAGGTCGAGCGGTCCGGTGTGCACGGCGGACTCGAGGTGGTGCCCCTCGGCGTCGTCGGTCGGCGTCACCGTCGCGACGACCACGGCGTCGAGGACCGGCAGCACGAGCGCGGGTGCGCCGTAGACCACGGCGTGCTCCCCGATCAGGATCGTCTTGCCGTGGGACGACGCCCTACCGGTGCGGCGGGTGGGGCCGGCTCCAGTGGTCGCTGAGTTGTCGAGGTCGTTGGTGGTCATCGTGGGTCACGTCAGCCTAACCGTCCCGGCCACGGGCGCGCTCGACGGTGTCCGTACCCCGCCCGTGCGCGTGCTGCACGAGGTCCGCGTTCGGGGCGTACGGTGATCGTCAGCATGCTGACTACCCGAGGAGCCGCCACGTGAGCACCCACCACACCCCCGACCGTCGACGCTGGGCCGGACTCGTCGTCATCAGCATCGCCGTCTCGCTCATCATCGTCGACTCGACGATCGTGAACGTCGCGATCCCGAGCATCGTCCGCGACCTCGACATCGGGTCGACGGCGGTGCAGTGGGTGCAGGAGAGCTACACCCTGGTCTTCGCGGCGCTCCTGCTCGTGTTCGGCTCCCTCGCCGACCGGTTCGGCCGACGGCGCCTGCTGGTCGTCGGCGTCTCCGTCTTCGCGCTCGCGTCGGTCCTCGCCGCACTGGCCCCGACGGGCGACCTGCTCGTCCTCGCCCGCATCGCGCAGGGCGTCGGCGGCGCGATGGTCCTGCCGACGACCCTGTCCCTCGTCAACGCGACCTTCACCGGGCGCGAGCGCGGGATCGCCTTCGCGGTCTGGGGCTCGACGATCGGCGGCATGGTCGCCGTGGGCCCGCTGCTCGGCGGCTGGCTGACGACGGACTTCTCGTGGCGGTGGGCGTTCGGCATCAACATCCCGCTCGGCGTCGCGATCGTCATCGGCGCGTACCTGACCGTGCGCGAGTCCCGCGACACCGTGCACGCCGGCCGGATCGACGTCGTCGGCGCGGTGCTCAGCGTCGTGACGAGCGCCGCGCTCGTGTTCGGCCTCATCGAGGGACGGACGTACGGCTGGTGGACGAACGCCACCCGGTTGACCGTCGGCGACTGGACCTGGCCCGGACCGCTGTCACCGATCCCGTACGCGTTCCTCGTCTGCGTCGTCGCGGGCGTGGCCTTCGTGCTCTGGACCCGGCGGCGGCAGCGCGCGGGCCGCTCCACGCTCATCGCGCTCGACCTCTTCACGATCGGGTCGTTCCGGAACGGGTCGATCGCGGCGCTCATCGTGTCGCTCGGCGAGTTCGGCATCATCCTCTCCCTGCCCATCTGGCTGCAGAACGTGCTCGGGTACTCCGCCCTGCAGACCGGGTTCGTGCTGCTCGCCCTCGCGATCGGGTCGTTCGTCGCGAGCGGGTTCGCCGCGACGGCCGGCCAGCGGATCGGTGCACTCAGGATCGTGCGCATCGGCATCGCCGCCGAGATCGTGGGCGTCGCGGCGATCGGCTTCGTCGTGACCTCGTCGACGCCGTGGTGGGCGATCGTGCCGTGCCTGTTCGTCTACGGGTTCGGCGTCGGGCTGGCGACCGCGCAGCTGACCGGCGTCGTGCTGCGCGACGTCCCGGTCGAGCGGAGCGGCGAGGCCTCCGGCGCCCAGAGCACCGCGCGCCAGATCGGCTCGGCGCTCGGCATCGCGGTGCTCGGCACGGTCCTGTTCACCTCGACCGGGACCCTGCTCCAGCACCGCCTCGAGGACGCCGGCACCCCCGCGGCCACGGCCTCGCAGATCGCCGACGCCGTGGTGGCGTCCTCCGGCGGGTCGATCGCGGCACTCACCGAGCAGAGCCCGACGGCAGGAGCTGCGGCGGCCGAGGCGTTCAGCGACGGCACGCGCGCCGCGGCCTGGTCCGCCGCGGGCTTCCTCGTGCTCGGCCTCGCGGCGACGCTGCGGCTGCGCAGCCGCCCCGAGGACGTCGAGGACGGTGCGGCCGAGCCGACCCGTCAGCGCACCGACGTGACCGACTGACGGACGCACGGCGCGGGTCGGCCCCGCACCGCGCCTCCCGGTCCGCGGTCCGCGGCACCGCCTGCGCGGCGAGCCGTCCGGATCAGACGGCCAGGCGCTCGAGCAGGCCCGCGAGCGCCTCGCGCTCGTCCGGCGTGAAGCGCTCGAGCAGACGCCGCTCGGTCGCGAGGTGGTCCGGCAGCACCCGGTCGAGCAGCTCCTTGCCCCGGGCGGTGAGCTCGACGATCTTGCCCCGGCCGTCCGAGGGGTTCGCAGTCCGCCGCACGTACCCGAGCGACTCCAGGCGGTTCAGCCGCTGCGCCACGGCGCTGGAGGTCACCATCGCCTGCGTCGCGAGCTCGACGGGCGTCAGCCGGTACGGGGCACCCTGCCGGGCGAGGGAGGCGAGCACGTCGAAGGTCGACGCGTCGATCCCGTGCCGGGCGAAGGTCGCGGCGAGGACCCCCTCGACCGCGGTCGCCGCCCGACTCAGGCGCCCGATGACGGCCATCGGACTCGGGTCGAGGTCCGGACGTTCCGTACGCCACTGCGCGAGTACTCGATCGACGTGGTCCACGTCGCGATCCTAATCGCTCAGCACTGAGCTACATTTACTCAGTGCTTAGCAATCGACTTCCGCTCATCGCCGTGACGGCGCTCGCTCCGGCGCTCTGGGGCACCACGTACTCGGTCTCGACGACGTTCCTCCCGCCAGGGCACCCCCTCCTCACCGCCACCCTGCGAGCCCTGCCCGCGGGCCTGGTCCTGCTGGCGATCGGCCGGCGCCTGCCGCGCGGCTCGTGGTGGTGGCGGTCGCTCGTGCTCGGTACCCTGAACATCGGTGCGTTCTTCGCGTTCCTCTTCGTGGCCGCAGATCGACTGCCCGGAGGCGTCGCGGCGGTGATCGGCGGCGTGCAACCCCTGCTCGTCGCCCTGCTCGCATCCCGGTTCCTCGGCGAGCGTCTGACACCGGTGACGATCGCCGCCGGCACCGGTGGGCTCGTCGGCGTCGCCCTGGTCGCGCTCCGCGCCGAGGCGGCACTCGACCCGGCCGGAGTCGCCGCCGCCCTGCTCGGCGCGGGGTCGATGGCAGTCGGCGTCGTGCTCACGAAGCGCTGGGCCTCGACCGAGCCTCCGATCGTGACGACCTCATGGCAGCTGCTCGCCGGCGGACTCCTGCTGGCCGCACTGACCGCCGTGGTGGAGCCGCTCCCGACCTCGGAGGTGACACTCGGTGCCGTCGGGGCATACGCCTGGCTGGCGATCGTGGGGACGGCGTTCGCGTACCTCGTCTGGTTCCGTGGCGTCGCGTCCCTGCCGACCCGGGTGCCGGCGTTCCTCGGGCTCCTCAGCCCGGTCGTCGCGCTCGCGATCGGGACCCTCGTCGCCGGGGAGACGCTCTCGTCCGGGCAGGTCGTCGGCGTCGCCGTCGTCCTCGCGGCGGTCGGGACAGCGGTGATGCTGGGAGGTCGACCGGCGCGCGACCCGGCCAGATCGACGACAGGTGTCCGCGACAAGGTTGTGCACAACTGAATTGCGTGCAATCCTTGTGGCATGCCCGTGACCGACGAGATGGTGTGCTTCTCCCTCTACGCGGCGAGCCGTGCCACCACGCAGGCGTACCGGTCCCTGCTCGAACCATGGGGCCTCACGTACCCGCAGTACCTCGTCCTCGTGACGCTGTGGATCGAGGGCGACCAGACCGTCTCGGGCCTCGGCGACCACCTGCAGCTCGACTCCGGCACGCTCTCGCCGCTGCTCCGTCGCATGGAGCAGGGCGACCTCGTCCGCCGCGAGCGCCGCAGTGCCGACGAACGCGTCGTCACGGTCACACTCGGTGACCGCGGCCGCACGATCCGCGGCGAACTCGCCCACATCCCGTCGACGATCGCCGCGGGGATGGGACTGGCCGACGAACACGCCGCGACGGAACTCATCGCGACGCTGCACCGGCTGACCGAGACCATGCACGCCGCCGCGACGCCGGACCGCGCCGCAGCGGACCACTGACCCCCACGAAGGAAGGAACCACATGGAAGCCCTCTACACCGCCGAGGCCCTCTCCACCGGAGCCGGTCGCGACGGCCGCGTCGCCACCAGCGACGGCTCGTTCGCGCTCGACCTCGCGATCCCCAAGGAGATGGGCGGCTCCGGCGCCGGCACCAACCCCGAGCAGCTCTTCGCCGCCGGGTACGCCGCGTGCTTCCACTCCGCGCTGCAGGGCGTCGCCCGCAGCCAGAAGGTGAAGATCGCCGACTCGTCCGTCGGCGGCCGCGTGCAGATCGGCCCGAACGGCGAGGGCGGCTACCAGCTGGCCGTGCTGCTCGAGGTCGTCCTGCCCGGGCTCGAGCACGACCAGGCCCAGGCCCTCGCGGACGCCGCGCACCAGGTCTGCCCGTACTCGAACGCGACCCGCGGCAACATCGACGTCACCATCACCGTCTCGGAGGACTAGTCCATGAGCACCACCCCCACCACCATGCGTGCCGTCGTCCACCACGAGTTCGGCGAGCCCGCCGACGTGCTGACCGCCGAGGACCGCCCGGTCCCCACCCCCGGCGCGGGCGAGGTCCTCGTCCGCACCGTCCTCTCCCCGATCCACAACCACGACCTGTGGACCATCCGCGGCACGTACGGCTTCAAGCCCGAGCTGCCCGCGGCCTCCGGCACCGAGGCGCTCGGCGTCGTCGAGGCCCTCGGCGAGGGCGTCACGAACCTCACCGTCGGCCAGCGCGTCGCCGGCGGCACCTTCGGCGTCTGGGCCGAGTACTACGTCGCGAACGCCGCCGGGCTCGTCCCGGTGCCGGACGCGATGACCGACGAGGACGCCGCGCAGCTCGTCTCGATGCCGTTCAGCGCCATCAGCCTGCTGCACTCGCTCGACCTGCACGAGGGCGACTGGCTCATCCAGAACGCCGCCAACGGCGCGGTCGGCCGCATGGTCGCCCAGCTCGGCAAGGCCCGGGGCATCAACGTCATCGGGCTCGTCCGTCGCGCCGCCGGCGTCGAGGAACTCGGTGAGCAGGGCATTGACCGCATCGTCGCCACCGACGCGGACGACTGGCAGGACCAGGTCCGCGCGATCACGGGCGGCGCCCCGATCGTCGCCGGCGTCGAGTCCGTCGGTGGCAAGGCCGCCGGTGACATCGCCTCGGTGATGGGCGAGAACGGCACCCTCGTCGTCTTCGGCGCGATGGCCTCCCCCACCCTCGAGATCCCGTCGGGCAAGGTCATCTTCGGCCAGCTCACGGTCAAGGGCTTCTGGGGCGCCGTCGTCAGCAGGACGATGGACGCGCCGCTCAAGCAGCAGCTCTTCGGCGAGCTCATCTCGCGCGTGCTGGACGGCTCGCTGACCCTGCCGGTCTCCGAGGTCTTCCCGTTCGACGAGGCGCGCGCCGCGGCGCGCGCCAGCGACACCGCCGGCCGCGTCGGCAAGGTGCTCCTGCGCCCGTAACGCAGACAGCAGGCGGACAGGAGGCTCGTGGCGGATCCGCCACGAGCCTCCTGTCCGTCAGGTGGCAGGGACCAGGGCCCGCAACGCGTCCGCCTGTCCCAACCACCCGACGGGCCGTCCGTCCTCGTCGACGACCGGCAGGCCCGCGGGGTCGGCGTCGTCGACGACCTCCCGGACGACCTCGTCGAGCGGGGCCGTCGCCGACACCGCGGCCACGTCGGCGACCACGTCCGTGACGGGCCGCTCGGCGAACGCGGTGTCCCCGAGCACGGCGTCCCCGACGGACCGCGCCGTGACGACCCCGGCCAGGCGCCCGGCCCCGTCGACGACGACCACCGAACCGCCCCCGGCCCCCTCGATCGTCTCGAGCGCCTGCCCGGCGGTCGCCCCGGTGTCGAGCACCGGTCCGAGCGGCCGCGCCGCGCCACCCGCCGTCGAGGGCTCCGGGGACCGGACCGCGGCGTCGGTCAGGTCGACACCGCGGCGACTGAGCTTCAGCGTGTAGATCGTGTCCCGCGAGAGCACCTTCGACACCGCCCCGGCGATCACGACCGCGACGACCAGCGGCAGCACGAGTTCGTACGCACCGGTCAGCTCGAACAGCATGATCCCCGCCGTGATCGGCGCACGCGTCGACCCGGCGAAGACCGCGCCCATCCCGACGACGGCGAAGGTGCCCACCTGCCCCTGCATCGACGGGTCGATCGCCGCGACGACCTCGCCGAAGGCCGCGCCGGTCATGGCGCCGATGAAGAGCGAGGGCGCGAACACCCCGCCGGATCCGCCGATGCCGAGCGTGAGCGACGTGGCGACCACCTTGCCGACCACGAGCACGGCGAGGAAGCCGAGCGCGTACTGCCCGGCGACCCCGCGTTCGAGCACCGGGTACCCCACGCCGTACAGCTGCGGCAGGACCAGCAGCACGCCCCCGAGCAGCAGCCCGCCGACGACCGGGCGGAGCCACTCCGGCCCCCGCGTCGCCCGCCACAGGACGTCACAGGCGTCCTCGACGAGGTACAGCACGCGGGTGAAGCCGATGCCGATCGCCCCGGCGAGCAGCCCGAGCAGCGCGAAGAGCAGGTACTCGGGCGGCGTGATCGAACCGATGGACGGCAGGTGCAGGAAGGCCGCGTCGCCGAAGACGGCGCGACCGACGAGCGCCGCGGTGACGCTCGCGATCGCGACCGCGCCGAACGAGGTCGGGGTGAAGTCCCGCAGCAGCAGTTCGAGCGCGAAGAAGATGCCGGCGACGGGGGCGTTGAAGGTCGCCGAGATCCCGCCGGCCGCGCCGCACGCGACGAGGGTCTTCAGGCGCACCTCCGGCATCCGGGCCCACCGACCGATAGTCGAGCCCAGGGCGGCGCCGATCTGGATGATCGGCCCCTCGCGGCCCACCGAACCGCCCGCGCCGATGCAGACCGCACTCGCGAGGGCCTTCACCACGGCGACGCTGCCCCGGATCCGACCGCCGTTCCGGGCGACCGCGTACATCACCTCGGGAACGCCGTGGCCCCGCGCCTCCCGCGCGAACCGCTGGATCAGCGGCCCGTACAGCAGCCCGCCGACCGCCGGGGCGAGCACCACGAAACCGGCCCCGAGCCACGGCACCCAGGGGTTGGCCGGGTGCCCATCGGTCGCCGAGTAGTCCGCGTGGCCGCTGAACACCCACGTGGCGTGCTCGATCAGCCAGCGGAAGACGACCGCCGCGCCGCCGGCCCCGAGGCCGATGAGCAGTGCCGGGAGCGCCAGCCGGACGGCGGCACCACCGAAGCGGGTGCCGGCGGTCACGAGGTGCGGACGGATGGTCTGGGCAGCGTCGGGCACGGTCCTCCTGAGTTGTACGGGCACAACGATTGTACGCGTACAACGAACGGGAGTCACCCCCCGAAGGCGGAGACCTCCTCGGGTGACGGTTCCCCCATCGCCCGACGGAGCGCCGCCATCCCGGCGGTCACGACCGCGCGGTCCGCGACCGGCACCCGCTCGATGATCTCCTCGAGCTCCCGGCGGCGACGATCCGTGACCTCGGCCACCAGTGCACGCCCGCGCTCCGTCGGCGCCACCAGGACCTCGCGGCGGTTGTCCGACGACGCCCGGCGTTCGACCCACCCGCCGGCCACCAGACGGTCGACGTTCCGCGTGAGGGTCGACGGTCCGACCGCCAGCCGGTCCGCCAGGACGCCGGCACGCGTCGGCCCGAGGCTGACGACGAGCACGATCAACCGGAACTGCGGGACCGTGACCGACTCGAGCGCCGGCGCGAGCGACCGCGCGACGACGCCGAGCAGGCCGCGCGACGCGGCGAGGACTTCATCGATCCCGTGGTCCGGACGTTCACCCATGTCCGCCATCCTCGCAGGCGATCACGTCGCCCCCTCGATCCCGCGGCCCAGGAGGCCGGTGCGGGGACGCCTTCGTGGTCAGCCGCGGGCCTGCGTCGTCGGGACCGTGAAGATGTTGCCGGTCGTGACGCCCTCCTGGACCTCTTCGAGGGTGCGCCCGCGACTCTCCGGCACGAACTTCCAGATGAAGAGCAGGGCGAGGACGCCGACGGCCGCGAACCCGAAGAAGGTGCCCGTGATGCCGGTCGCGGCGACGATCGTGGGGAAGTACAGCCCGAGGAACGCGTTCGCGATCCAGAGGCAGAACACCGAGATGCCCATGCCGAGTGCGCGGATCTGGGTCGGGAAGATCTCGGACAGGATCACCCACGTCGCGATGTTGAGGAACGTCTGCATCGAGCCGACGAACGCGACGACGAGGAACAGGATCACCCACGGGCGGGCGGGGTTGCCCTCGACCAGGGTCATCGACGCGATCCCGATGAGGAAGTGGCAGACGGTCGTCAGCGAGTAGCCGAGGATGAGCGTCGTGCGCCGGTTGATCTTCTCCATGTTGCGGATCGCGATCACGCCGCCGACCACCGCGATGACCCCCGGCGCGATGTTCGCGATGAGCGCTGTCTGGTCCGCGAAGCCCGACTCGACGAGCACGGTCTGGCCGTAGTACATGATCGAGTTGATGCCGGTGAGCTGTTGCGCCACCCCGATGCCGGCACCGATGAGCACGATGCGGATCAGCCACTTGTTGCCGAGCAGGGTGCGCCAGCCGCTCTGCCGCTCGACGTCCGCCTCGAGCTCGTTCGACCGGGTGATGTCCTCGAGTTCGGCGTGGGCGCGCTCGCGGGAGCGGATCTGCCCGAGCACCTCGAGGGCCTCGTCGTCGCGCCCCTTGGAGGCGAGCCACCGCGGTGACTCCGGCACGCGGAGCATGCCGATGAACAGCGCGATCGCCGGCAGGGCACAGACGGCGAGCATCACGCGCCAGACGCCCTCGCCCTCGCCCCAGAGGGAGCCGATGATCGCGTTCACCACGAACGCGGCGAGCTGGCCGATCACGATCATCAGCTCGTTCCGACCGGACAGCGATCCGCGGATCTCGTACGGCGCGAGTTCCGCGAGGAACACCGGCACCACCGTCGAGGCACCACCGACCGCCAGGCCGAGCAGGACGCGACCGACGACCATCACCCCGAAGACCGGGGCGAACACGCAGACGAGCGTCCCGACGAAGAACGTCACGGCGAGCAGGATGATCGTCCTGCGGCGCCCCCAGCCGTCGGCGATCCGGCCGCCGAGCATCGCGCCGATCGCCGCCCCGAAGAGGAGCGAGCTCGTGACCACGCCCTCGGTGAGGTTCGTGAGCCCGAGCTCCTGCTTCATCGGCAGCAGGGCGCCGTTGATCACACCGGTGTCGTAGCCGAAGAGCAGGCCGCCGAACGTGGCCACGAGTGCGAGGACGCCGAGGCGTCGGACGTGCGGGCCGTGTCCGACCGGCGGGAGGGGGACGCTCGTGGCTGTCGGTCTGATGTCGACCATTCGGTGACTCCTTCGTCAGTGATCGGGCTGCATCGCTGTGGAGGATCGTAGCCCGAAACCATGTCCTGTCAATCGGTCATACACACGGAATGACGAATGGATGGCTCCGCGAAAGCCCCGGTCAGCGATCACTCGCCGTTGCCGGCGGGGTCGTCGAGCACGTCACCCAGCGACGGCATGTCCGCACCGTGGTCGGTGTAGCGACGGACGGTGCGTCGAGCGGCGGCACTCGCGGCGCCCGAGAGCCGGGGGTTCCGTCGTGCAGCGTCGGCCACGCGTCCAGCGTGCCCGGCGGTCGACAGCAGGATGTTCGCCAGCGCGCGGGCGTCGCCCGGCTCCGGGACCCCCGTCACCGTCCAGGCCGTGCGGACCTGCTCGTCCGGGGTGACCCCGCGACGCGTCCCCATCCGGTGCCAGTCGGACAGCGAGCCCTCGGTGCGGGCGGCGGCACGGTCGGCCTCGCCCGCCCGACGACGCTCGGCGTCGCGAGCGGCGTCGTCGGCCGCTTCGCTCCGTTCGATCCGGTCGACCAGGCCGTCCGCCCGCTTCCGGACCTGCTCGGCACGCTCGCGCGCGGCGGCGTCGTCACCGCCGGCCTCGGCGATGCGGGCGGCGTGCGCGGCGGCCGCCGCGGCGAGGATCTCCGAACGCTCCATGCACCGACGGTAACCCGTGCAGCCGACAGCGCCCGACCGTACGTCCACCGACACATCGCCGCACGGGCGACGGTGTGCACGTCCGGCAGTCCGCTACGGTTGAACCCGAGGGGGAGTCATGAAACGAACCGCAGTGGTCGGAACCGTCCTGGTGTCGACCGTCCTGCTGTCCGGCTGCTCGTGGCTGCGCGGGACGGACGGGGCGATCCCCGCCCCGTCCGCCCCGCCCACGAGTGCCTCCCCGACCCCGAGCGACACACCCACCGCCGACGGCGACTCGGCCGCGGACCTCCTCGAGGCCTCCGCGACCCCCCGCACACCGACTGCCGCGCCCACCGAGGCCGCCGCACCGGCACCGACGCTGACGCCCATCCCGGCCGGCACGGTCCTCGCCCAGGGCGACGTCGCGTCCCCGAAGGGCAGCATCCACTTCCACTTCCGTGTCGTCGCCGACGGAGCGGACGCGTTCACCGCCGAGTACTCCGGGTTCACGTCGACGCTGCCGGTCCCCGTCGGGGTCGGGCTGTTCGACCTGCCGAAGGAGGTCGGCGACGGCCTGACCTACCGCGGGGTGGGCGACCACACGCTCGGCGGGCCGACGAGCACGCCCGGCTCCGCATCGGTCCCGCTCACCGGGTCCGGCGTCGAACCGTCGCACCTCGGCACCCTCGTGACGTACTCGGCCGCCCGCCCCGGCCAGGACGTCCCCGTCGAGATCGCCGCGGACAAGGTCCTCGCCGTCACGACCGTGCGGTGGTCGATCCCCGCCCGGCAGACGAACGTGCACCCGGTCGACCACGGTGCCCGCCCGAACGCCACCGGATCGGTGACGGCAGCCGCCGGCGGCGGGGCTCCTGCGCGGTACACCGTGGCGCCCGACGACCTCATCGGCGACGTCGCCGCACGGTTCGGCATCACCGTCCGGGCGCTCGTCTGGCTCAACGAGGGCGTGCAGGTCTTCGGCGAGGACCAGCACCTCTACGAGGGCACCACGCTCAACCTCGACCCGCTCGGCCGCTGAGCTGCGCGGGTCCCGCCGGAGCGCGACCCACCGACGACAGGAGGCGCGGTGCCAGCCGGCACCGCGCCTCCTGTCCGTCAGGTGCGTGCGTTACTCGCCGCGCAGCTCCAGGTACTTGGCGATGAGCGCCTTCGTCGAGGAGTCCTGCGCGTCCAGCGCGGCCTGGTCACCGTCGACCGCCGGGGCGATCTGCAGCGCCAGCTGCTTGCCGAGCTCGACGCCCCACTGGTCGAACGAGTCGATGCCCCAGATCGTGCCCTCGGTGAACACGATGTGCTCGTACAGCGCGATGAGCTGACCGAGCACGCTCGGGGTGAGCTCCGGCGCGAGGATCGACGTCGACGGCTTGTTGCCGGTGAAGGTGCGGGCGGAGACGATGGCCTCGTCCGTGGTGCCCTCGGCGCGGACCTCGTCCGCCGTCTTGCCGAACGCGAGCGCCTTCGTCTGCGCGAAGAAGTTCGCCAGGAAGAGCGCGTGCACGTCCTGCCCGGGCTGCACCGCCCCGCCGTCACCGGTCTCGTCCTTGAGCGGACGCGCGGGCTTCGCGACCGTGATGAAGTCGGTCGGGATCAGGCGCGTGCCCTGGTGGATGAGCTGGTAGAACGCGTGCTGGCCGTTCGTGCCCGGCTCACCCCAGAAGACCTCGCCGGTCTCGGTGGTGACGGGCGAGCCGTCCCAGCGGACGCGCTTGCCGTTGGACTCCATGGTGAGCTGCTGCAGGTACGCGGCGAAGCGGTGCAGGTACTGCGTGTACGGCAGGACCGCGTGGCTCTGCGCGCCGAGGAAGTTCGAGTACCAGACGTTGAGCAGGCCCATCAGGACGGGGACGTTCTGCTCGAGCGGCGTCGTGCGGACGTGCTCGTCGATCGCATGGAAGCCCGCGAGGAACTGCTCCCAGTTCTCCGGGCCGATCGCGATGACGACGCTCGTGCCGATGGCGGAGTCGACCGAGTACCGGCCGCCCACCCAGTCCCAGAAGCCGAACGCGTTCTCGGGGTCGATGCCGAACGCCGCGACCTTGTCGAGCGCGGTCGACACGGCGACGAAGTGCTTCGCGACGGCGTTCGACTTCTCGTCGTCGGACGCGTCGGCCAGGCCGAGCCGCTCCCAGAGCCACTGGCGGGCCAGGCGGGCGTTGGTCAGCGTCTCGAGCGTGCCGAAGGTCTTCGACGCGACGATGAAGAGCGTGGTCTTGGGGTCGAGATCAGCGGTCTTCTCGTAGATGTCCGCCGGGTCGATGTTCGAGACGAACCGCGCCTCGAGGCCGGGCTGGACGTACGGCTTCAGCGCCTCGTAGACCATGACCGGGCCGAGGTCGGAGCCACCGATGCCGATGTTCACGACGGTCTCGATGCGCTTGCCGGTGACACCGGTCCACGCGCCGCTGCGGACCTGCTCGGCGAAGGCGTAGACCTTGTCGAGCGTGGCGTGCACGTCGGCGTCGACGTCCTGGCCGTCGACGACGAGCGCCGGCGAGGCGCCCTTCGGACGGCGCAGGGCGGTGTGCAGGACCGCGCGGTCCTCGGTCGCGTTGATGTGCTCGCCGGCGAGCATCGCCTGGAAGCGCTCGGCGACGCCGGTGTCCTTCGCGACCTGGAGCAGGTCGGCGAGGATCTCGTCGGTGACGAGGCCCTTCGACAGGTCGACGGTGAGGTCGGCGGCCTGGAACGTGTAGCGCTCGGCGCGAGCGGGGTCGCTGTCGAACCAGCCGCGCAGGTCCGGGGTGAAGCCGTCGGCGATGCCGGCGAGCTTCTTCCAGCCGTCGGTCGATGTGGGGTCGACGGGAGCGGATTCGGTCACTTGTGGTCCTCCTGGATCGCCTTCAGACGTACGAGCCCGCGGGTCACCGCTGCGCTGCGTCGCGGACCGCCTCCGAGCGTAGTGCGCTCCGGCGGATGGTGTGCGCCGTCGGACAGGAGGCGCGGGGCACGTTCGCTGTGCGCGTCACGGGGCGAGCGGCGCGAGCGCGTCCGCGACCGGGCAGGCCCGGGCGACGCGCCAGGCGCGTCCGGCCCGCAGGTGGCGACGCCGGGGGCCGTGCGCGGTGGCGGCGCGGTCAGGACTCGGGGGTGAAGCGGCGGAGGCGCAGGCTGTTCGTCACGACGAAGACCGACGAGAACGCCATCGCCGCGCCGGCGAGCACCGGGTTCAGCAGCCCCGCCATCGCGAGCGGGATCGCCGCGACGTTGTACGCGAACGCCCAGAACAGGTTGCCCTTGATCGTGCGGAGGGTCGCTCGCGAAAGCCGGATCGCCTCGGCCACCACGGTGAGGCGACCGCTCACCACCGTGATGTCGCTCGCGGCGATCGCGGCGTCGGTCCCGGCGCCCATCGCGATGCCGAGGTCGGCCGCCGCGAGGGCCGCGGCGTCGTTCACGCCGTCACCCACCATCGCGACGTGTCGGCCATCGGCCTGCAGGCGGCGGACGGTCTCGAGCTTCGAGGCCGGGGTGGCGCGGGCGTGCACCTCGTCGATGCCGACCGCGGCGGCGACGCTCCGGGCAGCGCCCTCGTTGTCGCCGGTGAGCAGCACCGGGTGCAGCCCGAGCTCCCGGAAGCGCCGGACGGCGTCCGCAGCCTCGGGCTTCACGGTGTCGGCGACGACGACCACGCCGACTGCTCGGCCGTCCGTCGCGACGACGACCGCGGTGCCACCGTCGGACTCGGCGTCCCGGACGGCACGCAGCACGGTCTCCGGGACGGCGACGGACCACGACGTCTCGAGCCAGGCGGTCGTGCCGACGAGGACCACCGCGCCGTCGACGACCGCCTGGACCCCGGCCCCGGGGGTCGCGGTGAACTGCGCCGCTCCGGTGACGTCGAGTCCTCGGGCGCGGGCGGCCGCGACGATCGCCCGGGCGACGGGGTGCTCGGAGCCGTCCTCGACCCCGGCGGCGAGCCGGAGGACCTCGGCGTCGTCGGTGCCGGGCGTGCCCGTGACCGCACGCAGGGCCATCGTCCCGGTCGTCACCGTCCCGGTCTTGTCGAGGACGATCGTGTCGACGCCGTGGGTCTGCTCGAGGACCTGCGGGCCACTGATCAGGATGCCGAGCTGCGAGCCCCGGCCGGTCCCGACCAGGAGCGCGGTCGGGGTCGCGAGGCCGAGCGCGCAGGGGCAGGCGATGATGAGCGTCGCGACCGCCGCGGTGAAGGCGGCCGTCAGGGATCCGCCGAGGACGAGCCACCCGACGAACGCCGTCACCGCGAGCCCGATGACGATCGGCACGAAGACCCCGGACACCCGGTCGGCGAGGCGCTGGACGTCCGCCTTCCCGGTCTGCGCGTCCTCGATGAGCCGCCCCATCCGGGCGAGTTCGGTGTCGGCCCCGACCCGGGTGACCGCGACGACGAGCCGACCGCCGACGTTGATCGTGGCGCCGGTGACGTCGTCGCCGACGTGGACCTCGACCGGTACGGACTCGCCGGTGAGCATGCTGCGGTCGACGGCCGACGTGCCCTCGCGCACGGTGCCGTCGCTCGGGATCCGCTCCCCCGGCCGGACGACCACGACGTCGCCGACGACGAGGGACGCGGCGGGCACGCGCGTCTCGGTGCCCCCGCGCAGCACCGTGGCGTCCTTCGCGCCGAGTTCGAGCAGCGCCCGGAGTGCGGCGCCGAACTGCTGCTTCGCGCGGGCCTCCATGTACCGCCCCGCGAGGATGAACACCGTGACGGCCGACGCGACCTCGAGGTAGAGGTCGCTCGCCTCGGGATCGGTCGCGAACCACGAGAAGGTCATGTGCATGCCGGTCGTCCCGGCGTCGCCGAGGAACAGCGCGTACAGCGACCACCCGAACGCGGCGAGGACGCCGACGCTCACGAGGGTGTCCATCGTCGCCGCGCCGTGCCGGGCGTTCACCCAGGCGGCCCGGTGGAACGGCAGCGCGCCCCACACGGCCACCGGGGCGGCGAGGGTCAGTGCCAGCCACTGCCAGTTCGGGAACTGCAGGACCGGCACCATCGAGAGGACGACGACGGGGACGGCGAGGACCGCCGAGACGACGAGTCGTCGCCGGAGCGCCGCGGTCGGGTCGTCCACGCGGTCGTCGTCGGCGGTCTCGGGGTCGGCGGTCGCCGGCGGGCGCGGCACCGAGGCCCCGTACCCGGCCGACTCCACGGCCGCGATGAGGGCACCGGTGTCCGAGCTGCCGGAGACGGTGGCCTTCTCGGTCGCGTAGTTCACGGTCGCGGTGACGCCGGGGAGCTTGCCGAGCTTCCGCTCGATGCGGTTCGCGCACGAGGCGCAGGTCATCCCGGTGATGTCGAGCTCGACGACCCCGTCCGTCATGACCGCACGACCTCGTACCCCGCCTCGGCGACGGCGGCGCGGAGCGCGTCCTGCGGCACCGGGGCCGCGGACGTCACGGTCACCTCGGAGGCGCCGCCGGGGACGAGCCGCACCCGGACGTCGGACACCCCGTCGAGCTCGCCGAGCTCCTCGGTGACGCTCATCACGCAGTGGTCGCAGGTCATGCCCTCGACGAGCAGCAGTTCGGTGGTCATGGTGGTTCCCTTCTGGGGTCGGGTCACGACGTCGGCGTCGACGCCGTCAGGAGCGGACGAGCCGCGCGATGGCGTCGCTGGCCTCGCGCACCTTCGCGTCCGCAGCGTCACCGCCCTCGGCGACGGCCTCGGCGACGCAGTGCCGCAGGTGGTCCTCGAGCAGCGAGAGGGCGACGCGTTCGAGTGCCCGGTTCGCCGCGGAGATCTGGGTGAGGACGTCGATGCAGTACGTCTCGTCCTCGACCATGCGCGCGATGCCACGCACCTGCCCCTCGGCGCGACGGAGTCGCTTGAGCAGGTCGTCCTTGTCCCCGATGTAGCCGACGTGTTCGTGCATGCTGGCCTCCGTCATCCGTACGGTACCCCCCTAGGGTATACCCATCCGCCGTTGCCGTGACCCCGGGATGAACCGTGCGATGATGCGACCATGACCGAGGTGGCGACGAACGGCTTCCGCAGACTGCGGTTCGCCGACGGCGACGGGTCGGACTACTCCGACATCTTCGAGGCCGAGTACCACGGCTCCGACTTCGCCTCGGGCACCTTCGCCACCCGCGACACCCGCTACGAGTACACGGTCGTGGGCGACGACGACCTGACGCTCCGGACGATGCGGGCCGAGGGCGGCAGGCGTGGTGGAGTCATCGGGCCACGGGACGACCACGTCGTGTTCTGGCTCACCAAGGGGCAGCTCGAGATGCACTTCGCCGACCGGTCCCGCGTCGTCGTCCCCGGCAGCCCGTACATCGCCTCGGCGTCCGAGGCCTACCGCTTCGAGTCGACGGGCACGATCTACAACGGCGTGCACATCGCCGACCGGTTCCTCCGCGCGGTCGGACAGGACCTCGGCTTCGCACTCCCCGACGGCCCGCTCCTGTTCGACCAGCAGGACGAGGTCGTCGCGCGCCAGGAGCCCCTCCGACACCTCGTGCGCGAGATCGGTCCGATGCTCGTCGACGACCGCGTGCTCGGCCCGATGCGCACGGCACTCAACCGCCGGCTCGCGGTCGTCGTCCTCGACACCTTCCCGATCCGGAACCGCGGCTCGGACGTCCCGGTGGCGAACCGGCTGCGGGACGCGGTCCGGTTCATCGAGGAGCACGCCGCCGAACGCCCGGCAGTCCCCGAGATCGCCGCCGCGTGCGGGCTGAGCCAGCGCGGCCTGCAGGACGTGTTCTCGCGGACCCTCGGGTCGACCCCGCACCGATTCCTCCGCGACCACCGACTCGACCGCGTCCGACGCGAGCTCCTGCACACGGACGGCGACGAGAGCGTCACCGAGATCGCCCGGCGATGGGGCTTCACGAACCACGGACGTCTCGCCGTCGCGTACCGCGACCGGTTCGGCGAGGACCCGGCGTCGACCCTGCGCTCCTCACGCGCCGCCCGACCGGGCCGCGCCTCGTGGCGGCTCCGTCGTGCCGTCGAGTTCATCGAGTCGAACCCGGACTCGGCACTGACGCTGCAGGCGATCGCCGACGCCGCGGGCGTGCGCCCACGGCGGCTGCAGCAGCTCTTCCTGGAGGAACGGGGCGAGTCCCCGATGGCGGCCGTGCGGTCGATCCGTGGTGCTGCAGAACGCAACGCGTCGGACGGAATCAGCGCAGCTCGCTGACCGTCGGCACAGCAGGGGTACGCAGCGCTGCGCGTTCCGCGCCATCCCTGGGAAGTTCCTGAACTCGATCGGCCCCGTGTGACGATCCTCGAGTCAGCCCCGTCTCATCCGTGAACAGCAACCGCTGGGAACGCCCGGCGGGACCGAATCGGAAGGAAACCACGATGGCTGACACCACGACGACCACCCCGGCTGCGACGACCGCGGGCCGCGCTGCGACCGCACCGGCTGGTGGCGTGACGGGCAAGACCACGATCGACGACACGGTGGTGTCGAAGGTCGCGGGGATCGCGGCTCGCGAGGTGAACGGTGTGCACTCGCTCGGCAACGGCGCAGCGCGTGCGATCGGTGCGATCCGCGACGCGATCGGTCAGCGTGACTTCGGTCAGGGCGTCAAGGTCGAGGTCGGCGAGAAGCAGGTCGCCGCGGACATCGTGATCGTCGCCGAGTACCCGGTGTCGCTGCAGCAGGTCGCCGACGGCGTCCGCTCCGCGGTGGCCCGTGCGCTGACCCAGATCGTCGGCATGGAGGTCGCCGAGGTCAACGTGACCGTCCAGGACGTCTACATCCCGGGCGACGACGACGACAACGACGACAAGAAGGAGTCCCGCGTTGAGTAACACACTGGTCGGCGCGCTGATCGGCGCGATCCTCGCCGTCGTGGCGTTGCAGTTCGGGTTCTGGGGCTTCGTCCTGGTGGTCGTGTTCGGTGCTCTCGGCGCGCTCGTCGCGGCGTTGGTGACGGGCAAGATCGACCGCGGCGCCCTGACGGACGTTCTGACCGGGCGTCGGAGCTCCCGGTGAGTGCCGGCCCGGACGTCCCGGGCCGGGTCGAGATCACCGCTCGTGCCCTGACCTCGCTGGCGCGGGCCGTCGCAGCCGAACGGCTCGGCGCGCCCGCGAAGCGGGTGCGGGTCGGCCTGGGCGATGCGTCCGGGGCGCTCGCGCTCGACATCACCGGTCCGATCTCGGCGGGCGAGGACATCCTCGCCCGGTCCGTGCGGGTCGCTGACGAGGTCAAGGGCCGGGTCGGGGACCTCACCGGCCGCCGGGTGGGCAGTGCCCACATCGAACTCACCGGGATCGTGCGCGAGCACCGGTCCCGGACCCTGTAGGAGGCCATCATGAGCAACGGTTCCGTGGAACGACGCATCCGTCGCCGCAGCGTGCACCGCTCCCGCTCGACCGCGGTCGCCGTCGCCCTCGTGGTGCTGGCGTTGGTCGCGGCGTGGATCGGCACCGAAGCGGTCCTCGCCGGGATCGGCCGTCCGCCGCTCGTGGCGGACCCGCAGCAGGTCG
The DNA here is from genome assembly GCF_044759965.1 of Curtobacterium sp. NPDC098951. NCBI lineage: Bacteria > Bacillati > Actinomycetota > Actinomycetes > Micrococcales > Microbacteriaceae > Curtobacterium > Curtobacterium sp. NPDC098951. Next base: position 244,686 of record NZ_JBIWAG010000004.1, read on the forward strand.
TGGACGCGGCCCTGCGACCGGACGCGGCGTTCGTGACGATCGCCGAGGTCGTCGCGGTGGTGCTGCTGGTGCTCGGTGTGGTGCTGATCGTGCTGGCCCTCAAGCCCGGCCGGCAGCACCGCTCGGTCATCGACCACGACCGTGGCGCGGTGATCATCGACAGCCGCATCGTCGCCTCGACGGCCGCCAACGCGGCCGGGCTCGCCGCGGGTGTGCCCGAGGGCAACACGTCCGCGACCGCTCGTGGCCGTTCCACCCACGTGCGCGTGGTGCCCGTCAGCGGGATCCCCGTCGACGACTCCGTCGTCCGGGACGCCGTCCAGGCACGCCTGGCGGGCTTGGACGAACGCTTCGGCCGGCGCGTGAGCGTCAGCGTCGAGGAGAAGGGAACGCTGGCATGACCGGCAGCAACCGGACCATGAACCGGATCATCCTGCTCGTGCTCGGCCTGGTCGCGGTCATCGTCGGTGTCACCATCGGCGCCGGCGTGCTGACCCCGGTCCGGGACGCCGTGCAACCGTACGTGGACCTGCCGCGCAACCTCGACGTGCCCGCGTCGTCGCTGTGGATCGTCGTCGCGGTCTGCGCGGTCGTGATCGTGCTGTCGCTGCTGTGGGTGTTCACCCGCGGTCGTGGCGGGACCTCCGTCGCCGTGCGGGAACGCTCCGGCGACGACCAGGTCACCGTGAACGTCGCGCTCGTCCGCGACGTCGTCGAACACGAACTCCAGGACGTCCGTGACGTCGTCGGTACCCGGGTCGACACGTACCTGGTCCGTCGTCAGCGCGCCGCACGCATCCGCGTCGCGGTCCGCCGCGGCGGTGACGCGGTCACCGTCCTCGACGCCGTCGACCACGCCGTCTCCACGCTGGACCGGACCCTCGGCCGGCAACTGCCGATCCTGGTCCACCTCACGGGCGGCACCCGCTCCGCCCTCGCCAAGGCAACCCGCGTCCACTGACACACGCGCGCCGGGCGGCCACCGCGCCTCCCGACCCGCCGGACGCACCACCCACCGGGCGTCAGCCCGACCGATGAAAGGACCCCTCATGGGACTCGACGACAAGATCAAGAACGCCGCTCAAGACCTCGCCGGCAAGGCGAAGGAAGCCGTGGGCAAGGCCACCAACGACGACGACAAGGTCGCCGAGGGCAAGAAGGACCAGGCCGCCGCGAGCGTCAAGCAGACCGGCGAGGACGTCAAGGACGTCTTCAAGAAGTAGGACGCACGAACCGTGTCGGGGCACTCGCGATGTCGAGTGCCCCGACACGTTTCCGGTGGACCGAACGAGGAGGAGAACGATGCAGCACGACCCGAATGCGCACACGCAGGTGACCGAAGTCGCCCTGCCCGCGGAGCTCACGGAGCCCCTGCCCGACGACGCGAGCACCGTGACGATCGTCGCCCGCACCGCGGCCGAGACGGCGCTCGGCGTCCCCGGCGTGCACCACCTCGGCGGTCTCGCCGCCCGCGCAGCCGACCAGCTCCGCCAGCAGCTCGGGAAGAGCGCGGGGACCGCGGGCGTCCAGGTCGACGACGAGGACGGCGCCCTCGCGGTGAACGTCTCCGTCGTCGTGAGCTACCCGCACCCGGTCATCGCCGTCGCGGACGAGGTCCGCAAGCAGGTCGCCGCGGCCACGCGACAGGTGTCCGACGTCCCGACCTCGGTCGACGTCCGCGTGCTCGACGTGCACGGTCCGTTCGACGACGAGCAGTCGCCGCTCGGCCGGGCGGCGGAGGCGACCGGCGACGCCGTCAAGCAGGCCGCGACCGCGACCGCGGATGCGACCAAGCGCGCCACCGACGCCACGGGCGCGGCGCTGAAGGACGCGGCGGAGGCCACCGCCGACGCCACGAAGCGAGCCGCGTCCGCCACCGCCGACGTGACCAAGCGCACCGCCGAGGCGACCGCCGACGTCGCCCGTCAGGCAGCTGACGCCACCCGCGACGCCGCAGAGGCGACGGCGGAACAGACCAAGCGGGCAGCCGACGCCACCGCCGACGCCACCCGCCGTGCGGCGGACGCCACCGCCGACGCGACCAAGCGCGCCGTCGACTCCGCCGCCGAGACCACCGGCGACGTCCGTGACGCGGCGACCGAGGAGCTGGCCCGCTCCTCCGAGCTGGCAGCGGACGCCGCCGACTCGGCGAAGGACGCCGCAGCCGGTGCACGGGACGCCGTCGTCGACACCGTCGCCGAGCACGACGCGACCCCGGCCGACCGTGCCGCTGCCGCCGCAGACGCGGCCGAGGACGCGGCCGACGCCGCCGAGGACGCCGCAGCAGCCGCGTCGGAGTCCGCCGACGCAGCAGCCCGGGCCGCCCGCTCGGACGCAGCGGACACGCCGGACGCGCTGGCCACGCAGGAGGCACCGGAGGCGTCGGACACCACGGCCGCCCTCGACGCCGACACCGAATCCGGTCGCCACCGTCAGGACCAGCCGTGACGACCGCCTGGTCGGGGAACCGTCGGACGCGCGTCCGACGGCCCCGCCCGCGCGGCGTGTGGATCGCGGGCGGCATCGGCGTCGTCCTGGTCCTCGGCACGCTGCTCGGCGCGTTCCTCCCCCTCGTCGGCTTCCTCGGCAGCGTCACCGCCACCACCGCCGGCCTCGTGCCGTTCCCGTTCATCCGAGTCACGGTCGTCGCCCTCCTCGGCGCGATCGTCGTCCTGGCGCTCCTGCTGCTCGCGTTCACCCGGCGGCACACCGCCACCGCGACCATCGCGGTGGTCCTCGCCGTCCTGGTGAGCATCGCCGTCACGGTCGTGCCGGTCGTCCTCGTCGCCGTCGGGTCCGCCGACCGTGCCGGTGACGTCTGGCCCATCGTCACCGAGCTCTGGAACCGCTTCACCGGCTGAGTCCCTCGGCCGTCCGCACCACCATCGAAGGAGTCACCATGCGCAACCGCATCATCCTCATCGGCGCGATCGTGTTCCTCGGGTTCTGGTTCGGCGCACGCGCCACCCGTCCCGTGAACAAGAAGTCCAAGGCCCAGACCGCGCGCGAGCTCTGGAACGACCCACGTTCGCGGAAGGCCCGCAAGAAGCTCCGGAAGAAGATCGCCGGAGCGACCAAGCACTGACACCGACACGAGGCGCGGTGCACGTGACCCGATCTGGGTGGCGTGCACCGCGTCCGTCGTTCGCTACGGTCGCAGCATGCACCGTCTCTCCCCCGCACAGCGCTGGGTCGTCGCGCTCGGCGCGTTCGCCGTCGTCCTCCTCGTCGTCGGCGTCGTCGGGCTGGTCGTCGGGCTGTCGAACCGGTACGGGTGCCTCGGCGCGGGCGACACCTGGCCCGAGGAGCGGTGCCCCGGCGACGACTCCGGGATCGTCTGGGGCAGCGTCCTCGGCATCGTGGGGCTGCTCCACCTCGGTCTCACCGGCCTGGCCGGCGCGATCGTCTGGACGGCCGCGCCGACGATCGCTCCCGGCCGTCTGCGTCGCCCCGCCCCGAACGTCGGTGTGAACGTCGTCTTCACGGTCGGCGCGCTCCGGCAGCCCGAGGTGCAGGACGCGCTGTTCGGCGACCCGGTGCCGACTGCCGAGGACGCCCTGGCCGGCTGGCGGATCGACGACGCGACGAGCACCGACCCGGACGTGGTCCGAGCGAGCGGACCGGGCCGTCGTCCGACCCTGCGACGCGGCACCAGCGAGGACCGGGTCGAGGGTGCGGCCCTCACGCTCGGGTACGAGTGGCAGCTGCGGGACGTCGACGACCACGAGCCCACCGACCACCAGCGCATCGAGGTGACGCTGGAGTCGGGTACCCGGGCCTGGGTCTACGTCGCCGCCGACGAGGTCTGAGCGGCTGCGAGCCGTTCGAGCCCCTCGTCGATCGACACCGCCGGCGTCCACCGCAGGTCCTGGCGGGTGCGGCGCTGGTCGAACCAGTGCGCCGTCGACAGCTGCTCCGCGAGGAACCGGGTCATCGGCGGCTCGTCCTGCCCGGGTCGTACCCGCCAGAGGGCCTCGACGAGCGATCCGGCGACGCGGGCCACACCGGCCGGCACGTGCAGCCGGGGTGCCGGGACCCCGGACGCCGCGCAGATGCCCGCGAGCAGGTCGGCGACGGGCCGGGGCTCGCCGTTCGTGACGACGTGGGCGGCGCCGTGCACCGCGTCGTCGGCGGCGTGCTCGAGCGCAGCGACCATGGCCGAGGCCGCGTTGTCGACGTAGAGCGTGTCGATCAGGGCGGCGCCGGAGTCGAGCACCGGGAGCCGTCCGCTGCGGGCCCGGTCGACGATCCGCCCGATGAGCTGGGTGTCGCCCGGTCCCCACACCAGGTGGGGGCGGACGGCGGTGACCGCGAACCCCGGGGCGTCGGCGGCGAGGGCGAGGAGCTCGGCGGCGGCCTTCGTGCGGGCGTAGTCCCCGCGGGCGCGCGCCGGCTCGGCCGGTGCGGCGCCCGCCCCGACGAGCGACGAGCCGGTGTGCGCGACCGAGGGCGACGACACGAACACGAACCGTGTCGCCCCCGCGCGGCGTGCGGCGTCGAGCAGGGTCCGGGTGCCCTCGACGTTCACGCGGACGAAGTCGGCCGGGTCGCCGGCGAGCGAGACCTCGGCGGCGAGGTGCACGACCGCGTCGACGCCCTCGACCGCCCGGACCACCGCGGTGGGGTCGGTCACGGTGCCGAGGACGTCCGCCGCCCCGTCGACGCCGGACGGACGCCGCTGGAACGTCCGGACCTCGTGGCCGGCGTCCCGCACGGCCGCGGCGGTCGCTCGCCCGAGGAACCCGCTCGCGCCGGTGACGAGGACCCTCACGGCCGGACCATCCGCCCACCGGACAGCACCGATGCGGCCCACCGTGACAGCCGCGCACGGTCGACCTTCGAGTTGTGCCGGATGTCGGTCGGCAGCTCGGGCACGGTCAGGACCGCCGCGACGGGGATGCCGGCGGCTGCCCGCACGGCGCGCGCGAGGTCCGGGTCCGCAAGTGCGGGTCGACGAGCGCGGCGCGTGCCGGTCGTCTCGACGACGGCCACCGCCTGCTGCGTCCCGCGCGGGCCGACCCCGGCGAGACCGGCGCGGCCGACGCCGGGGACCCGTTCGATCCGCTGCTCGGGTCCGACCGGCGTGACCACCCCGTCCGGGGTCGTCAGCACGTGCTGCAGGCGTCCCTCGACCCAGAGGCGGCCGGCTGCGTCGAGGTGCCCGACGTCACCGGTGCGGTGTCCCCGGGAGTCGTCCACGCCGAGTCGCGACACCCGGTCCTGTCGCCAGAGCCGGTCGTAGCGCGCCCGGACGTGCGGCGCGGCCACGACGATCTCGCCGGTGACGCCCGGGTCGTCGGTCAGCGTGCCGGTCGGCAGACCGTCGCCGTCGAGCGGGGCGATCCGCACCCGGACGTTCGCCGCCGGGGCCCCGACGCAGATGCCGTCGTCGACCGCGGACCCCGCCGAACGGACCCCGTCGAGGTCGACGTCGGTCATCAGCAGCCCCTCGGTCATGCCGTAGGGCGTGTGGGCGCTCGCGTTCGGCATCAGCTCGGTGGCCGCGGTCAGCAGGGCCGCCGACACCGGCGCCCCGGCCGACAGGAACAGCCGCACCCGGCCGAGTGCCGCACGCTCGTCGGCGGTGAGCGCACCGGCGGTCGCCACGACGTTGGCGACGGCGGCCGGCGACAGGAAGACGACCGTGGCGTCCGCTGCCTGCACCGCGTCGGCGACCGCCCGCGCGGTGAGCGTCCTGGGTGCCGTGACGTCCATGTCCGGTGCGACCGACCGCGCCCCGAGGGCCGGACCGAGCAGGGCGAACGGGGCGAACCCGGCGACGAGCCCGGTGCCGACGCCGATGTCGTACTGGGTGGCCAGCGCGTCCCGGACGGCACCGAGCTGCCCGTGCGTGTACACGACGCCCTTGGCCGGGCCGGTCGACCCCGACGTGAACAGCACGGCGGCCGGTGCGTCGGCGCCGGGGGCCTCGGGCATGGCGGTCCCCCGTGCGAGCCGGTCGGCTCCGCGGCGAGCGACCTCGGTGAGGGTGCGTTCGACCCGGAGCGCACGCCGGGCGGCGGCGGGCAGCGCGACCGTCGCGATCCGACGACCGGGCCAGCCGAGCGCCCGCGCGGCTCCGAGGCCGGGCAGCGCACCGATGATCCAGTCGGGACGCGCGCCGCGCACGGCCCGGGTCAGGCCGCGCAGGCCGAGCCCGGCGTCGGCGACCACGACGACCGCGCCGATGCGGACGCAGGCGTAGAGGACCGCGGTGAGGTCGGCTCCCGGGGTGACGAGCAGCGAGACACGGTCGCCGGGGCGGACGCCGAGGTCGACGAGTCCCGCCGCGATCTCGTCCACCCGGCGGGCGAGCAGCCGCCACGACACCGTGCGGGGCCCGCCGGCGGCGGCCATCTCGACGAGCGCGGCGTCGTCGCGCTCGCGCAGTGCGTCGAGTGCGGCCCACAGCGGGCGGCTCGCGTCGGCGACGGTGTCGGTGGGGGCCTGGAGGGACGGTTCGGCCCCGGCGGGCCCGTGACCGTCCGGCAGGTGGTCACCGAGCCAGTCGAAGACCGTCCCGGCGACGTCGGCGTCGTCCGGCAGCAGGTGCCCGGCGCCCTCGAAGCGGTGGACGTCGGCGTGCGGCAGGCGGTCCGCGAGGTCGTCGAGGTAGCGCTCCAGGAACACCGGGTCGCGCGGGCCCCACATCACGAGGGCCGGCAAGTCGAGCGCCGCGACCCCCGCGGCGATCCGGTCGAGTTCCGGTGCGCTCGGGTGGTCGGCGTCGACGGGGATGTCGGCGACGAACCCGCCGATGCCCCCGCGACGGGCGGCGCCGCGGTAGGGCGCTCGGTACGCGTCCGCGACGGGACGGTCGAGCCGCGGGTGCGCGATCGCGAGGGTCGTCTCGAGGAACGCCGGCGTCAGCACCGTGGCGCGGCCGAGGAGCTCGGGACGGAGGGCGAGCCGCAGCGGCGCCGGGATCGGGGCGTCGTCCGGCTGGTGCACGGCGGTGTTGCAGGTCGTGACGGCCACGACGAGGTCCGGGTGGTCCACCGCCCAGCCGAGGGAGACGACCCCGCCCCAGTCGTGCCCGAGGGTCACCACCGGGCCGGTCAGGCCGAGTTCGTCGGTCAGCGCGCCGAGGTCTCGCACGCGGTCCGCCAGCCCGTGCTGCGTGCCGGTCCGCTCCGAGAACCCCATGTCGAGCTGGTCGACCGCGACGACCCGCCACGCCGGACCGCCGGCCGCGGCGACGTCGAGCGAGGTGCGGAGCACCGACCGCCACAGGTACGACCACGTCGGGTTGCCGTGCACGCACAGCAGCGTGCCGACGGGTTCCACGCCGAGCGCGGCCAGGGAGCCGGCCGTGTCGAGGAGGTGCCAGGAGCGCTCGGGGCGAGCCGCGCCTCCAGGACCCGCAGCGGCCGGGACCGCGACGATGCGCGACCAGGCGGGGTCGAGTCCGGGCAGGGGCGGCGGGGGCGTCGCCGGAGCCGTGGCAGCGGCGACGCGCGGGAGGCCGGAGGTCACCAGCGCAGTTCCATCATCGCCGTGTTGATGCCGGAGCCGACACCGCCGAGGAACACCCGGTCGCCGGGGCGGATGGCGCCGCGGGCGACCTCGTCCGCGAGGGTGATCGGGATCGACGCGGGGCCGACGTTGCCGAAGCGCTCGTACGTGGTGGGGACCTTGTCGCGCGGGACGCCGATGGCCTCGACGAACGCGTTGGTGTGCACGTCGGAGACCTGGTGCAGCACGTAGCGGTCCATGTCGGCCCAGTCGAAGTGGGAGCGCGCCTCGTTCCAGGCGGCGACGACGAGTTCCATGCCGCCCTTGAGGAGCATCTTCGCGTCGGTGAACATGCCGTCGACGCTGCCGACGCAGAGGTCGTACCACTGGGTCGCCGCGCGGGTGACGCCGCCGACGATCCGGTGGCCGCCCGGGTGCATGTCCGCCGGGCCGAGCACGGCCGCCGCGGCGCCGGAGCCGAGCGTCAGGCTGGCGAACTCGCTCATGAAGTCCTTGCGGTTGCGGCCGCCCTGGTTCAGGCGCTCGATGGTGTTGAGCTGCACCTGGTCGGCGTCCTCGCCGTCCACGACGAGCGCGTACTTGATCTGGCCGGAGTCGATCATGCCCGCGGCGACGCTCATCGCGTTCACGAACCCGAGGCAGGCGTTCGCGATGTCGAAGTTGATCGCGGACGACGGCAGCCCGAGTCCGTGGTGCAGCCGCACGGCCACCGAGGGCTCGAGGTGCGGGCGGGTCACCGACGTGTTGATGAGCAGGCCGACGTCCTCGGGGCGGATGCCCGCCTCCGCCATGGCACGGCGCCCGGCGTCGATCGCGGCGTCCTGGAAGGACTGCCCCTCACCCCAGTTGCGACGCTCCTTGACCCCGGCGACACGCTCGAGCAGCCCCATCGGCAGGCGCAGGCGGCGCAGCACGACGCGGAGCTTCTCCTCGATGTCGGCCGAGGTGGTCACGCGTTCCGCCACGGTCGTCGCGACGGAGAGCAGCGCGACGTTGTCGTGCTTGGCCGTGGCGTTGCCGGGCCGCTCCGTGTCGCTGCTCGTCGCCTGGTCGACCGGCCGTTCCGTCATGATCGTCACCGACACATACTTCCGCATCTGGCCTGGGTACGCGATCCGGAAGCGCTGACAGGCGGGGGACAGTGCGCTCCGGATGCGCCTCACGCCTCGGGCTGGCGTGGTTCCTTGGGGAGTTTCCGGACCTTCGCGCGACGCTTCCGACGCTCCGGGATCATCGATCGCATCTCCTCCAGCTTGCCGAAGCAGAGCAGGCGGTCCCCGGGTTCGAGGGCGACGCCGCTCCGGGGGTTGGGGATGACGCCGGAGCCGCGGTGCAGCGTGAGGACGGTGATGTCGCGGTCCCAGAGACCGGACTCCTTGATGGTCTTCCCGACGAGGTCGGCGTTCGTGTGCACGAGGAGCTCGGCGACGCCGTACCCGGTCGAGACGGACAGCCGCTGGCGGACGTCGATCTCCGGGAAGGCCACCTGGTTCGCGATGAAGTCGATGATCGCTCCGGCGATGTCGAGCCCCGTGGCGCGCTCGATCCCCTCGAGCCCCGGCGACGAGTTGACCTCCATCACGAGCGGTCCGTCGTTGCCCTCGAGCATGTCGACGCCGGCGACCCGGAGGCCCATGATCTGCGCCGAGCGGACCGCGGCCTCCTCGTACTCGGGCGTCAGCGTGACCTTCTCGACGGTCCCGCCGCGGTGCACGTTGGACCGGAACTCGTCACCCGAGGCGCTCCGCCGCATCGCCGCGACCACCCGGTCGCCGACGACGAGCGCACGGATGTCCTTGCCGCGGCTCTCCGAGATGAAGCTCTGGATGAGGACGTTCTGCTTCGTGGAGTGCAGCGTCTCGACGATCGACTCGGCCACCTTGGCCTCGGGGGCGAGGATGACGCCGATGCCCTGCGTGCCCTCGAGCAACTTGATCACGACCGGAGCACCGCCGACGCGCTCGATCGCCCCACGGACGTCGGCGCGGCCGTTCACGAACGTCGTCGCGGGCATGCCGATGTCGTGCCGCGACAGGATCTGGTTCGCCCGCAGCTTGTCGCGCGAGTTCGTGATCCCGTTGGCGGTGTTCGGCGTGTAGACGTCCATCTGCTCGAACTGCCGGACCACCGCGGTGCCGTAGTACGTGATCGAGTTCCCGATGCGCGGCAGGACGGCGTCGTAGTCGGACAGGAGCTTGCCGCGGTACTGCAGGTCCGGGTCGTCGCCGGTCAGGTCGATCGCGAACCGGAGCGTGTTGAGCACCTTGACCTCGTGCCCGCGGTCGATCGCTGCAGCCCGGAGGCGCTCCGTCGAGTACGCGTGCGGCGCGCGCGACAGGATGGCGAGTTTCATCGGGTGTGCTCCGGGGTAGGGGTATCGACGGCGACGCTCCATCCAAGCATGCGACAGGATGGGCACATGGCCCGAGAACCGAAGTCACCCAACGGCGGTCTCGTGGTCGCCGGATGGCGGGAGTGGGCCGCCCTGCCGGGGCTCGGCATCCCGTGGATCAAGGTGAAGCTCGACACCGGTGCGCGGAGCTCGGCGCTGCACGCGTTCGACCTCGAGGAACTCCCCGGCGACCGGGTCCGCTTCTCGGTGCACCCGTGGCAGGACACCGATGCCGACGCCGTCACGATCGAGTGCGCGGTGCACGACCGTCGCATCGTCCGCAGCTCCACCGGGCACACCCAGGAGCGCATCGTGGTGCTCACCGAGATGTCCCTCGCCGGGCGTGTCTTCGAGGCCGAGGTCACCCTGAGCAACCGCGACCAGATGGGCTTCCGGATGCTCGTCGGCCGCGAGGCACTGCGCCAGGGCTTCCTCGTCGACCCGGCCCGGTCCTTCATGGCCGGTCGGGCCCCGAAGGAGATCCGCCGGCGCAACCGGGGCCGCGCCTGATGCCGGACGGCCACGCGGCCGACGTTCTCGAGCGCATCGTCGCCGGTGTCGACGCGGCCGGACTCGGTGCCTACGGCGTGCACGTCCGGATCGGTGACGACGAGGTCGAGCACCGGTGGCGCAGCGACGATCGCGAGAACCTCTACTCCGTCTCGAAGGGTGTCTGCGCGCTCGCGATCGGGATCGCCGTCGACGCGGGCATCCTCACGCTCGACACCCGCGTCCCCGAGCTGCTGCCGGACATCCCGCTCGGAGACGGCGTCGACGCGGTCACCGTCCGACACCTGCTGACGATGACGAGCGGCATCGACTTCGCCTGGTTCGGCGACGAGGTCGTGTCGTGGCCGGACCTCGCGGCCGAGATGCTCGGTCGACCGACGGTCGGCCCCGGCTCGGTCTTCCGGTACTCCGACGCGAGCCCCTACGTCGCGATGCGCATGCTGGGAGCCGTCGTCGGCGACGTCCGCGACTGGCTCCTCCCGCGCCTGTTCGACCCGCTCGGCATCCACAACCCGCAGTGGCACCGGTGTCCGCTCGGCTGGATCGTCGGCGGCAGCGGCCTGGAGCTCCGCACGTCCGAACTCGCACGCATCGGCGCGCTGCTGCGCGACCGCGGACGGTGGGGCGCGGACCAGCTCGTCCCGGCGTCGTGGGTCGACCGGATGCACGCGGAGTGGGTACCGACGGAAGGCGGAGCCCCCTTCGAGCGCTACGGCCTCGCCGTGTGGGACGGCCCGGGCGAGACGTGGCGGCTCGACGGCCGCTACGGCCAGTACGTGGTCGTCGACCAGGCGCGCGACGCGGTCGTGACGATCACCGCCCACGAGGAGACGGACGACCACCGCCTCGCCGAGCTCGCCGCCGACGCGGTGCGCGAGGCGCGCGGGCCGCGCTGACCGGTCCCGCCCACGCCGAACTCGCCGGACTCGCCGCCGACGCGGTGCGCGAGGTTCGCGGGACCCACTGATCATTCCTGCTCGTTGACCGTTCCGGTTCGCGGACCCCGGGGATCGCGAACCGGAACGGTCAACGCCGTGACGGGGAGGGCCCTCGACCGGACCGACGGGCGGTCGGGAGGGGCCCACCCGTGGGTCCCGGCGCGACGCGACGCGCCAGCCGTACGACGACCGTGACGGGAGGGACGGTGCGGGCCCGACCCGCGCCTCCCGTCCGCCGTCGATGCGGGTCAGGGCCGCAGGTGCCGACCCAGGAACCGCAGCTGGTCCGGCGCGAGGCGCCGCCAGTAGGCCGAGGTGTGGCCGCCGGCCTCGAAGCCGCCGGCCGGTGCGGTCGCGAAGCCGTCGACGTACGTCTGCACGGCCGGCTCGAACCCGTCGCCGGTGCCGCAGTCGACCCGGACCGCGACGCCGTCGAGCGATGCCTGTCGGCCGAGCACGGTGTTCGCGGCGAAGTCCGCGGGGTCGTCGAACGCGCCCCGTGCGGTCTCCCCCGCCGACCGCCACAGTGCGGGGCTGATCGCGGAGACCGCGCGCACGTGCTCCGCGCCGAGACCGCCGGCGAGGTGCAGCGCGCCGTAGCCGCCCATCGAGTAGCCGGTGAGCCCGAGTCGCGCGGTGTCGAAGCCTCGGCGGGCGAGCAGGGGCAGGAACTCGTCGACGACCATCGCGGCGGGGTCGTCGCCGTCGGCACGACGGTGCCAGTACCGGTTGCCGCCGTCGACCGCGGCGATCGCGAACGGCGTCCCGCCCGCCGCGACGTGCGCGGCGAGGAACCGGTCGTAGCCGAGGTGGGAACCGAAGAAGTCCGCGTGGTCGTCGCCGTACCCGTGCAGGGCGACCACGATCGGCAGGGGGTCGTCGGACCGCGGCGCGGCGATCGTCCAGCCGACCTCGAGTCCCTTCCGTGCCCGGGACGTGAACGATCCGGACACGGTCGGCACCGGGGTGACGTCGGGGACCGTTCCCGCCGGCCCGTCGAGGCCGAGCACGCGGTACATGGTCGACCGGCCGGGGAGGAGCCGGAGGTTCACGGCCTCGGCCGCGGCGCCCGCCACGACGACCGCGGCCCCGCCGACGATGAGCGAGCGGCGGGTGATCCGGGCTGCACGGGAGCCGCTCATCCGCGGGGGCCGGCGTCGCCCTGGGGCACGCACGTCGTCACGAGGGTCGGGGAGGTCCGCTGCACACCGGGCAAGCTACCGAGTCGGGCGCCGGAGCACCTCGGGTACACGCGGACGTCAGGTGTGAAGTCGCGCAGGAACCGGTCGCTCCGCCGACCCGAGGAGCGCGTCGGCGACGGCACGCGCGGTACCCGTCCCGAGGCCGGGTTCGCGCAGGCGCATCGCGAGGTACCCCGAGACGAGGAGCAGCAGCTGCTCGGCGAGCGCCCCGGCGTGTGCGCCGACCACGGGCTCGGCCGACGCGGTCAGGCGTCGACGCAGGGTGTCGGTCTCGTGGTCGAGGACCGCGCGGACGTCGGACGGGGCGTCGACGTACTCGGCGGCAGTGCCGAGGAACGCGCACCACCGCGAACCCGCTGCGGTCGACCGGTACGCGTCGAGCGCGTCGAAGACCGCCAGCAGACGGCCGCGGTCGTCCGACGCGTCCGCGACCGCCCGGTCCCACGTCGCGAGCCAGTCGTCGTGCCGGCGACCGAGGGCAGCGGCCACGAGGGACTCCTTGCTGGCGTACCCGCGGTAGAGCGTGGCGCTCGAGATCCCCGCGCGCTCGAGGACGGCGTCGATGGGCGTCGCGGCGATGCCCTGCGAGAAGAAGAGCTCCTCGGCGGCGTCGAGCAGCTTCCGCTCGGTTCCTGGACGCATCGCCATGAGAGCACCCTAGGCTCTCAAAAGTGAAACGATCGTTTTTGTTACGAGAGTCGGTGTTCGTGGGGAGCGGCCTCGGTCTGATCGCTGCGACGTACGGCTTGGTCCGGCTGGCCTACGGCCTCTTCCTGCCCGACGTCCAGCGGGACCTCGGCCTACGCGCCGACGCTGCGGGGTGGGTCTCGTCCGGAGCCTCGGCGCTGTACTGCGTCGGCGCCGTGGTCGGGTACCGCTGTGCCGGCCGCGTGCCCCGGGTCCTCGTGGCGGTCGCCGCCGCCGTGGCTGGCGCAGGTGCACTCGGCATGGCTGCGGCCGGCGCCCCCGCGGCGTTCGCGATCGCGTCGGTCGTCGGTTCGGCGGGCGCGGGGCTGGCATCGCCCGCGCTCGTCAGTCTCGTGACGACCCTGGTGCCGCAGCCGGCGCAGCGCCGAGCGCAGGCCGTGGTGAACGCCGGGACGGGCCCCGGCCTCGTCGCCGCGGGCGTCCTCGCGCTCGCGCTCCTGCCCGACTGGCGGACCGCGTGGACGTGGTCCGGCATCGCGACCCTGGTCGTCGGGGCGGCCCTCCTCGCGTCCTCGTGGTCACCCCGCCGGACGGGGGCCGGCGGGCGGACCCGCTCCGAGCGGTCCCCGGCCGCGGGGCCGGACCCGGCGTGGTGGAGGGCACACCGTGCGGTCCTCGTGCTCGCCCTGCTCTTCGGCGCCGGGTCGGCGGTCGTGTGGACCTACGGCCGCTCGGTGCTCGTCGATGCCGGCGCACCGGTCGCCGTCTCGGTGTCCGCGTGGATCGCGCTCGGCGTGGGCGGCGCCGCGGTCGTGGTGACCGCCCGGTGGACGAGTCGGCTCCACGCCCGCACGCAGTGGGCACTCACCGGTGTCGCCGTCGCCCTCGGTGTGCTGGCGCTCGGCACGGTGCCGCAGTGGACGCCCGTGGCGCTCGTCGCGTGCGCCGTGTTCGGCTGGGGGTACACCGCGGCGACCGGGGCCCTGATCGCGTGGACCACCGAGATCGACCCGGAGCGGTCCTCGGCGGGCACCGCGGTGCTCTTCGTGGCGCTCGTCCTCGGCCAGGCCGGCGGTGCCGCGGCAGCCGGAGCGGTCGTCGAGCCGCTGGGGTCGCCCGGCACGTTCGGGGCCGGGGCGCTCGTGACGGCCGTCTGCGCCGTGCTCGGTGCCCGGGTCAGAGCAGCGGGCGCAGCTCGATCTTCCGGTTGCACGCCACCGACGCCTCCTGTGCGACCCGCAGCGCGGCCTCGGCGTCCGGCAGGTCCATGACCCAGAACCCGGCGACGAACTCGGCCGGGTCCCCGACGAGCCCCGGGACGGTGGTCGGCTCGGCACGACGGGCATCGACCACGACGGCGTCCGACGGCGCCGACACCCCGGCGGCGACGACGACGGCATCACCGAGCCGTTCGTTGAGCGCGTCGACCGCGTCGGTCTCGGCCCGTGTCGCGGACGCGGTCCGACCGGCGGCCTCGGCCTGCCCGTCGTCGATTACGTTGACGAGGAACTGCACGGCGCCTCCCCTGTTCGGTTGACCGCAGGCTACTCCGACCACCGCACCCGCTACCGTGGTGCCCATGGGGACGGCGGCGGAGTGGTCACGGCTGCCGGTGGGGCGCTGTGAACACCGGCAGGACGCCCTGCTCGCGGTCGTGCTCGGCGTCGGCCTGACGATCACGACGATGCTGTACGGCTCGGCCGGCACCTACGGCGACGACCAGGCCGCGTGGTGGGTCTCGGGCCTGCTCATCGTGGCGAACGCCGCGCCGGTCGCGTTCCGCCGTCGCTGGCCGATGACCATGGCGGTCGTCTCGGCCCTCGCGTTCGCGGCGACGCAGATCCTGCACGTGCCCGAGCTCTTCCTCGTGAACTTCACGCTGTTCATCGCGCTCTACACGGTCGGCGCGTGGTGCTCGGACCGGGTCCGCGCCGAGGTCGTGCGGTGGGTGGTCATCGGGGGCATGTTCGCGTGGCTGTTCGTCGCGATCGCCTTCGGGTGGGCCGTGCCGAACGCGCTGCCGAACGACGACGGCGGACTCATCCCGCCGTACATCGCGTACTCCCTGCTCAACATCGTGATCAACGTCATCTACTTCGGTGCTGCCTGGTACGCCGGCAACCGGGCCTGGGCGTCCGCGGTGGCGAAGCACGAACTCGACCTCCGCACCGCCGAACTCGCCGCCGAGCGGGAGCGCAGCGCGGCCCAGGCGGTCACGATCGAGCGCGTGCGCATCGCTCGGGAGCTCCACGACGTCGTGGCGCACCACGTGTCCCTGATGGGCGTGCAGGCCGGGGCCGCACGCCGCGTGATCGGCCACGACCCCGAGCAGGCGACGGCGTCGCTCGGCGTCGTCGAGCAGAGCGCCCGGACCGCCGTCGAGGAGCTCCGTCGGATGCTCGGCACCCTGCGGGCCGACGGGGACCTCGGCGACGACCACCGTGCCGCGCCGAGCACCGAGGGGCTCGCCCGCATCGGCGAGCTCGCCGACTCCGCCCGCACGGCCGGCCACCCGACCGAGTACGTGGTCGTCGGCTCCACCCGTGCCGTCCCGCCGACGGTGTCCGCCGTCGCGTACCGGATCGCGCAGGAAGCGGTGACGAACGTCCTCAAGCACGCGGGTCCGAGCGCCCGGGCGGACGTCCGGGTCCGGTACCTCGACGGCGGCGTCGAGGTCGAGGTCACCGACGACGGCCACGGCGACCGGGCACCGCGGAACACCGCGGGCAGCGGACTCGGCCACGTGGGGATGCGCGAACGCGTCGCCGCGGTGGGCGGACGGATCGAGATCGGGCCGCGCGCCCGGGGAGGCTTCCTGGTGCGGGCATGGCTGCCGACGACCTGACCATCGTGCTCGCGGACGACCAGGACCTCGTCCGGGCCGGCTTCCGCGTGATCCTCGAGTCCGAACCGGGTTTCCGGGTCGTCGGCGAGGCCGCTGACGGCGCCGAAGCGGTCGAGGCGGTCCGGACGCACCGACCGGACGTGGTGTGCCTCGACGTGCAGATGCCGAACGTCGACGGGCTCGAGGCGGCGCGCCGGATCGCCGCGCTCCCGGAGCCCCCTGCCGTGCTCGTCCTGACGACGTTCGACCACGACGACGCCCTCTTCCAGGCGCTCGAGGCGGGGGCGAGCGGCTTCCTGCTGAAGAACGCCTCCCCCGAACGGCTGATCGACGCCGTCCGCACGGTCGCTGCCGGTGACGCGCTGCTCGCCCCGGACGTGACCCGTCGGGTGATCAGCCGCGCGACATCGGGGCCGGCGGCGCCCGCGGCCGCGGACGGCCACGGCGAGGACGCCGTCCAGACCGCGGGGCTCACCGAGCGTGAGACCGAGGTCCTCCGGCTGCTCGCCCGCGGGCTGAGCAACGCCGAGATCGCGACGGAGCTGTGGGTCGGCGAGGCGACCGTGAAGACCCACGTGTCGAACGTGCTGCAGAAGCTCGGACTGCGCGACCGCATCCAGGCGGTCGTGTGGGCCTTCGAGCACGGCGTGGCCGGAACCCCCGCCTAGTCCCCCGCCCGGCCCGCGCTCCCCCACGCGGCGGAGGCCGCAGTGCTCCGATCCCCGTCGCCAGCCGGAGGCGCCCGTCGCACCGCGCGCAATAGCGTCGACGCAGGCGGACCGAACCGCC
The DNA here is from genome assembly GCF_044759965.1 of Curtobacterium sp. NPDC098951. NCBI lineage: Bacteria > Bacillati > Actinomycetota > Actinomycetes > Micrococcales > Microbacteriaceae > Curtobacterium > Curtobacterium sp. NPDC098951. The sequence goes on from NZ_JBIWAG010000004.1 coordinate 261,486, forward strand.
ACGGGAGGGGAACGAGATGCTCACCATCGACGGGGTGACCAAGCAGTACGGTGACCGCCGCGTGCTCGACGACGTGACGTTCACGGTCGGCGACGGACGCCTGACCGGGTTCGTCGGCGGCAACGGCGCCGGCAAGACCACCACGATGCGGATCCTGCTCGGCGTGCTCCAGGCCGACGCCGGCACCGTGTCGATCGACGGCTCCGTGATCGGTCCGGCCGACCGCCGCCGCTTCGGCTACATGCCCGAGGAGCGCGGCCTCTACCCGAAGATGCCGGTCGCCGAGCAGATCACGTACTTCGCCCGGCTGCACGGCGTGGACAAGCGGACCGCCACGGACCGCACCACGGACCTGCTCGACCGCCTCGGGCTCACCCAGCACGCGACCGACGCCGTCGAGAAGCTGTCCCTCGGCAACCAGCAGCGTGTGCAGGTCGCGGCGGCACTCGCCCACGACCCCGAGGTCCTCGTGCTCGACGAGCCGTTCTCCGGCCTCGACCCGATGGCCGTCGACGTCGTGCTCGCCGTGCTGCGCGAATCGGCGGCGGGCGGCGTGCCGGTCCTGTTCTCGAGCCACCAGCTGGACGTCGTCGAACGACTCTGCGACGACGTCGTCGTGATCGCCGACGGCACGATCCGCGCCGCCGGCCCGCAGGAGGAGCTGCGCAAGCACGCCGGGCCCGCCGCGTGGGAGCTGCTCGTCGACGGCGACGTCGCCTGGCTCCGCGACGAACCGGGGGTCACCGTCCGCGAGTTCGACGGCGGCTACGCCGTGTTCGAGGCCGACGACGCCACCGCGCAGCGGGTGCTGCAGCGTGCCGTCCAGCACGGCACCGTCGGGTCGTTCTCGCCGCGTGTACCGCGCCTCAGCGAGGTCTTCCGGGAGGTCGTCCGATGAACTCCTCGTTCGTTGCGTCCGTACGGCTCGTCGCCGCGCGCGAGATCCAGGCCCGCCTGCGCAGCAAGGCGTTCGTCGTGTCCGCCCTGATCCTCGTCCTCATGGTCGTCGCGTCGATCGTCGTCGGCGGCATCGTCGGCAAGGCGACGTCGGGCGACACCACCCCCGTGGCGGTCGTCACGGGCGTCGACCTGCCGACCAGCAGGGGGCTCGACGTCACCGAGGCGCCGACCACGGCCGCGGCCGAGCGACTCGTCCGGAGCGGTGACGTCGACGCGGCGGTCCTGCCGTCCGACGACCCGCTCGGCTACCGCGTCGTCGGACTGGACGACGCGCCGACCGACGTCGTGCAGGCGCTGAGCGTCTCGCCCCGCGTCGAGCTCCTCGACCCGAGCGCAATCCCCGGCGGGCTGATCTACATCGTGGCGCTGGCCTTCGGCGTCGTGTACTTCGCCTCCGCCGTGACGTTCGGCCAGTCGATCGCCCAGAGCGTCGTCGAGGAGAAGTCCACCCGCGTCGTCGAGATCCTCATGGCGGCGATCCCGGCACGGGCGCTCCTCGCCGGCAAGGTGCTCGGCAACAGCGTGATGGCCTTCGCGCAGATCGTCGCGGTGGCGATCGCGGCGGCGGTGACGCTCGCGGTGACCGGTCAGGACAACATGTTCACGGTGCTCGGCCCGAGCATGCTCTGGTTCGTCGGCTTCTTCGCGATCGGCTTCGTGCTCGTCGCCTCGCTGTTCGCGGCGGCCGCGGTGCTCGTCTCGCGCCAGGAGGACGTCGGCAGCGTCACCACCCCCGTGATGATGCTCGTGATGATCCCGTACATCCTCATCATCGTCGCGTACAGCAACCCGACGATCCTCGGCGTGATGTCCTACGTGCCGTTCAGCGCCGCGATCGGCATGCCGATGCGGATCTTCCTCGGCACGGTCGAGTGGTGGGAGCCGATCCTGTCGCTCCTCGTCGTGGCGGCCTCGGTCGTCGTCGTCGTGCTCGTCGGCGCCCGGATCTACGAGAACGCGCTGCTGCGCACCGGCGGCCGCGTGAAGCTCGCGGAGGCCCTCCGCGGCTGACGCCGCAGCACCGGACGGGAGGCGGGGGGGGGGGGGGGGGGGGGGGGCGCCCCCCCCCCCCCCCCCCCCCCCCCCCCCCCCGCCCGACCGCCGACGCTCAGGCGCTCAGCGTCGCGAACGCGGAGCGGTGCCAGACCAACGGGCTGTGCGCGAAGTCCGACATGAGCCCGAGGACCCGGAGCACGACGATGTCGTGGTCCCCCGCCGGGTAGGTGTGCTCGACGGCGCACTCGAGCCAGATCGGTGCACCCTCGAGGAACACCGAGCCCGTCTCGGAGACCGTGGTCTCCACGCCGACGAAGCGGACCGACCGGTCCTTCGACGCGAGCTGCCGGGTGACCTGCGCGTGCCCTTCGCCGAGGATCGAGACGCCGATCGTGCCGGCCTCCCGCAGGACCGGCCACGTCGACGAGGTGTGCTGCACCGCGAACATCACGAGCGGCGGGTCCTGGGACACCCCGACCGTGAAGGACGAGGCGACGAGCACGGTGGGCTCGTCGTCGACGACCGCGGCGAGCGCGGCGACCCCGCAGGGGAAGCCGGAGAACGCCTGGCGGAGGGCGGTGAGGTCGGGTGCCTCGGGCGAGTAGGGGCTGATCATGAGCGGGTTCCTTCCTGGAGGCTCGCGGCCGCACCGAGGACGACGTCACGCCACCGGGCGAGCCAGACCTCGGTCGATGCGGGCTCGGAGTACTGCTTGTCGTTGAGGTACAGGGCCGGGGCCGGGACGGTCGCGCCGAGCTCGACGAGCACGGGCTTGAGGAAGACCTCGGGGGCGAGGGCGTGTGCGGGCCCGGCGCCGAGCATGAGCGGGACGGCGGTGACCCCGGCGAGCCCGTCCCCGGTGCCGAACTGGTCGAGGAACAGCTTGAGCACGCCGGTGTAGGTCGCCTTGAAGGTGGGCGAGGCGACGACCACGAGGTCCGACGCGGCGACGGTGCGCACCGCCTCGGTGACCCCGTCGTCGCCCCAGCCGAGCAGGCCCGGGCCAAGGTCGATCACGTCGACGACGTGGTCCGGCGCACGGCCGGTGAGCCGTTCGAGCACGACGGTGGCCGCGTCGAGCGTCCGTGATGCCGGTTTGGGGTTGCCGGCGACGACGGTGGTGATCATCGTGTGCTGCTCCTGCGGTCGGGGGCGGGGTGGTCGGCGACGGGGTGCGAGTGCAGTCCATCCGTCGTTCGTTTCGCCTCCGTGGCGCCGTCGTGTCGGGTGGGTTACGCCAGCGCGCCCCCGTCGACGCGACGGGGAATGTCCTGGTCAGCGGGCAGCGGTGCGGGCCGGTTCCGCGCATTCCGCCAGCGTCGGTCGCCTCCGGGAGCGCCGACTTGTGAGAGACGCGTTACCGGAAGTCGGCGCGGGTGCGTCCGGGGTGTTTCGCCCGGGCGTCGCCGCCGCGTGATCGCGCGGATCCGCGCCGATCCGGGTGCGGGCGGCGGGAACGACCGGCCCGGAACGGCGCGCCGCGGCGGGTCGTCGAGCGTGCCGTGTCGGTGGCCTAACACCGGCGAAACAAACGCCTAACAGGACCGTTACCCCGCGGGCCCCCTCGGCCGTCCACAGCCCGTTACATTCGCATCAGCCCCACCGGAGCGGCCCCGTCACCCACGACGCATCGCCGCCGGCGGAGCGCTCTCCCACATCCCGTGCCGTGACCGGGCCCCTCGCCGTCACGCCCACCCCACCCCGCGCCGCGGGGTGTTCGGCGTCCCCGCAGCACCCGCACCCGTCACCCGTCCCCGCACCACGTCCTGGAGGTCCTCGACCGATGTCGTCCCCCGCACCCACCCGAACCAGGCTCGTCCGACCCGCGGTCCTGGCCGCCGCGCTCTCCGGCGTGCTGTTCCTGTCCGCCTGCTCCGCCACCTCGACCGCCTCGACCGGTTCGGCGGACGACTCCGCCGGGGTCGAGCACGCCTCCAGCCAGATCACGGCAGCCAGCGTCGACCCGGAGTTCACGTTCGAGGGCAAGCCCTTCGACATGTCGAAGATCGCCGGCAAGACGATCTTCAACATCCCGAACTCGTCCGCGGTGCCGTTCATCGTGTCCGTCGACGAGGCGGGGCAGCAGCTCGCCGAGCAGTACGGCGCGAAGTGGATCGAGTACACGAACCAGGGCACCCCGACCGAGCAGTCCGCCGGCATCGACCAGGCGATCAGCCGGAAGGCCGACATCATCGTCCTCGCGCAGGGCGTCAACGGCGAGCTCATCGTGCCGGCGCTCAAGCGGGCGAAGGCGGCGGGCATCCCGGTGCTGATCAGCCACACCTACCAGACCGGCGAGTCGCTCCCCGACCAGCTGCAGCCGCTCGTCGCCGCGCAGGTCACGGCCCCGTTCCACGAGGCCGCGAAGCTCAACGCCGACTGGGCGATCAAGGAGACGAAGGGCGCGGGCGACGTGCTCATCATCACCTCGTCCGAGGTCCCGCCGTCGGACGGCATCGTCAAGGCCATGCAGGAGGAGTTCGACCAGTACTGCTCCGGCTGCAAGGTGAAGGTGACGAACGTGCCGGTGGCCGACTGGGCGACGAAGATCTCGTCGACCGTGCAGTCCGCGATCCAGTCCGACCCGAACCTCGACTACGTCCTGCCCGTGTACGACTCGATGGCCCTCTTCGTCGAGGCCGGGGTGACGGCGGCCGGCAAGACCGGCCAGGTGTTCACGTCCTCGTACAACGGGACGCCCGCGGTCATGAAGATCCTGCAGCAGGGGAACGTCATGACGATGGACATCGGCGAGAACATGGAGTGGCTCGCCTACGCCACGCTCGACCAGGCCGGCCGCGTCCTCACCGACACCCCGATCGTCGAGGACGGTGACGAGAAGACGCCGCTCAAGGTCTTCACGAAGGACAACGTCGACGAGGCCGGGACGCCGCCGGCGCCGAGCAAGGGCTACGGCGACGCCTACAAGTCCGGCTACGAGGCGATCTGGGGTCCGGCGAAGTGAGCGCCACCCGAGAGGCACGGCTCGGCCCCGCAGCGCACGCTGCGGTCGCCGACGCCGGTGCGGTCTCCGCACCGGTCCTGCGGATCAGCGGGCTCACCAAGCGGTTCGGCGGCCTGACCGCGCTGGACGGCGTCGACCTCGAGGTCCGTCCCGGCCAGGTCCACGCGCTGCTCGGCGAGAACGGCTCCGGCAAGTCGACCCTCATCAAGATCCTCTCCGGCACGTACGCGCCGGACCCGGGGGCGACGATCGAGGTCCGCGGCGCCCGCCTGCCCCTGCCCGTGCCCCCCGGGTACTTCCGCCGCGTCGGCATCAGCTTCGTGCACCAGGACCTCGCGCTGGTGCCGTCGCTCGGCGTGACGGAGAACCTCCGGCTCGCCACGGTCGTCGCCGGCCGCGGGCCGTTCGTCCGCTGGGGCGCCGAGCACCGGGCGGCCGCCGAGCTCTTCGCCCGGTACGGGGTGGACATCGACCCGCGGGCCCGGATCGACGAGCTGACCGACACGCAGAAGGCCCTCGTCGCGATCCTGCGAGCCGTCGCCGAGCTGGGCGAGCACCGTGCCCTGATCGTCCTCGACGAGCCGACGGTGTTCCTGCCCAAGGAGGACGCGGACCTGCTCTTCCGCGTCGTCAAGGACCTGGTGTCCGACGGTCGCACGTCCGCGCTGCTGGTCTCGCACGACATGTCGGAGGTGCTCGAGCACGCCGACCGCGTCACGGTCCTCCGTGCCGGTCGGGTCCAGGCGCACCGCGACACCGCGACCACGACGGCCGACGAGCTCGTCTCGCTCATCGTCGGACGGGGTCTCGACACGGCGACCGCCCGCAGCCCGCGTCCGGCGACCACGGGCGACGCGGTGGTGTCGGTCCGGGACCTCCGTGCCGGTGTCGTCGACGGACTCTCGTTCGACGTCGCGGACGGCGAGGTCGTCGGCATCACCGGACTCGCCGGCTCCGGCGTCGAGGACGTGCTGCCCGGCCTGTACGGCGCGCGGGCGGCGAGCGGTTCGCTCACGCTGCGGGGCACCACCGTCGAGGTCGGCGGGACCACCCCGGCTGCTTCCGTCGCCCGGGGCGTGGTCTACGTCCCCGCCGACCGGAAGCGCGAGGGCGGCGCCCTGACCCTGTCCGTCGAGCAGAACGTGACGCTGCCGGTCCTCGGGAAGCTCCGGGGCGTGCTCGGGCTCTCGCCGGCACGGGAGCGGTCGCACGTCCAGGGACTCGTCCGCGACTGGGACGTCCGTCCGGCGGACCCGTCGGCGCTGTTCGGCACGCTCTCCGGCGGCAACCAGCAGAAGGCCGTCCTCGCGAAGTGGATGCAGGACGACCCGACCCTCGTGCTGCTCCAGGAGCCGACGCAGGGCATCGACGTCGGTGCCCGCGCGGCGATCTTCTCGATGCTCCGACGGAGGGCCGACCAGGGCGTCCCGATCCTCTGCGCCTCGACGGACTACGACCAGCTCGCCCAGATGTGCGACCGCGTCGTGGTCCTCGCCCACGGCCGTGTCCACGACGTCCTCACCGGCGACCGGATCGACCGCGACGTCATCGCGGCGGCCGTCGTCGCGAGCCTCGTCGATCCCGCCCCCTCCTCCCCCGTCGACTCCTCCCCCGTCAAGGAGACCGCCTGATGTCCACCACCGCCGAACCCGTCCTCGAGACCTCGATCGTCCGTCCCTCCCGCCCGCGCTTCTCGTGGGGGCACACCGAGCGGTACGCGCTGCTCGGCGCCTGGCTCGTCATCGTCATCGCGTTCAGCGTGGCGCTGCCGGACACCTACCCGACGCTCGGCAACCTGCAGAACATCCTCGGGTCGCAGTCGGTGCTGCTCATCCTGGCGCTCGGGTTCCTCTTCCCGCTGACCGCCGGTGAGTTCGACCTGTCCGGTGCCTCGACGATGTCGCTCTCCGCGATGGCGATCGCCGTCCTGAACGCGAAGATGGACGTGCCGCTCGTGCCCTCGATCCTCGTCGGCCTGGCGATCGGCGTCGTCGTCGGGCTCGTGAACGGGCTCCTGACGGTGGCGTTCCGGATCGACTCGTTCATCGTGACGCTCGGCACCTCGACGTTCATGATCGGCATCATCCAGTGGATGAGCGCGTCCTCGTCGGTCACCGGGATCGACGCCGCGCTCGTGAACGCCACGGTCGGCTGGCGCGGGCTCGCAGGGCTGCCGCTGGCGTTCGTGTACGGGCTCGTCGCGACGGTCGTCGTCCTCGTCGTCCTGAGCGCCACGCCCGTCGGCCGCCGTCTGCTCTTCGTCGGCACCGGCCGCACGGTCGCCGAGCTGTCCGGTCTGAACGTCCGTCGGCTCCGGGTGGGCGCGTTCGTCGGCGCCGGCTTCACCGCCGCGGTCGCCGGGGTCGTCTACGCCGGCACCCTCGGCGGGGCGGACCCGTCGAGCGGACAGTCCTTCCTGCTCCCTGCGTTCGCCGCCTGCTACCTCGGGGCGACCGCGATCATCCCCGGGCGCTTCAACGCCATCGGCACGTTCATCGCCGTGTACTTCCTGTTCTCCGGCGTCGTCGGGCTGCAGATGCTCGGCGCCGACAACTTCGTCCAGCAGCTGTTCTACGGCGGCGCGCTCATCGTCGCCGTCGCCGTCTCCCAGACCATCCGTCGACACGCCGTCGCGAGCGCCGCCAAGGCCGCCGCGAAGCAGTCCTGACCCTCCACCACACACAGAAAGCGAGTCCCCCATGGACATCGGAGTCTTCATCCCGATCGGCAGCAACGGCTGGCTCATCTCGACCACCTCGCCGCAGTACAAGCCGTCGTTCGACCTCAACCTCGAGATCGTGCAGAAGGCCGAGTCGTACGGCTTCGACTTCGCCCTGTCGATGATCAAGCTGCGCGGCTTCGGCGGTCCGAGCGGGTTCTGGGACGAGAACCTCGAGTCCTTCACCCTGATGGCCGGGCTCGCCGCACGGACGGAGCGCATCCGCCTGTTCGCCACCACCGCGGTGCTGACCATCCCGCCGGCGATCGCCGCCCGCATGGCCGCAACGATCGACTCGATCTCACACGGACGCTTCGGGCTGAACCTCGTCGCCGGCTGGCAGAAGGCGGAGTACGACCAGATGGGGCTCTGGCCGGGCGACGAGGTGCACTTCAAGCGCCGCTACGCGTACCAGACCGAGTACATGCAGGTCATGAAGGAGCTGTGGGAGGACGGCGTCAGCAACTTCCAGGGCGAGTACTTCCAGATGGACGACTGCCGGATGCTCCCGAAGCCGACGTCGCACATCCCGATCGTCTCGGCCGGCCAGTCGTCCCAGGGCATGGCCTTCGCCGCGGAGTACTCGGACTACAACTTCTCGATGGGCGTCGGCGTGAACACCCCGACCGCGTACGCCGAGCAGAACCAGGCGCTCCTCGAGGCCCGCGCGAAGACCGGCCGCGACGTCGGCTCGTACGTCCTCTTCATGGTCATCGCCGACGAGACCGACGAGGCCGCGCAGGTGAAGTGGCAGCGCTACAGCGACGGCGTGGACGTCGAGGCCATCGCCTGGATGACCGGGCAGGCGCTCACCGACACGAACGGCGAGGACGGCAACACCGCGAAGCGGATCTCGCTCCCGGAGGGCGCCGTGAACATGAACATGGGCACGCTCGTCGGCTCGTACGAGCGCGTCGCGGCGATGCTCGACGAGGCCGCCGCGGTCGAGGGCACGAAGGGCATCATGCTCGTGTTCGACGACTTCCTGCAGGGCATGGACGACTTCGGCACGAAGATCCAGCCGCTCATGCGCACCCGCGAGGGCGTCGTCTCCTCCGCACCGAGCGCGGTCACCGCATGACGGCCGACACCACGGCGCCGGTCCTCGAGGTCGCGGTCGTCCAGGCCGGGCAGATCCCCGCCGACCACGACCGGGCGCTCGACGAGCTCCTCGCCCTGTTCGAACAGGCAGCGGCGGGCGCCGACCTCGTCGTCTTCCCGGAACTCACCACGACGCCGTACTTCTGCGGCGTCCGGAACGACACCCGCAAGGCATGGGCGCAGCCGGTCCCCGGTCCGGCGACGGCCCGGTTCGCCGCGGCCGCGAAGCGACTCGGCACCGCGGTGGCCTTCGGCCTCTACGAGGACGCCGGCGACGCGCAGTACAACAGCGCCGTCCTGATCGACGCGGACGGCACCCTCGTGCACGGCACCGACGTGCACGGCGACCGCGTGCCGGCCTACCGGAAGACGTCGATCCCGACGAACGCGATCTCCGACGTCGACGAGAAGCACTACTTCGCGCCGGGGTCTGGGCCGGTCGTGTTCGACGCGCTCGGCACCCGGTTCGGCATGCTCATCTGCTACGACCGGAGCTTCCCCGAGTACTGGCTCGCCTCGCGTGCGGCCGGCGCCGAGGTGATGCTCGTGCTCGTCTCCTCGATGGGCTTCCGCGAGACGCTCTTCACGCAGGAGCTGCAGGTGCGCGCCCTCGAGACGCAGACCTGGGTCGTCGCCCCGAACCGGGGCGGCGAGGAGACCGTCGACGGCAAGACCGTGAGCTACTTCGGTCGCTCGTCGGTCGTGTCGCCCCGCGGCGAGCTCGTGGTCTCCGCCCCGGCGCACGAGGCCGGGCCGATCGTCCGGGCGACGCTCGACGTCGCCGAGGTGGCGGCAGCGCGGTCGGACTTCCCGCTCGGGCGCGACCGGCAGCCCGGGGTGTTCCGCTACCTCGCAGATGCCCACGTGGCGGCGGTGCCGGCGTGACGGACGTCTTCGCCGTCGTGCGCGGGACGATCGCGCCCCAGCTGGAGCAGGCGCTGCGGGACAGCCGCGCCAACCCGCTCCCGGCCGCGCCGTCGTCGCTCCCCGCCGAGCCGGGCCACAGCCACGCGCTGTTCGCCCGGCTCCTCGGGGCGGCGGTCGACGCCGCGCCGGCACCCGCCGCGCCGACACCAGCCGCACCGGTCCGCGCGACGACGGACACCGCGTCCGACCCCGCCGCCGCGAGCGTCACGGAGCTCCTCGCCGCCTACCGCGACGGCGCCACCACCCCCACCGCGGTCGTCGCCGCCCTCGCTCCGCACTGGACGAGCGACGCCGTGTGGTCCGACGCGGTCCTCCGACCGGTCGACGGTGCCGAGCAGGCAGCGGCGGAGTCCACCCGGCGCTGGGCCGCGGGCGACGCCCGTCCGCTCGAGGGCATCCCGTTCGCGGTGAAGGACATCATCGACGTCGCCGACACGGTCGTCACGAGCGGGTCGCTGCAGACCGGCGACCGCGTGGCCCCCGCCGACGCGACCGTCGTGGCACGACTCCGTGCCGCCGGGGCGATCCCGGTGTTCATGGCCGCGACGACCGAGTTCGCCTGCGGCGGCCCGCACAACGCCCGGTACGGCGCGGTCCGGAACCCGTGGGACCCCGAGCGGTGGACGGGCGGGTCGTCGACCGGCTCCGGCTCGGCGCTCGCCGCGCGGATCGTGCCGCTCGCCCTCGGGTCGGACACCGGCGGCTCCATCCGGGTCCCCTCGGCGCTGTGCGGCACGACCGGCATCAAGCCGACGTACGGCCTCGTCCCCCGCACCGGCGTCGCGAGCCTGTCGTGGACCCTCGACCACGTCGGCCCGATGGCCCGCACGGCCGAGGACCTCGCGCTCGTGCTCGCCGTCGTCGCCGGCGGCGACGGCGAGGACCCGACGACGCACACCGCGGTCCCGCTCGTCGAGGCCGCGCCGGACCGCGTCGTCGGACTCCGCATCGGTGTCCCGCGCGGCTGGTTCACCGAACGGGTGGACGGCGCCGTGCTCGACGCGCACGCGGCCGCGATCGACCGGTTCCGCGGCCTCGGGGCGACGATCGTGCCGATCGAGTTCGACGACCTCGAGGCGATCGACGCCGAGTGCTGGACCGTCTTCTACGGCGAACTCGCCGCCAACCAGGAGGCCAACGCCGACACCGCCGACCTGTTCGACGCCGGCACCCGGGCACGCTTCGACGTGGCGTTCACGCCGACGGCCGCGGACTACCTCCGTGCCCTCCGTCGCCGTCCGCTCGTGCAGGCCGCGATGGTCCGGCGGATGGACGAGGCCGGGGTCGACGTCGTGCTGACACCGGGGATCGGCGCCACCGCGCCGCGCCTCGACGACCTCACGATGTCGGTCGACGGGGTGCCGTACAACCTGCACGACGTCGTCCCCCGGAACACCCGGCTGTTCGACTACGTCGGCTTCCCCGCGCTCATGATGCCCGCCGGGACCGCGCCGGACGGTCTGCCGGTCGGGGTCCAGCTCGTCGCGCGCCCGTGGGACGACCGGCTCGTGCTGTCCGCCGCCGCGGCGTTCCAGGCCGTCACCGACCACCACCACCGGGTGCCGCCCGCATCCGCCACGAGAGGGTCGACCGATCAGTAACCGCACCACGGACGAGGGCGGCGCCCGCCGACGCGCGTGGCAGGTGCTCTGCGCCTCGAGCCTCAGCGTCGTCCTCGTCTTCATCTCCTCGAGCGCCCTGCTCGTCGCCCTCCCCGACGTCAGTCGCGACCTCGACGCCACCGCCCTGCAGTCCAGCTGGGTCCTGCTGAGCTACATGCTCACCACCACGACGCTCATCCTGGTGTTCGGCCGGATCGCGGACCTCGTCGGTCGCCGTCGGCTGTACATCGCCGGCATCCTCGTCTTCCTCCTCGCCTCGCTCGCGTGCGGGATCGCGCCGGACGCCGCCGTCCTGCTCGCCGCACGACTCGTGCAGGGGGTCGGTGCCGCCGCCATCGTGACGAACACCACCGCGCTCCTCACCGACGTGTTCCCGGAGTCGATCCTGTCGCTCGGCCTCGGGCTGAACGCCACCGTCGCCGCCGTCGGGCAGGTCATCGGCCCGGTCGTCGGCGGCCTCGTCGCGGAGTCGTTCGGCTGGCGCTGGATCTTCCTCGGCGGCATCCCGATCTCGCTCGCCGGCCTGGTGTGGTCCCTGCGGCTCATCCCCCGAGCGGCCCGCCCACGCTCCGGCGAGCGCCTCGACGTCCCCGGCTCGCTGCTGTCCGTCGCGGCGGTCGGCCTGCTCGTCGGTGCCGTGTCGGTCGGCGGCTCAGCCGGGTGGGCGGCGACGCCGGTCGTGGCGATGGCCTCGGGCGCGGTGCTGCTCGGCGCCGTGTTCGTGTGGACCCAGCGCCGTGTGGCGCACCCGCTCGTCGACCCGGCGATCTTCCGTGACCGGGCGACCATCACGCTGTTCTCGGCCGCCGGACTGTGCGCGCTGTCGAGCTACGCGCTCGTGCTGCTGGCGTCACTGTCGTTCCAGGCGGTCTCCGGCAAGGACGCCGTCGAGGCCGCCCTCTGGGTCCTGCCGACCCCGATCGGCACGACGGTGGCCGCCGCGAGCGCCGGGGTCCTCGCCAGGCGGGTCCCGGCCCGGACACTGTCGACCATCGGCATGCTCCTCATCGCGGTCGGTGCGGCGGTCCTTGCGGGCTCCCTCGCCGACGACGGCGACTACGCGGTCACGGCCGTCGGACTCGGTGCCGTGGGCGTCGGCACCGGCGTGTTCATGACCCCGAGCACGTCGGCGCTGATGACCCGGGTGCCGGAGCACCGCCGGGGCATCGCGAACGCCATCCGGTCCGCGCTCCAGAACGCCGGCTTCCTGTTCTCGACGGCGCTCGGCCTGGCGATCGCCACGAGCGGCCTGTCCGCGGCGCAGCAGGCCGCGGCCTACGACGGCAGCCTGCTCGGCCTGCCGGCGACCGACGTCCAGGCCTTCGTCGACGGGGTCCGCGCGGCGGCGCTCACCTTCGCCGGGTGCGCGGTCGTCGGTGCGCTCATCGTCGCGTTCGGTCCGTTCGGACCACCGGACCGGGAGGCGCCGCTCCGGCCCGGCACGTCGAGTCCCGTCCCCGGGCCGGGGACGACCGCATGACCGCCACGACGCGTGCGCGCCGCTCCGTCCGCACCGGCCGCCGGAGCGGCGGCCGACCCGACGGGGCCGCACCGCGCCTCCTGGACCACCACCGCCCCACGCACGACGGAAGCAGGACCGCATGAGCGACGACCACGACGACTACGCCTCGGCCGGGTACACCGGCGCCCTCGAACCCGGCCGGCGGGCGGCGCTCGTCGTCGTGGACCCGGTCCGGGCGTACGTCGACCCGGCGTGCGGGCTGTACGCGGGGGTCGAGGAACCCGTCGAGCGGATGCGCGAGCTCACCCGGGCGGCGCGGGCGGCCGGCGTGCACGTCGCCGTCACGACGATGGCGCTGTCGGCCGACGGGTCGAACGCCGGGGTGTTCTTCCGGAAGGTGCCCGCGCTCGCCGCCTACCTACCGGGGACCTCGACGGGCGCCTTCATCGCGGGGCTCGCCCCGGTCGACGGGGACACCCTGGTGCCGAAGCAGTACCCGAGTGCGTTCTTCGGGACCTCGTTGGCCGCGGACCTCGTGGCCCGCGGGGTGGACACGCTGTTCATCGCCGGGCTGTCGACGAGCGGCTGCATCCGGGCGACCGCGACCGACGCGATGCAGCACGGGTTCGTGCCGATCGTCGTGCGCGAGGCCGTCGGCGACCGGCTGCCGAGCGTGCACGAGGCGAACCTGTTCGACATCCAGGCGAAGATCGGCGAGGTCTGGGGCATCGACCGGGTGCTCGCGCACTGGAGCGCCGCGTGAGCACCGCGGCACCGGTCCGCGGACGGCCGCGGAGTGCGGCGGTCGACGAGGCCGTGTACGTGGCGTGCGTGGCGATCCTCGCCGAGGGCGACCCGCGGGCGTTCACGATCCGGGCGGTGGCCGACGCCGCCGGCGTGGGGGCGGCGACGATCTACCGGCGGTGGCCGAGCCGGGACGTGCTCCTCACCGAGACCGTCATCCGCCTGATGGAGGAGACGATCCCGACGGAACTCGACGCGCCGATCGACGAGGGCGTGCTCGGGCTCACGCGCGGCTGGGTGCACGCGCTCGTCGCGACCCCGGTCGGACGGGCGCTTCCGCTCATCGTGGAGGCCGCCTCGCACGAGCCCCGGGTCGCCGAGGCGGTCGCCGCGTGGCACCTCGACCGACGCGTCCGGGTGAACGCGATGCTGCAGCGCGCCATGGACGCCGGCGACCTGCGGCCGGACGTCGACCTCGGGATCGCCGTCGACCTGCTGGGCGGCCCGACCTTCTACCGCCGGGTGTTCGTGTCCATCGACATCCAGGCACCCGACTACCCGGTGCGTCTCGCCCGGGAGTTCCTCCGGTGGGCCGGGTGGACCGGCGACACCACGACCGTGGGGGTGGTCTCGTGACCGACGTCGCGCCGGACGACCGGCTGGACGAGCCGACGGGACGCCGTCCCGTGCTGCCGTGGACGGACATGGGCGTCGGCGACGTCGCGCCCGGGCACTGGATCGGGTTCAACCGACGCTCCGACGCGGCCCGGCAGGTGTCCGACCTCATCCGCGCCGACATCGTCGCCGGTCGGTTCGCCGGACCGCTGCCGTACGAGTGGGAGCTCCTCGACCTGTACGGCACGACGCGGAACGTCCTGCGCGCGGCACTGACGCTGCTCAAGGAGCAGCGGCTGCTCACCCGGGCCCCGCGCTCCGGCACGTTCGGGGTGCGCCCGGTGGCCTCGGTGAGCCTCGCCCGCACCACCGAGGAGGTCACGATCTACGGCGAGACCGCCGGCGGCAGCATCTTCGACTCGCCCCGCCTGAGCATCGTGCACCTGTGCGTGCAGCTCGTCCCGGCGCCGGAGACCGTGCGGCGGAACCTCGAGATGGACGGCAGCGCTGCGTACTTCGTCGAGAGCCTCATCTCGTTCGACGGGGAACCGAGCCGGGTGCGGACGAGCTGGGTGCCGCGCGAGCGGTTCCCGGACCTCGTGTCGGAGCCCCTCACCGAGTACGTGCCGGACGTGCTCGTCCGTCGGGTCGGGCAGCGGCCGGTCGCCCGTCGGCTCCTGCTCAGCACGGTGAACGCGGACCAGTGGACCGCCGACCTGCTCGACATCGACCCCGGTCAGGCGATCTTCCACATCGAACGGCTGATGTGCCTGGCCGACGGCACCCCGGTGGAGTACGGGTTCTCGCGGTACCGGGGCGACCGGGCGGTGATCGACTCGCGGGTGGTGTGACCGGTCGGCTAGGACCGTCGCACGGAGAACACGTCGCCCGGCTGGCAGTCGAGCGCCTCGCACAGGGCCGTGAGCGTCGAGAACCGGATCGCCCGGGCCCGGTTGTTCTTCAGCACCGACAGGTTCACGACGGTCACGCCGACCCGGTCCGCGAGCTCGGTCAGGGACATCCCACGGGCGACGAGCAGGTCGTCGAGGTGGCAGACGACCCGGTGGCCGTCCTCCTCCGGCGGCATCAGACGAGTCCGGCCTGGTCGCGCACCATCCGCTGCGACGCGGTGAGGGCGAACCGGAAGCAGGTCACCAGGAGCACGCCGAGGTAGACGGGCACGTACTGCGGGTCGACGAGCGGCGTGGGGAGCCTGCCGTCCCACCCGAGCCCGGCGACCACCCAGTTCCAGCCCATCCGGCGAACGAAGTCCGGCAGGAAACCGGCCACGATGGTGAGCCCGGCGACCCAGTCGAGCAACCGCGTGGTCCGACGGTCGAAGAGCCCGCCCCGGCTGATCTGCCACGCGACCGCGGCGACGGCGGCGATGAGGGCCGCGACGGCGACCACCTCGACGGCGTCCCCCACGCGGATGAACCCGAGGGCCCCGGCCGGGACGTCGGTCGTCCGGACGCGCATCGTGAGCTCGGTCGCCTGGACCGTCGTGCCCCCCGGCGGCTGCGGGACCCGGGTCGTCGGGTCGATGCGCACCGGCACCGTCACGACACGGTCGCGGACCGAGTGGACGAGGTCCGCGACGTACCACCACACGACCCACGCGACGCCGACCGCGCACGCGACGACGTAGGCGAGGTAGGACCGCGAGCCCCGCGGCGGCTCGTAGACGGGTGCGCTCATGTCCTTCTCCCTTGTCGATCATCGATACCATCGAACATCGATAACAACGATAAACGATGGGTCGGATCGGGGCAAGGCCCGGCAGGGGACCCGTCAGAGGAGGCCGAACACCGCCTGCGCGCCGAGGCTCGTGCCCGCGACGAGCACCCACAGCGCGATACCGAGCAGCATCGGCCGGAACCCCGCCCGTCGGAGTGCGCCGAAGTCCGTCGAGACGCCGATCGCGGCGAGGGCCACCGTGATGAGGAACGTCGCGGCGGTCGAGAACCCCGGGGCCGCAGCGGCCGGCAGCACCCCGACGGTGCGCAGGAGCACGACCACGAGGAAGCCGACGAGGAACCACGGGACCAGGCGGAACACGCCGGCTCCGCGGACGCCCCCGGCGCGACCCTGGTCGTCGGCGGACGCCTGCTGCGCACGGGAGGTGCGCCGCGCCTCCAGGCCGGCCAGCCCCAGGACGATCGGGATGATCATGAGCGTCCGGACCAGCTTCACGACCACGGCCGTGTCGGTCGCCTGGCGACCGTAGACCGTCGCCGTGGCGACGACCGACGAGGTGTCGTTCACCGCGGTCCCCGCGAAGACACCGAAGGCGTGCTGCGACAGCCCGAGCGCGTGCCCGACGAGCGGGAAGACGAACACGGCCGCGATGTTGCAGAGGAAGATCGTCGACATCGCGTAGGCGACGTCGGCACTGACCGCGCCGATCACGGGGGTCACGGCCGCGATCGCCGAGGCGCCGCAGATCCCGGTGCCCACACCGATCAGCGTGCGGAGCGCACCGGACACGCGGAGCAGCCGACCGATCCCCCACGCGGCGGCGAGGCACACGACGAGGGTCGTCAGCATCACCGGCAGGGTCTCGCCGCCGATCCGGAGCACCTCGGCGATCGAGAGCTGTGCGCCGAGCAGGACGACCGCGAGCTGCAGGACCCGGCTCGACGCGAACTTCACGCCGGGCTGGAGGACGCCGAGGTCACCACCGGCAGCCGCGCCGGTGCCGGACGCGGGGCCGCCGACCTCCTGCTGCCGGCGCCGACGCACGAGCCAGCCGACGAGTGCGCCGAGCACCACCGCGGGGACGGGACCACCGACGACCGGGACCTCGCGGCCGACGACGGTGGCGGCGAGCCCGATGAGCACGGCGAGGGCGACACCGGGCCAGACGGTGCGGAGGAACGGCATGGCGTCCAGCATGGCAGCACCCGGCGGCGGCGCGCGCTTTGCGGTCAGCCCTCCGGCGGCGTCTGCCCCGTCATCACCACGCGCCCCGCGGCCTCGTCCCACCGGAAGGTCGCGTTCGTCCGGCCGCTCTCCTCGGCCGTCGTCTCGTCGGGCTTCGCGTAGTGGTAGGTCACCGCGATGGTCGACGCGTCGGTCCGGCTGATGTCGGGGACGAACCCGTACTGCTCCTTCGTGGCGGTGCCGAGGTACCGGCCGTCGTGGAAGAGCAGGATCGCGACGGGCGAGCTGCCGGTGGCTCGCTCGACGCTCACCGTCACCCAGGACAGCGCTGCGCAGGCGTCGTACCCGGCGGTGTCGGCGTTCGCCGCGTCCCACCTCGCGTCCTCGAGCCCGGCGGGCAGCGGCAGGTCGGCGATCGGGCCGGCAGCGGCCTCGGCACCGCTCGACGGACCGCAGGTCGGCGTCGGGGTGGGGGTCGACGACGGCGGCGACGACGGGCTCTCCGCCACGGCCGTCGGCGTCGCGGTCACGGTGCGGGTCGTGGTGGCGGTCGGGTCCGCATCCTCCCCGCCGCTGCACCCGGCCAGGACGACGGCCAGGACGGCGGCGAACAGGATCCCCCCGGTGGTGTGCAGAGTGCGCATCCGGTCAGGTTCCTCCTCGCCCCGCGCATCATTCTCGGCGTATTCTTGGGTTCGGGAGCAACGACGATTCCGGCCATGCCTCGTCGTGTCGTACTCCCCGACCCCGACGGGCCCACGACCCGACCAAGAGCCCGCGTGTCTGAACACCTCATCGAGTACGTCGCCCGTGACCGAACGGGCATCACCGCCGTCGTGACGACCACCAGCGTCATCGACGTCGACACCGTGATCCAGCACATCCACGCCGGCCACGCCGGGTACTACGTCGCAGCCGACTCGTGGAAGCGCACGCCGGTGCGGAGCCTGTCGTTCCTCGGTGGCGCGTACCTGTTCGCGAACTGGGACGGCTCGAAGCGGAACATGCTGCACGACCTCGCGCTCCGCGCCCCGACCCGCTCGATCGAGACGAAGCCCGTCCGCCCGCGTCCGCGGTTCGCCCGCGTGCTCGACGCGGTCCTCGGCCGCCGGCGGTCCCACCGCCTCTGACCGCACGGACGACGGACGGGAGGCGCGGTGCCGGCTGGCACCGCGCCTCCCGTCCGTCACCGGTCGCGGTGCAGGCCGCGATCGCCCCGGCGCGCGACCTCAGTCGTCGTCGCGCCGCGACCTCGTGCGGCGGAACCGCTTGCCGGTCTCCTCGTCGACCGCGATGCTGCCGGTCGGCAGATTCGAGAAGTCGGGTGCGATGACGGTCGGTTCCGGGACGGCACCCGGGACGTCGAGGACGAGGATGTTGCTCGTGCTCGTGAGGGTCCGCCCCCGGAAGAAGTCCGGCGACCGGACCCACCAGACGACCATCAGCACGACCCCGATGAGGATCGCGCCGACACCGACGACGGCGACGGCACCGATGCCGAGGATCGTGACGTCCTTCCCGTCGTCGCCCTGCAGCCAGTCGGGTTGGGCGAACTGCACGAGGCCGTAGACGAACGTGACCGCGAGGGTCAGCCCGCCGAGCAGCGGGACGAGGCCCCGCATGACGAAGTTCCGGACCGTGCTGAACAGCGTGCGCCGGTAGACCCAGACGCACGCGAAGCCGGTGAGCCCGTAGTAGAACGCGATCATCAGACCGACGGAGCCGATCAGGGCGGTGAGGAGGTTCGTCGAGATGACGGTGAAGAGCACGTAGAAGCCGATCGACGCGACGCCCATCCCGATGGTCGACCAGGTCGGGGTGAGGAAGCGGCGGTGGATCCGGGCGAAGTGGGACGGCAGGGCCTTGTAGACCGCCATCGAGAGCGAGGTGCGGGCGGTCGGCATGATCGTGGTCTGCGTCGAGGCGGACGCCGACGTGAGGATCGAGAACGACAGCAGCGCCATCGCCGCGTGCCCGAGGAACGAGTTGCCGAAGAGCGCCGGGCCGATCGCCGAGAACACGTCGTCGGCGTTGCCCTGTGCCCCGAGGCCGATGCCCTTCGTGCCGACGCCGGCGAACGCGATCGCCGCGATCGAGACGAGGGCGTAGATGACGAGGAGCAGGACCGTGCTGATGACAGCCGCGCGACCGGGGGTCTTCTCCGGGTCCTTCGTCTCCTCGTTGAGCGAGACGGCCGTGTCCCACCCCCAGTAGATGAAGATCGCCGTGAGCATGGCGGGCGCGATGACCGACCCGAAGTCCATGCCGCTCGGCCACAGCCACGACAGCGACGGGGTGATCGAGCCCTCGACGCCGTTGCCGGTGGCGACCCGGACGAGCGCGACGGCCGCGAACATCACCAGGACGAGCACCTCGACGCCGAGCAGCACGTACTGCAGGCGGGCCGACACCTCGACGCCGACGTAGCAGATGAACGTCATGATCGCGATCCAGGCCACCCCGGCCACGGTCGACCACAGCGTGCTGTTCCCGAGGGCGCTGATCGCCGGGTCGTTCGTCAGGACGCCGACGAACGAGTACCCGTACGAGCCGGCGATCTGGGCGAGGTTCGCCATCACGATGACGTCCGCGGCGATGATCCCCCACCCGCCGAGCCAGCCGGTCACGGCACCGAACGCGCGGGTCGCCCACGTGAAGGTCGTGCCGCAGTCGGGGTCCTCGCGGTTGAGCTCCTGGTAGGCCACCGCGATCATCCACATCGGGATGAACGCGAGCAGCATGATCGCCGGCGCCTTCACCCCGGCCAGCAGGGCACCGCCGCTCGCCACGACCAGTCCGAGACTCGCCGCCAGGCTGTAGGCGGGCGCGGTGGACGAGATGCCCATCACGACGCTGCCCACCAACCCGATGGCTCCCGGACGCAGCCCCTTCTCGGTACCGACCGTCTCGGTCGACACCGTCACGACCCGTTCGTCTCGCATGACCACCACGCTCTCTCGATGGCGGGCGACGGAAACCGTCGCCGTTGCTCCACGACTCTGTGGATACGAGCACTGAAACTAGACCCTGGCGACGATTTCCGCACCTGGCTGTGTCAATCTTGATCCAGTCCCGAGAGGAGCACCAGCATGGAGGAGACCGAGGTCGTCGTGATCGGTGCCGGCGTCGCCGGACTCACCGCCGCTCGGCTGCTCGCCGGAGCCGGGCGTCGGGTCGTCGTGCTCGAGGCCCGCGACCGGATCGGCGGACGCGTCCACACCGACCGGACCGACGGGCTCGTGACCGACCTCGGTGCGTCGTGGATCCACGGCGTCGAGGACAACGCGGTCGCCGACGCCGTCGCCGCGTTCGGGATCCGCACCGTCGAGTTCACGGTCGGCGGGTACCAGGTCGACAGCCGGCCGATCGCGTACCACGGGCCGGACGGCCGTCGGCTCGACGCCGGCGCAGCCGCCCGGTTCGCCGCCGACGTGCACACCGTCGACCGCGACCTGGTCGACGAGATCGAGCGGTCCGCTCCGGACGACTCGTACCGCGACGTGGTCGCCCGGGCGATCGCGGCACAGGGGTGGGACGGCGAGCGGGCCGAGCGGGTGCGCGAGCACCTCGAGCACCGGAGCGAGGAGCAGTACGGGGTCGCGAGCGACGAACTCGCCGCGCACGGGCTCGACGACGACACGATCGCGGGCGACGAGGTCGTGTTCCCGGACGGGTACGACGCCCTGCCCGCGCACCTCGCAGCGGGGCTCGACGTCCGGCTCGGACACGTCGTCGCGCGGGTCGACCACGGCGACGACGGCGTCGTCGTGACAAGCAGCCGGGGCACCGTCCACGCCGACGTCGTCGTGGTGACGGTCCCGGTCGGGGTGCTGCAGGCCGGTGACCTGGTGCTCGAGCCGCCGCTGCCCGGACGCCACCGCGAAGCACTCGGACGACTGCGGATGAACGCCTTCGAGAAGGTGGTCCTGCGGTTCCCGGAGCGGTTCTGGGACGAGGACGTCTACGCGATCCGGCAGCTCGGGCCGGCCGGGCACCGGTGGCACTCCTGGTACGACCTGACGCGGCTCGACGGCGTCCCGACGCTGCTCACCTTCGCCGCCGGGCCCGCCGCGAGGGCGATCCGCGGCTGGAGCACGGAGCAGGTCGCTGACTCGGTGCTCGAGCAGCTCCGCCGGTTGTACGGCGATGCCGTGGGAACACCGACCTCGGTGCTCGTCACGGCGTGGCAGGACGACCCGTTCGCCCGGGGCTCGTACGCGCACATGCTGCCGGGGTCGACGACGGACGACCACGACGACCTCGCGACACCGATCGCGGGGCGCGTGCACCTGGCGGGCGAGGCGACCTGGACGCTCGACCCGGCGACGGTGGCCGGAGCGCTGTACTCGGGGCACCGCGCGGCCGTGGCGGTGCTCGGCCACGACGTCCCGATCGACCGGCTCTGGGCGGACACCCCCGCCGGGTGACGTGTGCGAGGATCGTCGCGCACGCCGGGACGAGGGGTTCGTCCCGGCACGACAGGCCGGCGATGGGCCGGCGATGGTCCGGAGATGGTCCGGTACGAGGGGGAGCGCATGCTCGCGAGCAATGTGACGAACGTGCGGTTCGCACCGACGAAGTGGCGCGAAGGGTACGACCAGGGCGAGGTCGACGACTTCCTCGACCGGGTCCGGGCGACCCTCGCCGGGTACGAGTCCGGACGTCCGGTCGACCCCCTCACGCCCGAGGACGTCACCCTGGCGCGCTTCCGGCCGACCAAGTTCCGCGAGGGCTACCGCCAGGACGAGGTCGACGACTTCCTCGACCGTGTGGTGGTCGCCCTGCGGGAGCACGTCGGCCGCGGCTGACCGGCCCCGGCCGTCGCCGGCCGCGCTCCGGCGGCTGACCGGCCCCGTCAGGCGCTGACCGCGTCGGCCGCCTCGCCGATCCGCAGTCCGGTCTCCACCAGCCGCACGACCGCCGGGTTCCGCCGTCCCGCGGGCCACCCGAGCACCGTCGTGGCGACGGGCGCGTCGAGCACCGGCACCGCGGTGTGCTCCGGCCACTGCCAGGCGCGACTCGACCGGGGGATCACGAGCAGCGTCCGGCCGAGGGCGACCAGCTGCGCCAGCTGCGACTGCGAGTGCACCTCCGGGCCGGGCCCGGGCGGGTAGGTCCAGTCGGCGAGCGGCCACCTGGCCATCGGCAGGTCCGGGACCGACGACACCTCGGCCATCATGAGCGATCGACGATCGGCCAGCGGGTGTGATGCGGGGACGATCGCGACCTGCGGCTCGGAGTACAGGTCGACCGCGTCGATGCCCGCGAAGTCGTCGAACGGCCGGTGCATGAGGGCGACGTCGGCGGTCCCGTCGAGCAGGAGCCCGGCCTGCTCGCCGATCTCGCACAGGACCACGTCGATCGGCACGTCCGCCGGAGCGGCGTCGAGCAGCGCCTGCAGGAACTCGTGCGACGACCCGGCCTTCGTCGCGAGGACGAGGCGCTGCTCCGGCATCCCGGCGCGGCGGGCCCGTCGGACGGCCGCGCGCACGGCGTCGAGGGCGACGGGAGCGTCGCGCAGGAGCACCGATCCGGCCTCGGTGAGTGCCACCCCGCGGCGGTCACGGTCGAACAGCCGGACGCCGATCCGCTCCTCGAGCTGCCGGATCGCCCGGGACAGCGGGGGCTGGGCCATGCCGAGCCGGGCGGCTGCGCGACCGAAGTGCCGTTCCTCGGCGACGGCCACGAAGTACCGGAGCTCCCGCGTCTCGACGTCGTCCATGCCCGGATCCTACGCCGTCCGATACCCGGCGAGTATCACCACCCACCCGATCGGTGTTGGACGTCGCCGACGCTCCGGGCGGACGATCGAGCCATGGATGACGATGTGACCACCGCGCTGGTGACCGGCGCGAACAAGGGGATCGGGTACGCGATCGCCGAGCATCTCGGCGCGAGGGGGATGCGGGTGCTCGTCGGGGCACGGAGCGACGCCGGTCGCGACAAGGCGGTCTCCCGGCTCCGCGCGAGCGGCGTCGACGCGCACGGGGTCCGGATCGACGTGACGGACGACCGGAGCGTGGCGCAGGCGGCCGCCGAGGTCGAGGAGCGCTTCGGTCGACTCGACGTGCTCGTGAACAACGCCGGGGTCTCCGGCCCGTTCGACCCGGTGACGTGGACGCAGGACCCGACGACCCTCGACCTCGACGTCGTCCGGCAGGTCGTCGACGTGAACGTGTACGGGGTGGTCCGGGTGACGAACGCGATGCTGCCGCTCCTCCGGCGCTCCCCCGCCCCGCGGATCGTGAACGCGTCGAGCAGCATGGGCTCGCTCGGACGCCAGCCGGGCCCGGTGATGGCCGCCTACGCGCCGTCGAAGACGTTCCTGAACGGGATCACGACGCAGTACGCCCGTGCGTTCGCGGACACCCCGATCATCGTCAACGCGGCGTGCCCGGGACTCGTCGCGACGGACTTCAACGACTTCGCCGGCGACCGGACGGCGGCCCAGGGCGCGGCGACCGCGGTCCGGCTGGCGACCCTGCCGGACGACGGCCCGCGGGGCGGGTTCTTCGAGGACGCCGGCGTCGTCCCCTGGTGACGACGGACGGCGTCCGGTGACGGACCGGAGGCGCTGCTCGCGTTCCGCACGCAACGGAACGTGAGCAGCGCCTGCTGTCGCGCACCGGCGCGGGTCAGACGGCGGCCGGCTCCGTGGCGAGCGTGCGGGCGAACGGGTCGAAGTCCTCCGCCAGCGATGCGATCGGCGCCACGGTGGACGCGACCTCGACGAACGCACGGCGCTCGACGGACTCCTCCACCGCGACCATCGCGTCGAGCACGTGGTACCCGACCTCGCCCGTCGCGATGTGTGCGCCGCCGCCGCGGATCGCCCGCGCCATGTCGAGCACGCCGAGTCCCCGGCCGGCCGTGGGCTCGGCGTCGAGGACGGTCTCCCACTCCTGCTCGAACGGGAACGACACGTCCTTCGACAGCCGCCGAGCGATGCGGATCGGGTGGCCGCCACCGAAGGTGTTCGGGTCGGGCAGGACGATCGTGCCCTCGGTGCCGTTGACCTCGAAGACGCCGTGCCGGAACAGCGGGGTGTCGAACGAGAGCAGGGACTGCGCGTTGCCGCCGTGCTCGAACGACGTCAGCACGGAGAGGTGCGTGGGGACCTCGACCGGGAACTCCTGGCCGGCGTTCGGCCCGACGACCAGCTGCCGGGTGTCCCGCGAGCGGGAGCCGGTCGCGACGACCGAGGCGATCGGCCCGAGCAGGTGCACGAGCGCGGTGAAGTAGTACGGCCCCATGTCGAACAGCGGGCCGGCGCCCTTCGCGTACAGGAACGACGCGTTCGGGTGGAAGACGTCGGGGCCCTGCCACTGGAAGCTGGTGACCGCGGTCAGCGGTGTGCCGATCGCGCCGGCCTCGATCGCCCGCTTGGCGGTCTGCCACCCGGTGCCGAGCACGGTGTCGGGTGCGATGCCGAGCCGCAACCCGAGCGACTCGGCGAGTGCGACCAACCCGGCTGCGGACTCGCGGTCGACCCCGATCGGCTTCTCGCTCCACACGTGCTTGCCGGCGCGGAGCGCGGCGGTGGAGACCTCGACGTGCGTCGCCGGCAGCGTGAGGTTGATCACGATCTCGACGTCCGGGTCCGCGAGGACCTCGTCGCCGGTACCGGACGCTGCGACGCCCCACTTCGCGGCCGACGCCGCCGCGCGCTCGGTGTCGATGTCGCCGATCCGGACCACCTCGACGTCGGGGAACCGCGTGAGGTTCGACAGGTACTGCTCGCTGATCATGCCGGCGCCGATGAACCCGATGCCGACCGTGCCCGTGCGGGTCATGCGGAGACCGCCTCCGTGCTCAGGGTGGCGCGGAGCCACCGGTAGGACTGTTCGACGCCGTCGAAGACGTCGCCGTCGTAGCCGTCGAACTCGATGACGGCGTACTCGAGGGCGGGCGCCGCGGCCAGCGCCTCGGCGAGCCGGACGTCGCCCTGGCCGGCCGGGGTCTGGTCGGTGGGGATCGTCGCGGTGGAGATGCCCTCGCGCATCGGGCCGTCCTTGACGTGCACGGCGACGATGCGGTCGCCGAGCTCCTGGATGAACGCGACGACGTCGATGCCGGCGGCAGATGCCCAGTAGAGGTCGAGTTCGAGTACCACGCCCGGGTCGAGGAGCGAGGCGAGCACCTGCAGCGCGGGCTGGCCGTCGATCTGCGGCCGGAGCTCGTGGTCGTGGTTGTGGTAGCCGACGCGCAGACCGTGCTCGGCGGCTTCCACGGCGGCGGCGTTGAGTCTGGCAGCGATGCGTTCGACGCCCTCGCGGGTGGTCCAGTGGTCGGGCCCGACGAACGGGTCGATGACGATCTCGAGGCCGAGCTCCTTCGCGGCGGCGAACGTGTCGGCGTGCGACGGGGCGGTCATGACGCTGCCGTCCGGCAGCGGGATGGTCTCCTCGACGAGGAAGGCGTGCCCGGTCGTCGCGGTGATGCCGTGGGCGTCGAACGCCTGCTTGAGCTCGGCGGATCGACCGACGAACGCGAACGCCTCGACGGTGTCGAAGCCGATCTCGGCGAGGCGGCGGACGCCGCCGTCGAGGTCGGGCTCCAGCGCGGCGTTCACCGTGTAGAGCTGCAGGGAGATGACGGGAGCCATGGTGGGTCCTTTCTGCCCGCGTCGTCGCGGGGTGGCGGTGACGGCCTGGAGGCGCGGCTCGCGTTGCGGACGCGGGTCGCGCCTCCAGGCTGCTGACGCACTGAGTGCGCTACTTGACCGACTTGATGGGGAGGATGACGAGGGCCCCGAGCAGGACCGCGACGCCGGCGCCCCAGAGCATGAGCGTGTAGTTCTGTCCACCGCCGATGCCGAGGAGGAACAGGCCGACCGCGGGGGCGAGCGACTGGGGCAGGGCGTTCGCGATGTTGATGACGCCGAGGTCCTTGCCGGGACGCTCCGGGTCGGGCAGCACGTCGACGATGAGCGCGGTGTCGATCGCGGCGTAGATGCCGAAGGCGAAGCCCATCACGATCTCGGCGAAGTAGAACCCGCCGACCGTGTCCACGTGCGCCAGGATGACCAGGCCGACCGCGGTGAGGGCGGTGGAGCTCCAGACGAACACCTTGCGGCGGCCGACACGGTCGGACACCCAGCCGGAGAGCGCGGCGCTGGCGAGGAGGGCGACGGTGTAGAGGAGCACACCGAACGCGACGACCCCGACGGCCTCCTTCTGCGGGAGCCCGATCCGGTCCTCCATGTAGAGGAGGCGGTACGTCGTGAACATGAAGGTGCCGAAGGTGATGAGGAAGCGGCCCCACCAGGCGAGCCCGAAGTCGCGGTGCTTGATCGGGTTCGTCCAGAACGAGCTGATCAGGTTGATCCAGCTGAACGGCTTGATCGGCGTGGTGGGCAGGTCGTCACGGGCGATGACGGCGTAGACCACGATCGCGATGATCGCCAGGATGCCCGGAGCGATGAAGAGGACGGGCAGGTTGCCGACGAGGTAGACGGCCAGGTACAGCCCGGCGAGGATCGCGATGTTCTGGGCGAGGGCGATGACGCTCGACGCCTTGCCGCGCTGGAACTCCGGCACGTTGTCGGCGAAGCTCGCGGTCAGCGTGGCGAGCACGGCGTTGGCGGTGACCTGCGCGAGGACCCACGCCAGGGTGAGCTGCAGCTGGTTCGGCGAGAAGGCCAGCCAGGCGAGTGCGCCGACGAAGACGACGACGCCGCCGATCATCCACGGGCGACGACGACCCCAGCGGGTGCGGGTGCGGTCCGAGATGGCTCCGAAGAGCGGGTTCGCCAGCAGGGCACCGAAGGCGCCGAACGGCAGGACCGATCCCACGACCGACTCCGGGTTGCTCGGGTTGAGCTCGCTCGCCTTGATCGACATGCTCACGAACACCGGCGTGAGCAGGGCGACGAACAGGCCGAACTGGGCGAAGCTCAGGCCCCAGAGGTAGCCGCGGCCGACGCGCACGGAGCTGACGGCCTGGGTGATGCCCTCGACCGAGAAGGCGCGGGAGGCTGCTGCCTCGTCCGTCGCGGTGGCGCCGGCGGCTGCGGTGACCGCGGGGGACGCGGTCCCGGCGATGCCGCGAGTGGGTTCTTCCTTCGACGTCGGTGTCGACATGACTCCTCCTCGAGTCACAGGGGCTTCGGGGCCCGTCTGAATCCCTAGTCCTACTAGGTGATCGGGACAGTAGCACCCAAAACCTCCGACCGGAAGTTTTTGTTGCGGTACTTTCCGCTCGTTCTTCGGCAACGCAGGGCTGCCGGTAGGTTTGGCCGCGTGACCTCCACCGACGGAAGCAGCAGCCGCGGCCCGTACGCCAAGGGCGTGCAGCGTCGGCAGGAGATCCTCGACCAGACGCTCGAGGTCGTGGCATCCCGTGGCATCGACGGCACCTCGCTCCGGGCGATCGGCGAGGCGATCGGTGTCTCGCACGCCGCCCTCCGGCACTACTTCTCGTCGCGGGAAGCCCTGCTCGTCGAGGTGCTCCGGGAACGCGACGAGGCGTCGAACCGGGCACTCGGCGACACCGCAGGCGTGTTCACCAGGCTCGAGTTCGTCGCGCACCGCAACGTCGTCGAACCCGCGCTGGTGACGCTCTACACGACCCTCCTCGGGACCTCGGTCGAACCCGGGAACGAGACGGCACGGTCGTACTTCGCGGGGCGGTTCGCGACGGCCAGGGCCGAGCTCGCCGGCCAGCTCCGCGACGAGCTCACGGCGTCCGGCCGGCACAGCGACGTGGACCTCGACCAGGTGGCGTCACTCATCATCGCGGCGTTCGACGGCCTGCAGGTGCAGTGGTTGCTCGACCGGGACGTCGACATCGCCGGGACGCTCCGGCTGCTGGAGCGGGTGCTCTAGTCTCCGAGCGTCTCCGAGCTCACCGTCCGGTGCGGCCCGCACCTCGGGCCGTCAGTCGAGTCGGACCTCGGCGACACCGCTCCCCCGGCACTGCAGGGGCGCCCCGAAGCCGTAGTCCGTCCAGGCCAGGTCGACCCCGCGCTCGTCGAGCCTCGCACCGTGGGCGTCGAAGAGCGCCACACGGCCGCGTTCGTCCTGCGTCTGCTCGACCGGGACCGTCCAGGTCGTGCCGTCGACCTCGGACGTCGCCGACTCCCGCTCCGGCGTGCAGTCGGCACCGACGCACACGGCGACGGACTCGACGGCGGTCGCGAGGTGGTCGGGCACGACCACGTCCACCGTGTTGCCCTGCCCGTAGTCGGCGCAGGCCGACCCGGGCGAGGAGCACCCGGCGAGCGCCAGCACCAGCCCGATCCCGATCGTGGCGGTGACCAGCGTGCCCCGGCGATTCCCCATGCTCGATCGTCCCAGGTCACCCGCCGGTCGGCCACCCCGCGCCGCGCTCACTCCGTGCCGTCGTCCTCCTCGGGGTTGAAGTGCGAGTCGTCGCCCGCGTGTCCGGCGGCGAGGCCGTCGGGCTCGTTGGGGATGGTGCCGTCCTCGCCGAGGCCGTCCGGCTTCGGCGTGCCCTCCGGGTCGTTCTTCGGTGCGGTGCCGTCGGTGTCGCTCATGGTGTGCTCCCGTGCAGTGTCGGTGCGGGACCGCCGTGGTCCCGGTGGTGTCGGAACGTACCGACCCCGCCTCGGAGAAGCCCGCCGGACGCGGCCCCGACCACGCCTTCCGGATGCCCGCGCGGGCGGCCAGCGCCTAGGCTGACGGCGTGAACCCGGCGCGCCAGCAACTGTCCGCGCTCGTGGCTCCCGGTGCCGCCCCGCTCGTGACGGGCATGCCCGAGGCGAGCGCCTCACGCAACGCCGCCGTCCTCATCCTGTTCGGCGAGCTCGACGACGTCCCGAGCGACCGTCCGGCCGCCGACGCCGCGGTGTCCAGGGGACTCGACGTCCTGCTCCTCGCCCGTGCCGCCACACTCCGGGCACACCCCGGCGAGGTTGCGTTCCCCGGCGGCCGGGTCGACCCGGGGGACACCGACGCGGTCGACGCGGCGCTCCGCGAAGCGCGCGAGGAGACGGGTCTCGACCCCGCGGGCGTGGACGTCCTCGGCACGGTCGCCCCGGTGCCGCTCGCGTTCTCGAGGCACCTCGTCACCCCGGTGCTCGGTTGGTGGCGCGAGTCCTCCCCCGTCCGGGTCGTGGACCGGGCCGAGTCCGCCGCGGTGTTCCGCGCCCCGGTCGCCGACCTGCTCGACCCGGCCCACCGGGGTGTGACGGTGATCCGACGCGGCGGCCAGGAGTGGCGCGGCCCCGCCTTCACCATCGACGCCGACGGGACCGAGCACGTCGTCTGGGGCTTCACCGCGATGCTCCTCGACGCGCTCTTAGACCGCCTCGGCTGGGCCGAACCGTGGGACGACCGTCGCGAGGTCGCCCTGCCGCGCACGCGCGCCTGACCGCGTCGCTGCACGGGCGGTCGCGGGTGCGGCCGGGCCCGCTCCCGGACGGGAGGCGCGGTGCGGGCCCGACCCGCGCCTCCCGTCCGCCGTCGGCGCACGTCGACACCCTGCCCCTACGCTGGGGACGTGGGGGCACGCGAGGACTGGTGGGACGATCCCGGTGACGACCTGGAGCTGCACCCCGAGCGACCCGTCGAGCGACCCGCACGGCCGGCGCCGGGCGTGGGCGACCTCGTCGCCACCGTCCTGCTCCTCGGCGCGGCCGTCCTCGTGAGCCCGGCGGCGTGGTTCGCGGTCCTCGTCGGCCAGCTGGCGTTCGCCGCCTGCGCGCAACCCACACCGGGGTGCGCCGCCGGCGACGGGGACGTCGGCACGACCATCGAGGCCTGGCACCTCGTCCTCACGGCGGTCGTCCTCGTCGTGGGGATCGCCGGGTCGGTCGCACGCCGCGGCCGACGACGCACGGGGTGGCCCGTCGCGCTGACGACGCTCGTCGGCGTGCTGCTCGTCTTCGCCGGGGCGGTCGTCGCGCTGCAGGTCGCCAGCGGCGGCAACCTGTTCTGACCGACCCGGCCGACGGCGCTCGGACTACCGACGCGTCGCGCCGATCGCCCAGACACGCGGCGGCTCGACGCCGTTCACGGCGTGGTCGCCGATGATGCGCGCCTTGAACACCCACGGGTTGTGGCTGCCAGCGGTGCGGGCGTTGCGCCAGTGCCGGTCGAGGTTCTTCGTCGTGCTCACGCCGGACGCGGCGAGGGCGTCGAACAGGTGGCTCGTCGCCGTCGTCGCGAGGGAGGTGAGCGCGACCTGCGCCTGCGCCGTCGCGAGCTCCGCGCGGTCGTTGCGCCGCTCGTCCTCGGCGGTGTCGAGGGCGGTGCCCTCGTACGCGGCCTGCAGCGCCTCCGCTGCCCGGTCGACGATCGCCGACGCGGCGAAGCCGGCGGCGGAGACCTCACCGACGACCTGCAGGATCTGCGGGTCGGCCGCGAAGGTGTCGGCGTTGCCGTGCGAGAACACGCGGTTGCGGCTCCGGACCTGCAGGGCGATCTCGCGTTCGGCGGCGACGACCGAGCCCGCCAGCACCGTGAGGAGCACGGCCTGGTAGTAGGCGGTCTGGTACTTGAACCGGTCGTCGAACGGGATGACCGCGTCGGCGGCGACGACCGCGTCGGTGAAGGTGCTGGTGCCCGAGCCGGTGGTGCGCTGGCCGAAGCCGTCCCAGTCGTCGCCGTGGGTCACACCCGGCTGGTGGGCGTCGACGATCGCGATGACCCGTTCCCCGGTGTCGGTGCGCTCGGCGTACGTGTCGATCCAGTCGGCGAAGATGCTGCCCGTCGAGTAGTACTTCTGGCCGCTGATCCGGAACGTACCGTCGTCCTGCGGGGTCACCTTCGTGATGACGTCACCGATCTGGACGGCACCGACCTCGGTCCAGGAGTTCCCGGCGATCTCCCCGCGGCCGAAGCGCTCGAGCCACGCGTCGCGCTCCCCCGTGCGGGCGACGAGTCGGTCCTCGACGAGGGCGAAGTGGCCGCGGAGGGCCTGCGGGATGTTGCTGTCGGCGGCGGCGAGTTCGGTGAGCAGGCGGAACACCTGCGGCAGCGTCGCACCCGCCCCACCGAACCGGACGGGGACGCGCACGGCGCCGAACCCGGCGGCGGCGAGCTCGCGGATCTCGTCGAAGGGCAGGCGGCGCTCCTGCTCGCGGGCGCTGGCACCGGCGGCGATGCGGTCGAAGATCGGTCGGAAGCGGGCGGCGAGGGTCTCGTAGTCGACGGCGTCGTCGGTCGCGGGACGGGCAGCGGTGGTGTCGGTCATGGTGGTGTGCCTTCCGGTACGGGGTCGGGCGGTGGGGGCGGGGTTCGGGGTCGGGCGATGGGGCGGGCTTCGGGGTCGGGGTCGCTGTCGCGGCGCTGTCGTCAGACGGCGGCGGTCGGCGCGGCGACCACGTGCTCGACCGGGGTGGCACCGTCGACGCCGGCCGCGGCGGTCGACCGGGGCGATGCCCGTCGTGCGAGGACCGCGGCGCCGACGAACACGGCGATCGCGACCACGACCGCTCCGGTGGTCCACCAGCCCCCGGCGGGCCACCGTCCGGCGAGTCCGAGCAGCGCCGGCACCGTCGTGGTGGTCTGGCTCGCGAGGACGAGCGCCCAGGCGGTGAACCGGCCGACGTCACGACCCAGGGCGAGCAGCAGGAAGAACAGCGTCCAGAGCCCGGCCCACGTCGCCCAGAGGACGGCGAGCACCGGGTCGACCGCGACGTTCGTGGCGGCGAACGCGACGGCGACCGCCGCGACGAAGCCGCAGAACCAGCCCAGTCCGGTCGCCCCGAGGCCGGCGAGGGCATCGAGACCGACGTACAGGTAGGTCAGGCCGAACAGGAACGTCCCCGTGATGGACAGCAGGGCGGGGAGGGAGCCGTCTGCGGCGACGGCGACGGCGATGCACAGCAGGAGCTGGAGGCCGCCGATGAGGACGTTGAACACGCCGCTGTCCCGGCCGGGGACGCGTCCGAGGAGCGTGAGGCCGTTGACCAGGAGCGCTGCGCCGGAGAGGAGCAAGCAGATGTACGCCATGCGGAGAACCGTGGCACCGCGCCGTGCCCGCCGGAAGGGTTGTGTCGCACCGTGTCCGTCCGTGACGCGCGGTGACGGAGCGGCCGCGGCTCGTTGCTCCGCGTGACCGACGGGCCACCGGTGCCCCGTGCACGGACGGATCGAGGGACGGGCCGGAGCGGTGTGTCGGCGCGGTGAGCCGGTGCGGTGGGCCGGTGGACCGTGGGCCGGTGGACCGTGGGCCGGTGGACCGTGGGCCGTGATGTCAACCGCTGGACGGACGATCCCCGACCGTGCCCGCTCCTATCCTGGGACGGCCGCGCAGCGCACCGCGCAGCGCACCGCGACGAGGGGAGGACGACGTGCTCGAGAACCTGGGTGGGACGCACGTGCTGGTGGTGCTGGTCCTGCTGGCGCTGGACGTGATCGCGCTGGTGCAGGTGTGGCGGGACCGACGGCGGAGCGACGTCGTGAAGGTGCTCTGGACCGTCGTGATCCTCGCGCTGCCGGTCATCGGTGTGCTCGGCTGGGCCGTGAACTGGCTCCTGGGACGAGCAGCCGATCGGCTCGACCGGGCGAACGGCCCGCGCTCGTGAGCGTCGTCCGCCCGTTCCGTGCTCGTCGGGGCGCGTGACGCGGTGACGAGCGAGCGCCACGCCGAGCTGATCGCCGGCCTCGAGTCGGCCGCGTCGGACGAGTGGGGTCCGCGCGCACTCCTCGCCTGTCTGCGGAAACTGCGCGACGGCGGCCCGACCGAGGGCCGCTCCGTGGTGGTCCACGACGCCTGGGCGACCGAGGACGGGTTCCGGGTGGTCTACGAGGCACCGTTCGGCGGTCCGCGGGTCGGTGTCATCCGCGACCGCGGCACCTCGGTCGACTGGCTCGACGTGTACACGACCGGCGACGAGCCGACGCCCGAGGAGTTCGGGTGGGAGGTCGCGGACCACAACATCGGCGAACCGCTCGGTCGGCACATCGACGACCTCGACCTGGACGCCGACGGGCTCGGCTGGTGGGGTCACCGGCCGCTGCGCCGTCCCGGTCGGCGGGGCTGACCCACCGCACCGGGGCCGCACATGGGGCATGATGCAGGTCGACCCGAGGAGGCCCCGTGCACCAACCGTACGACGCCGTCCTGCTCGCCGGTGGGCGGGCAGCGCGACTCGGCGGCATCGACAAGACGGCGCTGCGCGCTCGCGGCACGACGCTCCTGGACCACGCGGTCGCGGCTGCGGCGAGCGCCGTCCGGGTCGTCGTGGTCGGACCGCGTGACGCCGACGCGCTGCCCCCGCGGGTGGTCCGTGCGCGTGAGGACCCGCCGTTCGCTGGTCCCGTGGCCGCGATCGCCGCCGGGCTGGAGGCGGTGTCGGTGCACGCGCCGCTCACCCTCGTCCTGGCGTGCGACCTGGTCCACCCCGAGGCGGCGACCGCACGGCTGGTCGAGGCGGCGGCCGCGCGTTTGATCGAGGCTGCGAGCGCGACGGCGACCGACGGACTCCGGGACGGCGTCGTCGCTGTCGACGACGACGGCCGACGCCAGCCGCTGCTCGCGTTGTACCGGACGGCCGCGCTCCGGGACGCGGTGGAGTCGGTGCGAGCGGACGCCGGGACGCTGGCGGGCACGTCGATGCGGCGGCTCCTCGCTCCGCTCGACCTGGTCGAGGTCGCCGTGCCCTCGGCGCTCTGCGCGGACGTCGACGATCCGGATGCCGCAGCCCGTCTCACCGATCCTGCTTGACTGGCCCCATGACCACAGACGACGTCCTGGCCGGATGGACCGCAGAGCTCGCCGCGGCGCTCGGGTTCCCCGCCGACTTCGAGCTCGACGTCGACGTCGTGCTCGACCTCGCTCGTGACGCGGCGCACGGGGTGGCGCGGCCGGCCGCACCGCTGACGACGTTCCTGGTCGGGTACGCGGCGGGGCTCCGCGGTGGCACGACGGCCGACGTCACCGAGGCCGCGGCCACCGCGACCCGGCTCGCCACCGCGCGGGGCGAGCAGTCGGACGCGTGACGGGCTCACTCCTGCCCTGGCTGGACGCCCGGGACGCGGCGCACCGGCAGGGCCTCCAGCTCCTCGGCGTGCCCGAGACGATCGCGCTCGACGGGGCCGTCGGTCGCACGCTCGCGGCGCCGCTCGACGCTCCCGGCGACGTCCCCGGGCACGACGGTGCCGCGATGGACGGCTGGGCCGTGGCGGGCGACGGACCGTGGCGGGTCGGTGCGCCGATCGTCGCCGGGGCTGCGCCGTCGGTCGAACCCCTGGTTCCCGGCACGGCGCGTCCGATCACCACGGGGGCGCCCGTCCCCTCGGGCACGTCCCTGGTGGTCCGCTCCGAGGACGCCGGACTCGACGCGACGGGGCTGCTCGTCCGGCACACCGCCTCGCACCGTCGACACGTCCGGCCCGCTGCGGAGGAGGTCGCACGGGGCGAACTGCTGTTCGGGTCCGGGCAGGTCCTGACCCCGCCGCGGATCGCCCTCGCCGCTGCGTCGGGCGTCGACGAGGCGCGCGTCGCCCCGGCTCCGACCGTCCGGGTGGCGGTGCTCGGCGACGAGGTCGTCGGGCGCGGCGTCCCACTCCCGGGTCGTGTCCGCGACGTCTTCTCCCCCACGCTGCCCGCCGTCCTCCGGTCGATGGGCGCCGATCCGACCGTGGCCGTCCACGTGCCGGACGGCGCGGACGAGACGGCCGCCGCCCTCGGCGACGCCCCGGAGCGCCTCGTGGTGAGCACCGGCGGGACGGCCGGTTCGTCGACCGACCACGTCCGCGGTGCGCTCGCACGGATCGGTGCGGAACTCGTCGTCGACCGCGTCGACGTCCGGCCGGGCCGACCGGTGCTGCTGGCTCGCCGGGGACGCACGCTCCACCTGTGCCTGCCCGGCAACCCGATGGCCGCCATGGTCGGGATGGTGCTGTTCGGCGGGCCGCTGGTGGCCGGGCTCCTGGGGCGCCCGGTCGATCAGCCATCGGTGGTCCGGCTCGGCGTCGACGTGCCGAACGAGCGGTCCGGCGCCCTCGTCCTGGCGTACCGGTCCACGGGTGCGGGTGCGGTCCCAACGACGCACCAGAGCTCGGCGATGCTGCGCGGGCTGGCCGAGGCCGACGGGCTGCTCGTCGTCCCCGCCGGCGGACGACGAGCCGGCGAGACCGCCGCGGCCGTCCCGCTGCCCTGGGACTGACGACCCGACGGGGTGACGACCCCGACGGGATGACGACCCCGAGGCTGGCCCCGATCCGCACTCCGACGGGCGAGCCCCTTGGTGGTCGCAGCCGCCGGTGGTAGACCCGAACCATGAACCGGATCACCGCCCGGAAACGCGTCACCCGCATCACCGTCGGAACGTCCCGGGCGGTCCGGGACGACCTGCTCGCCGTCGAGGAGCCCCTGG
Source organism: Curtobacterium sp. NPDC098951 (assembly GCF_044759965.1). Classification (NCBI taxonomy): domain Bacteria; kingdom Bacillati; phylum Actinomycetota; class Actinomycetes; order Micrococcales; family Microbacteriaceae; genus Curtobacterium; species Curtobacterium sp. NPDC098951. The sequence goes on from NZ_JBIWAG010000004.1 coordinate 296,769, forward strand.
AGATCCGCGTCGGCGGCACCGCACTCGCGATCACGATGCGCACCCCGGGGAGTGACTTCGACCTCGCCGCGGGCTTCCTGGTGTCCGAGGGCGTCATCGCCCGGGGCGACGACTTCGCGGCCGCCCGGTACTGCGCGGGCGCCACGGCCGAGGGGTTGAACACGTACAACGTCCTCGACGTCACCCTCGCGCGGGGCGTCCCCGCGCCGGACCCGAGCCTCGAGCGGTCGTTCTACACGACGAGCTCCTGCGGGCTCTGCGGCAAGGCGAGCATCGACGCGGTCCGGACGCAGTCGCAGCACGCCGTCCTCCACGACGACCTCGTCGTCGACCCGGCGCTCCTGGCGACCTTCCCCGACCAGCTCCGCGAGGCCCAGGCCGTGTTCGAGAAGACCGGCGGGCTGCACGCCGCAGCGCTGTTCGACGGCCGCACCGGTCGCATGCTCGTCCTGCGTGAGGACGTCGGGCGGCACAACGCCGTGGACAAGGTCGTCGGCTGGGCCGTCAAGGAGGACCTGCTCCCCCTGACCGGCACGGTCCTCATGGTGTCGGGGCGCGCGAGCTTCGAACTGACACAGAAGGCGTCGATGGCCGGCATCCCCGTGCTCGCGGCCGTCTCCGCGCCGTCGTCGCTCGCGGTCGACCTGGCCACCGAGGTCGGCGTCACCATCGTCGGCTTCCTCCGCGGGCAGAGCATGGTGGTCTACAGCCGACCGGACCGCATCGCCGAAGCACGAGCAGCAGCAGCAGAAGCCGAAGCAGAAGCTGAAGCTGAAGAACAAGCAGCAGCAGACCCCGCCTCCCACCCCCGAACGACCGTGAGCGCCTCATGACCGAAGAACCCCCCGTCGCCGACGTGACCGACGCCGACCTCACCGTCGGCGAGCCGAAGGACTGGGCAGCCGGCGTCCCCGGGGTGCTGCACTCGATGGGTCCGGCGATCCAGCAGCTCGGCGTCGCACGCACGCTGAAGCTCATGACGTCCCTGAACCAGAAGGGCGGCTTCGACTGCATGAGCTGCGCCTGGCCGGACCCCGACCACCGCAAGGTCGCGGAGTTCTGCGAGAACGGCGGCAAGGCGGTCGTCTGGGAGGCCACGCCCGTGCTCGTGCCGGAGACGTTCTGGGCCGAGCACTCCGTGACCGACCTCGCCGAGAAGACGGAGTACTGGCTCGGCATGCAGGGTCGGCTGACGGAGCCGGTCTGGAAGCCGAAGGGCTCCGACCACTACGAGACGGTCAGCTGGGACCGCGCGTTCGAGATCATCGCGGACAAGCTGCGGAGCCTCTCGAGCCCCGACGAAGCGTCGTTCTACACCTCCGGGCGCACCTCGAACGAGGCCGCCTTCGTCTACCAGCTGTTCGTCCGGGCCTTCGGCACGAACAACCTGCCGGACTGCTCGAACATGTGCCACGAGTCGACGAGCCTCGCCATGGCCGAGACCGTCGGCATCGGCAAGTCCACCATCGCGTACGACGACTTCGAGCAGACCGAGCTCATCATCGTGATGGGCCAGAACCCCGGCACCAACCACCCGCGGATGCTCACCGCCCTCGAGGACGCCAAGAAGAACGGCGCCGAGATCGTCGCGGTCAACCCGCTGCCCGAGGCGGGGCTCCGCCGGTACAAGAACCCGCAGAAGGTCCGGGGCGTCGTCGGGACGGGGACGCAGATCGCCGACCAGTTCCTGCAGATCCGTCTCGGTGGGGACATGGCGCTGCTGCAGGCCGTCGCGAAGCGGGTCGTCCTCGCCGAGCAGGCGGCACCGGGCACCGTCGTCGACCACGCCTTCATCGCCGAGCACACGAGCGGGTACGACGCCTTCGTGGAGCACATCCTGCAGGTGGACGACGACGAGGTCGTCCGCGCCACCGGCCTGACGATCGACGAGATCGACGAGCTCGCCGACCGCTACCTGCGGTCCGAGCGCACGATCATCACCTGGGCGATGGGCATCACGCAGCACACGAAGGCCGTCGACACGATCAAGGAGATCATCAACCTCCTGTTGCTGCGCGGGAACATCGGCCGCCCGGGTGCCGGCGCCTCGCCGATCCGGGGTCACAGCAACGTGCAGGGCGACCGGACGATGGGCATCTGGGAACAGATGCCGGACAGCTTCCTCGACGCCCTCGCCGCCGAGTTCCACTTCGAGCCGCCGCGCGAGCACGGCGTCGACGCGCTCAAGGGCATCCACGCGATGCGTCGCGGTGACATCCGGTTCTGGATGGGGATGGGCGGCAACCTCGTCGCCGCGATCTCGGACTCGCAGCTGGCCGAACAGGCCTTCCGTGGCACCGAGATGACCGTGCAGGTGTCGACCAAGCTGAACCGGTCGCACGCGGTCGTCGGTGAGGAGGCGCTCATCCTGCCCACCATGGGCCGTACCGAGATCGACGTCCAGGCGTCGGGCCCGCAGTTCGTCTCCGTCGAGGACACGGTGTGCTCGGTGCACGGCAGCCACGGCCAGGTGCCGCCGGTCGCCCCCGGCCTGCTCTCCGAGGTCGCGATCGTGTGCGAACTCGCGAAGGCCACGCTGGGTGACCGGGTCGCGATCGACTGGCAGCGCATGCGCGACGACTACGACGTGATCCGCGACCACATCAGCCACGTCGTGCCCGGCTTCGACGACTACTCGCGTCGCGCCGGCAGCAAGGAGGGCTTCGTCCTGCCGAACGGTCCCCGGGACTCGCGCACCTTCGCGACGGCGACCGGCAAGGCGATGATCACGGTCAACGAGCTCGAGCACGTCGACCGACCGGCGGGCACGCTGCTCCTGCAGACCCTGCGCTCCCACGACCAGTACAACACGACGATCTACAGCCTGAACGACCGGTACCGGGGCATCAAGAAGGGGCGGCACGTGGTCTTCGTGAACCCCGACGACCTCGCCGAGCTCGGTCTCGAGGACGGCCAGCACGTCGACGTCACCACGGTCTGGGACGACGACGTCGAGCGCGTGCTGCGCGACCAGCGCATCGTCGCCTACCCGAGTGCGAAGGGCTGCGCGGCCGCCTACTTCCCCGAGGCGAACGTCCTCGTGCCGCTCGACAGCGCGGCGAAGGGCAGCAACACCCCCGTCTCGAAGGCGGTCCCGGTCCGGCTCACGCCGACCGCCGCCACCCGGTCCGCGTAGGTCGCCAGGCGCTCCGGACGTCGCGCCCGTGGGCCGGGAGGCGCGGTGCGGGCCCGCACCGCGCCTCCCGTCCCACGGACGGTCACGTCCGCTGCCCGCGGAACGTCACGACGAGCGCGTCGACCACCAGGAAGAGGAGCAGGCCGACCCCGAGGGTCGGCAGCACGGCGCTGAGCGCGAGCGCCGCCGCGACCACGGCCGCGACGCCCCACCACGGCGCACGGGCCAGCGCCCCGCCGGTCGGCGCACGCCCGACCCGACCACCGGGCGGACGGCGCTGCCACCACATGCCGTACCCGAACACGACCATCGCGGCGATGCCGAGCGCCGTGACGAACAGCAGGACCTGGTTCGGCAGGCCCCACATCGTGCCCATGTGTGTGTCGATGCCCCACCGGGTGAGCTTGGCGGGGACCGAGAACGTGTCGAAGTCCGTCCGGGACACCACGCTCCCGTCCCGTGGGTCGATCGCCACCGAGTCCACCGCCGTCGGGTACGAGCGCTTGATCTCGGCGACGGTCCAGGCCTGGTCGGCCGTCGTCGGCGGGGTGATCTGCACCTCGGCGGCGTCGATGTTGACGGCCTTCGCCGCCGCGAGCACCTCGTCGAAGCGCTCCGGGGTGACCGTCGGTGCGCCGGCACCGGTCGCGGCGGACCCGTGGTGCCCGGCGTGCTCGTCCGCCGGAGCGGACGACGGCCCGAGCGACGTGGTCAGCGACGGCGTCTGCCAGCCCCATGCGGCGCGCAGCGCACCGACGTTGGCGCCGCCGAACTGCGACCAGGTGATGCCGGTCGCGGACAGGAAGAGGGCGCCGACGAGCAGCCAGATGCCGGTCGAGGCGTGCCACGAAGCCAGGCGGCGGTGTCCGCTGACGCCTCGGGCGGGGCGCACGAGGTCCCGTCGGCGACGGGCTGTCCGTGCCCGGGCGATCCAGAGCGCCAGGCCGGCGAGCGCCACGACCCCCAGCCACGACGCCGCGGTCTCGCTGTACACGCGCCCGACGTCGCCGAGGAACAGCGTGCGGTGGAAGGTGCTGATCCACGTCCGGATCGGCAGGGCACCCGAGGTGCCGTAGACGAGCAGGTCGCCGCGGACCTCGGCCGTGCCGGGGTCGACGAACACGGCGCGGGACTGCGACTCGAGCAGCCCGTCCTCGGCGAACATGACGCGCGTCGTGTCACCGGCCGTCGGCGCCGGACGCACCGCGGACAGCGTGTCCTCGGGGTGGTGCTCGTCCGCGTACGCCTGCGCGGCCGCGACCTGGTCGGCGAGCGGCAGGGGTGCCGCACGCGACGGTGTCGTGAGCTCGTGCGCGTACACGGCCGACTCGATCGAGGGGGCGAGCGCGTACGCGGCGCCGGACAGCGCGGCGATCAGGACGAACGGCCCGACGAACACGCCGGCGGTGAAGTGCAGCCGGAGCAGGAGCTGCAGGAACCAGCCGCGTCGGCGGTCGGGCGTCGGCTCGGGTCGGGTGGGCGGGGTGACGGGACGATCGTCCAGGGCGGTCATCGGGTCCTCGGTGGCCGGGGTCGGGCCGGGTGCCGCGACGAGAAGCACTCTACAAGTTGTAGAACCGTTGATGCACGGACTCGCGGGGAGCCGTGCCGCCGAGCGCAACCGGCCAGCCGGAACCCGTACCGGAGCGCGACCTTGAACGGATCCGAATCGACTGCCGACGCCCGGGCCGGATACGGTCTGCCGCATGACGATCGACCCCCGGAACGGAAGCGGCGCCGGCGCCTCCTTCAGCGAGCTCGTCCCCGCCGTGGAGTGGCTCTGGTTGGTGGTCGGCCTGGTCTGGCTCGTCGTGGCGATCACCGGCGACCACCTCACCGACCGGCTGCGCGGCGCAGGAGCGCCGGGCAGCGGACGGCGCCCCGGATCCGCCCGGTCCCACTGATCCGAGGCCGTCGCCGCACCGGGGACTCGACGAGCCGGACGCCGGCTGACCACGCCGGAGCCCCCGGCGCGGCGAGCGTTGCCGCACCGGGGACGTCCGTCGATCAGTTGTAGGAAGCCAGCCGGTTGGGGGCGGTGTTCCCCGCCGGCGTCGGCACCGCTCCGCCGACCCCGTTGATCACGCTGGAGATCGTGCCCGTGTCACCGAGCGACACCGTGACGAGCCCGTGCGCGCGGACACCGGCGGTCTGCGGGACCTCGAACGCCCGGTCGGCGTGCACCGCGGGGTTCGTGTTGAAGAAGCAGTAGACACCGCCGCCCCAGATCTCGTGGCTCGTGACGTTCGCGGCGACCTTGTACGCCGCGTAGCCGGCGCCGGTCGGGCTCTGCCACGACGCGTTGTCCGGCACGTCGTACGGCATCTCGTTCTGGAAGAAGATCGTCCGTCCGTTGTTGCCGTTCCACCGCACTTCGTACTTCTGGTAGTGCTCGACGAACAGACCGGTCGCGAGGACGTCGTTGCCGTTCACCTCGACACCGGTCGCGCCGGTGTTGACCGCCCACCCGGTGGCGGCCCCACCGTGGTCGGCACGCCAGGCCCAGATGTGGTCGACCAGGGTGTCGTCCGCGTTGACCTGCAGGGTCGTCGTCGCCTTGCCCTGGATGCTCGAACCGACGCGGAAGAAGACGTCCTGGACGCTCTGCGGGTCGGCGGCGTGGTCGACGTGCGAGCCACTCGTGCCGAGTCGGACGAGCTGGGCGCTGTTCTGCGAACCGGCGTCGACGACGAGGTTCGACACGTTCACGCCGGCGACGTCGGTCGAGGTGAGCACCGCGTTGCCCTGCGTCGGCACGAGCGTCGGGAAGCCGATCCCGGTGACGACCGTGTCAGGACGGGTGATCGCGATGGGCGCGTTCAGCTGGTAGGTGCCGGGCGTGAAGAACAGGTTGAGTCCCTGCGACAGCGCGCTGTTGATCGTCGCCGCCGAGTCGCCCGGGTGGGCGACGTAGAAGTTCCGCATCGGGATGTCCGTGCCGGCGGTGTCCGGCCAGGTCACACCCGACGAGTTCTGCCGCAGCGACGGCACGAACACGTGGTACTTGTTCGACGAGTCGACGTACAGGTACGGCTTCTCGCGGGTCGTCGGCGTGGTCGCCAGGGTCGTGTAGCTCTTCGAGAAGTCGTTCGCCGGTGCACCCTGCACGCCCGAGAACGTCATGTTCCAGTTGCCGCCCTGCCAGGACCCGATGGACGAGTTGCGGGTGTACCACTGCTGCTGCGAGCCGGACGTGACCGTCCCGTCGACCTTCGTGTCGGCGATGTACCCACCGGACGAGTACCCCTGGCCGCCGTCCTGGTTCGAGGGTCCCATCGTGAGGTTCCCCTTGATGTGCACCCGGCGCATCGGCGCGGCCTGGGACACCGCCCAGCGATCGGTCCCGCCCTCCGGGACGATCGCCACGTTCTCGACCGACCGCCAGAAGTTCTGCGTCGCGTTCTTCTCGTCACCGGCGTTCCACCCGGAGTCGACGTTCACGGCACCGTTGATGGTGACGTCGTCGGGGTTCTTCCCGAGGCCGGCGACCGTCGTGTAGAACCCGAGGTTCGCCCACACCCGTCCGTAGGAGCCGGGCTTGAACAGGAACGCGTACCGCTGGCTCCCGAACTGCGCGCTCGTGCTCCGGAGCTGGGAGTCGAACGCTGCGTCGACGTCGGCCTGGATCGTGGACGTCGGCGTGGAGGAACTGTAGATCTTGACGTTGCTCCCGAAGTCCGGGGTGTCGCTCGTGGTGACCGCCTGGGCGGAGACCGAGGGCAGCACTGCCCCCACGACACCGACGCTCAGCGCGATCGCGACGAGGTGCTTCATCCGTCGTTGCATGATGCTCGATTCGTCATCGTGCGGCGTCGTTGCCGCACGCAACAGACGGTAGACCCGACCGCGCCCGGGAGCAGTCCGACGATCGGAGGACCAGGACGTGCCCCGGACAGCCCAGCGTGCGCCTTCGTGCTCGGCCCGCCCGGCGAGCAGCGATGTCAACCGCTGGACTGACGAACCGCCCGCCGCGCCCTCCTATCGTTGGACCGCCGCACAGCGCACCCCTGCGCCGCGGCGGACGAGGGGAGAACGACGTGCTCGAGAACCTGGGCGGCGCACACGTGACGGTCCTGCTGGTCGTGCTGGCGCTGGACGTCCTCGCGCTGGTGCAGGTGTGGCGGGACCGACGTCGGAGCGACCTCGTGAAGATCGTCTGGACCGTCGTGATCGTCGCGGTGCCGGTCATCGGCGTGGTCGGGTGGGCCGTGAACTGGCTCCTCGGACGTGCGGCCGACCGGCTGAACCGGACGAGCGGTCCGAGCGCCTGACGCGGAGCGTGGCCGAACTCGGAGCAGCAGCGTCGGACGAGTGGGGTCCGCGGGTCGTCGGCCCGGTAGCCGTGGACGCGACCACGGCTCGACCAGGAGGCGCGGTGCGGCACCGACCCGCGCCTCCCGACCCACGGTCGCTGCGTTTCAGAGCCGCTTCGCGTACCAACGGTCCGAGTAGGGGTCTTCGGTGAAGGCGGGCACGCGCTCGAACCCGAGCCGCTCGTAGAGCGCACAGGCCTCGGCGAGTTCGGCACGGGTGTCCAGCCGGAGCACGCCGATCCCGCGGTGACGGCACATCACCTCGACCTCGCGGACGAGCCGGGCCGCCGTGCCCCGCCCACGCGCTTCAGGCAGGGTGAAGACCTTCGTGAGTTCGGCGACACCGAGACCGAAGCGCGCTCCAGCACAGGCGACGGCCCGCCCCTGCTCGACGGCGACGAGGAACACCCCGGACGCGCCGTGCAGGTCGTCGTACGGCTCGTCGCGCAGCGCCTGGGCGACCTCGTCCTCGGTCGCCGGGCGTCCGTACCAGCGCGACGCGACCTCGGCGAGGTACGCCCGCACGATCCCGTCAGCCACCGGGTCACCGGGGTGGACCGCCTCGACGGCGACGCTCGACCCGTCTCTGATCCGTCCGTCCACGATCCTCCCTGAAGCCCACTGCGACCGTACCGGTGGAGCGGTGTCGAGCGCAGTCCAGCTCCGCAACGGAGGAACCTTGCGCGGTGCGATCAGTTAGGAGCGCGGGGCCGCCGGATGCGCACGATTCCGCCGGAGATGGGCAAGATTGCGTCCCCCGATCCTGCCTAGGCTCGATGCACCAGCGCACCCGCAGCCAGCCCAACGACGGGAGGTACGACATGTCGCAGTTCGTCCAGGAGTTCTCGAAGGACGCCATCGTCGGAGAACCCGAGGTCGTCGAGGACCGCCTGTCCGTCCGCGAGGTCGCCGCCCACCCGGCCTGGCTCCGGCTGAAGGACGCCGTCACCGCGCTGCAGACCGTCCAGGTGCAGGACGGCTCCGTGCCCGAGCCGGCCGACCACGCTGCCGCGACCGAGCACGTCGCGACGATCGTCCCGGCCATCGCCGAGCTCGCCCCGCACTTCCCGCACGATGCCGCGTTCCTCGACGCCGTGCAGGACGACTTCGCCCGGTGGCGCGACGAGGGGTTCGGGGTCCCCGACTTCCTCGACTCCCTGACCGCGTTCCAGCCGCAGCAGCACCGCGTCGACGGGATCGGCCACCTCGTCGTGTTCCCGATGGTGACGCAGAACGGCAGCTCCTCGCGGTTCGTCGAGGCCGTCCTGGTCGAGGTCATCTGGCCCGAGTTCATCGCCGAGCTCGAGGCCGGGGACTACGGCAACGCGCTCTTCGTCGCGCTGCGCTTCGTCGACTTCACCCCCGGGTACGACACCAACTCGGCCGTGCTCTTCCCCGAGACCGTCGCGATGCGCGAGCTGCCGACCTTCACCTGGGGCGCGATCTTCCAGGACCGCGAGGCCGCCCGCTACCGCCGGGTCGTCCGCGCAGCCGCCGAGATCACCAAGCTCGACCTTCCTGACGACGCCCGCGCGATGCTCGACGACCAGGAGCTCACCGAGCGGGTCTTCGTGATGTGGGACATCATCCACGACCGGTCGCACATGCGCGGGGACCTGCCGTTCGACCCGTTCATGATCAAGCAGCGCATGCCGTTCTTCCTCTACTCGCTCGAGGAGCTGCGCTGCGACCTCACCGCGTTCCGCGAGTCGGTGCGGCTGGAACGCACCCTCTCGGCGCTGCCGGATGCGAGCCTCCAGGACGCGCAGCGCGCGATCCGCGACCACGCGCGCCTCGTGCAGTACGCCGTCGTGTTCGACCGGATCTTCCGGTTCGCGATCACCGGCAGCCGCGTCCGGAACTACGACGGGCTCGGCGGGCAGCTCCTCTTCGCGTGGATGCACCAGCACGACGTCCTGCACTGGACGGACACGCAGCTCACCATCGACTGGGAGGCCGTGCCGGACGTCATCATCGCCCTGAGCGACCAGATCAACGAGCTGTACCGGCGCTCGATCGATCGGCCGAAGGCGGCGCACTGGCTCGCCGCCTACGAGATGCTCACCCGGACGCTCACCCCGCACCCGGCCTCGGCGTGGGCGCGCGGACTCCCGACCGAGACGCTCGCCGGGCCACCGAGGGGCTACACCGACGCCGTCCTCGACGACGAGTTCCCGCTGTCGATGTTCTACGAGGCGCTCGACAAGAAGATGGCCGCGGTGATCGAGTCGACCGCGGGCATCACCGGGACGAGCGACGACGCACGGGCCGCCGCCGCGTGAGCGACGGCAGCCTCGACGGCCGCACGGTGCTGGTCGCGGGGGCGACCAGCACCAGCGGCCTCGCCGTGTCACGGGCACTGGTCGCCGCCGGAGCGACGGTGGTGGCCGTGGGCACGAGGGCGGCGGGCCTGGAGGCGCTCCGCACCGCCGTCCCGGGCGTCACCACCCACGCGTGCGACCTGTCGTCGCGTGCCGACGTCGACGCGCTGGTCGCGCGGATCCACCGGGACACCGGGCCGGTCGACGGGCTCGTCCACCTGGTCGGCGGCTGGCGCGGGGGCGGCAGCATCGCCGGGCAGACGGACGCGGACTGGGACTTCTTCGACCGCGGGTTCCGCACCCTCCGCAACACCACCCGAGCGCTGGTCGACGACCTCGTCGCGTCACCGGCCGGGCGACTCGCGTCCGTGTCGTCCACCGCCGTCGACGCCCCCACCGCCGGCGCAGCGAACTACGCGGCCGCCAAGGCGGCGGCGGACGCCTGGGTGCGCGCCGTCGCCCAGGGGTTCCGGAAGGACGCCCCCGACACCGCAGCAGCGGCCGTGTTCGTCGTCCGGAGCCTGGACGGCCTCGAGGACCGCCTCGGCGACGAGGTCGTCCGCCTCTGGGACGTCGATCCGGCCACCGTGAACGGCACCCGACTCCCCCTCGACCCCTCCCTAGGATGAACCAGTGACCCTTCGACTCCACGACCTGGACCTGCGGGGCTTCGCCTCGGACAACTACGCCGGCATCCACCCCGAGATCCTCGACGCGATCGCAGCGGCCAACGACGGCCACCAGATCGCCTACGGCGAGGACGTCTACACCGCCCGCCTCAACGAGGTCGTCGCCGAGCACTTCGGCGCGCAGGCGCAAGCGTTCCCGGTGTTCAACGGCACCGGTGCGAACGTCGTCGGCCTGCAGTCGATGCTCCCACGGTGGGGCGCCGTCGTGTGCACCTCGACCGCGCACATCCACACCGACGAGGCCGGTGCCCCCGAGCGCGTGGGCGGGATCAAGCTGCTGCCGGTCGAGACGCCCGACGGCAAGCTCACCCCCGAGCTCATCGACAAGGAGGCCTGGGGCTGGGGCGACGAGCACCGCGCCCAGCCGCTCGTCGTCTCGATCACCCAGACCACCGAGCTCGGCACCGCCTACACGGTGGACGAGGTCCGCGCGATCGCCGACCACGTCCACCCGCTCGGCATGACGCTGCACATGGACGGCGCCCGCATCTCGAACGCAGCCGCGAGCCTCGGGCTCCCCCTGCGCGACTTCACCACCGACGCCGGCGTCGACGTGCTGAGCTTCGGCGGGACGAAGAACGGGATGCTCTACGGCGAGGCGATCGTCGTCCTGAACCCCGACGCGTCCGAGGGCCTGCACTACCTCCGCAAGCTCAACATGCAGCTCTCGTCGAAGATGCGCTTCGTCTCGGCACAGCTCATCGCCCTGCTCACCGACGACCTGTACCTCCGGTCGGCCGGGCACGCGAACGCCATGGCCCAGCGGCTCCGCGGCGCGCTCGAGGCCGGGATCGCCGACGGCAGCATCCAGGGCGTCGAGTTCAGCCAGGACACCCAGGCGAACGGGGTCTTCGCGACCCTGCCCGCCGGGGTGGCCGACCGCCTCCGCGAGCACTTCCGGTTCTACGACTGGGACGCCAGCCGGAACGAGGTGCGGTGGATGTGCTCGTTCGACACCTCGGAGCAGGACATCGACGCGTTCGTGGCGGCGCTGACGAGGGAGCTCGCCGCCGTCTGACGACCGTACAGCGGACGGGAGGCGCGGGGCGGGGCCGCACCGCGCCTCCCGACCGTCAGCCGGTCACGTGACGGTCCGCACCAACTCGACCAGGCGGAGCGACGGGGCGTCCCGCCCCTGCCCCAGCAGGCGGAATTCGCGGGAGCGACCGCTCGGGCGGAACCCGCGACGCTCGTAGAAGCGACCAGCAGGCACCGCCTGGTCGTACACCTCGAGTCGGAGCCGGTCCCCGTGCTCCGCTGCCCACCCGACCACGTGGTCGAGCAGCGCATCCGCGACACCGTTCGCCCGGCCGCGGGACGACGGCGTGACGTACACGCCGGTGAGCACGGGATCGTTGCCGGATGCGTCGCCGACCTGGCCGCTCATCATGCCGATCCAGCGGCCCGTCGGGTCGACCGCCACCACACTCGTCGTCTCGGTCCCCTCTCCACGTCGCGCGCGGAGCCGCCAGTCGTCCTCGCTCATCGCGAGCGTGTACTCGAGCGTCGCACCGTAGGAGATCGGGTCGTCGGTCGCGTTCTCGATGCGGAGCGACCGCACCTGCTCCCAGTCGCGCTCGGTCGTGGTCCGGATCGAGAACGCAGCCTGCACGACTCCACGGTACGACCCGCGCTCTGGGGTGTCCGTCACGGCCCACCCGACGGGTGCCTCCTTTCGAATCCTCGGCACGCATCCACCCGAGGATCGGAGTCCGTCGTGCCCCTGCACGCCCCCACCACCGTGTCGCCACCGTCCGCGGACCCCACGGCGTTCGCATCCGTCGTGCGGCGGCACACGCCGCTGGTGCGCGCGACCGCGATGCGCCTGCTGCACTGCCGGGCGGACGCCGACGACGTCGTGCAGGAGACGTTCCTCGCGGCGTGGACGCACCTGGAGTCGATCGTCGACCCGGAGGCGATCGGCGCGTGGTTGGTGACGACCGCGCGGCGACGGAGCTACGACCGGCTGCGTCGGGGCGGGTCGTCGGCGATCCGGTGGGTCGACGAGTCGACGCCGGCGACCGAGGACCACGCCCCGACCGGGGTCGCCGAGCGGTCGTCGCTGGCGGACGCGGCGAGCGCCGTCCTCGCCACGATGCCGGCCGTGCAGCGCCGGTGCTGGGAGCTCCGGCACCTCGACGAGCTGCCGTACCGCGAGGTCGCCGCCGCGGTCGGCCTGCCGGTCTCGACGGTGCGCGGGATGCTCGTGCGGGCCCGGTCGACGCTCGCGCGGGAGCTGGCCGGGTGGCGGTGACGTCGGGGCGTTGCTGTCGGCCGGCTCCGCCGTCCCGGGCGGGAGGCACGTGGCGGGCCCGCACCGCGCCTCCCGACCGGATCGGGTCGCGCCGGCGACCCTCGACCGCGCCGGGCTGCCCGCTCGCGTCGATCGGGTACAACGGCACTCGGCTCGCACGCCGACGCCGCGCGCAGGATGGCGCGGTGTTCATCCCCACGCGAGCCGCCGGCCTCGACGCACTCCACGAGTTCGTCCCGCGAGCCGGCGCGGACTACCGACGCGACCGCAACCACGACCTCGGACCGGCGCGGACGAACGTGTCCGGACTCTCTCCGTACATCCGGCACCGGCTGGTGACCGAGCAGGAGGTCGTCGCCGCCGTCCTCGACCGACACAGCCTGCACGCCGCCGAGAAGTTCGTGCAGGAGGTGTTCTGGCGGACCTACTGGAAGGGGTGGCTCGAGCAGCGTCCCGAGGTGTGGCGCCGGTACCGGACCGACGTGCGGGACCTGCTCGACGGCGACCTGCCGGACGGCTACGAGGACGCGGTCGCGGGTCGGACGGGGATCGACGCGATGGACGCCTGGGCGCGGGAGCTCGTCGACACCGGGTACCTGCACAACCACGTCCGGATGTGGTTCGCGAGCATCTGGGTGTTCACGCTCGGGCTGCCGTGGCAGCTCGGCGCCGACTTCTTCCTCCGGCACCTCCTCGACGGGGACGCGGCGTCGAACACGCTCTCGTGGCGGTGGGTCGCCGGGCTGCAGACGCGTGGGAAGACCTACCTCGCGACGGCGGACAACATCGCGCGGTACACGGACGGACGGTTCTCGCCGACGGGGCTCGCCACGCGTGCCGTCGCGCTCGACGAGGACCCCTTCCCGCCGGCCGCGCCGATCCCGGACGACGACGACCCGGCCGCGATCGGTCCGCGCTCGGGTCTGCTGCTGCACGACGAGGACCTCGAGCCGGTCTCGTTGCTCGCTCTGCTCGGGGGCTCGGTCCCGTCACTCGCCGCGACCGCGGTCGTCGGGGCCGCCGCTGCCCGGTCGCCCGCGGGGGCGTCGACGCTCGTCGAGGAGTTCACGGCCGGTGCCCTCGACGACGCGGCGTCACGGTCGCTCGACGCCGACGGGCGAGCGGCCGAGGTGCTCGACCCGTCCGACGTGGCCGCCGTCGTCGACTGGGCGACCTCGGAGCGGCTCGACACCGTCGTGGTGCCGTACGCCCCCGTGGGGCCGGCCGAGGAGCGCTTGGACGCCCTGCGGTCGGCACTCGCCGAGACGGACACGGGGCTGGTGACCGTGCGGCGTCCGTGGGACAGTCGAGCGTGGCCGTTCGCGTCGCGCGGCTTCTTCCCGTTCAAGGAGCGCATCCCGGGGCTCGTGCGCGGGCAGTAGCCGACGGGTCCGGCGGTGGCTACGGCAGCATCTGCTGGAAGGTCACGACGGCACGGCCGATCCCGACGACGAAGCCGAGCACGGTGACGGCGATGGCCACCCAGAGCGGCCACATCCCTCGCCCTGGTGCCACCTTGCGGACCACGACGTACCGGCCGATGACGTAGACGACCGGCGACAGGAACGCCCACGGCCAGGGGAACGGGCGGACCACACCGCGTCGGCGGAGCACGCGGTGGTCGAGGAACGCGAGCACGACGTTCGCGGCGTACAGGAGCACGCTGAACCCCTGCAGCGCGAAGTACCCGGCCGTGTAGATCGACCGTGGGTCGACCGTCCGGACGCCCGGTCCGACGACCTCGTACCGGATCTGCGGCTGGTACAGGAACGAGATCGGCAGCGCGAGGAGGGGAAGCAGCGCGAGGACCCAGACGAAGACGGTGTCGGTCGGCACGTGGTCGGCGAGGCGCGGGCGCGGCATCTGTGCCCGCGGCGGGCCGACCTGCGCGGTCCACCCGGTGCCGTCCCACCACCGACTGCCGTGCTCCCCCGAGGGGTCGGGGTACCAGCCAGGGGGCGTCGTGGACATCGGTGCTCCTCGAGGGTCGTCGGGAGCGGACCGCCCCCGCGTCCGACCGTAGGGCAGCGCGGCGCGGTCTGCTCCGATCCGGAGCTGACGAACCGTTCAGGAACGGTGTCACGCCCCCGACGGTGCGTGCTTGCGTTGATGGTCCGCCACCACGACGGACGGGAGGCGCGGTGCCGGTCGGCACCGCGCCTGGCGTCCCTGTGTGGTCGCGACGTCACCCCCAGATGGACCGCAGGGTCCAGGCCGTCAGGTCGTCCACCCGGGCGGTGCCACCCGTGGCGAAGGCGCTGACGCCGGTGCTGGTCGGGTCCGGGAAGACCTGGTCGGTGAGGACGACCTGCCCGTCGTCCGCGAACACCTCGATCGAGGACCTGTCGACCAGGATGCGGAGGTCCAGGCCGCCGCGGGTCAACGGCAGGGGTGCTTCGCTGCGCGAGGGGAAGGCGCTGCTGAACCCGACGTTCCCCGAGTGGGTCCGGTCGATGAAGACCTTCCCCGTCGTCGTGTCGTACCCGACCTGCGTGGACTGTCCGGCGCCGGTCCGCACGGCGAGCCCGAAGGTCTTCGCCGATCCTCGGGTGAGGTGGGCCCGCAGGTCGAGCGTCTCGCCCCGCACGGGGAGCACCGTCGTCGTGTTCGCGACCGGGACGTTCCGCGCCCGGACGGGACGACCGGAGTGCAGCCGGTCGATGCCGTCCACGGGTTGCTCGACGATGCGGACCTTCCCGTCGATGGTCCGCAGTGACAGGGAGCGTGGGAACGTCTCGGCGCCCTGCCACGGTGTGGTGGGCACGTTGGAGGCGTAGGCCCAGTTGTTCATCCACGCGATCGCGATGCGTTGACCGCCCGGGGCGTTCTCCCACGTGTTCTCCGCGTAGAAGTCCTCGCCGTGGTCGAGCCAGTCCGCCCGCTCGTACTGGTTCAGTGCCGGGGCGTCACTCTGGGTGAACGCGTCGGCGAGGATGTGCCCCCACCCACCGGTGCCCCGGTCGACGATCTGGACCTGCGCGTCCTCACCCCGGAACTCCGCGATGTCCCACGAGGTCCAGTCGAGGACCTCGCTGTTCGACCCGGTCGCGCTCCGGACGACCTTCCCGCCGACGAGGAGGTTCACCGTGGTCTGCGTGTCCCACGGCGCGGCCTCGTGGTCCGCCGCGATGATCTGCCCGACCATCAGGTGGCCCCAGCCACCCGTCCCGTCGTTGTCGTCGACGATCTGGACCTGGGCGTCCTCGCCCCGGTACGCGGAGGCGTCGAGGCTCGCCCACCGGAGCGTGCCGGTGCCGTCACCGGTGACCGACTGCACGACCTTCCCGCCGACGACGAGGTTGACCGCCGTCGGGTGCGACTGCCCCCACGGGTGGTCCCCGCCCGCGATCTGCAGGTCGACGTACGGCTTCGTGATCGTGAACGTCGGCGATGTGATCGTCCCCGTCCCGGTGTCGCCGGCAGGCGTGAAGGTGTCGAGCACCGAGCTGCCGATCTGGTTCGGCAGGGCCTCCTGGGTCGGACCGGCACCGACGAACGCCCCGGTGGCCGTCCATCCCGTTCCGTAGGTGGGTCCGGCGAAGTCGGCGAGGACGGTGCCCTCGGGGACCGTCCCGGCGGGGACCGCGCCCGGAACGGCGGGGCTGTCGCCGCCACCGACGAGGAAGTTCAGCCGCTTCCCGCGGACCGTGAACGGCGCTGAGGTGAGGGTCCCCGTCGATGCGTCACCACCGGCGAAGCTGTCGACGAGGTACCGGCCCTGGTACCCGCTGACGTCCTGCTGGTCGGGGAGCGCGCCCGCCGCCGGACCGGTGCCGAACGCGGAACCGGTCGCCGTCCACCCGGCGTAGGTGCCGGACTCGAAGTCGGCGACGTCCGTGCCCCGCGGCGCCGTGTAGGTGGCGGGTCCGTCCGGTGTGAAGGACGTCCCGTCGAACTGCCCCGTGAAGTACTGGACTCCGGTGCTGCCCACGCTGACGGTGAGGACCCACTTCGTCCTCCGGCGGTCGCCGTCCACCGGCAGGGAGTATAGGTCCGGCATCTCCCACACACCGCTGGTCGCACCACGCGGGCCGAAGTCGCTCACGTGCGTCCACGACCGGAGGTCCTTCGACGTGTAGAAGGCGATCTTGTACTGGTCGGAGAGCGTGACGGCCATCACCCACTGCTTCTTCGGCGCGTACCAGAACACCTTCGGGTCGCGGAAGTTCGTCGAGTGGAGGTCGAGGACCGGGTTGCCGGCGTACCGGGTCCAGGTGCGGCCGTGATCGGTGCTGTACGCCATCGACTGCGTCTGGATGCCGGTGCCCGCCTGCACGCTCGTGTAGAACGCCACCATCGCGGGGTGCCGCTTCGTCCCGAGGCCGCTGGTGTTGCCGGTGTCCACGACCGCTCCCCCGGAGTAGAACGCCGAGCTCCCGGGGTCGGGCTCCGGGCCGCGCACGGGGATCTTCTGCCAGTGCACGAGGTCCTTGCTGACGGCCCCCTCCCACGTGCCGTAGCTGAACAGGTACCAGAGGCCGTCCTCGTGGACGAGCCCGTTCGGGTCGCCGATCCAGCCGGACGGGAGCGAGTAGTGGAACTGGGGCCGGTACGTCTCGTGGTACTGGCGGGTGTCGGCTTCGCTGGCGGTGGCGGTCACGGACGCCAGGACCAGCGCGCCCGTCACGGCTGCCGCCGCGATCGCGCCGAAGCGCTGCAGTGGTCGGAACATGGTGGTTCGAGCCTTCCTCTCTGAAGACCTTCTCGGGAGTCGTCGGGACGACGGGGGTGCGAGCGCAGGGTGTCAGCCGTGCGGTTCGCGAGCGCAGGGTGTCACTCGTGCGGTCCGCGCCCGCCGGGCGGCGTCACGGACAGGTGGTCCGGCTGCTCGCTCGCGGACGGTGTCGACGGCGGTTGGGTGAGGGCGTCACGGATGATCCGGCGTGGGTCGTACCGACGCGGGTCGAGCTCGGACCAGTCGATCTCGACACCGGTCTCCTCCTCGATCTGCGCCTTCGTGGCGTCGGCCCACCGACGGAGTCGTCGGATGAACACGGCGAGTTGCTGCGCCGCGCCGACGAGGCGATGGGGGCCGAGGAACACGGCGGCGACGATGCCGAGGACGATCAGCTTGTCGACGTCCACCGCACGCTCCCGTCGGACCGGCGTGGTCGGGTCATTCGGTGGGGGTCGCCGGGGCCGCTCCCGGTGCGGGAGCCGCGGTGTCGGACGCGGGACGGTGCTGGTCGCCGTCCCGCACCTCCCGCCGGAAGATCGTGAGCGACTGTCCGAGGCCCTTGGCGAGCGCCGGCAGCTTCGTGGCGCCGAAGAGCAGGACGACGATGCCGAGGATGACGAGCAGGTGGATGCCGGTGAGGTTGCCGAGCACGGTGTTCTCCTTGGATGGACGGGATGGGGGATGCAGGACAGGAGGGTGCGCGTCAGTCGACGGCGCGCGAGGCCGCTGCGAGGCGACGCTCGAGGCGACGGTCGTGCAGCCACGCGACGGTGCACGCGGCGAGGTAGAGCACGACCATGGGCACGGCCAGCAGGAACATCGAGGCGACGTCGGCGGACGGCGTGACGAGGGCGGTGAAGACGAGGATGCAGAGGACCGCGATGCGCCAGGCGCCCCGGATCGCCGCCGCCGAGAGCACCCCGACGACGTTGAGCAGGACGAGGAACACCGGGAGGACGAAGGCGATCCCGACGGCGAGCACGAGCTTGATCGCGAAGTCGTAGTAGGCCTTCGCGTCGACGATCGAGGTGTCCTGGTGCGCGACGAAGCTGCCGAGCACCTGCACGACGTGGGGCAGGACGGACCACCCGAACCAGCACCCGCCGAGGAACAGCGGGATCGCCGAACCGAGGAACCCGACGGCGTGGGCCCGCTCCTTCCGGAGCAGCGCGGGGACGACGAACGCCCACGCCTGGTGGAGCCAGACCGGACAGGCGAGGACGACGGCGATGGTCAGGGTGATCTGGAGGCGGAGGTCGAAGGCCCCGCTGATCGCCGGGAAGTTCAGCTCGGCGGTGTGCCCGCCGATGCCCGTCGCGAGTTCGGCGACCGGGGCACGGAGCCCCGCGAGCACGGCGGGTGTGAGGAACCAGCCGGCGACCGCCGCCACGGCCACGGCCAGCGCTGCACGGGCGAGCCGTCGGCGCAGTTCGTCGAGGTGCTGGCCGAGGGACATCGTGCCCGTCGTGCGGCTCCGTGCCCCGTCCGTGACGGTGGGCGCCGTCACCGCTCGGCCCTCGGTGCGCCGGCGAGGTGGATCTCGTCCGCCGTCGGCAGGTCGGCACCGCGGCGACCGACCGTGATCGCCGCGGCGGTGGAGCAGGTCCGCCCGAGCACGGCCAGCGCCGCGCGGTCGAGGGGCCCCAGCGACGATCCGTCGGTCGGCTGCGCCCGGTCCCCGGTGAGCTGCCGGACGAGCGTGGCCGTGTAGGTGTCGCCGGCACCCACGGTGTCGACGACCTCCACCGGTTCACCCGGGACCGACACCCGCTCGTCCGCCGTGGCCAGGACGGACCCCGAGGCACCCGTGGTGATCACCGCGAGTTCCGGCCCGAGGGCGAGGATCGAGCCGAGCACCGCCTCGGGGTCGAGCGTGGGCCAGAGCCACGCCGCGTCCTCGTCGGAGAGCTTCACCACCGTCGCGCGGGTCGCCAGCTCCTCGAAGCGGGCGCGGGCACCATCCCGGGTGCCGAGCAGGGCGGGACGGATGTTCGGATCGAACGAGACGGTGCCGCCGGCGGCCGTCGTCCGCTCCGCCGCGGCCAGCACCGCTTCCGCGCCGGGGTGGAGGAACGCGCCGATCGACCCGACGTGCAGCCACTCCGGTGTCCGTCGCAGGGGCGGGAGGTCCCACTCGATGTCGAACACGTAGGAGGGCTGCCCGTCGGCACCGAGCTGCACCGTCGCGGACGACGTGCGTGCGGCGCCGAAGGCTCCGTCGACGAGCCGCACACCCGAGGCCGCGAGGTGCTCCGCGATGCGGTGCCCGCGGTCGTCGGGACCGAGCCAGGTGGCGAACTCGACGTCGGCGCCGAGCCGTCCCAGGCCGAGCGCGACGTTCGCGGGTCCTCCGCCTGGTACCTCGCGGACGTGTCCGGCTCCGTCGTGGACGACGTCGACGAGTGCCTCCCCGGCGACGGTGATCACCGACACGGGCATCCCCGTCCACGAGCGGCGACGCTGCCGCGTTCCCGGGGCATCAGGCCGGCCCGGATCCCGCGACGACCACCGCCGGCGCGGGCGTCACCGGTGCGACGGTCTCCCCGAGCGACCACCACCTGGCACCGGCCGGCGCCTCGACGGTCCACGGGGGTGCCTGCAGCGGGTAGACCCGGGTCGTGACGGATCGACCGGCACTGGTGAAGACCTCGACGACGGAGCCGTCGAGCAGCACCCGGACCGCCGGCCTGTCGGCCGCGGCGTCGAACGCGTCACGGACCACGGCAGGGCTCCGGTCGGCCCGGTGGTCCGTGCTGGCGCTGGACCGGTCGACGGTGAGCGTGCCCGCGGCGGCGTCCACGACGACGTCGAGGAACTCGTCGTCGGAGAACCGGACCCGGATGCGGCCGGTGACCGGGAGCTCGAGCACGATCTCCGCCTGGGCGCCGATGGTCTCACCGCGGTCCGACGGCACCGTGTCGGGGCGGAGCGCGTCGACGGCCGGGTGGGGTTCGGTGCGGAGGCGGCCGTCCGCGACCCACGCGCGGCGTGGCAGGGAGATCGCGCCGGACCAGCCCGCCTGCTCGGTCCACTCCGGTGTCCGGCCCTCGGTGACCCAGCCGAACAGCACCGACCCCCAGGACCCTGCCCGCATCACCGAGGCCGCGTAGAAGTGCTGGCCGTCATCGATCCGGGACGGCTGCGGTGCACCGGTCAACGGCACCGCGATCACGTCGCCGGGTCCCTCGGCGTGGGACCAGGACGCGACGATCGCCACGTCGGTGCCGTCGACCGTGATGACCTGGGGGCACTCCCACCCCTCGCCGGTGTCGATGCCGTCGACCGTGCCGCGGGGCATCGCGACCAGGTCGCCGACGAACGTCCAGTCGACGCCGTCGGTCGAGCGGTAGTGACGGACGGAGGCCACCTGGTCGACGTCCGCGGCACCGACGGCCATCGACCACCCGTCCCCGTCGGCCCAGACGAACGGGTCGCGGAACATCGTGATCGCCTCGTCGGCGGTGGGGTCCCGGACGACCTGGACGGGCGCACCGAAGGTGGCCCCGCCGTCGGTTGACTCGGCGAGCAGCACCGACTGGAACGGGCTGTGGTCGACCTTGCCGGAGTAGTAGGCGCGGACGACGCCCTCGTGCAGGACCGTGTTGCCGGACCACGCACCCCCGGAGTCGGCGCCACCGGGCACCGGCACGATCGCCGGACGGTGGAGCGTCCAGTGCACGAGGTCGTCGCTCGTCGCGTGCCCCCACTCGACCGGGACGTCGAGGTCGACGCGCGGCCGGGACTGGAAGTACAGGTGGGCCTGCCCGCCGATGTCGATCGGGCCGTTCGGGTCGTTGACGTACCCGCGGGGCAGTCGGACGTGGAACTGCGGGAGGTGGTGGTCGGCTGGTGCGATCACGGTCGGTGCTGCTTCCTGGGACGGAATGGGGACGGCGCGGGCGTCGGCCGAGGCAGCCGCTGCCGGAGGCGCCTCGGTCACGGGCGTGTCGGTCATCGGGACGACCCCGCCGTGACGCCCTCGATGAAGTACCGCTGGGCGAAGACGAACAGCAGCACGCTCGGGATCATCGTGAGGACCACCCCGGCGAGCACGACCGAGATCGAGCCGGTCCCGAGGTTGCCCTGCAGCCCGACCAGTCCGAGCGGCAGCGTGAAGGTCTCCTGCTGGTTGAGGAAGATGAGCGGCCGGTAGTACTCGGCCCAGAACGCCGAGAAGTTCAGGATCGCGAGCGTCGCGATCGCCGGGCTGGCCATCCGCGAGTACACGTGCCAGAAGACGCCGAACTGTGTCGCACCGTCGATGCGGGCCGCCTCGCCGAGCTCCCGCGGCATCTGCATGAAGTACTGCCGCATCAGGAAGGTCCCGAACGCGCTGCCGAGCGCGGGGACGATCAGGGAGGCGATGGAACCGGTGAGTCCCATGTCCTTGAGGATGACGAAGACGGGGATGATGATCGTCTGGATCGGCACCATCATCGTGGCGAGGAAGATGCCGAAGATCGTGTTCTTCCCCGGGAAGCTGATCATCGCGAACGCGTAGCCCGAGAGCGTGCAGGTGATGGTCTGCCCGACGACGATCAGGAGCGTGACGATGACGCTGTTGACGAAGAACTGGCCGATCGGGATCTGGTTGAACACCGCCGCGTAGTTGCTGAAGTCCCACGAGAGCGGGATCCACTGCGGCGGGTTGTTGAACGACTCCGCCGGTGTCCGGAGCGACGTGGTGAGCGTCCAGAGCAGCGGTCCGAGCGCGAACACCGCCGCGATGATCAGGATGACGAGTCCGATCACGCTGCCGACGGTCGCGACCGGCCTGCGGCGACGGACGATGTGGGCGACGCTCGGTTGCGCGACGGTCTCCGGCGCGTGGAGCGTGTTGAGGACGTCGGTGGTCGTCATTGGTAGAACACCAGCTTTCGTGCGGCGATGAACTGGATCCCGGTGATGATGCCGATGATGACGAGCAGCAGGATCGCGATGGCGGAGGCGAACCCGAACTGCAGGTTCTGGAAGCCCGCCTGGTAGAGGGAGATCGTCGCGGTCGTCGTCGCGGTGCCCGGCCCGCCCTTCGTCATGATGAAGGGCTGGTCGAACAGCTGCATCGCGTTGATCATCGCGATCACGGTGGCGAACAGGATCGTCGGGCTGATCAGCGGGATCTTGATGCGGAAGAGCGTGCGCCACGGTCCGGCGCCGTCGATCGCCGCGGCCTCCTGCACGTCGACGGGGACGGACATCAGGGCGGCGACGAACAGGACGAACGTGAAGCCGACCTGTTGCCAGACCACCACCAGTACGACTGTGACCTTCGCCCAGAACGGGTCGTTGAGCCAGTGCGCCCCGGGGAGCCCGATCTCGTTCAGGTAGTAGTTGATGAGCCCGAACTTGGTGTCGAAGATGTAGCCCATGAAGATCGACACCGCGGCGGACGACGCGAGCAGCGGCAGGTAGAACGACGTCCGGAAGAAGACGCGCGTGGCGTTGCGCTTCCGGTTGTTCGCCAGGACCGCCAGCAGCATCCCGAGCGAGATCTGCAGGGCGACGATGCAGATCGCGAGGACGACGGTCACGCCGAACGACGCGAGCACCGGCCCGTCGGTGAACAGCCGCACGTAGTTGTCCAGCCCGACGAACTTCGGGCTGCTGATCACGTCCCACGACGTGAACGAGAGTCCGAGCGACGCGAGGATCGGGATGAAGGTGAAGACGGCGACGAAGACCACCGCCAGGCCGATCATCGCGTAGCCGAAGGAGGCCTCGCGGCGTCGGACGCGTCTGGCCGCCGGCCGGCGGGCTGCGACCTCGGCAGCCCGCCGGGAGCGGATCCCTGTCGTCGTGGTCATCACGACGCCTGCGCCGCGGCCTTCTCGATGTCGGCCTGCAGGCCGTCGAGCGCCTTCTTCGCGTTGCCGGACGAGATCGCCTGCGTGGTGCGCTGGTTCAGGGCCGTCGCGAGTGCGTTGTAGTACGGCGGCGCGGAGATCGGCACCGAGTTGTCGAGCTGGTCGTAGAACACCGACCAGTGCTCCGGCCCGGTCGTCCCGTACCGGTCGGCCGTGAGGAGCGACTTCTGCGCGGGCGTGGTGACGTTGCCCGGCCAGAGCGCGTCGAAGCTCTCGGGCTGCACCATGAGCTTGATGACCTCGAAGGCGAGGTCCTTCTGCTTCGACGAGTTGAAGATGCCGTACCCGCCGGCACCGAAGAGCGACTTGTTGCTCTTCCACGTCGGGAACTCGACGACGTCGAAGCTGCCGTCCTTCATGCCGGCGTTGTGGAGCCCGCCGGCCCAGAAGCCGCCGCCGATCGTCATGCCGATGCGCCCGGAGGCGAAGAGCCCCTGCAGCGTGCTGCCACCGCCGACGTCGGGCGAGGGCGACGCCCCCGACTTCTGCAGGTCGATGACGTACTGCAGTGCCTCGACCGCGGCGTCGGAGTTCGCGGTCGGGTCGCCCCACTTCCAGCCGCCCTTGCGACCGCTGACGCCCACCGCGTTGCCGTCGAACGCCTTGCTCCCCCAGAGCCAGTCGCCGCCGGAGTAGCGCCCCTCCTCGAGCAGGTTGCCGTCGTTCGCGTACAGGAACGAGGTCCAGCTGCCCCAGAGCCGCACGACCCAGTCGAACGCATAGGTGCTGCCGCCGACCTTGGCCAGGCTCTCCGCCGACGAGTGGAAGTCGTCCATCGACCAGTTCGCGGCGGGGCGCGAGAGTCCGGCCTTGTCGAACAGGGAGGTCGAGTAGAACATGCTGCCCGCGTTGAAGCTGTCCGGCAGCGTGTAGAGGTGCCCCTCGTACATCGTCGACTCGACCAGCGAGGGGTGGATGCCCCTGAAGTAGGTGGACAGCCCCGACAGGTTCTTCGTGACGAGGTCGTCGAGCGGCGTCAGCAGGTTCTTCGACGCGAGCAGCTGCTGCCCCTCGGTCGCGACGCTGACGATGTCGGGGACGTCGCCGGAGGCGATCTGCGTGAGCACCTTCGCGAGGAAGTCGTTCCAGTCGGTGCCGTTGATCGCAGTGACCTGCAGCGACGCCTTCTTGTCGAGCTGCCGGATCTTCGGCTCGATGGCCTTCTGGAGCGCGGTGGCCGCGCTCTGCTCCCCGAAGTAGAGCATCTTGATCGTGCCCGACGTGCCGCCGGCGGTGCCGGAGGCGGAGCACGCTGCAAGGGATCCGATGCCGGCCAGCGCGAGCCCGGCCCCACCGAACTTGAACAGCGTGCGTCGGTCGATCGGGGTGCTGAATCCGTTCGCCATGGGTCGCTCCTCTCTGAGCGATCGTGGCCCCGTCGAGTCGGAGCCAATACGTATTTGCTCGCTGACTGTACACACCTCGACCGGATGAGGCAATACGTATTTGCTTCTGCCATGATGAGGGGGTCGAAGGAGGACAGATGGCGAGCCGAAAGCCGACGGAACCGTCGCACCGCGTCACGATGAAGGACGTCGCGCGGCACGCCGGCGTCTCCCAGCCGACGGTGTCGTTCGTGCTGAACGACCGGCGGGACGTGTCGATCGCCGCGGACACCCGGGCCCGCGTGCTCGAGTCGGCGAAGCAGCTCAACTTCCAGCCGAACCGCGCCGCACAGTCCCTGCGGTCCAACCGGTCGTACACGGTCGGGGTCATCGCGGACCGGCTCGTCTCCCAGCCCTACGCCGGTCACATCGTGCTCGGCGTCCAGCAGGCCGTCCAGGCAGCCGGGTACGTGTGCTTCGTGGTCGAGACCGCGCAGACGTCCGACGGGGGCAAGGCCGCCGTGGCGAACCTCGTGCAGCAGGGCGTCGCCGGCCTGATCTACGCCGCCCCCGGGCCCGAGGACGTGGTGCCGGTCTCCGGCGTCGAGGACGTGCCGACGGTCTTCGTGAACTGCTTCCCGCCGGACGGCGCGCCGGCCGTCACCGTACTGGCCGACGAGTTCCAGGGCGGGCGCGACGTCGCCGCCGCCGTGTTCGCGGCCGGACACACCGACGTCGCGTTCCTCGGCGGGCCGGAGGACGACTACGCCTGCCGCGAGCGCAAGCGCGGGTTCGACGAGGCGGCGGCCGAGGCCGGTCTCCGGGCGGACACCGTCCCCGTCCGGTTCGGCACGTACCAGGTCGGGTCGGGCTACGACCTCGCGATGGAGTTCCTCGCCGAGGACCCGCCGACCGCGCTGGTGTGCGGGAACGACCGCATGGCCGTCGGCGCACTGATGGCCGCGCAGTCCCTCGGGCTGCGCTGCCCCGAGGACGTCAGCATCGTCGGCTTCGACGACCAGCCCGACCTCGCCGACCAGATGCACCCGCCGCTGACGACGGTCGCGCTCCCCCACCAGCAGATGGGCTTCGACGCCGGCACGCTGCTGCTCGCCGAGACGCACGACCCCGGCCGCCACCTCGTGCCGTGCGAGTACGTCCCGCGCAGCTCCCTGGCCGCACCACGCACCGACACCGAACCGCAGGAGTCCGAGTGACCGACCAGCCGAGCACCCACCACCGCCCGCCGAACGGCTTCGTGGGCGACGTCATCCCGTTCGCCGACGGTGACCGGGCCTGGCTGTACCACCTGCTCGACGAACGGCCGGACGCGGCACCCGTCGACCGCCCGACCGGCATGCCCTGGGCGGCGGTCTCGACGACGGACTTCGTGACGTTCGAGGACCACGGCGTCGTGCTGCCCTCGGGCGGCCCGGACGCCAGCGACTTCGACTGCTACACGGGCAGCGTCGTCCGTGACGACACCGGGCTGCTGCACCTGTTCTCCACCGGCCACAACCCGCGCATCACGACCGACACCGACCTCGGCCGGAAGGACGTCCAGGTCGTGTGCCACGCGACCTCCGACGGCGACCTCACGAGCTGGACGAAGCACCCCGAGTGGGACCTGCCCGCACTGCCGGGCTACGCGCCCGAGGACTGGCGCGACCCGTTCGTGTTCCGCCCGTCCGCCGACCGCCCCTGGCAGATGCTCCTCGCGACCCGCCGCCCGGACGAGCCGTACCGCCGGTCCGGGTTGGTCGCCCGCCTCGAGTCCGACGACCTCGTCACCTGGCGCGACGCCGACCCGTTCTGGGCGCCGCACCGGTTCATCGCCCACGAATGCCCGGACGTCTTCCGATGGGGCGACTGGTGGTACCTCGTGTACTCCGAGTTCTCCGACGCGTTCTGCACCCGGTACCGCATCGCGACGTCGCCCGACGGGCCGTGGCTCGCACCCGCCGACGACACCGTCGACAGCCGTGCGTTCTACGCCGCGAAGACCGTCGCCCTCGGCGAGGACCGCTTCTTCGTCGGTTGGATCGCCACGAAGGAGGGCGAGCGCGACGCCGGGGCGTGGCAGTGGGCCGGCACGATGGCGACCCTGCAGGCGCACCAGCGACCGGACGGTTCGCTGCGCTTCGACCTCCCCCGGACGCTCCGGGCGGCGTACGCGGACGAGCTCGACGTCACCGACGACTTCGCGCCCCTGAACGGTGCCGCACCGGTCGTCGGGGACGGCGCAACGACCCGGTACGCCTCGTGGATCGGGCCTCGGCTGCCCACCGAGGCACTCGTCACGATCGAGCTCGACGTCGCCCCGGACACCCGATCGTTCGGCGTGCTCCTGCGCACGAGCGACGACGCGGAAGCCGGCTACGCGCTCCGCCTCGAACCGGACCGTTCCCGACTCGTCCTCGATCGGTGGCCGCGCGGCACGACCGGCGGCGAGCAGTGGCAGATCCTCGGTGACGTCCCGCACGCGGTCGAGCTCGAGCGGCAGGTGTCCCTCGCTCCCGGTCCACACCGCATCGACGTGCACCTCGACGGCGACCTCTGCGTCGCCGTCGTCGACGGCTCCGTCGCGTTGAGCACGCGCCTCTACGACCGCCCGTCCGGGCGCATCGCGCTCTTCGCGCAGGACGGCGCGTTCGCGCTGACCCGGGTCACCGTCGGCACCCGCTGACGGGCTCCGCACGGACGGACGGACGGGAGGCGCGGTGCCGGCTGGCACCGCGCCTGGCGTCCGTCAGTCGTCCTCGTGCGCGGCCAGTGTGGCGAGCACGAGCTTCGCGATCCGCCGTTGTCCCGCGTCGTTCGGGTGGATGCCGTCCGTCGAGTAGATCCCGGTCCCGGAGTAGTCGGCCTCCGGGAAGGTGTCCGCCATGCCGACGAACGCGGCCCCGCCCTTCCCCGCGGCGTTCTCGATCTCGGCGAGGTAGGTCGACCACGGGCTCGCCATGCCGTCCGTCATGCCCGAGGCCGGGGTGAACTCCCCGATCACGAGCAGCGAGGGCTTCGTGGGGAGCGCCGCGAGCGCCTTCAGGAACGCCACGTACTGCGTGCCGAGTTCCTCGGGCGAGAGCTTCGATGCGTCGTTGCCACCGAGCGTGATCGTGATGAGGTCCGGAGCAGCACGACGCATCGCCGTCAGGAAGCCCTCCTGGTCCTTCGTGAAGGTCGCGATCGTCGATCCGGAGTGCGCGGAGTCGTAGCGGTGGATGCCCGCGTCTCGGTCACCGTCGAAGATCGTGAACCCCAGCAGCGAGAACGGTGCGACGGCGGTGACCGTCACCGAGTGTTCGCCGCTCGACAGCCCGTCCACCGTCGTCGTCGTGCCGGCACTGGCGGTCCCCGTCGTGGCGACGGTCTCCGGTGCGCCTCCGTCGACGCTGTAGGTGAAGTCACCGGACCCGGGGTAGCGCGCCCACCAGATGTCGATCCCCGTCCCCGTGAAGGGGTAGGTCCGCGACGCACCCGCCTGCATCGCGACGGACCGGTAGCCGAGGTCCGGCACGGTGGCGTCGAATTGACTCGATCCCGTGCTCGCCGTCGCCCAGTCACCCCAGGTCGAGTCCGGGCCGTACACGGCGAACTGCGCCGGGAGGTACCCGGCACCACCGGTGACGCCGTCCGTCGGGTGCTCCGTGCGGAGTCCGTCGAGCGTGCGGTCCATCCACCGGGTGGAGCGGGCGGAAGCGCCCTGCCCCTCGGTGATCGAGTCCCCCAGGGCGACCCAGTTCGCCGGTTCGTCGGCCCGGTCGGCCACGGCCGCGTTCCAGGTCGCGAGGGGGCCGGTGTCCTCCGGGGTCTTCGCCGTCGAGCACCCCGACACGACGGTCGCCAGGAGCGCGACGGCGGCGCCGGCGACGATCCGTCGACGCCACCCGCGATCGGCGTCCTGCCTCGGACTGTCCACGTTGCCTCCCGTTGGTCGAGCCGTCGTCCGCGATCGCACGCTCACGCTCCGGTGCGGGCCGGACCCAGCTCGTCCGGCGCGACGTCCTTCTGCACCGCGAACTGCGTCCGGTGCAGTTCCTCGTACCGGCCACCGGCCGCGAGCAGTTCGTCGTGCGTCCCGCGCTCGACGATCGAGCCGTCCTCGACGACGAGGATCTGGTCCGCGCTCCGGATGGTGGACAGGCGGTGCGCGATCACCATCGCCGTCCGGCCCTCGAGCGCCTCGCTGAGCGCCGCCTGCACCGCGGCCTCCGACGTCGAGTCGAGGGCTGCGGTGGCCTCGTCGAGGATGACCACGCGCGGCTGCGCGAGCAGGAGCCGCGCGATCGTCATCCGCTGCCGCTCCCCGCCGGACAGCCGGTAGCCGCGCTCCCCCACCATCGTGTCGAGCTGGTCGGGCAGCGATCGGATGAGCGACTCGAGGCGGGCACGACGGACCGCGTCCCACACCTCGTCGTCCGAGGCGTCGGGGCGCGCGAGCCGCAGGTTCGAGCGGATGGTCTCGTGGAAGAGGTGCCCGTCCTGGGTCACCATCCCCATCGTGTGCCGGAGGGACTCGAACGTGACGTCGCGGACGTCCTCCCCCGCGAGCCGGACCGCGCCGCTGTCGACGTCGTAGAGGCGCGAGAGGAGCTGCGCGATCGTGGACTTGCCCGCACCTGAGGTCCCGACGAGCGCCACGGTCTGGCCGGGCTCGATGCGGAACGAGATGCCGTGCAGCACCTCGTCGCCCCCGCGGGTGTCGAGCGTGGAGACCTCCTCGAGCGAGGCCAGCGACACCCGGTCGGCCGAGGGGTAGGCGAACCGGACGTCGTCGAACTCCACGGCGACGGGACCGTCCGGCACCCGCACGGCCCCGGGCTTCTCCTGGATGAGCGGCTCGAGGTCGAGGACCTCGAACACCCGCTCGAAGCTGACGACGGCGCTCATGATCTCGACGCGGGCGTTCGCGAGGCTGGTCAGCGGCACGTACAGCCGGGTGAGCAGGAGCGCGAGCGTGACCACGTCACCCGTGTTCAGCTGGCCGCCGAGCGCCAGGACGCCGCCGAGCCCGTACACGAGCGCGAGGGCGAGCGCCGCGACGAGCGTCAGGGCGGTGACGAAGACGAACTGCAGCATCGCCGTCCGCACCCCGATGTCCCGGACGCGCGCCGCACGGACGCGGAACTCCTCGGACTCCTCGTCGGGGCGTCCGAACAGCTTGACGAGGGTGGCACCGGGTGCCGAGAACCGCTCGGTCATCTGCGTGCTCATCGCCGAGTTGTGGTCGGCGGCCTCGCGGCGCAGGGCTGCGAGCCGGCCGCCCATGCGGCGGGCGGGCACCAGGAAGAGCGGTAGCATGAGCACCGCGATCACCGTCACGAGCCAGGACGTGCTGAGCATCACCGCGAGGGTGAGCACGAGCGCCACGAGGTTCGTGACCACGCCGGACAGCGTGCCGCTGAAGGCCTGCTGCGCGCCGATCACGTCGTTGTTGAGCCGGCTGACGAGCGCGCCCGTGCGGGTCCGGGTGAAGAAGGCGATCGGCATCTTCTGCACGTGGTCGAAGACCGCCGTGCGCAGGTCGAGGATCACCCCTTCGCCGATCCGGGCCGAGTACCACCGGGTCAGGAGCGACGAGGCAGCGTCGGCGACGGCGACGAGGGCGATGACCACCGCGAGCCAGACGATCGTGCCGACCGCACCCCGGGCGGCGATGACGTCCACCACCTGGCCCGCGAGCACCGGCGTCGCGACCGCGAGGAACGCGCCCACTATCGACAAGGCGATGAAGACCACCAGCTTGGCGCGGTACGGCGTGGCGAACGTCATGATCCGCCGGAGCGATTCGCGGGAGAACCCGTGCTTGCCGTCCTTGGCGGTCGAGATCTTGTAGAGCGAGCTCCAGGCCGCGCCTTCCATGCTCATGGCTGTTCCCTCCGTGCCGCGGGCTCGACGCGGACCGGGAGCAACGATACGGCGGTCCGCAGCGGCCTGCATCGTGCGTGCGGCAGCCTGGAGGCGCGACCCGCCTGACGGGGCGGGTCGCGCCTCCAGGCTGGTCACCGCGCATGCGGTCGGTGCGGGTCCGCCCGCCGGTGGCGGACTACCCCAGCGGCTCGACGCCGTAGCTCGTGACCACGGCCCGCAGCTCGTCCAGGTACGTCTGCGCCTGCACGGTGAGGGGCACCGAGGCGTGCGCGATCCAGCCGATCTCGATGCGCTCGTCGACCTCGAGCGGGATCGCGACGATCTCCGGGTCGAGGTCGTCGCTGATGAGCCCGGTCGAGATCGTGTACCCGCCGAGGCCGATCATGAGGTTGAAGATCGTCGCCCGGTCCGAGACGCGGATCTCGCGCTTGCTCGACATCGTCGACAGGATCTCCTCGGCCAGGTAGAAGGAGTTGTTCGCGCCCTGGTCGAACGTGAGTCGGGGCAGGTCCTCGAGGTCCGCGAGCGTGGCGCGCTCCCGGGCCGCGATCGGGTTCCGGCGGGAGACGAAGATGTGCGGCTCCGCGACGAACAGCGGGGTGAACACGACCCCGGCGTCCCGCAGGAGCTTCCCGAGCACCTGCTTGTTGAAGTCGTTGCGGTAGAGGATCCCGACCTCGCTGCGCAGCGTCCGGACGTCCTCGATGATGTCCCAGGTGCGGGTCTCACGGAGCGAGAACTCGTACTCGTCCGCCGCCGCACCCTCGACCATCCGGACGAAGGCCTCGACCGCGAACGAGTAGTGCTGCGCGGACACCCCGAGCAGCCGACGCGATGCCTGCCGGCCGACGTAGCGCTGCTCGAGCAAGGAGACCTGCTCGACGACCTGCCGGGCGTACCCGAGGAACTCCACGCCGTCGACGGTGAGCACCACCCCCCGAGCCGAGCGGGTGAAGAGCGGGCGCCCGATCCGTGTCTCGAGGTCCTTCATCGCCGCGGACATGGTCGGCTGCGACACGTAGAGCAGATCGGCCGCGGCGCTCATCGAGCCCTCGGTCGCGACCTCGATGAAGTACCGGAGCTGCTGCAGCGTGATGTCGTTCGAGACCCGGGCCATAGGCCGAGGCTATACCGCCGCATAGTGTCTCGGTATTACCTGATGACCCTCGGTTCCGGTCATGATCGATGCATCCTTCCCACCGTGCCCACGGGCAGCTCGACGAACAGATTGCCGACCATGGCGAACGACCTCACCTTCAGCATCACCCGGACCCGGTTCGACGAGGACTACTCCCCGTCGGACAGCTCCCGGCTGACCACGAACTTCGCCAACCTGGCGCGCGGCGAGCGCCGGCAGGAGAACCTCCGTGCTGCGCTGGCGATGATCGACGGGCGCGCGAACGACCTCATGGCGGCCGGGGACCGCTACCGCCTGGAGCTCGACATCGTCTCGGCGTCGCTGCAGTTCTCCGACGGTGGATCGGACGCCGAGTTCCCGCTGCTCGAGATGCTCGACGTCACGATCGTCGACCAGCACACCGGCGAGCGCCACCACGGCATCCTCGGCAACAACTTCTCGTCGTACCTGCGGGACTACGACTTCTCGGTGCTGCTGCCGTCGTCAGAGGGCCTGCCGTCCGACTTCGGAGTGCTGCACGGGGCGCTCTTCCAGCGGTTCCTCTCATCGTCGGCGTTCCACGACGCGTTCGGTGCCGAGCCCGTCGTCTGCATCAGCGTCTCGACGAGCCAGACCTACCGCCGGACCGGGTACGTCCACCCGGTGCTCGGCGCCGAGTACGAGCACGAGCACTCCTCGCTCACCGACGACTACTTCGGCCGGATGGGCATGCAGGTCCGGTACTTCCAGCCCGCCGGAGCGTCGGCCCCGCTCGCGTTCTACTCGCGCGGTGACGTCACCGCGGACTACTCGGACCTCCAGCTGATCGGCACCATCGCCACGATGGAGACCTTCCAGAAGATCTACCGTCCGGAGATCTACGCCGCGAACACGCCGGCCGGGGACACCTACCGCCCCACCCTCGACCACACCGACTTCACGCCGACCCCGGTCACCTACGACCGCGAGGAGCGCAGCCGCCTCGGGATCACCCAGGGCCGGTGGACCGAGGAGCACCTCGTGACGCCGCACCACGCCCTCCTCTCGCGGTTCGCCGCCGAAGCCACCGTTGCCCTCTGACCCCGTTCCCTCCTGACAGGATCCGCACGCGCATGACGTCTCTCCTCCCCACCGCGATCGTCGGCAGCCTGCCGAAGCCGTCCTGGCTCGCCGAGCCCGAACGACTCTGGTCCCCCTGGCTGCTCGACGGCGCCGCGCTGACCGAGGGCAAGCAGGACGCCCTCCGCGCAGCCGTGCACGAGCAGGAGCGCCGCGGCCTCGACATCGTCAGCGACGGCGAGCAGACCCGGCAGCACTTCGTGACGACGTTCATCGAGCACCTCGACGGCATCGACCAGGAGCGCAAGGAGACCGTCCGGATCCGCGACCGGTACGACGCCGCCGTCCCCACGGTCGTCGGCGCCGTGAGCCGCCCCGCCCCCGTGTTCGTCGAGGACGCGAAGTTCTTGCGCGCCCAGACCGACCGGCCGATCAAGTGGGCACTTCCTGGCCCGATGACCATGATCGACACGCTCTCCGACCAGCACTACAAGTCTCGCGAGAAGCTCGCGTGGGAGTTCGCCACCATCCTCAACCAAGAGGCCCGCGAGCTCCAGGACGCCGGCGTCGACGTCATCCAGTTCGACGAGCCCGCCTTCACCGTCTTCCACGACGAGGTGCAGGACTGGGGTGTCGCCGCACTCGAGCGTGCCGCCGAGGGCCTGCACACCGCCGAGACCGCCGTGCACATCTGCTACGGGTACGGCATCGAGGCCAACAACCGGTGGAAGGAGACACTCGGCGCCGAGTGGCGGCAGTACGAGCAGTCCTTCCCGCTCCTGCAGCAGTCGTCGATCGACATCGTGTCGCTCGAGTGCATCCACTCCCACGTGCCCCTCGACCTCGTGGAGCTCATCCGCGGGAAGAAGGTCATGCTCGGCGCGATCGACGTCGCCACCGAGACCGTCGAGACCCCGGACGAGGTCGCGGAGGTGCTCCGCCGAGCGCTCGACTTCGTCGACGCCGACAAGCTCATCCCGAGTTCGAACTGCGGGATGGCGCCGCTGGCGCGGCACGCTGCGCTCGCGAAGCTCAGCGCGCTGTCCGCCGGTGCGGGCATCGTGCGGGCCGAGCTCGTCGGCGCGGCCGTGCCGGCCGGGCGCTAGGCGCTTCCGGTCGACACGGCGGCCCTGCTCCGAACGGAGCGGGGCCGCCGTGTTCGTCGCGTTGCAGGCGCTCAGCTCGCGAGCGGGCCGGAGGCGCGGCGACCGTCCGGTGCGCGGGTCCCGCTGGCAATGCGGTCACGGGGTGCTGCGTGCGGTCGACCGCTCACGTCGCCGGGCGACGAACCACGCTGCCGGCCCGACGATCGGGACGACGAGGACGACGAGGGCCCAGGCGAGCAGGTACCAGCCGGAAGCCGTCCTGGAGAGCAGCAGCGACACGAAGGCAGTGAGCGCCAGGATGAGTGCGCCGACCGCCACGGCCATCAGCGCGCCGTCGAACGTCGTCGGGACGAATGGGTTCATGATCTTCTCCTCGATCCGCGATGCCGTCTCGTTCACTCCCACCGGTTGGCGGTGATGGCGCCGTTGCCCTTCGCGCTGAGACGCTGGATCGCGGAGTAGGTGCTCCAGGCGACCGTTCCCCACGGAGTCAGTACACCGCGCTTCACCGTCACCTTGCACTTCGCAGTTGCCTGCCCGCCGCTGACGTACCCGCTGCTCTTGGAGGTCTGCACCTCCGTGAAGGGCTGGACGTTCCTCGTGACCGCGCACGAGTAACCGAGCAGCCTCTTCGCTGTCGTGCCGCTGTACTCGTACGACATCGAGACCTTGGTCTCGGTGAGCCGGATGCCAGCGAAGGCGAACCACTGCGTCCCCCAGGACGATCGCGACGCCGCCCTGGACTCGGCCGAGCCTTCACCCAGCACAGCCCCCGACGCTGCGTCGACAGCTCCCCACTCGAAATCTCCGCTCGTGCGGATGGTCTTCGGCCCGAGGACCCTCTCGGCCGAGTCGGCAAGTGCCGCTGCCGCTGCATCCGGCTCCAGGAAGTACGAAGTGAGTTCGCGGCGCTGGTCAGCGTTGAGACGGTCGAGAGCGGCAACGTCGGAGGAGGCTCCGGACGCGGTCAGCTCTGCTCGGATGGCCGACAACACTGCCGACGGCGTGCGCGGAGCGACCTCGTCGCTCGCGGCGGGCGCCGTTGCCACGGCATTGGCCGGCACTGCTCCGATGACAGATGCCGCGACGACAGCACACGCTGCGCCGATCGGGATGATCCGTCCATTGGTCGACTGCTTCATCAACGTTCCCCTCGTCCGGCGTCAGTGCCGGGTCCGTTGTCGGCCGCGTTGCCGACAGAGACCATTCAAGTACTTGATACATCAGATACGCAAATCCAGAACCAGATTACACACCACCGGGAAGAGCACTTCGGCACGCCCATCAACGAAACTGCGGGGTATCGGCAGGCTGGTCCTCGCCGCACTACCGACGGTCCGATGGCACCACGGACAGCCGAGTGACCGATACTCGGCATCGGGGAGTGGCAGCTTGAGCGGTCCGTCTCGCTGACAGCCTTGGTTCACGAAGGAATCTGGCGACACGCGACGCACAGGAGGCGCGGTGCCAGCTGGCACCGCGCCTCCTGTCCGGACACGGTCACGCGGGGGCGATGGACGGCCTGGTCCTCTGGCAACGAGACAGCCCTATCGGACGCCCCTCGTGCGGGGCGACGGGCTCGCCCGCGTCGGAGAGTGGCCGAATTGCGTTCCGCGAAGCGTCAGACCCACGGCGTTGACTGTGGCCATGATCCCCAAGAACCTCATCCATCAGGTCGAGAGCGCGACGGTCCGTGATCGCGACGGCGCGACGGTCGGCAAGGTGACGCAGGTGTTCCCCTCCGACGAGGACGGCAGTGCGGCGTACGTCAGCGTCGCGACCGGCTTGCTCGGGAGGCACCACGCGCTGGTCCCGGTCGAGGACGCGACCTTCGACGGCACGGATCTGCGCGTCGGGTACACGAAGAACGCGATCACGGACGCGCCGTCCGTCGGTCCCGGGAACGCCCTGTCTCCCAGCGAGGCGAACGCCGTTCGCAGACACTTCGGCCTCTCCGTCACGGGCGCAGCAATCGGAGACATGGGCGACCCGAACGAGAACCTCGATCAGGCCGGAACAGGGCCGGCAGGCGCGGACGACACCGAGGGAGCCGGCACGACACCGCCGGCGTGACCGGCGTCAGCACTTCCCTCTGCACCCCGGTGTGCCGGCCGCCGACCGGCCAGCGGCCTGTCCGATGCTGCTCGACGCACGCTTTCGGCACCCTCAGCGCACAACTCAGTCGGGCTGCGCTGCGAAGTGGACGACCGTTGCAGCGAGGACGAACAGGGCGACGATGGTGAGGACCGCTGCCGCTCCGCACATCCATGCGCGACGACGGGCACGCCGGCGGCGTTCAGCAAGCGACGCCCAGAACGCGATGCTGACGACGGTCGCGATCGGGAATCCTATCCAGGCGACCGATCCGGCGGTGTCGTTGCAACCCCCGCCAGCACAGGCGTCGAAGGCCATCATCGAGAGCACGACGCCGAACCAGCCGACAGCGAGCATCGGCAGGGTCAGACCGAACAACGTCAGGGTGACTGCGAGATCCTTCCAACCTGCAGGAGTGTGGATCGAGAGCGTGTGGCGGTCAGGGCGCCCGAGCGGGAAGAGATCGTCTGCGTCGTCCTGCTTCATGGCGACAGTGTGCCGGACCTTGTCCGCCGACGCTCGCATCATCAACCCGTCTCAGTGGCGAATCGTTGGCCGAGACAGGCCGGCCTGCGGACACGACAGCGCCCCGGCCGTTTCCGACCGAGGCGCTGTGCTGCTTGCGACACTCCGTCAGTGCGATGGTGCTGATGAGGAGGCACGCT
>NZ_JBIWAG010000005.1:0-232369 GCF_044759965.1 Curtobacterium sp. NPDC098951
TCAATAAATTGGCATTGACAATGTGCACGCTGTTGAGTTCTCAAGGACCAGACGCACTCCCCACTCGACCTCGAAAGAGGTTCCGCCAGAGAGGCATTTCGTCTCACCCCGAACAAACCACTTCGAGAGTGGATCGTCATCGGGATTCGTTGCCTGAGCGGGACCCCGTCCGGACTGCATCCCCGGGGCGTTCGCCCTGGTGACCGTCTCGGCCGTTCCGTTCTCCGCCTCAGCGGCAACGAGTGATTACTCTACACACGCCCCGGGGGCCCCGCCAACCAGCCTGCCGCCCGGGCGTGTCGCATGGGCGGATCCCCGGAACGACGCGGATCAACGGCGAACGGCCCGCCCCCGTGCGGGGAGCGGGCCGTTCGGTGGTGCGGGTCAGAGCTTGGCGATGACCGGGTTCTTCAGGGTGCCGAGCCCCTCGATCGTCACCTCGACGACCTCGCCGTCGCGGATCTCGCCGACGCCGGCCGGGGTGCCGGTCAGGATGACGTCGCCGGGCAGGAGCGTCCAGATCGACGAGACGAACTCGATGAGCGACGGGATGTCGTGCACCATCTCGCTCGTCGACCCCACCTGGCG
Organism: Curtobacterium sp. NPDC098951; assembly: GCF_044759965.1. Lineage (NCBI taxonomy): Bacteria > Bacillati > Actinomycetota > Actinomycetes > Micrococcales > Microbacteriaceae > Curtobacterium > Curtobacterium sp. NPDC098951. The sequence continues at coordinate 589 of NZ_JBIWAG010000005.1, forward strand.
CAGGTCGCCGTCGACGCGGGTCTCGATGCGGATGTCCGACGGGTCGATCTCGGTCTCGATCGCCGGGCCCAGTGGGCAGAAGGTGTCGAAGCCCTTCGACCGGGTCCACTGGCCGTCGCGGGCCTGCAGGTCTCGCGCGGTGACGTCGTTGGCGATCGTGTAACCGAGGATCACGCTCGCGAAGTCCTCGCGCGTGACGTTCTTCGCGAGGGACCCGATCACGATGGCGAGCTCACCCTCGTGGTCGACGCGTCCGACACCGGCGGGCAGGCGGATCGGGTCCTCGGGACCGATCACCGACGTGTTGGGCTTCAGGAACACCACGGGGTCGTCCCCGGAGCGCTCGTCCATCTCGGACGCGTGCTCGGCGTAGTTGAGCCCCACGCCGATCACCTTCGACCGCGGGATGACGGGGGCGAGGAGCTTGGCGTCCGCCAGCGGCACCCGCTCCCCCGTGGTCTCGAACCCCTGGTACATCGGGTCACCGGCCAGCACGACCAGGTCGCGCTCGTCGAGGATGCCGTACCGGGGGTCTTCGCCCTTGCTGCTGAACCGTGCGATCTTCACCGTTGGAGCCTATCGACGTGAGGTGTGCGTTCAGACCGGGTCGGTCAGGCGCGTCATCCACCCGTGGGGGTCGGGACGGCGGCCGTACTGGATGTCCGTGAGCTCGTCGCGCAGGGACATCGTCAGTTCGCCGGCGCCCACGGTCGGCGAACCGATCGTGAAGCCGTCGCCGCGGAGTTCCGCGATCGGGGTGACGACGGCGGCGGTCCCGCACGCGAAGGCCTCGGTGATCGAGCCGTCCGCGACACCGTCGCGCCACTCGTCGAGTGTCACCCGTCGGCGTTCGACGCGCAGGCCGCGGTCTTCCGCCAGCTGCAGGATCGAGTCGCGCGTGATGCCCTCGAGGATGGAGTCGGAGTCGGGCGTGACGAGCGTGCCGTCCGCCTTCACCAGGACCACGTTCATGCCGCCGAGCTCCTCGAGGTACCTGCCCTCGACCGAGTCGAGGAACATGACCTGCTGGCAGCCGTGCTCGTAGGCCTCCTGCTGGGGCAGGAGCGACGACGCGTAGTTGCCGCCGGTCTTCGCCGCCCCGGTGCCGCCCTTGCCCGCTCGGGCGTAGTTCGTCGACAGCCAGATCGACACGGGCTTCGGCCCGGACGTGAAGTACGCCCCCGCCGGGCTCGCGATGCAGTGGTACGCCACCGCCTGCGCCGCGCGGACCCCCAGGAACGACTCGGTCGCGATCATGAACGGCCGCAGGTACAGGCTCGTCTCGGGCGCCGAGGGCACCCAGTCGACGTCGGTCCGGACCAGCTCGCGGATGGAGTCGACGAAGGTCTCGACCGGCAGCTCCGGGAGCGCGAGGCGACGGGCGGACCGCTGGAACCGCCGGGCGTTGGCGTCCGGCCGGAACGTCCACACCGAACCGTCCTCGTGCCGGTAGGCCTTCAACCCCTCGAAGATCTCCTGCGCGTAGTGCAGGACGCTCGCGCTCGGGTCGAGGCTGATCGGGCCGTACGGGTGGACCGATGCGTCGTGCCACCCGGCGTCCAGGGTCCACTGCACGGTCGCCATGTGGTCGGTGAAGTGCTTGCCGAAGCCGGGGTCGGCGAGGATCTCCTCGCGCTCGGCTGCGGCGCGGCGCTCGGCCGACGGGGTGGTGGCGAACGCGAGTCCGAAGTCGGTGTCGGTGCTCATCTGGGGAGGCTCCTGTCAGGCGGTGGTGGTGCGCGCCGTTGCCGCGGCGGCGATGGCGTCGCCGATCTCGGCCGTGCGACGCTCGGAGGTGCCCCGGTCGGCGAGGTCGGCCTCGACCGCCCGCGTGACCGCCGACGCGAGGTCGCTGCGACCGATGTGGTCGAGCAGCAGTGCGACGGACAGGATGGCGGCCGTGGGATCGGCCTTCTGCTGACCCGCGATGTCCGGCGCGGAGCCGTGGACCGGCTCGAACATGCTGGGGAAGGTGCCGTCCGGGTTGATGTTGCCCGAGGCCGCCAGACCGATGCCGCCGCTGATCGCGCCGGCCAGGTCGGTGATGATGTCGCCGAAGAGGTTGTCCGTGACGATGACGTCGAACCTAGCAGGTTCGCGCACCATGTGGATGGTGACGGCGTCGACGTGCTGGTAGTCCACGGTGACGTCCGGGTACTCCGCGGCGACGGCCGCGACGGTGCGCTGCCACAGGGCTCCGGCGTGCACGAGCACGTTGCTCTTGTGCACGAGCGTCAGGTGCTTCCGGGGGCGGCGGTCCGCGAGGGCGAAGGCGTACCGGACGACGCGCTCGACCCCGTACGCGGTGTTCAACGAGACCTCGGTCGCGATCTCGTGCGGGGTGCCGACGCGGATCGCACCGCCGTTGCCGACGTACGGTCCTTCGGTCCCCTCGCGCACGACCACGAAGTCGACGTCGCCGGGCGACGTCAGCGGGGTCGTCACGGATGGGTAGACCGCCGTGGGCCGGAGGTTGACGTAGTGGTCGAACGCGAACCGGAGCTTGAGCAGCAGCCCACGCTCGATGATCCCGCCGGCGAGCCGCGAGTCACGCGGGTCCCCGCCGACGGCACCGAGCAGGATCGCGTCGTGCGCGGCGATGGCGGACATGTCGTCCTCGGTGAGGATGTCCCCGGTCTCGAGGTACCGGGTGGCGCCCAGGGAGAACGGGGTCTCCTCGACGACGAGGTCGTCGGGCAGCACCGCGTGCAGCACCTTGAGCGCCTCGTCGACGACCTCGGGGCCGATGCCGTCCCCGCGGATGACCGCGAGCTTCACCGTCTTCGTCATGTCCGCCACTCCCCTACAGCGTGATGTCGATCTCGCGGAGCGACACCGCTTCGATCGTGGACCGGACGTGCTCGAGGATCTCGGCCGGGACGGGCGAGTCGACGGTCAGGACGCTGAGCGCCTGGCCACCGGCGGCCTCGCGCGAGATCTGCATCGCGGCGATGTTGATGCCGGCGTCGCCGAACTCCTTGCCGTAGACCGCGACGATGCCGGGCCGGTCGGTGTACTCCATGACCACGTGGTGCTCGGCGAGGGCGACCTCGACGTCGTGGCCGTTGATCTCGACGAGCTTCGCGACCTGCTTCGGGCCGGTGAGCGTGCCGGACACGCTGATCGCCGGGCCGTCGGACTGGGCGCCGCGGATCGTGAGCACGTTGCGGTACTCGGGGCTGTCCGAGTCGGTGATGAGCCGCACGGTGACCCCGCGCTGCTCGGCGATCAGCGGTGCGTTGACGTACGACACCTGGTCGCTGACGACGTCGGTGAACACGCCCTTGAGCGCCGCGAGCTTCAGCACGCTGACGTCGTACTCGGCGAGCTCGCCGTGCACCTCGACGTCGATGCTCGTCACGGGCGACGTGGCGAGGCCGGTGAAGACCTGGCCGAGCTTCTCGACGAGCGGGATGCCCGGGCGCACGTACGGGTCGATGACACCGCCGGCGACGTTGACCGCGTCGGGCACGAGCTCGCCGCCGAGGGCGAGGCGCACCGACTTGGCGACGGAGACGCCCGCCTTCTCCTGGGCCTCGTCCGTCGAGGCGCCGAGGTGCGGCGTGACGACGACGTTCGGGAGCGCGACGAGCGGCGAGTCCTTGGGGGGCTCGGAGACGAAGACGTCGAGTCCGGCGCCGGCGATGGTGTTCGACGTCAGCGCACGGTGCAGTGCGTCCTCGTCGATGAGCCCGCCGCGGGCGACGTTCACGACGAAGGCGGTCGGCTTCATGAGCGCGAACTGGTCGTCCGAGATCATGCCGACGGTCTCCGGCGTCTTCGGCATGTGGATGGTGGTGAAGTCCGCCCGCCGCAGCAGGTCCTCGAGCGAGACGAGCTCGACCCCGAGCTGCTGGGCACGGGCCGTGGTGACGTACGGGTCGTACGCGATCACCTGCACGCCGAACGCCTGCAGCCGCTGCGTGATGAGCGCGCCGATCCGGCCGAGGCCGATGATCCCGACGGTCTTCTCGTAGAGCTCGACACCCGTGTACGCGGAACGCTTCCAGGTGCCGGCCGCGAGCGACGCGTGCGCGGCGGGGATGTGGCGCGCGAGCGACAGGATGTGGCCGACCGTGAGTTCGGCGGCCGAGATGATGTTCGACGTCGGCGCGTTCACGACCATGACGCCGGCGGTGGTGGCCGCCTTGATGTCGACGTTGTCGAGGCCGACGCCGGCACGGGCGACGACCTTGAGGTTCGGGGCCGCGGCGATCGCCTCGGCGTCGACCTTGGTGGCGGAGCGCACCAGGATGGCGTGCGCGTCGGCGAGGGAGGCCAGGAGCGCGGGGCGGTCGGTACCGTCCACGTTCCGGATCTCGAAGTCGGGCCCGAGGGCGTCGACTGTGGCGGGCGAGAGTTCTTCGGCGATCAGGACGACCGGCTTCGGCACAGCTGCAGTTTCCTCACACGAGACGGGCGGTATCCCACCATCGTATCGACGTGTGGACGTGGTTACGACCGCAGGGTCGGCCCGGTGGGCGACCACCTGACGGACAGGAGGCGCGGTGCCAGCCGGCACCGCGCCTCCTGTCCGTCAGTGGATGCGTCAGAAGTCCAGCAGTCGCGGGACGAACAGCTGCAGGTCGAGCCACAGCGCACCGGCCGCGGCGAAGGCGAGGACGAAGACGCCGACCGTGACGGCGAGCCGCGCGCGGCGACTCACCCACAGCGCCACGGCGAAGGCCACGGGCGCGATCGCGATGTCGAGGACGAGCCACGCCCACGGGGTGCTCCGCGCGAGCGAGTCGCCGCCGGAGGTGGTCCCGAGGAACGCGTTGAACGCCCGGACGGACTGCGAGACGGTCACCAGGTTGCCGATGCTCTGCACGGTCATGTAGGCGAAGAGCAGCGCGAACACCACCCAGACGACGAGCTTGCCGACGAACGCCCCCGAGGGACGGCGGACGGTCGGGGTCGCGGCGGTCACCCGAAGCTCCTGGTCATGAGGAACGGCCAGGGGAAGAGCACGAGGGCGCCGAGCAGCATCCAGAGCAGACGGCTGCGGGTGCGCTGTCCGCGACCGGCCCAGAGGACGACGGTGAACCAGAGTGCCGGAGCGACGATCGAGAGGAACCGGAGGACCTCGACGAAGACGGTCAGCACGGTGTCGACGTTCGAGACGTACGAGGTCGAGGCGGTGAGCAGCCAGGCGACCGTGTAGAGCAGGTACAGGCCACCGAAGACGCCGAAGCCGATGAGCGCGCCCGAGGTCTCGGGGGCCTCGGGGTCGCGTCCGGCTCGCGCCTTCACGGTGACCGGGTTGTGTGCCGCGTCGACGTGGGTCGCGTCGTCGGCGTCGCCCCAGCTGAGGGCGTCGTCGTCGTGGTCGACCGAGCCGTCGGGCGGGGATGCTGCCGTGGTCATGCCTCGATCCTACGAGGCGAGCCGCTCGCGCTCGACCATGGACGAGCTGTGCGCCCGGTCCTCAGACGTCGGCGGGCTGGGTCTCGAGGACCTCGGCGACGACCTCGCGCACCGCGGGGAACAGTGGGTGGCTCTCCATCAGCCCGGTGAGGATCTCGGTGAGCGCGTGGGCCGTCGCACCCGAGCGGAGCAGCGCGTGCAGCTCGATCGACTCGGGGTCGTTCTCGTCGTCGAAGTCGAGCGCGACCCGGACGGCGCCGAGCAGGTGGTCGACGGGGAGCCCGCGCTCGGCGAGCTGTGCGGCGGGGCCGACGAAGCGTTCGCGTCGACCGAGCTTCCGCAGCGGGTTGCGTCCGACCCGGACGGTGGTGTCCGGCAGGTGCGGGTTGGCGATCCGGGCGAGGTTCGCGGCGACGTAGCGCGCGTGCTCCTCGGGGTCGAAGCCGTGCTTGGCGACGAGGAGCGCGGTGGTCTCGGCCAGGACGCCGTCGACCTCGGCGCGGACGTCGTGGTCCTCGAGCGCCTCGCGGATGAGACGGATGCCGCGCACGTAGCCGTGGTAGGCGGCGGTCGCGTGGGCGGTGTTCACCGTGTAGAGCTTCCGCTCGACGAACGGCTGCAGGTCGTCGACCCAGGTCACGCCGTCGATCGCGGGCGGTTCGGCGTCCGAGTCGGCGAAGGGCGTGCGCTCGATGACCCACTCGTAGAAGGGCTCGAGCACGACGTCGAGGCCGCCGGACTGTCCGAGCACGCCGGACTGGTCGGGGACGATGCGGTCGATCGCGCAGTTCGCGAAGACCGCCGCGATGTCGCGGTCCTCGAGGATCGGGGCACGGCGGATGCTCGCGTGCAGCGAGTCCGTCGCGTTGAAGGCGTTCTCGCACGCCACGATCGTGACGTCGCCACGATCGAGCGGCCGGGCGGCGAGCCCCTCGGCGATGACGGGGGCGACGAGCGGCAGGGTGCGGGCGCCGACCGCGGTCGTGACGACGTCGGCCTCGGCGATGGCCCGGACGACCTGCTCGCGCTCGGTCTTGCTGCTCAGGGCGCGGAAGCCGTAGACGAGGTGCTCGACCGGCATCTCGCCGACCTCGTGCACCACGAACCGGCCGGCCTCGTTGAGGGCCGTGACGACGCGGTCGTCGACGTCCACGAAGGTGAGCTCGTAGCCGCTCGCGACCAGGAACTGACCCACGAACCCGCGTCCGATCTTGCCGGCGCCGATGTGGACCGCTCGCTTCGTCACCGCCATCCGACGATCCTCCCATGCTGGACGACGACATGAGGACCGCACACGTCCGCGAGGGACGACGGCCGTCGCGAAACGTCCCCGGGAACGCCGAGGACACGCCGGTGTGCGGCGTCGGGGGTGGTCGTGAAGAGCTGCATAACGTTCGGGTCACATCGCGAGGCGGCGGTGCGGGTGCACCGCCGCCTCGACGTCGAGTGTGGTGCGAAGACTACCGCGCGGCCGAACCGTCCACGTAGTCGGCGTCGTTCGACTTCCACGCGAACAGGGCGCGCAGCTCGCGTCCGGTCGCCTCGATCGGGTGGTTCTCACCCTTGGCGCGGAGCGCCTTGAACTCCGGCGCACCGGCGTCCTGGTCGTCGATGAAGCGCTTCGCGAAGGCACCGTTCTGGATGTCCGCGAGGACGGCCTTCATGTTCTCCTTGACCTCGGGCGAGATCACGCGCGGGCCGGAGACGTAGTCACCGAACTCGGCCGTGTCGGAGATCGACCAGCGCTGCTTGGTGAGGCCGCCCTCCCAGATGAGGTCGACGATGAGCTTGAGCTCGTGCAGGACCTCGAAGTAGGCGATCTGCGGCTGGTAGCCCGCCTCGACCAGGGTCTCGAAGCCGTACTGGATGAGCTGCGACGTGCCACCGCAGAGGACGGCCTGCTCGCCGAACAGGTCGGTCTCGGTCTCCTCGGTGAAGGTCGTCTTGATGCCGCCGGAGCGGAGCCCGCCGATGGCCTTCGAGTAGCTCCACGCGAGGTCCCACGCGGAACCCGACGCGTCGACCTCGACGGCGACGATCACCGGGACGCCGCGGCCGGCCTCGTACTCGCGGCGCACGGTGTGCCCCGGGCCCTTCGGCGCGACGAGCGAGACGTCGACGCCCTCGGGGGCCTCGATGTAGCCGAAGCGGATGTTGAAGCCGTGCCCGAAGACGAGCGTCGCGCCCGGCTTGAGGTTGGGCTTGATGTCCTCGGCGTAGACGATGCGCTGGACCTGGTCCGGCGCGAGGATGACGACGACGTCGGCCCACGCCGTGGCGTCGGCGGGGGTGTGGACCTCGAACCCGGCCTCCTCCGCCTTCTGGCGGCTCTTCGAGCCCTCCTGCAGGCCGATCTTGACCTCGACGCCGCTGTCGCGGAGGTTGAGGGCGTGGGCGTGGCCCTGCGAGCCGTACCCGATGACGGCGACCTTCTTGCCCTGGATGAGCGTCAGGTCGGCGTCGGCGTCGTACACGATGTCAGTCACGGTGGTGGTTCTCCTGTGGTCGGTTCGGGAAGCGTTCGTTGCGTGGAGTCGGGAGGAGGCGGCCTGGAGGCGCGGTGCGGGTGGCGACCCGCGCCTCCAGTCCGCCACGGGTCGCGGTCAGCGCACCCGGTCGGTGATGCTCTTGGGCCCACGGCCCATGCCGAGGAGGCCCGCGCGGGCGAGCTCCTTGATGCCGTAGGGCTCGAGCACGCGGAGGATCGCCTGGATCTTGCCGGGGTCGCCGGTCACCTCGACGATGAGCGAGTCGTTCGCGACGTCGACGACCTGTGCACGGAACAGGTTCACTGCCTCGAGCACGGCCGACCGCGTCTGGTTGTCCACCCGCACCTTCACGAGCATGTGCTCGCGCTGGACGGACTGCGAGAAGTCCAGCTCGACGATCTTGATGACGTTGACCAGCTTGTTGAGCTGCTTCGTCACCTGCTCGAGCGGGAGGTCCTCGACGTCGACGACGACCGTGATGCGGCTGAGGCCGTCGACCTCGGTGTTGCCCACGGCGAGCGACTCGATGTTGAACCCGCGTCGGGCGAAGAGGCCGGCGACGCGCGTGAGCAGACCCGGCTTGTCCTCGACGAGGAGGGAGAGGACGTGGCTCATGCGGTTTCCCCCGTCATGTCGGCGTCCTCGTCGTCCCACGTGGGGGCGAGGGCCTGGGCGTACTCGATGGACGAGTTGCTGACACCCTGCGGGACCATCGGCCAGACCATCGAGTCGCGGCTCACGACGAAGTCGATCACCACGGGGCGGTCGTTCGTCTCGAGCGCGAGCTGGATGGCGGCGTCGACCTCCTCCGGCTTCTCGACGCGGATGCCGAGGGCACCGTAGGCGTCGGCGAGCTTCACGAAGTCCGGGACCCGGCGGGTGCCGTGTCCGGTCTGCAGGTCGGTGAACGAGTGCCGTCCGTCGTAGAACAGCGTCTGCCACTGCCGCACCATGCCGAGCGACGAGTTGTTGATCACCGCGACCTTGATCGGGATGTCGTTGATGACGCAGGTCGCGAGCTCCTGGTTCGTCATCTGGAAGCATCCGTCGCCGTCGATCGCCCAGACCACGCGGTCGGGCTGGGCGACCTTCGCGCCCATCGCCGCGGGGACGGAGTAGCCCATCGTGCCGGCGCCGCCGGAGTTCAGCCAGGCGTTCGGCCGCTCGTACTTGATGAACTGCGCCGACCACATCTGGTGCTGACCGACACCGGAGGCGTACACGGCCTCGGGGCCGGAGAGCTCGCCGATGCGGCGGATGATCGCCTGCGGTGCGAGGAGCCCGTCGGTCGGTTCCGCATAGCCGAGCGGGAAGTCGGTGCGCAGCTGGTCGAGCTTCGTCCACCAGTCGGCGGTGGAGGCACGCTCGTCCGCCGGCACGCCGTTCCAGGCGTCGAGCAGGTCGACCAGGACCTCGCGCGCATCGCCCACGATCGGGACGTCGGCGAAGCGGATCTTCGAGATCTCCGCCGGGTCGATGTCGACGTGCACGACCTTGGCGTTCGGCGCGAACTCGTCGGCCTTGCCGGTCACGCGGTCGTCGAACCGGGCGCCGAGCGCGATGATCAGGTCGCTGTCCTGCAGCCCGAGCACCGCGGGGACGGTGCCGTGCATGCCGGGCATGCCGAGGTGCTGCGGGTGCGAGTCCGGGAACGCACCACGGGCCATCAGCGTCGTGACGACCGGCGCACCGGTGGCCTCGGCGAAGCGGAGCAGCTCGGCCGTCGCGCCGGAGCGGACGACCCCGCCGCCGACGTACAGCACCGGGCGCTCGGCCTCGGCCAGGAGCTGGGCGGCCGCCGCGATCTGCTTGCCGTGCGCCTTGGTCACCGGACGGTAGCCGGGCAGGTCGATCTTGGGCGGCCAGACGTACGGTGCCGACTTCTGCTGGGCGTCCTTCGTGATGTCGACGAGGACGGGGCCGGGGCGCCCGGTCGTCGCGATGAGGTGCGCCGCGGCGAGGGTCGCCGGCACGTCGGCCGGGTCGGTCACGAGGAACGAGTGCTTCGTGATCGGCATCGTGATGCCGACGATGTCGGCTTCCTGGAAGGCGTCGGTGCCCATGAGCGTCGAGAACACCTGGCCGGTGATCGCGATGAACGGCACCGAGTCCATGTAGGCGTCGGCGATCGCGGTGACGAGGTTCGTCGCGCCGGGGCCCGAGGTCGCGATGGCGACCCCGACCTTGCCGGACGCCGAGGCGTAGCCCTCGGCGGCGTGGCCGGCGCCCTGTTCGTGCCGGACGAGGACGTGGCGGATCGTCGTGGACGCCATCAGCTCGTCGTAGAACGGGATGATGGCACCGCCCGGCAGGCCGAAGACGTCGGTGATCCCGAGGTGCTCGAGCGTCCGGAGGACGGCTCCCGAGCCGGTCAGGATCTCCGGCGTCCGGCGTGCACCGGCGGCCGCGGACAGCGGAGTGGCTTCCGTGGGCATGAGGTGTTCCTTGCCTGGAGAGGTGGCGATGGTGCGTGTGTCGACGCTAGCCCGTGACCGCGCCCTTGGCGGCGGACTGGACGAGCTTCGCGAACTTCGCGAGGACTCCGCGGGTGTAGCGCGGGGGCAGCGGGGCCCAGCCTGCTCGGCGGGCTTCCAGCTCGGCGTCGTCGACCAGTAGGTCGAGCGAGCGAGCCGCGATGTCGACACGGATGCGGTCGCCATCGCGCACGAATGCGACTGGACCTGCGTCCACCGCTTCCGGTGCGATGTGGCCGATGCACAGGCCGGTTGTGCCGCCTGAGAATCGTCCGTCCGTCAACAGTAGTACATCCTTGCCGAGTCCAGCGCCCTTGATGGCCGCGGTGATGGCGAGCATCTCGCGCATGCCGGGTCCGCCCTTGGGGCCCTCGTACCGGATGACGACGACGTCGCCCTTCTGGATCTGCCCCTCGGTGAGGGCGTCCATGGCGGCGCGCTCGCGGTCGAACACCCGTGCCGGGCCCTCGAAGACCTCGGCGTCGAACCCGGCCGTCTTCACGACCGCGCCCTCGGGGGCGAACGAGCCCTGCAGGATCGTCAGGCCGCCGGTGGCGTGGATCGGGTTGTCGAGCGTGCGGAAGACCTCGCCGTCGAGTGCCGGCGGATCGATCTCGGCGAGGTTCTCGGCGAGGGTCTTGCCCGTGACGGTCATGACGTCGCCGTGCAGCAGACCCGCGTCGAGCAGTGCCTTCATGATCACCGGGATGCCGCCGTTGCGGTCCACGTCGACCATGACGTACTTGCCGAACGGCTTCATGTCCGCCAGGTGCGGGACCTTCGAGCCGATGCGGTTGAAGTCGTCGAGGGACAGCTCGACCTCGGCCTCGTGCGCGATCGCCAGGAGGTGGAGGACGACGTTCGTGGAGCCTCCGAGCGCCATGGCGACGGCGATGGCGTTCTCGAACGCCTCCTTCGTCAGGATCTGGCGCGCGGTGATGCCGTGCCGGAGCATGTTCACCACGGCTTCGCCGGAGCGGTGCGCGTAGTAGTCACGACGACGGTCCGCGCTGGGCGGCGCCGCCGAACCGGGCAGCGACATGCCGAGGGCCTCGGCGACCGACGCCATGGTGTTCGCGGTGTACATGCCACCGCAGGCGCCCTCGCCCGGGACGATGGCGCACTCGATCTTCTTGAGCTCCTCTTCGCTCATCGTGCCCGCCTTGCAGGCGCCGACACCCTCGAAGGAGTCGATGATCGTGACTTCCTTCATCGTGCCGTCGGCCTGCTTGACGTACCCGGGCATGACCGAGCCGGCGTAGAGGAAGACGCTCGCGAGGTCGAGTCGCGCCGCGGCCATGAGCATCCCGGGCAGGGACTTGTCGCAGCCGGCGAGCAGGACGGTGCCGTCCAGGCGCTCGGCGTTGACGACCGTCTCGACGCTGTCGGCGATGACCTCGCGCGAGACGAGGGAGAAGTGCATGCCCTCGTGGCCCATCGAGATCCCGTCGGAGACGGAGATGGTCCCGAACTGGAGCGGGTACCCGCCGCCGGAGTGGACGCCTTCCTTGGCGCCCTGCGCGAGGCGGTCGAGGGAGAGGTTGCAGGGGGTGATCTCGTTCCAGGAGGACGCGATCCCGATCTGCGGCTTCTCCCAGTCCTCGTCGCCCATGCCGACGGCCCGCAGCATGCCACGCGAGGTGGTTGCTTCGATCCCGTCGGTGACGACCCGGCTGCGGGGCTTCACGTCGATGTCAGGCATGGGGTGAGTCTAGGCGCAGTTGGGATACCAGGCGGACAACAACATGCGTTCGCATGCGGTCGGGCCATGGCGGGCCGGGAGGCGCGGGTCGGGTCCGTCAGGCCGGTCGCGTCGCGCGCGCCCGGGCGAGCTGCTTCAGGACGGCGGTCAGGGCGGTCGGGTCGGCCACGCGGTAGCCGGCGAGCGTGTCGCCCTCCCCCACCTTGACGCCCACGTCGCCGTCACCGAGCACGCGGAAGGCGTCCTCGTCGGTGACGTCGTCGCCGGCGAAGAACACCGCGTCGGCGCCGTGCAGATCGCGCAGGCGGGCGATCGCGTCGCCCTTCGTGACGTGTCGGACGGCGAACTCGAGGATGTCCTTGCCCCCGCGCTCGAGGACCTCGGGGTCGGTGTCGTGCGCCGCTGCGCTCGCGGCCTGGTCCGCCTCGGCGGCGACCTCGGCGCTGACCCGGCGTGTGTGCACACCGTGACCGGCGGGCTTGTGTTCGATGACGACGCCCGGGAACCGCTCCCCGACGGCGTCGAGCGCGGCACCGATCCGAGCGACGCGGGCCTGCTCGTCGGCCGTCAGCGCGGCCTCGTCGTGCCCGTCCACGCGCCACTCGACGCCGTGCGAGCCGACGAGTGCCATGTCCTCGGGTGCGTGCGTGACCGCGGCGAGGCTGCCGAGCGGGCGGCCCGAGACGAGGACGACCTCGGTGTCCTTCGCCCGGTGCAGGGTGAGGACCGCGGCCCACGAGCCCGGCAGCGCGCCGACCTGGGACGGGTCGTCGGCGAACGGCGCGAGCGTGCCGTCGAAGTCGAGGGCGACGATGAGTCGCGGCGCAGCCGCGAGCGTCTCGAGGGCCCGGTCGATCGCGGTCTGGTCGGTCGTCGTCTCAGGCATCCCGCGCCTCCCGGGTGTCCTCGGCCGCACGCGCGGTCTGCGCGTCCTGGTCGAAGATCGACATGTTGTCCGTCTGCGCCTCGCGGTGCTGGTCCTTCGGGTCCGCCGCGGAGGGGTCGATCTGGGCGTTCTTCGGCGCGTGCCGGTCCAGGGCCTCGAGGAACGAGCGCGACCAGCGCGCCACGTCGTTGTCGCGGACGCGCTTCCGGAGCGCGCGCATGCGGGTGGACCGCTCACGTCTCGGCATCTCGATGGCGCGCTGGATCGAGTCCTTCAGCGCACCGATGTCGTGCGGGTTGACGATGACGGCCTGCTTCAGCTCGTCGGCGGCACCGGCGAACTCGGACAGGATGAGGACGCCGTCGTTGTCGAACCGGGCCGCGACGTACTCCTTCGCGACGAGGTTCATGCCGTCCCGGAGGGCCGTCACGAGCATGATGTCGGCGGCGAGGTAGAGCGCCACCATCTCCTCGCGCGGGTAGCCGTGGTGCAGGTACGCGATCGGCTGGTGTCCGATGACGCCGAGGTCGCCGTTGATCCGGCCGACCGTGAGCTCGATCTCGTCGCGGAGCGTCGCGTACGTGTCGACGCGCTCGCGGCTCGGGCTGGCGACCTGCACGAGCGTCGCGTCCTCGACCCGGATCCGGCCGTCCTCGACGAGTTCACCGAAGGCCTTGATGCGGTGCCGGATGCCCTTCGTGTAGTCCAGCCGGTCGACGCCGAGCAGGACCGTCTTCGGGTTGCCGAGGCTCGCGCGGATCTCGCGGGCGCGCTCCTGGACCTCGGGGCGGTGCGCGATCTCCTCGAAGCCGGCGGCGTCGATCGAGATCGGGAAGTGCCGGGCCTCGACGTGCCGCACGGTGATGCCCTTGCGGCTGCGCGGGGCGTCCGGGTCGTCGACCGGGACGTCGATCGTCTGCCCCTTGGTCGTGTAGCCCTTGATGTGCCGGACCGCGCGGAGGAAGTCGCTCGCGTCGTCGTGCCGCTGGAACCCGATGACGTCCGCACCGAGCAGTCCGTCGAGGATCTGCGCGCGCCACGGGAGCTGGGCGTAGATGCCGACCGGCGGGAACGGGATGTGGTTGAAGAACCCGATCGTCAGGTCGGGTCGCATCGCACGGAGGAGCGCCGGGACGAGCTGCAGCTGGTAGTCCTGCACCCAGACGATGCCGTCCTGCTCCACGATCTCGGCGATCTGCTCGGCGAACCGCTGGTTCACGCGCTTGTAGGCGTTCCACCAGTCGCGGTGGTAGCTCGGGTGCTCGATGACGTCGTGGTAGAGCGGCCAGAGGGTGTCGTTGCTGAACCCCTCGTAGTACTCCTCGACGTCGTCGTTGCTCAGGGGGACGGGCACGATGTGGATGCCCTCGTTGTCGAACGGGGCGACCTCGACGTCCGGCTGACCCACCCAGCCGACCCAGGCACCGTCGTTCGCGCGCATCACCGGCTCGAGCGCCGTGACGAGACCGCCGGGTGAGTGCCGCCAGCCCTCGTTGCCGTCCTCGTCGACGACGCGGTCCACCGGCAGGCGGTTCGAGGCGACGACGAACGCGTAGCGGGTCTGGTCGGTGCGGGGTGCTGCCATGGGGTGCTGGGATCTCCGTTCCGCCCGGCACGATCGCCGGGTTCGGTGCCGAAGCTACCAGCGTGCCGACAGCGGATTCACGGCGGATCGGCGGATTCCGACGCGCTGCGTGCACCGGGGACGGGCAGCGCACGGCCGGCCCCGGGATTCCGGAGGGCGTGGCTCAGTAGGCTCGGGGGCATGGTCATGACACGGGCGTGGCGGAACGGCACGGCGGCGGAACGCGACTTCCCGGTCGACCGCATCTCCGACCTCATCGCCGAGGACGGCACGTTCGTCTGGGTCGACTACACCGACCCGGACCCGACCGACCTCGAGCACGTCGAGGCCGAGCTCGGCATCCACGCGCTCGCGGTCGAGGACGCCGTCGAACGCGGCCAGCGACCGAAGCTCGACCGCTACCGCGACAGCCTCTTCCTGGTCGTCTACGACGTGGACGGTCTCGACCACGCCGGGGACCTCACCGTCCACGAGGTGAAGGCGTTCGTCACCGCTCACGCCCTCGTCACGATCCACGGCGCCGACGTCGACACCGGGTCCGTCGAACGCCGGCTCGAGGCGACCACGGACCTCGCCGACCACGGCGTCCCGTGGTTGGTGTGGGGACTGCTCGACGCGGTGACCGACCACGCCACGAGTGCGGTCGAGGACATCGAGCGGCGGATCGACGAGCTCGAGGAGGACCTCTTCGAGCACGGCACGCCCCGCGAGCAGCAGATCCAGCGGCGGTCGTTCCGGCTCCGGAAGGCCCTCGGCGTCCTGCGGCGCCAGGTGGTCCCGACCCGGGACAGCGTCGCGTCGCTGCTGCACGGCGACGCCGAGACGATCTCGAACGGCATCCGCCCCTACTTCCGCGACGTCGAGGACCACCTCGTGTCGATCACGGACTCCGTCGACCAGCTCCGCGACGCGGTGTCGAGCGTCCTCGACACGAACCTCAACCTGGCGTCGAACCGGCAGAACACGGTCATGAAGAAGGTGACGAGCTGGGCGGCGATCATCGCGATCCCGACGGCCATCACGGGTTTCTTCGGCCAGAACCTGAAGTTCCCGGGGATGGGCCAGTGGAGCGGCCTCTACTTCTCCCTCGGGCTCATCATCGCCTCGTCGCTGACGCTGTACCGCGTGTTCAAGACGAAGGACTGGCTGTAGCGCCCCGGGCGGATCAGAGCCGCAGCGCGAGCACCCCGGCCGCGACCGTGAGCGGTGCCACGATGCACCCGAGCGCCATGTAGCGCCCCCACGACAGGTGGACGCCCTCGGACGACAGCCGGGCGTGCCAGAGCAGCGTCGCGAGCGATGCCCACGGCGTGATGAGGCAGCCGGCGTTCACGCCGACGAGGAGTGCCGCGTACCGCAGGGCCTCGTGCCCGGCTGCGGGCTCGAGCACGAGGTACGCGGGCAGGTTGTCGATCGCGTTCGCCGCCACCGCGCCGGCACCGCCGAGTGCCAGGAGTGGACCCGTCCCGGTGCCACCGGGCAGCGCGTCCACGATCGGGTCCGTGAGCCCGGTGGTGTGCAGGGTCTCGACGACGACGAACAGCCCCGCGGCGAACAGCAGGGTGGACCACGGCACGCGGGAGATCCGGAGCTCCGACGGCGCGCGGAAGGCGGCGACGACGACGAGCACCACCGCAGCGACCACGGCGGCGATCCAGACGGTCACGCCCGCGGTCAGTGCGACGACGAGCGCGACGAGCACCGCAGAGGCCGACCAGAAGAACACCGGGTCGGCGGCACCGCGCACCGCGACCGGCGTGTACCGGCCGAAGAGCTTGCCGCGGAACACCACGAGGAGCACGGCGCACGGGATGACGACCCCGGCGAGCGCCGCCCACACCATGAGCCCGGCGAACGGGATCGGTCCGTCGAGCCCGATCCGGTCGACGGCGAGCAGGTTCGTCAGGTTCGACACGGGCAGGAGCAGCGACGCCGTGTTCGCGAGCCAGACGGTCGTCAGCGCGAACGGCATGGGCGGCAGGCCGACGCGGCGCGCGAGCGTGATGACGATCGGCGTGAGGAGCACCGCCGTGGTGTCGATCGACAGGAAGACGGTGCACAGGACGGCGAGCACGACGACGGCGCCCCACAGCCCGATGGTGCGACCGCCACCCACCCGGGCGGCGAGGTCGGCGAGCCGGTCGAAGACGCCGGCGTCCGCGGCGAGCTCGGCGACGACGGTGAGGCCGAGCACGAACGCCAGGACCGGGACGACCCGGTCGGCGAGCTCGGCGAGGTCGGACAGGGGCAGCAGCCCGAGGGCGACGCACACCGCGCCGACCACGAGCAGGACTCCGCCGATGACGGCCTGGCGCACGGTGACTCCTCGAACTGCGCACCGGCAGGGTGACCGGCGGCGCTCCAATGTAGCGGCCGGTAGCGTTGACGGGACGACCAGAGGAGGAACCCGTGCGGAAGTTCATGTTCAGCGGTGCCGTGTGGAGCTCGATCATCAGCGGCTACAGCGTGCTGCAGACCACCCGGCAGGGCCCGCGTGACTGGCGCCTGGCGCTCACGTGGGTGGCGTGGATCGCGACGACGCTCGTGGCGATCGGTACCGTCGTCGAGGACGACCGTGCCGTGAAGGCGCGGCAGCCCTAGGGCCGGTGCGGCAACCCTGGGGCCGGCTCGCGAGGCGACCGGGGGACGGACGGGAGGCACGTGGCGGGTCCGCCACGTGCCTCCCGTCCGTTCGTGGGGTGCGGCTACGGCAGGTCGGCGGGGCGGACGTCGGACGTGCTGATCGGCCCGGTGAACATCGCGGCGCGGTCGTCGTGGTCCCCGGCGAAGAGCGCGGAGGACGCCGCGGTCGACGCGCTCCGTCGCCGGGGCTGGCCGACGTCCTCGACCATGAGCACCCGCTGCACCGGCTGGGCGTCCGGGTGGGTGCGCTGGATCCAGGCGACGAGTTCCTCGCGGACGTAGCACCGCAGGTCGAAGAGCGCCGGTGCGTCGTGTGCGGTGACGAGCACCCGCACGTGCACGAAGCCCTGGACGGCGTCGGTGACCTGGAGCACCTGCACCCGGCGGTCCCACAGCTCGGTGCGCTCGAGGATCCGCTCGAGCTCGGCACGCATGTCACCCGGGCGGACCCGCCAGTCGAGGTCGAACTCCACGGCGCCGAGCAGTTCGCTGTTCGTCCGCGTCCAGTTCTCGAACGGGGTGCTCGTGAAGTAGGTCGACGGGAGCACGAAGCGTCGGTCGTCCCAGAGGTGCACGACGACGTAGGTCAGCGTGATCTCCTCGATCCGCCCCCACTGCTGCTCGACCACGACCACGTCGTCGACCCGGATCGACCCGGAGAACGCGAGCTGCATGCCGGCGAACACGTTGCCGAGCGTCGACTGCGCCGCGAGTCCGGCGATGACCGAGATGAGTCCGGCGGAGGCCAGGACGCTCGCACCCGCGGCCTCGACCCCGGGGAACGTGAGCAGGATGGCCCCGACCGCGATGATGACGAGCACGGCGACCGTCAGCCGTCGGAGCACCAGCACCTGGGTCTTCACGCGTCGGGCGACGCGGTTGTCGGGGACGTCGGTGCGGTAGCGGTGCAGCCCGAGGCTCTCGAGGAAGATCGCGACCTCGCACGCCAACCAGCAGCCGGTGCCGATGACGGCGATGAGGAACACGTGCGAGACCTCGTCGCGCCACGGGTACGCGCTGGTGTCCGGGATGCTCGTCGCGAACGCGGTCCAGGTCATGGCGATGAGCAGCACCGTCCGGAAGGGGTGCTTCACGCGGCGGGAGAGGACGGACGCCCAGCGTTCCCGTCTGGCGAGTGATCGGAAGACGAGGTGGGTGACGAGTGCCGCGACGGCGGTGATGAGCAGCGCGAACCCGACCGCGACGAGGAGCCGGAGGAGGATGTCCATCCCTCCATCGAAGCAACCCCCGGCGGGCCTCGCCCAGGAACGCGACCGCCCCGACGACGGGAGGCGCGGTGCCGGACCGGCACCGCGCCTCCTGGACGGGGCTGCTGCTACTTCGTCGACGTGAGCGAGTCCACGTAGTCCTGGTGCTCGGACGCCCACTTCGCGGTGATCGCGGGGTACTCGCTCGTCTTCGCGCCGCTGTTCACGAGCGCGTTCTCGAGGGAGTAGAGCGTGTCGGAGTCCATCTCGAAGTCCTCCATCCACTTCGACGCCTGCGGGAAGTCGTCGCCGAAGTCCTTCTTGGCGATCGTGTGGATCTCCTCGTTCTTGCCGAGAGCGCCCTTCGGGTCCTCGAGGTCCTTGATCGGGAAGGCGTCGTACGCCCAGTGCGGACGCCACAGCGTCACGACGACGTCCTGATGCTTCGCGATGGCGGCCTTGAGGTCGGCGAGCATCGCCGGCGTCGAGCTCGTGACGAAGTCCATGCCGTCGAGGCCGTACTGCGGGATCACCTGGTCCTGCACCACCTTCGTCTCGCCGGCTGCGGGCTCGATGCCGACGATCCTGTTGCCGAAGTCCGACGCCTTCGCCTTCAGCTCGTCGATCGAGTCGATGTCGGAGTACTCCGGCACGGCGAGTTCGAGGGACGCCTGCTCGTTCCACGCGCCGAGGTCCGTCAGGTCCTTGCCGTACGTGTCCATGTACTCCTTGTGCGTGTTCGGCAGCCAGGTGTCGAACACGACGTCGTAGTCGCCGGACGCGAGGCCCGTGTAGGCCGGCGCGACGTCGGAGTTGGTGAGCTGGACGTCGTAGCCCTGCTGCTCGAGGACGTGCTTCCAGAGGTAGCTGGCGGCGGTGTCCTCGTCCCAGCCGTTGAAGACGACGACGTGCATCGACTTCTGGTCGCCGTTGTCGACCGTGCCCGATGCCCCGTAGTAGCCGGGCGGCATGCAGGCGGACAGGCCGAGGGCGGTGGTGGCGGCGAGGGCGGCCGCGGCGAGGACGCGGCGGGTGCGCGGGGTGCGGGTGCGCGGGGTGCGGTTGCGCGGGGTGCTGGTGCGCGGGGTGCTGGTGCGCGGGGTGCTGGTGCGCTTCATGGTGTGGTCCTTCCTCACGCGTCGACGGTCGGGCGGTCGGTGACCGCTTCGGTGGTGGCGGCGGTCTGGGCGGTCGCCGCGTTCGGGGTCGCGGTCGCGCTCGCCGCGTTCGGGGTCGCGGTCGCCGCGTTCGGGGTCGCGGTCGCGCGCTTCCGGCGTCCGAAGAGCCTGGAGGCGCGGCCCGAGTCGCCGCCCAGCGCTGCGGTCAGACGGTCCAGCAGGATCGCCAGGACCACGACCGACAGGCCGGCCTCGGCTCCGAGACCGACGTCGATGCGGTTCAGCGAGGCGACGATCTGCTCCCCCAGACCGCCGGCGCCGACCATGCCGGCGATGACGACCATCGAGAGCGACAGCATGATGACCTGGTTGATCCCCGCCATGATGCTGGCCTTCGCGAGCGGCAGCTGGATCTGCCGGAGGATGCGCCACGGGCTCGAGCCGAACGCGGCGCCGGCCTCGACGACCTCGCTCGGGACCCCACGGATGCCGAGCTCGGTGAGCCGGACGCCGGGGGCCATCGCGAACACGATCGTCGCGACGATGCCGGGGACGACACCGACGCGGAAGAGCAGCAGCGCCGGGATGAGGTAGACGAACGCGGGCGTCGTCTGCATGAAGTCCAGCACCGGCCGGATGACCCGGCTCGCGGCGTCGGAGCGGGCTGCCCAGATGCCGAGCGGGATGCTGAACACCACCGCGAGGCCCGCGGCGACGATCACGAGCGCGAGGGTGTCCATCGCGTTCGTCCACTGGCCGACGCTGACGATGAAGAGCAGGCCGACGGCGGCGCCGAGCGCGAGCTTCCAGCCCTTGGCGACGAACGCGAGGACGACGAGGACCGCGACGACGACCCAGAACGGCGGCGTGGCGAGGAAGTACTCCATCCACGCGTCCATCCAGGTGAAGACGTAGCGGACGACGTCGAAGAAGCCGGAGAGGTAGGTGGTGATCCAGTCGACGATCGCTGCGACCCAGGTGCCGAGGGGCAGGTGGAAGTCGCCGAAGGAGTTGGTACCGGGGGTGATCATGCGTGGTCTCCTTCGGTGGTGGGCGTCGCGGCAGCGGGCGGCGTCTCGCCGGCGTCGGCGAGGGTCGAGTCCATGTCGGAGTCGCTGATCCGGGTGACCGGTTCGAGCACCGGGATGGGCATCGTCGCGGTCGGCACGTTGCCGAGGGCGGCGAGCAGCGTCACACGCGGGACGACCCCGAGCAGGCGCCCCTCGTCGTCGACGACCGCGATCGGCAGCGGTGACTCGACGGCGAGTTCGAACAGGTCGGTGAGCGCGGTGTCCGGCGCGACGCGCGCGAACTCGGTGTTCACGATGGCGTCGAGGTCGGTGTCGCCGGCCTTGACCTGGCGCATCACGTGCCGGTCGCGGACCCAGCCCTCGAGCTTCCGGCCGCGTCCGGTGACGAAGACCGCCGCCGTCTGCAGGTCGCGCATCGTGCGGAGGGCGCTACGGGGGCCGACCGTCAGCGGGACCGCGGCGCGCGCGGGCTCCATGACGCTCGACGCGGTGAGCACCCGGGCGCGGTCGACGTCCTGCACGAACTGGGCGACGTAGTCGTTCGCCGGGTCGGTGAGGATCTCCTCCGGCGATCCGATCTGCACGATCCGTCCGTCGCGCATCACGGCGATGCGGTCGCCGAGGAACATCGCCTCGTTGAGGTCGTGGGTGATGAAGACGATCGTCTTGCCGAGTCGCTGCTGCAGGTCGACGAGCTGCTCCTGCATCTCGCGGCGGATCAGCGGGTCGAGTGCGCTGAACGCCTCGTCCATGAGCAGGACGTCGGTCTCGGCGGCGAGGGCGCGGGCGATGCCGACACGCTGCTGCATGCCGCCGGAGAGCTCGTCGGGCTTCGCGTCCGCCCAGACGTCGAGTCCGACGAGGCCGATCACCTCGCGGGCCTTGGCGAGCCGGGTGGCCTTGTCGACGCCGTTCACCTCGAGGCCGAACGCGACGTTCTCGAGCACGGTGCGGTGCGGCAGCAGCGCGAAGTGCTGGAAGACCATCGACACGCTCGACCGACGGATGTCGCGGACCTGGCGCGGGGTGGCCCCCGTGACGGTGCGACCGCCGATCTCGACGTTCCCCGCCGTCGGTTCGAGCAGGCCGTTCAGCATGCGGATGAGCGTCGACTTGCCCGAGCCGGACAGACCCATGACGACGAAGATCTCGCCGGGACGCACGTCGAAGGACGCGTCGATCACGGCCGCGGAGCCGAGGTCGCGGACCTCGTCACGGGTGGCGCCGGCTGCGAGCCGGCGGACCGTCTCGCCTGGACGGCGGCCGAACACCTTGTAGGCGCCGTGCACGCGCACAGCCGGCACGCCGATGGGTTCGTCCGGCGTGGTGGCACGCCGGTCCTGGGGTGGTGCGATGGTCAACGGTGCTCCTCGCGGGACCGCGGCGCGGTGGGCGCACGGCGGTACCGGTGGTTGCGGACGGGTCGCCCGGCACCGTGTTCGGCGGCATCGCATCGAGCCCGCGCAACGGCGCAGGGCGAGCGATCACGCACGCGGGGGACGTACTCGGGACGGCCCCGGTCCGGCCGACCGTACGGCCCCCGCTGTGCTGCTGCGGTGGACGCGTCCTGATCGTCGGTGTCCCTGAAGGGACGTTCAAGGCTATCGGCGGTTGTCCCCCGACGCGAATCCGGGTCCGCCGGAATCCCGGCACCGGCGTACCCCGTTCACGGCGTGTCGCGCGCCCTGACAACGATCGGGATCGTGACCGGTCCCTTGTATTCCAGGAGACTCGCATGGTTGTGTGCCACCCCGGTTCGGGGCACCTGTAGCGTGTCGCGCATGACAGCGCAGAACGACACCGGCGTGGACCGCGCGCCCGCGAACGACTTCTCGCACGAGCAGGAGGGCTACCAGCACGGTCTGAAGCCCCGGCAACTGCAGATGATCGCCATCGGCGGTGCGATCGGCACCGGGCTCTTCCTCGGCGCGGGTGGCCGACTGCACACGGCGGGACCGGCCCTGGCGGTCGTCTACCTCATCGCGGGCGTCTTCGCGTTCTTCATCCTGCGGGCCCTCGGCGAGCTCGTGCTGCACCGTCCCTCGTCCGGGTCGTTCATCTCCTACGCGCGCGAGTTCTTCGGTGAGAAGTTCGCGTACGCCGCCGGGTGGATGTACTTCCTCAACTGGGCGATGACCTCGATCGTGGACACCACCGCCGTCGCGCTGTACCTGCACTACTGGGCCGGGCCGCGCGCGGTGCCGCAGTGGGCCCTCGCCCTCGCGGCGCTCCTCGTCGTGCTGGCGGCCAACCTCGTCGCCGTGAAGGTCTTCGGTGAGCTCGAGTTCTGGTTCGCGATCATCAAGGTCGCCGCCCTGGTGGCCTTCCTCATCGTGGCCCTCGTCTGGCTCGTGTTCGCGTTCCCGGTCGAGACGGGCGGCGAGACGGTCCGCACCGGGTTCAGCATCTGGTCCGACAACGGCGGACTCTTCCCGACCGGACTCCTGCCGGCGGTCCTCGTCGTGCAGGGTGTCGTCTTCGCCTACGCCGCCATCGAGCTGGTCGGCACCGCCTCCGGCGAGACGCAGGACACCGAGAAGGTCATCCCCCGCGCGATCAACTCGGTCGTCTTCCGCATCGCCGTGTTCTACGTCGGGTCGGTCGTCCTCCTCTCGCTGCTCCTGCCGTACACGTCGTACAAGGACGGCGTCAGCCCGTTCGTGACCTTCTTCTCGTCGATCGGCAACCCGCAGGTCGGCCAGGTCGTCGGGTCGATCATGAACTTCGTCGTGCTCACGGCAGCGCTGTCCTCGCTGAACGCCGGGCTCTACTCCACCGGTCGCGCGCTGCACTCCATGGGCATGAACGGCTCGGCGCCGAAGTGGACCACGAAGATGACCAAGGGCGGCGTGCCGTTCGCGGGCATCCTGCTGACCTCGGCGTTCACGCTGGTCGGAGTCTTCCTGAACCTCTTCGTGCCGAAGCAGGCGTTCGAGATCGCGCTGAACATCGCGAGCCTCGGCATCATCACCGCCTGGGGCACGATCATCCTCTGCCAGATGAAGCTCCGCTCGTGGGCGAAGCAGGGGCTCGCGAAGGAGCCGTCGTTCAAGCTGCCGGGCGCGCCGTACACGTCCTGGCTGACGCTGGTGTTCCTCGCGACCGTCATCGTGCTGATGGCGATCGACTACCCGATCGGCACGTACACGATCGCGTCCCTCATCATCGTGATCCCGCTGCTCATCCTCGGCTGGTTCCTGCAGCGCGACCGCATCCTCCGCATCGCCTCGCTCCGTTCGGGCATCACCGGTCCGTACCCGGTGACCGGCCGGGACCCGGCGAACCAGGTGCGCCGCGGTGCCGGAGCGTCGGCTCCGGCGGACGACGCGTCAGGGTCGTCCTCGGCCGACGCGTCGGGATCGTCCTCGGCCGGCGACGCCGGGTCGGACACCGACCGTCGGCGCTGATCGCGGCGGACCACGCACGGACCCGAGTGTCCGGATAGCGAAACCGCACGCCGCACGCGTGTGAGAGGGTCCGGCACCCGTCGGTACGATCGGCGGGTGCCGGACCCTTCTGTCTCCCCCACGCTCGACCTGCAGCTGACCTGGCGCGGCACCTTCGGCCGTGTCCGGGTCTTCCACGACCGTGTCGCCGCCGAGACCAGCTACGAGCGGGACGCCCTGACCGCCGTGCCCATGGACGCCGTGCGCGGCTGGCGGATCGAGCCGTGCGACTTCGACGCGGTGTGCGTCGAGTTCGTCACGCCCGGGGAGACCTACCGGGTGCTGCTCGACACGACCGACGAGCGGGTCGCCGGCCTCGCGCTGCGCCGGGCGCTCGGCGCGCCGCTGCCGTCGGAGTCCTGACACCGGTGCGCCGCCCGCCGGTCTGAGCTCCGCTGTCCTGGGCGCCCGCCGGGCGCGATCGCCTGCGGGACCGGAAGCGTGTGGCGGGCCGGCACCGCACCGGCCGGCGGCACGCGCACCGTGCGTGCGTGCTCACCCTGTGCGCGGTTCCGCGCACCGTGGCAGCTTGTAACGCCGCACCCAGCCGCCAACGCGGCACCAGCTGGCGTCCGCCGCACTGTGCGGACGGGAGGAACGTGGCGGGCCGGCACCGCGCCTCCCCTCCGCACCGTGCGCGCGCACTCAGCCCGTGCGCGGTTCCGCGCACCGTGCCAGCTTCTAGCGCCGCACCCAACCACCAACACCGCACCAGCCGGCGACGGACGCACCGTGCGGACGGGAGGAACGTGGCGGGTCGGCACCGCGCCTCCAGTCCGCACCGTGCGTGAGTACTCACCCCGTGCGCGGTCCCGCGCACCGTGGCAGCTTGTAACGCACCACCCAGCCACCAACACTGCACCGGCCGGCGACCGCCGCACCGTGCGGACGGGAGGAACGTGGCGGGTCGGCACCGCGCCTCCAGTCCGCACCGTGCGTGAGTGCTCACCCCGTGCGCGGTCCCGCGCACCGTGGCTTGTAACGCCGCACCCAGCCGCCAACGCCGCACCGGTCGGCGACGGCCGCACCGTGCGGACGGGAGGTCCGTAGGGGGCTGGCACCGCGCCTCCGGTCCGCACCGTGCGCACCTCCTCACCCCGTGCGCGGTTCCGAGCACCGTGGCAGCTTGTAACGCCGCACCCAGCCGCCAACGCCGCACCAGCCGACGACAGCCGCACCGTGCGGACCAGAAGCCCGTGGCGAGCCGGCACGACGCCTCCAGGCCGTCACGTCACCGGCAGAGCACGTCGCCACGCCGGGCGCGCTCAGACGAGCAGCAGGATCCCCGCGACCACCGCAGCGACGGCGATCGCCAGCGCGATGACCAGCAGCACGAGGTGCACCGTGTAGAACGTCGTCGGCTTGCCGGCGGCATCGCGCGCCCGCGAGTCCTTCGCGACGCGCTGGAAGAAGCGCGGCCACGTGACGACGTTGAAGACGGCACCGATGAACAGGACGAGGGCTGCGAAGACGGTCACCCGACGATCCTAGACACCGCGGAACGGCCGTCCGGCGGCGGATCGGGGCCGGTGGTGCTCGGCCGCCCCCAACGCGGCCGAGTCCCACCCCGTGCTGCCACATTGCCTGTAGCAACTGCTACAAACCCTACACGGCGCTGCTGGAGGAATCGACCTGCCCAGTGGGGCCGATGTCCCGTTCTGGTAACGACTCGCGCTAGGCGGTCTCGAGGGCGGCCTCGGCGTCGGCCAGCGCCCGTCGTTCCGTCTCGCTCAGCTGCTGGCGTGCCCGACGCGCACCGTCGTTGATCTCGACGATGAGCCGGCTGAGGCGCGTCGCCGGGTCCCCGGAGTCCGGGTAGGCGTTGTCGGTCCCGATCCGGGCGTGCAACGGCGTCAGGGTGCGGAGCGCCGACTCGACCCGACGCCAGCGGCGACGGCGGGAGACCTGGTGGCCGATGACGAGCAGGAGCATCCCCGACGACACGCAGATCACCGCGCCCGGGGTCGTGACGTCGTACGGCAGGGCGAGGGACCGGGTCACGCCGAGGTCCCCCAGGACGTGCGCGAGGTCCATCACCACGACGACGACCATGCGGACGACCCCGAGGAGCCCACCGAGCACGAGGACCCAGAGTCCGACGAGGTCCGTCGTCGTGCGGGCCTCGCCGAGGTGCACGATCGAGATCAGCCCGGTCGCACCGAGCGCGACGCCGAGGTACACCGTCTGCGCGATCGAGTACACCGTGGCTGCCGGGTGCGACCCCGCATCGAGCATGAAGGTCGTCGTCGTCGCGGGCTTGTCGAGCACGGTGAACGCCACGATCACCACCACGACGACGACCGCGCACGTGACGACGATCGCGTTCCGGAGCCAGGGCCGCGCGGCACCGACGGCCTTCGCCACGCCCCACAGCAGGGTGCTCGTCCCCGCGACCATGAGGCAGTCGCTGACCACGGTGACGACGTTGAAGCCGCCGAACAGCGGATCGAGCCACAGGTACAGCGGGTCGACGTTCGTGACGATGGTCGCCGCGAACAGCAGGAACGTGACCGCGAGCGTCCGGTCCTGGCCGCGCTGGAGCACGAAGAGCGTGATCGTCCCGGCGATCAGGAGCAGCGCCTGGACGACGGAGATGATCACCCGAACACCCCGCGGAACGCACTCGGACGATCGCGGTGTCCGCGGATGAGCCCGGCGAGCCGGTCGGCGAAGACCTCGGCCTCGTGCTCGTACTCGTTCGAGAACAGCCCGCGGGCGAGAGCCCGCTCGACCTTGTACTCCGGCAGGTCCGGGATGACGTCGCGGATGTAGGCCGCCTGCGGTGCGTGGTCCTGGTGACGGTGCAGGATGTGGCCGAGTTCGTGACCGATGACGAACGACCGGAAGGTGCGCGACGCCGTCGGGGAGATCATCACGAGGTGCTGCCGTTCGAGCGTCGCCACGAAGCCGCACACGGGCTCCGCCGCGAGGAACGCCTCTTCACGGACGACGATCGGCTTGCGGACCACCTCGGCTGCGGCGGCGACGGCCTGGTCGACGTCGGACCACCCCTCGGCCGCACCACGCGCCCAGAACGCCTCGACGAGGTCCGTCGGCGCGCTCATGCGACGCTCCCCCGAGCGGACTCCTCCTCGAGCACCTCGGCGATGCGACGGAGGGCTTCGGGCGAGAGCTCACCGGGGAAGGTCCGGGCGGCGAACCCGCTCACGCGCGCCGACCGCAGGGACCGGACGAGCGCGAGCTGGGCGCCGATGCGCTCGGGGACGTCGCTGTCCTCGAGCAGGAAGCGCTCGTCGACCTCGAAGAACCCCGCGAGCAGGCGGAGGAGCCCGGTGTCGCGGTTCCGACGGCCGTCGCCGGAGAGCATGTACGTCCACTTCGCCCGGGAGAGCGAGCCACCCTGGGCGGCGACGTACTCCTCGACCGCGGCGAACGGCACCGGCGCACCGCGCTGCGCTTCCTCGAAGTCGAGGAGGAGGTTGAGTCGGCGCGCGAGTTCCGCAGCGTCGAGCGCGCCACCCCTCGGGTCTGCTGTCGCCATGTCGATCGGACTCCTCCCCAGCCGCACGTCGTGCAGCACATGGTAGCGCGGGACCCCGACACCGACCTCGCTAGCCTCGGACGGGTGAGCACCTCGTACCCGTCCACGATCGCGGCACCGGTCGAGCACGAGATCGTCGTCACGAAGTCGCGGTTCATCACGACCGTGGCGCCGGTCTCCTCCGTCGAGGACGCCGACCGCGTCATCGCCGAGGTCCGTCGCCGTCGGTGGGACGCCCGGCACAACTGCACCGCGATGGTCACCGGGGTGCTCGGTGACCAGGCCCGGTCGAGCGACGACGGCGAACCGTCCGGTACCGCCGGCGTGCCGATGCTCGAGGTGCTCCGGCGCCGCGGGCTGACCGACGTCGTCGCGGTCGTCACGCGGTACTTCGGCGGGGTGAAGCTCGGCGCCGGCGGACTCGTCCGCGCCTACTCGACCTCGGTCTCCGAGACCCTCGACCGCGCGGCGCTCGTGCACCGACGCCCGCTCACCCGGGTGACCGTCGACGTCCCGCACGCCGAAGCCGGCCGGATCGACAACGTGCTGCGCGACTGGGTCCGGCGCCACGACGCGACGCTCGGCGAGCCCGCGTACGGCAGCACGGCGACGTTCGAGCTGTGGGTGCCCGGTGCCGCGGTCGAGCCGCTGCGGGCCGACCTGGCCGCGGGATCGGCGGGCGCCCTCGCGCCGGTCGTCGGCGAGGAACGCGTGGTCGACGTCGCCGCTGAGTGAGGCGCACGATTTCGGTGCCGGATCGCACGCCGGGCGTGTCCCGCCCCGGAGGCCCCACGGGCCCGGGAACGACGAAGGCCCCGGCTCTGGGAGCCGGGGCCTTGCTGGTGCGCCCCCTCGGACTTGAACCGAGAACCCACTGATTAAGAGTCAGTTGCTCTGCCAATTGAGCTAGAGGCGCATGGTGTGCAGTTGTGTGGCGCTGCTGCACTTCCGTGCTGCAACGGGAAACAACAATAGCATGGGTTTCGCGTGCCCTTGACCACTCGGGGCACCGAACACGAACAGGAGCCTCATGACCGACCGTCTCGCCGCCGGCGACACCGCACCCGACTTCACCCTGCCGGACCAGGACGGCACCGAGCACGCCCTCTCGGCCCTGCGTGGGAAGAAGGTCATCGTGTACTTCTACCCGGCGGCGTCGACCCCGGGCTGCACCACCGAGGCGTGCGACTTCCGCGACAACATGTCGTCGCTGCAGGCTGCCGGGTACGAGGTCCTCGGCGTCTCGAAGGACGAGCTCCCGGCCCTCAAGAAGTTCCAGCACGAGCAGGCCCTCACGTTCCCGCTGCTGAGCGACCCCGACCTGGCCGTGCACAAGGCCTACGGCGCGTGGGGCGAGAAGAACAACTACGGGAAGATCGTCACCGGGACGATCCGCTCGACGATCGTGCTCGACGAGGACGGCGCCGTGCAGCTCCCGCTGTACAACGTCAAGGCGACGGGACACGTCGCGAGCCTGCGGAAGAAGCTCGGCCTGGTCTGAGACCCGACTGATCGACGGACGGGAGGCGCGGTGCCAGCTGGCACCGCGCCTCCCGTCTCTGCCGTCTACTCGACCGGACGGGCGAGCGCGTCCGTCACCGGTCGCGACAGCACCAGCGTGATCCCCAGCAGCGCGGGGATGAGCAGGAACCAGCCGACGGCGGGCACGCGGAAGACGCCCTGGAACGCCCCGATCGCGAGCGCACCCTGCAGCACCTGCCAGACGATGATCCCGGACCGCACCCACGGACGACGGTTGCGGAGTCCGATGAACAGGGAGCCGAGCCAGAGCGCCGCGATGGCCGCGAGGACCGTCAGCGCGATCCCGGACGCGATGCTCGTGGCGGGCGCGACGATCAGCTCGACGACGAGGACGATCGTCACGACGACGAGGGCGGCGAACTCGAGTCCGACGACGACGAGGAGCACCAGGAGCGCCGGCGACCGCCGTTCGACGGGGTCGGACTCGGTCGGGGTGGTGTCGGGCACAGCATTCCTCCAGCGTCGGAACCCTTGATTTGGCCCTACCAGTATGGAACGATATTCGAGGTCGTTTGGACGGCACGATGTGGTGTGCGTCTCCCGTGGTTCGACGCTCCTCCCCCGAGCGTTCTGCGGGCGTCAGACTCGCTTCCAGCGGACTCCTCCCCCACGGGTGTCCCCTCGTGCCTCGCGCATGCTCAGCGTTCCGATCCCCGAACCACGGCCCCGGCCTGCCGTTCGAGCATCGATTTCAAGGAGCACCACACATGGACTGGCGTGACCAGGCAGCCTGCCTCACCGCGGACCCCGAGCTCTTCTTCCCCGTCGGGAACACCGGACCGGCCGTCGACCAGATCGAGAAGGCCAAGTCGGTCTGCGCTCGCTGCACGGTCACCGAGATGTGCCTGCAGTACGCCCTCGAGAACAACCAGGACTCCGGGGTCTGGGGTGGCCTGAGCGAGGACGAGCGTCGCGCCCTGAAGCGCCGCGCTGCTCGCGCCCGCCGCGCCTCCTGACCCGGCGCCTCCTGCGCGCCTGACGCCCGCCGTCCCTCCGGGGCCGGCGGGCGTCGTCGTGCGCGGGGCGGGCGCGGCGGCGCGGTTGCGCCGCGCGCCGCGCGCCGCGCGCCGCGCGCGCGCCGCGCGCACCCCTCATGCCGCGCGCCACGCGGCGAACCACGGAACCGACGTCGAACCACGGCCGGACGGCGGTTCGACGTCGGGAACGTGGTTCGATGCGGCCCTGACGGGCGCGCACCGCGCCTCCAGGAACAGCGCAAGCCTGCGCACAACGAAAACCACGCGACGCCGCGGCATCGCGTGGTTCGGACACACGTTCGTTGTGCGGCCGGCCGCTCCGGCTGCCCGCACGGCGAGCGCGCCGGCGCGCGCCGGCGCGCGCCACCTCACGAACCACGTTCCCGACGTCGAACCAGGGCCGGACGGCGGTTCGACGTCGGGAACGTGGTTCGACGCGGGCCGGGCGGGAGCACGAAGCACCCGACGACCCGCGCGCGGGCTACGCGGCGCCCGGCGTCGCCGTCAGCCAGCGGAACGGGATCGTGATGGTGACCTCGGTGCCGCTGCCGGTCAGCGTGTGCCAGTCGATCGTGCCGCCGAGTTCGCCCTGGATCAGCGTCCGGACGATCTGCGTCCCGAGGCCCGATCCGACCTTGCCCTCCGGCAGGCCCCGGCCGTTGTCGCGCACCTGGATGTCGAGGTGGTCGTCGAAGCGCTCGGCCACGATCTCCACCTCGCCGTCACGGCCGTCCAGCCCGTGCTCGACGGCGTTCGTGACGAGCTCGGTGAGCCCGAGCGCGAGCGGGGTCGCCGCCTCGGACGGGAGCACCCCGAACTCGCCCGTCTTCTTCGGACGCACGGTGGTGTTGTGGGACGCGGCGACCTCGGTCACCAGCTTCAGCACCGAGTCGAACACCTCGTCGAAGTCGACGTTCTGGCTGAGGCCCGTCGACAGGGTGTCGTGCACCACGGCGATCGCGGCCACGCGGCGCATCGCGTTCTGCAGCGACGTCCGTGCTTCGTCCGAGTGGGTCCGACGGGCCTGGATGCGCAGGAGCGAGGCAACCGTCTGCAGGTTGTTCTTGACCCGGTGGTGGATCTCACGGATCGTGGCGTCCTTCGTGATGAGCTCGCGCTCCTGGTGGCGCAGCTCGGTGACGTCGCGGCAGAGCACGATCGCGCCGATCCGCTCACCGTGGTCGCGCAGCGGGATCGACCGCAGCGAGACGGTCACGCCCTTGGACTCGACGTCCGCGCGCCACGGGGCACGCCCGGTGACGACGAGGGGCAGCGACTCGTCCACGTCGAGCTGCGCGCCGATGAGTTCGGTGGTGACCTCGGCGAGGGACTTCCGCTCGAGCTCACCCTCGAAGCCCATCCGGTTGAAAGCGCTCAGGCCGTTCGGGCTGGCGAACGTGACGACACCGTTCGTGTCGAGGCGGAGCAGGCCGTCACTCGCGCGCGGGGCGCCACGACGCGGTCCGGCCGGCGCACCGATGTCCGGGAAGTCGCCGGTGGCGATCATGCCGAAGAGGTCGTTCGCGCTCGCGGTGAAGTTGAGCTCCTGGCGGCTCGGGGTGCGCATCTCGTCCTGGTTGGAGTGCCGCGTCACGACCGCGATCGGGCGCTCGGTCGTCTCGGCGCTGTTCGCGCTCAGGCGGCGGAGGACCGGGATCGCTCGGACGCGGGTCGGGGTGTCCTCGTACCAGTCCGGCTCGGCCGAGTCGACGACCCGCGCGCCGGCGAAGCACTCGGTGACCTGCTCGCGCCACTCCTCGCGGATCTCCTGCCCGACGATGTCGCGGTAGAAGAGCGTCGCCGCGGAGCTGGGGCGCGCGTGCGCGACCGCCACGAACGAGCCGTCCTCGGACGTCGGCACCCAGAGGACCATGTCCGCGAAGGACAGGTCGGCGAGCAGCTGCCAGTCGCCGACGAGCAGGTGGAGCCACTCCACGTCGGCTTCGGAGGAACGGCCTTGTGCGAGGACGAGGTCACTGAGGGTCGACACCCGCCCAGTCTAGGTGCGCGCTTCTGTGGACAACTTCGCGCTCTCCACAGCCTGGGGCGGACTCATATTTCTCATGTTGTACGCGCCCTACGCTCAGCCCCGACGAAAGGGGCAGGGGTGGCCGAGGAAGCACACCGGATCGATGAGGCAGAGCCGACGGGGGACGTCCTGCGGCTCAGCGTGGTGCCGCCGCCGACGGACGTCGAGGACACCGCGCGCGCACTCGGTCTCTGCGTCGCCGAGATCCTGACCGGGTCGCGCGAGGTCGACAGCATCGCCCGGTGGATCACCGACGAGGTCCACCGGCACCTGCAGCAGCGTGCCGCCGTCGCCGCGCGCGCCCGGCAGCTCGGCGGACGCTCACGGGGGCGGGCACTGCTGCGGGTCGGGAGCGTGATCGTGTGCCGACCCGCCGACGGGGTCGCCGAGGCGACCATCGTGGTGCACACGCGCAGTCACGCCCGTGCCGTCGCGATGCGGTTGGAGGAGCGGCAGGGCCGCTGGCGCGCGACGGCCGTCGGGGTCCTGTGACGCCTGTGGGGTGACCGGGAGACGGACAGGAGGGACGGTGCCAGCTGGCACCGTCCCTCCTGTCCGTCTGGTCCTGCGTCAGCCCTTCTTGGCGGCCTGACGACGCTCCGCGCGGTTGCCCGCAGCGGCCTGGCCGGAGGCCGTCGCGGCGTTGCCGAACGCGGAGCCCTGCTCCGGGCCGGCAGCTGCCTCGGCCTCGGCCTGCGCCTTCTGCGCCCGAGCCGTGGCGGCCTGCTCGAGGCGACCGCGCTCGTCGCGGACCTCGACCTCGCCGTCGATCGACGGAGCGGAGTACTCGAGACCGGAGACCTCGTCCTCGCCGAGCCCCTTGGCCTCGATGACGGCGTTCTCCCCGTCGGACTGGACCTGCACCTCGAGGTTGAAGAGGTAGCCGACCGACTCTTCGCGGATCTGGCCCATCATGCTCTGGAAGAGCGCGTAGCCCTCGCGCTGGTACTCGACCAGCGGGTCGCGCTGCGCCATCGCGCGGAGGCCGATGCCGTCCTTGAGGTAGTCCATCTCGTAGAGGTGGTCGCGCCAGCGGCGGTCGATCACCGAGAGGACCACGCGGCGCTCGAGCTCGCGCATGGCCTCGTCGCCGAGGAGTTCCTCGCGCTGCTGGTAGGCGAGCTTGGCGTCGGAGAGGATCTCGCGGCCGAGGAACTCGCGCGACGCCTTGCCCTTCGACCCGGCCTCGGTGATGACCTCGTCGATCGAGATCGAGATCGGGTAGAGCGTGCCGAGCTCGGTCCACATGGCGTCGAGGTCCCAGTCGTCCGCGTTGCCCTCGGCGGTGTGGGAGTCGAGCACGTCGTCGACGACGCTCTTCAGGAACGACTGCGCACGGTCGTGGATGTCGTCGCCCTCGAGGATGTGACGGCGGTCGCTGTAGATCGCCTCACGCTGGCGGTTGAGGACGTCGTCGTACTTCAGGACGTTCTTGCGGATCTCGGCGTTGCGGCCCTCGACCTGCGCCTGGGCCGAGCGGATCGCACGGCCGACGAGCTTGTTCTCGATCGCGAGGTCGTCCGGGACGTTCGAGCGGCCCATGAGGCTCTCGGCCGCGCCGGAGTTGAACAGCCGCATGAGGTCGTCGGTGAGCGACAGGTAGAAACGGCTCTCGCCCGGGTCACCCTGACGGCCGGAACGACCACGCAGCTGGTTGTCGATGCGGCGGGACTCGTGACGCTCGGTACCGAGGACGTAGAGCCCGCCGGCTTCGCGGACCTTGTCGGCCTCGTCCTTGATCTCGGCCTTGACGCGGTCGAACACCTCGTCCCAGGCGGCCTCGTACTCTTCCGGGGTCTCCGTCGGGGACAGGCCCTTGGCGTGCATCTCCTGCACGGCGAGGAACTCCGAGTTGCCACCGAGCATGATGTCGGTGCCGCGACCGGCCATGTTCGTGGCGACCGTCACGGCGCCCAGGCGACCGGCCTGCGCGACGATCGCGGCTTCACGCGCGTGGTTCTTCGCGTTGAGGACCTCGTGCTTGACGCCCTTCTTCGCGAGGAGCTTCGACAGGTACTCGGACTTCTCGACGCTCGTGGTGCCGACGAGGACCGGCTGGCCCTTCTCGTGGCGTTCGGCGATGTCCTCGGCGACCTGCTCGAACTTGGCCTTCTCGTTCTTGTAGACGAGGTCGGTCTGGTCGATGCGCTGCATCGGCTTGTTCGTCGGGATGGGGACGACGCCGAGCTTGTAGGTCGACATGAACTCGGCGGCCTCGGTCTCGGCCGTACCGGTCATGCCGGACAGCTTCTGGTAGAGGCGGAAGTAGTTCTGCAGCGTGACCGTGGCGAGGGTCTGGTTCTCGGCCTTGACCTCGACCTTCTCCTTCGCCTCGATCGCCTGGTGGATGCCCTCGTTGTAGCGACGGCCCATCAGGATGCGGCCGGTGTGCTCGTCGACGATGAGCACCTCGCCGTTCATCACGACGTAGTCCTTGTCGCGCTTGAACAGGGCGACGGCCTTGATCGAGTTGTTCAGGAACGAGATGAGCGGGGTGTTCGCCGACTCGTACAGGTTGTCGATGCCGAGGTAGTCCTCGACCTTCTCGATGCCGGGCTCGAGCACGCCGACGGTGCGCTTCTTCTCGTCGACCTCGTAGTCCTCGCCCGGGGTGAGGCGGGTCGCGATCGACGCGAACTCGGTGAACCAGCGGTTGGCCTCGCCGGAGGAGGGGCCCGAGATGATGAGCGGCGTGCGGGCCTCGTCGATGAGGATCGAGTCGACCTCGTCCACGATCGCGAAGAAGTGCCCGCGCTGCACCATGTCGGATGCCTGCCACGCCATGTTGTCGCGCAGGTAGTCGAAGCCGAACTCGTTGTTCGTGCCGTACGTGATGTCGGCCGCGTACTGCTCGCGACGCTCGGCCGGGGTCTGGTTCGCGATGATGCAGCCGGTCGTCATGCCGAGGGCGCGGAACACGCGGCCCATGAGCTCGGACTGGTACGAGGCGAGGAAGTCGTTGACCGTGATGACGTGCACGCCGCGGGACGGGATCGCGTTGAGGTACGCGGCCGTCGTGGCGACGAGGGTCTTGCCCTCACCGGTCTTCATCTCGGCGATGTTGCCGAGGTGCAGCGCGGCACCGCCCATGAGCTGGACGTCGAAGTGCCGCATGCCGAGGGTGCGCTTCGCTGCTTCCCGCACGGCGGCGAACGCCTCGGGCAGCAGGTCGTCGAGGGTCTCGCCGTTCGCGTAGCGCTCGCGGAGCTCCTTGGTCTCGTCCTGGAGTTCCTCGTCGGTGAGGCTCGCGAAGTCGTCCTCGAGGTCGTTGATGGCCGAGGCGTACGCCTTCAGCCGACGGAGGGTGCGTCCTTCGCCGATGCGGAGGACCTTCTCCAGCACGTTTGCCACGTGAGCTCCTTACGAGATCGTCACGCGCGACCTGCGCGATGCGAACAGCCAGTCATGCTAGCAACCCGGCGACTCCGGCCGCTGTGAACGGAGCGGGTGTGCGCGGCCCGCGAACGGACCGCGCACACCCGGGTGCCGTCGGTGGTGCTGAGCGATCGTCAGGCGATCGCGACCGCCGGTTCCGATCCGGACGCCGCTGCCGGCGCCGTTTCGGTGGACGGGTCGTCGATGCCGATCACGCCGTAGTCCCAGCCCTTGCGGCGGTAGACCACGCTCGGTCGGTGCGTCTCGGCGTCGACGAACAGGTAGAAGTCGTGTCCGACGAGCTCCATGAAGTACAGCGCGTCGTCGACCGTCATCGGACCGGCCTCGAAGACCTTGTGCCGGATCACGACGGGGCTGTAGACCTCGTTCTCGTCGTCCTCGGCCGTGGCGTCCACGACCGGCACGGCACCCGTCGCGACGGTCTCGATGAGCTTGCCGTCGGCGGGGACGACACCCATCCGCTCGAAGGCGGTCCCGGAGGCCTCGGAGACCGAGGTCGGGCGGTGGCGCCCACGGTGCACCTTGCGGCGGTCGCGTGCCCGGCGGAGTCGCTCCATGATGCGGGCGAAGGCCAGGTCGAAGGCGGCGTACTTGTCCGATGCGGCGGACTCCGCCCGCACGAGGGGCCCGGGGCCGATGAGGGTCAGTTCGACGCGGTCCTCACCCTGCCCGCCCGACTTCTCGTTGTGGCGGCTGATGCGCACCTCGAACGCGAGGGCGCGGTCGGCGAGCACGTCGATCTTCTCGGACTTCTGTTCGACGTAGGTGCGGAATCGGTCGGTGACCCCGATGTTCCGGCCCGTGATCGTCACGTCCATGTGGCGGCTCCCATCCAGACTCAGCGCGTCGCCTCCATCCGGCGATCCTGAACGCCTTGACGCGAGGCTAGACCCGGTGACCCCCGGGCGTCACGCGAAGTCGGTGAGTCGCGTGGACACCCACCGGACACACAGTGGCCACCGAGCGTTCACCGATGTGGACGCGCCGCCGGCGAGCGACCTGGACCCGGGCACGGACACGGACACGGGATTGGACACGGGACCGGACACGGGGCTCGTTGGTGCCGGACCGTCGCCCGTCAGTCGTCGACGCTGGCGACGGCGACGCACCGCACGACCCGACCACCCGCGGCGCGGACGGCCCGCACGGCCTCGGCCATCGTGACGCCCGTCGTGACGACGTCGTCGACCACGACGACCGGCCGACCGGCGACGCCCTCGGCCGCAAGGGTGCCGACCGTCGCCGCGACCCGTTCCACCGCGCTGCGCTCCTTCTGCCCGGCGCCGGCCCGACCACCCGCGCCCACGGCTCCCCCGGGCGCGTCCCCGGCACCGAGCCCCCACGACGCACGGGACCGCACCCGCGACAGCGCCCGCGGACGCCGGACGCCCCCGCGCGCCGCCAGGAGCACGACCGGGTCGAATCCCCGGCGCCGGGCCCCGCGGGGTGAGGGCGGGACACGGAGCAGCACGGCGCCCGGCCCGGCCTCGGAGAGCGCCGTCCGCACGAGCCCGCCGAACCGGGTGCCGAAGGGCCCGGCGAGGTCGACGCGCCCGCGGAGCTTCAGCTCGAGGAGCATCGTCCGGACGAGCCCGGTGTACTCGAAGGCCGCGTCCAGCCGCACCCCCGCGACGAGGCGCACCCGGCCGGGCATCGCGTCGAGGACCTGCCGACAGGGCATGCAGAGGGCTCGGTCGGGCCGGCCGCACCCGGCGCACGCCACCGGCAGGAAGAGCCCGACGACCGCGAGCAGCGCGTCCCGCCAGGGCCGCGCGACGCCGACGGCGCCGTCCGTACCCGCGGCACCAGCCGCACCCCAAGCGCCAGCCGCAGCCGCAGCGCCAGCCGCACCCGCGACACCAGCCGTAGCCGCAGCGCCGGCGGCGCCCTGCTCCGGGCCGGCACGATCGGTGTTCGTCATGCCCCCGATCCTGACCCGACCCACCGCCGGGCGGGCACCGGTCTGTCGGGCTGGGGACGCGCCTCCCGGACCGCCGCCCTGTGGAGGACCGACGTCAGCGCTGGACGCCGAGGACGTCCGCAGTGATCCCCGTCGTCTCCCAGCCGCCGCCGGTCGACTGCAGGACGGAGCCGTCGGACAGCCGCAGGAGCATGGAGCCGCCGCTCCCCCCGACGATCTGGGTCGCCCGGCCGTCGGGCTTCGGCAGGGTGCTCGACTGCCCACCGATGGTCGAGCGGACGACGTCCGGGCCCGAGGTCGTCTGCCCGACCGAGGCGACGTCGGAGTCGCTGATCCAGGCCGCGCCGACGGCGTTCCCGGTGGCGGCCTGCACGCGCACCGGCGATCCGAGCGAGGTCGGCGTGCGGTCCGCGCCGCGGACGATGGCCATCACGTAGAGGCTCGGGCCGTCGTTCGTCTCGATGAGGGCGAGCGCCCTCGTGGAGTCGCGGGACACCTGGAAGGACACGAGGTCGCCGGCCGGGAGCGTCGTGGAGACCTCGTGCGGGTCGCCGCCGAGGCCGTAGGCGGTCACGCGGCGGGTGTCGTCCTCGGACGCGACCCAGACGAAGCCGAGGTCGTCGATGGACGGCGGCACCAGACCGTCGGTCGCGTCGACACGCAGGTGGGTGCGGCCGCGGACGACCGTCACCCCGTCGCCGTTCCCGACCACGGCCGCGGTGCCGGAGGCCGACAGGGCAAACGAGGACGGTCGGAGGTCGCCGATCTCGGCGCCCATCCCGCCGCCGAGCTGGGCGATCTTGCCGCCGCCGAGCGCCGAGTAGCCGACGGTGCCGTCCTCGTCGACGAGCGGGCGGGCGTCGACGTCGGGGTTCTGCTGCGCGTCGACGCCGCCGGTGTCGGGGATGGAGAACGGTCCGCCCTCGACCGTGATGTCGACGGACGACACCGCGGCGACCGAGGCGAGCGACTTGGTCAGCTGCTCGCGCATCCGGGCCTTCGCCTCGCTGCTGGCGCCGAGGGCGTCGCTGGACAGGTCGACGAGGGCCGTCCCGCTCTCGACGGTGACGGCGTTGAGGGACAGCTGCGTGCCCTCGGGGAACGCGGAGACCACGGCCCCCTTGAGCCAGTCGGCCGGGCCGGCGAGCAGGGCGCTCGCGATCCGGGTGCTCGTCGACGACCGCGCGAGGAACCACCGCTCGTCGGGGACGAGGAACCGGTAGGTCGGGTCGTAGAAGTACAGGGCGTGCTGCTGGAACACCGACTCGAAGCTCACCGGCGACAGGATGATGCCGTCGGGGGCGTAGGCGATGCGCCACTCGCCGTCCTCGCGGGTGAACTGGAACGTGAGCGTGGACGAGGTGGGGCGGACCGCCTGGGTGTACTCGCCGTCCGCGTCGACGGTGGCGCTCGCCGTCAGGGTGTAGGTCAGCTCCCGTTCGCCGACGCGCTCGACGGCCGGGTTGCCGGACTGGATCGTCACCTGGCGCCGGGGGTTCCACTTCGTCGAGAAGTCCGAGGCGAGGAACTCGCGGGCGACCTCGTAGTCGTCCGCCGCGCCGGTGCCGGCGGCGATGAAGCCGCGCAGGATCGTCGTCTGGTCGGCTCCGGGCACGGGCTTGCCGGGGCGGTAGTCGACGCCGGAGACCGACTGGTCCTTGATCACCCCGCCGGACCGGACCGCGCCGTCGGTGGGGATCGCGGCGCAGGCGGACACGGCGACGACCGTCACCGCGGCGAGCGCCACGGCGACGAGGGTGCGGAGTCGGGTACGCATCAGTCGTCCTCTCGGACGGCGCGGGGGCCGTCGTACGGTTCGTCGAGGTCCGGGAGCGGGATCGCCGAGGTGGTGACGGCGACGCGGTCGTTGCGCGGCAGGGTCAGCACGAAGGCGGATCCCTCGCCGGGGCGCGACCAGACGTCGATGCTGCCGCCGTGCAGGTTCGCGTCGCCGAGCGAGATGGCGAGGCCGAGTCCGGTGCCGCCGATGGTGCGCTTGCGACTCGGGTCGGCACGCCAGAACCGGTCGAACACGCGGGCGGCGTCCTCGGGCGGCATGCCGATGCCCTGGTCGCGGACGGCGATCGCGACGGAGCGGGCGTCGCTGTCGACGACGACCTGCACGGGCTTCGCGTCGCCGTGCTCGATGGCGTTGCCGACGAGGTTGCGCAGGACGCGGCGGATGCGCTTCGCGTCGAGCTGCATGGTGG
Organism: Curtobacterium sp. NPDC098951; assembly: GCF_044759965.1. Lineage (NCBI taxonomy): Bacteria > Bacillati > Actinomycetota > Actinomycetes > Micrococcales > Microbacteriaceae > Curtobacterium > Curtobacterium sp. NPDC098951. The sequence goes on from NZ_JBIWAG010000005.1 coordinate 40,115, forward strand.
TGTGGCCGCCGGGCGTCAGGAGCTGCAGGTCGATGCCGGCGCGTTCGGCGAGCGGGCGGAACTCGTCGACGATGTCGGTGGCGAGGGCCGCGGGGACGACGGGTTCGGGGTCGAGGTGCACGGCCTGGGCGTCGAAGCGGGAGATCTCGAGGAGGTCGGCGAGCAGCAGCTCGAAGCGTTCCACCTGGGCGTGCAGGAGCTCGGCGGACCGGCCGACCGACGGCTCGAACGCGTGCCGGGAGTCGTAGAGCATGTCGCCCGCCAGCCGGATGGTCGTGAGCGGGGTGCGGAGTTCGTGGGAGACGTCGGAGACGAACCGCTGCTGCACCCGGGAGAGCTCGGCCAGCTGGGTGATCTGCCGGCTCACCGCGTCGGCCATGCCGTTGAAGCTCCGGGCGAGGGTGGCGATGTCGTCGTTGCCGCGCACCGGGATGCGTTCGTCGAGCCGGCCCGAGGCGATCTTCCGGCTCGTCTCGGCGGCACCGCGGATCGGGACGACGACCAGCCGGACGACGAGCGAGGTGACGAGGGCGATGAGCACCATCAGCGCGACACCGCCGATGGAGAGCGTCTGCGAGACGAAGTCGAGGGTCTGCTGGGCGTCGGAGAGGTCGTACACGAGGTACAGCTCGTACTGCCCGGCGCTCGGGATCTGCAGCGTCGACCCGACCGCGAGCCCGGGCTGGCGGCGCCCGTCGTCCTCGAGCCGCACCGGCTGCAGGCTGAGCCGACCGGTGTCCTTGCCGACCTCCTTGCGCAGCGCGTCGGTGATCACGGCGTCCGGGAAGCCCTGGCTGGCGACGTTCTGCACCGTCTGCGGGCCGGGCTGGTTCGGGGTCCGCTCGATGGCGATGCTGGTGCCGCCGGGGCTCGTCGTGTTCGACAGGATCGCCTGCTGCGCCTCGCTCTGCAGGGTCTCGAGCTCGCTCTGGTTGTTGTCCTCGCCGGCGGTCGCCGCGTCGAAGATGCCCTGCGCGACGATCGTGGCGCGGGCGGACTCGGACTCGATCTGGTCGCGGCGCTGCGCGTAGACGTTGTTCGAGATGCTGATCATGACGGCGGTGCCGATGATCGCGATCGCGAGGCCGGTGGTCATCACCGTGATCGCGACCGACCGGAACATCAGGGAGCGGCGCCAGAGGTACGCGACACCCCGCCAGCCGCGCCGGACCCACCGTCGGACACGGCGGCCGGCGCGGGCGAGTCTGCCCCGCACGGCGACGCCGCCGGTCGACGGTGTGGACGGCACGGTGCTCAGGACCCTCCGGCCCGGTACCCGACGCCGCGCACCGTGGTGACGATCTTCGGGTTGTCGGGGTCGTGCTCGATCTTCGCGCGGAGGCGCTGCACGTGGACGTTCACCAGCCGGGTGTCGGCCTTGTAGTGGTAGCCCCACACCTGCTCGAGCAGCATCTCGCGGGTGAAGACCTGGTTGGGCTTCTCGGACAGGGCCCGCAGCAGGTCGAACTCCAGCGGGGTGAGCGCGATCACGGCGTCGCCGCGTCGGACCTCGTGCCCGGCGACGTCGACGGTGAGGTCGCCGACGTGGAGCACGGTGGCGTCCGCGGCGGTCGGCCGGAGCCGGGTGCGGATGCGGGCGACGAGCTCCTTCGGGTTGAAGGGCTTCACGACGTAGTCGTCGGCGCCGTTCTCGAGGCCGGCGACCACGTCGGAGGTGTCGCCCTTCGCCGTGAGCATGATGATCGGCGTGCCGCTCTCGGCACGGATGCGCTTGCACACCTCGATGCCGTCGATGCCCGGGAGCATGACGTCGAGGAGCACCAGGTCGGGCTTCGTCCCGTGGAACGCGTCGATGGCGTCGTTGCCGTCGGCGCTGAACTCGGGTTCGTAGCCCTCGGAGCGGAGGACGATGCCGATCATCTCGGCGAGGGCCTGGTCGTCGTCGACGACGAGGATGCGCGGTGTCATGTGATGGGGACTCCGTGTGACGTGCGGCAGTGCCCGGTCGGCACCTGACCCCTCACGATAGCCGAGGCCCCGTGCGACGGCGTTTTCCGACAGGATGGGTGTCGACCGCGTCTTCCGCGTGCGTGGTCGGGAGCACGAGGGGGCGGCGATGTCCGACTGGCAGGTACCGGGTGCGCCCGGCGGGTCCGAGGACGGTCGGGACGAGCGTCCAGGAGGCGCGGCTCGGCCCCCGGCGCGGCAGCCGTCCGGCGCGTGGCCGGGTCAGCCCACCCAGTTCGGCCCGTCCGGCGCGTGGCCAGGTCAGCCCGGTGCGTGGGTCGGTGGCCCCGGGGGTCCGTCCGGTCCCCCGCCGGTCGGGTCGCGACCGGTCATCCCGCTGCGGCCGCTCGGGCTCGGCGACGTCCTCGCCGGCGCGTTCACCGTGTTCCGCCGCAACGCGCGGGTGCTCCTGCTCTGGAGCCTGCTCCTCAGCGGCGTCCTCGGGCTCCTCTCGACGCTCGTGAGCGTGTTCGGTCAGCAGGCGCTCCAGTCGCGCATGCTGTCAGCGGTCGACGGCGGCGCGACCGGCTCGGACTCGATCCTCGCCGGCTCGTTCACCCTGTGGCTCGTCCTGTCCGTCGCGCTGCCGTTCCTGGCCTACCTCGGGCGTGGCTTCCTCGTCGCGCCGGTCGCCGCGGACACCGGCGCACGCGTCCTCGGCCGACGCGCGACCTTCCGTGGGCTCTGGGCCCTGCTCGCCGGGCGCCGTTGGTCGGTGGTCGCCTGGATCCTGCTGCAGCTCGCGGCCGGCGTCGTGATCGGCATCGTGTTCGTGGGCGTCATGATCGGGCTCGTCGCCGCGGCCTCCGGGAGCGGCTCCGGCTCCGGCCTGGGCGCCTTCCTGCTCGGCTTCTTCCTGCTCGGCCTCGGGTTCGCGGTCGTGCTCGTGTGGCTCGGGACGAAGTTCGCGTTCACCGTGCCGACCATCGCGCTCGAGGGACGCCCCGTCTTCCAGGCCGCGGCGCAGTCGTGGCGGCTCACCCGTGGAGCCTTCTGGCGCACCTTCGGCATCATCCTGCTCGTGCAGGCCGTGTTCGGCGTCGCGGTGTCCATCGCGACGATCCCGCTCACGATCGGCGCGGTGCTCCTGGGCGGCACGTTCGACCCGCTCGGCCAGACCGACGCGGCCTCGGGTGCCGGGACGGGCGGGGTGATCGCGATCGTCGTGGGGAGCCTGCTCGGCATCGCGGTGCAGTGCGTCACGGACGTGCTGTCGGCGTCCGTCGTGACCTTCCTGGCGATCGACCGTCGCATCCGGACCGAGGCACTCGACCAGCGGATCGCGTCGCACCTCGAGACCGGAACGCCGACCGACCCGTTCGCGCCGTCGCCGCGGGTCGACCGGCCGGTCTGGCCCGGACAGGGGTGGCCGGGCGCTGCGCCGCAGCAGCCGTGGCCCGGACAGCCGGGCACCGTGCCCGGGCAGCCGTGGCCCGGACAGCCCGGCCCCGATGCCGCCGGTGGGCCGACCGCGCCGCCGCAATGGGGCGGCGCACCTGGTCGCTACCCGCCGGACGGCCGGGCATGACGATCGGTCCCGACGAGGCACGTCGGCTCCTCGAGCGCGAGCTCGAGCGGTCGGAGTACGACGGTGCGCACGTGACGTGGTGGGACCGCGCCTCGCGTGCCGTCCTCGAATGGATCGGGTCGCTCCGCGCCGACGGTCTCGGGTCCCCGGCGGTCGCGCAGACCCTGCTCTGGACGGCCGTGGTCGTGCTCGTGGCGGTCGTCGTGCTCGTGGTCGTCGCCCGCGGACTCCCCCGCCGACGGGCGCGACTCGCCGACGGGGAGACCGGCGGCGTGTTCGACGACGACGACCTCCGTCCGGCCAGCGCGATCGCCGAGGACGCCCGCGCTGCCCTCCGTGCCGGCGACTGGTCGCGTGCAGTCCTCGACGGCTACCGCGCGATCGCCAGGGGACTCGGTGAGCGCGACCTCGTGCCGGACGTCCCGGGAGCCACCGCGCGGGCCATCGCCGGCCGCGCGGCACGGGTCTTCCCGGTCGAGGCCACCCGGATCGAACACGCGGCCGTCACCTTCGACGAGGTCCGCTACCTGGACGTCGCCGCCACCGAGACGGCAGCCCGCGAGGTCCTCGACACCGAGCACGCCGTCCGGACGGCACGTCCTGCCCATGCGACGACCCCGGCGGTGCCCGCGTGACCGCCACGGTGTCCACTCCGCCGCAGTCCGCCGGGTCCGGACAGCCGGAGCGCGACCGGGGAGGTCGCGGCCGCCGTGTCGGTGCGTGGGTCGCCGTCGTGCTCGTCGGCGCGCTCCTCGCCGTGCTCACCGCGGTCGTCGGGCGGCCCGCCACCGACCGGGTTCCGCTCGACCCGGCGTCCGCATCGGCGAGCGGCGCGAAGGCGCTGGTGCGCGTCCTCGAACAGCGCGGCACCGACGTCCGTGTGGTGGACCGTGCGGACCGGATCGCCGACGGCACCGTGTTCGTGGACGACGAGCGCGGTGTCCTCGACCCGGCCGTCGCGCGGCGGCTCGCGCGCGAGGTCGAGCACGTCGTCCTCGTGAGCTCGGACCCCCGGGTGCTCGACGCGTTCGGTCTCGACGTCGAACCGGCCGCGCCGGTCGACGGGGACGACACCGTCCGCACGACCTCCTGCGCGATCTCTGCCGCCGCCGTGGCCGAGCGGATCACGGCGACGGGGACCGGGTACGCCGTACCCGACGGTCGACGGGCGCCCGCGGGGACCGACCTCTGCGCGCCGTTCGGCTCGGGCGGCGACCGCGTGTACGGACTCGTCCGGACCGACACTGCCGCCGGGGACGTCACCCTCGTCGGCACCACCGCGGCGTTCCGGAACGACACGATCACCACCGCCGGCAACGCCGCACTCGCCCTCGGGCTGCTCGGCGACGAGGCGACGCTCACCTGGTACACGCCGGTCCCGGGCGCCTCGGACGCCGCGCCGACCCTCGGTTCGCTGGCACCGCCGTGGGTCCCGAGCGCACTCGCGCTGCTCGGCCTCGTCGCGGTCGCCGCCGCGTTCTGGCGCGGCCGTCGCCTCGGGCCGCTCGTCGTCGAGCGGATGCCCGTCGTGGTACGCGCCGCCGAGACCACCGAGGGCCGCGCCCGACTCGCCGCCCGCACGCGCGATCGCACCCACGCCCTCGACACGCTCCGGATCGCGGCCATCCGGCGCACGGCTCGTCGGCTCGGACTCCCCCGGTCGGCCCACGTCGACGAGGTCGTCCGTGCCGCGGCCCGCGCCACCGGGATCCCCGACCGCCGCGTCGGGGCCGTCCTCGTCGGTGGGCCGACCACCGACGACCGCAGCCTCACCGCCGGAGCGGCAGCACTCGACGAGCTCGAACGCGCCGTCCTCGCCGCGACCACCGGCGCCCGCCAGACCGACCGAGACCACCGAGGAGCACGCCCGTGACCGACCCGTCCACCACCCAGAGCCCGCAGGCGACCCGTCCGGCCGATCCGCTCCGCGACGCCTTCGGACGGCTCCGCGCCGAGGTCGGCAAGGCCGTCGTCGGGCAGGAGGGCGCGGTGTCCGGGATGATCGTCGGCATCCTCGCGCAGGGGCACGTGCTGCTCGAGGGCGTCCCCGGCGTCGCGAAGACGCTGCTCGTCCGGAGCCTCGCGGCCGCGATGTCCCTCGACACCAAGCGGATCCAGTTCACGCCGGACCTGATGCCCGGCGACGTCACCGGCTCGCTGGTGTACGACGCCTCGACCGGTACCTTCCCGTTCCGCGAGGGGCCGGTGTTCACGAACGTGCTCCTCGCCGACGAGGTGAACCGGACGCCGCCGAAGACGCAGTCCGCGCTCCTCGAGGCCATGGAGGAGCGCCAGGTCAGCGTCGACGGTGACGCCCGCGCGCTGCCCGACCCGTTCTTCGTGGCGGCGACCATGAACCCGATCGAGTTCGAGGGCACGTACACGTTGCCGGAGGCCCAGCTCGATCGCTTCCTCATGAAGCTCACGCTCGACGTCCCGCCGCGCGACGTCGAGTGGCAGGTGCTCCGGCGGCACGCCGACGGCTTCGTGCCGCGTGACGTCCGCTCCGCCGGCATCGCCCCGGTCCTCGGCGTCGACGAGGTCCTGGCCGCCCAGCGTGCGGTCCGCGAGGTCGGGGCACGGGACGACGTCCTCGCGTACATCGTCGACCTCGCCCGCGCGACCCGGCAGGCGCCCTCCGTGCGGGTCGGTGTCAGCCCCCGCGGCGCGACCGCCCTGCTCGCCGCGGCGAAGGCGTGGGCGTGGCTCACCGGCTACGACGCCATCACACCGGACCACGTGCAGGCGATGCTCCTGCCCGTGTGGCGACACCGGCTGCGCGTCGCCGCGGACGCCGAGCTCGAGGGCGTCGGCGCCGACGGGGTGCTGCAGCAGGTCGTCGAGCAGGTCCGGGTGCCGATCTAGTGGCGATCTCCGGCCGCTTCGTCGCGCTCCTCGCGGTCGCGATCGTGCCCACCGTGCTCCTCGGCACGGGATGGGCCGGTCTCGCCTGGGCCGGGGTGGTCGTGCTGGCCGCCGTGCTCGACGTGCTGCTCGCGGCCGACCTCACCGCCGTGCGCGTCGAGCGGCGGATGCCGAGGCTCGCGCGGCGCGACACCACCGCCGACGGCACGCTCGTCCTCGCCAACGACGGGAGCCGCACGCTCCGCGGCGTGGTCCGTGACATGTGGGAGCCGTCCGCCGGACACGCCCCCCGGCGGATGCGGCTGCAGGTCCCCGCCGGCGAACGCCGGACGGCACGCATGCGCTTCGCCCCGTTCCGGCGCGGCCGTCGGGCGTCCGCCGGCGTCGCCGTGCGCGCGTTCGGCCCGCTCGGACTCGCGGCCCGGCAACGGGTCGTCCCGGCGCCGGCGGAGCTGGTCGTCACCCCGCCGTTCCGGTCCCGTCGGCACCTGCCCTCGCGGCTCGCACGTCTGCGGGAGCTCGACGGCGAGACCACGCTCCAGCTCCGCGGTCACGGCACCGAGTTCGACTCGCTGCGGGACTACGTGCGCGGCGACGACGTCCGGTCGATCGACTGGCGCGCGACCGCGCGGCGCCAGGACCTCGTGGTGCGCACCTGGCGTCCGGAGCGGGACCGTCGGGTGATCGTGGTCGTCGACGCCGGGCGTGCCGGTGCCGGCCGCGTCGACGACGAACCGCGCCTCGACACGTTCATCGAGTCCGCCCTGCTCCTCGGTGCCCTGGCCGCAGCTGCTGGCGACCGGGTCGACCTCGCCGTGCTCGACGACACCGTCCGCTCGCGGGTGCACGGTGCCACCCGCAGCGACGTCGTCCAGCGCTTCGGCGAGACCCTCGCGCTCACCGAGGCCGGGCTCGCAGCGACGGACTGGGCGGCGGTCCCGGGGCTCGTCGACTCGATCACCACCTCGCGGGCGCTCGTCGTGCTCGTGTCGAGCCTGGACTCCGTGGGGGCGTCGGGCGACCTGCTCGCCGTGCTCCCCCGGCTCACCCGGCGGCACGCGGTCGTCGTCACCAGCGTGACGGACCCGACGGTCGAGCGGATGGCGAGCGGGGCCGTGGAGCCGACCGCCCCGGAGCCGCGGCGACGCGGCGGGCGGGCGCCGTCCCTCCCGGCCCGCGCCGAGCGCGACGTCCACCGGCGCGCCGCCGCCGAACGCACGCTCCTCGACGCCGACGGCGTGGCCGACGTCGCACGACGTGCCGGAGCCGAGGTCGTCCGCGCTGCGCCCGAGCAGGTGCCACCGCTCGTCGCCGACGCCTACATCCGTGCGAAGGGCTCGGGGCGGCTCTAGCCGTCAGTCGGCGACGAGGGCGGACGTGCCGCGCTCGAACTCCTCGAGGTCGCCGCGCTGCCCCGCGCGGTGCGCGCGCCCGCCGAGGACCCACTGGTACCAGAGCACGGCCGCGAGAGCGACGGTGCCGATCCCGATCTTCACCGGCCACGGCCAGTCCTGACGGGTCACGGTGCCCTCGACGAGTCCGGACAGCAGGAGCGTCAGGGCGAGGCCGACGGCGATCGTGATGAGCGCTCGGCCGTCCTCGGCGAGGGCCTGGCCGCGGGTGCGGGCACCCGGCGCGACCCACGACCAGAAGATCATCAGGCCCGCGGCCGCCGCGAGGAAGATCGAGTACAGCTCGAGCTGGCCGTGCGGGGCGATGTACAGGAAGAAGTCGCCGAGCCGGCCCTGGTCGTGCATGATCGCCGCCGAGACGCCGAGGCTCATCGCGTTCTGGCCGATCGAGAACGGCACGAAGAGGCCGGTGATGCCGAACGCGACCATCGTGGCGGCGATGTAGGCGTTGTTCGTCCACACCTGTGCCGTGAACGCGCCGAGGCCGTGGTCGGAGTAGTACGCCTGGAAGTCCTGGGTCGCGTACTGTCGCAGCGCCTCGGGCGTGCCGAAGGTGTCGACGGCGCCCGGCGTCGTCGTGATCCAGACCGCCGTGATCGCCGCGACCGCCGCGGTGGCCGCCGCGACCCAGATCGTGACCCAGCGGATCCGGTGGAGGGCCGCGGGGAGCTGCAGGACGAAGAACGTCGTCACGGCGGCCAACGGGTCGACCGGGGTGCCGGTGAACCGGAGCCGAGCGCGGAAGAGGGTCAGCGAGAGGCGGTCGCCCACGGCGGAGCGCGGCGCGGCGCCACGGATCCGGGCGAGGTCGGTCGCGGCCTCCTGGTAGCCGGAGACGAGGCGGTCGACGTCGGCGCCGGAGGCGTGACGGGCGCGGGCGAGTCGGTCGAGTTCCTGCCACCGGTCGCGGTGCACCTCGGTGTAGGCGTCCAGGTCCACAGCGTCTCCCCCACTCGTCGCGTCCGCAGTCGTCGCGTCCGCAGTCGTTGCGTCCGCTGTCGTTGCGTCCGCGCTCCGGTGCCGCTCGTGTCGGTCGTGCGCACGGCCCGTCCGGACGGTCCCCGCGCGGACGCCGGGTGTCTCCGACAGAATGATCCCATGCCGAAGACCCGCGTGCCGCGTGACCTCGCCGACGGTCGGTTCGTCCGAGCGCTCGAGGACACCCACGACGAGCTCGTCGTCGGCGAGGCCGTCGCCCTCGACGTGCAACCCGCCGGCATCGCGCTGCGGTTGGCGGCGGCGCTCCTCGACGGCGTCTGCCTGCTCGCGCTCTACCTCATGCTCGTGTTCGGCCTGTCCCGCGTCTGGCCGAGCGGCCTCGACGACGCGTGGACTGCGGCGCTCAGCATCGGGGCTCTCGTCGCCGTGCTCGTGCTCGTGCCGGCGGCGCTCGAGACCGCGACCCGCGGCAAGAGCGTCGGCCGCTACGCCACCGGCACCCGGGTCGTGCGGCTCGACGGCGGGGCGATCGGGTTCCGGCACGCGTTCACCCGAGCGCTCGTCGGACTGTTCGAGCTGTGGATGACCGTCGGGTCGGTGGCGTTCCTCGTCGCGTTGTTCGGCTCCCGGCCACGGCGGCTCGGAGACCTGCTCGCGGGCACCTTCGTGCAGCACGAGCGCACGGCGAAGCAGCGCGATCCCGAGGTCCTCATGCCAGCGGAGCTCGTGGCCTGGGCCGGGGTCGCGGACGTGTCGGCGCTGCCGCAACGGCTCGAGAACCGGCTCGGGGCGTTCTTCCGCGGTGCCGCCGACCTCCGGCCCGAGCTGCGCGAGGCGGCGGCGCGTGAGCTGGCCGCCGCGGTCGCCGGGTACGCGCACCCCGTGCCGCCGGTCCGACCCGAGGCGTTCCTCGCCGGGGTCGTCGTGCTGCGGCGGGAGCGGGACCTGCGGGCACTGCGGGGGCGGGCGGCGGTGCTCGACCGCGCGTCGGCGGTGGCGACGGCGCGGCCGCCCGGCTTCCCGCGCTGACGCGGGGGCGCCGGGCGCGGGGCGCGGCGCCGGCACGCGGCGCGGGCGCGCACGACCCGCGGGCGGCGGACAGGCGCCGGCGCGCCGCAGGCGCGGGCGCGGAGCGCACGAGCGCGCCGCGCGCACCGTCCGCGGGCAGCGCACAACCAAAAGCGCCTGGAACCGCGCGGATGCGCGGTTCCAGGCGACTTTGGTTGTGCCGCGCGCAGGCAGCGCGGCGAGGACGCGCAAGCGCGGCGCCGCGCGCGGCCGCGCGCAGGTCCGCGCCCCGGAACGAACACTGCGCCCCGTTCCATCGGGGCGCAGTGTTCGACCGGGGGCGCGGACCGCAGCGCTCTCCGGCGGGAGCGGCGCGAACCGGGGCGACCGGCGCGGAGCCGCGCGACCGACGGCCGCCGGCGGCGGCCCGGCGCACGACCGAAAGCACCCGGAACCGCGCGCGGTTCCGGGTGGCCGTCGTCGTGCAGCGCGCACGCGCAGCGCGCTGGGCTCGCGCGGGCGCACCGGGCGCGCGCGGGCGCGCGGCGCCGCGCTGCGTCAGTACCGGTAGTGCTCGGGCTTGTAGGGGCCTTCGACCGGGACGCCGATGTACGCCGCCTGCTCCGGCCGGAGTTCGGTCAGCGCGACCCCCAGCGCGTCGAGGTGCAGGCGCGCCACCTTCTCGTCGAGGTGCTTCGGCAGCACGTACACCCCCGTCGGGTACTCGTCGCGCCGAGTGTGCAGCTCGATCTGTGCGAGCACCTGGTTCGTGAACGAGTTGCTCATCACGAAGGACGGGTGACCGGTGGCGTTGCCGAGGTTCATCAGGCGCCCCTCGGAGAGCACGAGGATCGAACGGCCCGTCGGCAGGCGCCACTCGTGCACCTGCGGCTTGATCTCGACCTTCTCGACGCCCGGCAGTGCCTCGAGCCCGGCCATGTCGATCTCGTTGTCGAAGTGTCCGACGTTCGCGACGATCGCGAGGTGCTTCAGCGCGAGCATCTCGTCCACGCCGACGACCCCGAGGTTGCCCGTGCAGGTGACGACCATGTCGACCTGGTCGGCGACGTCCGCCAGGCGTGCCACCTGGTAGCCGTCCATCGCGGCCTGGAGCGCGCAGATCGGGTCGACCTCGGACACGATGACGCGGGCACCCTGCCCGCGCAGCGCCTCGGCCGCCCCCTTGCCGACGTCGCCGTAGCCGACGACGAAGGCGACCTTGCCGCCGATCAGGACGTCGGTCGCACGGTTCAGGCCATCGGGCAGCGAGTGCCGGATGCCGTACTTGTTGTCGAACTTCGACTTCGTGACGGAGTCGTTGACGTTGATCGCCGGGAACTTCAGCTCACCGTTGCGGAAGAGCTCGTACAGGCGGTGCACGCCCGTGGTGGTCTCCTCGGTGACGCCCTCGATGTCGGCCGCGATGCGGGTCCAGCGGTCGGACGACTCCTGCAGCGACGCGGCGACCGTGTCGAGGACGATCTTCCACTCGGTGCTCGCGTCGGCACCCGCCTCGGGCACACGCCCGGCGGCCTCGGCATCGGCACCGGTGTGCACGAGCATGGTCGCGTCACCGCCGTCGTCGAGGATGAGGTTCGGGCCGGTCCAGTCGGCACCGGCGGCGGCTGCCTCGGCCGACCAGTCGAAGATCCGGCTGGTGCACCACCAGTACTCCTCGAGCGTCTCGCCCTTCCACGCGAACACCGGGACGCCGGCCGGCGACGAGGGGGTCCCGGTCGAGCCGACGGCGACGGCCGCGGCGGCTTCGTCCTGCGTCGAGAAGATGTTGCAGCTCGCCCAGCGGACCTGGGCGCCGAGCGCGACGAGGGTCTCGATGAGGACGGCCGTCTGCACCGTCATGTGCAGCGACCCGGCGATGCGCGCACCGGCGAGCGGCTGCGACGCGCCGAACTCCTCGCGCAGGGACATCAGCCCCGGCATCTCGTTCTCGGCGAGGCGGATCTGGTGTCGCCCCGCCTCGGCGAGGGCGAGGTCGGCGACACGGAACGGTGCTGCGGTACGGGCTTCGGTGCGCATGGGCCCAGTCTTCCACGCCGGGAGGCGCGGGTCGTCAGACGACGTCGGTGCCGTGCACCGCGCCTCCGCGAAGCCGCCTGTGGAGGACTGTGCCCGACCGCATCAGTCCGCGTCGCGACGGAGCGGCTCGCGCCGCACCACCTGCCAACCGCGCGGCACGCGCAGCTGCGCCGCGTGGCGTGCGCAGAGGTCGTAGCCGTGCGGCTCGACGCGCGTCGAGAGCGGACCGACGACGACCATGGAGTCCCCGTAGTCGTAGGTGAGGGTCGCCGCCGCGCTCGCGCCACAGGCGACCTTGCTGCAGATCCTCACGTCCATACCGCCACCGACCCTACCGGAGCGCGGCAGGGCGTCCGCCGCCGCGTACGATGTGGTGATGCGTCGCAGGACCCCTCTCGTCACGCCGGTCGACCGTGGTCGCGGCCGCTCCCGACACGGGCGCGGCGGTCGCTCGAGCGTCACCGGACCGGACCTCGCGCCGATCATCACGCGCGCCGAGACGTTCGACCGCATCGTCGGCGACACCGCGCACTACCTGCTCGGCCTCTGGCCCGCCGAACTCGAGGGCGTCGTCTTCCAGGTCGCCGACATGCCGACCGACCAGTCCCTGCCGGACCACATGCCCCGGTGGCGGGTGGACCGCGAGCGACGTCGCGTGACCGTGTTCCGCGTCCCCGTCGAGCGGGTCACCCGCAGCCCCGAGAAGGACGACACCGACAAGCGCATCATCATCGAGACCGCGGTGTTCCGTGCGGTCGGCGAGCTGATCGACAAGGACCCGTGGGACCTGGCGCCGGACCGCTACCGCCACTGGTGACGCAGGGCGCCACGGCTCAGGGGTAGACCCGCACCGGCGTGGACACCTCGGTGGCGGCGCGGACCGGGAACCCGGCGATGCCGTCCTCGCCCATGTACGTCACGCCCGCGACGAGCCCCTCGGTCCCCTGCAGCTCGAGCTGCTTCGCGACCGGGACGATCACGGTGCGGACACCGCCGGCGACGACCTGGACGTCCTGCGTCTCGTCGCCGGAGCGGATCGTGACGTCGGCGTCGGACCGGGTCGGGTTGACGAGCGTCAGGCGCTGGTTCTCGCCGGGTGCGACCGCGGTGATCGTGGACGAGCCGAGCGGGTCCGCCGAGGCGAACCACCCGACGTCCGTGCGGCCGTCGTCGGTCGGCGTCGTCGTGCGGGCGCCGGCGACGAGCGGCTCGGTCGACGTCACGGTGAACGCGTAGCGGCCGTCCGGGAAGTCGTCGAGGGCGACGTCGGTGACGACGCCGGGCTCGGCGGTGGCGTTCACGGTGGAGCCGCCCCCGTCGGCGGTGGTGATGCCGAGCGTCACGCGGGCCGCCTCGGTGCCGGGGACGAAGAGGCGGACGATCGGTGCGGCGTCGGCGGTGTCGTCGCCGCGCTGGGCCTCCTGGGCGCCGTCGAGGACGACGCCGGGGATGATCTGCGACGTCGCGGGTGCGGCGCCGCCGGAGATGATGTCGAAGCCGCCGGGGGTGAGCGTCCGGACGATCGACTCCTGCATGTGCGCGACGATCTGGCCGCCGGACGACTCGACGTGCACGACGGTCGATCCCTGGTCGGACACGAACCCGGAGAGCGGGACAACCTTCTGCGTGTTCGGCGCGACGACGATGCCCGTCGTGCCGGGGGCGCTGACCGTCCCGGAGCCGTCGTAGATCGACAGGTCGACGGTCGCGTTCACGTCGGTCGGGTTCGACAGGGTGACGAGGGACGTGCGGCCGGTCTCGGTGGACCCGCCGACGAGCCAGGTGGACTGGCTCGGGTCGTCGCACGACGCAGCGCCGACCCCGACGAGGTCACCACTCGCGACGCTCTGGTAGCTGCTGCCGGCGACCTGCGGGGTCGTGTCCCCCGCGGGTGCGGTCAGGAGGCGCGGCTTGCTCCCGCCCGTCGAGGAGTCGTCGAGCCCGGAGCGCTCGACGCTCGACCCGGTGGTCGCGGTGGCGACGGTGGCGGTCCCGACCGTGCTCGCCTTCGTCGCGTCGTTGCCGGCGTCGTCGGAGAGTCGGAGGGCGTTGCCGGCGCAGACGCGCTCGGCGTCCGCCGGGACGGGCGTCACGGTCTTGCCCGCGGGGCGCCCCGGTGCGGTCTCGGTGCCGATGGCGTGCGCGGCCGTGACGGCGCCGGCGGCGACCACGACGGCGATCGCGGTCGCCGTGCCGCGGACGACCCAGCGGCGGACGGAGGCGGGGGTACGGCTCATTCGTCGCGCTCCTCGTCGAAGGTGGTGGCGGGTTCCTCGGCCTCGATGACGTTCGAGGTGGCACGGCGTCGGCGGGGTGCCGTGGGCACCGCGAGGAGCGCCGCCGCGCCGAACACGACGCCGAGGACCACGAGGTAGAGGACGTGCGTGGCCCGGGCGCCGGCCGATCCGGTGGACGGACGGTCGACGTCGCCCTCGTAGTGGAAGAGCTGCCCACTCGTGGTCTCGCCGATGCTCGTGAACAGCGCGTTCTGCCCGATCGCACCCGCCGCACGGTCGTGGACCGCCTGCGCCGAGGAACCCGACGGGGCGTCGTCGAGCAGGACGAAGCTGACGCCGAGCTGCCGCAGCGCGGGCTCCGGGTCGTAGCCGCTCCGGCTCGCCAGGTTGCCGGCGAGGGTCGCGAGCTGCGCCCCGGACCGGCTGAGCGTGAGGGCGGTCGAGTCCAGGGTGGTCTGGTCGTCGAGCGTCGACCCCTGCCCGCGTTCCAGCGACACCGCGAGCGAGCCGTCGTCCTGCGGGTCGACGACGAGCGTGCCGACGTCGGGGTTCGCCAGGGCCTCGGCGTTCACGTAGGCGCTGAGCACCCGGCCGGACGTGGGCTGGATCACCGCGTTGCCGAGGTAGAACGCCCCGAACGCCGGCGCCACCGTGACCGCGGCCACGACGGTGGTCACGAGCCCGGCGACCGGCGCGGTGCGCGGCAGGACGTCGATCCCGATGCTCGCCGCGGCGACGATGCCGAACCAGTAGACGGACAACCCGCTGCCGGGCCAGATGATCGTGGTGGTCGACCCGACACCGGTCACCGCGACGTGGGTGGCGGCGAAGGCGGTGGCGAAGCCGGCCAGGGCGATGAGGAGCACGGCGCCGGTGACGGCCCAGCGGTGGCCGAGCATCGCGCCGATGGCAGCGACGGCGATCGGCAGCGCGAGCACCGCCATCGCCACGGGCAGGATCCACGCGGCGAGTGCCAGGCCCGAGGTGGTCGGCAGCCAGCCGCTCCAGTCCGGGACGGGCTGACCGATGGCGAGCTGGAACGCCGACGGCGCACGGGTGGCCGACGGGACGCCCGGGTCCGCGAACACGGCGAGCACGTTGCCGCGGGCGACCTGCGCGAGCACGAGCGGCAGGAAGAGCACCGCGGCCGGCACCGGGATGAAGACCCGGCGGTGCGCGCGTCGCCAGCCGACGGCGAGCGACACCAGCCAGCCGAGCAGCAGGACCGGCAGCAGCGACGGCGCGGAGGCCGCGACGACGGCGAAGAGCAGGGACGCGCCGGACGCCCACGCCCACGACCGGTGCGCCTCGAGCACGGCGAGGAACAGCCATGGCAGGAGCACGTGCGCGATCACGGCACCGAGGTGCCCGCTCGTCACGGCACCGACGAGCGTCGGCGCGATCGTGTACAGCGCCGCGCCGATGACCGGCACCCAGGTGCGGGTGGTCAGCTTCCGGACCGCGAACCAGGCGCCGAGCGCGGCGAGCGGGAACGCGACGAGCATCACGAGCACCACCGAGGTGGACGGCGACCAGAACGTGATGGATCCGAGCACCGCGACGACCGAGGCGAAGGGGTCGCTCGGGCCGGTGAACCCGGTGCCGATCGAGTGCCAGCCGTAGCCGACGTTCTGCCAGAGCCGGGAGACGTCGGTGCTGAGCGGCAGGAGCCCGCCACCGGTCAGCGCCGGCGAGCCGAGCAGGGGGTAGAGGGTCACGACGCTGAGGACCGCCGCGGCGAGCACGACCCAGATCCCGCCGTCGCCGAGGAAGGACGCCCGGGCGATCGGGGCGTCCTCGACCCGAGCGAGCTCGACGTCGCGCGAGGTGGTGCGCCGCTCGTGCACTCGGCGCCAACTGACCCGGAGCGGCTCGACGGCCGCCCACCCGAGCTTCTTCCCGCGCGCGAGGACGCGGCGCGACCGTCCGGTCCCGCCGCCGAAGGCGACCGAGAACGCCGCGGCGAGCTCCGCGCCGACCGCTGCCGGGTGCTTCGCGACGAGGTGCCCGACGGCACGGCCGATCGCGAAGGGCACGAGCGTGAGCCAGTGCAGCCAGAGGACCCCGATGGGTGCGTAGGTCATCCGGCGGTGCAGCTGCGCCTGCCGGTGCATCCGGACGCGGCGTCCCTCGGAGACCCGCTTGCGGCCGAACTCCTCGATGGGCCCGGCACTCGTCACCCGGGCCTCCGGGACGAGGGCGACGCGGTGTCCGGCGAGGCGCACCCGCACGCAGAAGTCGAGCGCGGCGTCGACGTTCGGCAGGGCGGGGTCGAACCCGCCGAGCTCGTTCCAGACGGAGCGGCGGACGAGCATGCCGCCGGCGGCGACCGCCATGACGTCGGTGTGCCGGTCGTGCTGCCCCTGGTCGAGCTCGTCCTGCACGAGGCCGAGCGACCGACCGAACCGGGTCATGCTCTCGCCGAACGCGCGGATCCGGGAGGGGTCGTCGACGTCGATGAGCTTCGGACCGGCGACGACGACGCTGGGGGCGATCTCGACGGCGGAGAGGAGGTCGGCGAGCGCGGTCGGAGCCGGAGCGTTGTCGTGGCCGAGCAGCCAGAGCCACTCGTCGACGGGTTCGTCGGCGACCGCGGGCGGCGCCTCGCGCTCCCCACGCGCGACCGCCTCGCCGAAGGGGCGTCCGGCGGGCAGGCGCAGGAGTTCCGCGGACCCGCCGAACGCGAGGTCGGCGGTCGAACCGTCGGTGGACCCGAGGTCGACGACGACGAGGTTCTCGGGGTGCCGGGTCTGGGCCGCGAGCGCGTCCAGGGTCCGGTCGAGGTGGTCCGCTCCGTTGGCGGCGACGAGGATCGCGGTGACTCTGGGCTGCATGACGGGCGTCACTCTACGGGCCAGGAGGCGCGGCTCGGCCCCGCGGGGCGGCGCGCCGTGAACCTGTGGAGGCCATCAACGTGCGGTGCGCGTCGGACGCGCACCGCGCCTCCTGGACGGGGCAGTTGCGGACTACGCCCGTTTGCGCAGCTTGCGGCGCTCGCGCTCGGAGAGGCCGCCCCAGATGCCGAACCGCTCGTCGTTCTCGAGCGCGTACTCGAGGCACTGCGAGCGGACCTCGCACGAGGTGCAGATCTTCTTGGCCTCACGCGTCGAGCCGCCCTTCTCCGGGAAGAACGCCTCGGGGTCGGTCTGCGCGCAGAGCGAGTCGACCTGCCAGGCGAGCGGGTTCTCCTCGTCGTCGGACTCCGGACGGCGCACACCCGGGACGCCGAGCGACACAGGGTCGACGTGCCAGTCCTCCGGTACTCCGGCGTGGAAGTCGGAACCGTTCACCCTGATCACCCCTGACGTCTCGATAACGGGACCACAACGATCGCTGTCGTTGCCTGTAATTACAGCGGTGTCATTCGCCTGAGTCAAGTCGCGGATCATAGAAGGCACTGACCGTTCCGGCGTGTCATGTCCCCCGTACGGGCGTGTCGCGGCCGGTCTGTCGGGGTTTCGGGGGACAAACGCCGTGCCCGTCAGCCGGCCGCGATCCGCCGTCAGCCGATGCGGCGCCGGGCCTCCCACGCGCTGGTGACCATCTCGTCGAGGGTGTGGCGCATCGCCCAGTCGAGGTCACGCGCTGCAGCTTCGCCGGTCGCGACGATCCGGGCGGGGTCACCGGCGCGTCGCGGGGCGATCTCCGGCTCGAACGCGATGCCCGTGCCCTTCGCCATGGCGTCCATGATCTGCCGGACGCTCACACCGTCGCCGCTGCCGAGGTTGTAGGCGCGCTCGAGGGTCTCGCCCGCCTCGAGCTTCTGCGCGGCGACCGCGTGCGAGTGCGCGAGGTCGGCGACGTGGATGTAGTCCCGCACGCAGGTGCCGTCGGGCGTCGCGTAGTCGTCGCCGTTGATCCGCGGGGTGCGACCGGCGAGCAGGGCGTCGAAGACGAGCGGGAAGAGGTTGTGCGGGCTCGCGTCGTACAGGTCCGGCTCCCCCGACCCGACGACGTTGAAGTAGCGGAGCGACGTGGTGGTGAAGCCGGCGGCGACCTCCATGTCGCGCAGGAGCCACTCCCCGATGAGCTTGGACTCGCCGTAGGGCGACTCCGGCGCCTTCGGGGTGTCCTCGACCACGGTGTCGACGTCCGGGGTGCCGTAGACGGCGGCGCTCGACGAGAACACCGCCTTCGTGACACCGCTCTCCGCCATGGCCCGCAGCAGGGTCGCCATGCCGGTGACGTTCTGCTCGTAGGTGTGCAGCGGCCGCTCGACCGACACCCCCGCGTACTTGAAGCCAGCGACGTGCACGACGCCGGTGACGGCGTGCTCCTCGAGCGTCCGGGCGACCAGGTCGCCGTCGAGGATCGTGCCCTCGACGAACGGGACGTCCTTGGGCACGAAGGCCCGGAACCCGCTCGAGAGGTCGTCGAACGCGACGGTGTCGATGCCCGCCGCACGCAGTGCTCGGACGACGTGGGACCCGATGTACCCGGCGCCGCCGGTGACCAGCCAACTCATGCTGGCCACGCTAGCGGAACCGGCGCGGCGTCAGACCGCCACGCCCTGCGGCTTCACGCACCCGTGGCGATGAAGACCGTGGACGCCAGACCGTTCCCGCCGTCGGCCTCGACCGTGACGTCGCCCTCGTCGGGGGTGATGTAGCAGGACTCCCCCTGCCGCAGCAGCGTGGCCGACCGCGCACCGACGAGCGTGACGGCACCGGCCGTGCAGATCGCGATCGAGGGGCCGTGCAGCGGGGCGACACCGCCGGTGGACAGACCGACCGGACGTCCGTCGCCGGATACGCGGAGCAGGGCGAACCCGACGCCGTCCGGTGCGAAGCGCTCGACGCCGCCGTCGACCCGCTCGGGCGCGAGGAGCGGTGCCGGGTACGCCGTGAAGTCGAGGACGCGGAGCAGCTCCGGGACGTCGACGTGCTTCGGCGTGAGTCCGCCGCGCAGGACGTTGTCGGACGGGGCCATCAGCTCGATGCCGAGGCCGTCGAGGTACGCGTGGATGTTCCCGGCCGGCAGGTACATGGCCTCGCCGGCGGCGAGCGTGACGCGGTGCATGAGCAGCGAGACCACGATGCCGGGGTCACCGGGGTAGCTCGACGCGAGGTCGCTGGCCGTCCGGGTGTTCGGCGTGTGAGCGTCCTCGGCGAGCGCGGTGGCGAGGTCGCTCACGGCCTGCACGACGGCGGCGGCCGACGAGTCCGCCGTCTCGAGCCATCGGACCGTGTCCTCGAGTCCGTGCTGCAGGTGCACCGTCAGGGGGCCGAGGCGTCCGGAGCCGGCGTCCAGCGCCTCGACGTCGGCGAGGGTCTCGGTCACGGGGCGGAACCCGCTCAGCGCCTCGAACCGCTCGCTGAGCGCCACGACGAGCTCGGGCTTCGGGAACGGGTCCTTGTAGTTGCGCGCCGGGTCGTCGATCGGGACACCGGCGGCCTCCTCGCGCTCGTAGCCCTCGCGAGCCTGCTCCGGCGTCGGGTGCGCCTGCAGCGAGAGCGGCGCGGCGGCCGCGAGGACCTTGAGCAGGAAGGGCAGGCCGGTGCGGTCCGGACCGAGCGCATCCTGCGGCTCCGCGGCGATCCAGTCGAGGACGGTGTCGGCGCCGCCGACCATCGCCGGGTTCACGACGACGCTCGGGCTGCCGGGGTGGGCGCCGAGCCAGAGTTCGGCCTGGGGGGCGCCGGTGACCGTCCGGCCGAGGAGCTCGGGGATGGCCGTGACGGATCCCCACGCGTAGTCGCGGGGCGTGTTCGTGATGCCGAGGAACATGCGCACGAGCCTATCGGCGGTGGACGTGCGCTCCCCGGGTACCCTGGCGTCGTGACGAACACCTGGCCGTTGGCGCGCGGTTCCGTGCCCGAACGCGAGGCGTTCGCATTCGGCGCGACGATCCTGTTCGTGCTCTTCGCCGGCGACGCCGTGCCGAACACCCTCACCTGGGTCGGCGCCGGTCTGCTCTGGGCGGCCGCGGCGGTCTGGGCCACGACGATCATCGTGCGGGCCCGTCCACCGATCACGCGCACGCCCCGTGCGCTCTGGCTCTTCCTCGCCTGGTGCCTCGTGTCCGTCGCGTGGTCGCACTGGCGCTTCGCCACGATCTCGAGCCTCGCGGTGCAGGTGATCTGTGCCGGTGCCGCGTTCGCGATCGCCTCCACCCTGACCTGGCGCCGGATCACCGACGCCATCAGCCTGGCGCTCCGCTGGGTGCTGATGGGCTCGCTCCTCTTCGAGGCCTTCGTGGCCGTCGTCCTCCGGCACCCCATCGCCCCGGTGTGGACCGACTACGGCGACCGGAAGATCCCGGACGCGTTCTACTTCTCGCGCGCCGAGCTCTTCACCGGCGGGCGCATCCAGGGCCTGCCCGGCAACGCGAACCTGCTCGCGATGGTCGCGCTCCTCGCCGTCATCGCGGTCGCCGTGCAGTACGCCGAGGGTCGGCTCCGCCGCAACCGGGCGATCGGCTGGACCGTCGTGGCGCTCGTGGTCCTCGTGCTCACCCGGTCCTCGACCGTGCTGGCCGCCGGGGTCGTCGTCCTCGTCGCGCTCGCGGTCGCGCTCTGGATCCGCCGGGTGCCGACCGAACGTCGGACCCCGCGGTACCTGGCCGTCGCCGCGGGGGCGGTCGTGGTCGGCGTCGCCGCGTTCCTCGCTCGCGGTCAGGTGTCCGAGCTGCTCGGCAAGGGCTCGGACGCGACCGGCCGCGGCGTGATCTGGGAGCGGGTCGTCGGGCTCGCCCAGGAGCACGCCGTCGTCGGCTGGGGCTGGATCGGCTACTGGTGGCCGGGCATCCCGACGCTCGCCGACCTCGCCCACCGCAAGGGCGTCACGTACCTGCAGGCGCACGACGCCTACCTCGACGTCTGGATGCAGACCGGGATCATCGGGCTGCTCGTCTTCCTGGTGTACGTCGTCACCACCCTCGGCCGGTCCTGGGCCTCGGCCACCCGGATCGGCTACGACCGGACGCTGTCCCCGCGGCCCTTCGACCCGGTGTCGCTCCTGCCGCTGCTCGTCGTCGTGGCGCTCCTCGTGCAGTCGGTGACCGAGTCACGACTGCTCTACCAGGGGAACTGGGTGCTGTTCGCGCTCATCGCGATCAAGACCCGCATCGTGCTGGTCGGCGAGGAGCCCGTGTCGGCCGGCGACGGACCGCGCACACCCCCGGCACGCCGCGAGTTCCGGACGCCCGCGCGCCGCTGACCCCGCGTGGTCGACCCGGCGACGCCGATGCCGGGCCGCCGACCCCGGCACCTCGTCCGCGGGACGCTCCCCGTCCGCCGGGTCATCGTCGGACGACGAGCCGGTCGCAGGGCACCGCGGCCCGCCACGGTGCCGTCCGGAGTTCCGCCGACCCGATCGCGGGGTCTGCCCGACAGGCCGCGGCGGCCGCCGGGACCTCGGCAGCCCACACCGGACCGGCGCTCCGTCTGGTCGCTCCCGGCGGGGCGTTCGTGACGGCGGCGATCACGACGGCGGCGACCACGCACCAGGCGAGGGCCGCCGCGCCCAGCCGAGCCGCGCCTCCCGTCCGCCCGACCGACCCGATGACCACCGACGCCCCGGCGACCGCCGCCGACACGAGCAGCAGTCCGGACGCCGCCGCGTAGCGGGACGGCGGCGCCCCCACCGCTGCCGGGCCGAGGCCGGCCCAGTCCTGGACCGGCGACCCGTTCACCGCGAGCGCCGCCCACCACACCACGAACGAACCGGCGCCGAGGGCGACGACGACCCATCGGGCACGGCCCCGACCGAGCACGACCGCCGCGACGAGCACCACACCGAGCAGCACGACCGGCACGACCACGACGCCCCACCCGTGCGTCCGCACCGCCTCGGCGACGACACCGAACCGGCGGTCCCACCCACCACCGACCGGCTGCAGCAGGTACCCGGCGAGGACGTCGGCCCCGTGGAGGTCTCCCGGGCGCGAGGCACGCTCGTCGGTCAGGGCCGTCTGGACCTGGACCGCGCTGCCGAGCACGGCGGCGAGGGTGACGGGCAGCTGGCGGAGGTCCACGCGCCCGCTCGCGGTCCGCGCCGGCGGCAGCCAGGCCACGAGGAGCAGCGGGAGGAACAGCGTCGCCAGCGGCTCGGTGAGCGCGCCGGCCAGGGTCACGACGGCGAGCGCCGCCGCACCCCACCACGTCCGGGCACGGTGGGTGGCCGTCCAGGGCACCAGGACGAGCACGTACCAGTGCAGGTTCGCGGCCGTCCCGCTGATCTCGACGGGCGCGAGGGGCAGCGTGACGGGGACGGCGGCGAGCAGCACCCGGAGGGGCCACGGTCGGACGACGTCGCCGGACAGCAGGAACACGAGCGCGCACACGACACCGACGACCAGGCAGGCGAGACCCGAGACGGCGACGGCGTACCGCTCGACAGGCAGGAGCCACGCGAGGTCGACGACGATCCGCGGGACGAGGTGGCGGTACCCGGCGTACGGCTCGAGGACCGCGCCGGGGCCGAGCGCGAGCCGGTCGCGGAGGAACACGCCGCCGTCCTCGGCCCACACCGTGCCGCGGGTGGTCGGGCCGAGCCGCCACCAGGCCAGGGCCGTGGCGGATCCGCCGACGACCGCAGCGACCGTCGGTGCGCCGAACCGCCGCGAGCCGCGCGCCATGGTGCGCTGATCGTACGCCGACATCGCTGATCGTCGATATGCCAGGACGGGTCGAGCGCCCTCCGGGGTGCCCGACCGGCGACGGCACCGGTGCGCGGTGTCGGGCCGTCCACCGGTCGGCTCACCGGTCGGCAAGGCCGGATGCGCCAAGATGGTGAGGTGACGGACGGCCGGGTGACCAGACGCGTGCTCGCGCGACGGTACCTGTCGGCGTGGATCGGGTTCTCGGCGGGCGGGCGGTTCAGCCAGGCGCTCGCGACCGTGATCGTGCTGTTCGCGTTCGGGCAGCCCACCGTGACCGCGCTCGTCGGGCGGGCCGGCGTGTGGGCCGTGCTCGTCACGCTGTTCGTCCTCGCGGGCCTGAGCCTGCTCGGGCAGCGCTACCGGATCGAGTGGCACGGGGTGCTCCCCCTGTCGCTCCTGGCGTTCGTCGGGTACTGCGCGCTGAGCGTGGTGTGGAGCGAGTACTCGTGGGTGGCCCTCCGGGGACTCGTCGGCACGCTCGGCTTCATCGGGCTCGGGCTGTACCTCGCGCTGGGTCGCGACCTGGTGCAGGTGATCCGGGCGTCCGGCGACGCCTTCCGGATCCTGCTCGTCGCCGCGCTCGGCCTCGAGGTCCTGTCCGGACTCGTCATCGACACCCCGATCCCGGCGTTCGGCATCCAGGGGAACATCGCCTACGGCGGACCGATCCAGGGCATCGGCGGCACCCGCAACTTCATGGGGTTCATCGCGGCGATGGCGCTGGTGACGTTCGTCGTCGAGTTCCTCACCCGCTCGGTGACGATGTGGCGCGCGATCGGCTCCACCGCCCTCGCGGTCATCGCGCTGATGCTCGTGCAGTCCCCCATCACCGGGCTCGCGATGATCGCCCTCGCCGTGACCGCCCTGGCGCTCTGGTCACTCCGACACGCCCGACCGACCACCAGGCCGGTGGTGAACGGCGTCCTCGGCGCAGCGGTCCTGCTGATGATCGCCCTCGGCATCCTCGCGCGGCACCGCGTCCTCGCCGAGATCGGAGCCGCCGGGGGCACGGCGACGCGGCTCGACCTGTGGACGCAGATCCGCGTGTTCGTGAGCCAGTTCCCGATCCAGGGCTGGGGGTGGGTCGGCACGTGGCCGCACGAGGCCGTGGTGCCGTACGTCACGTTCATCGACCCCGCGGGGCAGCGGTTCACGTCCGGCCTCAACGCCTTCGTCGACGCGTGGCTGCAGATCGGGCTCGCCGGCACGATCATCCTCGCGGTGACGGCGCTGCTCGCGTTCGCGCGGGCGTGGGTGACCGCGACGACCTTCCCCGGCGTCGCGTACGTGTGGCCCGCGGCCGTGCTCGTGCTGCTCGGCGTGACGAGTGCTGCGGAGAGCTACCTGCTGCACGGTGCGGGGCTGATGGTCTTCGTCGCGGTGCTCGTCATCGCCGCGCGGCGTCGGTCGTGGCGGCGGCACCTGCCGCGAGGCTGAGCGGGTCGTCGTGGCGGCGCGTCGGCCACGCGGCTGAGCGGAGGGTCGTGGGGGTGCCTCCGCCACGCGGCTGATCGGGCGGTCGTTGGGGGCGCGTCGGCCACGCGGCTGCCCACGCCCCTCCACAGGAGGTCGGGATGTGTCGGAGTGCACAGGTCCGGTCCGATCCCCCACGCTCGTTGCATCGTGCACCTAGACTGCCGGGGACCGTCAGGGGGCGGTCCTTCGTGACCTGGGGAACACCACATGCGCTTGCACCGTCGCCTCGCACTCGTCCTGACCGCGACGCTCGTCGCCACCGCCGCAGCCGTCGTCGCACCCGTGACGACCGCCCAGGCGGCGGCTCCCACCACCGGGCGGTACACGCCCATCACCACCACCCGGGTGTGGTCGGGCAGCCTGACCACCACGCCGAAGGTCGTCCCGATCGCCGGTCTCGCCGGGGTCCCCGCGAACGCGACCGCCGTCGTCGTCAACGTCGAGGTCAAGTCGCCCACCGCGGCCGGGTACCTGCGCGTCACCCCGGCCGGCCGCGACGCCACCGTCGCCACGCAGGACTTCGCTGCCGGGCAGACCATCGCCAACCTCGTCACCGTCCGGCTCGCGGGCGGGAAGATCCAGGCGAAGCTGTCGCGTGGCAGTGCGAACGGCTACTTCGACGTCGCCGGCTACTACGCGGACGGCTCCGGGGCCACCTACACGCCGCTGAACGCCTCCCGGGTGTTCGGCGGGACGGTCGGCACCTCGCCGACGAAGGTGTCGCTCGCGGGCAAGGGCGGCGTCCCGAGCAACGCCACGGCAGTCGTGGTGAACACCCAGGTCTCCGGCCCGTCCGCCGCCGGGTACGTCCGGGTCACCCCCGCGGGCCAGGACCCGGGCGTGGTGACCCAGCTGTTCGGCGCCGGGCAGTCGCTGTCGAACCTCGCGATCGTCAAGCTCGTGAACGGTGCCGTCCAGGTGAAGCTGTCGAAGGGCAGCGCGACGGTGTACCTCGACGTCGCGGGCTACTACTCCGCGTCGACGACCGGTTCCGTGTTCGTCCCGATCGACACCACGCGCGCCTACGGTGGCACCATCACGAGCACCACCCGCACCGTGCGGCTCACCGGGACCGCGGGCGTCCCCGGCACCTCCACGGCCGTCGTGGCCAACGCCGAGGTGACCGGCCCGACGAGTGCGGCCTACCTGCGGGTCACTCCCGCCGGCGCAGATGCGCAGGTCGCGACCCAGCTGTTCACGCCGGGGCGGTCGGTGGCCAACCTGGTCATGTCGAAGGTCACCGGGTCGAGCGTCGACCGGCGCGTGCAGGTCAAGGCGTCGACGGGTTCGGCGGTGCTGCACCTCGACGTCGCGGGGTACTTCCTCGACGGGTCGAGCGGCTCCGGCTTCGGCGCCGACGTCTCGTGGCCGCAGGGCGGGTCGTCGTCGAACTACCCGTCGAACCAGGCCTTCGGTGTGGTGGGCGTGAACGGCTCGCTGCCGAACCAGACCAACCAGTACCTCTCCCAGCAGCTCGCGTGGGCCGCCGGGTCGACCGGCGGTACCTCGCAGCCGAAGGGCCAGCTCTACGTCCTCGCCGCGAACCCCGGCAAGGCCGCCTCGGTGTGGCCGTCCTCGAACCGGGACCCGTCGGGCGCGACGGTCGCGAACCCGTACGGCACGTGCACGGCCGGTAGCTACACGAGCGCCTGCTCGTACATGTACGGGTACACCCGCGCCTACGAGGCCGCGAACACCCGCGGGGTCCCGAGCCCGTCGTCCTACCGCTGGTGGATCGACGTCGAGACGGGCCTGTCGTGGCTCAGCGCGACGGATGCCAAGGACTACCAGACCCAGAACCGCGCCGACGTCGAGGGCATGGTCGCCGCGCTCAAGGCGGCGAAGATCTCCACGATCGGCCTCTACTCGACGAAGTACCAGTTCGGGCAGATCGTCGGGACGGTCCCCTCGACCTCGACACTCCGTGGCCTGCCGAGCTGGATCGCGGTCGGCAACGACGGCGTCGCGGCGGCACAGGCGGCGTGCTCGGCCGGGGGCCTCACCGCCGGCAGCCAGGTGCGGATGACGCAGTACGTCGTCGGCAGCCGGGACTTCGACGTCAGCTGCGTCTGAGACGCGTCGACCTCACAGACGGGAGGCGCGGTGCCAGCTGGCACCGCACCTCCCGTCCGTCTGTGGTCCGGTCCTTCCGGCGACCCCGGTCAGCGGGTCGGTCCGGGGGGTCGGTCCGGGGGGTCAGTCCGGGGGGGTCGGTCCGGGGGGGTCGGTCCGGGGGGGTCGGTCCGGGGGGGGTCGGTCCGGCAGGGTCGGTCCGCGGGGCGGTTCTTCCCAGAACGGGCGCGATGGGTTGCGGAAACGGGCGTACCTGGTCGGAACTTCTCGCCAGGTACGCCCGAAAGCACCAGGTACGCGCGAGAGTCCTCGGCACCCAAGGGGGCACGCGGCACACGCGGAAGCAGCGGGGATGCCCGACCCTGCCGCCGGCCCGCCGGGTCGGTTCTTCCCAGAACGAGCCCAATGGCTTGTGGAAACGGGCGTACCTGGTCGGAACTTCTCGCCAGGTACGCCCGATCGCACCAGGTACGCCCGGAAGCACCGGGCACCAGGCACCAGGCACCAAGCACCAAGCACCGAGCGCGCGGAAGCACCACGCAGCACCAGGCAGCGCGCGCGGGAGCCCGCGTCAGCGACGTGCGGCGCGACGACGGCCGAAGCGGCGCTGGACGCCCCACTGGGTGACCCGCAGCATCGCCTCGACCACGATCGAACGGCTCATCTTCGACACCCCGTGCACGCGGTCACGGAAACGGATGGGCACCTCGACGATCCGCCCACCGAGGTCGTCGACGCGCAGGGTCATGTCCACCTGGAAGCAGTACCCCTTCGAGTCGATCCCGGCGAGGTCCATCCGACGGACGGCGTCGGCGCGGTACACCCGGAAGCCGGCGGTGACGTCCCGCACCCCGATCCCGAGGACGAGACGGGCGTAGGTGTTGGCGCTCCTGCTGAGGACCTCGCGGTGGAGCGGCCAGTCGACGACCGATCCCCCGGGGATCCACCGCGATCCGATCGCCAGCATCACGTCGTCGGCCTCGTCGACCGCGGCCACGAGGGCCGGGAGCCGGTCGGCGGGGTGCGAACCGTCCGCATCCATCTCGACGAGCAGCGGGTAGCCGCGCTCGAGCCCCCAGCGGAAGCCGGCGACGTACGCGGTCCCGAGGCCGAGCTTGCCGGAGCGCTCGAGCAGGTGCACCCGGTCGTCCTCGGCCGCGAGCCGCCGCACGAGGGCACCCGTGCCGTCGGGACTCGCGTCGTCGACGACGAGCAGGTGCGCGTCCGGCAGCGCTCCGAGGACGGCCGTGGCGATCGTGCCGACGTTCTCGGCCTCGTTGTAGGTCGGCACGATCACGAGCGCCGTGGCGCCCGCGGTCACCGGTTCTGCAGCCGACGCTTGATCTTGCCCGCGACGCTCCGCGGACCCTCGGTGCGGAAGTAGTGCACGGCGCGACCGAGGTCGTGACGGACACCGTAGAGCTTCTTGCGGTCCGGCACACGCACGCGCATGGCGTGCGGCTGGATCGTTGATGACGTGTCGCGGACGCTCTTGTCGGCAGCGCGGATCGGGTTGCGGCAGAACTCGACGAGCGGCGCGAGGACGTTCTCCCACGTGAACTGCTCGCGCACGCGGTCGACGTTGCCGATGAACTCGGCACGGGCCTTCTTGTCGAAGAGCGCCGTCTCGAGCGCGGCGGCGAGGCCGTCGATGTCCTGCTCGTGCACAGCGATGCCGAGCTTCTCCTCGGCGACGAGGTCACCGAAGGAGTCACCGGCGGTCGTCACGATCGGCAGGCGCGCCCAGAGGTAGTCGAGGATGCGCGTGCGGAACGAGAACGTGGTCTCGAGGTGCTCGTAGTGCGTCGAGACGCCGGCGTCGGCCTCGAGCAGGTACGCGCCGCGCTCCTCGTACGGGATCCACGCGTCGTTGAAGAACACGTTCTTGCCGGTCAGGCCGAGCGCGTCGGCCTCGGCGCGGACCTTGGCGACGATGTCCATCTCGGGCACGTCGGGGTTCGGGTGCTGCACGCCCATGAAGAAGAGCTTCACGCTCGGCTTCTTCGCGGCGAGCCGGCCGATCGCGCGGACGAGCGTGATCGGGTCGAACCAGTCGTAGATGCCGCCGCCCCAGACGACGAGCTTGTCGTTCTTGCCGATGCCGGGGACGACGCCCTTGACCCGCTGCTGATCGTGGACCGGCGGGGTCGACGACAGCCCGAACGGCACGACGCCGATGAGCGAGCGCAGGTCGGGGTCGCGCGAGTAGGTGCGGGCGTTCACACGGCCGGAGCCGGCGAGCTGCCCGAGCCAGAACATGCGCTGGCGCTCGGAGGCGCAGATGAAGTAGTCGCCGAGTTCGAGCTGGTGGTTCAGGGTGTCCGAGGCGTCGAGGATCTGACGGTTCCACTGGTCGACGTCGTCGCTGCGGCCCTGTTCGAGCTGCTCGAGGTGCAGCGGGTCGTAGACGTCGACCACGAGGATCTTGCTCGTCGACTCGAGCACCGGGAACAGGCGGAGCGCGTGGCCCTGCACGATGATGACGTCGGCCCAGGCCTCGTGCTCGACCATCTGCCGCGGGTGCCGGTGCGGCACCGTGACGACCTCGTACGAGGGGTCGATCTGCGACGAGCGCGTGAGGCTGATGACGCGGACGTCGTGCTCGCCGGCGAGCTGCTTCGCCATCTGCGTCGCGCGGATCGCCGGACCGGCCATCTTCTCGCCGATGGAGTCACCGGTGATGATGAGCACACGGCGGCGGGTGCCGACGTCCAGCACACCGAGGGAGTGCACGATCTTGTCGTAGCCGGCGAGGTAGTTCTCGATCGGGTACGCCGGCTCGTCGCGGTTGCCGAACAGGCGCAGCAGCTCGCGGTCGCTGCGGACGCGGGTCGCCTGGATCGCGCGGCGCGACTCGGTCATCGACGGCAGCTGCTCGACGAACTGGTCGACGCCGTAGATCCCCGCCATCGCGGTCTTCGGCACCGGGATCGTCGGGACGCTGTCGTCGCCGGGGTTGCGGAGGTCGAGCTCGGTCGAGTCGAGTTCGCCCCGACCGACGGCGCGGCGGACGACGAGCGCGAGCGACCCCGGCAGGGCCGCTGCGAGCTGCTCGTCGCCGAGGTTCTTGTAGAGCGTGAAGAGGGCGTTCCGCTCGAGCAGGTACGTCTCGCGGAAGTCGCCGAACTTGTTCATCGACGCGTGGTGCTTGTGGAACGCGACGGACTTCGGCTGGTAGCGGAAGCGCCAGCCGAGCAGGTTGAGCCGCCAGCCGAGGTCGACGTCCTCGTAGAACATGAAGTAGCGGTCGTCGAAGCCGTCGAGCTGCTCGAAGAGCTCCGCGCGGATGAACATCGCCGCGCCGGTGCCGAACAGCACGTCCGTCTCGGACTCCCAGCGCCCGGTGTCCGGCGAGCCCGCGAACGGCTTGTAGCCCATGCCGTACCAGGTCATCGCGGCCTCGGTGAAGTCGACGTTGACGCCTTCCCAGTCGAGGACCTTCGACGCCACGGCGCCGATGTCCGCGCCGGAGGCGAACGTCGCCATCGCCTCGCGCACCCAGCCCGTGTCGGGACGTGCGTCGTTGTTGAGGAACGCCACGATCTCGCCGGAGGACTTCTCGACGCCGAGGTTGCAGCCACCGGTGAAGCCGAGGTTCGCCCCCGCGTCGACCAGCGTGAAGTCGAGCTCGGACGCCTTGAGCCGGCCGAGGTGTGCCGGACCGGAGCCGTTCTCGACGACGATGACCTCGAGGCGGTCCTGCGGCCAGTCCTGCTTGCGGAGCTCCGCGATGCTCGTCAGGGTGTCGTCCGTGCCCTTGTAGTTCACGAGGATGACGGACACGACTCCCGGCTTGCGCTCTGTCACGCGGTTCCTCCAGCAGCTGCCGCGCGCCAGGCGCGGATCGACGGGTCGGCCGCGGGGTGCCGTCGGCCGATGACACCCTACAAGGCGCGCGCCCGCGCTCCCCTGTGATCACTGCCGATTCGTGCAGAATGGCTCGGTGACCGCGACCAGCATCCCGACCGCTCCCACGTCCTCCCCCCTGGCGGAGGACTACGCGGCGATCGCCGCCGGTCAGCACGCCGAGGGACCTCGCGGGACCGTGCGGTTCGCGGTCTCGACGGACGACACGACCGAGGGCAAGGGCGACCTCTACGTCGCGCTCGGGCTCGCCCGGGCACTCCGGGACGCCGGGTGGGGCGTCTCGATGTGGCCGATGACCCGCTGGGCGGACCCCGTGCCGGAGGACACCGCCGTCGTGGTCGTCATGATCGAGTCCTTCGTGCCCGGCCGGGTGCCGCCGACCACCGCCCTCGTGGCGTGGGTGCGCAACTGGACGGCGAAGTGGGCGGCGTTGCCGTACCTCGACGAGTTCGAGGCGGTCTGGACCTCGTCGTCCGCCGCCCGCGACGCGATCGCCGAGCAGTACGACGGCCCGGTCGAGGTCGTGCCGATCGGTGTCGACACCGACCTCTTCACGACCGACCCCGACGCCCCGCGGAGCGACCGTGCGGTGGCGACCGTCAACTTCTGGGGTGTCCGACGCCACGTGCAGGACGTCCTCGACGAGGTCCGTCCGGCCGAGCCGATCGTCTGGTTCGCCGCGAACGCCGAGCACGTCGAGCCCTCGCCCGGCGTCGAGCTGCGGCCGATGGTCCCCTACTTCGCCCTCCCCGAGGTGTACCGGTCGGCGGCCTTCGTCGTCGACGACGTCATCGCGCCGGCGGCCGAGTACGGCACGCTGAACTCCCGCCTGTACGAGTCGCTCGCGGCCGGCGCCCTGCCCGTCACGGACTGCGCGCTCGGGCTCGAGGAGCTCGGTCTCGCCGACGTGCCGGTCTTCGACGACGCCGCATCGCTCGAGCGGGCGCTCGCGATGCCGGACGACGAGCGGACGGCGCTCGTCGAGCGGCTGCGTCGTGTCGTCCTGGCGCGCCACTCGTTCACGGCCCGTGCGGAGCAGGTGCGCCCGGTCCTCGAGGCCGCGATCGCGCACGCCCGCTCCCGGACCGGCAGCCGGTCGCCCTTCCTGCGGTGGGCGACGAACGAGCGCGAGGTCCTTCGGGTCGCCGAGCAGGAGCGCGACGTGCACCTGCAGGGCGTCCGCGACATCAACGAGCGGCTCGTCGTCGCCGAGGAGGCCGTCGCGTCGTTCGACGCCGCCCGTCGACGGGCCGAAGCGGAGCGCGACGCGATCGCGCGCGAGTACGACGCGCTCACCCGGTCGGCGGAGTACCGCCTGCTGCACCGCTTCGGCGGCCTCGCGCGCGTCGTGCGCGGACGCGACCACGGCTGAGCACGACGGACACCCCCGCGAGGCGCGGCTGAGCAGCGCCCACGCCTCCGCGATGCCCGGCTGAGCACCGCCCACGCCAGCGCGACGCGCGGCTGAGCACCGCCCACGCCAGCGCGACGCGCGGCTGAGCACCGTGCACGGCTGTGCAGCGCGCGCACCGGACCCGGCCACGCACGAGACGGGAGGCGCCCCACCAGCTGGTGGGGCGCCTCCCGTCTTCCGCGTCGCGGTCTTCCCGACCGCCAGCCCGCCTACTTGACGGTGAGCGTCCGGCAGAGCGTCGTGTCCGACCCGGCGCCGGTGTTCCGGGCGTAGACGCACACCTGCGTGCTACCGGATGCTCGTCCCGTCAGCGTCGTCGAGAACGCGTGGTTCGCCCCGTACCCGCCGTAGACGGTCGCGAGCGAGGCCTTCGCCTGGTTCGCGGTGATCGACTGAGCGCCGCGCCCGTTCAGGTACACGTGCACCTGGATCGGCGACGCGGTGTCCGGGTCGATGGCCCAGCCGCGCACCTTGACCTGGCCGGTGCCGGGCGACGAGACCTCGTCGAGCAGCAGGACCGGGTTGCCCGAGGTCATCGCCACGGTGCTGCACGCGTTCGCGTTCGAGCCGCCGCCGACGTTGGTCCCGACGACGCAGACGGTGTGCTTGCCCGGGCCGATGCCGGTCAGCGTCGCCTGGAAGCCGTGCTTCGAGTAGTACCCCGGGAACGCCTTCGCCGCGGTGTCGCGCACCTGGTCGGCCGTGCCCGTCTGGACCTTCTTGCCGTCCACCGTGTACGTCACGCCGATCGGCTGGACGGTGTCGGGGTCGACGGCGTACCCGCTGACGCGCAGCGAGCCGAGGGTCGGCGACGAACCGGACTCGATCCTCACCTTCGGCGGACCGGTCGGCGTCTGGAACGTCGTGCAGACGTTGCTGTTGCCGCCGGGGCCGACGTTGATCGCGATGATGCAGAGCTGGTGCTTGCCCGCCGGGACGCTGCTGCGGGTGAACAGGATCGCGTGGTCGTCACCGTAGCCGGGGAGCGCCTTGTCGAGTCCGGCCTTGGTCTGGTCGGCCGTGAACGAGGTCAGCGGCTTGCCGTCCAGGTACAGGTGGACGCGCAGCGGCGCGATCGTGTCCGGGTCGGCCGTCCAGCCGCGGATCTTCAGCTTGCCCGGCACCGTGGACGACGCCTCGTCGATGATGATCCACGGCGAACCGCTGGCCTTCGTCACGGACTTCGACCCGAGCTGGGTCCACTTGCCCGTCGCCGAGTCCTTCGCCCACGTGCTGATCGTGTGCTTCCCGGCGCCGATGCCGCCGATCGTCGCGGAGTAGCCGTGCGCCGAGCCCCAGCCGGGGTAGGTCTTCTCAACGTCGGTGCGCGAGGCGCTGGCCGTCCAGGACTTCTTCACGACGTTGTCCACGCGGAGCTGCACGGCGACCGAGGACGTCGTGTCCGGGTCGATCGCCCAGCCGCGCACCGAGAGCTTGTCCGCGGCGAGCGTGGCCTGGTCGAGCTTGCCGAACGGCGCGCCCGTCCGGACGGTCACCTGCTGGCACCCGAGCAGCGCGTTCGCGCCCTGGCCCTGGTTGATGCCGAACACGCAGACGTTGTGGCTGCCGCCGCCGATGCCGGTGAGGGTAGTCGAGTACCCGTGCGCGGTGTTCCCCGCGCCGAGCCGGCTGGCGAGGTCCGAGCGGTTCGCGTTCGCGTCGATCGTCCGCTTGCCGACGCCGTCGACGTAGAACGCGACGCGGATCGGCTTCGTGGCGACGTCGGGGTCGTACGCCCAGCCGCTAACGGTGACCTGGCGGTAGCCGGTCGTCACGGAGTCGACGCTGCCGGCGGGTGAGGAGTTGCCGGTGGGCGAGCCGAACCAGTCGGTGTACATCCGCCAGAAGTTCCGGTTGCCGTAGGCCGAGCAGCGGTCACCGGTGCCGTAGAGGTTCGCCATCGCGGCCGCGTTCGGGGTGTACGGCGTGTAGATGTACAGCCCGGCGGTCGCCTGGTTCTTGATGTAGACCGTCTTGCTTCCGCACTTCAGCTTGGGGTCCGGGTTGTACAAGATGTTGTTGTTGCGGCCGGCCTGGTAGGCCCACGACGTCGGCGACGCCTGGTACCGCTTGAACTGGAGTCCGGCGGCGTACACCTGCTGAGCGAAACCCCGGTACGCGGGGTCGCACGGTGCGGTGTCCGGGCAGGCGAAGCCCGTGGCGTGCTGGTACATCCAGTTCGTCGGAGTGTTCGCGGCCACGATGCCCTGCTCCTTCTGCAGGAGCACGAGCAGCGCCTTCTGGCTGATGCCGCACGCGGCACCGACCTGCGCGATGATCGTCGCCGCCGACTTCACGCCGCCGCTGATCGCCGAGCACCGGCCAGAGACGGCCTTGATGGCACTGACGTTCTGGGTGAAGTCCTTGAGACACTTCGGACCGCCGGACGCCTGCCGGCAGTTCGGCGCGACGCTGTTGAGGAACGACTGCACGGACGACGCGCTCATCGCGGACCCGTTGTAGAAGTTCACGTCGCTGATGATGTTGCCCGGGTCGAACGACGCGGCGGTCGCGGCCGAGGCGGACTCCGTCGTGGTCTGCTCGGACAGCACCGTGCCGAACGTCAACCCGCTCACCGCCACGGCGAGCGCGGCCACGAGGGCGAGGGACGACCGCAGCGGGCGTCGTCGCCCGTCGGTTCGGATGGATCGCATCACGGCACCTCCGCCGTCATCGGGTCGGACGTGGTCGACTGCGAGCCGACCCGGTAGTCGAGGGTGATCGACCAGGTGCCGCTCGACACCTGGGCCGCGGGGAAGGACACCTGCGCGCAGTTGACGGAGGACGCACTGGCCTCTGCGGTGCTCGTCAGGGTCCGGCTGACACCGCCCTTGGTCGCGGTGAACGTGCACGTGCCGGACGTGTTCGTCGTGCCCGAGACGAGGCCGCCCGCCTGGAGCGTCCGGCTGCCGGTGTCCCAGCCGGCGTACGTGACGAGCGCCGTGGCGGGGAACTCGGACGGGTCGTCGTCGGGCTCCGTGGTCTGGCCGGTGCCGGGGAACGCCGACGGGCTGTCGTCCGTGTCGTCGGGAGTGCTCGGCGACGGGGTCGACGAGGCGGTGGGTGAGTCGGTCGCCGTGGCGGTGGCGGTGGCACTCGCCGAGCGCGTGGGAGACGCGGTCGGATCGTCGTCGCTCCCGGCGGAACAACCCGCCGAGAGGAGACTGAGAGCACCGAGCACCGCGATCGCAGCGATCGGCCGTGATGCGAAGTGCATGCTGACGGGCCGTCCTGTGGATGTTGACAAGGGTCCGGGTTGCGTCAACGGTAACCCGAAAGTGAAGGTTGAGGGTTAAATCCGCGCACTTTCACCCCCGCACGGGGGCGGACGACAGGTGTCGTTCGATCCGCCGGACGCACCGGCGTCCTGGGTGATGCGGTGAGTATGCTGTTCCGGTCCTGCCCCCACGAACGAAGAGACACATGGTCGATCAAGCCCGCATGGCCGCGCTCGCGAAGGAGCCCCTGGTCGTGGTCGGCGCTCCGACGAGTGCCATCCGAGGAACCTGGCGCG
The DNA here is from genome assembly GCF_044759965.1 of Curtobacterium sp. NPDC098951. Classification (NCBI taxonomy): domain Bacteria; kingdom Bacillati; phylum Actinomycetota; class Actinomycetes; order Micrococcales; family Microbacteriaceae; genus Curtobacterium; species Curtobacterium sp. NPDC098951. The sequence continues at coordinate 75,055 of NZ_JBIWAG010000005.1, forward strand.
AACTGCGTGACGTGTTCCGGCAGCGCGAGATGCTCGGCATGCTCGTGCGCCGCGACCTCAAGGCGCGGTACAAGGACTCGGCGCTCGGGTTCGTCTGGACGCTCGTCCGGCCGCTGACCCAGCTCCTCATCTACTACTTCGTGATCGGCAAGGTGCTCGGCGCCGCGCACGGCATCGACAACTTCGCGATCTACGTCTTCACCGGCCTCGGGGCGTACACGCTCTTCAGCGAGATCGTCGCCGGGTCGACCGGCTCGATCGTCGGCAACAGCGGCCTCATCAAGAAGGTCTACGTCCCGCGCGAGGTCTTCCCGCTCGCGAGCGTCGGCGCCGCCCTGGTCAACTACGCCATCCAGTTCGTCATCCTGATCGTGGCGACGCTCGTGCTCGGCGCGTTCCCGTTGCACGAGGGCCTGGTCTACCTGGTGCCGTCGCTCGCCGTCATCGTCGTCTACGGCGCCGCCATCGGGCTCGTCCTGTCGGCGCTCAACGTGTACCTGCGGGACGTGCAGTTCGTCATCGACGTCGGCCTGATGGTGCTCCTCTGGGGATCGCCCATCGTGTACTCGTACTCGATGGTCCTCAAGGAGCTGCAGGTCCAGTGGATCCTGACCGTCTACACGAACAACCCGCTGACCCTGTCCGTGCTCGGCATGCAGAACGCCATCTGGCTGCACGACCCCGCGAAGGTCGTCTACCCGGACCACCTCATGCTCCGACTCGGCATCGCGTTCGTCATCGGCCTGTTCTGCCTCATCGGCGCGCAGCGGGTCTTCTCCCGCCTGCAGGGCAACTTCGCGCAGGAGCTCTAGACCATGGCCATCAGCACCCCCGTCGCGCCCACCACGCAGCAGGACGGCGACGAGCGCCCCGACGTCATCGTCATCGACCACGTCCGCAAGCGCTTCACCGTCCGCAAGGACAACACCATCCGCGAGCGGATCGTCACGCTCGGCCGCGCCGGCCGGAAGCACCGCCAGGACTTCTGGGCGCTCGACGACGTCACCGTCTCGATCCAGGCGGGCACGACCGTCGGGCTCATCGGCCAGAACGGCTCGGGCAAGTCGACGCTGCTCAAGGCGATCGGCGGGATCATCCAGCCGACGTCCGGCACCGTCTCGCGCCGCGGGCGCCTGGCGGCCCTGCTCGAACTCGGCGCCGGGTTCCACCCGGACCTGTCCGGTCGCGAGAACGTCTACCTCAACGCGGCGCTGCTCGGCCTGAGCCGCAAGGAGACCGAGGAACGGTTCGACGACATCCTCGCCTTCTCCGGCATCGGCGACTTCATCGACACCCAGGTGAAGTTCTACAGCTCCGGCATGTACGTGCGACTCGCCTTCGCGGTCGCCGTGCACACCGACCCCGACGTCCTGCTCGTCGACGAGGTCCTGGCGGTGGGCGACGAGGCGTTCCAGCGCAAGTGCCTCGACCGCATCCGGTCGTTCCAGGAGCAGGGCAAGACGATCATCATCGTCACGCACTCGCTCAGCCAGGTGCAGGAGATGTGCGACCGGGTCGTGCTGCTCAACAAGGGCAAGGTCCTGCACGACGGGGACGCCGTCCAGGCGGTCAGCAAGTTCCGCGACGTGCTCGAGGAGCGCCGCTCCGGCGAGCTCAGCGCCGACGTCGCCGTGGGCCGCGGCACCGTGCTCGGCGCGACCGTGCACGCCGACGGCAAGCAGCACCGCGCCCCCGTCACGCCGGGCGACGACCTGGTCGTGGACATGGAGTTCGAGCACCTCGACGGCGTCACCGACTGGGAGGCCGCCGTCCAGATCAACAACACCGCCGGACAGGTCGTCTACGGCACGACCACCGGCATCATGGGCGTGCACCTCGAACCGCTGCACGGGCGCCGGAAGCTCCGCCTCCGGATCACGGACACGAACTTCGGCACCGGCAAGTACTTCATCAACGTGTCGATGATGGACTCCGCCGGCCGGCACCTGCACGACCTGCCGGAGTGCGACTCGTTCGAGGTCCCGTCGTTCGGCGACGCCGTCGGCAGCGTCTACGCCAAGCCCTCCATCGAGGAGCTCGACTGACCCTGCACGACGGCGCCTCCCGCACCGCGGTCGTCGTCGTCAACTGGAACCGTGCCGACCTCACGACCCGCGCCGTCCGCGCCGTGCTCGACGACGGCGCGGCCGACCAGGTCGTCGTGGTCGACAACGGGTCGACGGACGACTCCGTCGCCGTGCTCCGCCGCGACCTGCCGGAGGCGACGGTGATCGTCCGTGCCACCAACGGCGGGTTCGCCGCCGGGGCGAACGCGGGCATCCGGCATGCGGACGCCGACGTCGTCGTGCTGCTCAACAACGACGCCGACCCCGCTCCCGGCTTCGTCGCGGCCCTCCGCGACCACCTCGACGCCGCCCCTGCGGCCGTGGCGGCCGTGACGGGCCGCATCGTGCTCGCCGGGCGCTGGTCGCGCCTCCCGGCCCACGCCGCACCACCCGCCGGACGCGCGCTCCGCGACCACGACGGCCGCACCTGGGTCCCCGACCCGGACGGCGAGGTCCGCCTCAACTCGACCGGCGTCCGGGTCGACCGCGACGGCAACGGAGCCGACCGCGACTGGTTCGCGCCCGCCGACCACCCGGCCGAGCGCGACGTGTTCGGCTTCTCGGGCGGTGCCGCCGCCCTGCGCGTCGCGGCCCTCGAGGACGTGGGCCTCCTCGACGAGTCGCTCTTCATGTACTACGAGGACACCGAGCTCGCCTGGCGGCTCCGACGCCGCGGGTGGCGCGTGGAGTACGCGGCCGACGCCGTCGTCGAGCACGACCACTCGGCGTCGTCCGGCGTGCAGAGCGACCTGTTCGTGTTCCGCAACGCCCGCAACCGCCTCGTCGTCGCCCTGTGGCACGCGCCGTGGCCGACCGTGGTGCGCGCTGCGGTCCGGACCGCAGCGCGCGGGCTGGTGGGTCTGCGGTCCAGCCGCAGCAGACGGGAGGCGCGGCTCGTCCTGGCAGCGCTGGCCGACGTGGTCGGGCACCTCCCCGCGCACCTCGCGCGCCGCCGCCGCGAGACGCGGGTCGCGTCCGTCCCGCGGAGCGCCGTGGACCCGACCGCATGAGCGGGGCGGGCTATCCTGGAGGCTCCCCCGTCGACGGTCCCGGCCGCGGCGTCCCCGGCCGGAAGGAACCACGCGTGCCGCAGCTCACCGTCCTCATCGACGGGACCGCGGTACCGCGCAACCTCGGCGGTGTCGGACGCTACGTCGAAGGGGTCGTGTCGCACCTGACCGACCCGACACTCGACGTGCACCTCGTCGTCCGGCCCGTGCACGCCGCCCACTTCCGCGCCGTCGCACCGCACGCGACCCTGCACACCGCGCCGGCGTGGACCGAGTCCGTGCCGCTGCGGTTCCTCTGGGAGCAGACCGGGCTGCCGGCACTCGGTCGGCGGATCGGCGCCACGGTGCTGCACTCCCCGCACTACACGTTCCCGTTCGCCTGGCGGCGGGGCTCCGTCGTCACGCTGCACGACGCCACGTTCTTCTCGAACCCCGAGTGGCACTCCCGTCTGAAGCGCACGTTCTTCACCTGGTGGAGCCGCCGCTCGCTCCGGACCCGTCCGGTCGTCGTCGTGCCGAGTGCCGCCACCGCGACCGAGGCACGACGCGTCGTCCCGGGCATCCGTGCGGACGTCCGGGTCGCCCCGCTCGGTGTGGACCGCACCGTCTTCCACGAACCGTCCACCGCCGCGGTCGAGGACGCCCGGATCGCCGCGACGCTCCCCGACGACGCCGCCTGGATCGCCTTCCTCGGCACGATCGAGCCGCGCAAGAACGTCACCGCCCTGCTCGACGCGTACGCCTCGGTCCGCGACGCCCGGGCGGTCACCGGATCGGACACGCCCTGGCTGGTGCTCTCCGGCGCCCGCGGCTGGGACGAGGCCGCGATCGAACGCCTCGACGCGCTGCAGGACGCCGACCACGTGGTCGAGGCCGGGTACCTGCCCCTCGAGGACCTCTCGGGCTTCCTCGGCGGCGCGGAGTTCGTCGTCTACCCGTCTCTCGGCGAGGGCTTCGGTCTGCCGGTCGTCGAGGCGATGGCCACGGGCGCGTGCGTGCTCACGACCAGACGCCTGTCGCTGCCCGAGGTCGGGGGCGACGCCGCCGTGTACAGCGAACCCGACGCCCCGGCGCTGGCGGCCGCCATCGCCGAGCTGCTCGACGATCCGGCGCGCGTCGCGTCGCACCGTGCCGCTGCGCTCCGGCGGGCCGAGGACTTCACCTGGGACGCCACCGCGGCCGTGCACACCGACGCCTACCGGGCCGTCGCCGGGGGTGTGCGATGACCCGGGTCGCGGTGCTCACCGTCACGTACAACACGGGTGAGACGATCCGGCCGTTCCTCGCGAGCATCGAGGCGGCGTCGACGTCCCCGGTCGCGGTCGTCATCGCCGACAACGGCTCGACGGACCTCGAGGCGCTCCGGGCGATCGGCGAGTCGTACGGCGCCGTCGTGGTGTCCTCCGGCGGGAACCGCGGCTACGGCGGTGGGATCGACGCCGCGCTCGGCGCCCTCGACGACGTCCTGCCGGACGTCCGGCCGGAGTTCCTGCTCGTCACGAACCCCGACGTGGTCCTCGCACCCGGTTCCATCGATGAACTCGTGGCCGCGGCCGACCGGCTCCCGACCGGCGGGTCGTTCGGTCCGCGGATCCTCGACGAGCACGGTGACACCTACCCCTCGGCACGGCAGCTGCCCTCGCTCCGCACCGGACTCGGTCACGCGGCGTTCTCGCGGTTCTGGCCGGCGAACCCGTGGAGCCAGCGCTACTGGTCGACCACCGAGGTCGTCGAGCGCGAAGCCGGCTGGCTCTCCGGCGCCTGCTTCCTCATCCGGACGTCGCTGTTCCGCGAGCTCGGCGGCTTCGACGAGTCGTACTTCATGTACTTCGAGGACGTCGACCTCGGGCAGCGCGTGGGGCTCGCCGGTCGGGCGAACGTGTACGTGCCGACCGCCGTGGTGACGCACACCGGGGCCCACTCGACGTCGTCGAACCGGCGCCGCATGGAGGTCGAGCACCACCGGAGCGCCTACCGGTTCCTGTCCCGCAAGTACCGGGCGTGGTGGCTGTGGCCGCTGCGGCTCGTGCTGCGCGCCGGGCTGTCGGTCCGAGCTCGCTGGGTCACGCGCAAGTAGCGCCCGCGCAGCTCCACGCGCGCGCAGGCGGCGCGGCGCGACGCGGCGCGGCGCGGCGCACAACCAAAACCACTTCGCGCCGCGCATCCCCGCGGTTCGGCGCGGCTTTGGTTGTGCGGCGGCGCAGCCGTGCCCGCGTCGAACCAGGGTTCCGACGTGGAACCGGGCACGCGGCCTGGTTCGACGTCGCAAAGGTGGTTCGACGCCGCGGCGGGTGCAGTGCGGGCGCGACGCGCTCAGCGGCGGAAGCGGGTGCGCTCCGCGCGCGCGGCGGCGAGCAGCACGCGGGCACGGGCGTCGAACGAGTGCTCAGCGGCGACGTGCGCGGCGACCTCGGCGCGCTCGGCGGCCGACGGCCACGGGTGCGCCGGGTCGAGCAGGTCCGCCAGGTCCTCCCGCGACCGCGCCACCGCCAGCGTCGGGACGTCGAGCACGTCACCGAGCCCGACCACCGGGTCCGTCACGACGACTCCCCCGGACGCCAGTACGTCGAACACCCGGTTCGACACGAACCCGCCGGCCGCCATGTCCGGCCAGTGGTCGTTCAGCACGACACGGGCGGACGCGTAGGCACCCGCGACCTCGGACCGGGACAGCGCCGGCTCGCCGCGGAGCTCCGGCGGGACGACGCCCTCCCACCCGGGGCCGTGCACGCGCAGATCGGCGCCGAGGTCGACCGCGTCCCGGACGACCGGGCGCGCGGTACCGCGGGTCGACCCGACGAAGACGACCCGGCCGGCATCGAGCCCGGCGGACACGTCCGGACGGAAGACCGCCGGGTCGGTCGCCTGGAGCAGGGTCTCGACCGGCACGCCCGAGCGCGCGGCAGCGTCGGCGGCCCACGCCGGACCGGCGGCGAACGACCGGTCGAACGACCGCAGCTCGGTGTCCGCGACGTCGTCCGGGTGGCTGATCACCCACAGGAGGCTCACCGACGCCGGGTTCGGCGGCACCCGGTCGAGTCCCCGCACGACGAGGGTGACGTCGTCCGTTCCGTCGTCGTCCCGCACGTGCGCGTCGCGGCGGTCGACCCGCACGTGCTGCCCGAGTCGCTCGAGGGCGGCGGCCAGCTCGGCGGCGAAGTGCACGTCGCCCCAGCCGTCACCGTCGGGTCCTGCCGGTGCGGCGATCTTGATCGACCAGGCGAGCGGATCGGCAGCGGGCCGGCTGGAGCGGCGGGCGGGCGTCACGGGCCGGGCACCCCACGGCGGCAGCGGCGGGCCGGCGACGACACCGGCACCGAGACCCCCGACCGGCGTCCGCGATCGGTCACGCCAGGATGCGACGACGTCCACCACGCCGGCGTCGACGGTGCGGCCCGGCTCGACCGTCCGGACCACCGGACCGACGTCGCGGACACGCACGGCCGTGTGGGCAGCCGCGGCCGCGTCGGCGGTCCACGCCGTGAGGGCGGTGCGTTCGTCCGGGAGGCACGGTGCGGCCACCACGGCCCACTGCGGCATCGCGATCACCGGTTGGTCCGCCCCGAACACCAGGTCGTCCTCGGGCGCGGGACGGTCGTCCGACCACGGCAGCGCTCCGGGGCGCACGAGCCGGGCTCCGGTGCGCGCCTCGCCGTCGACCGTCCGGACGACGGCCTGGGTGGGACGCCCCACGTCGTGCGCGAGCAGTCTCAGCGCGTCGGCGTCGATCACGACCGAGGTGTCCACGACCACGAGCACCCGGCCGACGCCGGCGGCGACCCCGGCGTTGACCGCCGAGCCGATCCCGTCGACGGCGTCCGTCCGGACCCACGGCAGCGCCCCGTCGAACGCGTTCTCGGGCGAGGCGTCGGCCACGTAGCTGACGGCCCGGACGTCGACCGTCCGCCCGAACGCGGCACGGGCGACGTCGACGAGTCGTGCGACATCGGCGTGCCGGTCCGAGCGGGTCGTGACGACCACCGTCACCGGCACGTCCAGCTGCGGCAGCGGGACGTCGGAGCCGGCCACGCGGACGGGCGAGGCCGCCGTCACGGACGCGTGTCGCGCCTCCTGGACCGCATCGGGACCGGAGGGCGTCGCTTCCCGACGGCGGCGCCGGCCGAAGATCGCCACGGGGCGATCAGGCGGAGAGGAGCCGCTGGAGGTAGACGCCGTAGCCGCCCTTGACGAGCGGGGCGGCGAGCTCGGCGAGCTGCGCGTCGTCGATCCAGCCGTTGCGCCAGGCGATCTCCTCGATGCAGCCGATCTTGAAGCCCTGGCGGTCCTCGATGACCTTGACGTACTCGGACGCCTGCATCATCGACTCGAACGTGCCGGTGTCGAGCCAGGCGGTGCCGCGGTCGAGGACCTGGACACCGAGCTCGCCGGCCTCGAGGTAGCGCTCGTTGACGGTCGAGATCTCGAGCTCCCCGCGGGCGCTCGGCTCGATCGTCTTCGCGATCTCGATGACCTTGTTGTCGTAGAAGTACAGACCGGGGACGGCGTAGTTCGACTTCGGCTCGGTCGGCTTCTCCTCGATGGAGACGGCGGTGAAGTTGTCGTCGAACTCGACGACGCCGTACGCCTTCGGGTCGGCGACGTGGTACGCGAAGATCGTCGCACCCTCGACCTCGGTGTTCTTGCGGAGGTTCGTGCCGAGGCCCGTGCCGTGGAAGATGTTGTCGCCGAGGACCAGCGCGACGCTGTCGTCGCCGATGAAGTCCTCGCCGATGACGAACGCCTGCGCGAGGCCGTCCGGGCTCGGCTGCACGGCGTACTGGATGTCCATGCCGAGCGCCGAGCCGTCGCCGAGCAGCGCCCGGAACTGGTCGTTGTACTCCGGCGTCGTGATGACGAGGACCTCGCGGATGCCCGCCATCATCAGCGTCGACAGCGGGTAGTAGACCATCGGCTTGTCGTAGATCGGCATCAGCTGCTTGCTGATGCCCTTCGTGATCGGCCAGAGGCGGGTGCCGGAACCCCCGGCGAGGATGATGCCCTTCATCGGGATCGTCTTCCTTCGTTCGTTACTTCGTCGTTCGGAGGGACTCGGTGTAGGCCACGCACTCCTCGTACGTCGGCAGGAGGCCCTGTTCGGCCGCCTGCTCGAGCGTCGGCGCGTTGGTGTCCTTCTCGGAGAGGACCGGCTCGCCGATGCCGTCCGGCAGGGTGAGGCCCACGGTCGGGTCGAGGATCGTGATCCCCTTCTCGCGCTGGGGGTCGTAGTGCGCGCTGACGAGGTAGTTCACCGTGGAGCGGTCCTCGAGCGCGACGATCGCGTGCCCGAGCCCCTCGGACAGGTACACGGCCCGGCGGTCGACGTCGTCGATGCGGACCGAGTCCCACTGGCCGAAGGTCGGCGAGCCGACCCGGATGTCGACGATGTAGTCGATGAACGCCCCGCGGACCGCGGTGACGTACTTCGCCTGGCTCGGGGCGACGAGGGCGTAGTGGATGCCCCGCGCGACGCCCGCCGACGAGATCGACATGTTCACCTGCCGCAGGTCGAGCGGGTGACCGACCGTCTCCTCGAGGACGTCGGCACGGTACGACTCGAGGAACGCTCCTCGTGCGTCGCCGTGCTGGACGGGCGTGAACTCCCACGCGCCGGGGATCTTCAGTTCGCGGATCTGCACCGGGGAAGCCTAGCAAGGCGCGAGTTCGCATAGGCTGTCATGGTTCTGCGCACTGCCGACTCCCGAAAAGAGACCCAGCGAGCCCGTGAAGCTATTCGTCCAGATCCCCTGCCTCAACGAGGAGAACACCCTCGCCAGCGTCATCGACTCGATCCCGAAGCAGATCGACGGCATCGACGAGATCGAGATCCTGGTCATCAACGACGGCAGCACCGATCGCACGGTCGAGGTCGCCAAGGAACACGGCGTACGGCACTTCGTGCACCACACCACGAACATGGGCCTCGCCCGGTCGTTCCGTGACGGCGTCGACTACGCGCTGCTCCACGGTGCCGACATCGTCGTGAACACCGACGGCGACAACCAGTACCCGCAGGCACACATCGCGGAGCTGGTCCAGCCGATCCTCCGCAAGCAGGCCGAGATCGTGATCGGCGACCGGCAGACCCGGACCATCGAGCACTTCTCGGGATTCAAGAAGCTCATGCAGCGCTTCGGCTCGTGGGTGGCCTCCCGCGCCGCCGGGCTCGACCTGCCGGACGCCGCGAGCGGGTTCCGCGCGTACTCGAAGTACTCGCTCATCCGCCTCAACATCGTCACCCGCTTCAGCTACTGCATGGAGACGATCGTGCAGGCCGGGTACAAGCGCCTCGCGATCGCGTCGATCCCGATCACGACGAACCCGAAGACCCGCGAGTCCCGCCTGTTCAAGAACATCTGGCAGCACATGTTCCAGTCCGGGTCCGCGATCGCCCGCGTGTACCTGATGTACCGCCCGATGGCACTGTTCCTCTGGGTCGCGGCGATCCTCGGCGCGCTCGGCCTCTGGCCGCTCGTGCGCTACCTCGTGCTCCTCGCGATGCAGACCGGCGGCAACCACCTGCAGTCGATCATCCTCGGGGTGGTCCTGCTCATCACCGCGGTCCTCAGCGTCGTGATCGGCGTCGTCGCCGACCTCACGAGGCTCAACCGCACGCTGGCCGAGGAACAGCTCGACCTGCAGAAGCTGCAGCGCTATGGCGACTGAGGGCACCGCCGCACTGCCGGTGTCCCGGGGGGAACGACGCACCGTCGTCGCACTGACCGCGGCGTTCGCGCTGCTGCTCACGCTCTGGGCCTTCCTGACGCCGATGTTCGCGGCCCCGGACGAGGCGGCGCACTTCGACGCCGCCGAGCAGCTCGCACTGGGCAAGGGGTGGCCCGCACCCGGCGACATGGACCTGCTCGCGACGACGTACGTCGAACAGGGGCAGTCGACGACGGTCGCCGCCGCGAACCGCGACACGGTCGCCCAGCTCACCGCCGAGAACCCGGGCAACCACGACTTCGTCAACCAGATGACCCAGCACCCGCCGACCTACTACGCCGTCGGCGCGCTCGTGCTCAAGGGCATCGGGTTCTTCCACCTGCGGTGGGACGTCGGCGTGATGGCCCTGCGCCTCATAGACGTCGTGCTGCTGCTCCCCCTGCCCGCCCTCACCTGGGCCACAGTGCGGCGCGTCACCCGCTCGCCCCGGACCGCGGTCGTCGGCGCCCTCGCGCTGTTCGCCGTCCCGCAGCTGGCGCAGATCGGGTCCTCCGTCACGAACGACGCACCGGTCATCCTGCTCGGTGCCGTGATCTCGTGGCTCGCCGCCCGGGCGCTCACGGGCGACCACCGGTGGCGGATCGCCGTCTGGCTCGGTGTCGCCGTCGCGGCGGTCTGCTCGGTCAAGGGCACCGGCCTGCCGACGGTGCCCTTCGTCGCCGTCGCCCTGCTGGTCGCGGGCCACGGCACGCTGTCCTGGGGTGCACGCATCGGCCGGACCGCCGTCGCGGGGGCGATCGTCGCCGCGCTGGGGTCCTGGTGGTGGATCCGCAACCTCGTCCTGTTCGGCACGCTGCAGCCCGACGGTGTCAGCGCCGTCCGGCAGGACAAGCCGTGGGGTCGTGAGACCAGCGCGAACTTCGGCGAGTTCATGAACGTCGAGTGGGACCGCCTCACCTCGTCGTTCTGGGGCCAGTTCGGCGCGCTGCGCTACCCGATGAGCCAGATCCTGACCGACTCGCTCACCGTCGTCGCCCTGGCCGTGATCGTGGGCTGGGCGTTCCGACGCACCGCGAACCGGACCACCGCGATCGTGATGCTCGTGCTGCCCGCGATCACCCTGGTGATCCAGCTGCAGAACAACTTCGCCTCGTACGACGACACGCAGCTCATCGCCGGAGCGCAGGGACGCTACCTGTTCATCGGGCTGGTGCCGCTCGTCGTGGTGAGCGCGGTGGCGTGGCGGAACCTCGTCACGAGCGCTCCGGAGCGGGCCCGTCTCGCTCGCATCCTGACCTGGACGTTCCCGATCGTGGGGCTCTACGGGCTGACGGTCGCCTACCGCGGCTTCTACGAGAACACGCACCTGCAGGTCACCGTCGCCGGGCTCGGCCGACTCGTCAACCTCACCTCGGCCGGCCGCTACGGCTTCGCCGTGGTCCTGCTGCTGGCCGTGGCCGCCGCCGTCTGGGCGCTCGTCGAGGCCCGGCGGACCACGGCGTCCGGGTCCGCCCCGCTACACTCGTCCATCGATCCACCGTCACCGACTCCGAAAAGGAACCTGACCTCGTGAAGATCCTCGTCACCGGCGGAGCCGGCTTCATCGGCTCGAACTTCGTCCGTCGCACCCTGCAGGACGCGTACCCCGGACTCGAGGGCGCCGAGGTCGTCGTCTACGACGCCCTGACCTACTCGGGCAACCTCGACAACCTCGCGCCGGTCGCCGACTCGCCGCGCTACACCTTCGTGCAGGGCGACATCCGCGACGCCGCGAAGCTCGACGAGGTCGTCCCCGGCATCGACGCCATCGTGCACTTCGCAGCCGAGTCCCACGTCGACCGCTCGGTCCGCGACTCCGGCATCTTCGTCGAGACCAACGTCGTGGGCACCCAGCGCCTGCTCGACGCCGCGCTCCGGCACGGCACCGAGCGCTTCGTGCACGTCTCCACCGACGAGGTCTACGGCTCCATCAGCGAGGGCTCGTGGGACGAGGAACGTCCGCTCGAGCCGAACTCGCCGTACTCCGCCTCGAAGGCCGGCAGCGACCTGCTCGCGCGGAGCTACCACCGCACGCACGGGCTGAACCTCTCGATCACGCGCTGCTCGAACAACTACGGGCCGTACCACTTCCCCGAGAAGGTCATCCCGCTGTTCGTCACGAACCTCATCGACGACGAGCACGTCCCGCTCTACGGCGAGGGCAACAACATCCGCGACTGGCTGCACGTCGACGACCACACCCGTGGCATCGCCCTCGTGCTCACCAAGGGCCGCGCGGGCGAGATCTACAACATCGGTGGCGGCACCGAGCTCACGAACAAGGAGCTCACCCAGCTGCTGCTCGACGCCACCGGCAAGGACTGGTCGTACGTGGACCGCGTCGCCGACCGCCTCGGCCACGACCTCCGCTACTCGGTCGACATCTCGAAGATCCAGGCCGAGCTCGGCTACGAGCCGCAGGTGCCGTTCGAGCAGGGCCTCGCCGACGTCGTGCAGTGGTACCGGGACAACCGCGCCTGGTGGGAGCCCCTCAAGGAGCGCGCGGCGCTCGCCTGAGCCCGGACGTCACGATGACCCGCACCCTCATCACCGGCGCCGCCGGCATGCTCGGTCGCGACCTGCAGCTCGCGCTGCAGGGTCGTGACGTCACCGCGCTCGGCCGCGCCGACCTCGACATCACGGACCCCGACGCGGTCGACGCCGCCGTCGCCGGCCACGACGTCGTCATCAACTCCGCGGCGTACACCAAGGTCGACGACGCCGAGACGCACGAGTCCGACGCCCGCGCGGTGAACGCCACGGGGCCGGCGCTCCTCGCCGAGGCGGCCGTCCGGCACGGCGCGAAGCTCGTGACGGTCTCGACCGACTACGTCTTCGACGGCAACGGCACCGCGCCCTACGCCGAGGACGCCCCGACCGACCCGCTGAACGCGTACGGCCGCACCAAGGCCGAGGGCGAGGCGCACGTGCTCCGGATCGCCCCGGACTCGTCGTACGTCGTGCGGACCGCGTGGATCTACGGTGCCCACGGGCCGAACTTCGCCGCGACGATGCTCCGGCTCGCCCAGACGCACGACACGGTGTCCGTCGTGACCGACCAGGTCGGGCAGCCGACGTGGACCGGTGACCTCGCCCGACGCATCGTCGAGCTCGTCGACACCGACGCCCCGGCCGGGATCTACCACGGCACGAACTCGGGCCAGGGCTCCTGGTACGACTTCACGAAGGCGATCTTCGCCGAGAACGGGCTCGACCCGGAGCGGGTCCTGCCGACCGACAGCGCCGCGTTCGTCCGGCCCGCGCCGCGTCCGGCCTACAGCGTGCTCGGCCACGACGGCTGGTCCCGTGCTGGCCTGGCACCGATGCGCGACTGGCGCGAGGCGCTGCACGCTGCGACCGCCGCCGGGGTCTTCACAGCGTGACGGTCTCGTCGACCCCCGCGACGCTCGTCGTCGGTTCCGGCGGGTTCCTCGGCCGCGCGGTCCGTCGTGCCGCCGCTGCCACGCCGGGGGCGGACGTCCGTGCGGCGTCGGTCCCCTGGGACGACCAGGACGCCGCGGTCGAGGCGCTCGTCGAGGCGATCCGCGATGTCCGCACCCCGGACGCCGGGTGGCGGGTCGTCTGGTGCGCCGGGACGGGCGTGGTCGCGACGGGTGCCGAGGTCTTCGAGGCCGAGCAGCAGCTCATCGCCCGGGTCCTCGAGACCGTCGAGGGCGACGACGCCGCTCCCGGGACGCTCTTCTTCGCGTCCTCGGCCGGGGCGGTCTACGCCGGTTCGTCGCCGGCACCGTTCGACGAGGACTCCGAGACGGCCCCGCTCGCACCGTACGGCCGGGCGAAGCTCGCGGCAGAGGCACGGTTCCGGACCTGGGCCGCGTCGACGGGGGCGCGACTGGTGGTCGGACGGTTCTCGAACCTCTACGGGCCAGGGGCGAACCTCGGCAAGGCGCAGGGGCTGGTGTCCCAGCTCGCGCTCGCGCACCTCGAGGGCCGACCGTCGTCGATCTACGTCCCGACGGAGACCACGCGCGACTACCTCTACATCGACGACGCCGCCGCGATGGTGCTCGACGCGATCGACGCGGTCGAGACGCCCGACCACGCGGCCACCGACGGCGCGCGCGGCACCGACCACGCTGCCACCGGCCGCACCGACGGCGCGAGCGACACCGACGGCGCGCGTGACACCGCCAGCACCACCGTCACGAAGATCTTCGCCTCCGGTCGCAGCGCCACGATCTCCGAGGTCGTCGCCGCGGTCGAGGACGCGTTCGGCGAGCCCCTCGACGTCCGGCACGGTGCCGACCCGTCCGCGACGTTCCAGGGGCTCGACCTCCGGTTCGCCTCGCGTGTCCTGCCGAGCGTCGACGCGCGGGAGTTCACCGACTTCGGCCAGGGCGTCCGCAACACGGTCGACGCCCTCCGCGCGGCCCGGGCCTGAGCGTTCGAGAAGCCGCGTCGGATTCCGAGGATCCCACGGGAACTCGTAGGATGCCGTCAGTGAGCACTGCAACCGAGGATCTCCGCGGTCCCGCACACCGTGCCCGGGACACCACACGCTGGGACATCCAGGGTCTCCGCGCCTTCGCCGTCCTCGCCGTCGTCGTCTACCACCTCTGGCCGAACCGGCTGCACGGCGGGTTCGTCGGCGTCGACGTCTTCTTCGTCATCTCCGGCTACCTGATCACCGGCCACCTCCTGCGCGAGCAGCGCTCCACCGGTCGGATCCGGCTCGGGCAGTTCTGGTCCCGCCGGGCGAAGCGCCTGCTGCCCGGTGCGTTCCTGACGATCCTCGCGACCGGCGCCGCGGTGCTGCTGGTCGTCCCGAGCGCACTGTGGTCGCAGTACGGTCGCGAGTTGATCGCCTCGACGGTCTACGCCCAGAACTGGGAACTCGCGGCGAGTTCGGTCGACTACCTCGACGCCGACAACCAGGCCTCGCCCTTCCAGCACTTCTGGTCGCTCTCGGTCGAGGAGCAGTTCTACATCGCGCTGCCGCTGCTGCTGCTCCTGCTCGCCCTCGTCGTCCGGAAGCGGGTCTCCCCAGTCACGACGGCACGCGTCCTGCTCGGCACGGTCGTGGCGGCCTCGCTGGTGTGGTGCATCGTCCAGACGGCCACCAACCCGGGCGTCGCGTACTTCTCGACCGCCACGCGTGCGTGGGAGTTCGCCCTCGGTGGGCTCGCCGCGACCGTCGTGCTGCCGACGCCGCGCACGGCCGTGGCCCGGCGTGTCCGGTCGGTCGCCGCGGTCCTCGGCGCCCTCGCCCTCCTCGCCGCCCTCGTGGTGATCACCCCGGCGACGCCGTTCCCCGGCATCGCCGCGGCCCTGCCGGTCGTCGGTGCGGCGCTCGTGGTGACCTTCGGTGCGGGCACGCTCCTCGAGACGCTCGGTGCGATCCGCCCGATCGCCTTCGTCGGCCGCATCTCGTACTCGCTGTACCTGTGGCACTGGCCGCTCGTCGTCATCGTGCCGATCTGGCTCGACCACCCGCTCGGCTGGAAGAGCAAGGTCGCGGTCCTCGCGCTCTCCCTCGTCCTCGCGGCCGTCACGACCGTCTGGTTCGAGGAGCCGCTCCGGTTCTCCGGGTGGGTCCGGTCGCTGCGCCCGCGTCGTGTGGCGGTCCTCGGCGTCGTGTGCACGGTCGTCGTCGCCGCGCTCGGTGTGTCGACGCTGACCGCGGTGCACGTGCAGGAGGTGCAGGCGGCGACCTTCACGAGGCAGCTCGAGGACGGCGACGCGCCGTGCTTCGGTGCGGCGGCGGAGATCAGCGCCGCGAAGCCCTGCGTGGACCCGCGCCTCGCCGACGTCCGCGTACCCGCTCCGTCCGCCGCGAAGGAGGACGACCCGAACCCCTCGCCCGACGAGCCGGACCCCAACTTCCGCAAGTGCTGGAGCGGCCGGTTCGACCCGTGCGTGCTCGGCAAGGCGTCGGGGTACTCGAAGCACCTGCTCGTCATCGGCGACTCGCACAGCAACACCCTGCTCGGCGCGTACCGGGACATCGCCGAGCGGAACGGGTGGCGCATCGACCTCGCCGGCATCGGCGGGTGCTACCTGACGACCGCGCACCAGCAGGCCCTGAGCCCCGCATCGGGCCGCGGCTGCGACCGATGGAAGCGGCAGGCGATCGCGTTCGTCGCCGAGCACCGCGATGCCGATGCCCTGGTGGTCGCGCACTCGACGACCCAGATGCCGGTCGACGCCCCCGAGGGTGCGCAGCGCGACGACGCGACACGCGCCGGCCTGCTCGACGCATGGCAGCGGGCCGCGGGTGACGAACTCCCCGTGATCGCGGTGCGCGACAACCCGGTCCCCCGACGCGACGTGGTGGCCTGCGTGAGCCGGATGACCGGCCCCACGGACGGCTCGTGCGACAACCCGCGGTCGGTGGCGCTCGCCCAGACGGACTCGTCGGCCGAGGCGATGGCGGAGTTCACCGCGGCGGGCGGCACGGGCGGTGTCGTCGACCTGACGAAGTACTACTGCACGGACACCACCTGCCCGGCCGTCATCGGCGGTGTGCTCGTCTACCGCGACACGAGCCACATCACGGGGACGTGGGCGAAGTCGCTCGAGCCGTACATCGACCAGCAGCTCAAGCAGGAGCTCGCGTCGTTCTCGCGGTGACCTGACGCGGTCCAGGAGGCGCGGTGCCAGCCCGCACCGCGCCTCCTGACCCGCCGGCACGCGCGTCAGCGGCGCGCGGCGGCCAGCAGTTCGCGGTACCGGTCGCCGACAGCGTCCACGGTGTGGGCTGCCGCGGTCTCGGCCGCGGCACGGCCGAGTCGCTCGGCCAGCTCAGGGTCGGCGAGCAGGCGATCCACCGCCGCAGCGAGCGCCGCGGGGTCACCCGGCTCGACGAGCAGGCCGTTCACGCCGTCCTCGATGACGTCGACGATGCCGGGCACGGCCGACGCGACGATCGCGCACCCGGCGGACATCGCTTCGAGGAGCGCGACGGGCAGCCCGTCGCGGTCACCGTTCGCCGCGGGGACGGACGGGTAGAGCGCGATCTGTGCCCGGGCGTACTCGGACGCGAGGTCCTCCTTGCCGCGGGCACCGAGGAACGTGACGGCAGATCCGGCACGGGCCTCGAGCTGGGGACGGAGCGGGCCGTCGCCGACGACCGCGACCTCCGTCGGCTGCTCGGCCGTCCGGTCGAGCGCGTCGAGCAGGACGATCGCGCCCTTCTTCTCGACGAGTCGGCCGACGAAGAGCACCCGGCCGGGCACGCGGGTCTCGCGGGCGACCGCACGGGTGATCGGCTCGAGGTCGACGCCCATGGGGACGACGTGCACCTGGTCGGCGCGGGCACCGAGCTTGCCGAGCTCCCGCGCCATGTCGGTGCTCATGCAGGTCACCGAGGCGGCGCTGCGGATCACGGAGCGCTTGACGGCCTGGAGGAGCGGGTTGCGCAGGGCGTACAGGTCGCCGCCCAGCGTGGTCACGACGCGCGGCAGGTCACCGAGCACGAGCTGGCCGACGGCGCCCTGCGGGATGATCCAGTGCAGCAGCGCGACGTCGGGCCGGGAGCGGCGGCGTTCGCGGCGGAGCGCGGCGGCCATCGCGACGAAGAAGAACGGGACCTGCAGCCAGCGGGACTTCTTCGCCCGGAGGTTGTCGACGATCGCACCGTCGGCGAGGTCGCGCCACCGGGACGGGAAGTACGCGTACCGACGCACCTCGACGTCACCGATGCGCTGCTCGGCGGCGGCGCCACGGGTCATCGGCGCGACGACGACCACGCGGTACTCGTCGGACAGGGCCGTCGCGAGGTCGAGCACGAAGCCGGGCGTCCCGTCGCCGGCCTCGGCCGGGAAGGTCGACGCGGCGACGAGGAGGGTCGGACGGAGATCCGGATCGGGTCGCATCCAGCGCGCTCCCTTAGAGTTGTCGGTCGATGGACGCACAACAGCCTACGGGTTCGGCCGCAGGGTCACCCGACCCGCTCGACACCTCCTCCGACGTCGCCACGGGCGCGGTGCCGACGGCCGGTCGACGCGCTCGCGTGCTGACCGCGGTGAAGTGGGTGGCCGCCGTCGTGGCCGTCGCGTTCCTCGTCTGGAGCATCGCGAAGCAGTGGGACGAGATCGTCCACGACTTCGCCCGCCTCGACGCGACGACGGTC
This sequence comes from Curtobacterium sp. NPDC098951, assembly GCF_044759965.1. Lineage (NCBI taxonomy): Bacteria > Bacillati > Actinomycetota > Actinomycetes > Micrococcales > Microbacteriaceae > Curtobacterium > Curtobacterium sp. NPDC098951. Next base: position 92,925 of record NZ_JBIWAG010000005.1, read on the forward strand.
ACCGTCGGCGTCGTCTTCACGATCGTCGCCCTGGTCGCGAACATGCTGTCCTGGCGCGCGATGATGGCCGCGAGCGGGTACCGGGTCCGGGTGGCCGCGGCGTCGTCGATCTTCTTCGTCGGGCAGCTCGGCAAGTACATCCCCGGTGGCGTGTGGTCGATCGCGGCCCAGGCCGAGCTCGGTCGGGCGCACGGCCTGCAGCGCACCGGCAGCGCGGTCGCCGCCCTCGCCTCGATGCTCGTCAGCATGGTCACGGCCGCGATCGTCGGGATCATCGCCGTGCTGCTGTCGTCGTCGACCGGGTTCCAGACGTTCTGGTGGCTCATCCCGGTGATCGTCGTCGGCCTGGTGTGCCTCACCCCGCCCGTCCTCGGCCGGCTCATCGCCCTCGCGTTCCGCGTCCTGCGTCGCCCGCCGCAGGACACCACCCTGACCTGGTCCGGCACGGTCATGTCGCTCGTCTGGTCGCTCGCCATGTGGGTGGCCTACGGCGTGCAGGCAACCGTCGTGCTCCGGGCCTTCGGCGCCGACTCGCCGACCCTGTTCCCGGTGGCCGTCGGCGCGTACGCGGTCGCGTGGCTCGTCGGCTTCGTCGTGGTCATCGCACCCGCTGGCCTCGGCCCACGCGAGGGCATCCTCGTGCTGCTGCTCGGGAGCGTGGCGGGCGGGTCCGCACCCTTCGCGCTGGCCGTCATCAGCCGGGTGTTCATGACCATCGGCGACGTCGTGCTCGCCGGTGTCGGGGCCGCGCTCGCCGCCCGGCACCGCCGACGCAGCGCCCTCGCCACACCCCGATCGAGCGCCCCGGTTCCTCCCCGCGCAGACTGATATGGTCGCTTTCCGACCGCGCAGTGCGCACCACAGCACCACGAGGAGGCGCACCCCATGACAACACTCCACGTCGTCGTGGACCAGATCGTCGCCCCCGTCCCCGGCGGCATCGGTCGGTACGCGGAAGAGCTCACGCGGCACCTCATCGAGAACGCACCGGACGGCTGCGACGTCGCCGGCATCGTGTCCGCCGTCGGCAAGGACGAGCTCGCGCACATCCGGATGCTGCTCCCCGGACTCGGTGACCTCGACCGCCTGGCGCTCCCCCGTCGCGAGCTCTCGGTCGCCTGGCAGGGCGGACTCGTCGGGAACGTCGGACGCGGCATGGTGCACTCGCCGAGCGTGCTCGCGCCGCTCGTCAAGCACGACCGCTTCAGCGACCCCGGCCGACAGACGGTCGTCACCGTGCACGACACCGTGCCGTGGACGCACCCCGAGACCCTCACGCCCCGCGGCGTCCACTTCCACCGCGCGATGGTGAAGCGCGCGTGGAAGCACGCCGACGCCGTCGTCGTTCCGACGCACGCGGTCGCGAGCGCCCTGAACGGCATCCACCGCTTCGACGAGCGCCTCCGGGTGATCGGCGGCGCCCCGAGCGGGCGACTGCGGACCCCGGTCGACGCGGACCTCCGCGCCGAGCGGCTCGGCCTGCCGGAGCGCTACGTGCTCGCGGTCGGCACGCTCGAGCCCCGGAAGGGCCTGCGGTACCTCATCGAGGCGATGGCGCACCCGGACGCCCCCGCGGACGTCCCGCTCGTGATCGCCGGGCCGGACGGCTGGGGCGACGTCGACGTGTACGGCACCGCGGAACGCGCGGGGCTCTCCCGCGAACGCGTGAAGGTGCTCGGCCGGATCGACGACCAGGACCTCGCCGTGGCGTACGACCGCGCGACGGTGTTCGTGTTCCCGAGCCTGGCCGAGGGCTTCGGGCTCCCCGTGATCGAGGCGATGAGCTTCGGGACGCCCGTCGTGCACTCGGACGACGACGCCGTGCGCGAGGTCGCGTCGGACGCCGGTGTCACGGTGGCCCGCGATCCCCGAGACTCCTACCCGGAACGGCTGGCGCAGGCCGTCTACCAGGTGGTCAACGACCCGCTGCTCGCCGGGCAGCTGGCCGTCGCGGGACCGGACCGTGCCCGCATGTACGACTGGAAGGACTCGGCTGCCGAGACCTGGCAGCTGCACGCCGACCTGTAGCGGGTCGCCCGTCCTGCAACGGGTCGCCCGTCGGCTCGGACTACAGCGAGTCGCGCAGGCGCTGGGCCTTCTCCTCGACGAGCTGCTCGAGCCCGTCGGCGTACTCGCCCAGACGCGCCGCGACGGCCGGGTCGGACGAGCCGATGATCCGCGCGGCGAGGAGCCCGGCGTTCGCCGCACCGTTGATCGCCATCGTCGCCACCGGGATGCCGGCGGGCATCTGCACGATCGACAGCAGCGAGTCGAGCCCGTCGAGGCGCGACAGCTGCACCGGGACGCCGATCACCGGCAGGGTCGTCATCGAGGCGACCATCCCCGGCAGGTGCGCCGCGCCACCGGCCCCGGCGATGACGACCCGGATGCCGCGTGCGGCGGCGCCGCGGGCGAACCGGGTCATCTTGTCGGGCGTGCGGTGCGCCGACACGACATCGGCCTCGAACGGGATCCCCAGCTCGGTCAGCAGGTCCGCCGCGGCGCGCATCGTCGGCCAGTCGGAGTCCGACCCCATGATGATCGAGACGAGCGGCTGGACGGGGGCTGCGGTGTCGGTCACGCCACGAGCCTAGTCGAGCAGGGCGGACCGCCAGGTGTCGCCGTCGTGGCCGATCGTCCGCTCGTCACGCACCCAGCGGGCGGCCACGGCATCGGCGGTGCCAGCGGCGACGGCGCTCCGCAGGGCCGCGCGCCAGGCGTCGACGTCGTCGGGCACGGCGGCGACGCCGTGCCCGCGGGCGTCGCGGTAGGACGGGCGGTCGGACACGACGGCCGGGAGCCCGAGCGCGGTGTACTCGATCGCCTTGAGGTCGCTCTTCGCGCGGTTGAACTCCTCGTCACGCAGCGGTGCGACCCCGGCCCGCCACCGCTGCCGGTGGTCGACGAGCCACCGGGCGAACGCCGGGTAGTGCCCGTCCGGCACCTCGACGCGGCGGTACCAGTCGGGTTCGTCGGCGTCCTCGGTCACCCCGATGACCTCGAGCCGGATCGCGGTGCCGTCGGCGGCCGTCAGGTCGGTGAAGACGCCCTGGAGCAGTGCGAGGTCGGCGCCGTGCGTGAGCGTCCCCATGTAGAGCACCCGGTGCTCGTCGGCCGGGCGGTCGTCGTCGGCGACGGGCTCCCCCGGGGTCCAGAGCGTCGGGTCCAGGGCGTTCCGGACGACCACCACGCGGTGTGCGAGCGGCCGGACGAGCGCCGCGAGCTCCTCGGTGCTGACGACGACGAGGTCGGCGCCGCGGACGAGGGCGTCGATCGAGGCCAGTCGGTCCGGGTCGTACTCGGCCCGGGCCAGACGATCGCGGCCGGAGTCGGTGAAGAAGTCGTCGTCGACCTCGGCGGCGACCCGGATCCCCCGCGCCGCGGCGGCGGCCAGGAACGGCGCCACGTCCTCGCGGCGCAGGATGTCCCGCTGGACGAGGACGGCCCGGTAGTCGGTCGTGTCGGTGCCGTCGAGGAACGCGGCGGGGTCGACCTGACGGACCTCGGCGGCACCGGAGCGCGCGAGGTGCTCGGTGCGGCGGACGACCCGGACGTGCGCCGAGGCGGGGTGCGCGCCACCACCGCCGGCCACGACGTACCCGAGGACCGGCGGCCGCGTCGATGCCGTCGGGGCGACCGGCTGGCCGCCGGTCAGGGTGCGACGGAGTCGGCGGACGGCACGACGGACGAGATCACGCGGCATGCGGCCATCCTCCCGCACGACGGCGGGCGTCGACGTACGCCGGGGGCACGTCCACGCACGGACGGACGGGCACGGACCGGCGCAGGGTCGCGTTCCTCAGCGCACGGACAGGGTCACGCACCCCATCGACGTGTCGCCGCCACGGCCGATGCCGACCGCCGTGAGGCACACGCTGCGCTTCCCGCTCGACACCGGCACCGTCGTCCGGAACCCGTGGTTCCGGCCGACCCGGTGCACCCGGTCGACGTCGGGCCGCGACACGTCCGCCGTCGCCGTCCCGACGACCTTGCCGCCGACGGTCACCCGCACGGTGACGGGCTTCGTCAGGTCGTCGCGGTCGAACGTCCACCCCGACACCGTGACGCGGCGCTTCGACCCGGACGACACGGACTCCCGGTGCGCGGTCGGCGCGACGGCCGGGGCCGTCCGGGCGGGCGCGGCTGCGGCGACCGTCGTCCCGGTCCGCGCGTTCGCGACGAGCGCCTCGGCGAAGGGCGACCACCACGTCCCGGCCACCGGACCACCGTTGCACGTGCCGTCGCTCGCGCCCGGGGTCTTCACCCAGAGCAGTGCGTCGAGGGCCGAGCCGTCGGAGACGACCCGCGGCGACGTCCCGAGTCCGGAGCCCGGCCCGTTGCACCACGTGCCGCGCCAGCCCTGGCCGTTCCGTGACGTGTCGATGACGTAGTGGGACCCACCCGTGAGCGCCGAGACGCGCTCGGCGTACGCCTGCTCCTGCGCCGTCGGGTAGTAGTTCGCGACGTTCGTGAAGAAGCCCCGGGCGCGCCGCACGCCGGCGCTCTCGAGCCGTGACGCCATCACCGCCGGCGGGACCCAGTTCGAGTTCCCGGCGTCGAGGTAGGCGGGCACACCCGCGGCCGTGAACGCGGCGACCTCCCGCGCGAGGATGCGGTAGCGCTGGGCGTCGAGCGTGTCACTGCACGCGGTGTTGCTGAGCATCGCCAGGGAGTCCGGTTCGACGATCACGGCGGCCCGGTGCCCGGCGACACGGGCCACGATCTGGTCCACCCAGGCGTCGTACGTGGCCTCGTCGAAGCCACCGGCGGAGTACCCGCCGCAGTCGCGCTGCGGGATGGCGTAGGTGACGAAGACCGCGGTGGTGCCCGTCCGCTCGGCCCCCGCGATCGCCGCGTCGATGGTCTTCGTCAGCGTCGCGCCGCGGGTCCAGTCGCCGAGCCAGATGGCGACGGGGTACCCGGCGATGGTCCGCGCCGCCGCCGCGCCGCGCGGGTCGCTCGTCGCCAGGGCAGCCGCCTGCTTCGCCGCCTCGCTCGTGTCGGAGCGGTACGGCCCCGCGGCGTACAGGGACGTCGCGCTCGCCGCGCGGATCGACGCGGCACTCGTGGCCGCGTCGGCGGCGGTGGGCGTCAGCGTCCCCGCGGCGAGCGCGACGAACGCGGCCACCGCTCCTGTGGTGGCGAACACACCGGCGCGGCGCATGACGGACTCCCTGCAGACTCGACGACCCCTGACGAGTCCATGGGAGCACGCGCCGGAGCGTGGGTACACACGCCAGATCGGGTGCCACCCGATGGGGTGTCCGCTCTTCTGCGGACCGTGCGTGCGGACGTCAGGCCCGACCGGACGACCGACGGGAGGCGCGGTGCGGGCCCGCACCGTGCCTCCCGTCGTTCGTCGTCAGCGTATGGACCGCAGCCTCAGTCGTCGAAGTGCGCCGCCGCGGCCCGTGCGCGGTAGGTGACGTCGTCGAGGTCGTCGCCGATGACGGTGACGTGGCCGACCTTGCGGCCGGGCCTCGGTGCCTTGCCGTAGAAGTGGTACTTCGCCTCGGGGAACGCCTCGAGCGCGCCCGGGTACCGTCCGGCGAGGTCGCCGTCGGCCGGCCCGCCGAGGACGTTCACCATCACCGCAGCAGGCGCGAAGGAACCGGTCGCGCCGAGGGGCAGGTCGAGCACGGCGCGCAGGTGCTGCTCGAACTGGCTCGTCGTGGCGCCGTCGATGGTCCAGTGGCCGGTGTTGTGCGGACGCATCGCGAGTTCGTTGATGAGGATGCGTTCGTCGTCGGTCTGGAACAGCTCGACCGCGAGGACGCCGGTCACCCCGAGCTCCGTCGCGATGCGGACGGCGATGTCCTCGGCCATGTCCGCGATGCGCCCCGCGCTGTCGGGGGCGGGGGCGAACACCTCGGCGCACACGCCGTCGCGCTGCACGGTCTCGACGAGCGGCCAGGCGACGACCTCGCCCGAGGGCCGCCGTGCGACGGACTGCGCGAGTTCGCGGGTGAAGACCACGAGCTCCTCGACCAGGAGCGCCTGCCCGCCGCCGGCCTCGGCGACGGCGATGAACCAGTCGGCGACGTCGGCCGGGTCGGTGACCACGCGGACACCCTTGCCGTCGTACCCGCCACGTGCGGTCTTCACGACGGCGCGGCCACCGTGGTCGTCGAGGAACGCCTGCAGCTCGTCGGGATCGTGCACGGCGGCCCAGTCCGGTACCGGCAGTCCGAGCTCGGTGAGGCGCGTGCGCATGGTGATCTTGTCCTGCGCGACGGCGAGCGGCGCCGGACCGGGGTGCACCGCGACGCCGGCGTCGACGAGGGCAGCCAGGACGTCCTGCGGCACGTGCTCGTGGTCGAAGGTGACGACGTCGACGTCCCGCGCGAACGCGAGCACCGTCGCGACGTCGTGGTAGTCCCCCTCGGCGGTGGCCGCGATGGCGGCCGACATGCCCGGCCCCTCGGCCAGTACCCGGATGTCGAGCCCGAGCTCGACCGCGGCCGGCACCATCATCCGAGCCAGCTGTCCTCCACCGATGACCCCGACGCGCAACGCCATGCTGTGTGTTCCTTCCGTCGTTCACACCGTCCGGCGAGAACGCGCTGTCTAGAATCGATGTTCGGGTCGCCGTCGTGTGCGACCGCCTGGTCGGCCGTGCAGCGCACGACCAGGGACAACTCTACGGACCCGGGAGAGACCGTGCGGCGACTGGTGGCCCAACTGGCACGCTTCGGCGTCGTCGGTGCGGTGGGGTTCGTGGTCGACACGGGCATCTTCAACCTGTTGCGGGCGACCGTGCTCAGCCCGGACGAGGTCCACTCGGGACCGTTCTGGGCGAAGGTCGTCTCGACCGTCGTCGCCATCTTCGTCAACTGGATGGGGAACCGCTACTGGACCTTCCGCGAACAGCGGCGGGCGGTGGCGACGCGCGAGGGCGTCGAGTTCGTGATCGTCTCGCTCGGCGGCATGGTCATCTCGCTGGGCTGCCTGGGGATCTCCCACTACGTGCTCGGCCTGACCTCGGCCCTGGCGGACAACATCTCCGGCAACGTCATCGGACTCGTGCTCGGCACCGTGTTCCGCTTCTGGCTCTACAAGGTGTGGGTGTACCACCCCGAGCGCGGTCGCGCCCGGGCGGCACGAGCTGCCGAGACCGACGGATCGACGGGCGCCGCGTCGACGAGCACCGGGTCGACGGTCTCCCAGTCGTCGGTCGCCGGTTCCGAGGTCGCCGGCCAGTAGGTCCCGCCCGGTGGGCACGGGGCCAGTAGGCTCGAGGCGCCGCCGACCGAGGTGGCGTCGCCGACCCCGGGAGTCCGCTCGATGCAGTCCGAACCGCACCCCGCCGTCCCGCGGCGCGAGCGGCTGTGGGTCGGCGTCACCACGGCGGTGTTCGGGCTCTGGCTCGTGCTCTGGGCACTCGTCGTCCCGGCCTTCCAGGCACCGGACGAAGCGGCGCACCTCGACGCCGCGGTCCACGTCGCGACCGGGTCCGGGTGGCCGGCTCCCGGCACGATGCACGTCACGAACGCCGTCCGCGCCGCCCTGCAGGAGCAGGCCGACGGCGATTCCTCGACGTGGTCGACCGTGAGCGGGCTGCTCACGGCACACCCGGGTGACTCCACGACCGTCAACCAGATGTCGCAGCACCCGCCGACGGCGTACGTGGTCGACGCCGTCGTGCTCCGCGCGCTGCACTACGGCTCCCTGCGGTGGGACCACGCGCTCGTCGCGCTCCGGCTCGTCGACGCCGTCCTCGTGACCCCGCTGGCGCTCCTCGCGTGGGCGTCGGTCCGCCGTGTCACGCGGTCGCCGCGCGCCGCCCTGCTCGGTGCCCTCGCCCTGTTCGCCGTGCCGCAACTGGCCTCGATCGGGGCCTCGGTGACGAACGACGCCCCGACCCTCCTGCTCGGCGGCGTGGTGGTCTGGCTGGCGACCCGCCTGCTCACCGGGGACCTGAGGCGCCGGACGCTCCTGACGACGGGCGTCGCGCTCGGCCTGCTCGTCTGGACCAAGGGCACGGGACTCCCCGCAGTGCCGTTCATCGCCGCCGTGACGCTCGCCGCCGGAGCGGGCGTCCTCACGTTCCCACGCCGGCTGCTGCGCACCGTGGCGGTCCTCGGGGTGACCGCGGCGATCGGGGCGTGGTGGTGGCTGCGCAACCTCGTGCGCTTCCACACCCTGCAGCCGGACGGGTACGCCGCGCTCCGCCCGGCCCGGCCGTTCCCGGACGGCCAGGGTCCCTCGGTGTGGCACTTCCTCGACGTCAGCTGGGGCACCCTCACACGGACCTTCTGGGGGTCACCGGGGCAGCGAGCGCAGGTCAGCATCGGCGACCTCCTCACCGCGGTCCTGACGCTGGTGGTGCTCGTCGTCCTGGTCGGGTGGGCGTTCCGTCGCGGCCGAACCCGCCGTGCGGCGTGGTGCCTGGCGGTCTTCCCCGCCCTCCTGCTGCTCGTGCAGACCGCGAGCAGTGCCCGGGCCTACCTCGACACGACCCAGGTCGCGGGGACGCAGGGCCGCTACCTGTTCCCGGCCCTGCTGTGCCTCGTCGTGCTCAGCGCCGTGGCGTGGCGGCGCCTCCCCCTCCCTGGGCGGGGCCGAGCAGCGCTCCCCCTGGTGCTGTCCGTGGCCTTCCCGGCGATCGGGACCTGGGGGATCGCGGTCGCCGCCGGGTGGTTCTGGAACACCGCGAGCGGGCCGATCTCGGCCGCGAGCGTCGACCGCTACGAGGCCTCCGGTCCGGTGCCGTTCGCCCTCGTCGCCGTCGTGGGGGTGCTCGTCGTCGTCGGGTGGGCCACGGTGGTCGTGCGGCTCTGGGCGCCGAGCGGCGTCAGCTCCCGGACACCTTGACGACGTCGACGAGGCACGGCTGGACCGGCGCCGACTTGATGTCCTGGCAGGTCTGGTCGACGGTGAAGCTCTCCTCGAGGGTGCCGATCGCCGAGTAGTCCCGGTCCTTCGGGATGAGCGCGTTCGAGTAGTTCAGGAAGTACTGCACCCCGGACCGCTTGAGCAGGTCGACGAAGGCCGGGTCCTCGTAGTCGTACTGCTGCCCGTTCTCGCCGTACATCTGGGTGCCGGTGCGGAAGGCGACGAGCACGGTGTCGCGGGTGTTCGTCCCGAGGATCCGGCTGCCGGCGGGGAGCGTGTGGTTCGCGACGAGCAGGTCCGGGAGCGGCTCGTCCGGCGTGACGACGCCGCCGAGCACCTGTCCGGCGGGGATGCCGGACGGCTTCGTGGTCATGACCGAGAACGGCGCACCCACCCCGTTCACGTTCTGGCTGTACGCCGCGACGACGAGCACGGCGCACGCGACGACGGCCGCGACCTTCCGGACCCGGCGACCCCGCCTGGCCGCGCGCCAGATCGTCGGCAGCAGGGCGGCGGCGATCAGCACGGACCCGGTGAACAGCGGCAGGTAGTAGCGGGCGTTCCCGCCCTGGGTGTCCACCGTCGCGATCCCGGCGTACCCGAGCAGGTACACGCCGGAGAAGATGCCGACGATGCTCGCGAACACGAACCGCCGGTAGTGCACCACCCCGGCGACGACCGCGCCGACGAACACCACGCCGATGGCGAGCGCGAACGGCGCGAACGAGCCGATGCGGAGGAAGTAGAACGGCAGCGCCTCGAGTCGCTGCTCGACGTAGTACCGCACCTTGCCGACGAGCGTGGTGGTCTGGCTCCGGGACGACTCCGTCGCCGACCCCGCGACGGACTCCGCCGGCACGGTCCGCTCGGCGGTGAGGAGCCCGGCGTCGTAGATCGACGGCGTCCGGTCCTCGTTCGGCGAGACGGCCCGCGCGTTCGGTGGCGTGGGGATCCGGTACTCGTCGGCGTCCTTGCCGGACGAGTCGCTGAACTTGCCGGACACGTTCACGGTCAGCGACGAACCGACCTCGACCCCGCCGAACTTCACGGACAGGGCGACGACCCACGGTGCGGACACGAGGACCACCGCGACGAGGGCGACGACGGGCAGCAGGACGGAACGGCGTTCCCGGGCCCCGGGACGGTCCTGGAACCAGCGGACGACGGCCCACACCGGCACCACGACGAGGAAGACGGGGACGAGGAACGCCTTCGTGCAGTACCCCAGCGCGCACACCGCCCCGAGCAGCACCCCGGTGAGGACGATCCGCCGGATCGACCCGTGCCAGGCGCGGTCCGCCGCGAGCAGTGCCCAGAGGAACCCGAGGCACCAGACGAGCACGAGGGTGTCCGGGGTCTGCAGGCTGACGTTCGCCATCATGAGCGGCGTGGTCGCGGCGATCGACCACCCCGCCGTCCAGCCGTTGCCCGTCGTCCGGAGCAGCAGCCACGCCCCCATCGCCAGCACGGCGACGCTGGACAGCGTGTTCACGACGGCGAAGGCGGTGGTCTGCCCGACGCCGATCGCGATGAGCGGCGCCATCAGCCAGGACACCATCGGCGACCAGTACCCGTTCACGGCGTCCGCCCAGTGCCACTCGGCGTACTGCTTGGCGATCGACATGTACGAGATGCCGTCGATGTTCGTCACCTCGAGCCGCGTCCGGTACGCGACGAACGCCACGAGCAGCGCGGCGACGGCGAGGAGCGCGCCGTTCGCGAGGAGCGACGCCCGCGAGGGACGACGCCCCTCGTGGAACGCCCCGAAGCGTCGTCGGTGCGGAGCGGCGGGACCCGAGGGGACCGCGGCGGGACGGTCGTCGGTCAGCGCGTCGTCGATCGTCATCCCCCGCCCCCGCGCGGTGGTCAGCGGCCCATGCCGCGGTAGGTGAAGCCGGCTGCCGTCCAGGCGTCGCGGTCGAGGCAGTTGCGGCCGTCGACCACGATCGGGTCCGCCACGAGCGCGGCGACCGCGGCCGCGTCGAGCTCGCGGAACTCGGTCCACTCGGTCAGGACCAGCACGAGGTCCGCGTCCCGCAGCGCGTCGGTGGCGCGCTCGGCGTACTCCAGCTCCGGACGCACCCGGCGCGCCGTGACCACGGCCTCCGGGTCGTACGCGGCCACCGTCGCCCCGAGGGCCTGCAGCCGTCCGGCGATGTCGAGCGCCGGTGAGTCGCGGACGTCGTCGGAGTTCGGCTTGAACGCCAACCCGAGCACCGCGACGCGCTTGCCGGTGACGTCCCCGCCGAGCATCTCCTGCGCGAGCTCGACCACGTGCGCACGACGACGCAGGTTCGTCGCGTCGACGTCGGCCAGGAACGCCAGCGACTCCCCGACCCCGAGCTCGTCCGCCCGCGCCTGGAACGCCCGGATGTCCTTCGGCAGGCAACCGCCACCGAACCCGAGGCCGGCGTTGAGGAACTTCCGGCCGATGCGGGCGTCGTGCCCGATCGCGTCGGCGAGGGCCGTGACGTCGGCCCCGGCGACCTCGGCGATCTCCGCCATCGAGTTGATGAACGAGATCTTGGTCGCGAGGAACGCGTTCGCGCTGATCTTCACCAGCTCGGCCGTGGGCAGGTTGACCACGAGCCGCGGCGTGCCGGCGGCCAGGGCCTCGGCGTAGACCTCGTCGAGGACGTCCACGGCAGCCTGCCCGGCGGCGCCGTCCGGCACGCCGTAGACGAAGCGGTCCGGGCTGATGGTGTCCTGCACCGCGAAGCCCTCGCGGAGGAACTCCGGGTTCCACACCAGCGTCGCACCGGGGACCGCGTCGGACACCTCGGCGGCCAGGCGCGCCGCGGTGCCCACCGGGACCGTGGACTTGCCGACGACGAACTCGCCCGCGGACAGGTGCGGCGTCAGCGCCGCGACCGCGGCGTCGACGTACGTCAGGTCCGCGGCACCGGTCGGCCCCTGCGGGGTGCCGACGGCGAGGAAGTGCACGCGCGCACCGGCGACCTCGGCCATGTCGGTCGTGAAGCGGATGCGACCGGACGCGAGCGCCTCGCGCAGGATCTCCGGCAGACCGGGCTCGAAGAACGGGGCCTCGCCCGCGGCGAGCCGTTCGATCTTGGACGGGTCGACGTCCACCGCGACGACGTCGTGCCCGAGCTTGGCCATGGAGGCGGCGTGCACGGCACCGAGGTAACCGCAGCCGATGACAGAGATACGCACGACGAAGACGGTACCGGAGTCTCGGTGGACTTCGGGTGCACAGCGCCCGTCGCCGGGGAACCGTCAGGGGCGGACGTCGCCCCAGCGGGGGCGGTCGGCGCCGCCGACGATCTCGTCCCAGTCGGGTTCGCGGTGCCGGCGCCGTGCCTCGTGCGCCTCGACGAGGTCGTGCAGGACCGCGACGACGAGGTCCGCGTGCGGGACGTCACCGAGCACCAGTGCCGGTTCGTCCCCGGGGAACACGAGGACGTCCCCGGACCGGAACACCCCCTGCAGGCCGCGGCGCCGCACCGTCACGTCGTAGCCCCGCGAGTGCAGGAGCTCCCGCCGGGTGCGCGTCCCGAGGCCGTGCACGACGACCAGACGCCGGGTGGTCACGACGTAGCGCTCGGACATCCAGCGGAAGAGCGGCATCGCCCCGCCGAGGAACACCAGGAGTACGACGAGGCCGGCCACCACCGCGTTCAGCCACGCGAGCTGGGCACGGAACACACCGAAGCCGAACCCGCCGGCGAGCATGACGAGCACCACGAAGACCGCCGGTCGCACCAGCCGGCGCGCGTGCGGCCGCAGCCGCGCGACCACGCGTTCGGGCGACGGCTCGTCGGTCATGCCGTCATGCATACCGCAGGTGGGTGACGTCCCCCACGGCGACGCCCCTGGAGACGCCCGCTCGATCCCGGATCGTGATCCGACCCTCGTCGTCGATCCCGGTCGCGTCGCCCTCGGAGGTCGTGCCGTCCGGCAGCTCGAGGCGGACGCGCTGCCCGATCGTGCCGCAGGCCGACCGGACGTGGGACCGGACCCGTTCCGCGTCGTCACCGCCCGCGACCAGGGCGACCACGGCCTCCTGGACCGCGCGGAGGAACGCGGCCAGCACGCGGTCGGCGAGCTCCGGTGCGGAGCCTGGCGCCCCCTGGAGCGCGAGTGAGGTCGCGGTCGGGGTCGGCAGCCGGTCGGCGGGGATGGTGAGGTTCACCCCGGCGCCGACGACGACGCTGCCGTCGTCCGCGACCTGGCAGAGGATGCCGCAGACCTTGCGGCCGTCGACCTGGACGTCGTTCGGCCACTTCACCGCGACACGGGGTGCGGGCCCGGAGGCGCGGCCCGGCTCGGTGGGGACGCCCAGCTCCGCGGCGATCGCGTCGCGCATCGCGGCCCCGGCGACGAGCGGCAACCACCCGCGGTCACGGTCGTCGAGGTCGGCGCGGACGAGCAGGCTCGCCGCGAGTGTCTCGCCGGCCGGGGCCGTCCAGCTCCGGTCGAGCCGGCCGCGTCCGGCCGTCTGGTCGAGCGTCGCCACCACGCTGCCGTGCGGCTCGGTCGACGCGACGGCGAGCAGGTCGGCGTTCGTGGACCCGGTCGTCGCGGGCTCGGTGAGGACGGCGCCGGCGGCCTCGACGACGGCTCGGGTCAGCGGGAACGTCGACGGCACGGGTGTGGACATGCAGCAAATCTACGGGCAGGAACCGTGGGGGACCTCCAACCGGCCCCGCCGTCACCGCCGGTAGGGTGAGCGGGTGACTTCAGGAGACACCCCCGATCTCTCGACGACGGCCGGACGGCTCGCCGACCTCCGCGAGCGGTACCACGAAGCCGTGACCGCCGCGGGCGAGGCCGCCATCGCCAAGCAGCACGCCAAGGGCAAGGGCACCGCGCGCGAACGCATCGAGCAGCTGCTGGACGAGAACTCGTTCGTCGAGTTCGACGAGTTCGTCCGGCACCGCACCCACGCCTTCGGCATGGAGTCCAAGCGCCCCTACGGTGACGCGGTCGTCACCGGCGTCGGGACGATCCACGGCCGGAACGTCGCCGTCTACGCGCAGGACTTCACCGTCTTCGGCGGCTCGCTCGGCGAGGTCGCCGGCGAGAAGATCATCAAGGTGATGGAGCACGCGCTGAAGACCGGCGTGCCGATCATCGGCATCCTGGACTCGGGCGGCGCCCGCATCCAGGAGGGCGTGGTCGCGCTCGGCAAGTACGGCGAGATCTTCCGCCTCAACACGCAGGCGTCCGGTGTCATCCCGCAGATCTCGATCGTGATGGGCCCGGCGGCCGGCGGCGCGGTCTACTCCCCCGCCCTCACCGACTTCGTGATCATGGTCGACAAGACCAGCCACATGTTCGTCACCGGCCCGGACGTCATCAAGACGGTCACCGGCGAGGACGTCGGCTTCGAGGAGCTCGGCGGCGCGCAGACGCACAACGCCGTCTCCGGCGTCGCGCACTACCTCGCCGAGGACGAGACCGACGCGCTCGACTACGCCCGCTCGCTCATCGGCTTCCTGCCGGACAACAACCTGTCCGACGCGCCGGCGTACGACGTGGCCCCGGAACTCGAGACCACGGACGCCGACCGCGAGCTCGACGTCGTCATCCCGGACTCGACGAACCAGCCCTACGACGTCACCACGATCATCGAGCACGTCGTCGACGACGGTGAGTTCCTCGAGGTGCAGCCGCTCTTCGCGCCGAACATCCTGATCGGCTTCGGTCGGGTCGAGGGCCGCACGGTCGGCATCATCGCGAACCAGCCGCAGGCCATGGCCGGCACGCTGAACATCGACGCCGGCGAGAAGGCCGCGCGCTTCGTCCGGTTCTGCGACGCCTTCGGCATCCCGATCCTCACCCTCGTCGACGTGCCCGGCTACCTGCCCGGCACCGACCAGGAGTGGACCGGCGTCATCCGCCGTGGCGCGAAGCTCCTGTACGCCTACGCCGAGGCCACTGTGCCGCTCGTCACCGTGATCACCCGCAAGGCCTACGGCGGCGCGTACATCGTCATGGGCTCGAAGCAGCTCGGCGCCGACATCAACCTCGCGTGGCCGACCGCCGAGATCGCCGTCATGGGCGGTCAGGGCGCCGTCAACATCCTGTACCGCGCCGAGATCAAGCGTGCCGAGGAGTCCGGCGAGGACGTCGCCGCCGTCCGCGCGAAGCTGGCGAACGAGTACACGTACAACGTGGCCTCCCCGTACCTCGCGGCCGAGCGCGGCGAGCTCGACGGGATCATCCAGCCGCACGCGACGCGCGTCTCGGTCATCAAGGCGCTGCGGGCCCTCCGCGGGAAGCGTGCGACGCTGCCGCCCAAGAAGCACGGGAACATCCCGCTGTGACGGGCGCACGCTGATGGGCCGCCACGCCGCTGCCGTCCCCGCCGTCCCCGCCGAGCGTGCGGCCTCCGCCGCCGCCGACGTGCGCGTCGTGTCCGGCGAGCCCACACCCGAGGAGCTCGCCGCCGTCATCGCCGTCCTGCAGCGGCAGGCCGACGAGGCCGCCTCGCTCGGCCGACCCGAGGTCACCGTGTCGCCGCGGTCCGGGTGGGACGCGTCCGCTCGGGGGCTCCGTCGACCGCTCGAGCACGGGGCCGGCGCCTGGAGCCGTTCGCTCCGCTAGGACGCCCCGGGGCTTGCGCGCACCGCTCGGTGCGAGCGAGCATGTACCCCTGGGTCCCGACGCACTCCGTGCCCCTCGTGGGCGGAGTTCCCGGTTCGTCTCCCCTCAGACGGGGGACAGCTCGGTGCGATGCGGTCGGAAATGGGCGATTTTGTCCCCCATAATGACGACTGACAGAGCGTTCAGCGGCAGGCATAGTAGTCAGTGTTCGGTGTCCTTCAACGAAGAACATCGCAGGTCGGTGGCCGACTAGGGTACGACGCCACCACCAGCTACGAGTCAGGGCGATATTCGGGTTGTCGCTCAGACTCGGGTCGTGAACGGGCCGGTCGGTTTCCGACCGGCCCGTTCCCCGTTTCCGGGCAGGTCGAGACGCGTCCGCCGCCAGCGACCCCGGTGCGACGGGGCCGTCCGCCGGCTGTGGTCAGACGACCTCGTGCCGCGGGATCTCCAGCCACACCACGACCGAGTCGTCCTCGTCGCCGTCCTCGTCGTCCATGCCCGCGCCGAGGGCAGCCGACTCGCTCGCAGCGAGGTCGAGCCGCAGCCCCACGACGGTCACGGCGGACGCCGAGCCCTCGGGGACCGTCCGGATGATCACGTTGTCGGCCTCACGGGCCTGCCGCAGCGCATCGGCGATCCGGGCGTGCACGCGGCGCAGGTCGGGCATCTCGAGGTCGTCGAGCCCACCGTCGTCGTGCAGCTGGACGGTGGCGCCGCGACGGCGGAGCCGCATCACCTCGTCGCGGACGTCGTCCGACAGCAGCGACCGACCGCGGATCTCGTCACGGATGGCCTGCTCGAGGTGCAGGCACTCGGCACGCTCGGCGTCGTCCAGGTCACCGCCGGTCTCGATGATCCGCTGCAGCATCGGCAGCGCCATCCGCGTCGTCTGGCTCAGGCGGAACTGGCGCTCGAAGACGTGGGCATCCTGCGCCGCCTGCCAGTCCGCCGTCTCCTGCTCGGCGCGGACGAAGTCACGGGTGACGCGCGTGGCCCGACTCGTCGCCGCGGCGAGACCGGTGGCGATCGCGACCCACGACACGCTGCCGAGCACCCCGAGCGATCCGAGTGCTCCGAGCCCGGCCCAGGCGACGGCGTGCACCGCGAGGAAGCCGACCCCGACCCAGGCGAACGGTCCGCGACCGCGCACCACGAGCACGACCATGAGCGTGCCGACGGCGGCGATCCACCACGTGCCGTTCCCCGGCCCCGCTGCCAGGTCGACGGTCGGCGACGCGACGATCGGCAGCACGACGGCGGTCGCGAGCGCGAAGCACGCGGCCCAGACCGGCAGCGAACGCCCGTGCACGAACACCGCGACCCCGGTCGCGGCCGCGTAGAGCACCATGCACGCGAGGACCGGGCCGATCTCGGCCTCCCCCGGGAGCGTCGTGGCGGCGAGGACCAGGTGGTACACCGAGAAGAGCGTGGCGAGCCCGATCGCGACGCCGGCGGGCAGTGAGGCCTTCACCGCTGCTCCCCCGTCGTCGGGCGCCAGTCGAGGAGCACCCGCGTGCCCGCTCCGGGCGCGGTGACGATCTCGGCGGTGCCGCCGACCGCGACGACGCGTTCCAGGATCGAGCGGCGGACGCCGAGTCGTTCGGCGGGGATCGTCGCGGTGTCGAAGCCCGTCCCGCGGTCACCGACCTCGACGTTCACGCCGGCACCGCGCTGCTCGACGACGATCCAGCGTTCGACGTCGGCCGGGCCGGCGTGCTGCACGCTGTTCACCGCGGCCTGGACGGCCGCGGAGGCCACGGCGTCCGCCACGATCGCGGGGACACGGGCCGTCCCGAGGTGCCCGCGGTCGACGCGCACCGGCGCCGCGAGGGCCCCGACGGCGTCGGCGATCCGCTCCCGCAGGTCGACGAGCGGGACCGGCGGTGCGTCCCCCGGACCGTCCGACGCGGCCGCCTCGAGGTGGTCGATCGCGTTCCGGGCCATGCGCGCGGCGAGCACCTGGGCGTCACGGGTGTCCGCGCGCGCGGCGGAGAGCAGTGTCGTCAGGACGCTGTCGTGGACGATCGCGTCGACCTGGACCCGTTCGACCTCGGTCGCGTGCTCGCGGATGGCGTGCGAGTACCGACGGACCGCCGTCGCCTGGGCAGCGTCGACCGCCGCAGCGGCACGGCGCAGCACGATCACGATGATGAGGGCGGCACCGCTGAGGATCGCCGTGTAGAAGCCGTTGAGGACCGCGCCGGCGCCCGCGTCGCCGCCGGCCGGGGTGAACCGGATCGCCACGTAGACGGCCGGGACGAGTGCGGTGTAGACCGACGCCCGCCACGGCGCGAACCCCATGGCGGCGGCCGTCGACCCGACGGTGCAGAGCCACCACGGCCACGGTGCCTGGTCGGACGGGATCGGCTCGCGGGCCGTCAGCGGCCAGGTGACGAGCACGACGAGGAACACGAGGGCGCAGACGATCTGCGCGATCTGGGCCAGGCGCCGCACGAACACCGACGCCCCCACGAACAGGAACGACGCGGCGAGCGCGCAGGCGGCCACCGGCCCCCACACCGGGTCGAGGTACGGCAGCTGGGACAGCACCGCGGGCACCGTCGTGGCACCGAAGCCGAGCGCGGCCACGGCGATGAGGATCGCGAAGGCACGCTCGACCGACGCCTGGGTGATTGACGCGCGGACACTGCGTGCGGGATCGGCGCCGAACGGCGCGGGCTCGATCGCCCCGACGGCCGTCCTGGCGGCCCCGGCCCCTGCGGCGGGCGCGGCTCCGGCACCGGCCGTCGTGCCGGGACCGGCCCCGGCGCCGTTGCCGGGTGCAGCGTCCGCCGCCGTCATGCTGTTCAGCGGCCGTCGCCGTCGGGGTCGATGCCCGAGTCGAGCCCCGGCAGGATGCCGTCCTCGACCGCGCGACGGAGCAGGTCGACCTTCGTCGGGGCGGGTCGACCGACCTCGACGTACTTGACACGGATGCGGTCGAGGTACTCGCGGGCGGTGGAGTAGCCGATGCCGAGCTGCTGCGCGGCCAGCTTCAGCGGGAGGCCCGAGGCGTACAGGTGCAGGATCTCGCGCTCGCGGCGTCCGAGCTGCGCCTTCGCGAAGTCTCGGTCGGCGTCGATCGCACTGGCCCACTCGAGGTTGTTCAGCACGTCCCCGCGCGCGACGGTGGCGACTGCGGCCATCACGGTCTTCGTCGCCGAGGACTTCGGGATGACGCCGGCCGCCCCTGCGGCCAGTGCCTCACGGACGTTCGCGACGCGGTCGGCGATCGAGTGCACGAGCACGGCGGAACCGGTGCCCTGCACACCCTTCACGTTCGCGGTCACGGTCGAGCCGTCGCCGAGGGACAGGTCGAGGACGACGACGTCGACCTCGCGCCCACCGAGGTTCTCGATGTACTCGGGCACGCTCGCGGCGGTGAGCACCACCTCGAACCCCTCGTTCTGGCACGCTGCCTGGATCCCGAGCCGCACGGACTCGTGGTCGTCGACGATCGCGACACGGACGGGCTTGGTCGCCAGTCCGGTCGTTCCGGTGGTGGTCGTGTCTGTTGCCACGGTGGCCTCTCTCGTCGATGTGCTCGCCGGCCCCTGAAACCGGTTCGCCATCACCGCCCAAGGATACCCAGGTCGGACTCAGGCAGCAGCGCGATGCGATCGCGCCGCGCCGACGTGTCCGCGGGCGACACGCGTCGCGCGGAACGGCCAGCCCCGTGGGTCACCGCGCAGTCGCCGCATCGGGCCGAGCCGTCCCGGGCGCGTCGAGCCCGCCGCGCCCGGCCCGGCCCGTGATCGACGTCAGGCGACGGGCACCAGCCGCGCCACGGCCTCGAGGTGGTGGGTGTGCGGGAAGAGGTCGAACGCACGCAGCGCCTCCAGGCGGTACCCGAGGTCGGCGAACGTCGCGACGTCGCGCGCGAGGGCCACCGGGTCGCAGGCGACGTAGACGACCTGCGCCGGCTGGAGCGCCGCGATCTGCACGACGACCTCGCGACCGGCGCCGGAGCGCGGCGGGTCGAGCACGACGGTGCCGGCGCGGTGGCGCTGCCGCTCGGTCGCCGTCAGCGACGACACGGTCCGCTGCAGCCAGCGGTCGACGCGGGCGGTCTCGGCGCGCACGCCGATCCACTCGGCGAGGTTCTCCTGCGCGTGCTCGGTGGCGCGCTCGGAGCTCTCGACGCTCGTCAGCTTCGCGCGGGGCCCGACGAGGTCACCGAGTGCGGCGCCGAGCAGCCCGACACCGCCGTAGAGGTCGAGGTGCTGCCCCTCGGTGTCGAGCCGGTCGCGGTCGACGAGGTCCTGCACCGCGGCGGTCAGCACGGCGGGCGCCTGGCGGTGCACCTGCCAGAAGCCGTTGTCGTCCACCTGGAACGAGCGGTCCCCGACGGTCTCGGTGACGACGGTCGGCTTCTGCTCGTCGATCACGAAGCGCGCGCCCTCGGAGCCGCTCGGTGCGAGGACGTCGACGACCGAGGCACCGGGCATCGCGCCGCGGCCGAGCGGTGCGCTCTCCTGCACGGTGCGGCTCGCGAGCGGCAGGGACGTGACCGGGACCACGGTGTGCGACCGAGCGGCGAAGGGTCCGGCGGTCCCGTCCTCGTCCACGTGCAGACGGACCCGGGTGCGCCACCCGGTGCCGCCGGTCTCGTCGTCGCCGGGCGCGGCCTCGACGACGACGTCGTGCCCGAGGACCTCGGCGAGGTCGGTGCGGGCGAACCGGGCGAAGGAGTCGACCAGGACGTCGTGCTTCAGCGTGCGCTGGTGGCCGAGGGCGATGTGCCCGAACTCGGCGCCGCCGGCACGGACCGCGGGGTCGCGGTCGAGGGCGGCCTCGGGCCAGACGTGGTCGACGCGGTGCTCGCTCGGCGTCTCGACCGACACGGTGTCGGCGCGCCAGAACGACTTCTTCCGGTCCTCGGTCACCCGGGCACGGACGCGCTCGCCCGGGATCGCGTCCGACACGAACACCACCCGCCCCTCGTGCCGTGCCACCGAGATGCCGCCGTGGGCGATCCCGGTGACGTCGAGGTCGAGCAGCGTTCCGACGGATTCACCCATGGTTCGATGTTCCCATGCGTCTGTACCTCGCGAGTACCTCCCCCGCCCGCCGTGCCCTGCTCGCCCAGACCGGGATCGAGCCGGTGCTCGTCGCGCCGGGTGTCGACGAGGACGCCGCGGTCGCCGCGGCCGCCACGTCGCTCGGCCGCGACCTGACCGGGCCGGAGCTGGTGGCGATGCTCGCGGTCGCCAAGGCCTCGGCCGTCGCGGACGCCCCGGTCGACGGTTCCCCGGTCGACGGCTTCGTGTTCGGCGGGGACTCCGCGTTCGAGGTCGACGGCGTGCTGTACGGCAAGCCCCACGACCCCGAGGTCGCCCGGGAGCGGTGGCGGCAGATGCTCGCCGCCGGCGGCGGCACGCTCTGGAGCGGGCACTGCGTCCTGGACCGGCGCCTGGCCGTGGACGCACCCGACGCACTGGACGCACCCGCCCAGGGGCCTGGAGGCGCGGGTCGGGCCGGCACCGTGCCTCCCGTCCGCACCGTGGACGCGTCGGGCGGTGGGCCGCTGGGCGCCGCCGCGTTCGTCGCGGGCGTCGCGCCCGGCGGGTCGGCGGTGGTCGCCGCCGGTGACCACGTGGTGGCGGTCGACAGCGCCGTCCTCACCTTCGCCGACGACGTGTCCCCCGAGGAGATCGACGCGTACGTCGCGACCGGCGAACCACTCGAGGTGGCCGGCGCCTTCACGATCGACGGACGGGCCGCGGCCTACATCACCCGGATCGACGGCGCACCGTCGGCCGTGGTCGGGCTGTCGCTCCCGGTGCTGCGGTCGATGCTGCTCCGCGGCTTCGGCATCGCCTGGCACGACCTGTGGGCACTGTAGACATCCACACTTCTTCGCGCTCGTTCTTTGTGGGTGCCAGTCAATTCGTGGCCCTCCCGCACGAATACGCTGACTTACCATGCCCCGTATCAGCAAGGTCCTCATCGCGAACCGCGGCGAGATCGCCGTCCGCATCATCCGCGCGGCCCGCGACGCAGGCAAGGCATCGGTCGCGGTCTACGCCGACCAGGACCGTGACGCCCTCCACGCACGCCTCGCCGACGAGGCCTACGCGCTGAACGGCACCACGAGCGCCGACACCTACCTCGTCATCGACAAGATCATCTCGGTCGCCCGACGGTCCGGCGCCGACGCCGTGCACCCGGGCTACGGGTTCCTGGCCGAGAACGCCGACTTCGCCCGTGCCGTCATCGACGCCGGGCTGACGTGGATCGGGCCGTCGCCCGCGTCCATCGAGCAGCTCGGTGACAAGGTGTCCGCGCGTCACGTGGCCGAGAAGGTCGGCGCGCCGCTCGCACCGGGCACCATCGAGCCCGTCAAGGACGCCTCCGAGGTCATCGCGTTCGCGGACGAGGTCGGCCTGCCGGTCGCCATCAAGGCGGCGTTCGGCGGCGGCGGCCGCGGCCTGAAGGTCGCCCGAACCCGCGACGAGGTCGAGTCGCAGTTCGAGTCGGCGACGCGTGAGGCGATCGCGGCGTTCGGTCGGGGCGAGTGCTTCGTCGAGAAGTACCTCGACAAGCCGCGCCACGTCGAGACCCAGTGCCTCGCCGACGAGCACGGCAACGTCGTCGTCGTCTCCACCCGCGACTGCTCGCTGCAGCGTCGCCACCAGAAGCTCGTCGAGGAAGCGCCCGCGCCGTACCTCACCGCCGCACAGACGGAGCGCCTGTACGAGTCGTCGAAGGCGATCCTCCGTGAGGTCGGCTACGTCGGTGCCGGCACGTGCGAGTTCCTCATCGGCGCCGACGGCACCGTGTCCTTCCTCGAGGTCAACACGCGCCTGCAGGTCGAGCACTGCGTCTCGGAGGAGGTCACCGGCATCGACCTCGTCCGCGAGCAGTTCCGCATCGCCGAGGGCGGCGTGCTCGACTACTCCGACCCCGTGGCACGCGGCCACTCGTTCGAGTTCCGCATCAACGGCGAGGACCCCGGTCGGAACTTCTTCCCCGCGCCGGGCCCCGTGCACGCGTTCCACGCGCCGTCCGGCCCCGGTGTCCGCGTCGACTCGGGCGTCGTGTCCGGCGACGTCGTGTCCGGCTCGTTCGACTCGATGCTCGCGAAGCTCGTCGTCACCGGCGCCACGCGCGCCGAGGCGTTGGAGCGCTCGCGCCGTGCCCTCGCCGAGTTCGAGGTCACCGGCCTGCCGACCGTGCTCCCCTTCCACCGAGCCGTCGTGTCGGACCCCGCGTTCGCGACGTCGGACGACGAGCCGTTCTCCGTCTACACGCAGTGGATCGAGACCGACTTCCAGAACGACATCCCCGCGTGGAGCGGCTCCCCCGAGGAGCTCCCCGCGCCGGCCGACCGCGAGAGCGTCGTCGTCGAGGTGCAGGGCAAGCGCATCGAGGTCACCATGCCGTCGATCGTCGGCGTCGGTGGCGCTGCGGGTCGTCGTCCGGCCGGGCCCTCGGCTCCCCCGAAGCGTCGGTCGTCCGGCGTGCGCGGCGGGCTCGCCTCGTCCGGGTCGGTGACGTCCCCGATGCAGGCCACCGTGGTGAAGCTCGCGGTCGCCGAGGGTGACACCGTGGTGAAGGGCGACCTGCTCGTCGTGCTCGAGGCCATGAAGATGGAGCAGCCCGTCGCTGCCCCGCGCGACGGCGTCGTCACGGGGCTGAACGCCCCCGTCGGCCAGACGATCTCGTCCGGCCACGTGCTGCTCGAGCTCGCGTAGGCGGCGCGCGCGCCGCCGCGCGCCGCGCTTCGCACAACCAAAGTCCCTTCGAACCACGGCATCGCGCGGTTCGGAGGGACTTTGGTTGTGCGCGAGCACCTCGAGCGCCAGTCGCCATCAGCGCAGTCGGGCGAACGAACGCCGGCTCGTCGGGACGCCCAGTCCTCGAAGGAGCGCCCGGAGCACCTCGGCATCATGTGCTTCCGGCCATCCGAACCGTCCCACTGCCTGAACCTCCGGATGCCTGCGCAGCCTGTCTTCTCGTCGCTTCTCCGACACCACGACGTCGGCAACGGTCGTCCCGGCTGCGCGGAGCGCCGGGTCGACGTACTTCGCCTTCCCGTCGAACTCCAGAACCACACCCTCGTCGGGGAACCAGAAGTCCACCCGTGCGATGAAGCCGTCCGCATCCCAGAACTCGCGCTGGAGTACGGGACGAGGGGCGCCGGCCTCGTCGAGCGCGACTCGTCCGATGGATTCCCCCGGCGATCCGCTCGCGGCGTCGGCGAGCTCGATCGCAGTGATCGCTCGCTGCCGCCCGTGGACGGCGTTCCGGGCGACGACTTCGGCACGGATGTCGTCTCGGGCCAGTCCGCGTCGGAGCGCCGAGTCAAGTGCCGGCACGGACATGCGGAGGTCGTACGAGATCGCGAGGTCGGCGGCAGTGCTCACGAGGTCGGTGAGCCGGCGGCCGTTCGACACCATGGCCTGTGTCCGGATCGTCCGTTGGGCGCCTGGCCGTTTGCGGACGTGCGCCAGTCCCTGCGACGTCGTCCGTCGAGGATCGAGCACGTCGACGGTGTCGGGGAACTCACCGGTCCAGGGCAGGCCGTGCAGTGCGGCCGCCGACGCGTGCGAGACCACGAGACGAGAGGCGAGACGGTCGTGCACCGCCTTGATCCGCGCAATGTGTCGCTCTCCGGGCGTGGCTCGTCGCCATTCAGCTGCGTCGACGAAGCGACCGGGGACGAGGCGTACGAGGTCTCCGGCATCCGCCGCGCGCTGGAGGGCTCGCCCCCTGCGGCCGGACGGATCGGCGGTGCCACCGTGGATGATCGTGAGTCGTGCCATCGCACGAGCGTTGTCCGGGATTGCCCCACCAGCGCACATCGCGGCCGCTTCCGTGGACGGCGCGCCCTTCGGGTGGGTGTGTGGAGGAGGACGCGATTCGCCGCCGCACAACGAAGGTCACGTCGAGCCGGGGAAGACCACGGTTCGACGTGACTTTCGTTGTGCGAGGCGCCGGGCGCGGACGCCGGCACCGCAGAGCGCCGCGGCCCCGGCCTACGACACCAGGGGGCGGACGTCGGCGGCGAGGGCGTCGACGAGCGCCTGCGCCTCGGCCGGGGTCGCGGCGACGGTGTCGATGTAGACCTTCACCTTCGGCTCGGTGCCGCTCGGGCGGACGATCACCCGTGCGTCGCCCGTGAGGTCGTAGCGCAGGATGTCCGACGGCGGGAAGCCCTCGACACCGTCGGCGTAGTCCGTCACCGACAGCACCGTCAGCCCGCCGAGCGTCGTCGGCGGCGTCGATCGCAGCGACGCCATGACCTGCCCGATGCGGGCAAGGTCGTCCACCCGGGTCGCCACCTGTCCGGACGCGAACGCCCCGAACTCGGCGGCGAAGGCGTCGAGCTGCCCGGCGATTGACGAACCCGAGGCGGCGAGCTCCGACGCGAGCGACAGCAGCGACAGCGCCGCCGAGATGCCGTCCTTGTCGCGGACCACGTCGGGGTCGACGAGGTAGCCGAGCGCCTCCTCGTAGCCGAACAGCAGCCCCGGCACACGCGAGACCCACTTGAAGCCGGTGAGGGTGTCGCGGTACTCCAGCCCGTGCCGCGCGGCGACCCGGGCGAGCGCCGGCGACGACACGATCGACGCCGCGAGCGTCCCGCCCACCCCGGCAGCGGACGCCTGGGCGGCAGCACGCCACCCGAGCAGCCACCCGACCTCGTTGCCGGAGAGTCGACGGAAGGACCCGCTGCCGTCCGGGATCGCGAGCGCCAGACGATCGGCGTCCGGGTCGTTCGCGATGACGAGGTCGGCCCCGACGGCGACGCCGCGCGCGATCGACAGGTCCATCGCCCCCGGCTCCTCGGGGTTCGGGAACGACACCGTCGGGAACGCCCCGTCCGGCTCGATCTGCTCGGGCACGGTCACCGGCTCGGCGAACCCGGCCGCCTCGAACACCGCGCGGGCGGTCTCCCACCCGACGCCGTGCATGGCCGTGTAGACGACCTTCGGCTGCGCGTCCGGTGCGAGCCCGGGCGCAGCCACCGTCGCCGCGGTCGCGGACACGTAGGCGTCGAGCAGCTCGGACGTGGCGACGGTGTAGTCGGTGGCGCGGTGCAGGTCGGCGATCGAGCCTGCGGCGACGGCGTCGATCGCGGCCGCGATGTCGGCGTCGACGGGCGGCACGATCTGCGACCCCTCGTCGTCCTCGCCGAGGTAGACCTTGTACCCGTTGTCCCGCGGCGGGTTGTGGCTCGCCGTCACCATCACCCCGGCACCGACGTCGAGGTGCCGCACGGCGAACGCCAGCACGGGCGTGGGGAGCGCCGACGGCAGCAGGGTGACCTCGAGTCCGAGGCCGCGCATGACCTCAGCCGAGTCGCGCGCGAAGACGTCCGAGTTCACCCGACCGTCGTAGCCGATGACCACGCTCTGCCGCCGGCCGGTGTCGATGAGGAACCGGGCGAGTCCGGCCGCGGCCTGCGTGACGACCACCCGGTTCATCCGGAGCGGTCCGTACCCGAGCTCGGCGCGGAGGCCGGCGGTGCCGAACGCCAGGCGCCCGGCGAACCGCGCGGCGAGGTCCTGCACGGCGGGACCGTCGCCGGTCGCCGCCTGGTCGATCGCCGCGTCGAGCGAGGAACGGGTCACCGGGTCCGGGTCCTGCGCGAGCCAGTCCCGTGCGGCAGCGACGACCCCGTCGACGTCGAGCTTCACCGGTCGTCCCCGAGCGCCGTCACGACCCGGGCGAGCAGGTCGGCGATCACCGGCTCGGCCTCGCGGCCGGCCTCGAGCACCTCGGCGTGCGACAGCGGCGTCTTCTGGATGCCGGCGGCCAGGTTCGTGATGAGCGAGAAGCCGAGGACCTCCATGCCGGCCTGCCGCGCGGCGATGGCCTCGAGCGCGGTGGACATGCCGACGATGTGCCCGCCGATGGTCTTCGCCATCTGGACCTCGGCCGGGGTCTCGTAGTGCGGACCACGGAACTGCGTGTAGACGCCCTCGTCCAGCGAGGGGTCCACGCCGCGGGCGACCGCTCGGAGCCGCGACGAGTACAGGTCGGTGAGGTCGACGAACGTGGCGCCCTCGAGCGGGCTGTCAGCGGTGAGGTTGATGTGGTCGCTGATGAGGACCGGGGTCCCGGGCGTCCAGTGCTCCTTGATGCCACCGGCACCGTTCGTGAGGACCATGATCGACGCCCCGGTCGCCGCAGCGGTCCGGACGCTGTGCACGACGCGACGCACCCCGTGCCCCTCGTAGTAGTGCGTGCGCGCACCGATCACGAGTGCGTGGCGACCGTCGGCCAGCCGGATCGAACGGACCGTACCGGAGTGTCCGGGCACGGCGGAGGCGCTGAAGCCGGGGACCTCGGACGCCGGGATCTCGGACACCGTCTCCCCGATGAGGTCTGCGGCCTTGCCCCAGCCGGAGCCGAGGGTCAGGGCGATGTCGTGGCGGTCGATGCCGGACTTCGAGGCGATGACCTCGGCGGCGTCACGCGCGACCTCGAACGGGTCTGCGGCGGGGTCGTTCAGCGGGTTCTCCGTGCTCATGCCCCAACTCTAGAGGGCACCGAACCCGCCGAGCGGTCGTGGAACGGCGTCAGTGTTCGCCGAGCGCCCGGTCCACCGCGGCCGTGATCTCGGCCTGGTCGAAGTGGTTCCGGATCACGATGACCTCGGCGTAGGTGGACCCGATCGCCTCGACGAACTCCTCGCTCGTGAGGATCACGTTCGCGTCGTCGGACACCCGCTGCACGGACGCCACGTCGGCCGCCACCACCGAAGCCGTCAGCCCGAGGGTCACGAGTGCCTTCTCGGCGTTCACCTTGAGGATCGCGCTGGCCCCGATGCCCGCGCCGCAGATGGTCACGATCTTCACGCGGACACCCCCATGATCGCGCGGACCTCGTCCGCCGTGGTCGCCGCGGCGATCCGACCGGTCACCGAGGCGTCGTTGAACAGGTTCGCGATCTCGCCGATCGACTCGAGGTGCGTGCCGACACCGGCGACCGCGAGCCCGAGCACGACCCGGACGGGGTCGTTGTGCGGGTGCCCGAACGTCACCGGTTCGGCGAGCGTCACCACGGACAGCCCGTCCCGGAGCACCGCGGGGCCCGGCCGGGCGTGCGCGAACGCGAGCCCCGGTGAGATGACGATGTACGGCCCGTGCTCCTCGACGAGCGCGATCATCGCGTCGGTGTAGGGCTCGGTCGCCGCTCCGGACGACACGAGGGCACCACCGGCCGCCCGGAGCGCGTCACGCCACGAGGACGCGGTCGCCCCGAGCACGACGGCGGAGTCCGGCAGCGGCGGCAGTGGCATGCGTCAGGCCTCCTGGTGGCCGGCCGTGATGGTGGCGATGATGTCCTCGCGGTCCTCGAGCGGCAGGAACGAGCCGAGCGCCGCGTTGATCTGGAACGCGGCGAGGTCGTCGAGGTCGTAGCCGAACGTGCCGGCGAGCAGCGCGAGCTCCTTCGACAGCGTCGTGTCGCTCATCAGGCGGTTGTCGGTGTTCACGGTCACCCGGAAGCCGAGCTGGTAGAGCACGTCGAACGGGTGGTCGGCGAGGTCGTCGCCCCACGCCGCGATCGCGCCGGTCTGCAGGTTCGACGACGGCGAGACCTCGAGCGGGATCTCGCGGTCGCGCACCCACGAGGCGACCTCGCCGAGGGAGGCGAGCGTCGAGCCGTCACCGGCGTCGGACAGGGTGACGTCCTCGAAGATGCGGACGCCGTGTCCGAGGCGCAGCGCGCGGCCGTCGACGAGCGCGGACCGGATCGAGGCGAGTCCGTCGGCCTCACCCGCGTGCACGGTGACGGGGAACAGCTCGGACGCCAGGTGGTCGAAGGCGGCGCGGTGGTTCGAGGCGGGGAACCCGGCCTCGGCCCCGGCGATGTCGAAGCCGACGACCCCGTGGTCGCGGTGCCGGACGGCGAGCTCGGCGATCTCGAGCGATCGGTCGGCGTGCCGCATCGCGGTGACGAGCTGCCCGACGCGGACGCGACCACCGGCGGCGTCGACGGCTTCCTCGATGCCGGCCTGCACGGCCTCGACCGTCTCGTCGAGCGTCAGACCGCCGCGCAGGTGCTGCTCGGGTGCCCAGCGGACCTCGCCGTAGACCACGCCGTCGGCGACGAGGTCCTCGACGAACTCCTTCGCGATGCGGTGCAGCTGGGGCGCCGTCTGCATCACCGAGGTGGTGACGTCGAAGGTCTTGAGGTACTCGACGAGCGAGCCCGAGTTCGACTGGTCGGCGAACCACGCACCGAGCGCCACGGCGTCGGTGGTCGGCAGCGCCACGCCGGCCTCGGCAGCCAGCTCGACGATCGTCGCCGGACGCAGGCCACCGTCGAGGTGGTCGTGCAGCGAGACCTTGGGCAGGTCGTTGATGACCGCTCCGGCGTCGGGCAGGCGGTAGGTGGTGGCGTCGGAGCTCATGCACTCAGGCTATCGGTGGTCACCGACCGAGCGCAGGCACCTGTGCACAACAGACGATGGGACCCACTGGAGGCTCTCCACAGCCGGGCAGGCAGCCGCAGCCTGGCCGGTGGCCGGTCCCACCGCCCGGGTTCAGCCCGTGATGCGCTCGCGCACGATCGGTCCCCGCGCGGGCGCCTCGGTGCCGATGGACCACGCACCCTCGAGCGACTCGAGCGCCCGCGGGATCCGCGACGCGTCGTCGGTGTGGAGCGTCCAGAGCGGCTGCCCCGCGGCGACGGTGTCACCGGGCTTGACGTGCAGCTCGATGCCCGCCCCGGCCTGCACCGGGTCCTGCGCGCGGGCACGACCGGCACCCAGGCGCCAGGCCGAGACGCCGAACGGCAGGGCGTCCTGCTGCGCGAGCACGCCCGACGACGGCGCGGTGACGACGTGCTGTTCGCGGGCGATCGGCAACGCGGCTGCGGGGTCCCCGCCCTGCGCCTGGATCATCCGGCGCCAGGTGTCCATCGCGCGGCCGTCGGCCAGCGCGGCGGCGGGGTCGGCGTCCGGCAGTCCGGCCAGCGCGAGCATCTCCGACGCGAGTGCGACGGTCAGCTCCACGACGTCGGCCGGCCCACCGCCCTGGAGCACCTCGACCGACTCGCGCACCTCGAGCGCGTTGCCGATCGTCAGCCCGAGCGGGATCCCCATGTCGGTGAGCAGCGCCGAGGTCTTCACCCCGGCGTCGTTGCCCAGGTCGACCATCGTCTGCGCGAGCTCCCGCGACGCCTCGTACGTCGGCATGAACGCACCGGACCCGAACTTCACGTCGAGCACGAGCGCACCGGTGCCCTCGGCGATCTTCTTCGACATGATGCTCGAGGCGATGAGCGGGATGCACTCGACGGTACCGGTGATGTCCCGGAGCGCGTAGAGCTTCTTGTCGGCGGGGGCCAGGCCGGAGCCCGCGGCGCAGATCACCGCGCCGACGTCGGAAAGGATCTCCATCATCCGGTCGTTCGACAGCGCCGCCTGCCAGCCCGGGATCGACTCGAGCTTGTCGAGCGTGCCCCCGGTGTGGCCGAGCCCGCGGCCGGACAGCTGCGGCACCGCGACGCCGAACGACGCCACCAGCGGCGCCAGCGGCAGCGTGATCTTGTCGCCGACCCCGCCCGTGGAGTGCTTGTCGACCGTCGTCTTGCCGAGCGACGAGAACGACATCCGCTCCCCCGACGCGATCATCGCGAGCGTCAGGTCCTTGACCTCGCGTCGCTCCATGCCGTTCAGGAAGATCGCCATCGCCATCGCGGCCATCTGCGGGTCCTCGACGTAGCCGCGGGTGTAGGCGTCGACGAGCCAGTCCACCTCGGCGGTGCTGAGGGCGCCGCCGGAGCGCTTGGTGCGGATGAGGTCGACGGTGTCGAAGGGCTCGACGGCCATGGGATCAGTGCTCCTGCTGGTAGGTGACGAGGGTCCGCGGCCCGAAGGCGTCCGGCAGGACCTCGTCGATGGTGCGGATGCCGGAGACGGTCTCGAGGAGCATGCCCTCGGCCGAGTGTTCGAACAGCAGCTGGCGGCACCGGCCACACGGCATCAGGGTCGCCCCGTCGCCGTCGACGCACGTGAACGCCACGAGCTTGCCGCCGCCCGTCATGTGCAGCTGCGAGACGAGCGAGCACTCCGCGCAGAGCGTCACCCCGTAGCTCGCGTTCTCGACGTTGCACCCGGAGACGATCCGGCCGTCGTCGGTGAGCGCCGCGGCGCCCACCGGGAACGACGAGTACGGCGCGTAGGCGTGCCCCATCGCGGCCGTCGCGGCGGTCCGCAGGGCGGTCCAGTCCACGTCGGACGGGAGGCGCGGGTCGGCCCCCGCCGCGTCGGCGGCGGTCCGGCCGCCGCGCCCGTCCAGGGCCGTGGCCGGGTCCGCCCAGCCCGTCTGGTCGGTGGACGCGACGTGGTCGTCGCCCGCAGCGTGCGTGTCGGTCATGTGCCGTGCCTCCTGGCCGTCAGCTCTTGATGTACGGCTTGCCGGCCGCGGCCGGACCGCGCACCTGCCCGACCAGGCCTGCGACCGCAAGGATCGTCACCACGTACGGGAGCATGAGCAGGAACTCGCTCGGGACGGGCGAACCCTGGACGACGCTGAGCGCGTTCTGCAGGTTCGACGCGAACCCGAAGAGCAGGGCCGCGAGCATCGCGCGGATCGGGTCCCAGCGACCGAAGATCACGGCGGCGAGCGCGATGTAGCCCGCGCCGGCGGTCATGTCCTTCGTGAAGCCGCCGACTGCGTCGAGCGTGAAGTACGCACCGCCGAGACCGGCGATGGCGCCCGCGAGCGAGACGTTCCAGAACCTGGTGCGGTTCACGTTGATGCCGACCGTGTCCGCGGCCTGCGGGTGCTCGCCCACGGAGCGGAGGCGCAGGCCCCACCGGGTCTTGAAGAGCCCGAACGTGACCACCGCCACCGCCACGTACGCCAGGTACACCACGATGGTCTGTTCGAAGAAGATCGGGCCGATGATCGGGATCTGGTGCAGCAGCGGGATGTCGAGCTTCGGGAAGCGCAGGCCCTTGTTGAGCATCGACGCGTTCGGCGAGAGCACCTGCGAGTACAGGAACCCGGTCAGCCCGGAGATGAAGGCGTTGATGACGACACCGACGATCACCTGGTCGACGAGGTACTTGATGCTGAACGCCGCGAGGATGAACGACACCAGGACCCCGGCGACGACGGCACCGACGAGGCCGGCCCACGGTGTGCCCGTGACCGACGCGACGAGCGCGGAGGTGAACGCGCCGGCGAGGAACTGGCCCTCGATCGCGATGTTCACGACACCGACGCGCTCCGAGATCACGCCGCCGAGTGCGCCGAACACGAGCGGGACGCTCAGACCGAGCGCACCCACGAGCATGCCCGGGATCGTGATCGAGTCACCCGCGACGGCCCAGGCGAGGAAGCCCACGACGAACACGATTGCGAACAACGCGGTCACCCAGAGGCGGACGCGACGGAACGCGCGTGTCTCGACGACGGCGTAGACGGTGGCGAGTGCGAGGAGCACGATGACGACGACGCCCGTGGCCGTGGACGGTAGTGGAAGGTTCGGCAGGGCGAAGAAGTCACCCTTGGAGGACAGGCGGAACGTGGCAGTACCCGGTCGGTGTGCGACGCCGAAGAGCAGCAGCGCGATCACGGTGAAGACGCCGTACCCGATCGCGGCCTTCCAGCTGCGGGTCGTCTCGAGGTCGCGGCCTTGCGCGGGGAGCGCGGGGACCGCGGTGGGGGTCATGGTGCTCACGCGGCGACCGCCTTCTTGCTCTGCTTGGTGCGGGTTCGGCGACGGGCGCCAGGCTGCGGGATCCGGAAGATCGCGCGGACGAGCGGCGGGGCCGCGATGAAGAGGACGATGAGGGCCTGGATGACGCCCACGATGTCGATCGGGATGCCGTTCGCGGCCTGCATGGCGTAGCCGCCGTTCTTCAGCACACCGAACAGGATCGCCGCCCAG
This sequence comes from Curtobacterium sp. NPDC098951, assembly GCF_044759965.1. NCBI lineage: Bacteria > Bacillati > Actinomycetota > Actinomycetes > Micrococcales > Microbacteriaceae > Curtobacterium > Curtobacterium sp. NPDC098951. The sequence continues at coordinate 125,193 of NZ_JBIWAG010000005.1, forward strand.
AACACGCCCCACGGCTTCGACCGGCCGAGCAGTGCCACGGTGATGGCGTCGAACCCGATGCCGGCGTCGATCCCGGAGGTGAAGCCCGTCGTGACCGCGCCCTGCACCTGGTACGCGCCCGCGATGCCGACGAGGGCACCGGAGATGACGAGGACCCAGATGGTCAGGGACGGCACGCTCATGCCGGCCACGCGGGCGGCGCGCGGGTTCTCACCGATGGTGCGGAACCGGAAGCCGAGCGAGGACTTGTTGACGAGCCACCACACGACGACGACCGCGATGATCGCCACCACGAAGCCGAGGTCCACGCCGTACCGCGGTCCGAACAGCGGCGGCAGCACCGCGCTGTCCTTCGTCGCGGGCGAGATCGGGTTCGGGCTGCCCGGTGCCTGCAGGAGGCCCGGCGTGCGGAGCATGTAGCTCACGAGGTAGAGCGCGACGTAGTTGAGCATGATCGTCAGGACGACCTCGTTCGCGCCCGTCCGCGCCTTGAGCACGCCCACGATGCCGGCCCACACCGCACCGCCGACGATGCCGGCGACGATCGTGAGCGGGATGTGGATCGCGGCGGGGCCGTCGAACGAGAAGCCGACCCAGCCGGCCGCCGCGGCGCCCATCAGGATCTGTCCCTGGCCGCCGATGTTGAACAGGCCCGCGCGGAACGAGAGCGCGATGCCGAGACCGGCCGCGATGAGCGGGACGGCGTAGTCGACCGAGCGGGTGATCGGGACGATGGCCTGCTGGAAGGTCGACGCACCGAAGTTGACGACGGAGCCCTCGAACAGCGAGGCGTACGCGCCGCCGACCGCGGTGCCGATCGCCCGGAAGGTGTCCGCCGGTCGGGCGAAGAAGTACCCGGCCGCCGCGCGGACGTTCTCGTCGGTGATGGCGATGAGGATGCCGCACGCGACGAGGGCGAGCACCACGGCGAGGACCGTCACGAGGGCGGACCCGTTCACGATGCCCTGGAGCGCCGCCTGCCAGCGGTCGCCGCCCTGGCGACGCTCGGTGTCGTCGGCGGAGTCGGTCATGAGGTGCGGGGTGGCCTCAACGTCCTGCAGGCGATCGTCGGTCAGCGGTGCGTCCGGCTGCGTGTCGGCCGTCGGCTGGGCATCCGGCTGCGTGTCGGCCGTCGGCTGAGCGTCCGGCTGCGTGTTGTCTGGCGTGTTGCTCACGCTGCCAGCTCCGTTCCGGTCGTGTGGGTGCTGTGGAGTTCTGCGGCCATCATGCGACCTGCGCCGTTCCTTCTGGGAGTTCGCCGGCCATCATCAGGCCGAGGACGTCCCGCGGGGTGTCCGCGGGGACGATGCCGACGATCGCGCCGCGGTACATCACGGCGATCCGGTCGGCGAGTGCCACGACCTCGTCGAGCTCCGTGGAGACGACGATGACCGGGACTCCGGTGTCGCGGGTGGCGACGATGCGCTTGTGCACGAACTCGATCGACCCGACGTCGATGCCGCGCGTCGGCTGCGCCGCCACGAACAGCCGCAGCTCGCGGCTCAGCTCGCGGGCGAGGACGATCTTCTGCTGGTTGCCGCCGGACAGCCGGCCGGCGGCGGTCGCGCGGCTCGGGGTGCGGATGTCGAACTCGGCGATCTTCTCGTCGGCGAACGCGTCGCGCTCCGCCGACCGGATCGTGCCGGCGCGGACGAACTCGGCGTGGTCGGCACGGTCGAGCATGAGGTTCTCGGCGATGGTGAACTCGCCGACGAGCCCGTCCTCCTTGCGGTCCTCCGGAACGAAGCCGACGCCCGCGTCGAGGATCTGCTTGACGGTGCGGCCGGTGAGCTCGCGGCCGTCGAGCGTGACGTGCCCGGCGTGCACCGGCTCGAGGCCGAGGATCGCCTCGGTCAGCTCGGTCTGCCCGTTGCCCTGGACCCCGGCGATGGCGAGGACCTCGCCGCGCCGGACCGTGAACGAGACGTCGTCGACGAGCACGATGCCGGACGGGTCGGTGACGGTCAGCCCGTCGACGACGAGCGCGTCCTCGCCCTCGGTGGCCGGCGCCTTGTCGACGACGAGGGAGACGGCGCGGCCGACCATGAGCGCCGCGAGCTCGTTGTTGGTCGCGGTGGGCGACGCCTCGCCGACGACCTTGCCGAGACGGATCACGGTGATGCGGTCGGCGACCTCGCGGACCTCGCGGAGCTTGTGGGTGATGAAGACGATGGCGGTGCCGGCGGCGCGGAGCTGCCGCATGATGCCCATCAGCTCGTCGGTCTCCTGCGGGGTGAGGACGGCCGTCGGCTCGTCGAACACCAGGACCTTCGCGTCGCGGGACAGCGCCTTGATGATCTCGACGCGCTGCTGCACGCCGACGGGCAGGTCCTCGACCTTGGCGTCCGGGTCGACGTCGAACCCGAACCGCTCCGAGATCTCGCGGACGCGCTTGCGGGCGCCGGCGAGGTCGAGCCGGCCGCCGAACGCGGTCTGCTCCTGGCCGAGGATGACGTTCTCCGCCACGGTGAAGACGGGGACGAGCATGAAGTGCTGGTGCACCATGCCGATGCCGGAACGCATGGCGTCACCGGGGCCGTCGAAGTCCTGGACGACGTCGTCCAGCAGGATCTCGCCCTCGTCCGCCTGGTACAGGCCGTACAGGACGTTCATCAGGGTCGACTTGCCGGCGCCGTTCTCCCCGAGGAGACAGTGGACCTCACCCGGCTCGACGGTGAGCGAGATGTGGTCGTTGGCGACGAGGGGGCCGAACCGCTTCGTGATGCCGCGGAGTTCGAGCTTCATGTTCTCAGAGTCTGTTTCTGTGATCGGCGCACGGAAACGCGGGCGAGGGAGGGTCCCCCGCCCGCGTCCACCGGACTACTTGACGGTCGCCTTGGTCTCGACCTTGATCGACCCGTCGATGATGCCCGACTTGATGGTGTCGAGCTCCTTCTCGAGGCCGCTGTCGACCTTGTCGGCGTAGTCGTGGAACGGCGCGATGCCGACGCCGTCGTTCTTCAGCGTGCCGACGTACGGCTCGTTGGAGTACTTCTTGTCCGCAGCCTGCTCGACGACGTCCTTGACGGCGGGGCGCATGCCCTTCTCGACGGACGTGAACGCGATGTCCTTGTAGCGCGGATCGGCCTCGTACAGGTCGCTGTCCGCACCGATCAGCACGGAACCGTTGTTCGCGTCCTTGATCGCCTCGGCAGCGGACTGGTAGATCGGGCCACCGACGGGCAGGATCACGTCGGCGTCCTGGTCGATGAGGGTCTGCGCGACGGCCTTGGCCTGGGTGCCGGCCTCGAAGCCGCCCGTGAACGAGCCCTTCTGGCTGTCGACGTCCCAGCCGACGACCTTGACGTCCTTCGACTTCTGCTCGTTGTAGTACTTCACGCCGTCCGCGAAGCCGTCCATGAAGATCGTGACGGTCGGGATCTGCATGCCGCCGAAGGTGCCGACGACGCCGCTCTTCGAGTACGAGGCGGCCGCGTAGCCGGCGAGGAACGCCGCCTGCGAGGTGTCGAACGTGATCGGCTTGACGTTCTTGGCGTCGATCGAGTTGTCGTCGATGATCGCGAAGTCGGTGTCGGGGTTCGCGGCGGCCTGCTTCTTCGTGGCGTCGGCGAGGTTGAAGCCGACGGTGACGATGAGGTTGCAGTTCTGGCCGATGAGCTGCTCGATGTTCGAGTCGTAGACGGTGGCGTCCTTGGACTCGGCCGACTTGTAGGTGGCACCGAGGTCCGCGGCGGCGTCCTTCATGCCTTCGAAGCCGAGCTGGTTGAACGACTTGTCGTCGAAGCCACCGGCGTCGGAGACCATGCAGGGGCGGAAGCTGGTCTTGTTGCCGGTCGCGGTGTCGGACGGGGCGGCCGAGCAGCCGGCGAGGACGGCGACGGTGCCGGCCAGCGCGAGGGAGCTCAACAGGACCTGACGGGTACGAGATGTCACGGGTGGGTTCCTCCGGGGAGCGTGCCCGGACCACGTGCGTTCCGGGCGATCGTGGCGACAGTACACGACCGCCCGGCCGGTACAGAACGCCCCTGAGGGACTCCTGGGATCAGTTACGGGATCGCGACCGCGCGGAAACGCGCCCGTAACGCGGTGTCACGGCGGGACCCCCAGTTCGGGGGACGTCAAACGCTTTTCGTGGTGGAGCGCTACAGGACGTCGCCGCGGCCGCTGATCTTCAGTGCATCCACCACACCCTTGACCCGCTGCGCGTTCGCACTCGTGGTGACGAGCAGGGCGTCGGGGGTGTCCACGACGACGATGTCCTCGACGCCGATGAGCGAGATGAGCCGCTGGCTATGCGAGACGACGATGCCGCTCGACGAGTCCGCGAGGATGCGGGCGCCGTCACCGAGCACCGCGAGGTTGTTGGCGCGGCCGCCGGACTGCAGCTTCGCGAGCGAGGCGAAGTCGCCGACGTCGTCCCAGTCGAAGTCGCCGGGGATGACCGCCATGCGTCCGGCAGCGGCCGCGGGCTCGGCCACCGTGTAGTCGATCGCGATCTTCTCGAGCTCGGGCCACACCGCGTCGACGACGGCACCGCGTGCCGAGGTGTCCCACGCGTCGGCGAGTTCCTCGAGGCCGGCGAGGAGCGCGGGCTTCGTCCGGCCGATCTCGGCGAGCAGCACGTCGGCCCGGGCGATGAACATGCCGGCGTTCCAGAGGTAGGTGCCCTGCTCGACGTAGGACCGTGCGGTGTCGAGGTCCGGCTTCTCGACGAAGGAGCGGACCGCGTGGGCGGTGGGGGCCCCGTCGATGCCGATCGGGTCGCCGTGCGCGTGGATGTAGCCGAAGCCGATCGCGGGCTCGGTCGGCGTGATCCCGATCGTGGTGATGTATCCGGCACGCGCGGCGACCACCGCCTCGCGGACCGACCGGCGGAACCCACGGGCGTCGCCGATGACGTGGTCGGCGGCGAAGGAGCCGATGACGACGTCCGGCTCGCGGCGCCGCAGGATCGCCGCGGCGAGGCCGATGGCGGCGGTGGAGTCCTTCGGCTCGCTCTCGAGCACGACGTTGTGGTCCGCGACGCCGGGGAGCTGGGACTCGACGGCGACGCGGTGCGCCCGGCCCGTCACGACCATGATCCGCTGCTCGCCGGCGAGCGGCGCGAGGCGGTCCCACGTCTGCCGGAGCAGCGAGGTGCCGGACCCGGTCAGGTCGTGCAGGAACTTGGGCGCGTCGGCGCGCGACAACGGCCACAGTCGCGATCCGATGCCCCCGGCGGGGATGATCGCGTAGAAGTCCTCGAGTGCGTCTGCCACGTGCTCACCGTACCGGTGCCACCGTGCGCGACCTGGGTGCTTCCCGCACCCTTCCCGCACGCTCGCGGTGCGGGAGTCCGCACGCGCCGGCCGCAGCCGTCCCGCCGGTCGTGCGCCGCGCCTCCCGTCCACCCGCGGGCGCGGCTGTTCATCGCCTGCGTGCCGGGCGTTCACGTCGGCGGCCCCGACGGGACACACCCGGGGCCGAGCATGGGCATCGCCATGAACGCACGCAGCGTGGAGCGCGGCACGTCCCAACGGACCGTCGCCGTCGTGACCGAGAGCTTCCTGCCCACCCTCAACGGCGTCACCACCAGCGTCCTCGCGGTGCTGGACCACCTGGAACGCCGCGGTCACCGCGCGGTCGTCATCGCGCCGGACACCCCCGGCATCGCGCAGTTCCGCTCGCGGACGCAGGTGGAGCGCTACCGCTCGTTCGACGTCCACCGGGTCCCGGCGGTCGCGTACCGCCAGTTCCCGGTCGCACTCCCCCACCCGGTGCTCGACACGATCCTCGCCGCCTCCGGCGCCGACGTGCTGCACGCCGCCAGTCCGTTCCTGCTGGGTGGACGCGCCATCACGGCGGCCGGGAGGCTCGGCATCCCCTCCGTCGCCGTCTTCCAGACCGACGTGGCCGGGTTCGCCCGCCGCAACGGCCTGACCGCGACCGTCCCGCTGGTGCGGAAGATCCTCGGGCGCATCCACGCCGGCGCGTCGCTGACGCTCGCGCCGTCGAGCGCGACCGCGGCGATGCTCGCCGAGGACGGCGTCCCGCGGGTCGCCCGCTGGGGTCGCGGCGTCGACACCGACCTGTTCCACCCTGCGCGGCGCTCCTCGGCGCACGTCCGGGCGCTCCGGCGGCGGATCGCACCGCGCGGCGAGACGATCGTCGGGTACGTCGGGCGGCTCGCACCGGAGAAGGAGGTCGAGCGGCTCGCCGAGCTCGGCGGCGTCCCGGGGGTCCGGATCGTCGTCGCCGGCGGCGGTCCGTCGCGGGCGATGCTCGAACGGCGGCTCCGGCACCTCGACGTCACCTTCACGGGGCCGCTGCGCGGCGACGCGCTCGCGGACGCCTACGCCACCCTGGACCTGTTCGTGCACACCGGTCCGGCGGAGACGTTCGGGCAGACCCTGCAGGAGGCCCACGCGAGCGGCCTGCCGGTCATCGCACCCGCGGCCGGCGGCCCGGTCGACCTGGTCGCCCCCGGACTCGACGGCGACCTGTACGACCCGGACGAGCCGCAGGCCCTCCGCCGCGCGGTGCTCGCCCTGCACCACGACCGCGCCCAGGCCGCACGGATGGGCTCCGCCGGACGGCTCCGGGTCGAGGGCACGACGTGGGAGGCGGTCGGCGACCAGCTGCTCGGCCACCACGACACGGCCCGCACGATCGGCGCGCCGCCCGCCGCGACGCGAGGTGCCCGGACCGGTTGGCACGAGAAGGTCAGCGCAGGCGCATAGGATGGCCGTGTTCCACACGAACACGAACGGCAAGGGCTCGCCGATCGGGCGAGCCCGTCCTATGGGAGGACGAGCTCATGGCCGAGCAGACCGGAGGGGGTACGGCGACCGCCGCACCCCGGGTGACGATCGATGCGCCGCGCGCTTCTCGGACACCGCAAGGGACCCTCTACCGGGGCTCGACCGGTATGTGGTCCTGGGTCCTGCACCGCATCACCGGTGTGGCGATCTACTTCTTCCTGCTGGTGCACATCCTCGACACCGCCCTCGTGCGGCTGTCCCCCGAGGCGTACAACGCGGTCATCGGCACGTACAAGACGCCGATCATGAACCTCGGTGAGATCGCCCTCGTGATGGCGATCGTCTTCCACGCGTTCAACGGGCTCCGGATCATCCTCGTGGACTTCTGGTCGAAGGGCCCGAAGTACCAGCGCGCCATGTTCTGGATCGTGCTCGTCCTCTGGGCGATCGCCATCGCCGGCTTCCTGCCGCGCCAGCTCATGAACCTCGTCGCGGACTTCAACTAGGGGGCATCCGGATGACCACGCAGACCATCGAGCCCCCGCGCTCCGCAGCAGCAGCCCGTCGCACCACCAACTGGGAGAAGTGGGGCTGGATCTACATGCGCGGCTCGGGCGTCCTGCTCGTCGTGCTGATCTTCGGGCACCTCTTCGTCAACATGGTGGCGGGGGAGGGCGTCAAGCAGATCGACTTCGCGTTCGTCGCCGGCAAGTGGGCGTCGCCGTTCTGGCAGGTGTGGGACTCGCTCATGCTCGTCCTCGCGCTGATCCACGGGTCGAACGGCATGCGCACGATCGTCAACGACTACGTGTCGAAGCCGGGCATCCGCAAGACCCTGCTCGTCGCGATCCTCATCGCCTGCGTCGTGCTCATCGTGCTCGGCCTGCTCGTCTGCTGGACGTTCGACCCGTGCCCCGCCGGTGCAGCCGCCGCGGACCTGCCGTCGTTCTGCCCCGCGCAGTAGTCCCGCCGACCGCAGCCGCGACCCCCTACTCGCCCGCCGTCCACTCCCCCGACGGCGCGGCCACCACCCCGGAAAGGCCCCAGTGACCGAGACCACCGTTCACCACCACCAGTTCGACATCGTCATCATCGGCGCGGGCGGTGCCGGCATGCGTGCCGCCATCGAGGCCGGCCCGAAGGCGAAGACGGCCGTCATCTCGAAGCTGTACCCGACCCGCTCGCACACCGGTGCAGCGCAGGGCGGGATGGCCGCGGCGCTCGCGAACGTCGAAGAGGACTCGTGGGAGTGGCACACCTTCGACACGATCAAGGGCGGCGACTACCTGGTCGACCAGGACGCCGCTGAGATCCTCGCGAAGGAGGCCATCGACGCGGTCATCGACCTCGAGAACATGGGTCTGCCGTTCAACCGCACGCCCGAGGGCAAGATCGACCAGCGCCGTTTCGGCGGGCACACGCGCGACCACGGCAAGTCCCCCGTCCGCCGCGCCTGCTACGCGGCCGACCGCACTGGTCACATGATCCTGCAGACGCTGTTCCAGAACTGCGTGAAGCTCGGCGTGAACTTCTTCAACGAGTTCTACGCGCTCGACCTCATCATGGTGGACGTCACGGGCGACGACGGCGTCACCCGCAAGCAGCCCGCCGGTGTCGTCGCCTTCGAGCTCGCGACCGGCGACCTGCACGTCTTCCACGCCAAGGCGATGATCTTCGCCACCGGCGGCTTCGGCAAGATGTACAAGACGACCTCGAACGCGCACACCCTCACCGGCGACGGCGTCGGCATCGTGTGGCGCACCGGTCTCCCGCTCGAGGACATGGAGTTCTTCCAGTTCCACCCGACCGGGCTCGCGGGCCTCGGCATCCTCCTGACCGAGGGTGCCCGAGGCGAGGGCGCGATCCTCCGCAACGCCTCGGGTGAGCGGTTCATGGAGCGCTACGCCCCGACGATCAAGGACCTCGCACCCCGCGACATCGTCGCCCGGTGCATGGTGCAAGAGGTCGCAGAGGGCCGCGGCGCAGGTCCGAACAAGGACTACGTGCTGCTCGACTGCACGCACCTCGGCGCCGAGGTGCTCGAGACGAAGCTCCCGGACATCACCGAGTTCGCCCGCACCTACCTCGGTGTGGACCCGGTCGTCGAGCCGGTGCCCGTGATGCCGACCGCGCACTACGCGATGGGCGGGATCCCGACGAACGTCAAGGCCGAGGTCCTGTACGACAACACGACCGTCGTCCCCGGGCTCTACGCCGCCGGCGAGTGCGCGTGCGTCTCGGTCCACGGCTCGAACCGACTCGGCACGAACTCGCTCCTCGACATCAACGTCTTCGGCAAGCGCTCCGGCAACAACGCGGCCGAGTGGGTCAAGACCGCCGACTTCCTGCCGCTGCCCGAGCACCCGGAGCAGGCCGTCAAGGACATGCTCGACCAGCTCCGCGCGTCGACCGGCACCGAGCGCATCGCCGTGCTGCGCAAGGAACTGCAGGACGAGATGGACAAGAACGCGCAGGTGTTCCGCACCGACGAGTCCCTGGCCCGCGTCACCGAGACGATCCACACGCTCCGGAACCGGTTCATGCAGGTCTCCGTGCAGGACAAGGGCAAGCGTTTCAACACCGACCTGCTCGAGGCGGTCGAGCTCGGGTTCCTGCTCGACCTCGCCGAGGTCGTCGTCTACTCGGCCCGCAACCGCAAGGAGTCCCGCGGCGGCCACATGCGCGACGACTACCCGAAGCGCGACGACGAGAACTACATGCAGCACACCATGGCGTACCTGACGGGCGATCCGCACTCGTCACTCGCCGACGACCACATCACCCTCGACTGGAAACCAGTCGTCGTGACGCGGTACCAGCCGATGGAGAGGAAGTACTGAGATGACCGACACCCTGGTCTCCGACGCACCCCGCACCGACACCGTGCAGGACGCCCCTCCCGGATCGTTCTCGGTCACCCTGATCATCCGGCGCTTCGACCCGGACGTCGACGACGAGCCGCGCTGGCAGGACTTCGACGTCATGATGCTGCCGACCGACCGCATCCTCGACGCGCTGCACAAGATCAAGTGGGACCAGGACGGCTCGCTGACCTTCCGTCGCTCCTGCGCCCACGGTGTGTGCGGTTCCGACGCGATGCGCATCAACGGCCGCAACCGGCTGGCCTGCAAGACCCTCATCAAGGACCTCGACGTGTCGAAGCCGATCTACGTCGAGGCGATCAAGGGGCTGCCGCTCGAGAAGGACCTCGTCGTCGACATGGAGCCCTTCTTCAAGTCCTTCCGCGAGGTCCAGCCCTTCCTGCAGGCGAGCTCGGCACCGGAGAAGGGCAAGGAGCGCGTGCAGTCCGTCGCCGACCGTGCCCGCTTCGACGACACCACGAAGTGCATCCTCTGCGCCGCGTGCACGTCGTCCTGCCCGGTGTTCTGGACCGACGGCCAGTACTTCGGCCCCGCGGCGATCGTCAACGCGCACCGGTTCATCTTCGACTCGCGCGACGACGCTGCCGACGTCCGGCTCGACATCCTCAACGACAAGGAGGGGGTCTGGCGCTGCCGCACCACCTTCAACTGCACCGACGCCTGCCCGCGCGGCATCCAGGTCACGAAGGCCATCTCCGAGGTCAAGCAGGCGATCATGCGAGGGAAGGCATAGGTCGCACCCGGTAGGCTCGCGGCCATGACGTTCGCGGAGACCCGCCCCATCCTCGACCAGCTCGGCTACACGATCCGCTACGTGCAGCTCCCCGGAGAGACCCTGCACGAGCCCCCGGTCGAGGGAGCACTGCGGGTCGTGCCGGTCGAGGGTGCCGGTGACTTCGCCCTCGAGGTCGTGGACTACGGCACCGCCCGGCGTCTCGCGACCGCCCGCGGCGAAGCCGATGCCGTCGAGATGCTCCGGCGGTTCCTCAACCGTCCGTTCCCGGCGCCGAAGGACATCCCCCGCCACGAGCTCGACGGGTTGCGCGACCGGGCGGCGTCCACGTACCCGCAGCTCGCGCAGCAGGTCGCGCAGGCGGGCGAGCAGGGGCTGACCATCCAGATCCCGGCGGGCGTGCCGGTCGACCGGATCGGCGGCCCGGACGGCTACCTCCTGCACCCCCTCGACACGCCGCTGGCGCAGCGGTCGCTCCCGCCGCACGTGGCCGGGTCGCCCGAGACGCACCGCTACCTGGTCGAACGGCCGTTCCTCGTGACCGTCCGGTTCGTCCAGCCCTGGTTCGACCAGCCCGGAGGCGCGCTGCGCTTCCAGACGGCGGATCCGTCGGTGACGGTGCGCGACCTCGTCGTGGACGGTTCGCTCTCACGCCTCCGCGTGGTCTGATGCGCGTCACCTGATCCACGACTGCCGCGCCGCTCCCGCAGCACGAATGCCGCACGACGAAGCGGCCCGCACCCTCCGGTGCGGGCCGCTTCGTCGTGCGGGTCGCTTCGTCGTGCGGGATGGACTACCCGAGGTCCGGTCGGTCGAACCGCGCACCCGCGGGGTTCGACTCGAGGACGCCGAAGACGATCGCCGCGATGTTCACGAAGATGCCGATCAGCCAGAACGGGCCGGCGAGGTTCGCGTCGTGGACCCGGCGCCAGCCGAGCGCGATGTTCGGGACGAGGGTGCCCAGCCACCAGATGCCGTACAGGCCGAGGAACACGAACGCGATCGGGGACGGCGCGGCGTCACCCGACGGGTTGCCGTAGGCGTCGACCCGTGTGCTGCTCACGAGGGAGCCGATCAGCACCGCGTAGAACCCGCCGAACAGGACGATCGTGACGATGGCGTTGGCGAGGATCCAGTACCAGAACTCGCTGCGGCTGGCCCGCCCGTCGAACCGGGCGTACTTCGCGAAGAAGCGCTTGAACGCGTCGAGGAACCCGATGCCGTACCAGGGGGCCCACAGCGGCGGGACGCCGTCGGGGCCGACCGGGACGTGCTGCTGCGGCTGGTAGGGCTGCTGTGCGTACGGCTGCTGGCCGGGCTGTGCGTACGGCTGCTGGTAGGGCTGCTGTGCGTACGGCTGCTGGCCGGGCTGGCCGTACGGCTGCTGGCCGGGCTGGCCGGAGGGCTGCTGGCCCTGCGGCTCGTGTCCGTCCGGGTTCTGCGGTGGGTACTGGTCACTCATGGGTCCCCCTGTGTGTCGGCTCGAGTACGGAAGAGAGTCAACCAGACCGACGCCCCGTCGTCCGTCCCCGTCGTCCGCCCCCGTCGGACGGCGAGGCGGCCCGCTCCTCGGGAGCGGGCCGCCTCGGGTCGAGCTGGAGCGCGGTGATCAGTACCCGGTCGTCGTGCCCATGTTCGCGGCGGCCGAGGCGAACACGATGATCGAGATGATGCCGAAGACGATCGACAGTGCGGAGATGATGACCCCGGCGAGCGCCAGGCCGCGGCCGCGCTCACCCGTCTTCTTGATCTGGGTCAGCGCGATGATGCTGACGACGAGCCCCGCGATGTTCACGACGAACGCGAGGATGAACCCGACGATCGCGAGGACGCTGTAGCGGTCGGAGGCCGGAGCGGGGGCGGACTGGTAGGGCTGTGCGTTGGTCATGTGGGATCCCCTCGGTGGTGTGACGTGCTGGACGCTGCCGGGCGCAGTGCCCAGCGCTCCCGACCATATCGATCGAGCGCGCCTCGGGTTACCGCGTGACGACCCCCGATCAGGGGACGCGCACGCTCGTCGCCGCCGCTCGGAGCCCGGACCGTGCCGACTCCGGGTGCTCAGCCGCGATCGGGTCGGTCGTACTGCTGCCCCTGCGGGACCGTGGCGAGCAGGCCCACGATGAGCGCGAACAGGACGCCGATCGGCGGGATGACGAAGAACAGGGCGAAGTACCCGCTGAGGTTCACGTCGTGCAGGCGGCGGACGGTCAGCGCGATGAACCCGATGAAGGTGGCGAGCGCCCAGAGCTGGACGAGGCGGTCGTCGGCGTTCGAGATGTACGGCAGCGCGTTGATGACGGAGCCCACGATGCCGATCGCCGCGTTGCCGATCACGTACCAGAGCGCCCAGAACCAGAACTCGCTCTTGCTGGCGCGTCCGTCGAACCGGACGTACTTCTTCCAGAAGCGCAGGAACGCCTGCGGGAACGGGATCCCGTACCAGGGTGCCCAGAGCGGCGGCGGCCCCTGCCGCTGCCCGTTCGGCGTGGGCGAGCCGTAGGGGTTCTGCCCACCGGACGGCTGCTGCCCGTACGGGTCCTGGCCGTACGGGCTCGGCCCACCGGACGGCTGCTGCCCGTACGGGCTCGGCCCGCCGGACGGCTGTTGGCCGTACGGGCTCGGCCCACCGGACGGTCGGCCGTACGGGTCCTGCGGCGGGTACTGGTCGCTCACGGTTCGTTCCTTCCGGTGGCCTGCTCGTGCAGAGCCGTGTCGATGCGCCTCGAGTCAAGCAGAGCCGGGGCACCGACGCGTCATCCCTGCGGACGACTCAACGGACCGCGGCGCCCCGCGGCACGTGGGCACCAGAGGGTCAGGGGACGAGTGCGAGCTTCCCGCCGGGGTGCTGCGACTCGAGCACCTCGGCGGCCTGCCGTGCTTCGGCGAGCGGGAACGTCCGCGCGACCGGGACGACCAGTTCCCCCGAGGCGGCGAGGTCGATCAACCGCTGGCGCACCGAGTCGCGGAACGCCTTGCTCTCCGGCTGGGCACCGCCGATCGCTCGGATGCCGTCCGACTCCGCCCGGCCGAACGCGGCGATCGTCACGATGCGCGAGCGGTCGGCGACGAGCGCGAGGGAGACGTCGACGGCCTCGTCGGTGCCGACGCAGTCGAGCGCGACGTCGACACGGTCGTCCGTGCCGTCGCCGACGAGCGCCCGGACGCGGTCCTCGAGCCCGTCCCCGTACGCGATCCACTCGCCACCGAAGTCCGCGACGGTGTCGGCGTTCCGCTCGGACGCCGTCCCGATCACGCGGGCGCCGAGGAGCCGGAGCTGCTGGAGCAGGCTGACCCCGACCGCGCCGGCGGCGCCGTGCACGAGGACGGTGTCGTTGCCGGTCGCACGGGTGACCCGGAGCATGTCGGCCGCGGTGGTGCCGGCGAGCAGCAGGTTCGCCGCTTCGGGGAACCCGAGCGACGCCGGCTTCGCGAACACGTCCCCGGCGGGCACCGTGATCCGTTCGGCCCACCCGCCGGCGACCCGGAACGCGAGGACCTCGTCGCCGACCGCTCCCCCACCCGAGGCGATCTCGGTGTCCGGTCCGACGGCGACGAGGACCCCAGCGACCTCGTAGCCGACGGGGACGGGCAGGTCCGACGGGTCGCCCTGCCGGGTGTGCTTGGTGTCCGCGGGGTTCATCCCGGCGGCACGGACGTCGATCGTCACCTCGCCCGGGCCGGGTGCCGGCACCTCGGTGTCGACGTACTCGAGGACTTCGCTGCCGCCGAACCGCGGTGCAACCCAGTGCTTCGTCATGCCCCCGACGCTACGCGCGCGGTGCCGGACGTCTTCGGGTCCGCAGGGTACGGGACCGCAGCACGAGGAGTGCGGAGCCGGCGACGAGGAGCGCTCCGGCGATCGTGAGCGGGATCGTCGGGTCGCTGCCGGTGAACGCCAGCTCGGCCGGGGACGTCCCCGAGCCACCGCCGCCCGAGCCGGCCGCGACCGGGACCGCCGGGGCGCTCGACGTCGGAGCCGTCGGGGTGGCCGACGGCGACGGGACCACCGCGGGTGCGCGGACGGTCAGGACGTACGTCTCGGTGTCGGCCGGAGCCGTGCCGTTGTCCGCCGTGATCGTCACGGTCGTGGTGCCGGGTGTCGTCGGGGTGCCGGAGATGACCCCGGTGGTGGGGTTGATGGTGAGTCCCGGCGGGAGCGTGCCACCGTCGGAGTACGTCGGCGCGGGGCTGCCGGTCGCGGTCACCGGGAACGAGTACGGCGTCCCGGCGGTCGCTGCGGTGGGCGTGCCCGAGGTGATGGTCGGCGCGACCGTCTCGGAGGGCGTCCCGGGGGCCGGGCAGCCGGTCGGCGCCGTGATGGTGTTCGTGTCGAGCGTGACCGCGGCGTTCCGTGCGAGGAGTCGGCCGACGACCGTCGCACCCGTGGTGGCCGTGACGGACTGGTCCGCGAGGACGGTGCCCTGGAACTGTGCGGCGCTGCCGATGGTGGCGGAGCTGCCGACCTGCCAGAAGACGTTGCAGGAACTGGCCCCGCCGGTGATGAGGATGCGCGTACCCGACCCGATCGTCAGCGTGGACGCGGCCTGGAACACCCAGACGGAGTCCGCGCTGCCCGCAAGCGTCAGTGTCCCGGTGTCGGCGAGTCGCAGCGCGTCGCCGGTGTACACGCCGGGCGACAGGCTCAGACCGTTCAGCTCGGTGATCCCGGTCTGGGTCGGGGTGAGCGACGCGGCCACGCCGTACGCCGTCGTCGTGTCGGCCTGCGCCTGGGTGGCCGCAGCATCGGTCTGGTGCACCGTGCCGTTCACGATGCCGTTCCCGGTGCCGCCGAAGCCGGTGATCGAGGTGCCCGGCGAGACGCCGAGGTCGCCCTGCACGGTCGTCGGCCCGGTGTTCGTGACGGTGGAGGCACCGAGGACCCCGTAGGTCGCTGCGGTGCCGAGGTTGATCGGACCGTCGATGACGGTCGCGGCCGATGCCGGTGCGGAGGACGCGAGCGCGAGCGCCGCCGCCAGTCCGATCCCGGTGCCGATGAGGGTGAGTGAGCGGACGATGGGCGTGCTGGCCATGACGGCCCCTGCCTGTTCAGGAGAGGTACCGCTCAGGTGCCGAAGGCGCCCGGCACTCGCCGTGCTGCGAGTCTGGCCCGTGTTCCTGCGCAGACCGACCCGGATTGCCAGGTTCGCCGGATCCGCGCGGTTCGGACACGCCCGGTACCGACCGTTCCGGCACCGCGCCCGACGGTAGCGTCGTCTGGTGCCCTCTCCCCACGAAGCCCTCGACCCCGACCGACGCCCGAGCGCGCGGCAGCGGGCCGCGGTGGTCGTCAACCCCTCGGCGGTCGACCTCGCCGCCCTCCGTTCGGCGGTCGCCACCGAACAGGGGTCGCTCGGGTGGGACGACACGGTGTGGTTCGAGACCGCTGCCGGCGACGACGGCCGCGCCGCCGCGCAGGAGGCGCGAGCCGGTGCGCCCGACGTCGTGCTGGTCGTCGGTGGCGACGGCACGCTCCGGGTGGCAGCCGAGGTCCTGCACGGATCCCGGATCCCGATCGCCCTGCTCCCGACGGGGACCGGCAACCTCTACGCGCGGAACCTCGGTATCCCGATCGGTGACGTGACGGCTGCGGTCCGGTCGGCGTTCCGTGGCGCGGACCGTCCCGTCGACGTCGCGTTCGCCGCGCTGACCTCAGCGGACGGGGACACCGCCGAGCACGCGTTCCTCGTGATGGCGGGCATCGGTCTCGATGCCCGGATGGCGGCCGAGACGAACGCCGGGCTGAAGAAGCGCTTCGGGTGGCTCGCCTACTCCGACCCGATCCTCCGGTCCGTCGTGGGCAACCGTCAGATCGACCTCCGGTACCGCCTCGACGGCGGCGAGGAGCACGGCATGCGCGCACACACGGTCATCGTCGGCAACTGCGGCACCCTCACCGCCGGCCTCCTGCTCCTGCCCGCTGCGGAACCGGACGACGGACTCCTCGACGCCGTGGCGTTCCGACCGCGTGGACGTGTCGGGTGGACCAAGATCGGCTACGGCCTCTCGCTCAACCGCTTCTTCCACCGCACGGGCTTCGGCCGCCTGCTCGCACGCTTCCTGCCGCGGTCGCGGACCCTCGGCTACACGACGGCGCGGCGACTCGACCTCGTGCTCGACGAGCCCGAGCAGCTGCAGTTGGACGGCGATCCGTTCGGCCTGGTGGCCGCCGCCAGCCTGCGCGTCGAGCACGGCGGTCTCGTGCTGCGGACGGCCTGACGCGGCGGTCCGACGCGGGTGCACGACGGACGGGAGGCGCGGTGCCAGCCGGCACCGCGCCTCCCGTCCGTCTCTCGGGGGCGTCGAGGACGCTAGGCGCGCGCGGACCGCACCCGGTCCGCGAACGCGGCGTGCAGCGGGTGCTGCGGGTCGAGCCCGGTGATCTCGGTCACGACGTCCGCGTCGCTCCGGTCCGAACGCAGCAGTGCCTGGAGTTCGACGCTCTGCTCGTCGTCCGGCACGTCGAAGCGCAGCGCGGCACCCATCGCGTCGAGCAGTGCCGTCGGCTCCGTGCCGTCCTCGGCGAGGGCGGCAGCGGGCGACACGAACCGCTCGTCCCGCGAGAGCTTCCGAAGCGGCTGCCGGCCGACCCGGGTCACGGTGTCGGGCAGGTGCGGGTTCTCGAAGCGGCCGATGATCGCCTGCACGTAGGCGCGGTGCACCTCTGGGTCGAGCTCGTGACGACGGACGAGCAGGTCGCTCGTCTCGGCGAGCACCGACTCGAGCTCGGAGCGGACCGCGGGGATCGCGATCGCGTCCGAGATCTTGTCCGCCCCCGCGAGGAAGCCGTGGTAGGCGACGGTGGCGTGCCCGGTGTTGACGGTGAAGAGCTTGCGCTCGATCGAGGCGGCGAGGCCGTCCACGTAGTGGGCACCCGGGATCTCGGGCTCGTCCCCGCCGAACGGCGTGCGGTCGATGGCCCACTCGTAGTAGGTCTCGACGGTGACGTCGAGGCCGGCACCGTCGGGCTGCGCCGGGACGATCCGGTCGACGGCGGTGTTCGCGAAGACGGCCTTGGCGAGCGCCTGGTCGCGCACGTCGGCCGGCAGCGCCTCGACGATGAACTCGCGCAGACGGTCGGTGGCGTTCAGGGCGTTCTCGCACGCCATCACCGCGATCGGGGCGGCGTCGGGGTCGCGCTGTTCGAGGGCCCGGGCGATGACCGGGGCGATGAACTTCAGCACGTTCGGGCCGACGGCGCACGTGACGACCGCGGCGGCGGCGATCTCGGCGACGACGCCGGCTTCGTCCTGGGCGCTGTTCAGCGCGCGGAAGTTCGTGACCTCGTGGTCACGCGCGTCGTGGCCGACCTCGTGCACGGTGTACGAGTCGGCAGCGGCGAGCGCGTCGATGAGCGGCGCGGCGACGTCGGCGAAGACGACCTCGTACCCGGCCTCGTGCAGCAGCAGTCCGACGAAGCCGCGGCCGATGTTGCCCGCGCCGAAGTGGACCGCGGTGGGGGTGCTCACTCGTTGACCTCGCCGAGGATCGACAGGATCGCGGCGGTGTCCGGCGCGTCGGTCAGCTTCTGGACCTCGTCCTCGTCGCTGAACACGATCGCGATCTTGGACAGGATGTCGAGGTGCTCGTTGTTGACGCCGGCGATGCCGACGACGAAGCGGACGGGGTTGCCGTCCCAGTCGATGGGCGTCGCGTAGCGGATGAACGACAGCGCCGAGGACTTGATGGCGTCCTTCGCGTCGTTCGTGCCGTGCGGGATGGCGAGGAAGTTCCCCATGTACGTCGAGACGCTCTTCTCGCGCTCGAGCATGGCCGGGTAGTAGTCCGCGGTGACCGCGCCTGCAGCCTCGAGGATCTCGGCCGCCTCCTTCATCGCCTCCGACTTCGTCGGTGCGGTGTCCTCGGTGTGGATCCGGATCTGGCTCTCCTGCAGGACGGGCATCGGGGTTCTCCTTGCTTCGTGACGTGGCGTCGTGGACGTGTGGAGGGGACGGGCCGTGGCCCGTCCCCTCCGATACTGCACTGCGTTACTGGTTCTTGAGCTGGTCGACGACCTGGTCGTACTGCGGCGCGTTCATGAAGTTGCCGACGGACACGTGCTGTGCCCCCGGGTTCTTCTGCTTCGCGCGGTCGGTCAGCTCCTCCTGCGTGATGATGAGGTCCTCCGTGCCGTCGAGGTTCGCGATCGCCTTGTTGACGACCGTGACGCCCTCGATGCCGGCCTTCTTCACCTTGTTGCGGAGGACGCTCGCGCCCATCGCGCTCGAGCCCATGCCGGCGTCGCAGGCGAACACGACGTTCTGCACGCGGGTGGCCGTCGCGGTCGATGCGGAACCGACGCCGCCGAGCGAGGCCTCGGCCTCTTCGTCGTTGGCGGGGGCGTTGTTGCCGAGCAGGCCGGAGGTCGCGGCGTTGACGTCGCGGCCCTTGTTGGCCTGGAGCTTCGCCATCGCGGCGCTCATGTCGCCGCCGCCGTTCGCGAGGTCACGCTTGCGGGTGGCCAGCAGGAAGAACGAGGCCACGGCGAAGGACACCGCTGCCGAGAGGATCACCGACAGGATGACGCCGACGAAGCTGTCCTTCGCGGTCGAGCCGATCACGGCGAAGATCGACCCGGGGGACGCCGGGGCGACGAGGCCGGAGTGGAACGCCACGTTGGTCGCGACACCGGTCGCACCACCGAGGATGACGGCGATGAACAGCACCGGCTTCTGCAGCACGTACGGGAAGTAGATCTCGTGGATGCCGCCGAGGAACTGGATGATGATCGCGCCGGGAGCGGTCGAGCGGGCGATGCCGACGCCGAAGAAGGTGAAGGCGAGCAGGATGCCGAGACCGGGGCCGGGGTTCGCCTCGAGCAGGAAGAGGATGCTCTTGCCCGACTCCTTCACCTGGGCGGCACCGAGCTGGTCGAGCACACCGTGGTTGATGGCGTTGTTGAGGAAGAACACCTTCGCCGGCTCGATGATCACGCTGGCGAGCGGGAGCAGCGAGTGGTTGATGAGGAACTCCACCGCCGCGCCGAGGCCGTTCGCGATGGCCTTGAAGACCGGCGCGAGCCAGAAGAACCCGATCATGGCGAGCACGAAGCCGAGGATGCCGGCCGCGTAGTTGTTCACGAGCATCTCGAAGCCCGGGCGGATCTTGCCGTCCCAGATCTTGTCGATCTGCTTGATGATGTACGCGCCGAGCGGGCCGCAGATCATCGCGCCGAGGATCATCACGGTGCCGTTGGCGCCGAGGATGACACCCATCGCGAAGATCGAACCGACGACGGCGCCGCGGGTCTCGTAGACCATCCGGCCACCCTGGATCGCGATCGCGAGCGGGATGAGGTACGTCAGGATCGGGCCGACGACGCCGGGGTTGGCGACGCCGTTCGTCTCACCGAAGCCACCGAGGATCCCGACGGGGGTCCAGCCGGTCTCGATGAAGAAGGCCGTGATGATGCCCCACGCGATGAAGATCGCGATGTTGGGCATGACCATGCCGGAGAGGAACGTGCCGAACTTCTGAACGGCGACGCGTGCGCCGCCCCGCGACTTCGCGGGAGCGTCGGGCGCTGCAACGGACGACGTTGTCATGTGCGGTGACTTTCTGTGAGGTGCTGCTGCTGCGTGTGGAGGGAAGGTGGTGCTGGGGTCGGATCAGGCGGCGTGCGCCGCGGCCGCGGCGGACTTCGCAGCCGCCGCCGTCGACGCGGCGAGTGCCGCCTGGGCCATCTCGCGGGCCTCGGCGAGGGTGTACTTGCCGAGTTCGGCACGCACGTCGGCGAGGGCCGCGGGGGTCATGGAGAGGGTCGTGGCGCCGAGTCCGACGAGCACGACGGCGAGCAGCGGGTCGGCTGCCGCCTCGCCACAGATCCCGACGGCCTTGCCCGCGTGCTGTCCGGCGGTGCCGAGCTGCGCGACGAGTCGGAGGACGGCGGGGTGCCACGGGTCCTGGTAGGACGCGACGGTGCCGAGCATGCGGTCGGCGGCCATCGTGTACTGGGTCAGGTCGTTCGTGCCGATCGACACGAAGTCGGCGGAGGTGAACACCTGGTCGGCCATGAGCGCGAGCGAGGGGACCTCGGCCATGACGCCGGCGGTCCGGATGCCGAGCTCGCGAGCCAGGTCGACGAAGTACTCGGTCTCCTCGGCGTCGGCGACCATCGGCGCCATCACCCAGAGGTCGGCCTCGGTCTCGGCGTCGGCCTGGGCGAGGGCGGTGAGCTGGTCGCGGAGCACCTCGGGGTGGTTCCGGAGCGCGCGGAGTCCGCGACGACCGAGGGCCGGGTTCTCCTCGTCCTTGTCGGTGAGGAACGGCAGCGGCTTGTCGGCACCCGCGTCGAGCGCCCGGACGACGACCTTCTTGCCCGGGAACGCCTCGAGCAGCTGCTTGTAGGAGCCCTTCTGCTCGTCGACGGTCGGCGCCTTCGGCGAGTCGAGGAAGAGGAACTCGGTGCGGAAGAGCCCCACGCCCTCCGCACCGAGAGCAACGGCACCCGCGGCGTCGGCCGGGCTGCCGAGGTTCGCGAGCAGCGGGACGGTGTGTCCGTCGGCGAGCGCACCGGCGGTCAGGGGCGCTGCGGCCGCGGCGAGGCGGTCGGCGATGCGCTGTTCGACGTCGGCCACGAGCTCGGCGGAGGGGTCCGTGACCACGGTGCCGGCCGCGGCGTCGACGACGACCTCGAGCCCGTCGGCCAGGTCGTCGGCACCGGTGACGCCGACGATGGCGGTGATGCCCTTGGCGCGGGCGAGGATCGCGGTGTGCGAGGTCGGGCCGCCGTCGCGCGTGACGAGGGCGAGGACCTTCTCGAGGTCGAGGAGCGCGGTGTCGGCGGGCGCGAGGTCGCGGGCGACGAGCACGAAGGGGGTGTCGGACTCCGGCACGCCCGGTGCGGCGACGCCGCGGAGCTTGGCGACGATGCGCTGGGCGACGTCGTCGAGGTCGGCCGCGCGCTCCCCCATGTAGCCGCCCATCGACACGAGCAGGTCGCGGAACTGGCCGAACGCCTCGAAGACGGCGCGCTCGGCGTTGGTGCCGCCGTCGATGCGGGCGTGGACGTCGTCGAGGAGCGTCGGGTCCTGCGCCATGAGCGCCTGCGCCTCGAGCACGGCCTGAGCGTCGCCGCCGGCGAGCTGCCCGCGCTTGTTGAGGTCGTCCGCCACCGCTGCCAGCGCCGAGGCCACCGCCTGCTTCGCGTCGTCCGCGGAACCCGTCAGCGCGTCCTTCGACGGTTCGCCGAGCGGGTCCGCCATGCGGAGCACGGGGCCGTGGGCGACGCCGCGGCCGACGCCGGTGCCGAGCAGTTCGGACATTCGAGACTCCTTCATCTCACGCGCGCTTGCGGTGGGGTGGTTCGTTCGGTGCGCACGACCGGAGACGGGACCCCGCCGGTGCGGCTGTGCAGCACCATACCCCGATCCACGTTGACAAACAAACACATCCGGGGATAAAAATGCAGAAACAGATGCCCGTTTGCGTCTGGTGGCTGAACCGTTCCGGTCATGGTCGCCGAGGACGTGCCCGGTCGTGTCCGTTCCGTTCCGACTCCACCGTTCCGAGACGACGAGGCCCCGATGTACGCACCAGAGCGCCACCAGCGCATCGTCGAGCAGGCGCGGGCGCAGGGTCGGGTCGACGTGAAGGACCTCGCCGAGCTGCTCGAGGTCACGCCGGAGACGATCCGCCGCGATCTGACCTCGCTCGAGCGGCGCGGGCTGGTCCGTCGCGCGCACGGCGGCGCGATCCCCGTCGAGCGCATCACCCTGCACCCGGGCGTGGGCGACCGCGGCGGCATCAACCAGGCCGAGAAGATGGTCATCGCCGAGGCTGCGATCGGGGAGCTGCCCGAGAACGGCTCGATCATGATCGATGCCGGCACCTCGACCATCTGCCTCGCCGAGCTGCTCCCGAACGACCGCGGCCTCACGGTCGTGACCCACTCCCTGCCGGTGGCGATGGCCGTCGCGAACCGGCCGGGCATCGACCTGCACCTGCTCGGCGGCAACATCCGGAGCGACTCGCTCGCCGGCGTCGGGACCTGGACGCACCAGCTGATCGGGATGGTGAGCGTCGACGTCGCGTTCATCAGCATCAACGGCATCACCCCGGAACGCGGCCTGACGACGCACAACATGGCCGAGGCCGCCGTGAAGTCCGCGATGATCAAGTCCGCCCGCCGGAGCATCCTGCTCGCCGACCACACCAAGTTCGGCCGCGAGGAGTTCGGTCGTGTCGCCCCGCTCGCCGCGATCGACACGATCATCACCGACCCCGGCGTGAACGCCGACCTCGTCCGCGAGGTCGAGGCCGCCGGCACCGAGGTCTTCTGGCCGGGCCGCGACTGACCTCGGTCAGGCGCACCGGAACCGCCCACCCCGCGCTCGCTACCATGAGCCAACCACCCATCGACAGGAGTACATCGATGTCCGAAGCCACCCGCACCGTCACCGTCGCCAGCGCGTCGGGGCTGCACGCCCGCCCCGCCTCCCTCTTCGTCCAGACCGTGACCGCGTCCGGCCACCAGGTCACCATCGCGAAGGGCGACAAGTCCGGCAACGCGGGCAGCATCCTCGCGCTCCTCGGCCTCGGCATCGAGAACGGCGACGAGGTCACCCTGACGGTCTCGGGCGACGACGCCGAGACGACCGCGGACAGCCTGGTCGAGTTCCTGAAGACGGACCACGACGCGGCCTGATCGCGCGGGGCGCGTCCCGGACGCGACCACGAGACGGACGGGAGGCGCGGTGCCGGCTGGCACCGCGCCTCCCGTCCGTCGTCCGGTCGCCCCTACTGCCCCAGTGTCGGGATCGGGCGCAGCTCGCCCCAGGCGAAGGCACTCTCGGCGATGAAGTCCTGCAGGTCATCGGCGATCTTCAGGAGCATCTCCTGCTCGCCTTCCTGGAGCCACAGCCAGGAATCGCCGTCGTCGCCGGCGATCGACCACGCGAGGACCATGCCCTCGTCGGCAACGTCTGTCTCGACCACGCGGCGGAGTCGTTCGAGCCCGTCGGTGTAGACCCAGAACTCGGCTCCGCGGAACTCGTCCGGACGCAGCATCTGCTCGGCCACGGGTCGGAACGCGGCGAGCACCTCGCCCACGGTCATCACGACGGTCACGGCGCGAGCCTACGACCGGCGCGTCCGTGTCGGCACCCGCCGATAGGGTGTTGTGCATGACACGCCTGCGCCTCGCATCCGTCAACGTGAACGGCATCCGTGCCGCGTTCCGGAAGGGGATGGGCGACTGGCTCGCCACCCGCGACGTCGACGTGCTCGCCCTGCAGGAGGTCCGTGCGTCGAGCGACGACCTCGCCGGGCTCCTCGGCGACGAGTGGGACATCGTGCACGACCCCGCCACGGCGAAGGGCCGCGCGGGCGTCGCGATCGCCTCGCGCCACAGCGCCCACGTGCACCGCGTCGCGCTCGGCGCCGACGACTTCGACTCGGCCGGGCGCTGGCTCGAGGCGGACTACGAGATCGGCGGCACCACGGTGACGGTCGTGTCGACGTACGTCCACTCGGGCGAGGTGGACACCCCGAAGCAGGACGAGAAGTGGAAGTTCCTCGACGCGATGACCGAGCGGCTGCCGGAGCTCCGCGCACACAACCCGCTCGCGGTCGTCGTCGGCGACCTCAACGTCGGGCACGACCAGCGGGACATCAAGAACTGGAAGGGCAACGTCAAGCGCGCCGGCTTCCTGCCCCGTGAGCGTGCCTACTTCTCGCGGTTCTTCGGCGAGCAGGGGGCCGAGGTCGAGGGTGCCGACGGCTCGACCGGTCCGGGCCTCGGGTGGGTCGACGTGGGCCGCGCCCAGGCCGGCGACGTCGAGGGCCCGTACACGTGGTGGTCGTGGCGCGGCCAGGCCTTCGACAACGACACGGGCTGGCGCATCGACTACCAGGTGGCGACCCCGGAGCTCGCCGCGAAGGTCACGCAGTACACGGTCGACCGCGCTGCCGCGTACGACCAGCGATGGTCCGACCACGCCCCCGTGGTCGTCGACTACGAACTCTGACCCGCTCCCCCACACGCTCCAGCACAGGACAGCACCATGACCAAGACGCGCATCTTCTCGGGCATCCAGCCCTCGGCCGGCTCCCTCCACCTCGGCAACTACATCGGCGCGCTCATGCAGTGGCGGACGCTGCTCGACGACCACGACGCGATCTACTGCGTCGTCGACATGCACGCCATCACCTCGCCGCAAGACCCGGCCGAGCTCCGCGCGAACACGCGGGCGACGGCCGCGCAGTACATCGCCTCGGGCATCGACCCGACGAAGGCGACGCTGTTCGTGCAGTCGCACGTGCCGGCGCACGCCGAGCTCGCCTGGGTCCTGAACACCCTGACCGGCTTCGGTGAGGCGAGCCGGATGACCCAGTTCAAGGACAAGTCCGCCCGGCAGGGTGCCGAGGCCGCGTCGGTCGGCCTCTTCACGTACCCGATCCTGATGGCGGCGGACATCCTGCTCTACGACACGAAGATCGTGCCGGTCGGCGACGACCAGCGACAGCACGTCGAGCTCACGCGTGACCTCGCGGGGCGCTTCAACTCGCGGTTCGGCGACACGTTCGTCGTGCCGGAGGCCCGGATCCTCACCGAAACGGCGCGGATCTACGACCTGCAGGACCCGACGAGCAAGATGAGCAAGTCGGCCGCGTCCGACAACGGCCTCATCCGACTGCTCGACGACCCGAAGCGCACCGCGAAGAAGATCCGCTCGGCGGTCACCGACACCGAGCGCGAGATCCGGGCCGACCGGCAGGCGAAGCCCGGTGTCACGAACCTGCTGTCGATCCTGTCGGCGTTCACCGGCACCGCGGTCGCCGACCTCGAGACGTCGTTCCAGGGCAAGGGCTACGGTGACCTCAAGGGCGAGGTCGCCGACGCCGTCGTCGCCGAGCTCGAACCGGTGCGCGCCCGCACGCTCGAGCTGCTCGACGACCCGGCCGAACTCGACCGACTGCTCGCGATCGGGGCGGACCGCGCTGAGTCGATCGCGTCCGAGACCCTCGCGCGGGTCTACGAGCGCATCGGCTTCGTGCCGCGCACCCGGCGCTGACCGTGCGCCCCGTCACGCTGTCGTCCGCCCGGGTGCACCTCGACGTGCCCACCCGGGCGGACGCTGCGGCGATCACCGAGGCCTGTCAGGACCCGGACATCGTGCGCTGGACGACGATCCCGACGCCGTACACCGCTCGGGACGCCGCCACCTTCGTCGACGCGCTCGTCGGCCCGGGGTGGGCGTCCGACCGGGAGTACACGTGGGCGATCCGCCGGACCGGGTCCACCTGGCTCGAGGGGATCATCGGGTACCGCACCGCCCGACGCGACCTCGGCTTCTGGCTCGCACCGTCGGCCCGCGGCACCGGACTCATGCACGACGCGGTCGGCCTCGTGGTCGACTGGGCCTTCGCCGAGGGCGCCCCGGACGTCTACTGGGAGTGCTACGTCGGCAACACCGCCTCGGCTGCCGTCGCCCGCGCCGCGGGGTTCTCGTACACGGGCACCGGCGACGCGCTCGTGCCCGGACGCCAGGGCGCGCCGACCGCGGCGTGGAAGGGGCTGCGCCGCGCCGACGGGACGCCGGCGTCCGACCTCCCCTGGCCCATCGACCCGGACGGGGGACAGTGTGATGACGCGTCACCGACCGATCGCCGCTAGTCTCGGAACGTGACCGCGACACCCGCTCCGCCGGACCCGTCGGCATCCCCGGCGGCGCACTCCTCGGCGTCCCCGGCCGAGGTGCGTGCCATGCGCCGAGCCCTCGAGCTCGCGGCACTCGGCCCCGCGGTCGGCGACCACGTCCGCGTCGGCGCCGTCATCCTCTCGCCCGCGGGCGACGTCCTCGCCGAGGGGTGGCACAAGGGCGCCGGCACCCCGCACGCCGAGGTGGACGCACTGTCCAGGGTCGACCCGGCACACCTCGTCGGTGCGACCGCCGTCGTGACCCTCGAACCCTGCAACCACACCGGTCGCACCGGGCCCTGCGCCGTCGCGCTGCTCGAGGCCGGGATCGGCCGCGTCGTGTACGCCGTCGACGACCCCGGTCCGGCAGCGCGCGGCGGCGCCGACCGCCTCCGTGCCGGCGGCGTCGACGTCCTGTCCGGTGTCCTCGCGGCCGAGGTCGAGGAGTTCCTCGAACGCTGGCTCCTGTCGGTGCGTCTCGGCCGCCCGTGGGTGACCGTCAAGTGGGCGTCGAGCCTCGACGGCCGGGCCGCCGCGGCCGACGGTACGAGCCGCTGGATCACCGGGGCCGCCGCACGCCAGCACGTCCACGAACAGCGGGCAGCGCACGACGCGATCCTCGTCGGCACCGGCACCGTCCTCGCCGACGACCCGAGCCTGACCGCCCGGGGCGACGCGGGCGAACTGCTCGCCGACCAGCCGGTCCCGGTCGTGTTCGGCGACCGCCCGGTCCCCCCGGATGCCGCCGTCCGCCGCCACCCGCGGGCACTCGTGACGATGCCCGGCCACGACCTCGCCGCCTCGCTCGGCGCCCTCCGCGCGCACGGGGTCCACTCGGTGTTCGTCGAGGGCGGTCCGACCGTCGCGTCGGCGCTCATCGCGGCGGGCCTCGTCGACGAGTACCTCGTCTACCTCGCGCCCGTGCTGCTCGGCGGCCCGCGTGTCGCCCTCGACGACGTCGGTGTGGGAAGCATCGGCGAGCGTCGCAGGTTGGACGTACTATCGACCACCAGCCTCGGCCCCGACCTGCTGGTCCGAGCCCGACCCCACCGCGCATCCCGCCCGGCGACGGCCGAGCCCGGGATCGCGGGGCCCCAGAACGACCGGAGCACCCCATGACCGATGCACTCACCTCCCCCACCCCCGGGAGCCCGGTCCAGTACGAGGTCTCGACGAACGTGCCCACAACGCACGGGACGTTCGAGATGCGCGCCTACCGCGATCTCGTGACCAGTGCGGAACACGTCGCCATCATCGCCACCGACCCCGCAGGCGCGAAGCCGGTCGACGGCGCGCTCGTGCGCGTGCACTCCGAGTGCCTGACGGGCGAGGCGTTCGGTTCGCTCAAGTGCGAGTGCGGCCCGCAGCTCGACGCCGCACTCGACACGATCGCCGCCGAGGGTGGCGTCGTGATCTACCTGCGCGGGCAGGAGGGGCGCGGCATCGGGCTCATCAACAAGCTCAAGGCATACCGCCTGCAGGAGGACGGCCTCGACACGCTCGACGCCAACCTCGCGCTCGGCCTCCCCGCCGACTCCCGGGCGTACGGCGGTGCCGCCGGCATCCTCGCCGACCTCGGCATCACGAGTGTCCGGCTCCTGTCGAACAACCCCGAGAAGCGCCGCCAGCTCGAGGAGCACGGGATCACCGTGGAAGGACTCGTGCCGCTCGTGGTGGGCATCTCCGCGCAGAACGCCGGCTACCTCGACACGAAGCGCGACCGCATGGGACACCAGCTCCCCGCGCACCTCGAGGCGGGCAGCCCGCTCGCCTGAGGCGCGTCCGGCCCGCACTCGGGTGCTCCTGGGTGGATTCGCAGGTGCACGACATCTGTCGTACGATGGGGGCTTCCGTCACAAGCGGTCCCACCACCTCGAACCGAACGCACCCGATCGGTGTCCGCGCCACCCTGCGCGAACCGACCGGTGTCCGCCGTCCGGAACACCGCTGCGCTCCTCACGAGCGTCATCCTCGGAGTCCACTCACCCCATGTCCGCCGCACCGGCACCCGCAGCCCCGAAGACCGCAGGCAACCCGCGCTCCCGCGTCGTGATCGCCAGCCTCGTCGGCACCTCCATCGAGTTCTACGACTTCTACGTCTACGCCACCGCCGCGGTCCTCGTCTTCCCGACCCTCTTCTTCCCGAACGAGGACCCGACGGCCTCGCAGCTGTCCTCGTTCGTGACGTTCGCCCTCGCGTTCTTCGCCCGTCCGATCGGCTCGATCATCTTCGGCCACTTCGGTGACCGCGTCGGCCGCAAGGCGACCCTCGTGGCCTCCCTGCTGGTGATGGGCACCGCCACCTTCCTGATCGGCTGCCTGCCGACGTTCGCCTCGATCGGCATCTGGGCACCGGTCCTGCTCGCCGTGATGCGCTTCGCCCAGGGCGTCGGCCTCGGTGGCGAGTGGTCGGGCGCGGCACTGCTCGCGACCGAGAACGCCCCGAAGGGCAAGCGCGGCGTGTTCGGCTCGATGCCGCAGCTCGGCGCGCCGATCGGCTTCCTGCTCGCCAACGGCCTGTTCATCGCGATCAACGCGGCGATGCCGGCCGGCGCGGACGGCACCCCGAACCCGGAGTTCCAGGCCTGGGGCTGGCGGATCCCGTTCCTGCTCTCCGCCGTCCTCGTCATCGTGGGCCTCTACGTGCGGTTCAAGCTCGTCGAGTCGACGGTGTTCCGGGGCGTCCAGGAGTCCGGTTCGGTCGCGAAGATCCCGCTCGGCCGGGTCTTCCGCACCTCGTGGCGCGCGGTCATCGTCGGCACCTTCGGCATGGTCGCGACCTACGTCCTCTTCTACTTCATGACGACCTTCACCCTGTCCTACGGCACCACGGGCGCCGAGGCCGGGCCGCTCGTCCCGAAGATCGGCCTGGGCTACTCCCGCGGCGAGTTCCTCACCCTGCTCATGATCGGCGTGGTGTTCTTCGGCATCTTCACGCCGGTCGCCGGCTTCCTCGCCGACCGGTTCGGCCGTCGCCGCACCCTCATCCCGACGACGATCGGCATCGCGCTGTTCGGCCTGACGTTCCAGCTCTGGTTCGCCGCGTCCACCGGTCCGATCACGGTGGTGACGTTCCTCATCGTCGGGCTGTCGCTGATGGGCCTGACGTTCGGTCCGATGGGCGCCCTGCTGCCGGAGCTCTTCCCGACGAACGTCCGGTACACCGGCTCGGCGATCGCCTACAACGTCGCGTCGATCCTCGGCGCGTCGCTCGCGCCGACCATCGCCCTGGCACTCTGGCAGCCGGACGGGGACATTTTCCTCGTCGGCCTGTACCTCACGATCGCCGCGGTGGTGACGCTCGTCGCCCTCCTGTTCGTGCGTGAGACGAAGAGCGCGGCGCTCGACGCGGCGGACGCCGCGGGCGAACCGGACGCGGCACCGGTCGACGCGCGCGCCTGACGCGACCACCTCCGCAGACGGGAGGCGCGGTGCCAGCTGGCACCGCGCCTCCCGTCCGTCTGTGCTCCGGCCCGGCGGGCGCGGACTCGGAGCGACGATGTCGCTGTCGTACGACGTCGACGGTGTCGCACGTTGCGGACGCGCACGCTCGTGCGCGCTGTGGAACGACATCACCGACGTCGCACGACGTCGGTGATGTCGTTCCGGGTCGGCCCGCCATCGACCCGCGCCACCGACCGGCGCGTCAACCCAGATTGACACGGTCGGCGCGTCAATGTAGGTTGACGTCCGTGGACCGACCGACAATCACGAGCCTCGCCGCCGGCGCCGCCGGGGACGACCCGTTCTCGGCCCTGGCCAGTGTGCGCGAGCTCCGCCGTGAGCTCGACCGGACCGAGGAACTCGCTGCCCGACGAGCCCGGAACGCCGGCGCCTCGTGGCAGGAGATCGCGACGCTGCTCGGCGTCAGCCGACAGGCAGTGCACAAGAAGTACGGCAGAAACTAGGAACACGATGAGCCTCCCCTTCGCGCGACCCAAGAAGTCCGACGGTCCCCGCGCCACCTTCGGCCGCCTGCTGAGCTACCTGTTCGAGAACAAGCCCGCGATGGTCGTGATCATCGTGCTGAGCGTGCTCGGTGCCGGTGCCTCGCTCGCGCAGCCGCTCCTGGTCAACCAGGTCGTCACCGCCGTGCAGCGCGGCAACACGCTCAGCACCCTCGTGTGGCTCCTGGTCGTGCTCGTGGTCGTGTCCGGGCTCCTCAACGGCGTGCAGCACTTCCTGCTCCAGCGCGCGGGCGAGGGCGTCGTGCTCTCCACCCGCCGCAAGCTCATCGCGCGCATCCTCAACCTGCCCATCTCGGAGTTCGACACCCGGCGGACCGGCGACCTCGTCTCGCGGGTCGGCAGCGACACGACCCTGCTGCGCGCCGTGCTCACGCAGGGGCTCATCGAGTCGATCGGCGGGGCGCTGACGTTCCTCGGCGCGATCATCGCGATGGCGATCATCGACCCCCTGCTCCTCGGCATCACGGTGGTCATCGTGCTCGTCGCGATCGTCGTCGTCGGTGGCCTGAGCCGTCGCATCCGGATCGCGTCGAAGCGTGCGCAGGAGAAGGTCGGCGACCTCACCGCGGCGGTCGAGCGCGGCATCGGCGCCGTCCGGACCATCCGTGCCGCCGGCGCCACCGAGCGCGAGGTCGACGAGGTCGACGGCCACGCGACCGAGGCCTACCGTCGCGGCCTCGACATCGCGAAGATGTCCGCGTTCGTCGTCCCGGTCGCGAGCATCGTCATGCAGGTGGCGTTCATCGCCGTCCTCGGCGTCGGCGGCGCACAGGTCGCCGCGGGCACGATCACGATCGCGACCCTGATCACCTTCATCCTGCTGCTGTTCATGATGATCATGCCGCTCGGGCAGGCCATGGGCGCGGCCGTCGCCGTCGCGCAGGCACTCGGCGCCCTCGGTCGCATCGAGGAGATCCTGCACCTGCCGACCGAGGCGCAGGACGACCAGGCGGTGCGCGTCGCCGCCGCCGTCGAGAGCGACGACGCGATCGCCTTCGAACACGTGTCGTTCCGGTACGCGCGCGCCGCTCAGGCGTCGGGCGCCGACGGCGCCGCACCCGCCGTCGGTCCCGGAGGCGCGGATCGCCCCGCCGACGACAGCCCCGTCGACGACGTGGTGCTCCACGACGTGTCCTTCCGGGTGCCGCGCGGGTCGCGCGTCGCGCTCGTCGGGCCGTCCGGCGCCGGAAAGTCGACCACGCTCGCCCTCATCGAGCGGTTCTACGACCCGACCGACGGCGTGATCCGACTCGGCGGCGTCGACGTGCGCGGGCTCGACCGCGCCGAGCTCCGTGCACAGATCGGGTACGTCGAGCAGGACGCGCCCGTGCTCGCCGGCACGATCCGCGCGAACCTGCTGCTCGGCTCACCGGACGCCACCGAGGACGACTGCGTCCGGGTGCTCGAGGCGGTCAACCTCGGCGAGGTGCTGCACCGCGACCCCCGCGGCCTCGACGCCCAGGTCGGCGAGGACGGCGTGATGCTCTCCGGCGGCGAGCGGCAGCGACTCGCGATCGCCCGGGCGCTCCTCGCCGCTCCCCCGATCCTGCTGCTCGACGAGTCGACCTCGTCGCTCGACGGCGTCAACGAGCAGAAGATGCGCCTCGCGATCGACGCCGT
Organism: Curtobacterium sp. NPDC098951; assembly: GCF_044759965.1. Taxonomy (NCBI): domain Bacteria; kingdom Bacillati; phylum Actinomycetota; class Actinomycetes; order Micrococcales; family Microbacteriaceae; genus Curtobacterium; species Curtobacterium sp. NPDC098951. The sequence continues at coordinate 156,734 of NZ_JBIWAG010000005.1, forward strand.
CGCCGAGGACCGCACGCTGCTCGTCATCGCGCACCGGCTGTCGACGGTCGTCGACTCCGACGTGATCGTCGTACTCGAGCACGGCCGGGTCGTCGGCGTCGGCACCCACTCCGAGCTCGTCGAGTCCACGCCGCTCTACCGCGACCTCGCCAAGCACCAGCTGCTCGTCTGAGTCGGTCCGCGGCGGCCTGGGCCGCGGCCGCGGCCGCGACCGAGGCCGGGGTCGTGCGGCTCAGGCGGCGTGCGGGTCGGTCCCGGTGGTCAGAGGACCGCTCCCCCGGGGTTCGCGAGCCCCTCGTCCATGTCGCTGTGGTCGACGTGCCCGCCGGCCTCCCGGACCTCGTCGAGCGCCCGGGCGCTCCGGTCGTCGTCCACACCGACGACCAGGTCGTCGTACACCGCGACGTCGAACCCGGCAGCACGGGCGTCGAGCGCCGTCGCCCGGACGCAGTGGTCGGTGGCGATGCCGACGACGTCGACGGTGACGACCCGGTGCTCGGCGAGGACCTCGGGCAACCCGACACCGTCCTCGGTGCGCGCCTGGAACGCCGAGTAGTCCGGCGTCCCCTCCCCCTTGAGGACGTGGACGTCGATCACCGTGGTGTCGAGCCGTGGGTGGTACTCGGCCCCCGGCGTCCCGGCGACGCAGTGCACCGGCCAGGTCGTCTCGTAGTCCGGGCCCTCGGGACCGGCGAAGTGCCCGCCGTTGTCGTCGTCGCCGTGGTGCCAGTCACGGGACCCCACGATGAGGTCGTACTCGTCGGCGTGCCGGCCGAGGAAGGCGGTGATGCGCCGCGCGAGGTCGTCCCCGCCGGTCACCCCGAGCGCACCGCCCTCGGTGAAGTCGTTCTGGACGTCGACGACGAGGAGTGCCCTGGACATGTGCCCATCCAACACCCGCGGGCTCAGGACCCGGTGAGCCGGCTCCCGCACGAGTACGTCGCCGCGGTCACCGCGTCGAGCGCCGGCAGCGCCGCCGCCCGTGACGACCCGATGGCGTAGAACGCGAAGGTCAGACGGGTGCCGTCGGCGGCGTCGATGTAGCCGCCGAGCGTGTTCGCGCTGTCGATCCAGCCGGTCTTCGCGTGCACCTTGCCGCGGGCGACGGCGTTCGCGCCGGTGAAGCGGCTCGCCAGCGTGCCCGACTGCCCCGACACGGGCAGGGCGTTCGCGAGCGTCCCCAGTCCCTTCGCGCCGGCCCCCACCTGCACCATGAGGTGGGCGACGAAGTTCGGCGACACGGCGTTCGCGGCGCTCTCCCCCGAGCCGTCCTTGATGACGATGCCGGACGGGTCGACGCCGTACGTCCCCAGCGCCGCCTGGTACACGGACGTCAGCGACGCGGCGGACCCGTTCGCGCCGGACTCCTTCGACGAGATCCGCGCGAGCATCTCGGCCAGCGTGTTGTCCGAGTTCGGGATCATCTGACCGATGAGCGTCGACACCGGCTGCGACGAGACCGTGGCGATCGTGTCCGAGCTGGTCGTCGCGCGCTGCACGACCTGCGCGTTCGCGGCACCGGCGACCCCGGCGTTCGCGAGGGCCGTCTTGAACAGCGCCCCGGCACGGCCGATGGGGTCCGTGGAGCGCGGCGAGGTCTGGGCCCCGGGGTTCGCCCGGTCCCCGTCGACCATGAGCGCGGTGACCTCGGGCTGGTACCCGATCGTCCGTTCGCTGACGGGCCACGTCGGGTCCCAGGCGTCGGCGGCGCTCCAGTAGGTGCCGTCCGCGACGATCGTCGTGACCGGGGTGCTGCCGAGCTTCGCCTTGACCTGCTGGGCGAGCTGCGCGAGCGTCGGCGCCCCCGGGTAGACCGTGGCACCGCCGGCGGACAGGGTCGCGTCGCCGTGGCCGACGAGGGCGATCGCGCCGCCGGACTCCCTCGTCACGGTGGTCGGGATGCGGTGGTCGCCCCCGAGGACGGCCAGGGCGGTCGCCGTGGTCAGGGTCTTCATGACGCTGCCCGTCTGCGCGGCCTTGTCACCGTTCCGGGAGAACAGCACCTCGCCCGTCTTCGCGTTCATCACGTACCCCTCGAACGCGCCGAGGCCGCTCGCCGAGGCGGCGGACGTGATGGTGCAGGTCCGGAGTGCGGACGGACCGGCGGCGTCGTCCGGCACCGTCCGGCCGCTCGGCGTCGGTGTCGGGGTGGGTGCGGTCGTCGTCGGCGTGGCGCTGCTCGACGTCGACGGTGTCGCCGTCGCGGCCGTCGTGGTCTCGGGCGTCGGCATGGTCGCCGCCGCCACGGCCACGGCGCCGCCGGAACCGAGCACGAGCACGGTCGCGAGGCCGCCCGCGATCCACGGGACCGGGCGTCGTGCGAACGAGGCGCGGACGGCGGTGCGCGCGGCGCGGAGGCGATCCGCGACGCCGCGCGGTGAGGGCTGCTGCTCGGACATCGCGAACGATCCTACGGAACTGCGGCAGGAGCCTCCAGGCCCTCTTCTCGGACCGCGGCGATCAGCGGGCCCTCGCGCGGGCGCCGTCGGCCCGGTACCGGACGCCGACCTGGCGGCGCGCCTCGTCCATGAGGGCCATGATCGCGATGGTCTCCTCGGGGTCCATCGGGCCGCCTTCGTGGGTGCCGGACTCGACCATGGACTCGAACGCGCGCGCCTCGTGCGCGTAGCCGGCGAGCTCCTCGCGGCCGTCGAACTCCTCGACCACACGGCCGTCGCGGTCGCGGAGCCGCCACGTCGTCGGGGTGAACCACGTCGAGTCGAGGTCGATGCGACCGTCCTCGCCGATGATCGACGCCGTGTTCGGGCTCGCGAGGTCGAGACCGAAGTGGAGCATCGACTGCGTACCGCCCTCGTGCGTCAGGACGAGGCCCATCTGGGTGTCGACGCCCTGGTCGCTGAGGGTGCCGGCAGCGACGACCGATGTCGGGACACCGAGGACGTCCACGGCGAACGACACCGGGTAGATGCCGAGGTCGAGCAGGGCCCCGCCGCCGAGCTCCGGGTCGTTCAGGCGGTGTGCCGGGTCGGTCGGCAGCGCCTGATGGTGGGTGGCCTCGACGAGTCGGACCCGGCCGATCCGCCCCTCGGAGACCAGCTCGCGGATCATCGCCATCTGCGGGAGGAAGCGCGTCCACATCGCCTCCATCACGGCGACGTCGGCGCGCCGGGCGGCGTCGACGACGCGCCTCGCCTCGTCCGCCGTGATCGTGAAGGCCTTCTCGACGAGGACGTGCTTGCCGGCCTCGATGGCGAGCAGGGCGTCCGCCGCGTGCCGCGAGTGCGGGGTCGCGACGTAGACGGCGTCCACCTCGTCGTCCGCGACGAGGTCCTCGTAGGAACCGTGTGCCCGCGGGATCGCGAACTCGGCCGCGAATGCCTCGGCACCCGCGGCCGTCCGACTGCCGACCGCGACGAACTCGACCCCCGCCGCCGTGCAGTCGCCCACGAAGGACCGTGCGATGCCGCCCGTACCGATGACTCCCCAGCGAACCGTCATGCCACCTGTCTACCAGTGCGTCCGGTCGGCACACCGCTGTCCACCTGCAGCACATTGGTATGGACCGCACGGCCGATTGCCAGCTAGCGTGCTGCTGCACCCCCGAACGGGGGTGCAGCGGTCGCGTCCGACGACCGCCCCACCAGCAGAAAGCGATCAGGTCTCCGCCATGCGCCGATCCGTCCTGTCCGCCGTCGCCACGAGCGCGGCGATCGTCCTCACCTCAACCCTCGTCGGCGTCACGCCGGCAGCCGCACACGGCTGGGGGTCGCCGGGACACGGGTGGACACCACCAGGGCACTCGGCCGACGCCGGACTGCAGCCGCGCACGCAGTTCACGATGGCGGCCGACGGGTCCTCCGGCAGGGCCCAGGGCGGCGAGGGCATCCCGAACATCGACTCCGTCAAGAAGACCATCGCCTCCTACTACGGCGACCCCGGCACCGGGATCGCGAACCGCACGGACTCGCCGTACATCCGCGAGATGCGCTCGATCGTGGACCGCCAGAGCGCTCAGCTGCGGCGCATCCACGACGCCGCGGTCCGACGCGGCGAGAAGCCCGCGATCGTCCTCGACGCCGACGACACGACGCTGTGGACCTACGACATGGAGGTTGCGGACATGCACTTCGTGTTCGACCCGGCCCGTCAGGACGAGTGGGTGCAGGACGAGCGCTTCCCCGCCACGCCGTCGATGGTCGGGTTCGTGAACCGGGCACAGGCGCTCGGCTTCACGATCTTCGGGCTGACCGGTCGGAACGACGACCAGAAGGCCGCCACCGTCCAGAACCTTTCGAAGGTCGGCTACACCGCCTTCACGAACGACCGCTTCTTCACGAAGTGGACCGGGGTCGGCGCGTCCCAGCAGCCGTCGTACATCACCTGCGCCACCGCCAAGTGCACCACCGTCGAGTACAAGGCACTGACCCGGAAGCACATCGAGCAGGACCTCGGCTACGACATCGCCCTGAACATCGGCGACCAGTGGAGCGACCTGCAGGGCGGGTACGCCGACCGCTCCGTGAAGCTGCCGAACCCGACCTACTACCTTCCCTCGGCCGACCTGCCCGGCGTCTCAGAGCCGCGTCTGACGCCCCGCACGCACTTCACGATGGCCGCCGACGGCTCCTCGGGCGCCACCCAGAGCGGTGAGGGCATCCCGAACATCGACTCCGTCAAGAAGACCATCGCGACGTACTACGGCGACCCCGGCACCGGACTCGCGAACCGCACCGACTCCCCCTACATCCGCGAGATGCGCTCCATCGTGGCGAAGCAGGCCCCCGTCGTCGCCGCACAGTGCGCCGTCGGCCGGAAGCTCCACCGCAACCCGGCCATCGTGCTCGACGCCGACGACACGACGCTGTGGACCTACGACATGGAGGTCGCCGACATGCACTTCGTGTTCGACCCCGCACTGCAGGACGAGTGGGTGCAGGACGAGCGCTTCCCCGCGACCCCGTCGATGACCTCGCTCGTGTCCGTCGCCCAGCGCTCCGGCTGCACGATCATCGGGCTCACCGGGCGTAACGACGACCAGAAGACCGCCACGATCGAGAACCTGCAGAAGGTCGGATACCCGCAGTTCCAGGCGACGCAACGCGGCACGCAGACGTACTACACGAAGTGGACCGGCGTCGGCGCCTCGCAGCAGCCGTCCTACATCACCTGCGCCGCGGCCAAGTGCACCACCGTCGAGTACAAGTCGCAGACGCGTGCGCACATCGAGTCGCGGTCGGGCGGCCGGTACGACGTCGTGGCGAACTTCGGTGACCAGTACAGCGACCTGCTCGGTGGGTCGGCGGACCGGAGCGTGAAGCTGCCGAACCCGACGTACTACCTGCCGTGACACGCACCCAGTGATGCCGAAAGCCCCGGTCAGACAGTGTCTGACCGGGGCTTCTCGGAGCCGCCTGTCGGAATCGAACCGACGACCTATTCATTACGAGTGAATCGCTCTGCCGACTGAGCTAAGGCGGCGGACGCTCCGTTGCCGGAGCGGCACGGGACACGACTATACAGGTTCAGACGAGCGAACGCGAAACGAGCGCGTCGAGGTCGGCGAAGGACCGTTCGAGCTCGTCGACGAGGTGCGTCTCCGACCCAGCGTCCGACCACTCCCACCACGCGTGACGGAGCGTGGCCAACGCCACGAGGGATGCCAGGCGCGCCCGACGGCGGCGCTCCGGGGGCGTGCCCGCGGCGTCCACCGCGGCACCAGGCGCCTCGCCTGCCGCCGCCGCGAACCGCGCCGCGATCGCGCCTTCGATCGCCCCCTGGAACTCCTTCATGGACTCCATCCGCCTGCTGAAGAGCTCGGGAGCTGCCCGCAGCACCTGCTGCCGCTCCTCGATCAGCCCGCGCTCCTCGATGAGTTCGCGGGTCGAGTGCACGAGCAGCGCGCCGAGGTCGGCCAGCAGGTCTCCCGTCGGCCCGCCGGACACGAAGTCCGCCAGGGTCTCGTCGTCCGGCAGCGTCGGATCGTCGCCGAGGAGCGCGCCCTCCTTGTTCGGGAAGTAGTTGAAGAACGTCCGCGGCGAGACGTCGGCGCGGCGCGAGATCTCGTCGACGGTCACCGCGGGGAGGCCGTCCTCGATCGCGATGCGGAGCGCGGCCTGCTGGATCGCGAGTCGGGTGGCGCGGCGCTTCCGCTCGCGCAGACCGGGTTCTGCGTCGGACATGCCGTGATTGTCCCATGCGGGGAGGTGCGGACGGATGGGGAACGTCACAGGGTGCGGTTCGAGACGGACTGGAGGCGCGGTGCGGCTGCACGCGTCGGCCTGCCCCTGGTGGGTGGCCGGGTCCCGCAGGTCGGCGGTTCCTGCGGCGGGCGCGGGGCCGCGGGTGGCGCCGCTCAGCGGCTCGACCCGCTGACGCGGCGCGCGCGGTTGGCACGGTTCGCGCGGCGGGCGCGGTGGGCGCGGGTCAGGTACTGGCGTGGGTCAGCGGCTCGCGCGGCTCGCGCGGGTCAGGTGCTGGCGTGGGTCAGCGGCTCGCGCGGGCGATCGTGACGAGCAGCGCCTCGAGCGCCAGCAACGCCGCCACGTTCGCGGCGATCCGCTGCCGGGCGAGGGCGATCGCGTCGAGCACCTCGAGCGCAGCGGCCGGCGTCACCGACTGCAGTGCGTGGTCGAGGTGTTCCCGCATCGCGAGGTTCACCGGTTCCGCGGGTGCGCCGAGCCCGAGCAGGAGCAGGTCTCGGTACAGCGACGAGACGTCGACGAGGATGCGGTCCAGGCCGTCCCGGAGGCTCCGTGTGGCACGGCGCTTCTGGTCCTCTTCCAGCAGCCGCAGCTGCGAGCGGAGGGCCGGCGGGATCGTGCCGCCCGGCTCGATCCCGAGCGACCGGAGTGCGGCGTCGCGTTCCTCGGAGTCGCGCTGCTGTGTGATCGCCTTGGCGTCCTCGTCGGCGACGGCGAGCAGGTCGGCGGCAGCCATCACGGCGTCACCGACCGTCCGGACGCCGAGCACCGTCGTCAGGGTCCGACGCCGACGGTTGCGGGCGTCCTCGCTCGTGGCGAGACGCTGCGCCATCCCGATGTGGCTCTGCGCCTGGCGAGCGGCGTCCATCGCGAGCGCACGGTCGACACCGGTGCGGGCGACGATGAGGTCGGCGACGGACTCGATGCCCGGCACGCGCAGGCGGACCGAGCGCACGCGTGACCGGATGGTGGGCAGGAGGTCGGCCTCGCTCGGGGCGCAGAGGATCCACACGGTGCGCTCCGGCGGTTCCTCGAGCGCCTTGAGCAGCAGGTTCGAGGTGCGTTCCGTCATGCGGTCGGCGTCCTCGATGATCACCACGCGGTACCGCCCGACCGAGGGCGAGTAGTGCGACGAGGTCACCAGCTGCCGGATCTCGTCGATGGTGATGATGACCCGCTGCGTGGTCAGGACCGAGACGTCGGGATGGGTCTTCGCGGTGATCTGCTGGAGGGTGTGGTCGTCGTCCGGGCCGTTGCCGACCAGGGCGGCGGCGAAGGCGGACGCCACGTTCGACCGACCGGACCCGGGTGGCCCGGTGATGAGCCACGAGTGCGTCATGCCGCCGGTGCCGTCGGGCGACTCGGCCGCGTTGCGGAGCGACGCGACCGCTTCCTCTTGCCCGGTGAGGCCGTCCCACACGCTCACGGGATCATCCTGCCAGTCGCCACCGTCATCCCTCGACGATCCCGACCAGCGGGGCGACCGCTGTTCGGATCGCACGCTGGACGTCCGCCGCGGGCAGCGCGGCGTCGACGACGAGGAAGCGCTCGGGCTCGGCGGCGGCCATGTCGAGGAAGGCCCGGCGGACCGTCTCGTGGAACGCCTCGGCCTCGGACTCGAGCCGGTCGAAGGTGTCCCCACGCGCCGCAGCGACGCGCGCACGTCCGAGCGAGACGTCGAGGTCGAGCAGGATCGTGCGGTCCGGCGCGAGCCCGCCGGCGGCCCAGTCGGACACCGAGCGGATGTGCTCGGCACCGAGGCCGCGGGCCACGCCCTGGTACGCCACCGACGAGTCGATGTAGCGGTCCTGCAGCACGACGTCGCCACGCGCGATCGCGGGACGCACGAGCGTCTCGACGTGGTGCGCCCGGTCGGCCGCGTAGAGGAGCGCCTCGGCCCGGGGCGCGACGTGACCCCGCTCGTGCAGGACGATCTCGCGGATCCGGGTGCCGAGGTCCGTCCCGCCGGGCTCGCGCGTTCGCACCACGGTCCGACCGTGCTCCTCGAGCCAGTCGGTCAGCAGCTCCGCCTGCGTCGTCTTGCCCGCACCGTCGCCGCCCTCGAGCGTGATGAACCGGCCGGTCACTTCTTCTTGGCCGCCGGCTTCCGCGCCGGCGCCTTCTTCTTGACCGGGCCCTTGGCGCGCTTGTCGGCGATGAGCTGCACGGCACGCGCGTGGTCGACCGCCTCGACGTCCTCGCCGCGCGGGATCGTCGCGTTGGTCTCGCCGTCGGTGACGTAGGGACCGAACCGGCCGTCCTTCATCTTGATCGGCTTGCCGGACACCGGGTCGGCGTCGAACTCCTTGAGCGCGGCGCTCGCGGCACGGCGGCCGCCGTACTTCGGCTGTGCGAAGAGCTCGAGCGCGCCGGGGAGGTCGACGTCGAAGATCGCGTCCTCGGAGGGCAGCGTCCGGGTGTCCGTGCCCTTCTTGAGGTAGGGGCCGTAGCGGCCGTTCTGCGCGGTGATGTCGTCGCCGGACTCCGGGTCCTTGCCGACGACCCGGGGCAGGTCGAGCAGCTTGAGCGCGGTCTCGAGGTCGACCGTCTGCGGGTCCATCGACTTGAAGAGCGACGCGGTGCGCTCCTTCGGGGCGGCGGCCTTCTTCGTGGTCTTCTTCGCCGGCGCCTTCTTCGCGGCGGCACCCTTCGCAGTGGTCTTCGCCGCCGGCTCCGCCTCGGCGGCGGCCGGTGCGGCCTGCGCGTCGAGGACCTCGCCGGTCGCGGGGTCGACCGCGGCCTCGGGCTCCGGGGTGCGCTCGGTCACGTACGGACCGAACCGGCCGTCCTTCGCGAGGACCTCCTTGCCGGTCTCGGGGTTGATGCCGACCACGCGGTCGCCGAGCACCGGCGCGTCCACGAGCTCGCGTGCCTTCTCGGCGGTGAGCTCGTCGGGCGCGAGGTCCTCGGGCACGTTGACGCGACGGGGCTTCTCGGGGTCGTCGCCCGGCACCTCGATGTAGGGGCCGTACCGACCGATGCGCAGGGTGAGTCCCGGTGCGAGCTCGACCGAGTTGATCTCGCGGGCGTCGATCTCGCCGAGGTTGTCGATGACCGTCCGGAGGCCGCGGTGGTCGCCGCCGCCGAAGTAGAACTCCTTGAGCCAGTCGACGCGGTCGGCGTCGCCGTTCGCGATCCGGTCGAGGTCGGCTTCCATGTCGGCCGTGAACTGGTACTGCACGAGGTCACCGAAGTAGTCCTCGAGCAGCCGGACCACGCTGAACGCGATCCAGTTCGGCACGAGCTGGGTCCCTCGGAGGGACACGTAGCCGCGGTCGATGATCGTCGGGCTGATCGTCGGGAACGTCGACGGACGACCGATGTCGAGGTCCTCGAGGGTCTTGATGAGGCTCGCCTCGGTGTAGCGGGGCGGCGGCGTGGTGTCGTGCCCCTTCGCGAGGACGTCGTCGACGGTGAGGTGCTCGCCTTCCTTGACGTCGGGCAGGGCGACGTCGTTGCCCGAGCGGTCCGACGACTCGTGGCGGTCCTCGTCCTTGCCTTCCTCGTAGGCGTTGAGGAACCCGCGGAAGGTGATGACGGTGCCGGACGCCGTGAACTCGGCGTCGGTGCCGTTCGCCGTCGACGGGATGCCCTCGACCGACTCGGTGGAGGAGATGCCGAGGACGATCGACGCCGTGGAGCCCTTCGCGTCCGCCATCTGCGAAGCGATCGTGCGCTTCCAGATGAGGTCGTAGAGACGCCACTCGACACCGGTCAGGGTGCCCTCGAGCTGGGACGGGGTCCGGAAGGTGTCGCCCGCCGGACGGATCGCCTCGTGCGCTTCCTGCGCGTTCTTGCTCTTGCTCGCGTAGACGCGCGGCTTGTCCGGCACGGTCGCCGCGCCGTAGAGGTCGGCAGCCTGCTTGCGCGCGGCGTCGAGCGCCTGCTTCGACAGGTTGACCGAGTCGGTACGGATGTAGGTGATGTACCCGTTCTCGTACAGCGTCTGCGCGGCACGAGCGGTCTGCCGCGGCGACAGACGGAGCTTGCGCGCCGCCTCCTGCTGCATGGTCGACGTCGTGAACGGCGCGGCAGGACGGCGGGTGTAGGGCTTCGACTCGACGCTACGCACGGTGGCGTCACCGGCGCGTTCGATGACGGTCGTGAGCGCGGCGGCGGCGGCTTCGTCGAGGCGGACGGCCTCGCCCTTCAGCCCACCGCGGTCGTCGAAGTCACGACCGGAGGCGACACGGGTCCCCTGGACACGGGCGAGTCGAGCGGTGAAGGCGGCGTCGCCCTCCTTCTCGAAGCGTGCACTGAGGTCCCAGTAGTTGGCGGAGACGAACGCGAGGCGCTCGCGTTCGCGGTCCACGACGAGACGCGTGGCGGCGGACTGCACCCGGCCCGCGGAGAGCCCCGGACCGATCTTGCGCCAGAGCACGGGCGAGACCTCGTAGCCGTAGAGACGGTCGAGGATGCGACGGGTCTCCTGGGCGTCGACGAGGGCGGTGTCGAGCTCACGGGTGGCTTCCTGCGCGCGCTGGATCGCCTCCTTCGTGATCTCGTGGAACACCATGCGCTTGACGGGCACCTTGGGCTTCAGCACCTGGAGCAGGTGCCACGCGATGGCCTCGCCCTCGCGGTCCTCATCAGTTGCGAGGTAGAGCTCGTCGGCTTCCTTGAGGGCACGCTTCAGCTCGGAGACCGTCTTCTTCTTGGCGTCCGAGACGACGTAGTAGGGCTCGAAGCCGTTGTCGACGTCCACCGAGAACTTGCCGAGCGAGCCCTTCTTGAGCTCGGCCGGGAGGTTCTTGGGCTCGACGAGGTCCCGGATGTGTCCGACGGACGCCTGGACCTCGTATCCGTCACCGAGGTATTGCGCGATCGTCTTGGCCTTCGCGGGGCTCTCGACGATGACGAGCTTCTTCGTGCCTGGCACGTGTCTCCTTGATCGATGGTGCGCGTCGGCCCTGGACGACGAGCGCGTCCGGGTCGACCGGGGCACCGATGACCGGGGGCCGACAGGCACACCATACACATAGTGTTCGGGCTGGTCGTCCGCCGGACCGGCGACGGCGACTGCGGCCACGGCGAACGGTCCGCCGCCGACCAGGACGCGGACGCGGGCGGCGGCAGCGGCGGTCACGCAGGTGTCGAGCGTCGCCTCGTTCCGCGCTGCGACGCGTGCTGCGACCCCGCACGGTTCGCCGGGGACGAGCCCGACGACGGCCGCCGCGGCCGCGAGCGCCGAGGCGTCCGCGGCGGCCTGGGCGCGGACGGCGGCGACGCGGAGACCCGCCGCGGCGAGCGCTGCGGTCACCACGAGGAGCGTCACGCCGACGACCACCGCCACCAGCACCGTCGCGGACCCGCGCTCGGTCACCGGCCGGCCTCGGCCGCGCACCCGGTGGCACCGAGCGGGACGGCTGCGAACGGGCCCGTCGCTCCCCGTTCGGCCCGGACGCAGACCACGCCGTCGCCGCGGTGCACCGTGACGTCGGCTCCGGGCGCGAGCTGCGCGACCGCCGCCAGGCCGGCGTCGTCGTCACCGCGGCCGTACGCCCGTGCCGCGGTGGCCGCAGCGACCTCGAGACGACCGACGGCGTCCACGACGAGCACGGCCGCGACGAGCGAGGTCAGGACGAGCGCGACGACGGGGAGCACGACCGCGAACTCGACGCTCACCGAGCCGCGTTCCCCGTCCGGCCGACGGCGGTCAGAGGGAGAGCGCACCACGGACGAGTTCCGTGAGGAGGCTCTGGACCTCGCCGGAGCGCATCACCGCGACGAGCACGCCGGCGAACGCCACCGCCGCGAGGATCACGACGGCGTACTCGGCCGTGGCGGACCCACGATCGTCGTCGAGCCGTCGCCGGAGCCGGCTGCCGCGGGGCTGGTGCTGGTGCTGGGTGGTCGGTGTGTCGGTCATGGGGTCGTCCTTCCTGTTGCCGTGCTGTCAGCCTCGCTGCGTCCGGGGCTCGACACCGGGCCGGCCACCGGATCTGTGGAGGATCACCCCACGTCGACGACGGTGGAGGAGAGGACGCCCGCCACCACCGGTACGACCCCGACGAGGACGAAGGCGGGCAGGACGCACACGCCGAGCGGCAGGACGAGCCGGACCGCGAGACGCTCGGCCGCGGCGAGCCCCGCGGCTGCGGCGTCGTCACGGACGTCCTCGGCCGCGGCGCGGAGGAGCGTCGCCGCGGGCACCCCGGCGCGCTGGGCCAGCGCGAGGACGTCCCGGAGGTGGTCACCGTCCGACGCCCGCCACGGTCGGTCGACGAACGCGGCCCGGACGGCCGCACCGCCCTCCGCCCACGAGCCGCCGCCGGACACGGCGACCGCCCACGCGTCGAGCAGCACGCCCGGCAGGTGTCCGTCGGGGGTAGCGGCGCGGACCAGGCGTGCGCTCCAGGTCCGACCGAGCGCGACGAGCACCGCGGCGAGGAGCAGGCAGGTCCACCCGATCGGGGACGCGACGAGCACCCGGACGGCGCCGGACCCCCACGTCGATCCGAGGACGAGGCCGAGCAGGGGCAGCGCCAGCACGACCCGGGCGCTCGCGCGCGGCCCGGCGAGGGCGACGAGGACGGCACGGTCGGACGCCGCCGAGCGCCGGAGGGCCGCGGCGAGCGCGCGGACGGTGCCCGCCGACGGAGCGCCGGTCCGTTCGGCGACCCGGAGGACGGCGGCCACGTCCTCCCACCCGGGACCGCCGTCGTCCGGGAACCCGCCCACCAGCGCCCACGCGCGGGGTGGCGGGACCCCCGCGGCGACGAGGGTGGCGACGCGGTCGAGGGTCCTGGCCGCGGCGGCGCCGTCGGCTCGCTCGCCGCGGCTGCCCGACCGCGCGGCGGCCCACCGGCGGACCGTCACCGGCCCGCGGCTCACCGTGACCGGTCCGCGGGACGCACATCGAGCCTCCCGTCCGGACCGATCCGGACCGCTCCGACGGCCGCCAGCCGACGCTGCCCGCCGTGGCGCTCGACGTGGAGCACCAGGTCGAGCGCGCTCACCGCCTGCCGAGCGAGCGCTTCCGGCCCGAGCCCGGCCAGCGTGCCGAGCGCCTCGAGCCGTGCCGCGACGTCGGCGATCCCGTTGGCGTGCACCGTCCCCGCTCCCCCGTCGTGGCCGGTGTTCAGGGCGGCGAGGAGCTCGCGGACCTCGGCACCCCGGCACTCCCCGACGACGACCCGGTCGGGACGCATGCGCAGTGCCTCGCGGACGAGCCGGTCGAGCCCGAGGGCGCCGGCCCCCTCGGCGTTCGCCTGTCTGGCCTCGAGCGCGACGACGTGCGGGTGGTCGATCCGGAGTTCGGCGACGTCCTCGACGGTGACGATCCGCTCGTCGGGCGGGACGGCCGAGAGCATCGCCGCGAGCAGGGTCGTCTTGCCGCTCCCCGTCGCCCCGGTCACGAGCACGTTGCGGCGCTCGTCGACCGCACGCTCGACGACCGACCGCGGGATCCGTCGGAAGGCCCCGAGCGCCTCGAGCGACGCGAGGGTCGGTCGGTCGGCTGCGGGCAGTCGGATCGAGATCGCGGTGCCGGTCACCGAGACGGGCGCGAGCACGACGTGCACCCGGATCCCGTCGCCGTGGCGGACGTCGACGCACGGCGTGGTCTCGTCGACGTGCCGTCCGCCGCGTGCCACGAGCTCGGTCGCGAGTTCCCGGACGCGCGCCTCGGGCAGGACCGGTCCGGCCCGTCCGAGTCCGGTGCCACGGTCGACCCAGGTCCCGCGACCGCCGACGACGAGGACGTCGGTGACGCCGGCGTCGTCGACGAGGGCGGCGAGCTCCTCGAACTCGGCCGCGAAGACGTCGCGGCGTCGACGCGGTCGTGTGGTGCCGGGCAGGAACGGGGTGTCGGCACGGTGTCGGTGCATGCGACCAGACAGTAGGGAGCAGCACCCGTCGGGTCCGCGTCCACCATCCCCGCTGTGGAGGATTGCGCGGGTGACGAGCAACGGACCGATTTGTCCCCCGGTACGCAAACCCGTACCCCAGTCGGCGTCCCGACGGACCGTCGACCGTCGAACGGCCCGGGATCGCTCCCAGCCTGCCCGGTGCGACGGAGCGGCCGCCCCACGGAGCCGGATCGGATCGATGCAAGAGCATGGACAGGTCTGTCCACTCTTCGGCGTCCCCGTGCGGATCGACGTTGAGTGCGTGCCGGCGGACGAAGCGTCCGGCGAACGAACTCGCCCGGAAACGAGAAGAGGCGGCACCGGTTGGGGGGAACAGGTGCCGCCTGGACATCGGTGGATTGGGGGGAATCCGAACCGTTGCCGCCGGAAACGAGTCCAGCGGGGTCTACTGTACCCCATGATCGGCCGCCAGGAGCAATACCCGGGACGACTTCCGGGCGTGCCGCCTGCACGCCGTGAGCGAACACGTCACCGCCCGGCTCGACACGACCGGCCACGGGACCACGCACGAGGACCCCGTCCCGTCCCTTCTGCCCCGCGGAACCGCGCCGGGACGGACCGCTCACCGGGGCCCTGGACGCGGGGTAGTCTCCGACTGCACCCCTGCCGCAACGACGCGAAAGGACCTCGATGTCCGCTCCGACCCAGACCGACCCCCGCCACGACGGAGCCCACGGCGACGGCCCCGACGCCGGTGACCTCGGCACGTTCCCCCCGTCGCCGGAGTTCGTCGCCGACGCCGTCGCGCACGAGGACCTGCACGAGACAGCCGCAGCCGACCGCGAAGCGTTCTGGGCCGACCAGGCACGGGGGCTCCTCGACTGGCGCACGCCGTTCACGCAGACCCTCGACTGGTCCGGCGCGCCGTTCGCGAAGTGGTTCGCCGACGGCACGCTCAACGTCGCCGAGAACTGCCTCGACCGGCACGTCCGCGCCGGCCACGGGGACCGGGTCGCCATCCACTTCGAGGGCGCACCCGGCGACACCCGTCGGATCACCTACGCGGAGCTCACCGCCGAGGTGCAGCGCGCCGCCAACATGCTCACCGACCTGGGCGTCGGGCAGGGCGACCGGGTCGTCGTCTACCTCCCGCTCATCCCCGAGGCCGTCGTCACGATGCTCGCCGTCGCCCGCATCGGTGCGGTCCACTCCGTGGTGTTCGGCGGGTTCAGCGCCGAGAGCCTCCGTGCCCGCATCGAGGACGCCGGGGCGAAGCTCGTCGTCACGGCGGACGGCGGCTGGCGCCGTGGTGCGGTCTCACCGCTCAAGCCCGCCGTCGACGAAGCACTCGAGGGCGAGGGCACCGACAGCGTGGAGCACGTCCTCGTCGTCAAGCGCGGCGGAAACCAGATCGCCTGGAACGACCGTGACCTGTGGTGGCACGACGAGGTCGCGAAGGCCGCTCCGGAACACGCCGCCGAGGCGTTCCCGGCCGAGACGCCCCTCTTCATCCTGTACACCTCGGGCACGACCGGGAAGCCGAAGGGCATCGTGCACACCTCCGGCGGGTACCTCACCCAGGCCGCGTACACGCACAAGAACGTGTTCGACATGCACCCCGAGAAGGACGTCTACTGGTGCACGGCCGACATCGGATGGATCACCGGGCACTCCTACGTCGTCTACGGCCCCCTCGCGAACGGTGTCACGCAGGTCCTCTACGAGGGCACGCCCGACGAGCCGAAGCCCGGCCGCTGGTGGGACCTCGTCGACTCCTACGGCGTGA
Source organism: Curtobacterium sp. NPDC098951 (assembly GCF_044759965.1). Lineage (NCBI taxonomy): Bacteria > Bacillati > Actinomycetota > Actinomycetes > Micrococcales > Microbacteriaceae > Curtobacterium > Curtobacterium sp. NPDC098951. The sequence goes on from NZ_JBIWAG010000005.1 coordinate 172,492, forward strand.
CGGTCCTCTACACGGCGCCGACGGCGGTGCGCGCGGCGATGAAGGCCGGCCGCCAGGTCCCCGAGGCCCGCAGCCTCGAGACGCTCCGGCTGCTCGGCAGCGTCGGCGAGCCGATCAACCCCGAGGCGTGGCAGTGGTACCGCCAGGTGATCGGCCACGACCGCACGCCCATCGTCGACACGTGGTGGCAGACCGAGACGGGGGCGATCATGATCTCCGCCCTACCCGGCGTCACGAAGCTCAAGCCCGGTGCCGCCCAGACGCCGCTGCCCGGCATCATCGCCGAGATCGTCGACGACGACGGCCACCGCGCCGACCCGGGCGAGAGCGGCTACCTCACCATCACCGAGCCGTGGCCGTCGATGGCGCGCGGCATCTGGGGCGACCCGGACCGCTTCGTCGAGACGTACTGGTCGCGGTTCCCCGGCCGCTACTTCGCCGGCGACGGCGCTCGGCTCGACGGCCAGGGCGACATCTGGATCCAGGGACGCGTCGACGACGTGATGAACGTCTCCGGCCACCGGCTGTCCACGGCCGAGATCGAGTCCGCCCTGGTCGGCCACGAGGGCGTCGCCGAGGCGGCCGTCGTCGGTGCCGCCGACGAGACCACCGGGCAGGCCGTCGTCGCCTACGTCATCCTCACCGCCGAGGCAGCGGCCGACGTCGACCGCGACGCCGCCGCGAAGGAGCTCCGCGACTGGGTCGGCAAGCGGATCGGTGCGATCGCGAAGCCGCGTCAGGTCGTCATCGTCCCCGAACTGCCGAAGACACGGTCCGGCAAGATCATGCGCCGCCTGCTGCGCGACGCGGCCGAGGGTCGCCGCATCGGCGACACGACGACCCTCGCCGACCCGACGATCATGGCGACCATCGCGGAACTCATCTAGCGGGAACGACGCGAGCCGCGCCTCCAGGCTGGTCTGCCAGGAGGCGCGGCTCGCGTCCGTCGTGGTGCCGACGGTCCGTCAGGACGTCAGTTCCACCACCAGTTCGACCTCGACCGGCGCGTCCAGCGGGAGGACCGCGACGCCCACCGCGCTCCGCGCGTGCACGCCGGCGTCACCGAACACGTCGCCGACGAGGGTCGATGCGCCGTTCGCGACGCCCGGCTGCCCGGTGAAGGACGGATCGGACGCGACGAACACCGTGACCTTCACGACACGGGCGACCCGGTCGAGCGAGCCGGCGACCGACTCGACGGCGGCGAGGGCGTTGAGCGCGGCGACGCGCGCCTGGGCGGTCGCGGTCTCGGCGTCCACCGTCGCACCGACCTTGCCGGTCACCGGCAGCGCGCCGTCCACGAAGGGCAGCTGCCCCGCGGTGTAGACGTGGTCACCGCTGACGACCGCGGGGACGTAGGCGGCCACGGGCGCCGCGACGGCGGGGAGCGTCAGGCCGAGCTCGGCGAGCCGGTCCGCGACGCTCACGCGTCCGCCTTCGGGCGCTTCAGGTACGCGACGAGGCCGCCTTCGGGGCCGGTGACGACCTGGACGAGTTCCCACCCCTCGTCGCCGAAGTTGTTCAGGATGGCGGTGGTGTTGTGGATGATCAACGGGGTCGTGAGGTATTCCCAGCGAGTCATGGAGATCCTTGCCAGCCTTTCAGTCGGCGGTGTCGTTTAGGCTGCATCCTATGTCTGCCCAGAAGACGTCTGCCTCGCGGACCAAGCCCGTCTCAGCAGTCGGCGCCTTCGTCGGATTCGTCGGTTTCAGCGTGCTCGCCGGTCTGCTCGTCACGATCGGCGTCACCCCGGCCATCGCGGTCGCCGGTGTCACGACGACGTCGACGATCGGCGTGTTCGAGTCCCTGCCGGAGTACATCGAGATCGGTGACCTCCCGCAGCGCAACGAGCTGTACGCGTACCAGGGCGGCAAGAGCGTGCACTTCGCGACGGTCTACGACCAGAACCGTCAGGAGCTGCAGTTCGACCAGATCAGCGACCAGCTGAAGAACGCGGCCATCGACGGCGAGGACAAGCGCTTCTACGAGCACGGCGGCGTCGACATGACCTCGCTCGTCCGCGCGGGCGTGGGCTCCCTCGCCGGCGGCCTCGGCGAGTCGGGCGGTGGGTCGACGCTGACCATGCAGCTCGTCCGCAACATCAAGATGAACCAGGCGCTCGAGCTCACCACGCCGGAAGAGCGTCTGAAGGCCTACAACGACGCCGTCGAGCAGACCATCCCCCGCAAGCTGGAGGAGATGAAGCTCGCGATCGGCCTCGCGAAGAAGTACACCCACAAGGAGATCCTCACCGGGTACCTCAACATCGCGTACTTCGGCGACCAGACCTACGGCGTGCAGGCCGCGGCGCAGCACTACTACAACAAGAGCGCGACCGACCTCACCCCGGCCGAGGCCGCCTCGATCCTCGCGATCGTGCAGTCCCCGAACACGCGCAACCTGTCGAACCCGAAGTACTACGACGCCAACGTCGCGCGCCGCAACGTCATCCTCAAGTCGATGTACGCGCAGAAGCACCTGACGAAGGCCGAGTACGACGAGGCCGTCAAGTCGAACCCGAAGGACTACGTCCACCTGACGCAGCCGTCCCAGGGCTGCAAGGCCTCGGTCGGCGACGGCTCGCAGTTCTTCTGCGACTACGCGGTCCAGGTCGTCAAGGAGATGTCGCAGCTGGGGGCCACCCAGAAGGAACGCGACACCGCGTGGCGCAACGGCGGCTACAAGATCCAGACGACGCTCGACATCGACGCCAACGCGCAGCAGAAGCAGGTGCTCAACACCTACGACAACAAGGCCGAGACGAACTTCAAGCTCGGCGCCGCACTCGACTCGGTCGAGGTGAACACCGGCCGCATCCTGACGATGGCCCAGAACAAGGACTACGACCAGTCGCTGCAGTCCCCGCCGACGTCGACGTCGATCAACTACAGCGTCGACAAGAAGTACGGCGGCGGCATCGGCTTCCAGGTCGGCTCGACGTACAAGCTCTTCACGCTCCTCGAGTGGTTGAAGGCGGGCCACGGCCTGAACGAGACCGTGAACGGCACCCCGCACAACACCTCCGTGTGGCAGCACTGTGGTGAGCCCACCTACGGCAACTGGGCCCCGAAGAACGACTCGGCGGGCGAGAACGGCAACTACACGGTCGCCCGCGCCACCGCCCTGTCCGTGAACGCGGCGTTCGCGTCGATGGCTGCCAAGCTCGACCTCTGCGACATCAAGCAGACCGCCGAGGACCTCGGCGTGCACTCGGGCGACGACAAGACCGAGCTCAACTCGTACCCGTCGTCGATCCTCGGCACGAACAACATCGCGCCGCTGACGATGGCCGCCGCGTACGCCGGCGTCGCCAACAACGGCACCTTCTGCGAGCCCATCGCGATCGACAACGTCACCAACGCCGAGGGCAAGAGCCTGGGCGGCCAGCCGAAGACCTGCAAGCAGGTGCTCGAGCCCTCCGTCGCACAGACGGCCGTCTACGCGATGAAGGGCACGATCTCCGGCGGTACCGCGGTCGGCGCCCAGACCTACGACGGCACCCAGCTGTTCGGCAAGACGGGCACCACCGACGACGCCGACCAGATCTGGCTCGTCGGTTCGAGCTCGCGGGTCGCCACGGCCTACTGGCAGGGCAACACCGACGGTGGCAAGAACAACCTCCGTCACTACAGCAACGGTGTCAACGGCACCTACGCCAGTGCCCGTGCGGGCGTCTGGCGACAGGCGCAGACCCCGATGAACGCCCTGTACCCGGCAGGCCCCTTCACGGACCCGTCGTCGTCCGCCCTGCGCGGCAACGCGAAGGCCGTCCCGGACGTGACCGGCAAGACCGCTGCCGAGGCCAAGGCCGCGATCACGGGCGCCGGGTTCACCTACGTGGACGGTGGCGCGCAGCCCGGCTCCGCGAAGGCCGGCACCGTCTCCTCCACGTCGCCCTCGGCCAACTCGCTGCTCTCGAACGGCTCGAGCGTCACCGTGTACACGTCCGACGGCTCGCAGATCGTGATGCCGGCGATCGCCGGTGCACCGCTCGACACGGCCCGGTCGAAGCTCAACCAGCTCGGGTTCACCAACGTGACGATCTCGAAGGAGTACGTCAAGGGCGGCGGTGACAAGGAGTGCCGTGTCGCGACGGTCGACCCGGGTGTGCACGCCGCGGCCAGTAAAGACTCCGCGGTGACGCTGACCCTGTACGGCGACAAGAACGGCAAGGCGCCCAAGGACTGCAAGTGAGCCGCGGTCGCGCCGCGCTCGGCATCGCCGCAGCCGGCGCGGCCATCGGTGCCGCCTCGGCGGCATGGGGCACGCTCGTCGAGCGACGGCGGTTCGGCATCCGCTGGGAGACCGTCCCGGTGCTGCCGGCCGGCTCGCGCGACGTCACGGTCCTGCACCTGTCGGACATCCACATGGCGCCCTGGCAGGCCGACAAGCAGCAGTGGCTCCGCGACCTGAGCCTCGTCGAGCCGGACTTCGTCGTGAACACCGGCGACAACCTCGGGCACGCCACGGCCAACGCCGCGGTGGAGTACGCGCTCGAGCCCTTCCGCGGTGTCCCCGGGGCGTTCGCGTACGGCTCGAACGACTTCTACGCACCGACGCCGCGCAACCCGTTCAAGTACTTCACCGGGCCGAGCGCCCACCACCACGGCAGCCGACCGGTCGAACTCGACATCGATCGTCAGACGGCGTTCTTCGAGTCGCTCGGGTGGCTCGACGTGAACGACCACGCGCACGCCGTCGAACTGCGTGGTTCGCGGTTCGAGCTGTTCGGCACCTCCGACGCGCACCGCGACTGGGATCGGCTCGACCTGTTGCCGACGAACGTCGACGAGATGCGCGGGGACGTGCCCTGGTCCGAGGACGAGGACGGCCCCTCCCCCGTGGCCATCGGCATCACCCACGCGCCGTACCGCCGGGTGCTGGACGCGTTCGTCACCCAGGGCGCCGACGTGATCTTCGCGGGCCACACCCACGGCGGACAGGTGCAGGTGCCGGGCATCGGCGCGCTCGTCACCAACTCCGACCTCCCCCGCCGGTACGTCAGCGGACTGCACAAGTGGCAGCACCGTGGGCACTGGTCGTGGCTCGAGGTCTCCGCCGGCATCGGGACGTCGATCTACGCGCCCGTCCGGTTCGCGTGCCGTCCGGAAGCCGTGGTCGTCACCCTCACCGCCCGCACCGACTGAGGACGACGCGCCCGGGAGTTCGCCGGATGGTCACGACCACCCCCGATCATCGGATAGACTTCTCGGGTTGCTCCGGTACGGAGTGACCACACCACGGGGTGTGGCGCAGCTTGGTAGCGCGCCTCGTTCGGGACGAGGAGGTCGCAGGTTCAAATCCTGTCACCCCGACACTGTGTTGAGACAGTACGAAGAAGGCCCTGGTTCTCCGGAACCAGGGCCTTCTGCTTTGCTGCTGCAGTCCCACCCAGGCATGCCCGTCGACGTCGTGTCCGGTCCTCGTTCGGGTAGCGTGGTCGTGCCATGCAGTACTCGACGGACCAGCTCGCCGCCGTGGTCGACCAGCTCGGAGCACAGTTCCCGGAGCTGGCCGAAGACCCGGTGATGGCCGAGAGTCTCGCGGACAACGTGACGTCGATGATCGGCGAGGCCCACGCCCGCTACGCCGTCGGCGCTGGTTCCGGCATCGTGAGCGACGCGTTCCTCGACCCCGACCACCTCGCCACGGGTGCCCTGCACGCCGAGCAGTCCCTGCACCCCGCCGGTGCGATGCTCGCGGCGGAGATGCTCTTCGACGCCTACCTGCCGGTGTTCGTCGACGAGGTCGGGGCGGTCGAGACCCCCGATGTCCTCCGCGCTGCCCGCGCGCTCCACGCCGGGATCTGGAACCGGTTCCCCGCCGGGGCCATCGCGTACACCGAGGCGCTCCGTCAGCGCGCCAGCAGCGCGCACATGGACTCACGGGCGCAGATCGCCCGGGACCTTCACGACCGGATCGCGCACTCGATCCTCGCCGGCGTGCAGCGCGTCGACCTCGCCCTGCTCGCGGAGACGGCACCCGACACCGCAGCAGACGCCAGCGCAGCCACCGGCTCCGCGGCAGACACCACCGCAGCAGACGCCAGCGCAGCACATGGCACGGCAGCCCGCGGCGGCGGCGCGGACGCCGGCACGGCCGATCGGCACGCCCAGCTGGAGGACGCGGCGAAGCTCCTCCGCGGGGCCCTCGGCGAGCTGCAGGACCTCGCCGTGGCGCTGCGGGCCCGCGTGGGCGACGACCGGCTCGACGACGCACTGGCCCGCCACCTGACCGACCTGTTCCCGGAGGACGCGGCGGTCTCGATCACCTCCACAGGGACGCCGGTCCCGATTCCGAGCTGGAAGTCCGAGGAGGCCCTGACGATCCTGCTCGAGGCACTGACGAACTGGCGCAAGCACGCCCCGGACTCGACCGCCACCGTCACGTTCGCCTGGTCGCCGCGTACCCTCACGGTCACCGTCTCGGACGACGGACCGGGCTTCGACGACACCGAGGAGCGCAGGGGACGGCTCGGGCGTCGGACGATGCTCGAGCGCGCCGCGGTCATCGGCGCCCGGTGCACCGTCACGAGCCGCCCCGGCGCGGGGACCACCGTCGAGCTCTCCGTCCCGATCGGTGCCCTGTGACGGCGACCGACGTGGTGCATGTCGCGCTCGTCGACGACCACCACCTCTTCCGCGAGGGACTCGCCGCGATCCTCGGCGCCCGCCCGCAGATCCGAGTCGTGACGCACGGCGCGCGACCGTCCGACGTCCTCGACTCGGTGGAGGCCGCCGCGGTCGACGTGCTCCTGCTCGACGTCGAACTCGACGGCCCACCCGCTCGCACCACGATCGCCTCGCTGCGCCGGACGCGTCCGGACATCGCGATCGTGGTGCTGACGATGCACCGTGACGCGGTCCTCCGCCGCACGCTCCTCGCGGCCGGGGCCGCCGACTTCGTGACCAAGACGACCCCGAGCGGCGAACTGGTCGATCGGATCGTCCGCGCGGCGGCCGGACGGTCCTCGGCACGGCCGACCCCTCCCACCGACCCGCTGCTGAGCGACCGTGAGCTCGAGGTCCTCCGGCTCGTCATGCGCGCGCACACGAACGCCGAGATCGCGGCGGACCTCGGCATCGCCGTCGGCACGGTCAAGCGTCACATCTACAACGTCTTCCGGAAGCTCGAGGTCGGTTCCCGGGTCGCCGCGATCACGGCCGCGCGACGCCTCGGCCTGGTCGACTGAGCAGCGTCCGACCGGCGCAGAGCCCTCGCGGGACGACGCGTGGCGGTGCCGACGGCGCTAAGCCGACGTGACCGCCGGCTCCCCCGCCGCCACGAGTCGCCCCTCCGCGTGCAGCCGGGCCACGACCTCGAGTGCCTGGTGCCGGTACCGCGCCTGCGCGGCACCCGGAGCGACGATCACGCCGTTCGCCCCGGTCGAGGCGACGAGGGCGTTGATCTTCGCCGCGACCTCGTCGGCGGAGCCGTACGCCTGTCGCTCGGTCCGCGCCTGGATGAACCGGCGCTCGAGGTCGGAGAACTCGTACGCGCGTGCCTCCTCCATCGACACCGGCTCGGGCTTCGCGCCCTGCCGCATGCGGATGAACGAGATCATGCCCGGCGCACTCTGCTCCTCGATCACCGCCGGGTCCTCGTCGGTGACGACCTGCACGCCGATCAGGGCGTTCGGCTCCGAGCGGAAGCGCGACGGCCGGAACGAATCCCGGTACAGCGCGAGCGCTGCCTCGGTGTTGTCCGACGCGAAGTGGTGTGCGAAGGCGAACGAGACACCCAGGGCCCCCGCGACCTGCGCGCTGTACCCGGAGGACCCGAGCAGCCAGAACTCCGGTACGTCGCCGTAGCCCGGCACCGCCCGGATGCGGGACAGCGGGTTCGACTCGTCCATGCCGGTGAAGAAGCCGATGAGGTCGGCCAGACGCTCCGGGAAGTCGTCCACGTCGAGCCGGTCGGTGCGGCGCAGGGCCATCGCCGTCGCGCCGTCGGTCCCCGGGGCACGCCCGAGGCCGAGGTCGACCCGGTCGCCGTACAGCGCCCGGAGCGTGCCGAACTGCTCGGCGACGACGAGGGGCGCGTGGTTCGGCAGCATCACGCCGCCGGAGCCGATCCGGATCGTGGAGGTCGCGGCCCCCACGGCGCTCAGCAGCACCGCCGGCGCGGACGACGTGATGCCCGGCATGCCGTGGTGCTCGGCGACCCAGAAGCGCTCGTAGCCGAGCTGCTCGGCGCGCACCGCCATGTCGATGGAGCCCTGCAGGGCTTCGGTGTTGGACTGGCCGTACTCGCGGGTCGCCAGGTCGAGGACGGACAGGTGCACGGATGCGTCGCTCATGCAGTCGCCAACGTCGGCGGCGCGACGCGCATTCCGCACCACGTGCGGGTCTGGAGGCGCGGTGCGGGCCCGCACCGCGCCTCCAGGCCGCCGGACGGCCCGGTCCACGGCACGCGACCGGCCCGCGCGGACGGACCCGTCAGGCGCCGTCCAGGCGCCCACCGGACTCGGTCAGGTAGCAGTTGGCGCACAGGGACTCGTAGGTGACGTCGACGCCGTCGATCGCGACCTGCGACCCGTCGAAGACGAAGCGTCCGTCGACCTTGCGCGCGTTGAAGACCGCCTTGCGGCCGCAGCGGCAGATGGTCTTCAGCTCCTCGAGGGAGTGCGCCACCTCGAGCAGGCGAGCGCTGCCGGGGAACGCCTCGGTGCGGAAGTCGGTGCGGATGCCGTAGGTGATGACGGGCACCTCGTCGAGGACGGCGATGCGCAGCAGGTCGTCGACCTGGCGGGGCGTGAGGAACTGCGCCTCGTCGACGAGCACGCAGCTGACCGGCCGGACCATGCCGTCGAGCCGGGCGGACTCGGGATCGGTCGCACCGGCCTCGGTGACGGCCCGTCGGACGTCCGCCTCCGGCGAGAACACGATGTCGACCGTCCGGGTCACCCCGAGTCGCGACACGATCTCACGATCGCCCTTGGTGTCGACGGACGGCTTCGCGAGCAGCACCCGGTGACCGCGTTCCTCGTAGTTGTACGCCGCCTGCAGGAGCCCCGTGCTCTTGCCGCTGTTCATGGCGCCGTACCGGAAGTAGAGCTTCGCCACTACGCGAGGAACCCGTCCTCGGCCGCCCGACGGATGAGGTCGGACTTCTTCGACGCGGGCCGACCGACCTTGCTGTACTTCTCACGCACGCGACGCAGGTACGTCTTCGCGGTCTCGTACTGCACGTTCATCTGCGCGGCGACCTCGTTCGTCGAGTAGCCCGACACGTACAGGCGCAGGGCTTCCTCTTCGCCGTGGCTGAGCTTCGGCCGCTGGTGCGCGTTCGCACCGGTGGGCAGCGGACGCCAGTCGCGCTGCGGCGGGGTGTCGCGGGCGACGCCCATGATCTCGCGTGCGACGTCCATGACCTCGCGCATCGGCAGCGACTTCGACAGGAACGCCGCGGCGCCGGCGGCGAGCGCACGGTCGCGGGACTCACGGCTGTCGACGCTGGACAGGACGATGACCTTCGCGCCGGCGGCACGGCAGGTGCGCACGCGGGCCTCGATCGAAACGGGCTCCTTGAGCTGGAAGTCCAGGAACACCAGGTCCGTCGGGAAGTTCTCGCTGTGCACCATCTCGAGCCACGTGTGGGCCGTCAGCGCGAGGTCGAAGTCGAACGCGTTCACCGCGATCCAGCTCGACAGGCTGTCCAACAGCACCTCGTGGTCGTCGAGGATCGCCAGCCGCACGCGTCGTGTCCCCGGGTTCGGCAGGGCGGGCGTGCCCTCCGTGATCCGGCTCGGGTCAGTGCTGGTCATACGAGAACCTTAGTGCGAGGGCGGAGGGTCGGACCGCGACGTCCAGATCGGGGAACGTCACGCGGAGGACCGCGAAGTAGGGGTCGAAGGTGCGGTGGATGCCGACGTCCGAATCGTCGACGGCGAGGTCGATGGCGACGGACACGGTGCCCGCCGTCGGCGGGTGCGTGGTGCCCGTCGGTGGGCCCTCGCCGCGGGTCCCGGCAGCGTCCGGACCGGCGTCGTCCGACCCCGTGCGCCGGATCGTCGCCCGGAAGCCCGCCGGGTCGACCGTGGCCGCACGCAGCGCGGCTCGGAGGAACGTCCGGACGACGGTGCGCTGGTCGGCGTCGAGGGTCGCGATGAGTCCGTCCGGGTCGTCGACGACGGCATCCGGGCCGCCCTCGGACCGGACGGCCTGCTCGAACCACGTGCGGTCCGCGTCGGCGACCATCGCACGACGGATGCCGTCGGCGATCGCCCGGGCTTGGGCGCGGTCGGCATCGGTGATGACCGCCTTCGTGCGGAGCTCGGCGAAGAAGGGGGCGACGTCCCGAGTGAGGATCGTCGTGCGGTCCTGCTGCACGCTGGCGTCGATGCCGTCGCGCTCCGCACGCTCGACCGAGTACGAGCCGGCGCGGATCTGCACCCGCTCGGCGAGCCCCGCGAACGTCCACGCGAACGCGACCGAGGCGGCGGTGAGCACGAGCGTCGGCGCCGCAGCCAGGAACGCGGCGACGCCGGTCGGCACGTCGGCGGGGAACACGGACGCGGCGACGCCCCACGAGGCACCGGTCACGACCGCGAGGACGAGCCCGCCGACGGCCAGGTCCGACCACGGCCGGTACGGGGCCGTCATCACGATCCCGGTCGCGCAGAGCAGGGACATGAAGTCGTTCAGGGCGTTCCGGTCCGGACCCCACTGCGCGGCGATGCTCGTGACCGTCGCCGCCGCGAGGAGCAGCACGTGCACCGCGAACGCCCACCGTGGGAAGGGTGCGCGGAACGGACTCGACGCGACGAACACCACGGTGCCGGAGGCCGCGAGCAGCAGCACGGTGAGGGCGCTCAGCGTGGGACTGCCGACGACGTCACGGTCGAAGACGGAGGCGAGCAGCGCCCAGAGCACACCCGAGGCGCCGAGGACGATCGCCAGCGGACGGGACCCCATGGCGCCGAGCGGGTCGTACTGCTGCGCGGTGCGGGCGGTGTCCCGCTGCTGCGCGGTGCGGGCGGTGTCCCGCACCGGTGCCGGGCGCGTCATCGGGTCACCTCGGTGCCGGCGTTCGGCGTCACCGGGGTCGTCCCCGTGACGACCCCGTAGGGCACCGACATCATCACGCTCGTGCCCGAGCCCGGCGACGACCACACCTGCACGTCGCCACCGACACGACCGATGCGCTCGCGGACGGAGCCCCGCAGACCCATCCGGTCCGGGCTGGTGGCGGACTCGTCGAAGCCACGCCCGTCGTCGACGACCATCAGCGTGCACGCGACGCCGTCGTCGAACACGCTCACCTCGGCCGCGTCGGTGCCGGCGTGCTTCCGGACGTTCGCCAGGCACTGTCCGACCGCACGGAGCACCGCGGTCATCGCGGCCTGCTCGAGGCGCACGAGCGCTGCCGGATCGCCGGTCACCGTCACGTCGAGTCCGAGTGAACGGTGCTCGTCGATCATCTGCTCGAACGCCCGGACCGCGGCGCCCGGTTCCGGACGGGCCGGGCGTGCGCTCGGGGCGAGCCACTCCTTGCCGGTGAGCATCGCGACGTCCGCCTCGACCGTGCGGGCGAGGTTCGGGTCCATCGGACCGTCCGGCGCCAGGGCGATGGCGCCGAGGTGGTTGAGGACCGTGTCGTGCAGGATGGCCGACGCCTCGGCCTCGACCCCGGCGCGGTACGCCGAGACGTGCTCCTCGCGCGCGGAGCGGAGGAGCTCGGGCTGCACGCGTCGGGACCGGCCGGTGTTCCGGCTCGTGACGAGCACGAGGGCGATGACGAACGCGAGGGTCACCCAAGCAAGCACGAGGGGGTGTGCCGGACCGCCCGCCTGCGCGACCGCGATCGACGTCGCGACCCGACCGACGACGAACCCGGCGATCGACCACAGGGCCACCCGACCCGCGACCGCGCCGGCACCGCCGACGAGCACGAGCGGGATGATCGCCAGGGACAGCAGGTACGAGGCGACCCACCCCGTCGGGACCTCCCGCTGCACGACGACGGCGAACCACCACGCGCACACCCCGCCGACCGCGAGGAAGGCGATCGCCGAGCGCCAGGTGCCGAACTGCACGTGGACGGCGATCATGCCGAGCATCGGGACCAGGGCCAGGACGGCGCTGACCACCCGGACGTCCGGCTCGGCCAGACGGTAGAGCACCAGGGCGATCGCCGCGGCGGCGAGGGAGCCGACGGCGGCGGCGTGGAAGGCGCGCACGGTCGACCACGCGTTGACTCGCGGAGCGAGGTGCGTGGGGATGCCGAGCACGGGTGGGGGTCCTTCCGGACGAGGGGAACGCCGCCCACGATCCAACCACCGTTGGCGCGATCGTGTACCCCGATTGTCGGAGCGATCGGCGACCCGCTCGATGATACCGGCACACGGAGGTTCCCGGTGTCCCCCGAACGCGGAAGCGCGCCCCCGCCACCCGACCCGGTCAGAAGAGCGTCGGCAGCGCCGGTTCCACCCGTGGTGCGAGGCGCTGGACGAAGCCCGGGTCCGCGCGCTTCAACGGTGAGGTGGTCGGTCGGGACTGCTCCTCGAACGGCGACGGTCCGGAGACCGCGCCCGCCCTCGTCGCCGGTGCTGTCCCCGGACGTGCGCCCGCCGGGGTCGCGAGCCCTGCCCCCGAGCCTGCGCCCGCCGGTGTCGTGGGCGCTCCGCCAGCGTTGACCAGCCGGTTCGAGAACCCCATCGAGCCGGTCGTCGGGTCGACCGTGCCGAGCCCCATGCCGTGCGCCCGCAGGATCGGCCTCACCCGGTCGGCCAGCCAGCGTCGGTAGTCCTTCGGCGCGTACGTGTTGTCGAGGTACATGGAGCGGTAGCGCTCCACGAGGTCCGGCCGGGTGCGCTGCAGCCACGCGGACCACCACGGCTTCACCCCTGGGCGCAGGTGGAGCGCCGAGTACATGACGCTCGACGCGCCGGCCGCCGCTGCTCGACCGATCGCGTCGTCGAGGTGCGCACGGGTGTCGGTGATGTACGGCAGCACCGGCATGAGGAACACCGAGCACGTCAGGCCGGCGTCGCGGATCGCCCGGACCGTCGCCAGACGCGCGGCCGTCGTCGGCGTGCCGGGCTCGACCTGCTGCTGGAGTTCGTCGTCGTACACCGCGATCGACATCGCGAGGTCGACCGGCACCGAGCGTGCGGCCTCGACCAGCAGCGGGATGTCCCGCCGCAGCAGGGTGCCCTTCGTCAGGATGCTGAAGGGTGTGCCGGACTCGGCGAGGGCGCGGATCACGCCCGGCATCAGGCGGTACTTGCCCTCGGCGCGCTGGTACGGGTCGGTGTTGGTGCCGAGCGCGACGGGGTGGCGGTCCCAGCTGGGCTTCCGCAGCTCACGACGGAGGACGTCGGCCACGTTCGTCTTCACGACGATCTGCTGGTCGAAGTCCGCTCCCCCGTCGAACTCGAGGTAGGTGTGCGTCGGGCGGGCGAAGCAGTACACGCAGGCGTGGCTGCACCCGCGGTAGGGGTTGATCGTCCAGCCGTACGTGCCGCTGCCGTCCGCCGCGGGGACGCGGTTGAGTGCGCTCTTGGCGAGCACCTCGTGGAAGGTGACACCGGCGAACTCCGGCGTGGTCACACTCCGGACGAGCCCACTGTTCGACTCGAGCCCGGGGAGCGCATCGCTCCGCGTGGCATCGATCGCCTGACCACTCCACCGCATGTCGCCATTCGAACACATGTTCGAACGACCCGCAAGCCGGTGGACGTCAGTGGTGGAGTCCGAGCACCCTCGCCGTGCGCTCGAGCGTCGCGTCCGCGAGCTCCGGGTCGGATCCGAGGTCCTGCCCGTAGGTCGGCACCATCACGCGCACCGCGGCTTCCCAGCGGTCCCAGCGGTCGGGGAAGCACTTCCGGAGCATGCCGAGCATGATCGGCACGGCCGTGGAGGCGCCTGGGCTCGCGCCGAGCAGCCCCGCGATCGAGCCGTCGGCCGAGGTGATCACCTCGGTACCGAACTGCAGCACCCCGCCCTTGTCCTTGTCCGGCTTGATGACCTGCACGCGCTGCCCGGCGGTGATCCGGTGCCAGTTCTCCGGCTCGGCGCTCGGCATGAAGTCGCGGAGGGCGTCGAACTTCGTCTGCTTCGAGGCGAGCAGCTGCCCGACGAGGTACCGGACGAGGTCGAAGTTCGAGAAGGCCACGCTCAGCATCGGCCGCAGGTTGTGCGGACGGATCGACTTCACCAGGTCGAACAGCGAGCCCTGCTTGAGGAACTTCGGGCTGAACCCGGCGTAGGGCCCGAACATGAGCGAGGAGTTGCCGTCCACGATCCGGGTGTCGAGGTGCGGCACCGACATCGGCGGGGCACCGACGCTGGCCTTGCCGTAGACCTTCGCCGCGTGCTTCTGCACGACCTCGGGGTCGTCCGTACGGAGGAACTCGCCGGACACCGGGAACCCGCCGTAGCCGCGGATCTCGGGGATGCCGGACTTCTGCAGCAGGTGCAGGGCGCCGCCACCGGCTCCGACGAAGACGAACTTCGCCGCGATCCGTTGCGTCGAACGACCGATCTCGTTGCGGACGTCGAGCACCCAGCCCTCGCTGACCGTCGAACGTGTCAGCTTCGTGACCTGGTGCGAGGGCTCGAACTCGACGCCGTCGATCTCGAGCTGGTCGAAGAGCTGGCGGGTGAGCGAACCGAAGTCGACGTCGGACCCGGCGGCCGAGTACGTCGCCGCGATCGGCTGGTCCTTCTTGCGACCGGGGATGAGCGCCGGTGCCCACTGCCGGATCTGCTGCGGGTCGTCGGAGAACTCGAGCCCGGCGAAGAGCGGGTGGTCCTTCATCGCCTCGTACCGCTTGCGCATGTACTCGACGTTGTCGGCGCCCCAGACGAACGAGATGTGCGGCGTGGGGTTGATGAAGTTCGACGGTTCCGGCAGGTCACCGGTCTCGACGAGGTGCGCCCAGAACTGGCGCGAGACCTGGAACTGCTCGTTGACGGTCACGGCCTTGCTGATGTCGACGCGACCGTCGGCGAGTTCGGGCGTGTAGTTCAGCTCGCAGAGCGCGGAGTGCCCCGTCCCGGCGTTGTTCCACGGGTTCGAGCTCTCCTGCGCGACGGTGCCGAGGCGCTCGTAGACGCGGATCCGCCAGGTGGGTTCGAGCCGGTGGATGATCGCGCCGAGGGTGGCGCTCATGATCCCTCCCCCGACCAGGACGACGTCGATGGGGTCCACCTGCTTCACTGCCACCAGACGATCCTACCGGCGTCGGCTGACAAGCCGAGCCGAGAACGCCGGGAGGCGCGGTGCCGGTCCGGCACCGTCCCTCCTGGATCGCGTCGGGTTACGCGGCGACCGTGCGGCGCGCGACGATCGTCTCGGCGATCTGCACCGCGTTCAGCGCGGCGCCCTTGCGCAGGTTGTCGTTGCTGACGAAGAGCGCGAGCCCGTGGCCCTCGGGGGCGGACTGGTCCGCACGGATGCGACCGACGAAGGACGGGTCCTGTCCGGCGGCCTGCAACGGCGTCGGCACCTCGGCGAGCTCGACACCCGGTGCGGCGGCGAGGAGCTCCGTCGCGCGCTCCGGCGACAGCGGCCGGTCGAACTCGGCGTTGACCGAGATGGAATGCCCGGTGAAGACCGGCACGCGCACGCAGGTCCCCGCGACGAGGAGGTCCGGGAGCTCGAGGATCTTGCGGCTCTCGTTGCGGAGCTTCTTCTCCTCGTCGGTCTCACCCAGCCCGTCGTCGACGATGCTGCCCGCGAGCGGGACGACGTCGAAGGCGATCGGGCGGACGTACTTGACCGGCTCGGGGAACGTCACGGCGGATCCGTCGTGCGTGAGCGCGGCGGTGTCCTGTTCGAGGGCCGCACGCGCCTGACCGAGCAGCTCCTCGACGCCGGCGAGCCCGGAGCCCGAGACCGCCTGGTAGGTAGTGGCCACGAGGCGGCGCAGACCGGCCTCGGTGTCGAGCACCTTGAGGACCGGCATGATCGCCATCGTCGTGCAGTTCGGGTTCGCGATGATGCCCTTCGGCGCGTCGTCGATGGCGTGCGGGTTCACCTCGCTCACGACGAGCGGGACGTCCGGGTCCATGCGCCAGGCGCTGGAGTTGTCGACGACGAGCGCACCCGCGGCGGCGAACTTCGGCGCGAGGGCACGCGAGGCGGTCGCACCGGCCGAGAACAGCGCGATGTCGATGCCCGACGGGTCGGCGGTCTCGGAGTCCTCGACGACGATCTCGCCCCCGCGGAAGGGCAGGGTGGTGCCGGCGGACCGGGCGCTCGCGAAGAACCGGACCTGGTCGGCCGGGAACGCGCGCTCCTCGAGCAGACGGCGCATCACGGCGCCGACCTGGCCGGTGGCGCCGACGACGGCGACGGTGAGGGTGCTCATGCGGTGCTCCTGACGGGTCAGCGGCCGGTGCCGGCGTAGACGACGGCCTCGGAGTCGGCGTCGAGACCGAACGCGTTGTGCACCACGCGCATCGCCTCGTTGAGGGTGTCGGCTCGGGTCACGACCGAGATGCGGATCTCCGAGGTGGAGATCATCTCGATGTTGATCGACGCCTCGTGCAGGGCACGGAACAGCGCGGCCGAGACGCCCGCGTTCGTGCGCATGCCCGCACCGACCAAGGCGAGCTTGCCGATCTGGTCGTCGTACTGGATGCCCTCGAAGCCGATGTCGGACTTCGCCACGCCCAGGGCGGTCAGGACGCTCTGTCCCTGGTCCTTCGGGAGCGTGAACGAGATGTCGGTGCGGCCGTTCGACGCCGACACGTTCTGCACGATCATGTCGATGTTCGCGCCGGCACGGGCGACGATCGTGAAGATCTCGGCGGCCTTGCCCGGGGTGTCGGGCACGCCGACCACGGTGATCTTGCCCTCGGAGAGGTCTCCGGCGATGCCGGTGATGATCGGTTCTTCCACGGTTTCCCCCTCTGCAGGGTTGTAGACGATGGTTCCCTCGGCGTTGCTGAAGGAGGAGCGGACGTGCAGGGTGACGCCGTGCCGACGGGCGTACTCGACGGCACGGATGTAGAGGACCTTGGCGCCGGACGCCGCGAGCTCGAGCATCTCCTCGCTGGTGATGCGGTCGACCTTCTTGGCCTTGGACACCACGCGGGGGTCGGCGGTGAAGATGCCGTCGACGTCGGTGTAGATCTCGCAGATGTCGGCCTCGAGCGCCGCGGCGAGGGCGACCGCCGTCGTGTCGGAGCCGCCGCGGCCCAGCGTCGTGATCTCGCCCGTCGTGCGGTTGAAGCCCTGGAACCCCGCGACGATCGCGACGTGCCCGGCGTCGAGCGCCTCGCGCACGCGCTTCGGGGTGACGTCGACGATGCGCGCCTTGCCGTGCTGGGCGTCCGTGAGCATGCCCGCCTGGCTGCCCGTGTACGAGGACGCTTCGACACCGAGGCTCTTGATCGCCATCGCCAGGAGCGCCATCGAGATGCGCTCCCCCGCGGTGAGGAGCATGTCGAGCTCACGGCCGGCGGGGATGGGCGTCACGGAGTGCGCGAGGTCGACGAGCTCGTCGGTGGTGTCGCCCATCGCGGAGACGGCCACGACGACGTCGTTGCCGGCCTTCTTCGTCTGGACGATCCGCTTCGCCACGCGCTTGATGCTCTCGGCGTCCGCGACGGACGATCCACCGAACTTCTGCACGATCAAGGCCACTGGTTGGTACTCCCGGGGACGACGGTTCCGCGACTGTCACGCGGTCTCATGATGGTAGTCGGTGTTTCGAGGATGTTGCGTCGGAGCCGGTGCAGACGCAACGATCCTGCGCGCCCGTCCGGCCCGGTCGGTCAGCCGCCGACGACCCGACGGCCCTCGAACGCGCGCCCGAGGGTGACCTCGTCGGCGTACTCGAGGTCGCCGCCGACCGGCAGACCGGACGCGAGCCGCGTCGTGCGGATGCCCATCGGCACGAGCAACCGGCTGAGGTACGTCGCCGTGGCCTCGCCCTCGAGGTTGGGGTCGGTGGCGATGATGACCTCGTCGACGGTGCCGTCCGCGAGTCGCGTCATGAGCTGCTGGATCCGCAGGTCGTCCGGGCCGATGCCGTCGATCGGGCTGATGGCGCCGCCGAGCACGTGGTACAGCCCACGGAACTCGCGGGTGCGCTCGATCGCGGCGACGTCCTTCGCCTCTTCCACGACGCAGATGACGGCCGGGGACCGACGCGGGTCGCGGCAGATGCTGCACTGCACGTTCTCGGTGACGTTGCCGCAGATCTCGCAGAAGCGGACCCGCTCCTTGACGTCCGCCAGCAGCTCGGAGAGCCGGCTCGGGTCGAACGACTCGGTCTGGAGGATGTGGAACGCGATGCGCTGCGCCGACTTCGGTCCGATGCCGGGGAGGCGACCGAACTCGTCGATGAGGTCCTGCACGATGCCGTCGTACATCAGGCGCCTTCCTCGTGGAGGGAGGTCTCCTCGATGAACTGAGCGTTCAGGATCTCACGGACGACGGCCTCGCCGTAGCGACCCGCGACGGGCGTCCGCCGGACCTGGGGTGCCGGTGCGGCGGGGCGCTGGGGCGCCGACTGGCGCGGCGCGCTCTGCTGCGGGGCATGCTGCTGCGGAGCGTTCTGCGGGGCCGGTGGCGCATCGGGGTAGGGCTCGCCGTCGCCGTACGGGTCGTCGTCGAGCGGATAGTCGTCGACGGGGACGTCCGGGGCGCCGACCGGGCCGCCCGCGGGAGGCGCGGTGTCCGGTGCCGCCGCAGCCTGCCCAGCCACGTCCGGCGTCGCCGCCGCCTGGGGTGCCGCGTCCTGAGTCGCGGCGTCCTGCTGTGGGGCATTCGGCTGTGCGGCGTCGTGCTGTGCGGCGCGCTGCTGTGGGGCGGCACCGAGCGCGGACGCCGGGCGGAGCTGCGCCGCGAGGGCAGCGTCCGCGCGCGGGTCGGACACGGTCTGCACGGGGGCGACCGGCTCGCCGGTGTCGGTCGTGCCGAACGGCGCCGACCACGAGGGCTCGCCGCCCGCGGTCGGGTCGGCAGCGGGGATGGTGGCGACGGCCCACTCGGTGACCGGCGCGCCGGACGGCTCCGGGGACGCGGCGGGACGGGACTGCGTCGGGCGCGGATCGGCGTCTCGCGGCGCCTCGGCCGCAACGGGAGCCGGGGTCTGACCCTGGGCCTGCGCCGGTCGCGCGGTGGCTGCGTCCGGACGAGCCGAGGTCGGTTCCGGGCTGGTCGACCGGTCGCCCTGCCGGGACGGCGCTGCGTCGGGTCGGGCCTCCGCAGCGTCGTGCGGCGCCGGCGCGGGCGTCGCGTCCGGGCCGCCGGGCGCGGCGTCCTGGCGATCGGCACCGGACCGTGCGACGGGTGCGATCGGTGCCGGGTCACCGCTCGGCGCAGCGCTGGACGTCGGCGCGGTGCTGGATTCCGGCGCGGGGCTGGACGGCGCAGGGTTGGACGGCGCAGGGCTCGACGTCGGCGCGGGGGTCGCGGTGGCTCCGGCGTCGGACACCGGACCGGCGGTCGGCGTCGTCCGCTGCCCGATGCCCTGCGGCGGCTGGGCTCCGGGCTGCTGCGGCGGACGCTGCTGGCCGGGGCCCCCCGGACCGCGTGCGACGAACTTCACGCGCAGGCCGAGCACGTCGACGATCGCGGCGCGGAGGAGCTCGCTGACGCTGGTGCTCGGGTCGGACATCTCCTTGAACGAGGCGACGTCCTGGTGACTCGGGAACGTGAGGGTGAGGACGTCGTCCCGCAGCGCCGTGACCTGCGCCGTGACGACGACGGACCATGCCGAACGCTTCTGGTGCTGGACGTGCTCGACGATCTGCGGCCAGGAGTCGCGGAGCTGCTGGAACCCGACGGCGCCGATGGGACGCACGGCCGGTTCGTCGCCGGCGACGGTGCCCTGACCCGTCGAGGACGCGTTCGCGGTCCCTGCGGCGGGGGTCGGGGTCACGCCGGCAGCCGGCGCGGGTGCGGATTCGTCCACGGGCGCCTCGGGCGCACTCGGCACCGCGGCTGCCCACGAGGCGGTCGCGTCCCGAGCGGTGGCGCCGGGGTCGGCGGCAGGAGCCGCGGCCGGTCCGGCGTCGACCGGAGCAGGCATCGCCGCGGCCGGAGCCTGGACGGGCGCCGCAGCGGGTGTCGCGGGAGCCTGTGCCGCGCGGGGAGCGGGTGCAGCGGCCGGAGCACCGGGCGCCTGGGCGGAGGTCGAACCCGCCGCGGGGAGCGACTCCGGTCCGGCCTGGTGCCCACCGGCGTCGCCGACGCCGATGCGTCGTTCGAGTCGCTCGACCCGGGCGAGCGCACCGCGCTGGGTGTCGTCGGCCTCGGGCACGAGCATCCTGGCGGTCATCAGCTCGAGGTGGAGTCGCGGCGAGGTCGCACCGGTCATCTCGGTCAGCGCCCGGTTCGCGATGTCCGCCGCGCGCGACAGCCCGGTCGCACCGAAGACGCCGGCCTGCCGGGTCATCGTGTCGAGCTCTTCCGGCGAGACGCCACGCAGGACGGCAGCGGCGCTCTCGTTGGTCGCGGCCACCACGATGAGGTCGCGGAGGCGCTCGAGCAGGTCCTCGACGAAGCGACGGGGGTCCTGACCGGTCTGGACCACGCGGTCGATCGCGGCGAAGGCGGACGCCGGGTCGGCCACGGCGAGCGCGTCGACGACGTCGTCGAGCAGTGCGGCGTCGGTGTAGCCGAGGAGCGCGACGGCTCGCTCGTACGCGATCGCCCCGTCCTCGCTGCCGGCCATGAGCTGGTCGAGCAACGACAGGGTGTCGCGGACGGAGCCGCCGCCCGCGCGGACGACGAGCGGCAGGACACCCGGTGCGACCGAGACCGACTCCTGCTGGCAGAGCTGCTCGACGTACTCGAGCATCGCGGCCGGCGGGACGAGCCGGAACGGGTAGTGGTGGGTGCGCGACCGGATGGTGCCGATGACCTTCTCGGGCTCGGTCGTGGCGAAGATGAACTTCACGTGCTCCGGCGGCTCCTCGACCAGCTTGAGCAGCGCGTTGAAGCCCTGCGGCGTCACCATGTGCGCCTCGTCGAGGATGAAGATCTTGTAGCGGTCGCGCGCCGGGGCGAACACGGCACGGTCACGGAGGTCCCGCGCGTCGTCGACACCGTTGTGGCTGGCGGCGTCGATCTCGATCACGTCGAGCGAACCCCCGCCGCCGCGCGCCAGTTCGACGCAGCTCGGGCAGACGCCGCACGGGGTGTCGGTCGGACCTTCTGCACAGTTCAGGCAGCGCGCGAGGATGCGGGCGGACGTCGTCTTGCCGCAGCCGCGCGGCCCGCTGAAGAGGTAGGCGTGGTTGACCCGGTTGGTGCGCAGGGCCGTCCGGAGGGGATCGGTGACCTGCGACTGTCCGATCAGCTCGGCGAAGTTCTCGGGCCGGTAACGGCGATACAGGGCGGTGACCACGCCCCAAGGGTAGCCGGGACGGCCGACACCCGATGGTCGGACCGGACCACCTGTGGGAAGTGGGGAGGGCGCACGTGACGCACCGCGCCTCCCGTCCGTCAGGACGACGGAACGCGAGGCGCGGTGCGGACGGTGCGGGTGGGGTCAGACGCGTCGGCGGCGGATGCCGCGGGCGAGGCGGGACAGCCCCAGCAGGAGGAACCCGAGGACCACCAGGCCGCCGGCCGCCCCGGCGAGGGGCCCGACCTCGGCACCGGTGAACGCGAGCCCACCGGACCCGGACCCACCGGCGGTCCCGTTCCCGTTCCCGACCGCCCCGGCTCCGGGGGTCCCGGGCACACCTGGCGTCCCGGGCGTCCCGGGGTCCCCCGGCGTCCCCGGATTGCCCGGCACGGCCGCGTCGACCACCACCGCGACCGACTGCGCGGCCGACGTCGCACCCGCGACGGTCTGGGTCACGCGGATGGTGTGCGGTCCCACCGCGAGGCGCAGCACGACCGACCAGGCGCCGTCCTCGTCCGCCGTGGTCGTCACCGGCGTGCCGTCGTCGGCGACGACGGTCACCGTGGCCCCCGGTTCGGCGGTCCCGGTGACGCGCCAGTCCACGGAGCCGACGGCCGAGGCCGTCTGGTGCGCACCCGGCGTGGGGGACGTGACCGCGAGCGGCTCGACGGCGTCCACCACGATCGGCACCGGCTGCGAGACCGTCGTCGTGCCGTTCACGGTCTGCGACGCCTCCAGGGTCCACGCGCCCTCGGGCACGCGGTCGAAGGTGACGCTCCAGTCACCGTCTGCGTCGGCGGTCGTCGTGCGCACCTGTCCGTTCGACAGGCGCACCGTGACGAGCGCGCCCGGCGTGGCGTGCCCCGTCACCGTGAAGGCGGCGGTGTCGCCGGTGCCCGTCGCCGGGAGGAGCTGGCCGGGTGTCGGGCTGGTGATGGTGACGTCGGTCGGCTGCGCGACCACGACCCGCACGGTGCTGGTCACCGGGTCGGAGGTGCGACCGCCGACGGTCTCGGTGGCCGACACGGTGTGGGTGCCCGGCGGGACCCGGGTGACGGTGACGGTCCAGGAGCCGTCGCCACCGGCGGTGGTCGTCGCCGTCCGGCCGTCGATGCCGACGGTCACCGTGGCCCTCGGCTCCGCGGTGCCGCTCACCACGATGGACGTCGTCGCCCCGGTGATCGGGACGACCTGGCCGTCCTGCGGGCTCGTGACCCTGATCGGAGCCGCTGCGGCGACGGAGAACCCGACCTCGGGCGCGTCCGTC
This sequence comes from Curtobacterium sp. NPDC098951, assembly GCF_044759965.1. NCBI lineage: Bacteria > Bacillati > Actinomycetota > Actinomycetes > Micrococcales > Microbacteriaceae > Curtobacterium > Curtobacterium sp. NPDC098951. Next base: position 195,075 of record NZ_JBIWAG010000005.1, read on the forward strand.
GTCGTCCCGCCGACGGTCTGCGAGGCGGCGATCGAGTGCGGCCCGGTGCCGACCGACGGCACGGTCACGGCCCACTCGCCGTCGCCGTTCGCCGTCGTCGTGACCGGGGTGCCGCCGTCGATCCGGACCGAGACCGCCGCGTTCGGCGCCGAGACGCCGGTGACACGGACGTCCGTGGTGCCGCCGAGCACGCGGAACGCGGTCCCGTTCGCCGGCGAGGTCACGACGATCGCGTCGACCGCGGCGACCTCGACCGTCAGGTCACGCTGGACCGGCGACGACGTGGTGCCGTTCACGACCTGCGTGACGACGATCGTGTGGTCTCCGGCGTCGAACCCCGTCAACTCGGTCGACCACCGGCCGTCCGTGCCCACCGGGACCTCGACGGGGTCACCGTCGTCGGTGACGATCCGCACGGTCCCGCCCGGCTGCCCCTGACCGCTGACCGGGACGGTCGCGCTCGTGGTGCCGGCCGGCACGGTGACGGTGTCGCCGTCGGCCGGGGTGTCGACCGTCAGCGCGGCGCCGGCAGCGATCGTGAAGGTCGTCACGACCGGCGCCGAGGTCGACCCGTCGACCGTCTGGGTCGCCCGGACCGTGTGCTGCCCGGTGGCGAGTCCCTCGAGGTCGAGCGACCACGTGCCGGCGGCGGTCGCCGTGACGGTCTGCGGGTCGCCGCCGTCGGTCGTGACCCGCACGGTGGACCGCGGCGCCGCGGCACCGTTCGCCGTCACCGTCGCGACCGAGTCCTGCTGCGCGACGCGGACGGTCGACCCGTCCGCCGGGGTGGCGATCGTGATGGGGTCCGCGACGAGCACCCGGATCCCGACGGCCACCGGGGCGGAGACGGTGTCGCCGATCCGCTGCGTGACGCTGACCTCCGGGGTCCCGGCGGGCACGTCCGGGACCGAGACGCTCCACTTCCCGTCCGCGTCCGCGGTGGTGGCCTCGCTGCGTCCGCCGCCGAGGTCGACCACGACGGTCGCACCGGGCTCCGCCGTGCCGCTGACGTCGACCGTGGTGGTCGCGCCCTCGCCGGCGACGGTGTACTGCTGGCCGGCCGTCGGCTCGTCGATCCCGACCGGAGCGCCGGCCACGATCGCGAACGTCGTCTCGACGGGGGTCGTGGACGTGGACCCGTCGACCGTCTGCGTGACGCTCACGTCGTGCGTCCCGACGCCGAGGTCCGGCACGTCGACGCTCCACGAGCCGTCCCCGCCCGCCGTCACCTCGACCGGGTCGCCGTCGTCGACCGTGATCGTGACGGTGGCGCCCGGCTGGGCGTCGCCGGCGATCGTCACCGTGGTGGTGGCGTCCGCGTCCGCGACGGTGATCGGGTCGTCACCGGGCTGGCGGATGGTCAGGGCGGCCGCGGCGACGACGGACACCGGGCGGGTGACCGCCGCGCTCGTCGTCCCGTTCACGGCCTGCGTGACGTCGGCCGTCCACGAACCGGTGGGCACGTCCTCGACCGTCATGGCCCAGTCCCCGTCGTCGTCGACCCGTGCCGTCGCGGTCCCGCCGTCACCGAGGTCGACCGTGACGGTCGCTCCGGGCTGGCCGGTGCCGGCGAACCGCACGTCGGTCGTCGCGTCGTCGTCGGCGACCGTCGCGGAGGCGGCCCCGGCCGGGGTCGTCACCGTGAGCGGCGCACCGGCGCGGACCGACACCGCCGCGGTGACGGGTGCCGACGTCTGCCCGCCGACGACCTGCGTCGCGCGGACCGTGTGGTCGCCGACCGGGACGTCCGCGAACGTCGTCTCCCAGGCGCCGTCGGCAGCGGCGGTCACCTCGTCGGAGTCGCCGGTCGACAGGGTCACCGTGACGGTGGCGCCGCCCTGTGCCCGTCCGGCCGCCAGCACGTCGGCCGTACCGGCCGCGTCGGCGACCGTCAGGACGGTGCCGTCCGTGGGCGTCGTCAGGGTGAGCGCGGTCCCGGCGCGCACGGAGACGGTCTGCGCGGGACTGGAGGCGCTGGTCCCGCCGACGGTCTGGGTCGCGGTGAGCGTCGGGTCACCGACACCGACCCCGCCGAACGTCACGGTCCACGCGCCGTCTCCGTCCGCGGTGGTGCTGACCGCGTCGACGCCGAGTCGCACGGTGACCAGAGCGTTTGGCTCCGCCGTCCCGGTGACGGTGACGTCGCGCGTCGCGCCGGCGTCCGGCACGAGCAGGACGGCTCCGTCGGCCGGCGTCGTCACCCGCACGGCGTCGGCGGCCTCGATCGTGACCGTGCGCGTGACCGGTGCGGAGGTCGCCGGGGAGGAGACCGTGCCGGCGAGGGTCTGCGTCACCGAGACCGGGTGCTCGCCGACGCCGAGGTCGGCGAAGGTCACCGACCAGGTGCCGTCCGGGGCGACCGTCGTCTGTTGGTCGTCCTCGCCGTCGGTACCGGCGGTCACGGTGGCTCCGGGCTGGCCGGTACCCGACACGGTGACGTCACGGCGGACGGCGTCGCCCGCGACCGTGATCGGTGTCGTGGTCGGCGCCGTGATCGCGAGCGGCGCTGCCGTGACGACCAGGAAGGTGGTCGGGATCGCAGCGGTGACCACGCCCTCGACGCTCTGGCTCGCGTTCACCGTGTAGGTGCCGGTGGGTGCGAGACCGGTCGCGTCGACGCTCCACGCCCCGGCGCCGTCGGCCGTGGTGGTGAACCGGGTGTCCGGGCCGAGCGAGACGGTGATGTCCGCGTTCGGCTCCGAGGTCCCGGAGATCGCCACGGTGGCCGTGGCGTCCCCGTCGACCACGACGAAGCGCGAGCCGACCGCCGGCGAGTCGATCGCGACGGCGGTCCCCGGCACGACCGTGAAGTCGCGGGTGACGGTGGGGCCGGTCGTCCCGTTCACGGTCTGCACGGCGGTGACGGTGTGGTCGCCCATGGCGAGCTCCGTCGGGTCGGTCGACCAGTTGCCGGCGCCGTCGGCGACCACGGCGACGGGGTCGCCCCCGTCGACCGTGACACGCACGCTCGCTCCCGGTTCGGCCGTGCCGCGCACGACGACGCCGATCTGGCCGCCCGTCCCCGCGGGGACCTGCTGAGCGTCCGTCGGCGACTCGATAACCAGGTCGTCACCGACCGCGACCGAGAAGTCCCGGTCGACGGCCGCGGACGTCTGTCCACCGACCGTCTGCGTGACGCTCGCGGTGTGGTCGCCCGTGCCGACCGCCTGCAGGGTCACCGACCACGACCCGTCGGTGCCCGCCGTGGTCGTGACCGGGTCGCCCGTCCCGTCGAGGACGACGGCGACGTCGGCTCCCGGCTGCGCGGTCCCAGACACGGCCACGTCGATCGTCGAGCTCTCGGTCGCGACGGCGGTCGTGCCGCCCTGGGCGGGCGAGGTGACGGCGAGCGCGGCCCCCGCGACGACCGTCACGACCTGACGGACCGTCGGCGAGGTGGTGCCGTTCACGGTCTGGGTCGCCTGGATCGTCCACCGGCCGACCGGGACGTCCCGGACCGTGGCGGTCCAGTCCCCGGCGCCGTCCGCGGACGCGGTGGCGGTCAGCCCGCCGCCGAGCGAGATCGCCACGTCGGCTCCGGGCTGGGCGGTGCCGGTGACGACGAGGTCGGTGGTGCTGTCGGCGTCGAGCACGGTCACGGTGGCGCCGGGTACCGGCGCGGTGATCGCGATCGGAGCGCCGGCGGCCACGGTGAAGTCGGACGTCACCGGACCCGAGGTCGTCCCGCCGACGGTCTGCCGAGCGGTCGCCGTGCGGTCGCCGACCGGGACGCCCTGGAATGTCGTCTCCCAGTCGCCGTCGCCGTCCGCGGTCACCGTCGCGGTGAAGGACCCGCCGATGCCGACGGACACCTGTGCGTTCGGCGCGGCGGTGCCGGAGACCGTGACGGGCGTCGTCGAGGTCGGGTCGGCGACGGTGATGGTGCTGCCGTCCTCGGGGGCGGTGATGCGCAACGGAGCCGCCGCCGTGACGGTGAAGTCACGCGTCACCGGGGTGCTCGTGGACGCACCGACGGTCTGCGTCACCCGGGCGGAGTACTCCCCCGCCGGGACGTCCGCCACCGCGGTCGACCAGGTCCCACCGGCGTTCGCGGTCGTCGTCGCCGTGCGGCCGCCACCGAGGTCGACGTCGACCCGGGCGCCGGGCTGCGCCGAACCGGAGAACGGCACGTCCCGGGCGTCCCCGGCGAGCGGGAAGTCCTGGTCCGCGGTCGGGGTGTCGACCGTCAGTCCGGCAGCCGCGACCACCCGGAATGCACGGGTCACCGGTGCCGAGGTGCTGTCCCCGACGGTCTGCGTGACGCTCGCGGTCGGCTCGCCGATCGGGACGTCCGGCACCGTGATGCTCCAGGCACCACTCGCGGCGGCGGTCCCGGTGGCGCTGAGGCCGCCGCCGAGGTCGATGTCGATGCGGGCGTTGGCGGTGGCGGTGCCGGTCAGGGTCACCGGCGCGGTGGTGCCCGTGGTCGTGAAGGTCTGCCCCGCCGTCGGCGCGGTGATCGTGAGCGCCTGCTGCGCGACGACCGAGAACTGCTGCGTCGCCGAGCCTGCAGCCGCACCACCGACCGTCTGCGTCGCGGTGGCCGTCCAGGAGCCGGTCGGCACGTTGGCCACCGAGGTGGTCCACGCCCCGTTGGCCGCGACGGTCGCGGTGGCGGTCCGGCCGCTCCCGAGGTCCACCGCGATCGTGGCGCCGGGCTCGCCGGTGCCGCTCACGGTGACGGTGCGGGTGGAGGACGCCGTCGGCACGCTGAAGACCTGGTTCGCGGTCGGGGTCGTGATCGTCGGCGCGACGAAGGCCGCGGCCCGCACGGTGGACGTGGCGAGGTCGACGGTGGCGACGTTCGCCCCGGGGAGGATCGACAGCCGCAGGGCGTGCACGCTCCGGGCGCCCGGGTCGGAGCCGCGGCCGTCGCGGAACCCGGTCGTGGTGTCCTGCGCGTTGACGGTGAGGTCGATCACCTGACGGATCAGCAGGACGACCGGGGACAGCAGTGTCGCTACGGCCGAGGTCGTGTTCGTCAGGGCGGTGCCGAGCTGTGCGAGGGCCGCCCCGCCGATGACGGGCCGGAGCGCACCCTGCAGCGCCGGGACGACGGTTCCGCTGACGACCGGCGCGAGCACGGTGCCGAGGGGCAGCGGCAGTCCGGCGACACTGCCCGACGTGGTGACCGTGGGGGTCGCGGTCGCGGTGCCGGCGAGCGCGCCGAGCGTCGTGTCGATCCGGAGACCGATCGCAGCGGACGGCTGTCCGAGCACGGTGGCGTTCGTCGCGATGTCCACCCGGACGCCGGTGGAGTTGATCGTGTTCACGACCGCCGTCTGCAGCGTGGTCGGCAGCTGGGTACCGAGGATCGTGGTGATGCTCTGGTTGATCGAGTCCACCGCGGCGGTCGTCAGCACCGGGGTGTTCGCCGGCTGGCCGTTGAGCGCCGTGAGCTCGTCGAGGTCGACCGTGATGGTCCCGGTCGCTGGGACGATCGTCACGGCGCCGTCCGTCAGCGGTTGCTGGAGGACCTGGGTGAGGGTGTCGTCGAGGTTGAGGTTCACGTTCGACGTGATCGTCGTCCCGCTGACGGTCACCGTGCCGAGCAGCGCCTGGCGCAGCAGCGTCTGGATCTGGGTGGTCACCGTCCCGGTGGTGCCCTGCAGGGCTCCCCCGGTACCGAAGACCCCGTTCACCTGACCGGAGACGGTGCGCAGCTGGTCACGGAGCGACGTCGTCAGTCCCTGCACGGCCGGACTCGTCAGCGTGAGGTCGGCCCCGGCGATCCGGTAGTCGCTCGTGGTGCTCACCGTCGTGCCACGCGTCGCGGTCAGGGTCGAGGCGAGCGCTCCGACCCGGAGCCGCGCGTTGGACAGCACCGATGTGTCGGCGCCGACCCGGCTGAACAGCGGCGCGAGGTCCAGCGTCGACGCACCGGTCCCGATCCCGGTGCCCACGCCGATGCCACCGTCGTTGGTCAGGAGGCCCGAGGACGCCGTGGCGCCGTTCGCCGAGGTCGTCGCGTACTGGCCGTTCACCCCGAGGGTGAGGATGCCGTTCGACCCGAGCAGGTCGATGTCGTTCCCGAGGTCGACGCCGACGGTGTTCAGGGCCTCGACGTTGAGTGGCTGGTTCGTGGTGCCGCCGCCCGTGGTCGCACCGCGCGCGGAGTAGGCCCCACCGAGCTGGGCGATGCCGTCGACGTTCACGATGCCGGACCCGCTGAGGAGCAGCCCTTCGGCCTCGGAGACGTCGGTCGGTGCAGCCACCGCGGGTTGGATCGCCACGGTGGCGGCGACGAGCGCCGTCACCGTGGCGACGACGCCGCCGCGCAGGAGGAGACGCCGATCGTCCGATGCTCGTCGTCGAGCTCGGCCGCCAGCACCGAAGATCCGTCGTGTCCAGTCGCCCGCCGTCGTGGGTACACGGGTACCCCGCAGCGACACGTGCCTGCGCATGCGTGTCTCTTTTCCTGGCGAGCATGCTCGCCACCTGATCCGGAAAACTCCTCCGCTGGTGAGGCGGTGGAGGGTCAGGAACCCTGGTTGGGAGTTCCTGAGGGTGATCTTTGCACACGATCAGGGTGCTGTCCGCAGCCCGTTACGAAACGGACACCCGGCGTGCGGACGTTGTCCGGCCGACCGGCCCGGGAACGGAAGCGACACCGCACGCACCCGGGCAGGAAACAGAAAAGACTCCTCACGCACCCGCCAGAGCCCGGTTACCCTTGCTGCGTTTCCGCCCTGGGGGAGTTGGCCTGGATGGCGTCACGTGAGGAGCCGCCGAGAAGTCTACCGGACGCGACGGGCATGATCGGACACATGAAGATCGCCATCGCCGGGGGCCACGGCCAGATCGCCCTCCTCCTCGCCCGCCAGATCACCGACGCCGGCCACGACGCCGTCGCCATCGTCCGCAACCCCGCCCACGTCACGGACGTGGAGCAGCAGGGCGCGCGGGCGATCGTCGCGGACCTCGAGCAGATGGACGACGACGACCTCGGGCTCCGGCTCCGCGGCGTCGACGCGGTGGTGTTCGCCGCCGGCGCCGGCCCGGGCAGCGGGGCGGAGCGGAAGCTGACGGTCGACCGGGACGGGGCGATCCTGCTTGCCGATGCCGCCGAGCGGGCTGGGATCCGGCGCTACGTCATGATCTCGGCGATGGGTGCGGACGCGTACGACCCGCAGCGCGCGGTGGTCCCGGCCGCATCGGAGGACGACGTCTTCCAGGTCTACCTGCGCGCCAAGGCCGAGGCCGACGCGAACATCCGTGCCCGGAGCCTCCGCTGGACGATCGTCCGACCGGGAGGCCTGCTCGACACGCCGCCGCAGGGCACGGTCGACGTCGGCCGCACGGTCCCCCGTGGATCGATCCCCCGCGCAGACGTCGCAGCGGTCGTGCTCCACGCCCTGGTCGACGACACCGCGGTCGGGGTCCAGTTCGAGGTCACGAGCGGCGACACCCCGATCCCCGCGGCGGTCGCGTCGCTCCGCTGAGCGCCGCGGCGGGGTCCCGGCCCGTGGCCGCACCGTGCGCCCCTCGCCACTCCGTGCGACTTTGACCGCACCGTGCCGCGCTGCAAGCGCGCACCTAGCCACCAGCCCCACACCAGCCGGCGGAAGCCGCACCGTGCAGCGCGCGGCACCACCCGGCGGCCGGGAGGCGCGGCGCCAGCCCGCCCCGCGCCTCCCGTCCGCACCGTGCCCACCTCGCCACCCCGTGCGAGGAAAGCGGACTGTCCAAACCCGGCCGCACCGTGCGCGCCTCGTCACCCCGCGCGACTTTGACCGCACTGTGCCGCGCTACATGCGCTCACCCAGCCACCAACCCCGCACCAGCCGACGAACACCGCACCGTACAGCGCGCGGCACCACCCGCCGGACGGGAGGCGCGGCGCCAGCCCGCCCCGCGCCTCCCGTCCGCACCGTGCGCCCCTCGCCACCCCGTGCGAGGAAAGCGGACGGGCCTACCCGGCCGCACCGTGCACGCCTCGCCACCCCGTGCGACTTTGACCGCACCGTGGCGCGCTGCAAGCGCGCACGCAGCCACCAACCCACCACCAGCCGACGAACACCGCACCGTGCAGTGCGCGGCACCACCCGCCGGACGGGAGGCGCGGCGCCAGCCCGCCCCGCGCCTCCCGTCCGCATCGTGCGCACCTCGTCAACCCGTGCGAGGAACGTGGACGGGCCTACCCGGCCGCACCGTGCGCGCCTCGTCACCCCGTGCGAGCTTGACGGCACCGTGCCGCGCTGCAAGCGCGCACCCAGCCACCAACCCCGCACCAGCCGACGAAAGCCGCACCGTGCGGACCCAGCCGCGGACGCCGGCACCCGCGCCAACGCCCCGCTGACCGAACACCCCCCGCGGACCGCGCCCCCGCCGCCGCCCGGCCCCCTACAGCGCCACCGCGGCCGACTGCCGGGCGATCTCCAGTTCCTCGTTCGTCGGCACCACGAGCACCGCGACCCGCGACGCGTCCGTCGAGATGAGCCGCGCCTCGCGCGAGGCCAACTCGTTCCGATCCGCGTCGATCTCGATGCCGAGGTGCTCGAGCCCGGCCAGCACGCGCCGACGCAGCAGCGCGTTGTTCTCGCCCACCCCCGCGGTGAACACGACCGCGTCGAGCCCGCCGAGCTGCGCCGTGTAGGCCCCGACGTAGCGACGGATCCGGTGCCGGTACACGGCGAGCGCCGCCTCGGCCTCCTCGTCGCCCCGCAGCGCCGCGTCCTGCACGTCGCGCATGTCGCCGTTGCCGGTCAGCCCGAGCAGTCCGGACTGCTTGTTGAGCATGGTGTCGAGGTCCTCGAAGGACAGCCCGGCCTCGCGGTGGAGGTGGATGAGCACGGCCGGGTCGAGGTCGCCGGACCGAGTGCCCATCACGAGGCCCTCGAGCGGGGTGAGCCCCATGGAGGTCTCGATCGACCGGCCGCCGTCGATCGCCGCGGCGGACGCCCCGTTGCCGAGGTGCAGCACGATCGTCTTGAGCTCGGCGAGGGGACGGCCGAGGAACTCGGCGGCCTGCTCGGACACGTACTTGTGGCTCGTCCCGTGCATGCCGTAGCGACGGATCCCGTACTTCGCCGCGAGGTCGGCGGGGATCGCGTACGTGTACGCGTGCGGCGGCATCGTCTGGTGGAACGCGGTGTCGAACACGGCGACCTGGGGCACGTCGGCGAAGACCTGCTTCGCGGCCCGGATCCCCTCGAGGTTCGCCGGGTTGTGCAGCGGCGCGAGGCTCGAGAGCTCCTCGATCTGTCGTTCGACGTCGTCGGTGACCACGGTGGCGCGGTCGAAGGTGGTGCCGCCGTGCACGACGCGGTGGCCGACGACGGCCGGCGGGTGCTCGTCGAACGACGGCCCGACCTTCGCGAAGGCGTCGATCATGGCCTGGAACCCGGCGGCGTGGTCGGGGACCTCGGCCGAGTCGCTGGACGACGACTCGCCGGTGAGGGCGTTCGTGTGCTTCCACGCCCCCGTCGTCTCGCCGATGCGCTCCACGAGTCCGGAGGCGAGCGTCCGCTCCCCCTCGAGCTCGATGAGCTGGTACTTGAACGAACTCGAACCCGAGTTCACGACGAGCGCTGCGGTCACTGGTGGGTCACTTTCTTGTCGGACTGGAGGCGCGGTGCGGCCACCACGGGTCAGGCCGCGTCGGACGCGGTGCCGGCCTGGATCGCGGTGATCGCGACGGTGTTCACGATGTCGCCGACGAGCGCACCGCGGGAGAGGTCGTTGATCGGCTTGCGCAGGCCCTGCAGCACCGGGCCGATGGCCACGGCGCCGGCCGAGCGCTGCACGGCCTTGTACGTGTTGTTGCCCGTGTTGAGGTCGGGGAAGATGAACACGGTCGCGCGACCGGCGACGGGCGAGTCGGGCATCTTCGTCGACGCGACCGTCGGGTCGGCTGCGGCGTCGTACTGGATCGGCCCCTCGACGAGCAGGTCGGGTCGGCGCTCACGGACGAACGCGGTGCCGGCGCGGACCTTATCGACGTCCGCTCCCGAGCCGCTGTCGCCCGTCGAGTAGCTGAGCATCGCCACGCGCGGGTCGATGCCGAACTGCGTCGCGGTCTCGGCCGACGAGATCGCGATGTCCGCGAGCTGCTCGCTCGTGGGGTCCGGGATGACCGCGCAGTCGCCGTAGACGAGGACCCGGTCGGCGAGGGCCATCAGGAAGACGCTCGACACGATCGAGGTGTCCGGGCGGGTCTTGATGATCTCGAACGACGGGCGGATGGTGTGCGCCGTGGTGTGCTTCGCACCGGAGACCATGCCGTCGGCGAGGCCGAGCTGCACCATCATCGTGCCGAAGTACGAGACGTCGGTCACGGTGTCGCGGGCGAGCTCGATCGACATCCCCTTGTGCGCGCGGAGCCGGGTGTACTCCTCGGCGAAGCGTTCGCGGAGCTCAGGGTCGAACGGGGACACCAGCTGCGCGGCGTCGAGGTCGAGGCCGAGCTCGGTCGCGCGAGTGCGGATCGCGGCGGGGTCGCCGAGGATCGTGAGGTCGCACACCTGGCGCTGCAGCAGCGTCGAGGCCGCGCGGAGGATCCGGTCGTCCTCGCCCTCCGGCAGGACGATGCGCTTGCCGTACGCGCGGGCTCGGTCGAGCAGTCCGTGCTCGAACATGAGCGGTGTGACGACGCCGGAGGGGGTGAGCTGCAGCCGGTCCCGCAGGGCGTCGGCGTCGACGTGCTGCTCGAACAGCGCGAGGGCCAGGTCGGCCTTCCGCGGCGAGTCGGCGGCGAGACGGCCCCGGGTCTGGGTGATCCGGAGCGCGGTGTCATAGGTGCCGAGGTCGTTCTGCGCGATCGGGAGCGAGCTCGACAGGCCCTCGAGCAGGCGGGAGATCTGCGGCGCGGTCTCGAACCCGCCGTTGAGGATCACGCCGGCGAGGCTCGGGAAGGTCTCGGACTCGTTCGCGAGGAGCGTGGCGATGAGGACGTCGTTGCGGTCACCGGGGACGACGACGATGCCGCCCTCGATCAGGCGCGGCAGGACGTTCTCCATGCTCATGCCCGCGACGACGGTGCCGAGCGCCTCGCGGTCGAGCAGCGCCTCGTCGCCGCGCACCAGGGTCGCGCCGGTGGCCTCGAGCAGGGCACGGACGGTCGGGGCGACGAGGACGCGGTCCTCCGGGATCGCCCACACCGGCAGGTCGGGGTGGTGGTCCGCGACCGCGTGCTGGACGCTCGACACGACCGCGGCCAGCGCGTCCGGGTCGGCACGGTTGACGACGATGCCGAACAGCTGCGCGTGCGCGGCCCGGAGCTCGCTCGTCGTGACGTCGGCGACCTGGGCCATGTCCTCCGGGGTGCGGGCACCGCGCTCGGCGGCGTCGCGGCCGCCGAGGACGAGCAGCACCGGGGCGCCGAGGTTCGCGGCGACCTTCGCGTTGAACGACAGCTCGGTGGGGCTCCCCACGTCGGTGTAGTCCGACCCGAGCACCACGACCGCGTCGCACTGCCGCTCGACCTGGGCGAAGCGGGTGACGATCGTGGCGAGCGCGGCCTCCGGGTCGGCGTGCACGTCGTCGTAGGTGACGCCGACCGCGTCGTCGTAGGAGATGCCGACCGCGGTGTGCTGCAGGAGGAGCTCGAGCACGTAGTCGGGCACGTCGACCGAGCGCGCGACCGGCCGGAACACGCCGACCCGTCCCACCGAGCGTGCGAGGGTCTCGAGGACACCGAGGGCGACGGTGCTCTTGCCCGTGTGTCCTTCTGCTGACGTGATGTAGATGCGGGTCGACACGCGTCCAGGGTAGTCGGCGCACACGGCACGACATCTGGGAGGATCCCGGTCTGCTCGACACGCGGTCGTGAGCACTCCCGGGAACCTGTACCATTGGGTGTCGCCGTCGGAAGACAGCGTCAGGAGAATTCGCCTAGTGGCCTATGGCGCACGCTTGGAAAGCGTGTTGGGTGCAAGCCCTCGGGGGTTCGAATCCCCCATTCTCCGCCAGTCCGAACAGAGCGCGTGCCCCCCGGGTCACGCGCTCTGTTCGTTGCAGGGCCGGGTCGGTCCCCCACCCGGTTCGTTGCACGGCCGGGTCGGTCCCCCACCCGGTTCGTTGCACGGCCGGGTCGGTCCCCCACCCGGCGGACCACCCTGCACCCCGTTCGCCATGGTCTGGCCCCGAAACGATGCCGAGGGGTGGAACGGGCTGTCCTCGGTACCCGTCGGTCGCCTAGACTGCTCGGACGGACGACCCCGGGACGGGTCGACCACGGTGCACGGAGCGGCAGGGGTGTCGCTCTCCGGGCGGGCGTCGCACGCTGCCCGGGCACCCGAGGGACGAGGAGTCCACGTGGGGGACCTGACGGCACCGGCAGCTGCTCGGCGGAGCGCGACCGTGTACGACGTGATCCTCCGGCCGCGACGGTCCCTCGTGCGCTCGACGATCCTGAGCGTCGTGTTCTCCGCCGTCCCCCTCGCCGTCGCCCTCGTCTGGGTCTCCCTGCCGATGCCGCTCTGGCCCGTCGTCGCGACCGCGATCATCCTGCTCGCGGCCGTCGTGGCCGTCGTCTTCGTGCGTCTCGGCACCGCGTTCATCGGTCTCGATCCGGTGGCCGTCACGGTGCGGGGCGTCCTCACCCCGAACCGTCGGGTGCCCCGCGAGCGCGTCCACAGCCTGGTCCTCGCCACGACCTACGGCAGCGCGGTGGAACGGACGACCCGTGAGCTCGTCGCGCTCGACGCCGACGGCACCCACCTGTTCCGTCTGCGTGCCGACACCTGGGGCGACGCCGGCATCGACAGCGTCGTGGAAGCCCTGGGCGTCCAGGTCACCGACGAGACCCGCCCGATGTCGATCCGCGCGTTCGTCCGGCGTTACCCGGCCAGCCGCTCCTGGTACGAGCGGCGAGGGGCCTACGTGGTCGTCGGCGTCGTCGCGGTGCTCGCCGTCGCGACGCTGCTGGTGCTCGAGACGACGAACCTGGTCGGCTGACCCGGCACGAGCACGCCGCGCTCGCTCAGCGACGACGGCGCAGGGTCGAGAAGATCCCCTGCACGACCTCCTTCGCGATCGTCCTGCCCAGCCCGGACCCGAGCAGGTCCGACAGCGGGTCCTCCGCCTTCCGTGACGTGGTGGTCCGCGACGAGGTCCGCTTCGACCGACGCGCCTCGGCCGCGCGCTCGGCCCGCTCGAACTCGCGCTGCGCCCGCTCGTACTCCTGCTGCGCCGCGGCCCGTTCCCGTGCCTCGGCCCTGTCCTTCGCCGCCGCCTCCTTCGCCGCGGCGGCAGCGGCCCGCGCGGCCTCCTTCTCCGCTTCGGCGGCGGCGGTGGCCGCGGCCTTCTCGGCGTCGGCAGCTGCCGCGTCCGCCGCGGCGGCCTCCATACGACGGGCGAGCATCTCGTACGCCGAGTCGGGGTCGAGCCGTGCGCCGTAGGTCGCCAGGAGCGGGGACGCCTGCACGCGCGCGGTCATCTCGGGCGCGGGCATCGGGTCCATCGAGCCCTCGGGGGCGCGCAGTCGGGTCCACGCGACGGGTGTCGGTGCACCCTTCTCGTTCATCACGGTGACGATCGCCTCGCCGGTGGCGAGCGAGGTCAGCACCTCGCCGAGGTCGTAGTCGCTCGACGGGTAGGTCGACACCGTCGCCCGCAGGGCCTTCGCGTCGTCCGGGGTGTGCGCCCGCAGCTGGTGCTGGATCCGTGACCCGAGCTGGGCGAGCACCTCGTTCGGGACGTCCTTCGGGGTCTGCGTGACGAAGAAGATGCCGACGCCCTTCGACCGGATGAGCCGGACGGTACGGACGATCTGGTCGAGGAAGTCCTTCGACGCGCCGCTGAACAGCAGGTGGGCCTCGTCGAAGAAGAACACGAGCTTCGGCTTGTCCTGGTCACCCACCTCGGGGAGCTCGTTGAAGAGGTCGGCGAGCAACCACATCAGGAACGTCGAGAACACCTCGGGCTGGTCCTGCACGCCGGGCACCTCGAGCAGGCTGACGATCCCCCGGCCGTCGGCGGCGGTGCGGAGGAACACGGTCGTGTCGATCTCGGTCTCGCCGAAGAACTGGTCGGCGCCCCGGTCGGCGAACGTGATCAGCTCGCGGAGGATCACGCCGACGGTCTGCTTCGACAGCCCGCCGAGCTCGGCGAGCTCCCCCTTGCCCGCGTCGCTCGTCAGGAACGTCAGCACGCTCCGGAGGTCCGACAGGTCGACGAGGGGCAGCCCGGCCTGTTCCGCGTAGTGGAACACGAGTCCCAGCGACGACTCCTGCGTGTCGTTCAGGCCGAGGACCTTCGACAGCAGCAGTGGTCCGAACCCGGACACGGTCGCCCGGATCGGGACGCCGGTCCCCTGCCCGCCGAGGGAGTAGAACTCCGCCTCGCTCGCCGCGGCACGCCAGTCCTGCCCGATGCCGGCCGTCCGCGCGAGCAGCTTGTCGTTCGGCGTGCCGGCCACCGCCAGCCCGGACAGGTCGCCCTTGATGTCGGCCGCGAAGACGGGCACCCCGTTCGCGGCGATCTGCTCCGCGAGGACCTGCAGCGTGCGCGTCTTGCCCGTTCCGGTCGCCCCCGCGACGAGGCCGTGCCGGTTCAGCATCCCGAGCGGGATCCGGACCTGGACGTCCGGCTGCGGGGCACCGTTCACCAGGGCGCCGAGTTCCAGGGCGCTGCCCTCGACCCCGTAGCCGGTGCGGATCGCGTCCACGGCGGCTGCTCCGAGCGGCCCGTCGGCGGTGGCCGGCTCGGGAGGCGCGGCTGGGGCCGGCGACGCCGGCTCGGCGTGCGGGGCGGTCGCGTCCACCGCCGGGGCGCTCGCGTCCACCGCCGGGGTCTGGGTCGGGGCCGGGGAGTCGACCACCGCGGGCTCCGTGGCGGAGGCGGGCTGCGCCTCCTGGCCCGCCTGTTGCTGCTCGGTCACGCGAGCGGCGAGCTCCTCCGCGCGCTGCACCGCCTCGTCCGCGAGGCGCCGGGCCTCGTCGGCTGCCTGCTTCGCCGCCTCTGCCGCTGCCCGTGCCTGCGCCACCACGTCGCTCATGCCCACAGCATATGGACGCGGCACCGCCCCTGTCCGGCCCCACCGCATCCGCGACGACGCACCGGTCGACCGACGCGTGGCCCGTCGCGGACCGGGTGCCGACCGGCCGGTTCAGTGCGTGAGCGCCGGGACCGTCCGCGGTCGGACGACCGCCCACAGCAGCACGACCGCGACGGCCGAGGTGCACGCCATCACGGCGGCCATCGGCGTCGCGGTGGTGATGCCGATCCACCCGACCACGGGCGAGATGATCCCGGCCACGCCGAAGTTCAGCGCGCCGAGGAGGGACGCGGCGGTGCCGGCCTCCTTGCCGTGCGCGGCCAGGCCGATCACCTGGACGAGCGGGAACGAGAACCCGCACGCGGCGATGAAGAACCACAGCGGCACGAGCACACCGACGAGCCCGGCGCCGAGCTGGTCGAGCACGATGATCGCGACGGCGGCGAGGAGCAGCGTCGCGGTCGAGCACGCGAGGATCCACTGCGGCCCGACGCGCTGGGCGAGCCGTGCCGACACCTGCACCCCGACGACGACGCCGACGGAGTTCACGGCGAACAGCAGGCCGTACTGCTGCGCGTCCAGCCCGTACAGCCCCTGGAACAGGAACGGCGACGAGCTGAGGTACGAGAACAGTCCGCTGAAGACCATCGCCCCGATGAGCGCGACCCCCACGAAGACGCGGTCCGAGAAGAGCGCGCGGTACCGCTGTCCGATGGTGGAGTGGCCGGCCTCGTGCCGACGGGCCGGCGGGAGCGTCTCGACGATGAGGAGGATCGACGCGATGACCACCGCGGCGCCGTAGCAGGCGAGGAAGACGAACACGCCGCGCCAGCTGACGAACCGGAGCATCTGCGAGCCGATGAGCGGGGCGAGGATCGGCGCGAGGCCGTTCACCATCGCCAGCCGGGACAGCATCCGCACGAGCGGCTTGCCACCGAACAGGTCGCGCACCGTCGCCATCGCCACGACGCCGCCGGCCGACGCGCCCATGCCCTGCAGGACGCGGAACACCGCCAGCACCTCGACGTTCGGCGCGAGCGCGGCCCCGATCGAGGCGCCCACGTGCACGGTCGTCGCGATGATGAGCGGGAGGCGACGACCGACCTTGTCGCTCCACGGGCCGACGAGGAGCTGCCCGGCCGCGAACCCGAGGGTCGTGGCCGTCAGGGTGAGCTGCACCGCCCCGTCGCTGATGCCGAACTCGTCCTTGAGCGACGGGAAGGCCGGCAGGTAGAGGTCGATCGTGAACGGCCCGAGCGCGGTGAGCGCACCGAGGACGAAGACGTAGACGAGTCGCTGGCTGCGGGAGAGCGCGTCTCCGGGGTGCAGGACGACACGGAGCGAACCGGTGGTTGCGGGCGCGGTCACGAGCAGGGGTCCTTCGACGGTGAGGGGGTGTGGGAGGTGATCGCGGCATCGATCGAATCGATTCGGCCGCGGTACCATCCTACGGCCCTCCCGAGCCCTGCCGCAGCAGTTCCGCGCGTCCGCCCGCGTGTTGCCACGGCCGCCGCCCGGTTCCGACGCGGCCCATGCGGTACCGTCGGACTGCTCGTCAGCGCTCATCCGCGCGGCCGAGCCGTCCCGCACGTTCCGTCGGAACACCGGCGGGGGGAACCGGATCAGAAGGGGGTGGCGTCATGGTGGACGCCCGCATCCTGCACACGACCGCCGCCCTGCGCGAAGCGATCCTGCGCCTCGCCGCCGATCGACCGGTGTCCGAGATCACGGTCGCCGACGTCACCCGTGCAGCCGGCATCAACCGCGCGACCTTCTACTCGCACGCGGTCTCCCCCGGGTCCCTGCTCGCGGACGTGCTGACGCCGGAGCTCGACCGCATCCGCCAGGACGACGCCGACGCCCGGCGCGTGGCCGCGAACCGCGGCGCGGACCTCGACGAGCTCGCGATGATCACCCGGCGCGGCATCAACGCCGTGGTCGAGCACGTCGTCGCGCACCGTGACATCTACGGCAAGGCGCTGCCGGACCCGAACGACGCCTCGCTGCACCGGCTGCTCGTCGAGCACTTCACGGTGTCGAGCGAGCAGCACATCCGGTCGCTCGACGACGAGCACCGACCGGAGCTGCTCGACGACGTCGCCGCGGGGTTCGTCGCCCAGGGGTTCGTCGGGGCGATCGAGGCGTGGCTCGCCGGACCGCGCCGGTCCCGCAAGGCACTCGTCGACACCATCGTGCTGTCGTTCCCGTCCTGGTGGCGCTGAACCCGCCCGACCCGTCAGTCGGTCGTGGGCTTCTCGCCGCGCTGCAGTGACCCGACGACGTCGACCGCCGCGCTGACGAGGTCCGCCTGGTCGTCGCCCGCCGGCACCCGGTAGTCGGCGGACACCCCGTCGCCGCCGGTACCGCTGGTCGGCAGGGGCTCGCCGAGGGAGACCACGACGACCCCGGCGTCGTGCGCCGTCTGGATGACCCCGGTCAGCGCCGAGGCGTCGACCGGGCGGACGAGCAGCGCCTTCGCGCCGGTCCGGACCAGCCGGTCCACCGCGGTGCGCTGTGCGGCGGCGGCCCCACGGGCGGGGGCGACGCGGACGTCCGGGCTGAAGCCGGCGTCCGTCAACGCGCGCTCGAGGTCGTCGCCGAGCGTGTCCTGCCCCGGTTCGAGGACGACGCCGATGACCGCGTGCCGGTCGAACCCGCCGTCGGAGCTCGTCAGGTCCGTGCTCTGCACCGGCGAGGGCGCCGCCGACGTCGTGCCCTGGCACCCGGCCAGGGCGATGGTCACGCCGACGACCACGGCGGCGGTGACGAAGCGGAGGGGCACGAGGGCCACGCTACCCGCCCACCGGGACGGCCGACGGTGCCGGGACGGGCCCGAGCCGACGCACCGCTGCGACCGCGAGCGCCGCGATGACGGTCATGCCGCCGAACACCAGGGGGAACGACACCGCACCGTCCGCACCGCCCGTGCCGATGAACAGCAGGCCGGTGACGGCGAGTCCGATCACGCTGCCCGAGGCGTCCGCGATCGTCAGGGCCGAGCTCGCGGAGCCGTCGTCGCCCTCGCCGGAGAACCGCAGGGTGAGCATCGAGGTCCTCGGGTAGATCGCCCCCATGCCCGCGCCGCCGACGAACCAGCCGACGACGAGCAGCCACCACGGCAACCCGAAGGTGGCGACGGTCAGCGCGGTGAGCAGGCTGACGAGGACGAGCGCGAGGCCGACGGCGAAGGTCCTGGTGGCGGTGGCGCGGTCCTCACCCAGGCGCCCGTGCACCCAGCTCGACCCGGCCCAGCTGAGCGCCGCGACCGTGAGTGCGAGCCCCGCGGCCGAGGCGGACAGGCCGTCCTTCGCCTGCAGCAGGAACGGCACGTACGCCTCGCTGCCGAAGAACGAGGCCGCGACGAGGCCGCGCAACAGGATCACCGACGGCAGCCCGGGCGCGGCACGGAAGGTCCCGGCGGGCAGCAGCGGGCGGAGGGCGAACCACGTCCCGACCAGGCCGATCACCACGGCGGCGACCCGGGCCCAGGCGCCGAGGTCCGGTGCGACGTTGAGCAGCAGGATCGCCACGGCGGCCCCGACCGACCAGCCGATCCGCGAGCGCTGCCACGGGGGTCGCAGCTCGGGTGCCGGCGGGTGCAGCCGGCCGAGGGTGGGGACGAGCAGCGAGAAGGCGCCGAGGGCGATGACGAGCGCGCCGGCGAAGACCCAGTGCCAGTTCCAGACGTCGGTGACGATGCCCGCGAGCGCCGGCCCGATGAGCGCCGGCACCACCCACGCCGCGGCGAACCCGGCGAACACCGGGCCGTGCAGCTCCTCGGGGAAGATCCGGGCGACGAGCACGTAGAGCACCACGTCGATCGCGCCGGCGCCGAAGCCCTCGACGAGTCGGCCGACGAGGAACACCTCCATCGTCGGGGCGAGCATGACCACGGCGGTCCCGACCGCGAACAGGGCGGCGGACACCCACGCGACGATGCGTCCGCCCGCGCGGTCGGTCCAGTTGCCGGCGAGGACCATGCCCGGCACACCGGCGGCCAGGGGCGCGGCGAACGCGAGCGCGTACAGGGTCTCGCCGTCGAGGTCGCGGCTGATCTCCGGCATGACCGTCGTCATAGCGAGGTTCTGGAACGCGGCGACCCCGACGATCGCGACCATGCCGATGGTGGCGAGGGCGTACGGGCCGCTGAACAGACTGGTCCTCGTCGCCGCGGTGCTCACCCGATCATCGTAGGGCCGGCCACCGACGTCCGTGGCGGGACGAGGCGGACGGGAGGCGCGGTGCGGGCCCGCACCGCGCCTCCCGTCCGCCGTCGGGTCAGCGCGCGAGCGCCTGCCGCAGGTCCGCGACCAGGTCGCCGGCGTCCTCGATGCCCACGGACAGCCGCACGACGTTCTCCGGCACCGCCAGCTCCGTGCCCTTCACCGACGCGTGCGTCATCTCGGAGGGGTAGCCGATGAGCGACTCCACCCCGCCGAGCGACTCGGCGAGCGCGAACACCTCGGTCGACTCCGCGAACCGCCGGGCCGCCTCGGGGCCACCGGAGAGGGCGACGGAGAGCATGCCGCCGAAGCCGCGCATCTGCCGCGCCGCCACGTCGTGCCCGGGGTGATCGGCGAGACCCGGGTAGTACACGCGCTCGACCCCGGGAGCGCCGACGAGCGCCTCGGCGACGGCCTGCGCGTTGGCGGAGTGCCGTTCCATCCGGACCGCGAGGGTCTTGATGCCGCGGGTGGTCAGGAACGCGTCGAACGGCGACGAGATCGCCCCGGCGCCGAACTGCAGGAACTGCACCTGCTCGGCGAGTCGCTCGTCGGCCAGCACCACGGCACCGCCGACGACGTCCGAGTGCCCGCCGAGGTACTTCGTGGTGGAGTACACGACCACGTCGGCGCCGAGCGACAGCGGCTGCTGCAGGTACGGCGACGCGAAGGTGTTGTCCACGACGACGACCGCACCGGCCGCGTGCCCGATCTCGGCGAGGGCCGCGATGTCGGCGATCTTCATGAGCGGGTTCGTCGGGGTCTCGACCCAGAGGAGGGTCCGCTCCGGAGCGCCCTCGAGCGCTGCACGGACCCGGTCGGTGTCGCTCATGTCGACGACGACGAGCTCGACGCCCCACGGGACGTGCAGTCGGCTGACCAGGCGGTGGGTCCCGCCGTACACGTCGTTGCCCATCACCACGCGGGCACCGGGTGCGAGCGTGGCGCGGAGCAGGGCGTCCTCGGCGGCCAGGCCGGACGCGAACGAGTACGCGGCGACCCCGCCGTCGAGGTCGGCGAGCAGCGTCTGCAGTCCGTCGCGCGTCGGGTTGCCGGAGCGGGAGTACTCGTAGCCGTTGCGCATGCCACCGACGCCGTCCTGCACGTACGTGGACGTCAGGTGGATCGGCGGGATCACCGCGCCGGTCGGGCCGTCGGGCTCCTGGCCGGCGTGGATCGCGCGGGTGCTGAACTCGGTCATGGGGTCTGGTCTCCAGGTCGGATCGGACGCGGCGCGCCGGGCGCGCTCGGTGCACGTGTCACGTCGCGCGCACCGTCGGGGTCACTCGGACAGGTAGCTGAGCAGGTCGTGGCGCGTGAGGACGGTCACCGGCTTGCCGTCCTCGACGACGAGCAGGGCGTCGGCCGACCCGAACGCACGACGGGCCGACGAGACGGACTCGCCGACGCCGATCAGCGGGAGCGGCTCCCCCACGAAGTCGGTCAGGGCGTCCGACATCTTCGCGGCCCCGGTGAAGACGTGCTCGAGCAGCGCCTTCTCCTCGACCGCGCCGACGACCTCGCCGATGACGACGGGCGGCTCGGCGGTGAGCACGGGCATCTGCGAGACGCCGTACGTGGACATGATGTCGACGACGTCCCGCACGGTGTCCGCCGGGTGCGCGTGCACCAGGTCCGGCAGACGACCGTCCTTGCCCGCGATGAGCGACCCGACGGTGCGCTCGTCGTCGGTCTCGGCGAAGCCGTACGACCGCATCCACCGGTCGTTGAAGATCTTGCCGAGGTAGCCGCGGCCGCCGTCCGGCAGGAGCACGACGACCACGTCGTCCTCGGTGAGGTCGCGTGCCGCGCGGAGCGCCGCGACGACCGCCATGCCGCTCGAGCCGCCGACGAGCAGGCCCTCCTCGCGCGCGAGCCGGCGGGTCATCGCGAACGACTCGGCGTCCGACACGGCGATGATCTCGTCCGGGACGCCGGCGTCGTAGGCAGCCGGCCAGAAGTCCTCGCCGACGCCCTCGACGAGGTACGGGCGCCCCGTGCCGCCCGAGTACACGGAGCCCTCCGGGTCGGCGCCGACGATGCGGACGCCGCCGTCGGACGCCTCCTTGAGGAACCGGCCGGTGCCCGAGATGGTGCCGCCGGTGCCGACACCCGCCACGAAGTGGGTGATGCGCCCCTCGGTGTCGCGCCAGATCTCCGGCCCGGTGGTCTCGTAGTGGCTGCGCGGTCCGTTCGGGTTCGCGTACTGGTTCGGCTTGTAGGCGCCGGGGATCTCGCGGACCAGCCGGTCGGACACCGAGTAGTAGGACTCCGGGTGCTCCGGCGGGACGGCCGTCGGCGTCACGACGATCTCGGCACCGTAGGCGGTGAGCACGTTCCGCTTGTCCTCGCCGACCTTGTCCGGCAGGACGAAGACGCAGCGGTACCCGCGCTGCTGGGCGACGAGCGCGAGGCCCACCCCGGTGTTGCCCGAGGTGGGTTCCACGATGGTGCCGCCGGGCTGCAGCTCGCCGGAGGCCTCGGCCGCGTCGAGGATCCTCGTGGCGATGCGGTCCTTCGAGGAGCCGCCGGGGTTCAGGTACTCGACCTTCACGAGGACGGTCGCGCGTACCCCCTCGGTGACACGGTTGAGCTTGACGAGCGGGGTGTCGCCGACCAGGTCGACCACGGAGTTCGCGTAACGCACGCGGCCGAGTCTAGGCGGCGGACACCGTCGTCCGCTGGGATGCGACGCCGGGCGACAGGGCCGTCGACCTGTCAGCTGCCGACCGTGTCCGCGGGGGCGTTCTGCTGGTGGTGCAGCATCGCGTAGGTGCCGTCCCGCTCGAGGAGTTCCTCGTGCGTGCCCCGCTCGACGATCTGTCCGTGGTCGAGCACGAAGATGACGTCGGCGTCCCGGATGGTCGAGAGCCGGTGCGCGATCGAGACCGTCGTGCGACCGGCGGCGGCGTTGTCGAGCGCGGCCTGGACCACCCGCTCGGAGATCGAGTCGAGCGCACTCGTCGCCTCGTCGAGGACCAGCACCGGCGGGTCCTTCAGCAGCACCCGCGCGATTGCGATCCGCTGCTTCTCGCCGCCGGACAGCCGGTAGCCCCGCTCCCCGACGATGGTCTCGTAGCCGTCCGGGAACGAGGCGATCGTCTCGTGGATGTTCGCCGCCCGGGCCGCCCGCTCGATCTCGTCGTCGGTCGCGTCCGGCTTGGCGTAGCGGAGGTTGTCGCCGATCGAGGCGTGGAAGAGGTAGGTCTCCTGGCTGACGATCCCGACGTGCCGCATGAGGTCCTCGTGCTCGAGGTCGCGGACGTCCTGCCCGGCGAACCGGACGGACCCCGCGGTCGCCTCGTACAGGCGAGGGACGAGGTAGGACACGGTCGTCTTGCCGGCACCGGACGGCCCGACGAACGCCGCGAACTGGCCGGGTTGCAGTTCGAACGAGACCCCGCGGAGTGTCGGCTTGTCCGCTTCGCCGTCGGGGTAGGTGAAGGTCACGTCGTCGAACGCGACGTGACCGACCCGGGACTCGTCGACCCGCTTCGCCGTCGGCGAGTCGGTGATCGCCGGTGTGAGGTCGAGGTACTCGAAGATGCGCGCGAACAGCGCACCGCTGGTCTGGAGGTCGAGGACCACGCGGAGGAGCCCGACCGTCGGGAAGAGCAACCGCGACTGCACGGTCGTGAAGGCCACGATCGTGCCGGCCGTGATCGGGACGTCGCCGACGATGAGGTACGCGGCGACCACGTAGATGATCGCGGGGATGATCGACAGGAAGATCGACACGATCGCGAAGAACCACTGGCCGGACATCTGCTGGCGGACCTGCAGACGGATCTGGTTGCGGTTCTCGTCGCCGTAGCGCTTCGTCTCGGCACGCTGCTGGTTGAAGCTCTTCGCGAGCAGGATGCCCGAGACGCTCAGCGCCTCCTGCGTGATCGCGGTCATGTCCGACAGCGACTCCTGCGTCTGCGCGGCGATCTTGGCGCGGACCTGGCCGACGCGGCGCTGCGCGATGACGAGCAGCGGCAGCAGGACCACCGCGACGAGGGTCATCTGCCAGCTCAGCAGCAGCATCGCCACGATCGCGGCGATGACGGTCACGGTGTTCCCGAGCACGGACGAGATCGTGTTGTTCAGCACGCTCGCGACGCCACCGACGTCGTTCTGCAGGCGCGACTGGATCACACCGGTCTTCGTACGGGTGAAGAACGCGAGCTCCATCCGCTGGAGGTGCCCGAACAGTCGCATGCGCATCGAGCCCATGACCTTGTTGCCGACCGTCGCGGTCAGGTAGGTCTGCCAGACCCCGAGGCCGGCGCTCGCGATCCACAGGGCCACCATGCCACCGACGAGGACGTACAGCACGGGCAGGTCCGGCCCGCCGCCGCCCTTCGGGAACAGCCCCTCGTCGAACGCCCGCTGGGTGAGCAGCGGCGGGATCACCGAGATCGCGGCGCCGACGAGCACCAGCACGACGGTCAGGACGATCGCGTTCCGGTGCGGCACGAACAGCCCGGCGATGCGCTGCAGCAGGTGCGGGATCTTCGGCGCCTCGGCGTTGGCGGCCTTCTGCGCGTCGAAGTCGCCGCTCGAGATCCGCCCGCCGCCGCGCGGTCCGCCGCCACCGCGCATGCCGCCGTGCATGCTCACGGTGCGTCGCCTCGGTCCATGCTGCAAACCTAGCCCCGGGGTCGGACATCGCGTCCCCGTCGCTCATTTGACCCCGTTCAGGGTGCATGCGACCATTTCCCGTCCCCTTCCCCGCACCACTCGAGGTCCCATGACGTCCGCGCCCACCCGCCCCACGTCCCTCCGCGCAGAGCTCGCACGTCGGAAGCCGATCGAGCAGCTGCAGGCCGAGGCCTCGGCGGGGGTGGACGGCGAGCCGCTCCGCCGGTCGCTCGGGGTCTGGCACCTCACGATGATCAGCGTCGGTGCGACGCTCGGGACGGGCATCCTGGTCGTCCTCGGGACCGCGGTGCCGCTCGCCGGCCCCGCCGTGTGGATCTCGTTCGTGGTCGCCGGTGTCGCCGCGCTGCTCTCGGCGCTGTCCTACGCCGAGATGGCAGGGGCCGTGCCGACGTCGGGGTCGAGCTACTCGTACACCTACGCGACGATGGGCGAGGGCATCGCCTGGGTCTGCGGCTGGTGCCTCGTGCTCGAGTACGCGGTGTCGGTCGCCGCCGTCGCGGTCGGTGCGAGCGAGTACGTCGACGAGACCCTGCGGGTGTTCGGGCTGCACCTGCCCGCGGCGCTGTCGGCGCCTCCGGGCGAGGGCGGCGTGGTCAACCTGCCGGCGGCCGTCCTGGTGCTGCTCGCCACGGCGATCCTGCTGCCGGGAGCCCGCGAGAGCGCCTGGGTGAACACGGTCATGGTCATCGTGAAGATCGCGCTGCTCGTGTTCTTCGTCGTCGTGGCGTTCTCGGCGTTCCGGTCGCAGAACTTCGAGCCCCTCGCGCCGATGGGTGCGGCCGGGGTCACCGCCGCCGCGTCCCGGCTGTTCTTCTCGTACATCGGGTTCGACGCCGCCTCGACCGCCGGGGAAGAGGCGAAGAACCCCCGCCGCGACCTCCCCCGCGCCATCATCGGGTCGATCGCCCTCATCACGGCGCTCTACATCCTCGTGGCGATCGCGGCCATCGGCGCCCGCTCGTGGACGTCGTTCTCGTCGACCGAGGCGTCACTCGTCCGCATCGTCGTCGACGTCACCGGGCAGCCGTGGGTCGCGCTCGTGTTCTCGATCGGTGCCGTCGTCGCGATCGCGAGCGTCGTGCTCACCGTCCTCTACGGGCAGACCCGCATCCTGCTGACGATGGCCCGCGACGGACTCGTGCCGAAGGTGTTCGGCCGGGTGTCGCACCGCACCGGCACCCCCGTCTGGAACACGCTCATCATCGGGCTCGTCGTGACGGTGGTCGCCGCGCTGGTCCCGCTCGGCGAGCTCGCCGACGCCACGAGCATCGGCACGCTCGTGGCGTTCGCCCTCGTGAACGTGTCGGTCATCGTGCTCCGTCGCACGCAGCCATCGCTCGAGCGGTCGTACCGCGTCCCGCTGTTCCCCGTCGTGCCGATCCTCGGGGCGCTCTGCTGCGTGCTGCTCGCGGTGTTCCTCGGCGTCGGTACGTGGATCGCCTTCGGCATCTGGATGATCGCCGGTGCTGTGCTCTACCTGGCCTACGGCCGCCGCCACAGCACCCTGCGCTGACGCGGCGCGCGCCGCAGCGCCCGCGCTGCGCCCGCGCCCGCGGCGGTCGGGCGCTGCCCGAGACTCGGCTCCGCGGACACTTTCGCGGCCCGCGGGCCGCGAAAGTGTCCGCCCGCCCGAGTCTCGGCACTCCCGCACAACCCGCTGGACACGCCAGGCCGTCCACAGCGAGGGCAGATGCGCGCGGGTGGGCTCTCGGAACGCGCGAGCATCCCGGCATGCATTACCGCCGAACTCGCCCACCACTCCTCCGTGCGCGCGCAGCCGACCCGTCAGAGGGCCGCCGGCTCAGACGCCTCCACGCCGCCGGCAAACTCGTGCGCCTTCGCGCTTCGGTCTACGTCGCAACGGACGTCTGGGCGGCTTCGGAGCCCGCAGACCGCCACCTCATCCGTGCCTGGGCGATCGCTCCGGAGCTGTCAGGATCGGTCACCTTCTCGCACCAGACCGCCGCGCTGATCCACGGCTGGCCCCTCATCGGTGGCATCACGGATCGAGTGCACGTCATCGACGGGACGCTCCACGGTGTCGAACACCGGGCGGGCGTCGTTCGACACGGCGCACAGAGCGGGGCTGGGGTGCCCGACCGAGCTCCCGAGCGCTTCGACGGCGTCCCGGTCGCCGATGCGGTCTCCACCGCCGTGCTCCTCGCGACCACGCTGGAGCCGCACGTGGCGGCAGTGGCGATCGACTCCGCAGTCCGGTCGGGTCAGCTCGATGTCGTCCGGTTCACCGATGCGCTCCCGGACGGCCCGAGTCGCGGATCGCGTCGGGCAAGACTCGTCTCGACGGCGCTGGATCCCCGGCACGAGTCGGTCGGCGAGTCATTCACCGCGATCCGGCTCGTCCAGCTCGGCGTCCGATCGATCGAAGCGCAGCAGGAGTTCCGGACCGGGGCGCGCGTCGACCGTGTGGACTTCTGGCTCCCGGACATCGGAGTCGTCGTCGAGTTCGACGGCAAGCAGAAGTACGGCGATCCCGCGATGCTCGGGAACCGTTCACCGCACGACGCGTTGTGGCAGGAGAAGCTCCGCGAGGATCGGATCCGCATGCACCCCGGAGTGATGACGGTCATCCGGGTGACGTGGTGGCACCTGCTCGAGGCGGACCGCTTCCGCGCGCTCTTCCGCGCACACGGGGTGCTCCTGTGACCGCGCGAGACTCGTCCACGCGGACACTTTCGCGGCCACTCCGGCGCGAAACTGTCCGCCCAGCCGAGACTCGGCCAAGCCGCACCGGCCGCCGCCCGGCCCCGCACGCGACGAAGGCCGCCGCCCCGAGGGGCAGCGGCCTTCGTGACCGAACGGTCGAGACTACGCGAGCTCGATCGTGGCGCCGGCGGCCTCGAGGGCCTCCTTCGCCTTGTCGGCCGTCTCCTTGTTGACACCCTCGAGGATCTTGGCGTCGGCGGTCTCGACGAGCGCCTTGGCCTCACCGAGGCCGAGCGACGTCAGGCCACGGACCTCCTTGATGACCTGGATCTTCTTGTCACCAGCGGACTTGAGGACGACGTCGAACTCCGACTTCTCCTCAGCGGCCTCGGCCGGGGCGCCAGCGGCGGCCGGAGCGGCAGCGGCGACCGGGGCGGCCGCGGTGACCTCGAAGACCTCTTCGAACTTCTTCACGAAGTCCGAGAGCTCGATGAGCGTGAGCTCCTTGAAGGCCTCGATGAGCTCGTCCTGCGAAAGCTTCGCCATGATTTTCTCCTACTACTAGCTAGATCGTGTGGTTGTGGAACGCGTGCCGGATCAGGCCGCGGACTCCTGCTTCTCGCGCAGGGCGTCCACGGTGCGGACGGCCTGCGAGAGGGGTGCCTGGAACAGGTACGCAGCACCGAACAGCGAGGCCTTGAAGGCGCCGGCGAGCTTGCCGAGCAGGACTTCACGGGACTCGAGGTCGGCGAGCTTGTCCACCTCGGTCGCGGAGAGCGGGTTACCGTCGAAGTAACCACCCTTCACCACGAGCTGAGGGTTCGCCTTGGCGAATGCACGCAGCGACTTCGCGACGGCGACGGTGTCACCGTGGACGAAGGCGAGAGCGGACGGACCGGCGAGTTCGTCGTCGAACGACGAGATGCCGGCGTTGTTCGCCGCGATCTTGGTCAGCGTGTTCTTCACCACGGCGTACGTGGCGTGCTCACGGATCGAGTTGCGGAGCTCCTTGAGCTGCGCGACCGTGAGACCGCGGTACTCGGTGAGCAGAACGGCGTTCGAGCTACGGAAGGACTCCGTGAGCTCGGCGACCGCAGCTTCCTTGTTCGCCATGGTTCTCCTTGGGGTTCTTGCCGGCTAGCCCCAGGTCCGTGGCTGTGGCAAGCACAGCCCCACCACATGAAAAAAGCTCCGGCGCAGAGGCTCGGAGCTGCTCCCCCGCGAACGGAAGGAGAGGTTCGGAACACCTGCGCGGGCTGCCTCACGAGTGAGGACCTTCGGTCACGCTGCGAGCAGCACGACAACCGGCGGTCTTTGGCTTCGAGAACTGTAGCACGGCGAGACGCCCCCGACCAACCACGGCACCAGGCGGAGGACCCGGCCGCCGCACCCGCCGGGGCCCCACCACCGCACCAGGCGGCCAGCCCGGACCGACCACCGGAACCGAGACCCGGCCCGGACCGGACAGGAGGCGCGGTGCCGGCCCGACCCGCGCCTCCCGTCCGTCAGCTGCTCGCCGGCGCCACCTCGGGTGTCGTCGACCAGTCCGCGCCAGCGGGCCGCTCGGCCGGCAGGTGCACGGTGAAGACGGTGTCCCCCGGCTCGCTCGTCACGTCAACGGACCCGCCGTGCGCCTGCACGACCGCGTCGACGATGGCGAGCCCGAGCCCGGTCGAGCCGGCGGTGCGGGACCGCGAGCTGTCGGCACGCGCGAACCGTTCGAACAGCTTCGGCAGGAACTCCGGGTCGATGCCCTGCCCGGTGTCCCGCACGGTCAGGTCGACACCGGTGCCCGTGGTCGACGGCGCGATCCCGACCGTGATGCGGGTGCCGTCGGGGGTGTGGGTGCGGGCGTTCGTGACGAGGTTGACGATCACCTGGTGCAGGCGTGCCGCGTCACCGACGACCGTCACCGGGGTCGACGGGACGTCCACCTCGATCGGGTGGTCCGGCGAGGCCGCATGCGCGTCGTTCACCGCGTCGAACACGAGCCCGGTCAGGTCGACGTCGTCGAACTGGATCTCGCGGCCCTCGTCGAGCCGGGCGAGGAGCAGCAGGTCCTCGACCATGCTCGTCATGCGGACGGACTCGGACTCGATGCGACCCATCGCGTAGACGACGTCCTTCGGCAGGTCGCCGCCCATCCGGCGGGTCAGCTCGGCGTACCCGCGCACCGAGGCGAGCGGGGTGCGCAGCTCGTGCGAGGCGTCGGCGACGAACTGCCGGACCTTCTGCTCCGAGCGTTCGCGGGCCTGCATGGCACCGGCGATGTGCCCGAGCATGCGGTTGAAGGCGCTGCCGACGCGTCCGACCTCGGTGCGTGGATCGGTGTCGGGGACGCGGACGTCCTGCAGTGCGTCGCTCCGCTCGAGCGGCATCCGAGCCACGGTCGACGCGGTCTCCGCCACCCGCTCGAGCGGCCGCAGGGACCGTCGGACGACGACCGCGGCGACGACGGACGCGGCGACCAGGGCGGCCACGACGACGATGATCACGACGACGAGCAGCGACCGGACGCTCTCGTACACCGGCGACATCGGGAGCCCGACGACGAGGACGGCGTTGCCGAGCACCGGGTTGTCGACCTGCACTGCGGCGACCCGGTAGCGCCCGAGGGTCCCGCCGAGGTCGATCGTCGCGGGGTCGACGCCGACCTTCACGGTGCCCAGGCGGTCGAGCTGCGTCGCGGAGAGCTGCAGCCGCGAGCTGTTGTCGGTGAGGACGATGCCGCCGGCACCGCCCCCGGAGAAGTAGTAGGCAGTGAGGGTCCCGGCGGCTTGGCCGAGCGGCTGCAGGGCGTCGTCGTTCGGGCGCTGCCCGTTCGGGTTCTGCTGCCCCTCGCCGAACTTGGTGCTCGCGCGATCGGTCGCCTTCGAGAGCTGGCTGTCGATCGCACCCGTCTGGATGGACGCGAGCGCGATGATGCTGCCCGCGCCGATCACCGCGCTGACGGCCACGACGAGGGCGACGATGCTGAGGACCAGCCGTCGACGGAGCGTCACGCGGCCGACCTCACGCGGTGGGCTTGATGACGTACCCGACGCCGCGCACGGTGTGGATCATCGGGGTCTCGCCCGCGTCGATCTTCTTGCGCAGGTAGGAGATGTAGATCTCGACGACCGAGGACTTGCCGCCGAAGTCGTACGACCACACGCGGTCGAGGATCTGCGCCTTGGACAGCACGCGGCGGGGGTTGCGCATGAGGAAGCGGAGGAGCTCGAACTCGGTGGCGGTCAGCTCGATCGGCCGACCGGCACGGGACACCTCGTACGACTCCTCGTCGAGCACCAGGTCGCCCACGACGATGCGCGAGTCGCCGGCCTCGGAGATCGAGATCTGCGAGCGGCGGATGAGTCCGCGGAGCCGTGCCACGACCTCCTCCAGCGAGAACGGCTTCGTGACGTAGTCGTCGCCGCCCGCGGTGAGACCGGTGACGCGGTCCTCGACGGAGTCCTTCGCGGTGAGGAACAGCACCGGGGTGTCGTCGTTGTTCTGCCGCAGCCGGCTGAGGACCTGCAGGCCGTCGAGGTCCGGCATCATCACGTCGAGCACCATCGCGTCCGGCTTCCACTCGCGCGCCGTGCTCAGCGCGTCCTGGCCGCCGTTGGCGCTCTTGACGTCCCAGCCCTCGTAGCGGAGCGCCATGGACAACAGGTCGGTGAGGCTGGCCTCGTCGTCGACGACGAGGATGCGCAACGGGGTTCCGTCGGCACGCGTGAGGCGCGGGGCTGCTGCAGGCTGGGAGATGGTCACGTCTTCGAGTATCGAGAGTTTCCTATGAGCCGTCTGTGGAGCGGCCCTCGGCGCTCTGTGGATTCCCGAGCAGGCACTCGGCGGCCGCTCCGTACCGTGGCCGTCATGCTCCGATCCTCGGCCTGGCCGGCCTCCGCCCGTTCCGTCGACGCCGACGGGGTCGAGGACTCCGCACGGGTCGCGGCCGGGTCCTGGAGGCGCGGCTCGGCCCCGTCGGACCGGCTCGCGTCGGTGCGTACGGTCGCCGCGACGGCGCCCCTGCTGTCCGCGGGCACGGCCGGTGGGTCCTTCGCAGCCCTCGCCGCGGTCGCGGCGGCCGACGTCGCCCTCGCCCGTGCCGTGGAACCGCACCTCGACGCCCTCGCGATCCTGGCGCAGGCCGGTGCCACCGCGCCGGAGGACTCGACGTGGGGCGTCTTCGCTGCCGAGGCGCCGGGGCTGCGGCTCACGGCGACCGCGGAGGGAGCCGGAGCGGGCGGCACCGGCCCGGTCGGCGCCGGCTCGGTCCTGCTCGACGGGACGAAGCCGTGGTGCTCGCTCGCGTCCGTCCTCTCGCACGCCCTCGTCACGGCGCACGTCGGCGAGGACCGGCAGCTGTTCGCCGTCGACCTCCGCCAGGACGGCGTCACCGTGCACGACGAGGCCTGGGTCGCCCGGGGCATGCCGGACGTGCCGAGTGGCCCGGTCGACTTCGCCGGGGTGCGTGCGACACCCGTCGGCGAGCCCGGGTGGTACACCGCACGCCCCGGGTTCGCGTGGGGCGGGATCGGCGTCGCCGCGTGCTGGTGGGGCGGTGCCGTCGGGCTCGCCCGCCTCCTGCGCGACCGCGCCGCCGAGCACCACGGGTCCGAACTCCTGCAGGCCGCCCTCGGTGCGACCGTCGCGGACCTCGCGGACGCCGAGGACGCCCTCGCAGCCGCCGCCGCCCGCATCGACGCCCCCGGCCCCGACGCCACGACGGACCGCGAGTGGGTGCTGCTCGCCCAGGTGGTGCGCTCCCGCGTCCGCCGCTCCGTCGACGCCGTCCGGGAACGGGTCGTCCGCACCCTCGGCCCCGCTCCCCTGACCGCGGACGCGTCGGTCGCGGCACGGGTCGCCGACCTCGAGCTCTACGTCCTGCAGGACCACGGCGACCGGGACCTCGCCCGCATCGGCCGGATCGTGGTCGAGGACGGCGGTGTCGCGTGGTGACGTTCGACCACCGGGAACCGGGCACCGACCCCGAGGACTGGACGACGTTCCTGCGGTCGGTCGACCCGCTCCCCGTCCGGCTCGACGGCCTCGCCGCGATCGTGGTCGTCGCACCGCACCCCGACGACGAGACCCTCGGTGCCGGCGGGCTCATCGCCTCCGCGGCGGACGCCGGCATCCCCGTGCACGTGCTCCTCGCGACCCGGGGCGAGGGATCGCACCCGCACTCCTCGACGACCTCGCCCGAGCGACTGCGCACGGTGCGGGACGCCGAGTTCCGTGCGGCGGTGCGGCTGCTCGACCCCGCGGCGAGCGCCTCGGTCCTGGGCGTCCCCGACGGGGGACTGCGCGAGCACCCGGACGTGCTCCGGGCGGCGCTCACCGAGCGACTCGCAGCGGTCGACGGTCCCGTGCTGGTCGTCGCACCGTGGCGCGGGGACGGGCACCGGGACCACCGGATCGCCGGCGAGGTGGCGGCGGACGTCGTCGCGGGAACACCCGGAGCACGCCTGCTCGAGTACCCGGTGTGGGCTTGGCACTGGGACGACCCGGCCGCCCCCGCGGCGCCGTGGGACCGTGCCCGCGCGCTGGTGCTCCCCCTGGCCGTGCTCGACCGGAAGCGTGCGGCGCTCGACGCGTACCCGTCGCAGACCCGTCCGCTGTCGCCGGCACCGGGTGACGAAGCGGTCGTCGACGCCCGGCACGCCGCGCACCACCTCCGGTCGACCGAGTGGTTCTTCGCCGTGACCGACGCTCCGGCCTCGCGCTCCCGCGCATCGTTCGACGCCCACTACGACCGGAAGCCCGAGGGGTGGGACTTCGACGGCTCCTGGTACGAGCGGCGGAAGCGTGCCGTGACCCTGGCGGCGCTCCCCCGCGAGCGCTATGGGTCGGCGCTCGAGCTCGGGTGCGCGACGGGGGTGCTCACCGCGGCGCTGACCGAACGTGCGGACGACGTCCTCGGGACGGACATCGCGGCTGCGCCCCTCACGCGCGCACGGCTGCGCGCCCCGGCGGCCCGCTTCGTCCAGGCTGCGCTGCCCTCGGAGTGGCCGGACGGCCGGTGGGACCTCGTCGTGGTCTCCGAGGTCGGCTACTACCTGTCGCCGGCGGACCTCGACGCGACGATCGACCGGGTCCTCGGGTCGCTCGACGACGACGGGGTCCTCGTCGCCTGCCACTGGCGGCACCCGGACGACGACGCGGTCACCTCGGGCGACGCCGTCGACGCGCGCATCGCCGAGCGGTGGCCGCGTCCCGCGCTCGTCCGGCACGTCGAGGAGGACTTCGTGCTGAGCGTCCTCCCCGGACCCGCGGTGCGCTCCGTCGCCGCGGTCGAGGGCCTGACGCCGTGACGCTGCCCGGACGCATCGACGTCGTCGTCCCCGCCCACGACGAGGAGGACGGGGTCGCCGGGTGCGTCCTGGCCCTCGCCGACGCGATCCGGGTCCTCGGGCGGGTGCACCCCGGGGTGGGCGTCGCCGTCACCGTGGTGCTCGACGGCTGTTCGGACACCACGGCGGCGGTCCTCCGGTCGACCGTCGCCGCGGACCCGCTCTGGCAGGTGGTGCCCCTGGACGTCGTGGAGACCGCGCACGTCGGCGTCGGTCGTGCCCGGGCGGTCGGGACCGGCAGGGCCCTCGCGAGCGGTCCGCCGCCGGCTGAACGGTGGACCGCGCACACGGACGCGGACTCCCGGGTCGACCCGGGGTGGCTCGTGCAGCAGGTCGACGCCCACGACGACGGCGCGCACGTCCTGGTGGGGGCGGTCGTCCCGGACCCGGTCGACCTCGACCCCGTGGTGCTCGCCCGGTGGGTGCACGCGCACCCGCCGGGGTCGACGCTCGGCCACGTGCACGGCGCCAACCTCGGGGTCCGCGGCGACGTCTGCCTGACGCTGGGCGGCTTCGACCCGGTGCCCGAGCACGAGGACGTCCGGCTGGTCGGACGGGCGCGTGCCCTCGGCTTCGACGTCCGGGCGACGACGGCGCTCCCCGTGGTGACGAGCGGCCGGTTCGACGGCCGGACGCCCGGCGGCTACGCCGAGCACCTGCGCCGCACCTACGGTGACGCCGGCTGAGGCTTCATCGGAAGTTCTTCGGATCCGGCAGCGCCGCTCATCGACTGCCTCCCTACGGTCTCCTCGACCCCAACACCGAGGAGAACCATGTTCCTGACCTACCTCAGGCGCGAACTCACGAACCGCAAGAAGCAGACCGTCATCATCGCGATCGGCATGGCGCTCGCCATCGCCCTCGTGGTCATCGTGTCCTCGATCGCGGGCGGCGTGAAGGCCGCGCAGGCGAGCGTGCTGCAGTCGGTCTACGGCGTCGGCACGGACATCACCGTGACGAAGACCGAGACCCCGACCGGCTCCGCCACGGGCCGCCCGAGCTTCGACTTCGGCAGCCAGGGCAGCTCCGGCAGCAGCAGCAGATCGACCGACCTCTCGCAGTCCCGCCTCGCCGTGTCCCGCGGGTCGAGCACGCTGAGCGCCACCGACGTCGAGACCGTCACGAGCACGAGCGGGGTGAAGGCCGCGACCGGTGTCCTGACCCTCGAGAACAGCACGTTCTCCGGCCAGGTGCAGCAGCAGTCGGACAGCAGCTCGAGCAGCAGCAGCTCGAGCGACAGCAGCAGCGGCACCGGGGCACAGCAGGGGCCGCCGAGCGGCGGCGAGGGCGGCGGCTTCGGCGGCGGCTCGTTCAGCGTCGACTCGTTCACCGTCACCGGCATCCCGGTGTCGGGCGACACGGTCGGGCCGCTCACGAGCACGGAGCTCACGACGGGCCGCACGTTCACGGCGAAGGACGCCGGCAAGGACGTCGTCGTGCTCGACGCCACCTACGCGAAGAGCGAGTCGAAGGCCGTCGGCGACACCGTCTCCATCGGCGGGAAGGACTTCACGGTCATCGGCATCGTGTCGTCCACCGGCTCGTCGTCGACCACCGGTTCGAACACGTACATCCCGCTGGACACCGCGCAGGCACTGGCCGACCTGGACGGCAAGGTCACCTCGATCTACGTCTCGGCGACGTCGTCCGCCGACGTCGGCACGATCAAGACCGCCCTGCAGAAGCAGCTCACCAGCGCCACGGTGTCGACCGAGTCCGACCTCGCGTCGAGCGTCTCGGGGTCGCTGAGCACCGCGTCGAGCCTCGTCTCGAACCTCGGCACCTGGCTCTCGATCGTCGTCCTCGCGGCGGCGTTCCTCATCGCGATCCTCTTCACGATCTCCGGCGTCACCCGCCGCACCCGGGAGTTCGGCACCCTCAAGGCGATCGGGTGGTCGAACGGCCGCATCACGCGACAGGTCGCGGGCGAGTCGCTCGTGCAGGGCGTCATCGGCGGCGTGATCGGTGCGGCGGTGGGCCTCATCGGCATCCTCGTGGTGAACGTCATCTCGCCGACGATCTCGGCGAGCGCCTCCTCCGGGACCACCCGCGGCGGCATGGGCGGTGGGATGCCCGGCGGTGCGGCGACCGCGGCGGCCGGCAGCGGCACGACCGGCGGTGCCCCGGCCGGTGGGTTCGGCGGCGGCGCGAGCACGGCCTCGACGACCGACGTCGTCCTGCACGCCCCGGTCACGGTCGAGGTGATCCTGCTCGCGATCGGCCTCGCCGTCCTCGGCGGCCTCATCGCCGGCGCACTCGGCGGTTGGCGCGCGAGCCGGCTCCGTCCCGCCGAGGCGCTGCGGAGCGTGGCCTGATGCCCGGACCGACCACCGGCACGACCCCCGTCGTCGCCGGCCCCGACAGCACCGCATCGACACCGGAACCGACAGGAGCACCCGTGACCAGCATCGACACCGCGCCCTCCGCGGCGGAGGCGAGCCGCGCCTCCCGGCCCATCTACGCCCTGAAGAACGTGAGCAAGACGTACAAGCAGAAGAACCGGACCGTCACGGCGTTGACGAACGTCGACCTGACCATCCCGCAGGGGCAGCTCGTGGCGGTCCAGGGCCCGACGGGCGGCGGCAAGTCGACGCTGCTGCAGATGCTCGGCGCGCTCGATCGACCGAGTGCCGGGAGCGTGCTGCTCGGCGACCAGGACGTCGCAAAGCTCGGGGACGGGGCGCTGACGAACCTGCGCGCCACCGAGATCGGCTTCGTCTTCCAGAGCTTCAACCTCATCCCGACGTTGACCGCGCTGGAGAACGTCGAGACCGCGTTCGCCGGGTCCCTCGCGAACCGATCACGGGCGGAGATCCGCGAGCGGGCGACCGCCGCGCTCCGGGAGGTCGGGCTCGGCGAACGACTGGACCACCTGCCGGCGGAGCTCTCGGGCGGTCAGCAGCAGCGCGTGGCGATCGCGCGGGCGCTGGTCAAGAACCCGAGCGTGCTGCTGGCGGACGAGCCGACCGGTGCGCTCGACGAGGCGACCCGTGACGAGATCATGGGGCTCATCGAGAAGCAGTGGCGGGAACGCGGGCTCACCGTCGTCATCGTCACGCACGACTCGTGGGTGGCGAAGCGGGCCGAGCGCCGGCTGCACATCAAGCAGGGCCAGGTGCGCGAGGTCTAGCCCTGCCGGCGGCGCAGCCGGTGTTTCGCGCTGAGCGACAGTTCACGGACCACCGAGCGCGTGAACTGTCGCTCAGCGCGTGAGGTCGCGGCGTCGCGGCACCGCGGCGGCGTCGCGGCACCGCGGCGGCGTCGCGGCCCTACGGCGCCACCGGGTAGCCGCAGTACGCAAACCAGCGGGAATCCTGCGACCACGGCGGCACGTTCACGGTCCCCTGCCCGCCGTCGAGCGTGACGAGGGTCTCCGGCTGGACGGCGATCCGGGCACCGCGCACGAGCGAACCCGGCAGGAGCCGGAGCTCCACCCGGTGGTCGGCCGGGTGCCCCTGCACACCGGGTTCGTACGACAGGTAGAGCAGGTGCGCCCCGTCCGGCGAGACGTGCGGGAACCAGTTCACCCGGTCGTCGTTCGTGATCCGCACCGGGTCGGCCGCGCCGGGCCAGAGCGCGACGAGCTGCGCGGTGCCCGGCGTGAACCGCTCCGAGTTCCACACGAGCACCTCCCCGGCGAACGAGACACCGTCGTCGGGGTGCTCGTCGCGGGTCAGGAACGTCGGGTCCCCGGTGGCGGGGTCGACGAGGGCGACGTCGGTGGTCCAGACGCCCTCCTCGGTGCGCTCCCCGACGATCGCCGCGAGGGTCTCCCCGTCCGGCGAGATGCCGTGCAGGTAGAACTTCCGGACGACCGGCAGGGCGGTGGTGACGTCGGTGAGGGTCGCCGCCGCTCCCCCGGCCGGCACCGGCACCCGGTACAGGTCTCCGTCGCGAGCACTCACCACGACGGACGGGCCCGAGGGGTCGAGCACGTGGTCGTTGTTGATCTCGGGGACGCCGGGCATCGGGACGCGCACGAGTGCGGTCTCGTCGACGACGGCGTCACCGTCGGCAGGGAGCCGCAGCAGCCAGAGGTCGCCGCCGCCGTTCAGCACGAGGGTGCCGTCGTGCAGCACGTTCGGCGCCTCGACGAGCAGGGTGCTCGACTCGAACACGATCCGGCTCGTCCGGCTCGCGACGTCGTACACGTGCACTCGGCTGGTCTGTCCCGGCAGCAGTTGCCGCCCGCGTGGCTCGCTCATGGTCCCATCCTGTCCCGGTTCCGGCCGCCGAGTCTCGCCCCGGCGGACACCTTCGTGGCTCCGGCGGCGCGAAACTGTCCGCACCGCCGAGTCTCGGCACACGCACGCCGCGTGCACGCACACGCGCGCGCACCGGCGCACGCACGGACGGGAGGCGCGGGGGGGGGGGGGCCCCCCCCCCCCCCCCCCCCCGGGGGGGCGCCCCCCCCCCCGGGGGGGGGGCCCCCCCCCCCCCCGGCTACAACCGCGCGGTGGTGTTGCCCGGGCAGAAAAACACGAG
>NZ_JBIWAG010000006.1:0-109890 GCF_044759965.1 Curtobacterium sp. NPDC098951
GAAGCTGCTCAACAGCACCTTCAAGACCGACGCCGTGAAGTCCGGCCTCCTCGTCGGCGTCGCGACCATCACCGCACAGATCAAGTAACACCCCCACGCAACGTCACACCCCCGCCCCGGCCGTCCCGGGACGGGGGTGTCGTCGTCTCAGGGCGCGGTGTCCGGCTCCGTCTCGACGGGGCCGATCGCGTCGTCGACGCGGGCACTGACGGACCGCAGCGTGTGGGCGTCGGTCCCCACGGGCCTCCAGAACAGCTCCTCGAGCGCTCCCGTGTGCGCACGGATCCCGGCGAGCACCGCCCGGCGGCCGACCGGG
Source organism: Curtobacterium sp. NPDC098951 (assembly GCF_044759965.1). NCBI lineage: Bacteria > Bacillati > Actinomycetota > Actinomycetes > Micrococcales > Microbacteriaceae > Curtobacterium > Curtobacterium sp. NPDC098951. The sequence goes on from NZ_JBIWAG010000006.1 coordinate 317, forward strand.
GTCATCTCCACCCAGCTGCCCCGTCCGTCGGTGGGACAGTCCGCACGCTCGACCAGCCCGCGCGCGACCATGCGCGTGACCTGGTGGCTGACGCGCGACTTCTCCCAGCCGATGCCGGCCGCGATGTCCCGGACGCGGAGCCGGTGGTCCGGCTCGCGCTGCAGCCCGATGAGGATCTCGAACTCGGGGATCGAGATCCCGGCACCGTGCTGCACGGCCTGGTCGAGTGCCCGGTCGAGTCGCCGCCAGACGTCGTGGTAGGCGTCCCACGTGGCCCAGTCGTGGCCTTCGGCGCCCTCGATCGACATGGCGCCAGCGTATCGACCTCGACACGGTTCGACGGCATGATCATCCGCTCGGATGACTCGCCGCCGGCACACGGCTCGCTCCGAGGTGGGGTCGGTGGCGCAGCATACGATCGGAGCATGCCGAGCGCCCGACTGCAGGACTGCACCGACGACGCCGTCGCCCTCGTGCGCCGCTGGCTCGCGGCGTCGGCGGGGACGAAGCCCGACGCCGGTGCCGTGCGCCTGTCCGAGGCCCTGCGGGACGGACAGGGGCTCGACTTCACCCGCGGTCTGGTCGACAAGGTCGTCCGTCCCGAGGACCCCCGCGTGGTGGCGCGCAACCTCGAGAAGGTCAGCCAGGACGTCCCCGACTTCCTCTCCTGGTCCCTGCGCGGCGCGGTGACCTTCGGTGGCGGGTTCGCCACGATGGCGCCCTGGGCGGTTGCCCCGACCGCGCGCCGGATCCTGCGGCGGATGGCCGGGCACCTCGTGGTCGACGCGCCCGACGCGAAGCTCGGCGCGGCGCTCGCGAAGGTCGGCGGCCCCGGTGTGCGCCTCGACGTGCGCCTGCTCGGCGACGCGGTCCTCGGCACCGCGGAGAGCGACCGACGGCTGCAGGGGACGATGGACCTGCTGGCCCGTGACGAGGTCGACCAGGTGTCGATCGGCGTGCGTTCGGTCGTGCCGCAGCTGTCCCCGTGGGCCTTCGACCAGACCGTCGAACGGGTGGTGGACCGCCTGGTGCCGCTGTACCGCCTCGCCGCGGGGTCGCCGGTGGCGAAGTCCGTGACGCTCGACGCCGAGGACCACCGCGACCTCGACGTCACCCTCGCCGCCTTCCGCACCCTGCTCGACCGCGACGAGTTCCTCGGGCTCGAAGCCGGGATCGTGCTGCAGGCGTACCTGCCCGACACCGCTGGCGCCCTCGAGTCCCTGACCGCCTGGGCCCAGCAGCGACGTGCCCGCGGCGGCGCACCGATCACGGTCCGGCTCGTCAAGGGGGCGTCCCTCGCCACGGAGCGGGTCGACGCGGTCCTGCACGGGTGGCCCCTCGCCACGTGGGGCTCGAAGGTCGAGACCGACACCGCGTACCTCCGGCTGCTCGATGCCGCGCTCACGCCGGAGCGTATCGACGCGGTCCGGATCGGCGTCGCGAGCCACAACCTCTTCACGCTCGCGACGGCGTGGACCCTCGCCGGTCGCCGCGGGGTCACCGACGGCGTGCACGTCGCGGTGCTGCTCGGGATGGCCTCAGGCCACCTCGACGCCGTCCGCGCCGACGTCGGTCCGGTGCTGCTCGCCGCGCCGGTCGTGCACCCCGACCACTTCGACTCGGCGATCCCGTACCTCGCCCGGCGGCTGCAGGAGAGCGCCAGCGGTGACGGCTTCGTCGCCGGCGCCGCCGACATCGGCCACGACGAGCGCGTCTTCGAGCGCGAACGCGGCCGGTGGCTCGCGGCGGTCACGGCCCTCGACGCAACGGATCCGGTGCCGGCCACCCACCGGACGCAGGACCGCCGCGCCCCGATCGGCGAACCCGTGCACCGGGACGCCTTCGCGAACGCGCCGGACACCGATCCGTCGACCGCGGCCAACCGTGCGTGGGCGACGGACGTGCTCCGCCGCGTACCGCGGTCGAAGCTCGGCGCCCAGACCATCCGCGGTGCGAGGGTCGCCGACCGCTCGAAGCTCGAGCGCATCGTCGCCCGGACCGCGCAGGCCGGCGTGAACTGGGGACGACAGGACCCGTCCGACCGCGCCGAGCTCCTCGACCTCATCGCGCACGAGCTCGAGACGCGGCGTGCGGACCTCGTCGAGGTGGCAGCGGCGGAGACGGGCACGACCCTCGCCGAGGCCGACTCCGACGTGAGCGCCGCGATCGACTCCGCCCACCACGCCGCCGACAGCGCCCGGCGGCTGGCCGTGCTCGACGGCGACGGCGCCCGGTACGTGCCGCCCCGGCTCACCGTGGTGGTGTCGTCGTGGAGCGCCCCGGTCGCGAACCCGGCCGCGGGCGTGGTCGCCGCCCTCGCCGCCGGCAGCGGGGTCGTCCTGCAGCCCGCGCCCGAGGCCGAGCGGTCCGGCGCGGTGCTCGCCGACGTCCTCTGGGACGCCGGGGTGCCGCACTCCCTGCTCCAGCTCGTCGACCTCGACGACGACCAGCTCCGCCGTGACCTCATCGCGCACCCGACGGTCGACCGGATCGTCCTGACCGGGTCGGCGGAGACCGCTCGATCGTTCCGCTGGTGGCGGGCCGGGCTGCCGCTCACCGCCGAGACGAGCGGGCGGAACGCGATCGTCGTCACGCCGAGCGCCGACCTCGACCTCGCCGTGCAGGACGTCGTCCGGTCGGCCTTCGGACGCGCCGGACAGCAGCGCTCGGCGTGCTCGCTCGTGGTCCTCGTCGGGTCCGTCGGCGACAGCGAACGGTTCCGTCGGCAGCTCGTCGACGCAACCCGCACCCTGCGCGTCGCCTGGCCGGACGACCCGTCCGCGCAGATGGGGCCGCTCATCGCCGAACCCGAGGGCACGGTGCGCGCCGGGTTGACCGAGCTCGCGCCGGGGGAGTCCTGGCTCGTGCAGCCCGTCCCGCTCGACGACTCCGGACGACTGTGGTCGCCGGGCATCCGCGACGGCGTGCGCCCGGGCAGCGACTTCCACCGGACCGAACACCTCGGGCCGGTGCTCGGCGTCATGCGCGCCGAGACCCTCGACCAGGCCGTCGCGATCCAGAACGACACGGACCACGGTCTCGCCGCCGGCATCCACTCCCTCGACCCCGACGAGGTCGCGGACTGGATCGCCGGGGTCCGCGCCGGCAACCTGTTCGTCAACCGCGGCACCACCGGTGCGGTCGTCGGCCGGCAGCCGTTCGGCGGGTGGAAGCGCTCGTCCGTCGGCACCGGCACGAAGCCGGGCGGACCGATGGACGTCGCGACGCTCGGACGGTGGGAACCCACGCCCCGCACCGTCCACAAGAGCATCCAGCTGCACGGCCTGCCGCCGCGGGTCACGGCCGTCATCGAGGCCGCCCGCAGCGGGCTGTCCTTCGAGGAGTTCGACCAGGTCCGCGCGGGTGCGCTCAGCGACGTCCGTGCCCGCGAGTCCGAGTTCGGCGTGACGCACGACCCGGCGGGGCTCGTCGTCGAGCGGAACGTGCTCCGCTGGCGCCCGCAGTCCGTCATCGTCCGGCACGCAGAGGGCGCTCCCGCTGGCGACCTCGTCCGGGTGCTGGTCGCCGCGACCGCGGCCCGTGCCGACCTCCTCGTGAGCACGGCCCGGCCGCTCCCCGGACCGCTCACGCAGCTCCTCGCCTCGAGCCGTTCGCCGCTCCGCGTCGTCGACCACCTCGTCGAGTCGGACGACGAGTTCCTCCGCCGCGCGACCACGGGCGACCTGTTCCGGCCGGACTGGTCCTCGGGCGACGACGCCCCGCAGGACGCGCTCGAGGCGGTGCTCGCTCAGGGGCAGGACCGTCCGACGCACACCGCCTTCGGCGGCCCCGGTGCGCGGATCCGGCTGATCGGCGGCGACCCGCTCGCGCTCGAGGAAGCCCTCGGCGCCGGTGTCGACGTGGCGATCCACGACGCCCCCGTGGTCGAGGCCGGCATGATCGAGATGCTGCCGTTCCTCCGCGAACAGACGGTGTCGATCACCGCGCACCGTTTCGGCGACCTCGATCCCGACTTCGCGGAGCTGCATGTCTGACGTCGACCGCACCCTGCACGCCGACGGGTTGCACAACGCCCGTGACCTCGGCGGGCTCCCCCAGGTGGACGGCGGCACGACCCCGTCCGGGCGCGTCTTCCGGTCCGAGAGCGTCGACCGACTGACCTCCGACGGTTGGCGGTCGCTGCACGACGCCGGGGTCCGCACGGTGGTGGACCTGCGCGCACCGTGGGAGACCGAGAAGGACACCGGCGCCCGGCCGGACTGGCTCACCACCGTGGTCATCGACCACGACGGGCTCGATGCTGCGCCGGTCTTCTGGCAGGCGTACTGGGAGACCGGGCTCGTCGGTACACCGCTGTACTACGGCCCGCACCTCGCCGAGCTGCCCGAACGCACCGGCTGGGCGCTGCGTGCGATCGCGCGCGCCGAACCCGGCGGCGTCCTGTTCCACTGCGCGGGCGGACGCGACCGCACCGGGATCGTCGCGCTCGCCCTGCTGACGATCGCGGGGGTCGAACCCGAGGCCATCGTCGCCGACCACCTCGTCACCGTCGACAACGCCCCGGCCCTGCTCGCCTCCATCGGCGTCCCGTCGACCGAGGGGAGGATCGAGGCGCTCTGCGCAGAGCACGGCACCACGGTCGAGGGTGCCTTCCGCGCGGCGCTCGACGGGTTCGACGTCGAGCGGTTCGTCGAGCGCTCGGGACTCGACACCGCCGACCTGGAGGCACTGCGCACCTTCCGCGCGCACCTCGCCTGAGCCGACGGTACGGTCCGACGGCTCCGCCGGGCGAGCGCGACACTGCGCGATCGCCCGGCGTGCACGCGTCAGTCCTCGGTGTCGCCGGCTTCCTCGTCCACGACGCCCGTCTCGTCCATCCGGTCGCGGAGGTGGTCGGCCATCGCGCCGGCACCCTCGCCCGCGTGGTCGTGGTCGACCTGCTCGATGAGGCCGCGCAGCTTCTCGTGGTTCGTGGCCTCGGTGGCGCCGTCCATGACGGGCTCGGTCTGTTCCTTGTCGCTCATGTCCCGGACGCTACGCCGCGCTCCGTGGGCGACCAGCGACAGCCCGCGCATCCCGGCCGACCCGGTGCGCTACCGACCGCCGCGGTCCGTCCGGCGCCCGGTGCCCACGGCGGCGCACTCGGCGACGACCAGGACCAGCGCGATCCCGAGCTGGCCGAGCGCGAACCGTCGCTTGTGCCCGACGACGGCCAGCGGCACCATCGTCAGACCGTGCACCGTGCACCGTGTCCACGACCGCGCTGACCGTGTGCGCGTCGGAGGTCCCGGCGCGCGCGACGAGTGCCGCCTGGACGACCTGCCGCACGGCGAGCACGGCGTCGAGCACGGGCTGCCCGCCGCCCCGGCCCGCCCGGACGGCGTGCCCGACGCCCACGGCGGCGCGGAACGCCTCGACACCGGTACCGCGACGACGGCCGCGCGCCGACGCCCGCGCCGTCATCGTCGTCGTCCCGCTGCCAGGGCGACCGCACCGGCTGCCCCCGCCAGCACCGCACCGACGATCCCGTTCCCGAGACGTCGGTGCTCCACCCACCAGGTCTGCGGCGACCAGGCGTGCGCGGTGTCGTCGAACACCCCGTGCGCCCCGTGGTCACCCGGCACCGGCTCGTACAGGTTCACGCCGATCGCCGCGCCGTCCTTCGCCGGGGCCTGCTGCCCGGAGACCAGGGTCTTCGCGGCGTACCAGTCGGCGAACCGGCCGCTGATCCGGTTGCCGAGGATCGTGTAGACGGTCGACTCCCCGACCCACGTGCGTCGACGGGGCCGCTCGGCGACGGTGGCGATCGCCCGTGCGCCGACCTCCGGTTGGTAGATCGGCGCGACCGGCTGCGGCTGGTGCAGCAGCTTCGATTTCACCCACTGGAACTGGATGGTGTTGAGCGCCGGCATGTCGACGCGGGAGACCTGCACCCTGCTGCCCTGCTCGAGGAGCTCGGAGACGACCGACTCGGTGAACCCGACGATCGCGTGCTTCGCGCCGCAGTACGCGGCCTGCAGCGGGATGCCGCGGAACCCCAGCGCCGAACCGACCTGGACGACCTGACCGCGGTCGCGCGGCACCATCCGGGACAGTGCGGCCCGGGTGCCGTTCACGAAGCCGAGGTAGGTGACGTGCAGTGCCCGCTCGAAGTCCTCTGGGGCGGTGTCCAGGAACCGACCGAACACGCCGACCATGACGCCGTTCACCCAGAGGTCGATCGGGCCCAGCTCCTGTTCGACCCGGTCCGCCGCTGCCTCGACGGCCTCGCGGTCGGCCACGTCCGCCACGAGCGCGAGCCCGCGTCGGCCGGCTGCCTCGACCTCGGCGACCGCGGCGTCGACCCCGTCCCGCCCCCGCGCGAGCACGGCCACGTCCCACCCCCGCGCGGCGAGCTCCCGCACCGTCGCCCGTCCGAGTCCAGCCGAACCACCGGTCACCACTGCCACACGTGTCATGACTCCCGTTCTACCGACGGTGACCACCGACCCCACCCAGCCGACGTCCCCCGGACGGATGCGGGTGGCGTCGGCCACGAGCATGATGGGCTCGTGCAGACCCGTGACGAGGACACCGCCGAGGAGACGCCGCCACCCGGCTGGGTCCTCAGCACCCCGACACGACGTCACGAGGTCTGGACGCTCCCGGTCCTGCTGCTGCTCCTGGCGGCGCTGTTCGTCCTCGCCGCCGCCCGCTTCGGGGAGCCACTCGGCGCGGTCGCCGCGGTGGCGAGCGCGGCCGTCGTCACCGCGGGGGCGATCGCCCTGGCCGCCGCCGGGTGGTCGGCCCACGACGAGCAGACCACGACGGCGTCCTGGCGGTTGCACGTCGTCCGGATGACGGTCGGGGTGACGACGGCAGCGATCGTCGCGACCGGCAGCCTCGTCGTCGGTCTCCCGTTCGGCGTGCTCTTCGGGGCGGTGGGCTGGATCCCGATGACGTTCCGCTCGGCCCGGTCGGTGCCCCGTGTCGACCGACTGCTCGTGGCGTGGGCGTCGGTGGTCGTCGCCGTGGTGTGCACGGGCCTGTCCGTCGCGGGGTTCACGGTCCCCGCCGTACCGGATCGTCTCGCGGCGGTCTGGATCGGCCCGGGATCGCTCTTCGCGGCCCTCGCCGTGGTGATGGCCGTCGTGCAGTTCGCCGTCGCCGAGCGGGCAGCGGTGGCGCCGCCGCTCAGCGCCCCCGACCGAAGCGCGTCGTGACCCCCGGCGAGTAGAGCACCGAGTCCGGTTCGAGCGAGGCCAGCCCGAACGGGAGCCCGGCCGCCCCGATCAGGTCGTCCCGCAGCGACACGACCGAGGCTCGGTGGAGCGGCCACGGCTCGTGCTCGTTCGGCCAGAACCGGGTCCGGCCGGCTCGGTGCACGTGCATGCCCCACCGTGCGGTCAGGAAGGTCTCGAGGGCCGTCGGCTCCGTCACCGCTGCTCCGATCCGCACGTCGACGAGCGACCGCAGGTGCGTCCCGTGTCGCCGCATCGCGTACCCGACGCGGCCGTCGCCGCTCCGCGTCTCGGCATCGGCCCACCAGTACGGCAGACCGGTCGCGACGCGCGCGCCGATCGTCGGCAGGAGCTTGCCGGCGTCGAGCGACAGGAAGACCACGCCGTGTCGTCCCTGGTCGTCGATCGTGTAGACGCGGACGTTCACCTCGACGAAGTCCCCGATCCTCCCCGTCGGGATCGGCGGGAACCGGGTGTCCTCGAACCGGAACCCGATGAGGCCGACCCACGTGGTCGCCCCGTCGTCGGTGCCGTCCGCCGTGAGGGTGTCCGGCCGGGTCCCGGCGGGCAGCAGCTGCGCCACCGCCGACACGTCGACGCGCCAGTGCACGAAGACGACGTCGAGCCAGTCCTGCGAGATCCAGGGGCGGCCCGTCAGTCCCGGGGCGTGGTCCGGGAGGCGCGGCGCGGCCTGCGTGGGTCGGCTGTCGGTCACGAGGGGGTCGCCTCCGGTTCGATGTGCGGGGCGACGGGCGCGTCGTCCCATCCCTGCTGCGGGGTGTCGCAGGTCCCGCGGAACACGTACTGCGACGGGCGCTTCCGCTCGCTCGACGTCCAGTCGATCGCGGGACGCCGGCGCTCGGGCGGCAGGTACCCGATCCGGTAGACGGCCATCAGCTCGAGGGAGTCCGGCACGTGCAGCAGGCCCTCGATCTCCTCCCAGGCGCCCGGGGTCTCCATCGGGAACGACACGAACTGGATCCCGAGGCCGAGCTCGGTGGTGGCGAGCCAGATGTTCTCCATCGCCGCGCCCATGCTGAACACCGAGTAGAAGCCCGAGAGCTCCTCCTTCCGGTACTCGTGCCGGTCGAGCAGCACCCCGAGCAGCAGCGGCGACCCGGCGACGAGCTTCCGGTTCTCCTCACCGAGGGTGTGCGGCACCCGCAGGGTGTTCATGAGCAGCTGGCCGCGCTTCGTGAACACCTGCTTCGTGAAGGGCTTGAGCGGACCGGGGAGCTTGTCGAACAGCATGCCGTCGCGCCGGGCGTCCATCTCGGCCTGCGAGAACCGGAAGTACGGCTTGTACCGCTCGAAGAAGGTGCCCTCGGCCATGGTGCGGGTCATCGACGAGCCGCTGATCTCGGCGACGCGGTCGATCGTGTCGCGCTCCTCGACGAGGACGAACCGCCACGGCTGGCTGTTGAGCTGCGACGGGGCCCGGCCGGCGAGCTCCATCAGCAGCCGCTGGTGCTCGGGGGACACGGGGTCGGGCAGGAACGGGCCGTTGGTCGTCCGCCGCCGTCTGATCGCCTCGAAGAGCTCCACGGCTCACCTTCCTGCTCGGCGGCCGGCGAGCAACGCCCCCAGGTAGGACGGTGCCGCGGCGACCGCGACTTGCCAGTGTGCTCCGGAGCGCGGGTCCGTGCGTGGCGCGACCGCGAGCGGGACGAGCGCGGGGAGGAGGAACAGCGCCGATCGTCCGCTGGTCCACACCGGGGTGGTCGCGGCGACGCCGGTCAGCGCGGCGGTGACGACGAACAGGCCGTGGTGGACGACCCGCAGCTTCCTCGTCCGGACGAGCCGCACGGCGACGGCCGTTCCCCACGCGCAGTTCGCGACGTACGCGACGCTCGCGGCGGCGACCAGACGGCGGGCCGTGCGCGAACCCGTGGGGGCCGAGCCGCGCCTCCAGGCCTGCACTGTCCGTCGCACGGGCGCGACGTTACGCGCTCTCCCGGCTGACCAGCTTGGAGAGCACGATGGCGGACCGCGTGTGGTCCACCTGGGGTGCGAGGCGGACCTTGTCGAGGGCTTCCTCGAGCGCGGAGAGGTCCTTCGACCGCATGTGCACGACGGCGTCGGCGCTGCCGGTGACCGTGCCGGCGTCGATGACCTCCGGAACGCTGTCGAGCAGGGTCCGGAGTTCGTCCGGCGACACCGTCCCGCGGCAGTAGAGCTCGACCCAGGCCTCGGTGCCACGGTCCTCGACCGCGGGGTCGACCTTGATCGTGAAGCCCTGGATCACCCCGTCGCCCACCAGCCGGTCGACGCGACGCTTGACGGCGGAGGCCGAGAGCCCGACCACCGACCCGATGTCGCCGTAGCCGGCGCGGGCGTTGTCCCGGAGTTGATCCAGGATGCGGTGGTCGAGCGAATCCATTGGACCCATGGTACGCGGACTTCTTGCACGTCAGGTGGGTTCCGCGCACGAAACGTGCGTCACCCGAACGGGTGCCACCGACCCGCACAGTGGGGGACTGCACTCCCCGGACGGTGTGTGCGAGGATCGACGCGGCGTCGACCTGGTCCGCTGCGGTGAGTGAGCCTGCATCTCACCGGAGCTCTTCTTCAGTGGTGGTTCCTGGCAGGCTCGGGCCCCGGTCCCTCCAGGAGGACTGATGTCGAACACCGCACCCGCCCCCGAGTCCGTCGCCACCCCGGCCCGTGTCGCCACGAAGCGCACGATCCTCATGTGCAAGCCGACGCACTACACGGTCAGCTACCGGATCAACCCGTGGATGCACCCCGAGGACCCGACCGACACGTCGAAGGCCGTCGAGCAGTGGCAGTCCCTCGTGGCCGTCTACGAGCAGCTCGGCTTCGACATCTCGTACATCGAGCCGATCGAGGGCCTGCCGGACATGGTCTACGCGGCCAACGGCGGCTTCGTGCTCGACGGCGTCGCGTACGGCGCGAAGTTCCAGTACCCCGAGCGCCAGCCCGAGGGCCCGGCCTACATGGACTGGTTCCGCAGCGCCGGCCTGACCGTCGCCGAGCCCGAAGAGACGAACGAGGGCGAGGGTGACTTCCTCCTCATCGGGAACACCATCTTCGCCGGCACCGGCTTCCGCTCGGACAGCACCTCGCACGAGGAGCTCGCGCGCATCTACGGCCGCGAGGTCGTCACCCTCAAGCTGATCAACCCGAACTTCTACCACCTCGACACCGCCATCGCCGTGCTCGACCCGGAGCCCGCCGCCGACGGCACGTCGAACATCGCCTACCTCGAGAGCGCGTTCGACGAGCCCTCCCTGGCGATCCTGCGCGAGCGCTTCCCGGACGCGATCATCGCGACCGAGGAGGACGCGGCGATCCTCGGCCTGAACTCCTACTCCGACGGGTTCAACGTCGTGATCGCCTCGCGCGCCACGACCTTCGCGGAGCAGCTCCGGGAGAAGGGCTACAACCCGATCGGCGTCGACCTGTCCGAGCTCCTGCTCGGCGGCGGTGGCGTGAAGTGCTGCACGCTCGACCTGCACCCGGTCGGCACCGGGACCTCGGTGGCACGCTGATGTCCACCTCCCTCGGGTCCCGCACCGCCGCGGCGCTCGCCGTCGAGGACCGTTCGCTCGCCCACAACTACAGCCCGCTGCCGGTCGTCATCGCATCGGGAGACGGCGCGTGGGTGACGGACGTCGACGGCAAGCGTTACCTCGACGGCCTCGCCGCGTACTCCGCAGTGAACTTCGGGCACGGCAACGCGCGGCTCCTCGACGCCGCCCGAGCGCAGCTCGACCGCGTCACCCTGACGTCGCGGGCGTTCGTGAACGACCGCCTCGGACCGTTCGCGTCGGCGCTCGCCGCGCTCACGGACACCGACATGGTCCTGCCGATGAACACCGGTGCCGAGGCGGTGGAGTCCGCGATCAAGGTCTCCCGTGCCTGGGGCTACCGCGTCAAGGGCGTCCCCGCCGAGCGCGCCACGATCATCGTCGCCTCGGGGAACTTCCACGGCCGCACCACGACGATCATCTCCTTCTCGGACGACCCGTCGGCGCACGACGACTTCGGGCCGTTCACGCCCGGGTTCCGCACCGTGCCGTACGGCGACGCGGCCGCCCTCCGCGAGGCGATGGACGAGACCGTCGTCGCCGTGCTGCTCGAGCCGATCCAGGGCGAGGGCGGGGTCGTCATCCCGCCGGAGTCCTACCTGCCCGACGTCCGCACGATCTGCGACGAGTTCGGCGCGCTGTTCGTCGCCGACGAGATCCAGTCCGGGCTCGGACGCACCGGCCACACCCTCGCCGTGCAGCGCGTCGGGGTCACGCCGGACCTCATCACGCTCGGCAAGGCGCTCGGCGGCGGCATCGTCCCCGTGTCCGCCGTGGTCGGTCGGCGCGACGTGCTGGGTGTGCTGCGCCCGGGCGAGCACGGCTCCACCTTCGGCGGGAACCCGCTCGCGGCGGCCGTCGGGTCCGAGGTCGTGGCGATGCTCGACGAGGGCACGTTCCAGCAGCGGGCGCTCGACGGCGAACCGCTGCTGCGCGGGCTCCTCGACGACCTCGTCGGGAACGGCGTCGTGTCGCACCGGGTCGCCGGACTCTGGGCCGGGATCGACATCGACCCCGCGCTCGGCACCGGCAAGGAGATCGCGCACGACATGGCCGACCGGGGCGTCCTCGTGAAGGACACGCACGGGTCGACGATCCGCTTCGCGCCGCCGCTCGTCGTGACCGACGACGAGGTGCGCCTCGCGATCGGCGCCCTCGCCGAGGTGCTGGCCGCGCGCGCCTGACGCGCGCGCTTCGTGAGCAGAAATGGTCGGGTCGCCCCAGGGCACCCGACCATTTCTGCTCACCAAGCACGGCGGCGCCGCAGCGCCCCGCGACTCACACCGCCCAGCGCGCCGCCAGCTCGTCCATCAGCCCGTCGAGCCGCTCGTCGACCACCTGCTCCTCCGGGTGCGCCTCGTACCAGGCGATGACCTCGCGGACACCCTGCCGGTACGGGGTCCGCGGCCGGTACCAGGGCACGAGCGACCGGACCTTGCTGTTGTCGAAGACCGACGAGTTCGCCTTGTCGCCGAGGAGCGCCGCACCCCACTCCGGGTCCACGGCGTTGATGGCATCAGCCGGCACGTGCACGATCCGCAGGTCGTCCACCCCCGCGGCGGCCGCGATCTCGTGCGCGATGGCGTTCCAGGTCGGCGCCTCGTCGCTCGTGATGGTGAACGGCTCCCCGATCGCCGACGCGTTGTCGAGCAGCCCCGTGAACCCGACCGCGAAGTCCCGGCTGTGCGTGAGGGTCCACAGCGACGAGCCGTCACCGGTGATGATGATCGGCTTGCCGGCACGCATCCGCGCGACGGCGGTCCACCCGCCCGTGAGCGGCAGCTTGGTCTCGTCGTAGGTGTGCGACGGTCGGATGATCGTGACCGGGAAGTCCTGCTCGCGGTAGGCGGCCATCAGCAGCTCCTCGCACGCGATCTTGTCCCGCGAGTACTGCCAGTACGGGTTCTTCAGCGGCGTCGACTCGGTGATCGGCAGGTGCGTCGCCGGGGTCTGGTACGCCGAGGCCGACGAGATGAACACGTACTGCCTCGTCCGCCCGGCGAAGAACTCGACGTCGGCCTGCACCTGGTCGGGCGTGAAGGCGATCCAGTTCACGACGACGTCCCAGTGGCGGTCACCGATCGCGTCCGCCAGGGCGCTCCGGTCCGAGACGTCGGCCTGGAGGCGCGTCACACCCTCCGGGATCGGCCTGCCCCCGGTGGTCCCCCGGTTGAGCACGGTGACGTCGAACCCCTGCTCGGCGGCTTCGCGGACACAGGAGGCACTGATCACCCCGCTGCCGCCGATGAACAGCACGCTCGCTCCCGACATGGACGCTCCTTCGCTCCCGGCGGCACCGCTGCGTGCCGCACTCCCTCGATCCTGCACCTACCCGTCAGGGCGGGCGCGGAGCACGGCTCGGAGCGAGGTGGTGTCCCGTGCCCAGGATTCCGCGTGCGGACTGATCCAGCCGAGCAGTTCGAGCGCGTAGTCGTGGTCCCGCTGCAGGTCACGCGCGTGGATCGGTTCGTGGTGCGCAGCGCGGTTCCGCACGAAGTGCAGTTGCTGCAGTCGCCGCGTCACTTCGCTTCGCCGCACGCGGAGGTTGTTCGGGCCGTACGGGAAGGACCGGTGCAGATCCGGCACCCAGAGCGACGTGTGGTACCGCGACTCGACGAGGTACCGCCAGAACCCGAAGGTGAGCTCGGCGATCACCCGGCCGTGGACTTCGACGAGACGTCCGTTGCGACTCGCTCGTGCCCGCGCCTTGTCCAGGTCAGCACTTCCGCGGGCATCGAGCGGTACGACGTCGAACCACGGCGCTCGGGTGCGGCCCGCCGCCCAGACGCGGAGTTCTCGGTCGAGTGCGTTGCGAGCGACCACCTCGACGATGCCGGTGAGCTCCATGACCGATGCCGCGGCTCGCATGTTCCACTCGTAGAGGCGCAACGCACCGGTCGTGGTCCTCATCCGCTCCGCGTACGATCCGAGCCGGTCGGCCGTGATCAAGCGCGCGAGTTCGTCTTCCTGCATCACTGACCCATCTGCTACCGTTGACGACGAAGACCCCGGAACGATCCCTGGCCCAGGCCACATCGCCGGGGTTTCGTCGTTCCCCGTCACTCCTGAAACATCAGCGTACAGTCACCGGTCCGCACGGAGGTCACGAGGACTACCGTCACGGTTCGGGCCGCACCGACGCGTCCCACGACAGGAGTGACACGCACATGGAGTACCGCTACCTCGGCAACTCGGGCCTCAAGGTCTCCGAGATCACCTACGGCAACTGGCTCACCCACGCCTCCCAGGTCGAGAACGACGCCGCGATCGCCTGCGTCCGGGCAGCGCTCGACGTCGGCATCTCGACGTTCGACACCGCCGACGTCTACGCCAACACCGGCGCCGAGACCGTCCTCGGCGAGGCGCTGAAGGGGGAGCGGCGCCAGTCCCTCGAGATCGCCACGAAGGTGTTCGGGCCGACCGGACCCAAGGGGCACAACGACACCGGTCTCAGCCGCAAGCACATCCTCGAGTCGATCAACGGTTCGCTCGAGCGGCTGCAGACCGACTACGTCGACCTCTACCAGGCGCACCGCTTCGACTACGAGACGCCGCTCGAGGAGACGATGATGGCGTTCGCGGACGTCGTCCGCCAGGGCAAGGCGCTCTACATCGGCGTGAGCGAGTGGACCGCCGAGCAGCTCCGCGCGGGACACGAGCTCGCCGACGACCTCGGCGTCCAGCTCATCTCGAACCAGCCGCAGTACTCGGCACTCTGGCGCGTCATCGAGGGCGAGGTCGTCCCGACGTCCGAGGAGCTCGGGATCTCGCAGATCGTCTGGTCGCCGATCGCGCAGGGTGTCCTGACCGGCAAGTACCAGCCCGGCCAGCCGCTGCCGGAGGGGTCACGCGCCACCGACGACAAGGGCGGCGCGAAGATGATCGAGCGGTTCATGCGCGACGAGGTGCTCTCGGCCGTCCAGCAGCTCGGGCCGATCGCCGACGAGCTCGACCTGTCGATGGCCCAGCTCGCCGTGGCCTGGGTGCTGCAGAACGAGAACGTGGCGTCCGCGATCATCGGCGCCTCGCGTCCGGAGCAGGTGCACGACAACGCCGGCGCGGCCGGGGTGACGATCCCCGAGGAACTGCTGTCGCGCATCGACGACGCCCTCGGTTCGGTCATCGAGCGTGACCCGGCGAAGACCGAGGACAGCAGCCCGAAGACCCGCGAGGCCTAGCCGTCCGTCCCAGGAGGCGCGGTGCGGGTCCGACCCGCACCGCGCCTCCTGGACACGGTCGCGGTGACCGGCGTCACACCGTTCCGACAACGGAAAAGGCCCCCTGCCGAAGCAGGGGGCCTTCACCGGTGGCTGGACACGGCATCGATCCGTGGACCTTTCGATTTTCAGTCGAACGCTCTACCAACTGAGCTATCCAGCCGTGGCGACCCTGACGGGACTTGAACCCGCGACCTCCGCCGTGACAGGGCGGCACGCTAACCAACTGCGCTACAGGGCCATGTTGAATTACTGTCTTGCCGGTCTCGCTCTGCTTGCTTGCTCACTCTGCGAAGAGTGACCCCAACGGGATTCGAACCCGTGCTGCCGCCGTGAAAGGGCGGTGTCCTAGGCCACTAAACGATAGGGCCGCAAGCGGTGCTTCGCGCTACCGATGGACAAGCATACGGATGCCCCGCAGGTTTCACAAATCGAGGCGCTCCGCCGCGGAATCCCCGGCGTGTCGTGGGGGCGGGCCCGGTCCGCAGGGCTTCACTCACCGTGGGGCAGCAGGCCCCGATTCGTGCTGTCGATCCTCCGGTGGGAGCATCGTCGTCGGTCCCGTACCCCTCGTGCGAGGGGGTGTGCGGGTGCGACACCTGTTGTTACTGTTGCGCTTGTTAACAGTGTTACGTGCGTGAGCCTTGCCGCGCTGTTACGAAATCGAGATGTATGTCGACCTCACACTCGCTGTCACCCCGTCCCCGTCCCCGCCGCCGCGTCATCGCCGCCGCGGTTGCCGTCGCGCTCACCGCCGGCACCCTGGCGGCCCTCGCGCCGGTGTCCTCGGCCAGCGCGGCGTCGTACCCGAGCTGGTCGGACGTCGAGAAGGCCAAGGCGTCGAAGTCGGCCCAGCAGGCGAAGGTGACCCAGATCAAGGGGCTCATCGCGGACCTCACGGCGAAGGCCTCCGCGGCACAGAAGTCGGCCGAGGCCGCGGGCACCGCCTACCAGACCGCGCAGACGAAGTACGACGACGCGACCCTGACCCAGAAGAAGCTGCAGTCCCAGGCGGACGACGCCGAGCAGACCGCGACGGCGTCCGAGGCGCAGGCCGGTCAGCTCGCGGCGCAGCTCGGGCGGGCGAGCGCGAACGACGTCACGACCGACATCCTCACGCACCCCACCAAGTCGGGTGACCTGCTCTACGAGCTCGGCGCGATGTCGAAGCTCAGCGAGCAGGCCGACGGCATCTACGCGCAGGCGTCGCAGGACCGCGGTGTGGCGCAGGGGCTCGCCGACAAGGCGGACCGCGCCAAGGAGGCCCTGGGGGACCTGGCCGACCAGGCGCAGGAGAAGATGCGGGCGGCCCAGACCGCCGCCGACCAGGCGCAGGCCTCGGTGGACGCCCAGGCGGACAACAAGGAACGGCTCGAAGCGCAGCTCACCCTGCTGACCACGAGCGAGAAGAACGTCGAGGCGCGCTACGTCAAGGGCGTCCAGGTCGAGAAGGCCCGGCTCGCCCGGATCGCGGCGGCCGCGGCGAAGGCGGCGCAGACGCAGCAGGGCGGCACCGGCGGCGGGTCGCCGAACGCGTCCGGCTGGGTCCGGCCGACGGGTGGCTACCAGACGAGCCCCTACGGCTACCGGCTCGACCCGTACACGAAGAACTACGCGCTGCACGCCGGCGTCGACCTCGCGCCCGCCTGCTACGCCCCGATCTACGCGGCGGCGTCCGGCACGGTGACGTTCGCCGCGAACGGCGGCGGCTACGGCAACGAGGTCGTCATCGACAACGGCGGCGGCATCTCGACGGCCTACGGGCACATCGTCGACGGCGGCACCCTCGTGTCGGTCGGTCAGCACGTCACGGCTGGGCAGCAGATCGCCAAGGTCGGCTCGACCGGCTGGTCGACGGGCTGCCACCTCCACTTCGAGACCCGGGTGAACGGTTCCGCCGTCGACCCGGTCCCCTTCATGGCAGCGCGGGGGATCTCGGTATGAACACGTGCGCCGCCGGGAGGCGTTGACCGAAGCATGAAGCAGACCGCTCGCACCCTGTCCTCGGGGATCGCGGTGGTGGCCGTCCTCGGGATCGGTC
Organism: Curtobacterium sp. NPDC098951; assembly: GCF_044759965.1. Lineage (NCBI taxonomy): Bacteria > Bacillati > Actinomycetota > Actinomycetes > Micrococcales > Microbacteriaceae > Curtobacterium > Curtobacterium sp. NPDC098951. The sequence continues at coordinate 17,307 of NZ_JBIWAG010000006.1, forward strand.
TCTCCGTCGTGGTCGCCGGTCCCGCCCAGGCGGCGCCGTCGGCCCCGAGCTGGGACGACGTGCGCGCGGCGAAGGCGGACACCGCCGAGGCCCAGTCCACGGTCGACGAGCTGAGCACGCGGCTGCAGACGCTGCAGGACGCCGCCGACAGCGCCCAGGTCGCCGAGCTGCGAGCGGGACAGACGTACGCCCTCGCGTCGTCCCAGCAGCAGGAGGCGCAGTCGACGCTCGACGACCTCAGCGCGCAGGCGAAGCGGGCGAAGCGCACGGCGGACGCCTCCGCGCAGCAGGTCGCCGGGCTCGTCGTCGAGCTGTCCCGGACCGGCGGAGGCGACCTGTCCACGGCGATGCTCATCGACGCGCAGGACTCGAAGGACCTGCTCTACCGGGTCGGCACGATGTCCCACCTGTCGGAGCGCTCCGCGACCGTGCTCGCCCAGGCCCGTGCGGACCAGAACACCGTCGACTCGATCGCCGCGCAGCAGTCCGCCGCGACGAAGGCCCTCGCGAAGGCGACGGACGAGACGAAGTCCGCCCTCGCCGAGGCGAACGACACCGCGGCGTCGGCCCAGGCCCGTGTGCAGAAGGAGCAGGCCCAGCAGCACGAGGTGCTGCAGCAGCTCGCCTACCTCAAGGGCACGAGCGTCGCCACCGAGGCCGCGTACTGGACCGCCCAGCAGGCGAAGCGGTCCGAGGCGGAGCTCGCGTCGAACACCGGGGGTTCCGGGACGACGACGGGCACGGCGCCGACCGGCTCCGGGACCCAGCCGAGCACGGGCACGCAGCCGAGCACTGGCGGCAGCACGGGCACGCAGCCGAGCACCGGGACCCAGCCGAGCACCGGCGGCGGTTCCGGGACGGGCACCCAGCCGAGCACGCCCACGACCCCGTCGAAGCCGAGCACGCCGACCACCCCGTCGAAGCCGAGCACGCCGACCACCCCGTCGAAGCCGAGCACGCCGACCACCCCGACCGCGCCGAGCACCCCCTCGAAGGCGGCGGGCGCGATCGCCTTCGCCCGGGCACAGATCGGCGACGCGTACGTCTTCGGCGGCGCGGGCCCGAACACCTGGGACTGCTCCGGGCTCGTGATGATGGCCTACAGCTCGCAGGGCATCGCGACCGGCGGCCACAACGTCGTCTGGCAGTACAACTACTTCAAGTCGATCGGCCGGCTCGTGCCGATGTCCGAGCGGCAGCCCGGCGACATCCTCTTCTACTCGTACAACGGGACCGTCAACGAGGCGTACCACGACTCGATCTACACCGGCAACGGGATGATGGTCGAGGCGGCGAACCCGCAGCGCGGCGTGCTCGAGCGGGCGATCTGGACCCCCGGGCAGCTCCTGCCCTACGTGGCCCGACCGAGCGGCTCGCTCTAGGCCGACCGCACCCCCGAACGCACAACGCGCCCCGTCGGAACGGGGCGCGTTGTGCGTTGCGGGGCGCGAACGCCCGGGCGTCAGTGACCGGCGGGCACGTACGCGGCCTGGCCGGCCGTGACGATCGCCTCGGCCTCGGCGGCGTCGCCCCAGCCCTCGGCCTTGACCCACTTGTTCGGCTCGAGGTCCTTGTAGCGCTCGAAGAAGTGCGCGATCTCGGCCTTCGTCTGCTCGTCGACGTCCGAGATGTCCTGGATGTGGGCCCAACGCGGGTCCTTCGCCGGGACGACGAGGACCTTCGCGTCGTTGCCCGCCTCGTCGCTCATCTTGAAGACGCCGACCGGGCGGACCTTGACGCCCACGCCGGGGAACGTCGGGTACTCGAGGAGCAGGAGTGCGTCCACCGGGTCACCGTCGTCCGCGAGGGTCTTCTCGAAGAAGCCGTAGTCGGTCGGGTACACGAACGAGGTGAACAGCACGCGGTCGAGGTAGACGCGACCGGTCTCGTGGTCCACCTCGTACTTGTTGCGGCTGCCCTTGGGGATCTCGACGACGACGTCGTACGCGGCCATGTGTGCTCCTGGTCTGTCGGTTGGCGGGAAAGCGCGGCTAACGTTACCGGGTGAACTCTCCGCGTCCCCGGCTGGATCCTGCGGTCGCCGACACCCGGCGTGCGGTCCGCGTCCTGCTCGCGCAGGCGCTCGAGACGTCCGTGGTCCGCCCCGGGGACCTCGTGCTCGTCGCGCTGAGCGGCGGTCCGGACTCGCTCGCGCTCGCCGCGGCGACCGCGTTCGAGGCGCCCAAGCAGGGACTGCGCGCCGGCGCGGTCATCGTCGACCACGCGCTCCAGGCGGGGTCCGAGGCGGTGGCGAGCCGCGCCTCCAGGCAGGCGTCGGAGCTGGGACTCGCACCGGTGACCCTCCGTCGGGTCGCCGTCGGTTCCGCTGGTGGTCCGGAGGCGGCGGCCCGGGAGGCGCGGCACGCGTCGATCGCGCTCGTCGCGTCCGACGTCGGGTCGCCCCTGGTGCTCTTCGGCCACACTCTCGACGACCAGGCCGAGTCGGTGCTCCTCGGGCTCGCCCGCGGGAGCGGGCCGGACTCGCTGTCCGGGATGGCGCCGCTGTCGCGGCGCGGTGCGGGCCCGGCGTACGGGCGACCGCTCCTCGGCCTGCGGCGGCACACCGCGCGGCAGGCGTGCGCCGCGGCCGGACTCGCCCCGTGGGACGACCCGCAGAACGAGGACCCGGCGTACGCGCGCGTCCGGGTCCGGACCGTGCTCCTGCCCGCGCTCGAACGGGAGCTCGGCGCCGGTGTGCCCGAGGCACTCGCCCGCACCGCCGACCAGCTCCGCGAGGACTCGGCCGCGCTCGACCACTTCGCCGAGGAGATGGCGGAGGACCTCGCCGAGCACTCCGAGGCCGGCATCTCGCTGTCGGTGCGGGAGCTCCGGGCCAACCCGCCGGCGCTCCGGCAGCGACTCGTGCGGCTCGCGGTGGAGAGCGAGTTCGGCGTGACGCTGTCCCGCGTGCAGACGCTCGAGGTGTGCCGGCTCGTCACCGACTGGAGTGGGCAGGGCCCGATCGACCTGCCGGGCGTGCAGGCGTCGCGATCGGGCGACCGGCTGGCCTTCACCGCCGGTTAGGCTGGGGTGGTGGAACTCTCCGACGTCCAGGCAGACCTGTCCGAAGTCCTCTTCACCCCCGAGCAGATCGACGACAAGCTCGCCGAGCTCGCCGCGGTGGTCGACGCCGACTACGCGGGGCGCGACCCGTTGCTCGTCGGTGTCCTCAAGGGTGCCGTCATGGTGATGGCGGACTTCTCGCGCCACCTCAAGATGCAGGCCCGCATGGACTGGATGGCGGTGTCGTCGTACGGCTCCGGCACGAAGTCGTCCGGTGTCGTCCGCATCCTCAAGGACCTCGACACGGACCTGCACGGGCGCGACGTCCTCATCGTCGAGGACATCATCGACTCCGGTCTGACGCTGTCGTGGCTCAAGCAGAACCTCGAGTCCCGCGGGGCCGCGAGCGTCGAGATCGTCGCACTGCTGCGCAAGCCCGAGGCCGCCAAGGTCGAGGTCGACGTGAAGTACGTGGGCTTCGACATCCCGGACGCCTTCGTGGTCGGGTACGGGCTGGACTACGACGAGCGCTACCGCAACCTGCGCGGTGTCGGCGTGCTCGCGCCGCACGTCTACAGCTGATCCTGGTGGCGGGTGGAGTTCGCCCGCAGAGGACACCCATTCTCGCCACAGAATCGCAGCCGTATGCTGACCAGCACGCAACTTCGGCAGAGAAAGGTGTCGGGCGACCTGCCCGGATCACATGGACTTCAAGCGCATCCTTCGCGGGCCGTACATCTACGTGCTCATCGCGATCGTGGGGATCTGGATCGGCTGGGCGGTCATCAGCCAGTCCGGCACGCAGCAGATCGACACGCAGAAGGGCCTCCAGCAGCTCTCCGACGGCAAGGTCTCGTCCGTGGTGGTGAACTCCACCGAGCAGCGGGTCGACCTGACGCTCAAGGACGGCAACGCGCACGAGCAGTTCTACTACTCGACGCCCCGCGGTGAAGAGGTCATCCAGGCCGTCAACGACGCGAACCTGCCCAAGGGCTACAACGACACCGTCCAGCAGTCGAACTGGTTCCTCTCGCTGCTCGGCATCCTGCTGCCGTTCCTCATCATCGGCGCCCTGTTCTGGTTCCTCCTCGCCAACGCCCAGGGCGGTGGCTCGAAGGTCATGCAGTTCGGCAAGTCCCGGGCGAAGATGAACAACAAGGAGAACCCGCAGGTCAGCTTCGCCGACGTGGCGGGCTCCGACGAGGCGATCGAGGAGCTCCAGGAGATCAAGGAGTTCCTGAAGGAGCCCGCGAAGTTCCAGGCCGTCGGCGCGAAGATCCCGAAGGGCGTGCTGCTCTACGGCCCTCCCGGCACCGGCAAGACGCTGCTCGCCCGAGCCGTCGCCGGCGAGGCGGGCGTGCCGTTCTACTCGATCTCCGGTTCGGACTTCGTCGAGATGTTCGTCGGTGTCGGCGCGAGCCGCGTCCGTGACCTGTTCGAGCAGGCGAAGCAGAACTCGCCCGCCATCGTCTTCATCGACGAGATCGACGCGGTGGGTCGTCACCGCGGCGCCGGCATCGGCGGCGGCAACGACGAGCGCGAGCAGACGCTGAACCAGCTCCTCGTCGAGATGGACGGCTTCGACGGCAAGACGAACGTCATCCTCATCGCGGCGACGAACCGCCCCGACGTCCTCGACCCCGCGCTCCTGCGCCCCGGCCGCTTCGACCGCCAGATCGGCGTCGACGCGCCGAGCCTCGCCGGCCGCAAGCAGATCCTCGAGGTGCACGCGAAGGGCAAGCCGCTCGCCGCGAGCGTCGACCTCGAGCTGCTGGCCCGCAAGACGCCGGGCTTCACGGGTGCCGACCTGGCGAACGTCCTGAACGAGGCCGCGCTCCTGACGGCCCGCTCGAACGCGCAGCTCATCGACAACCGTGCGCTGGACGAGGCCGTCGACCGCGTCATGGCCGGACCGCAGCGCCGCACGCGCATCATGTCCGACCAGGAGCGCCTCATCACGGCCTACCACGAGGGTGGTCACGCCCTCGCCGCGGCCGCGATGCGCCACACCGACCCGGTGACGAAGATCACGATCCTGCCGCGCGGCCGTGCCCTCGGCTACACGATGGTGCTCCCGCTCGAGGACAAGTACTCCGTCACCCGCAACGAACTGCTCGACCAGCTCACGTACGCCATGGGCGGGCGCGTCGCCGAGGAGATCGTCTTCCACGACCCGACCACGGGTGCGTCGAACGACATCGAGAAGGCCACCGGCACCGCCCGCAAGATGGTCACCGAGTACGGCATGAGCCGTGCCGTCGGGTCCGTCAAGCTCGGCTCCGGGTCGAGCGAGCCGTTCGTCGGCCGCGACATGAGCGGCGGGACCAGCCGCGACTACTCGGAGAACATCGCCGAGACGGTCGACGCCGAGACCCGAGCCCTGCTCGAGGCCGCGCACGACGAGGCGTACCAGGTGCTCAACGACAACCGCGACATCCTCGACCGGCTGGCCGGCGAGCTGCTCGAGAAGGAGACCCTCGACGCCCCCGAGCTCGTCGAGATCTTTAAGGACGTGCGCAAGCTGCCGGAGCGCCCGCAGTGGCTCTCCAGCGACAAGCGTCCGGTGAGCAACCTGCCCGCCATCGAGGTGCCGGGCAAGGCCGCGCAGACCGCGTCCGAGCAGTCCGACCACGAGTCGTCGAAGCCCCGTCGCCGTCCCTTCGGCAACCCGGGTATCGCCCCCGCGTAGGCCGGCATGACGGACCTGCCGACGAGGCGCTCGCGTCGGCTCGCCGAGGTGAGCCAGGCGCGGGCCGCCGCGGCCGAACCGCCGACGGTCGCGATCGACCTCCGTGCACCCGCCCCGGTGCCGGAGATCGTGACCGGCCCGCGGCGGGACCGTGACCGCGGCGCACCGACCGACGACCGGACCCGGGTGATGGGGATCCTCAACGTCACGCCGGACTCCTTCAGCGACGGGGGCCTGCACCAGGCCTACGACGCCGCCGTGCAGCACGCCCGTGCGCTCGTCGCCGCCGGGGCCGACATCGTCGACGTCGGCGGGGAGTCGACCCGGCCGGGGTCCGAGCGCGTGCCGGTGGAGGTCGAGCAGCGTCGGGTCCTCCCGGTCGTGCAGCAGCTCGTCGCCGAGGGCATCACGGTGAGCGTCGACACGATGAACGCCGCGACCGCCGAACGGTCGGTGGACCTCGGTGCCGCCATCGTCAACGACGTCTCCGGCGGACTTGCCGACGACGACATGGCGCGGGTCGTCCGTGACACCGGTGCCGGTTTCGTCGTCATGCACTGGCGCGGGCACAGCGACCGCATGTACCGCAACGCCGAGTACGTGCACGCCGTCGACGAGGTCCGGCGCGAGGTCGAGATGCGCGTCGCCGAGCTCATCGTCCTCGGGGTCCGCCAGGAACAGGTCGTCATCGACCCGGGCCTGGGGTTCGCCAAGCAGGGCGTGCAGAACTGGGAGATCCTCGCGGGGTACGAGCGGTTCGCGTCCATCGGACTGCCGGTGCTCGTCGCCGCCTCACGCAAGCGGTTCCTGGACGGGGTCGGCAGTGCCGCCGGTGCCCCGCCGAAGGACCGCGACCTCGCCACCGCCGCCATCAGCCTGCTCTCCGCCGAACGCGGGGCGTGGGGTGTGCGCGTGCACGACCCGGCACCGACCCGTGCCGTGCTCGACGTCTGGGACGCCTGGAGGGCAGCTCGATCATGAGGGACACCATCCGCCTGACCGGGGTCCGCGCACGCGGCCACCACGGGGTCTTCGACCACGAACGCGCCGACGGCCAGGACTTCGTCGTCGACGTCGCGGTGGAGGTCGACGCCCGCGTCGCGTCCGGGACCGACGACCTCGACAACACCGTGCACTACGGGGTGCTCGCCGAGCAGGTCGTGGCCGAGATCGAGCGCGACCCGGTCGACCTCATCGAGACCCTCGCCGAGCGCATCGCCGCCGCCGTGCTCACCCACCGCGCGGCCCTGGCGACCGAGGTCACGGTGCACAAGCCGCAGGCGCCCATCACGGTGCCGTTCACCGACGTGTCGATCACCATCCGACGGACCCGTGGCGGTGTCCGGGCCCCGGGCTCCGCCGTCGAGGAAGAAGAGTGAGCCGGGCGGTCGTCGCCCTCGGCGCGAACCTCGGCGACCGGGGGAGCACCCTGCGCGCCGCCGCCACGGCGATCGCCGAGCTGCCCGGTGTCCGTCCGGTGGCGTCCAGCCGCGAGGTCGAGTCGGTCGCCGTCACGCTCGACGGCCCCGACCGTTCGAAGCCCCGGTACCGGAACGCCGTCGTGGTCGTCGACACCGACCTCGAGCCGCAGGAGCTCCTCGACGCCCTGCACGGCATCGAGGACACCCACGGCCGCACGCGCGAGGTGCGCTGGGGCGACCGGACGCTCGACCTCGACCTGGTGGCCTACGACGACCTGTCGATCGACACCGCCACGCTGACGGTGCCGCACCCGCGCGCCGGCGAGCGGGCGTTCGTGCTCGCGCCGTGGCACGACGCCGACCCGGACGCGGTGCTGCCCGGCGTCGGGCCGGTGGCCGACCTGCTGGCGCAGGTGGGCGACGACACCGAACGCGTCGACGAGCCGCGCCTCTTCGACGAGTCGAGCCGCGCCTCCGGGCCCGCGGCGGACCCCGCGGCCGGAGCCGCCTCGTGAAGCCCACCCGCGCCTCCACCCTGCTGAGCGTCGCGGTCGTCGCCGCGGTCGCCGGCTTCGCCCTCGACGCCGTCCTCGCCTCGCGCCAGGCGCCGACGCTGTTCCTCGCGACGCCCCTCGGTGTGACGCTCGCGTTCATCGGCATCGCGGTCGTCCTGATGGCCCGCCCGGTCCGGCGGCACGCACGCGACGGCGCCGCCAGGGCCCGCTCGGTCGACCCGCTCTACGCGACCCGCGTCGTGGTGCTCGCGAAGGCCTCGAGCATCGCCGGCGCGCTCTTCGGCGGGTTCGGTGCCGGCCTCCTCGTCTACCTCCTGACCCGGTCGGCGTTCCCTTCGCTAGGCTCGGTCCTGCCGAACGCCGTGGCGGTCGGGGGTGGGCTCGTGCTGACGGTGTGCGCACTCGTCGCCGAACGCATGTGCATCGCTCCTCCGGGGGACGATGACGACGACGACCTCCCCCGGGGCGGTACGACCGAGGCACACTGACCACGACCGAGGCACACGGACACCGGGGCGGCGCGCCGCCGGCGCACCCACCCGGCGTACCCAGCACGACCCGACCGCAGGAGGCCCGCGATGCCGCGTGAACGACTCGACGAGCCGGGCCTCGGCCTGACCGGCACCACCTGGACCCGGGTGTCGCCGAAGCTCGTCTGGACCGAGCTCGTCAGCACCGTCCTGGTGGGGGCCGTCGTCACCGCGGGCTGCGTCATCATCGGCGTCGTCAGCGGCGGGTTCACCGGCACCGCCGGCACCGTCTGGACGCTCGTCGGCATCGCCGTCGCGATCGCGACCCTCGTGACCGCCGTCCTGACGCCCCGTCGGGTGCGGGCGATCGGGTACGCGCTGCGCGACGACGACCTGATCCTCCGACGCGGCCTGATGTGGCAGCGGTTCACGGCGGTCCCGTACGGCCGCATGCAGCTGGTCGACGTCAACCGCGGACCCCTCGACCGGGTGCTCGGCATGAGCGAGCTCAAGTTCGTGACGGCCGCCGCGTCGACCAACGTCCGGATCCCCGGCATCCCCTTCGCCGACGCCGACGAGCTGCGCGATCGGCTGGTCGAGCTCGCCGAGTCCCGTCGCGCCGGGCTGTAGGGGGTCCGATGACGTTCCGACCCGGCCCGCCGCCGCCCGCTCCGCCGCACCGGGGCGACGCCGCCGCTGCCGCGCCGCTCACCGACGGCGAGTGGCACCGCATGCACCCGCTGACGCCGCTGCTCAAGGGCGGCATCTTCCTCATCGTGGTCCTCGGCTACGTGCTGAACAGCCTGCGGGACCAGCTCGTCGAGTTCTTCATCCCCGGCGGTGGTCCGCAGGACGACGGCGACCCGGTGCGGTACGTCTACGAGCACGGTGTCGTCGGCTGGGTGCTGCTCGGCATCGTGGTGGTGCTCGTCGTGCTGATCGGGCTCTTCTACCTGTCCTGGCGCATGCACGAGTTCCGGGTGACGGGCGAGATCGTCGAGGTCCGTTCGGGCGTGCTGTTCCGGACGAACCGCAAGGCCCGGCTGGACCGCATCCAGGGCATCAACATCTCGCGGCCGCTCGTCCCGAGGATCTTCGGCACCGCGAAGCTCGAGATCGCGCAGGCCGGCAACGACGCCAACGTGCAGCTCGCGTACCTCGGCGTCCGGGCGGCGGACGACCTGCGGCAGCGCATCCTCGTCCTGGCCTCCGGCGCGAAGGACGACGAGCGGCAGCACGACCCGGCCCGCGCCTCGAACGGCGTGCTGCAGGACCGCGTCGACGAGATCTTCTCGCCCGAGCTCGACCCCGCCGCGGTCCGCGCGACCCGGATCGTGAAGGTGCACCCCGGCCGGCTGATCGCCTCGATGCTGCTGTCCGGCACGACCGTGTTCATCCTGGCGGCGGTCGCGGCGATGATCGTCAGCGTCGCGCTCACCGGCGAGTACGGGATCCTGTTCGGTCTCTTCCCGGCGGTCATCGGCGCCGGCGGCTACTACGTCCGCAAGTTCTCGCGCTCGCTGCAGTACACGATCGCCGAGACCCGCGACGGCATCCGGATCGGCTTCGGGCTCGTGTCCACCTCGAACGAGACCCTGCCCCCGGGTCGCATCCACGCCGTGAGCGTCGCGCAGCCGCTGCTGTGGCGACCGTTCGGCTGGTGGGACGTCCGCATCAACCGTGCGACGAACGCCGGCAACGGGGCGTCGAACAACCAGCAGGTCTCGTCGATCGTGCTGCCCGTCGGCACCGCGCGGGACGTGCGCGAGGTCCTCGACATCATCCTGCCCGGCCTCGTCGGCACCGCCGTCGCCGGTCCCGCCGCGTCGCAGGAGCAGCTCCGCGAGGGCTCGGCCGTGGCGGTGGACGTCGTCGACGACAGCCTCACCACCACGGGCGACCGGGGCGGGTTCGTGCACTCCCCACGCCGTGGCGCGTGGCTCCGCCCGTTCGCGTTCCGGCGCAACGGGTACCGGTTCGTCCCGGGTGCCGTCCTGCTCCGGCTCGGTGCCGTCTGGCGGTCGCTCGTCATCGTGCCGCTGCCGCGGGTGCAGAGCGTCAAGGTCTCGCAGGGGCCGCTCGAGCGTGCGCTCCGCCTCGCGTCCGTGCACGTGCAGACGGTGCAGGGCCCGGTCTCGGCGAGCATCGGCGCGCTGGACGCGCGGGACGCGCAGCGGCTGTGGTCGGACACCTCGGCCCGCGCGGTCGAGGCCGCTGCGGCCGACACGTCGCACCGGTGGCGCGAACGGGAGGCGCGGGTCGCCCCCGGCGCACCCGTCGCGGTCGACGGTCCTGCGGGCCACCAGGCGCAGCACGCCCCCGCCGCGTCCGTCGCGCCCCGCGGGTGGTCGCCGGAACCGGCCCCCGGCGGTGCCGAGCCGGCGCGACCGACCGGCACCGCGCCTCCCGGATCGCCGTGGGGCGCGGTCCCACCGCCGGGAGCCGCGCGGTGAGGGCGGGACGACTGGGCGTCGGCGTCCTCGGCGCCGGACGCGTCGGACCGGTCCTCGGGGCGGCCCTCGCGAACGCGGAGCATGCCGTCGTCGGCGTGACGGCCGTGTCCGATGCCGGACGCGACCGCGCCGAGGCGATGCTCCCCGGTGCCCCCGTCCTCGAGACGCCCGACCTCGTCGAGCGGAGCGAGCTCGTGCTCCTCGCGGTGCCGGACGACCAGCTCGCGGGTCTCGTGCAGGGGCTCGCCGACGCGGGCATCTGGCAGCCGGGGCAGCTCGTCGTGCACACCAGCCCCGACCACGGCGTCGGCATCCTCGCACCCGCGATGGCGGCCGGCGCGATCCCGCTCGCGATCCACCCCGCGATGGCGTTCACCGGCACCAGCGTGGACCTCGTCCGGCTCCGCGACGCGTACTGCGCCGTCACCGCGCCGGCGCCCGTGCTCCCCATCGCACAGGCGCTCGTCGTCGAGATGGGCGCGGAGCCGTTCGTCGTCACCGAGCAGGACCGTCCCGCCTACGCCGACGCCGTCCGCGCCGCCGTCAGCTTCTCGACCGCGATCGTCGACCAGTCCGCCGGCACCCTGTCCGGCATCGGGGTGGAGTACCCGGGGCGGGTGCTCGGCGCGCTGGTCCGCACGGCGGTCGACAACGCGCTCGCGGCCGCCGACGGGCAGGCGACGCTCTAGACCGGCCGCGCTGTACGATTTCCGGGACCCCCACGACCATCGGAGCCGCACCAGCATGACCGACGAGACCGCACCCGCCACCGAGCCCTCCGCCGACGAGATCGCCGCCGCGGAGACCAGCGAGCAGCGACAGGTCCGGCTCGACAAGCGGGCGAAGCTCCTCGAGTCGGGGATCGAGGCGTACCCGGCCGGGCTGCCGATCACCACGACGATCCCCGCCGTGCGCGCGCAGTACGCCCACCTCGAGACCGGCGAGGAGACCCAGGACGTCGTCGGCGTCGCCGGACGCATCGTGTTCTCCCGCAACACCGGCAAGCTCTGCTTCGCGTCCCTGCAGTCCGGCGACGGCTCGCGCATCCAGGCGATGGTGTCCCTCGCCGAGGTGGGCGACGAGTCCCTCGCCCGCTGGAAGGAGTTCGTCGACCTCGGTGACCACGTGTTCGTGCACGGCCGGGTGATCTCCTCGCGCCGGGGCGAGCTGTCGATCATGGTCGACGACTGGCAGATCGCGGCGAAGGCGATCCTGCCGCTGCCGAACCTGCACAACGAGCTGAACGAGGAGACCCGGGTCCGCCAGCGGTACCTCGACCTCATCGTCCGCGACGAGGCCCGCGCCACCGTCCGCGCCCGCGCCGCCGTGATGGCGTCGCTCCGGCAGACCTTCACCGACCACGAGTACCTCGAGGTCGAGACGCCGATGCTGCAGACCCAGCACGGCGGCGCCTCGGCCCGGCCGTTCGTCACGCACTCGAACGCCTTCGACACCGAGCTCTACCTCCGCATCGCGCCGGAGCTCTTCCTGAAGCGCGCCGTCGTCGGTGGCATCGACCGCGTCTTCGAGGTGAACCGCAACTTCCGGAACGAGGGCGCCGACTCGACACACTCGCCGGAGTTCGCGATGCTCGAGGCCTACCAGGCGTACGGCGACTACGAGCAGATGGCCGACCTCACCCAGGAGCTCGTGCAGAACGCCGCCCGCGCGGTGACCGGCGGCTCGCTCGAGGTCACCTGGGCCGACGGCACGACCTACGACCTCGGCGGCGACTGGCCGCGCATCGACATGTACGGCTCGCTGTCCGAGGCGGCCGGTCGCGAGATCACCCCCGGGACGCCGCTGTCCGAGCTGCAGGCGCTCGCCGAGGCCGAGGGCGTCGAGGTCGCGCACGCCACCCACGGCAAGTACGTCGAGGAGCTCTGGGAGCACTTCGTCATCGACTCGCTCGACCGTCCGACGTTCGTCATGAACTTCCCGGTCGACACCTCGCCGCTCACCCGCCAGCACCGCAGCCGCCCCGGCATCGTCGAGAAGTGGGACCTGTACATCCGCGGCTTCGAGCTGGCGACGGCGTACTCCGAGCTCGTGGACCCGGTCGTGCAGCGCGAGCGGTTCGTCGAGCAGGCGAAGCTCGCCGCCGGGGGCGACCTCGAGGCGATGCGCGTCGACGAGGAGTTCCTGCGGGCCCTCGAGCACGCGATGCCGCCGTCGGGTGGCATGGGCATGGGGATCGACCGGCTGCTCATGGCCATCACAGGCCTCGGCATCCGCGAGACGATCCTCTTCCCGCTGGTCAAGTAGCGCGCGAGCGGGCGGCGTCGACCGCCGCCCGCTGCCTGCGCGCGGCCCACGGTCGTGCGCGTAGCGTCCCGGGTACGCCCCGGACGAGGACTCCCCACGACGGCGTGGGGGCGAGCGCAGGTCGATCGTCGGTCCCGGGGTGCCAGGGATCGAGGAGGATCACCATGGCAACGAACCACGCGGTCGCCTACAAGGCGCCCGGTCAGGTCGAGGTCATCGAGACCGAGTACCCGACCTTCGAGCTCAAGGACGGACCCGGGGTCAACCCGGCGAACGTCGGGCGCAAGGTCCACCACGGTGCCGTGCTGCGCACCATCGCGACGAACATCTGCGGCAGCGACCAGCACATGGTCCGCGGCCGGACGACGGCACCGGCGGACCTCGTGCTCGGGCACGAGATCACCGGCGAGGTGGTCGAGGTCGGGCGGGACGTCGAGTTCATCAAGGTCGGTGACGTCGTCTCGGTGCCCTTCAACATCGCGTGCGGGCGCTGCCGGAACTGCAAGGAACGCAAGACCGGCATCTGCCTGAACGTCAACCCGGACCGTCCCGGCAGTGCGTACGGGTACGTCGACATGGGCGGCTGGGTCGGTGGTCAGGCCGAGTACGTGCTCGTGCCGTACGCCGACTGGAACCTGCTGAAGTTCCCGGACCGCGAGCAGGCGATGGAGAAGATCCTCGACCTCGCGATGCTGTCCGACATCTTCCCGACCGGTTTCCACGGCGCCGTCACCGCCGGTGTCGAGGTCGGGTCGACCGTGTACGTCGCGGGTGCCGGGCCGGTCGGTCTCGCCGCCGCGACGGGAGCGCTGCTGCTCGGCGCGAGCGTCGTGATCGTCGGGGACATGAACGCCGACCGGCTCGCCCAGGCGCGGACCTTCGGGTGCGAGACGGTCGACCTGACCAAGGGCGACCCCGCCGACCAGATCGACCAGATCCTCGGTGAACCGCTCGTCGACTGCGGCATCGACGCCGTCGGGTTCGAGGCGAAGGGCCACGGCTCGGGGTCGGACCACGAGGCGCCGGCGACGGTGCTCAACTCGCTCATGGACGTCACCGCCGCCGGTGGGGCGCTCGGGATCCCCGGGCTCTACGTCACCGGCGACCCGGGCGGCATCGACGAGGCGGCGCAGAAGGGCGCACTGTCCCTGAGCCTCGGCACCGGGTGGGCGAAGTCGCTGTCGTTCACCACGGGCCAGTGCCCGGTCATGAAGTACAACCGCCAGCTGATGATGGCGATCCTGCACGACCGGACGAGCATCGCGAAGAACGTCAACGCGACGGCGATCTCGCTCGACGACGCCCCGCGCGGCTACGCCGAGTTCGACAAGGGCGCAGCGACGAAGTACGTCCTCAACCCGAACGGGCTCATCCCCGCCGCGTGAGGGACCACGCACCGGTGGCAGCCCGGCTCGTCCGTTCACGGGCGGCCGGGCTGCTCGCTGCCGGGGGCGATACGGGTTCGAGGGCGTACCATGTTCGCGTGCCGCATGGAGTCGTGACCGGGATCATCTTCGCCCTGACGCCGACCGTCGTGGTCGGCCTCATCTTCTGGTTCGTGATGCGCGCCATCCTGCGGGCCGACCGCACCGAGCGTGCCGCCTACGCCAAGGTCGAGGCCGAGGAGCGCGCCCGCTTCGAGCGCGAGCACGGCGTCCCGGCGCCGGCACCGGCCTCGGCCGAGTAGTCCCGCGCCCCGAGCGCGGTCGACTTCACCCGGCGTTCACCGCCGGGTGCGACCCTGACGCGCATGCGCCAGGACCCGGAGCCCACCGACCGTCACCTCGGCGTCGACGCCGGACCGGGATCCCATGCGACCGCTGACCTCGTCGACCGCCCCGACCCCACCGACCCCGTCGACCCCGTTGACCTCGCCGACCTCGACCCCGAGGACGCCTTCGGCCACACCGCCGTGCCCGATGCGTCCCGCGACGATCCGTGTGGCCCGACGGTGACGGCGACGAGGACGACATCGACGTCTGAGCGTCCGGACACGGTCACCGGCCGTTCACCCCGACGTCGCCCACCGGCGCGAGCATCGTCGGCATGTCCATCACGCAGATCATCACCGGTGGTGTCCTCGCGAACCGCGGCGGCGTCTTCACCGGGCGCAGCCTCGTCGGCGACATCGAGAGCGAGTACGACGAGTTCGACCGGGACGCCGACCTCGAGGTCTCGAAGCGTCGCGAGGGGTGGCTCGAACCCTCCTGGTGACCCCCACCCCTCCGGCTTTCGGGGTACGACGATCGGATCGCGACGATCCGGACCGCCGTACCCCTTTTTCGTGTCCACTCGACGCGGCCGCCCGGGGTACAGGATCGGAAACGAGCAAGAAACACCGATGCAACGCCGGAAACACGGCGGCATCCCCTTGCTCTCCGGCGACGAGGGGGACCAGACTGACGACAGGCTGTACCCCTCGGGGGACGGTATCCATGGTGAAGCACGGAGAAGCCTGAGAATCGATCCGATCGGTTTGTGGGGTACACCTCCGGGCCGCTTTACTCATGACACCCCCCAACGAGGTCATCACCCGTCGAACGCAGGGAGTCATCATGACGATCGCAACAGCAGCACCGAAGACGACGACCACCGGCCCCGCCGCGCGCCGTGCCAAGAAGACGGCGGCAGCGAAGACCACGGTCACCGCGGTCGAGACCACCACGCTCGACACCGAGGTCGAGGCCGACGAGCAGCTCGCTGGTGTCCGCGGCGCCTCGGTCGACCAGGTCGGTGACTACCTGCGCCACATCGGCCGGCTCTCGCTCCTCACCGCCGAGGAAGAAGCCGAGATCGCCCGCCGCATCGAGGTCGGCCTCTTCGCCGAGGAGAAGCTGAACACCGAGAAGGGCCTCGCGAAGACCCTGCAGCGCGAACTGCGCTGGCTGGTCCGCGACGGTGAGCGCGCCAAGGAGCGCATGATCACCTCGAACCTCCGCCTCGTCGTGAGCATCGCCAAGCGCTACTCGCAGCGTGGCCTGCCCTTCATGGACGTGATCCAGGAAGGCAACCTCGGACTGGTCCGCGCGGTCGAGAAGTTCGACTTCACGCAGGGCTACAAGTTCTCGACGTACGCCACCTGGTGGATCCGCCAGGCGATCTCGCGTGGCCTCGCCGACAAGGCCCGCACCATCCGCATCCCGGTCCACACGGTCGAGCTGATCAACAAGATCTCCCGCACCGAGCGCGATCTCACCGTCGACCTCGGCCGTGCGCCGATGCCCGACGAGGTCGCGGCGGAGCTCAGCATGAGCGTCGAGGAACTCGTCGACCTCAAGGGCCGTTCGCACGAGCCGGTGTCGATCCACACCGTCGTCGGCGACTCGGACGACAGCGAACTCGGCGACTTCATCGAGGACGAGGACGCCGCGTCCCCGAACGAGCTCACCGAGACCACGCTGCTCCACCGCGACATCCGCTCGATCGTCGCCGAACTGCCGAGCGACGAGGCGAACGTGATCCGCATGCGCTACGGCCTCGACGACGACAAGCCGATGACGCTCGACGAGATCTCGAAGATCGTCCACACGACCCGCCAGGCGGTCAGTCGTGTGGAGTCCCGCGCCAAGCTGCGGCTCTTCGCCAAGGCGGTCTCGCAGGACATGCAGCTGTACCTGACCGACTAGGTCGGATGACTTCGGCCGGTGTGCGAACACCGGAAGGGGAACCGGGTCGTTCTGTGGGAAGACGATCCGGTGGGGTGATGGGACGGCCCGCTCGCGCTTCGGCGTGAGCGGGCCATTCACGTTCCCGGGGGCGCGTCGCACCCTTCCGCGCGGAGCGACCGGGCCGCTACTCCTCGACCTCGCGCCCGAGCTTCTGGCGGAGGTCCTGCGGGATGAGCTCGATGAGCTGGTCCGGCCGCACGGGCAGGTCGAGCAGGCTGAGCTTGACGCGGCCCGTCCGGCCGTGGCGCTCGGCGTCGAGCCGGACCACGCTGCCGGCGTCCTTCCGCAGGCGGACGTCGAGCTGGGCGCCCGTCGCGACCTCGCCGACGACGAGCCCGTCGACCTCGAGCGCCGCACTGCGGGTGCCCTCGGCGATGTCGAACCGGTAGCGCTCGCGCGCGGCCAGGACGACGGCACGGTCGATCCCGGCCATCGGTGCGACCGGCGTCACGACGGAGCCGGACAACGCGGGGGAGAGGACCGGTCCGCCGGCGGCGTAGTTGTACGCGGTGGAGCCCGCCGGGGTCGCGGCGACGATCGCGTCGGCCCGGTAGTAGCCGTACCCGAGGCCGCCGACGCTGAGGTCAGCGGAGACCTGCCCCGCGCCGGGCCGCCGCACGATCGTGAGGTCGTTGAACGCGAGGTAGTCCGTCCGCGCACCGCTCCAGGACAGCCGGGCCTCGAGCGCGTGGTGCGGTTCGAGCTGGTAGTCGCCAGCGGACAGCCGTTCGAGCGCGTTCTCGAGCTCCGGCGGTTCGATCTCGACGAGGAACCCGACGTTGCCGTAGTTGACGCCGAGCACCGGCACCGGGCGCTTCGCCACGAGGCGCATCGCACCGAGCATGGTGCCGTCACCGCCGAGCGCGACGACGAGGTCGACCTCCTCCGTGAAGTCCTCGTCGCCGATGACGTCGAGGCCACCGCCGATGCGCTGGGCGTCGGCCCGACGGGCGACGAGGCGACCGCGGCCGGAGGCGTTCCAGCGCTGCAGGGTCGCGACGGACTCCTGCACGTTCTTGGTCGGGTGGACGACGAGTCCGACGACGGGCTGCTCCATGCTCGGATGGTACCGACCCGACCCGGGACGACCCCGGTCGTGGCTCCGCCGCCCGCCGGGCGCGCGCCGCGTGACGGACCCGCACCGCGCCTCCAGGCCCTCGCCTGCCCGCCTGACGCAACGAGGTCACGCCCACGGCGAACAGGGGCAGACCACCCGGGGTGCGCTGGTTAGTCTCGATGTACGTCACCGGGCCAGCTCCGGTCCGGCAAGGGAGAGCACATGTTCGAGAGATTCACCGACCGAGCCCGTCGTGTTGTCGTCCTCGCTCAAGAAGAAGCGAAGATGCTCAACCACAACTACATCGGCACCGAGCACATCCTCCTCGGCCTCATCCACGAGGGCGAGGGCGTCGCCGCCAAGGCGCTGGAGTCGCTCGGCATCTCGCTCGATGCCGTCCGCGAGCAGGTCCAGGACATCATCGGGCAGGGCCAGCAGCAGCCGACCGGGCACATCCCGTTCACGCCGCGCGCCAAGAAGGTGCTCGAGCTGTCCCTGCGCGAGGCGCTGCAGCTCGGCCACAACTACATCGGCACCGAGCACATCCTGCTCGGCCTCATCCGCGAGGGCGAAGGCGTCGCCGCCCAGGTGCTCGTCAAGCTCGGCGCGGACCTCAACCGCGTCCGCCAGCAGGTCATCCAGCTCCTGTCCGGCTACCAGGGCAAGGAAGCGGTCGCCGTCGGCGGCGAGCAGCAGCAGAACGCTCAGCAGGGTTCGCAGGTCCTCGACCAGTTCGGTCGGAACCTCACCCAGGCGGCGCGCGACGGCAAGCTCGACCCGGTCATCGGCCGCGAGAAGGAGATGGAGCGGGTCATGCAGATCCTCTCCCGTCGCTCCAAGAACAACCCCGTCCTGATCGGTGAGCCCGGCGTCGGCAAGACCGCCGTCGTCGAGGGCCTCGCCCAGGCGATCGTCAAGGGCGACGTGCCCGAGACGCTGAAGGACAAGCAGCTCTACTCGCTCGACCTCGGGTCGCTCATCGCCGGGTCCCGCTACCGCGGTGACTTCGAGGAGCGCCTCAAGAAGGTCACGAAGGAGATCCGCACCCGCGGCGACATCATCGTCTTCATCGACGAGATCCACACGCTCGTCGGTGCCGGTGCTGCCGAGGGCGCGATCGACGCCGCGTCGATCCTCAAGCCGCTCCTCGCCCGCGGTGAGCTCCAGACCATCGGTGCCACCACGCTCGACGAGTACCGCAAGCACTTCGAGAAGGACGCCGCCCTCGAGCGTCGCTTCCAGCCCGTGCAGGTCAACGAACCGTCGCTGCCGCACGCGATCAACATCCTCAAGGGCCTCCGCGACAAGTACGAGGCGTTCCACAAGGTGTCCATCACCGACGGTGCGATCGTCGCCGCGGCAAACCTGGCCGACCGCTACGTGCAGGACCGCTTCCTGCCGGACAAGGCCATCGACCTGATCGACGAGGCCGGCGCACGCCTCCGCCTGTCGATCCTGTCGGCGCCGCCGGAGCTCCGCGAGTTCGACGAGAAGATCTCGACGGTCCGCGGGTCGAAGGAAGCCGCGATCGAGGAGCAGGACTTCGAGAAGGCCGCATCGCTCCGCGACGAGGAGAAGAAGCTCCTCGGCGAGCGTCTCCGCCTCGAGAAGCAGTGGCGTGCGGGTGACGTCGCCGCGTCCGGCACCGTCGACGAGGGCATCATCGCCGAGGTCCTGGCGCAGGCCACGGGCATCCCGGTCTTCAAGCTCACCGAAGAGGAGACCTCGCGTCTCGTCTTCATGGAGAAGGCCCTGCACGAGCGCGTCATCGGTCAGGAAGAGGCCATCTCGGCCCTGTCCAAGACCATCCGCCGCACCCGTGCCGGCCTGAAGGACCCGAACCGCCCCTCGGGCTCGTTCATCTTCGCCGGCCCCACGGGCGTCGGGAAGACCGAGCTCGCCAAGGCGCTCGCCGAGTTCCTGTTCGACGACGAGGGTGCACTGATCTCCCTCGACATGTCGGAGTTCGGTGAGAAGCACACCGTCTCGCGACTCTTCGGTGCCCCTCCCGGGTTCGTCGGGTTCGAGGAGGGCGGCCAGCTCACCGAGAAGGTGCGCCGCAAGCCGTTCTCCGTGGTCCTCTTCGACGAGATCGAGAAGGCCCACCCGGACATCTTCAACTCGCTGCTGCAGGTCCTCGAAGAGGGTCGTCTGACCGATGGTCAGGGCCGCGTGGTCGACTTCAAGAACACCGTCATCATCATGACCACGAACCTCGGTTCGCAGGGCATCGCCGGTGGCCCGGTGGGCTTCCAGGTCGAGGGTGACTCGGGTGTCGGCTACGACCGCATGCGTGCGAAGGTGAACGAGGAGCTCAAGAAGCACTTCAAGCCGGAGTTCCTGAACCGCGTCGACGACACGATCGTGTTCCCGCAGCTGTCGCAGCCCGAGCTGCTGCAGATCGTGGACCTGTTCGTGAAGCGCCTGGCCGACCGTCTGCTCGACCGCGACATGACGGTGGAGCTCACGCTCGCCGCCAAGGAGCAGCTCATCAAGGTCGGGTTCGACCCGTCGCTCGGTGCGCGTCCCCTGCGTCGCGCGATGCAGCACGAGGTCGAGGACCAGCTGTCGGAGCACATCCTGCAGGGTGAGCTCAACGCCGGCGACCACGTGAAGGTCGACTTCACCGACGGTTCGTTCCAGTTCGAGACCGGGCGTCAGCCGGGCCGCGAAGAGGTCCTCGCCGGGGCTGCCGCCGTCGAGGCGACGGACGCTCCGCAGGGCGAGATCGAGTCCTAGGACCCAGCCGCAGACGTGACGGGAGGGACGGTGCCGGCTGGCACCGTCCCTCCCGTCACGTCGTGGTGCGGACGGCGCGGCGCGGACGGTTCGCGCGTCGCGGTACCACCGGCCCCCGTCCGGGGGTACGGTGGTGTCTGTGCGCGAGGGGTTCCCCCCAACACCTCGCACGCAGCGCTCGACCGGTTCCCCCCAACAGGTCGAGACGCGCCGGCCCCGGTCTGCTCCGCAGACCGGGGCCGATGGCATTCCGGGCAGGATCGTCCCCGCGGGACGGCCGCGTCAGAGGGTGGCCGCGAAGTCCCGGACGGCGCCCTCCCAGCGCTCGGGGTCCTCGTTCCACTCGAGCGTGTGCGGGGCGGTCCGGAACGCCACGGCGCGGGTCCGGGGGTGTGCGGTCTGCGCGGCGACGTCGGCCTCGGCGACGAGGGCGTCCGCCGCCGAGTGCACGAGCAGGGTCGGGGTCGCCGACGCCTGCCACGCGGTCGTCTGGACGGGAGCAGCTGCGCCGGCCAACCGTGACAGGACGCCGGTGGTCGCGATCCGTGCGGCGACGGTCCCGACGAACGCGGGGAGGTGTGCGACCGACACCGCGCCGCGGAGCGCCGAGGACACGCTGAGCAGCGGTGCGATCCCGACCAGCCCGTCGACCTCCACCCGCGAGGCGGCGACCGAGCACGCGAGCGCACCGGCCGACCAGCCCTGCAGCACGACCCGGGTCGCGCCGCGGCGCTGGGCTGCCCGGACCGCGGTCACGATGCGGTCGACGGCACCGGGGTCGAGCGAGCGGAGCGGCAGGTCGGTCGTGTCGACGACCTCGGACGTCGCCCCGAGGGCGCGCCACACCGGGATGCCGCGCAGCACCTGTCGGGGGCCGAGGGACTGGCCGTGCACGTGGACGACGTGCGTGCCGGCCGTCGCGGGCTCGTCGCCGGGGCCATCCGTGGGGTCGCCACCGGCGACGTCCGCGGGCTCGTGGCCGGGGGCATCCGCGGGCTCGTCGCCGGGGACGTCCGCGAGGTCGTCGTACAGCAGGGCGTCCCAGCCCCACTCGCCGAGTGCCGGCGCGCTGTCCGTGCGTCGCCGCACCGTGCCGTCACCGGTCCCGGTGACCTCGTGCACGCCCAGCCCCACGCCGTCGCGGGTGAGCCGGTACGTCCCGGGCAGGCGGGTGTCGCGCGTGGCCACGAACTCGGTCTCGGTCGCGGTCGCGTGCCGGACCGTGGCGGTCGCTGTGTACGGGGTGGGGAAGAGCAGGCGGCGCGCGACGAACGCGCCCAACCCGAGCGTCCCGACGGCACCTGCTGCGGTGCCGAGTGCGGCGATGCGTCCGCCGGTCATCTGGTCTCCTCCGGTCGTGCGGTGGTGAGCGTCGCGGCGGCCGGGATGCTCTGCCCGGCCTCGCGCGCGCGGTCCTCGATCTCGACGGACAACCGGTGCAGCCGGCTCCGCCACTGGCGACGCTGCCAGGCGATCGTGAAGTAGAGGCCCCGGTTGCCCGAGTCGCCCTCGAGCCGTCGGAGTTCGGGTTCGAGTGTCCGGAATCGGAGCCGGGTCGCCCGCCAGTCGCGGAACTCTCGGACGGCGTCTGGGAGCACCCCGCCCGCGGCGCCCACGGCGAGCAGGACCATCGACGTCAGGAAGACCGGCGCGTAGACCGCCCCGAGCACCCGGACCGCGCCGTCCAACCCGAGCACGTGCACGGCGTCGAGCGCGATCGCGATGGCCGCGAGCAGGACCATCGCGGCCGCGCCGACGACGAAGAGCCAGTACGTGCGGCCGAGCCCGTCGCCCTCGCGGAAGCCGCGCAGGACCGCCAGCGCCGACCGGGTGATGACCACGGCGACGTACGTCATCTCGACGGCGGAGTACAGCGCCGTGGGCAGCTGGTCGCCGTACACGACCATGAAGCTCGACGTGGGCTCGGGGGCGTCGATCAGCAGGAACAGCACGACGAGGGCGACGAGGACCACGACGATGCCGACGAGCCGGCTCGGGCGGAGGAGTCGGGCGGACCGGGCCGCGGCCTCGACCGACTGCGCGAGCGCGAACAGGCCGCACACCATCAGGCATCGGCCGAGCAGGTCGGCGATGTTCGGCTCGTGGGTCAGCCCGCCGAGGAACGTCACGACGTCGGGCTGGTTGATGCTCAGCCCGACCGCGACGAAGGCGCAGCACACCATGAGCCAGCTGACGCTCGCCGACTGGGTCCGGACCAGCCAGAGCCGGACCACCAGGACGGCCAGGATGAGCCAGACCGGGATCGACCCCCAGACGTGCAGGGTCACCGGAAGATCCCGCGCGGCACCCCGTCGGGGTCGAGCAGCCCGATCCGCAGGGCGAGCTGGTCGGCGACGAGCTCCACCGCCTGTTCGTGCGGGGTGTCGAGGGAGCGGGTGAACGCCGTCCGCCCGGTGAGGAGTCCCGTGTAGGCCTCGTGGTCGCAGCCCGGGTCGGCGAGGAACACGTGCGCGAGCTCGTGCAGGATGCTCGCGACCCGGGACCGTTCGGACAGGTCGGGGCGCGTCTCGAGCAGGGCGTGGTCGGTGCGCTGGATGAGTCGCGCCGAGAGATCGCCGGGGAGCGCCGTCGTCCGCAGGCGGATCGGCTTGCCGAGGGTCGCCTCGGCGCGGACGAGCAGCTGGGGGAGCGTCAGCCGGCGGGGGAGCCCGAGACGCTGCACGCTCCGCCGTGCTTCGGCCTGCCGGCGGCGGGCGCCGCTGCGGTCGGCGAACCCGCTCACGACGTCGCCCCGGAGTCGTCGAGGCGCCGGACATGCTCGGTGAAGTCGCGGATCTCGGCCGCGGAGGCGAACTCGCCGAGCCGCCGGGTCGCGAACGCCACGACCTCGCGCTTGCGGAGTTCGAGGACGAGTTCGAGCTGCGCCTGCACCCGTTCCGGGACGTCGGTGTTGCCCGCGGCGTCGGTGAGGTACTCGGGCGGCACACCGAAGTACCCGGCCAGTGCGACGAGCAGACGCTGGTCGCGGACGGCCGGCCCGTTCCCCCCGAGCATGTAGCCCCACCGCGGGCGGCTCATCGACGCACCCTGCGCCTCGATCTCCGCCGCGATCTCCTTGTAGGGCGGGCGCTGTCCGGTGTTCGCCTCGACGACGTCCATGAGGAGCTGCAGCTTCCGCGAGAGTTCTCGTCGGTGCGCGTCGTCGTCGGTGTACTCGATCATGTCTCCCCGCCCTGTACATCTGTCTCAGACATGGTAAAACTGGACCAGCGCCGAGGCCAGCGGGACCCACTCTGCCAGGCGCACGCCCGTTCGTCAGGTCGGCATGTCGTGGGGGGATGCCGAACAGGCGGCTGGCGCCGTGGGGTGGTCGCGAGCCGACGACGGACGGGAGGCGCGGTGCCAGCTGGCACCGCGCCTCCCGTCTCGACCGTGGTCGCGCTCTCGCGCGTCGGCCTGGTCAGGCCTGCACGTCGCCGCGCCACCCGGTGTCGGTGGGCGCCGCTTCGACGCGCTCCTTGTAGTTCTGCAGGTCCTTCTTGATGGCGTGTCCGCCGACACCGACCGCGGCGCCGAGCTTCTC
The DNA here is from genome assembly GCF_044759965.1 of Curtobacterium sp. NPDC098951. Taxonomy (NCBI): domain Bacteria; kingdom Bacillati; phylum Actinomycetota; class Actinomycetes; order Micrococcales; family Microbacteriaceae; genus Curtobacterium; species Curtobacterium sp. NPDC098951. Next base: position 41,131 of record NZ_JBIWAG010000006.1, read on the forward strand.
GAGGAAGCCGGACGGCTCCCAGTCGATCTGCGCGGTGACGCGGGTCTCGTCGTCGGAGAGCTTGTGGAAGGTGACGACACCGGCGTGGTCCGTGTCGCCGTCCTTGACCGTCCACGCGACGCGCTCGTCGGGGTGCTGCTCGGTGATGACGGCACGGAACTGGCGCTCCTGGCCGGCGACCTTGACGGTCCAGTCGGTGGTCGTGTCGTCCACCTGGACGATCTTCTCGACCTCGTCGAGGAAGTGCGGGAACTCCTCGAAGCGGGTCCACTGGCCGTAGGCGGCTGCGACGGGGACGTTGACGTCGACGGTTTCGATGATCTGAGGCATGCACCGGACGGTAGGCGGCGGCGCCTGGGTGGCCTTCAGGGCGGTGTCCCCCGCGCGCACTATGGTGAGTCAGATGACTGAGCACGGGAAGCACGCGTTCCACGAACGGGACGAACACGGCATCCTGGTGCGCCCGGCGCTCGCGTCGGACGTCCCGCACATCCAGCGGCTCATCTCGCCCTACGTCGACCGACGGATCCTGCTGGGCAAGGAGAACGTCGCCCTGTACGGGTCGATCCAGCAGTTCCGCATCGCCGAGGGTCCCGACGGCGTCCCGATCGGGTGCGGCGCGCTCGCCGTCTTCTGGGACGACATCGCCGAGGTCCGCACGCTCGCCCTCGACGCCGGCTGGATCCACAAGCGCGTCGGACACCGCATGCTCGAGGCGCTCGAGCACGACGCCCGCGAGCTCGGTGTGGCCCGTATCTTCTGCCTGACGTTCGAGGTCGACTTCTTCACGAAGCACGGGTACCTCGAGATCGGCGAGAGCGTCGTGTCGCCCGACGTGTACGCCGAACTCGTCCGGTCGTCGGACGAGGGGGTCGCGGAGTTCCTCGACCTCGCCCGGGTCAAGCCGAACACGCTCGGCAACACCCGCATGCTGAAGATCCTCTGACGCTTTCGGTGACCGCGCGGCGGGGTTCCCCCGTGCCGCTCCCGCCGTTGTCTACCCTGTGCGCATGTCGTCGTTCCGTCACCCCGTCGGGCCCGAGAAGCCGGGTGTCTACTGGCGCCGCCGAGCGATGGTCATCGGCGTGCTGCTGCTCATCGCGGTCGTCGTCGTGCTGATCGTGGTGGGGCGCGGTGGGGCCTCGGCGGATCCGGCCGGGACGGCTGCGTCGGCGTCTTCTGCCGCTTCTTCCGCTGCTTCGTCTGCTTCGGGGTCGTCCTCGTCGCCGCGTGCGACGCCCTCCGCCGCAGCATCACCTTCGGGGTCGCCCACCGCCTCCGCCAAGGACGGCGCGACGTGCACCAAGGACCAGATCGCCCTGACCCCGGTCGTCGACAAGAGCACGTACGGACCCACCGAGGACCCGAAGATCGCGATGTCGATCAAGAACACCGGGTCGAACTCCTGTCACATGGACCTCGGGTCGTCCCAGCAGGTCCTCACGATCTCGTCGGGCGAGGAGCAGTACTGGTCGTCGAAGGACTGCCAGACCGGTGGCACCAACCAGGACGTCACCATCAAGGCCGGGCAGACCCTGACCACGCCGGCGATCGCCTGGGACCGGACGCGTTCGTCGACGTCGACGTGCGACTCGTCACGGCCGTCGGTCACCGGTGGGGGTGCGAGCTACCACCTGCAGGTGGCGGTGGGGAACCTCGCGTCGAAGACCTCGGTGCAGTTCATCCTGCAGTAGGTCCGCGGCGGTTCAACCTGCGGGAGGGCGGCGGGAGTTCGTCCTGCGGGAGATCGCCGGCTGTTCGTCCTGCCGGGGTTCGGCGACGGTTCGTCCTGCCGGAGGTCGCCGGAGTCGGCCGCCTGGGACAACGAGAACGGGCCCGTCGTCACGAGGACGACGGGCCCGTTCGGGCTGGAGGAGATCAGCCGATGACGGAGATGTTCTCCGCCTGCGGGCCCTTGCGACCCTCGGTGATGTCGAACTCCACCTTCTGGTTCTCCTCGAGCGACTTGTAGCCGTTGCCAGCGATCGCGGAGAAGTGAGCGAAGACGTCAGCGGAGCCGTCGTCCGGGGCGATGAAGCCGAAGCCCTTTTCGTTGTTGAACCACTTGACGGTGCCGGTCGATGCCATGATGGCGTTCCTTACTTTCTTGCCAGTCGACATCTGCAGTCGACTGTCTTGCGAAGCGGTACTCGCTACCGCCGATCCACCGACGGATGTCGTCAGATCGATGCGTCCTGCGGGCATGGGGCCGGCGGGACGGGTTCGGGGCCAGGCGGCCGGGGAAGGCCAGTGACCGATGGCGCTCGAGGTGCTGTGCACCGGAAGAACGATGGACTCCCGCCGAAGCGGTTGGTACCAATCTACAGTCTTGTGGCCACAAGGGAAGAGCCGAAGTCGCCGAACGCCCATGAATCTGGTGGACTAGGGGTGATGGCAGACAAGGAACAGCGCTTCCGGAGCGAACAGCTCGAGGCGGCGCTCGAGCAGCAGGACGTCGCTGCGGTGGCGTTCGCGCTCCGCAACGACATCGTGATCGTCCCCCGGCTCGTCACCGGCAAGAAGGACATGCAGGTGCGGGTGTTCGGCCGTGAAGGCTCGGACAAGCGCATCCTGCTGCTGTTCTCGTCGGCCGACGCGTACACCGCGATGGTGCCGGACGAGAAGGTCCGACAGGTGATGGTCTACGACGGCCCGCGGCTCGAGGAGTTCATCGCGGCACACCTGGACTCGCTCGAGGGCGTGTTCTTCGACATCGCGGGGCCGCACACCATGCAGGCGACCCCGGAGGACCTGTTGGCGGCGCTCCGGGCCTGACGCTCCGGGCGCGTCTCGGCGTGTCCGAGTCCTCGGGGCCGGCCTGCCGGTGCGTCGGTGGGGGGCAGTCGGGGTCGGTCTGCCCGCACGTTCCGGAGGTCCGCCGGGGTCGATCTGCCCGTGCGTTCGTGGGGTCGGTCTGGATCGGTCGGCCGCGATCAGAACGCCCGGTCGAGTTCGCGCTCGCGTTCGTCCGCGGCGAGGGAGAACGCGACCCGCAGCGCTTCGCGCAGGTGCTGCGCGTCCGACCCGAGCACGGTCGTGAACCCGAGTCGTGCCGCTTCACTCGCACGCTGCTTGGTGCCCGTGGTCGGGCGGATCTCGCCGGCGAGGCTGATCTCACCGACGGCCGCGAGCGTGTGCGGGTACGGGCGGTCGCGTGCGGCGCTTGCCAGGGCGAGGGCGATCGCGAGGTCCGCGCCCGGTTCGGTGAGCTTCATGCCGCCGACCGTCGAGACGTAGACGTCGGCGTCGGACAGCTTCAGTCCGGCTCGTCGCTCGAGCACCGCGAGCAGCATCGCCACACGGGAGGAGTCGACGCCGTTCACGACGCGGCGCGGCTGGGGCGCCGAACTCGGGACGACGAGCGCCTGTACCTCGACCGGGAGCGCCCGTCGCCCCTCGAGCGCGACGGTCACGCACGTGCCGGACACCGGCGCACCGTTCTTCGACATGAAGAGGCCGCTGGGGTCGGGGACTTCGTGGATGCCGTCGCCGGCCATGTCGAAGCAGCCGACCTCGTCGGTGGGGCCGAAGCGGTTCTTGAGCGCACGGACGAACCGGAGCGCGGTCTGTCGATCACCCTCGAAGTGGCAGACGACGTCCACCAGGTGCTCGAGCAGCCGCGGACCGGCGATCGTGCCGTCCTTCGTCACGTGGCCGACGATGAGGACCGGGAGCGCACGGTCCTTGGCGACGCGGATCAGGGTGGAGGCGACTTCGCGCACCTGGGACGTCCCGCCCGCGATGCCGTCGATCGAACTCGACGAGATGGTCTGCACCGAGTCGGCGATGAGGAGGTCCGGCTGGACCTGGTCGATCTGGCCGAGGATGACGCCGAGGTCGACCTCGCTCGCCAGGTAGAGGTCGTCGTGCATCGCCCCGGTGCGCTCGGCGCGGAGCCGGACCTGGTCGACCGATTCCTCGGCGCTGACGTAGAGCACGCGCTTGCCGTTCGCAGCGGCGCGTGACGCGACCTCGAGCAGGAGGGTGGACTTGCCGACGCCGGGCTCGCCGGACAGCAGGACCGCCGCGCCCGGCACCACACCGCCGCCGAGCACGCGGTCGAACTCGCCGATGCCGGTCTGCCACCGCTGCACGGTGGTGCCACGCGACTCGGTGATGGGGCGGGCGACGCGGTTGCCGGTCACGGCGACCGAGGAGGTGCCACGGACGCTGGCCGTGGCGGCCGAGGAGTCCTCGACCGTTCCCCAGGACTGGCACTCACCGCAGCGACCGACCCACTTGATCGTGGTCCAGCCGCACTCGGTGCAGCGGTAGAGGGACTGAGCGCGCGCCATGACGGTCAGGCTAGGCGGTGCCGCCGACATCACCCGCGCGGCCGGCCGGGCCGTCGGAGTGCGGATCGGCGGCCGCGTCGGGCACCGTGACCGAACCGGTCATGCGTTGGCGCAGACGGTCGATTCGCCCCGGACGTTCGGCGTGGTCGAGCGCCTCGGCGCCCTCGGTGTCCTGCTCGGCGCGTGCGGTCGCCACCGCGCCCGCACCGGCCCCGAGGTCCTCGGCTTCTCGCGCCGACAGGTAGTGCCGGATCGCCGCGACCACGTCCACCCGTGCGTCGACCGCCGGCTCGAACGCGCTCGCCCAGATCTCGTACCCCCGATCGTTCGGGTGGAACAGGTCGCCGTAGCTGTTGAAGAACGTCCGGCGGAGCCCCACCCGCTTCGTGATGGTGTGCAGCGGCGCCACCGTCAGGCCGAACTCGTCCGCCACCCGGTGCACGATCTCGTTCGCCACCGCCACCTTGCGTTCCCGGTCGGGCACGAACATGCACGGCAGTTCGGCGACGATCGCGTGGGACGGCACCGCGCCGTAGATCTCGCGGATGTTCCGCTCGAACTTGTCGGGGTGGAAGTCGGCGATGTCGTTCGCCCCGATCGACACCGTGCAGATGTCCGGCGTGTAGTTGCGGAGCTTCGGGAGCTGGTCCTTCCGCGCACCCCACGTCGTCGAACCGGACACGCTGAGGTTCACGACCCGCACCGACGACCGCGAGCGGTGCCGGATCCGTCGTGCGAGCAGCCCCACGTACCCGCGGTGCGGCTCGCTCGCGCCGACGCCCTGCGCCGCCGAGTCGCCGATCGCCAGGTAGGTGATCTGCCCCTCGTGCTGCAGGCGTTCCCGCCACCAGTCGGCGTGCACCGGGAGCAGCTCGCCGATCCGGCGGGCGGCCGCCTGCTGCCCGCGGACACCGGCCCGGGCGCCGAACGCTGCGCCACCGAGGACGGTCAGCCCGCCGACGACCGACGACAGCAGTGCGATGAGCGTGCGTGATCTCATGCGGTGGACGTTACGCGGACTTCTTCGGGACGCGATCCGTCCCGAGCGAGCCGTGGACGGGCACCCCGGACCAGCCACCTGTGGAGGGGGGAGTCGACGCCGGGTGGTGCGTCGCGCCTCCTGGATCGTGTAAACTCTTTCCCGGTACCGTGTCCGAGCGGCCGAAGGATCATGTCTCGAAAACATGTGTGGGGGCAACTCCACCGTGGGTTCAAATCCCACCGGTACCGCCATACCATAGGAAACCCCCGTTCACACGGGGGTTTTCTTCTTTTGAGAAGCCGTCCTTGGTGCATCCCTGGTGCACTCTCCTGAGCGCACGACTCCTCAACGTAGCCGCCTCCTCCTTGGCAGCGTGGTCAGCCAGAGTGCGCCCGACCCGGTATCCCAGGCGCACTCGCCCGTTCCTCGAGCGCGAGCAGCGAGGCGCAAGCCTTCAAGTCACTCTCCGCTAACGGGCCTCGCCACTGCGATGCGCCGCTGAGGCTCTAGATCAGCGCACAGATGTGTGGCACAGGTCCGAGGGGACCCTAGAGCCATAGGCGCACAGCCAACCGCGACCGTTGCGCTGGGATATACCCCAACGCGACCGCAAGATCAAGGACGCTCCGGGCGTTGCATCACGGCACCGTCGCCGGACGGAAATTGACCCGGGCAACGGCGGTGAGATGTCAGTTGCGCGTTGTGGGTAAGAACATTCGGGGAACGTTTCGTGTCTTCCCCGGGTCGCGGTGCCTACGTGGAGAGCGGTCGCGGCGCTCCTGTCTCATCGAAGTCGATGGAGATCACGTTCTCCTGCCCCACCCAGTCCTCGAGTACTGTGACCGCATCATTGCTGAGCTCTTGAACGAAGACCAGTGCGAGATTGTGCTTTGCGCGCGAAGCGGAGACATAGAAGAGGTTACGTGAGTGCTGGAAGCTCCCAGCTTTCCTGAGTTCTGGCTTGCTCTGGGGAGCATGGGCGGCAATCATTTTGGCGAAGTCGTACTTAGTCCACCCACGCCCGATGAGTACGATCACGTCGTCGAATTCTGCACCCTTTACAGAGTGTTTTGTTGCAAAGACGGTGCTGTCCTCTAGGTAGGAACGGAGTGCGCGTACTTCGGCATACGGCACGGAGCGCAACGCTCGATGCTCCACCAGCTTTCGTGGCTCTTCCAGTTCCTCTCCAGGGGAGAGGCCCAGGAGTGCCTCATCCAGCTCGCGCCCTCTCTTAACTACTCGTGTGGGCACGGGGAAGAGATTTTGGGAATTCAGGAGGTCCAACACGTCGCCGATCGTGCCCGTACTGCTGGTCGAGATGAGTGAATCGAAAGATTCAGACCAGCGACGCTTATCCTTTGGTGCATTGAGTATCGGCCTCTTGGTTCCCATTAGGCGGAACAATTCCCCATACTTGCGCTCAGAGAAGGCCTGGATGGCGGGTTCCGCCGTGTCTATCAGGAACTCGACTACTGGGTCTTCCTTGTTGGCGAAAGCGTCGTTCGACGCGAAGACACGTGGGAGGCTGGGGTACCCCAGCTCGTTCGCGATCCCGGCGTGCGTGAGCATAAGCACTTTCGGATCCTCTGAGTTCTGGATCCATGCTCTACTTGGTGATTCGTGCTGGACCCATTGCAGGCATGCCTGGGTAGCTTCCTGAGAGATCTGCCCCTTCCAGTTCTTGCCCAACCGGACACCGGGCCAAGAGTTGGAGTGATAGACCGTGACGGAACCCGTACCGGCATCGGCTCGAGCTGCCTGGGGAAGCTCCGGGCGCAACCGATTCAGAAAGTCAACGACCGCGTGGTCAGATCGGAAGTTTGCGTTCTTCGGAATCGAAATGAGCGAGTGATGGTCGATCGAGCCCCCGGTTCTATCGTAGATTTGCTGCCAGTGGTCCCCGAAAAAGCCCACAACAGGGCTTGCGTGTTCAACTCCGTGGCCGGAAAGAATTGCTTGGGCAAGCCCGGCCGGCGTGTCCTGATACTCGTCGATGAAGATGACGGGGAACCGGTCGGTGATGAGTGAGCGGAACTTCTCATTGCCAAACAACTGAATAGCGAAATCGGGGACGTCGTTGTGATGGAGCGTGATTCGGTCTTCATAAATTCCACGGATGCCTAGGTCATACTCAATCGCCAGCCCTTTGGTCTCTGGACTGCTGGCAAGACGCGCTTTCCAGTTCTCCGAGGTGTGAAGAGCCGCTGTGAGAGCTTTCTGGTACGGACTGATCACGTCCCAGAGGAATCCATGGAGGGTATCGACGAAGATGGCGGGGTCTTGATCGGTTCGTGCCCTGATTTCGTCGCGGGCGACTTTGGTATAGGTCAGGCAGGCGACTCGTTGATCGCTGCGGGGGAGATAGGCGGACTTATTCTCCAGTATGTGTCGCAGGGCTTGGATCAGGGAATAGGTCTTGCCTGCTCCTGCAGCTGCTTCAAGCTTGAAACTCTTGCGGCTTTCAAGCGCGGCGAAGAGAGTAAGGAGGGCTTCCTCGCTCGCTCTCTCGGCATTGTCAGCAACGGTGTTATCCGGCGAGGTCATCGAACAACCACTCCGGCACCATTTGGCGGCTCAGCCTCGGATTCGGGCTCGGTGGGGTGATTCAGTAACCAGTCGAGTCCACGTTGGAGGTATCGAGGGGTGTTCCAGCCCGCCTCCTCGACCGCAAATCGTAAAGCGAAGTCGCTTTTCTTCAATCCTTCTGCGGCCTCACGAACAAGGACTTCGTCGTGGCCGACATCGTCGCTGAGCGTGAGTCCCTCAGCGGAGGGGTTGGCGAGAAGGAAGGCGTCTTCGAAGGTGCGACCACAGGCTTTCCCTTCGTGCTCTGGAACTTGGTACGCAAGGTACCGGTTGCCGCTAATGATGGCGTCTGTCTCTGCAGCTGCCAGCAAGGCAGCTGGGTTATGTGCGTCGGAGTTGGGGAACCAGGCTTTGATAGTTGCGTTGCTTGTGGACGTGCCTTGGTGCACCGTCGTTGCGCCGTGTCGGTCCTTTCCCTCGACCGGGCCTATCGAATCGATATCGGTGATGACGAGCGTCGTAAGGCCAAGGAAGTCGAGAAGCGGGAAAAAGATGTGAGCGTAGGCACCTCCCACCTCCATGAGAGCAACATACTGGCTACCGAGCTGATGTTTAGTGTTTTTGATCGCCGCGGGAACGATCAGTCGCTCGCTCGTGCCTTCCACGAGTATGGCTTTGTCCGCAAAGAAGAGGTCAGAGCGAGTGAGGGTCAAATACTGGTGTAGGAAGGTCTTGTCGAGGCCTTCAACGTCGGTGAGGTCGAGGACGTTGGTGTGGCGGCTTGAGTCACCTTTCGCACGGTCCTCGACACGGAAGTATCGAATCGCTGAGAAGTCTGCGCGGTTGGCGACGTGTGATGAGTGCGTTGAAACCGCGAACTGTGGCCACCAAGGTTGCCTTCTATTGTCAAGCGCCGGGAAGAGCTCAGCGACTGAAGCTAGCTGCTCGATGAACACCTCCTGCATCTGCGGGTGTAGATGCGCTTCAGGCTCTTCGATGAAAACCAGGTGCAGTCCAGGCATGTTGCCTCGTGTTGCATAATCCCGGTAGTAGCTGAGAAGCGTGAGCAGCATCAGGATGAGATTGCGAGACCCTAAGCCGCTATACGACTCAGGGAGCGACACCCCGGCTACGCCGTCGTAACGAATGCTTGTGTGGTTCCCCAGAACGCGTTCGATGTCCAGTGTCGTTTGCGCTTTGAGACCGGGGTCAGTGAGACCGGGGTACCCGAAGGCCTGAAGGGCCGGGATAATGCCTTTCACCATCTCACTGACTTTCGCGCCCAGATCTCGCTCGATGTCAGCAATTGCGGCCGTCAGTGCATCCGCAGTTTGCTTCTGAGAGCCCCCGTCATTCGAGTTAGAGGCGGCGTTAAACAGGTTCTGTAAGATGCTGCCGATCAGGTCGTTGGGTTTCTCCTTCTCGTCATCCAGTCCGCGTTGGGCTTTCAAGAAGTTAACGGTGAGAATGCGCCGCATCGCCTCTAGAGTGATGTTTCGCGTGTTTGTGGTATCTCCCGGATCAATTGCAGTAATTGACCGCACGTACGATCCTTTGATGCGGTCTCCGACGATGCCGAGTACGCGCTCGATATCCGGTTTCTCCCCCGATTTCAAGCCACCTGCAACCCCCTCGAAGAAGTCCGACAGGCGTCCGCCTTCGAGTGAGTAGCTGAAGCGAATCATCGCCGTTGTGCAACACGGATCGAGATCGACGATAGCCGCAGCTAGAGGCCCGTATTCCTGCAACTCTTTCGAGTACGAGATCTCCACAGTGAGGGAGATCTCGGGGAGAAGGTCCCTCGCGGCTTGTTCTTCTCCTGCGGCGTAGGCATGCCACGCTTCGAGGAATTCCGGATAGCTCTCGGCAGAGAAGTCGGCCAAGGTGAAGTTTAGGGTAGATGGCTGCAGGAAGCGAATGAATGCCTCCGCAAGCGTTGTTTTACCACTGTTGTTCCGGCCGACCAATACAGTCACGTTGCGATCGAGGTTGATATCGACGTTCCGGAGCAAGCGAAAGTTGCGCATCTTGATGCTTGATACCCGCATCGGAGCAAGTTGCTTTTTCAGCTCGTCACTTGAGTCTGTGGGCGCAGCCTGTTGGGTCATTTGCGGTCCTTCCCTTTGAGCGCCATCGTCGCGGCTCTCGTGCCGACTCAGATGGTCATGGTTGTGCCAGCATGCCTGATTCGCTCTGCTGGCGTCGGGCAAAGCACGATGGGACTACCTTGTTGTGCGCTCCCGGTGGCGAGAACACAAAGCGACTGCAGATTACCGACGACGGCGAAACCTACGCCGGGGTCCACTGCCCCTGGTGCGGCATCGACGTCGAGAACAGTGAACACCTCGACGTGCTCGACGAGAACGACCGCAGCACCACCATCAGCGCCGACGAGTTCGACCACGACCACCGCACTGTCAGCCCCGACTACGACGGCCGCGGCCAGTTCGACGGCCTCTGCTGCGTCTGCACCGGCTGCGACCGACCCGTCAGCCTCCCGGCCGCCTGGACCGAGCGCTAATAGTCCCGTTAGAGGCATAGGAGCGACGATGACCCACCCGAACACCGCCCCGTCCCTGGCCGACGCAACGGAACGACTTGCAGACCTGTTCCGTAGCACCGCCACCGCGTACGAGGTCGGCCCGACGCTGCAGTGCACTGAGGCCGACGCGGTCGCCGACCTGCTCTGTGCGCCGGGTATACCAACAGCGCCGACGCGCGGCTCCACGCGCATTCCGCCACGGATGACGAAGGCGACGAGCACAACCAAGCGACCGGACGCCGCAAAGCGTAGCGCCGCCGCGGCCGCCGCACCCAGCGGCGGCCGCGAGGGGGCGTGCCCCCTCGCGCTCCCCCTCTAGCTGGCTCGCTTCCCCGTCACTTCAACGATGTCTTGCGCGATTGGGCCGACGTAGCCAGCGAGCACCAGTGCGAAGGAGCTCAGCGGAACATTGCCGATACCCAAAAATATCGAGCTGTAACCGATGACCACGATCAGCACCGGCAGCCAGGCGAAGAGGCGAGACCAACCCGTCCTGAAGATAGAAGCGAAACCCCGTCCCACGATGGCAGCCATCGTCGCCACCGCGAGCCCGAAGGCGATACCGTACCGGGTTACCGGTTCGCCGGCGTCCGCCGCCTGGCTGATGGAATTCATGGCGACGATGCCCGCTGTGATGCCGAGAGCGATTGTGAGCACCCCATTCGCCCAACGACCGGCCCGCTTCCGATCATTCGTGACGCGTCGGTCGCACAGGTCCTGCCATCTGGCACGGAATCGCTTCGGCAGAGCGGCCGCTGATGTATTCATTTTCAAGGTCCCCCTCGTTCAGTGTCGCAACGACTATGCCAGCTGCGCGGCGCCCTCCGTCGCAACTCCGGGCACGGAGCCCGCACAGCGGGCCGTGTTCACCCAACGGAGCCGGCACGCCCGGCAGCCCTCATTAGAGGCGTTTTGACCTGCTCAACAGAGGTACGAACGGGTCGCCGTCGCAGCCGCCCGCTACAGCTCTTGTAGATTCACCGCGCGACAAGGCGCTCCGAGAATCACTGTTATCGGAACCGAGACAGTGGACCCGGGGCGCGATGCATCGGGTCGTTCACCCCGTCACTCGTCGCTCCGAACAAAGTCGACGCCGGCGCTCGTGGACCCGGTTGTGGAAAAATGTCCCGGAACGGGCTGCCGGCCGCGCAAGACCGTTGAGAGTGTCTGATAGCTCCCTCACAGCTCTCGCAGCAGCAACCCGCACGAGCAGGGCGCTGGTAACTCGTGGCCGTCCTCGAGCGCCCCTAGGGCGTGCTCCCAATCCCGCGTCCACTCGTCAAAGGTGGTGTCCTCCCACCGGGCAGCGGTTGCGAGTCGATCGGCTGCGACGTTACTGCCTGCCGACTGGTGTCCCTTGCGCCAGTGAGCGACGACCGTCTTGTTGCTCGTGACGGCAGCGAGGTCCTCGAGGCATTCGCGGTAGAGCTCGGAGTTCCGCATCGGCTTCGAGAGGACGCCGTCGACGTCCGCGAACGGCAGCATGAGCGCCGCCGCGGTTTCGCTATCAGTGGTGACGTGCACGACATGTCTGTCAGGTACCGCTCGGAGGCCTTCGACGATTGCCCAGAGCTCTGCCTCGTTGTTGTCGATGGCGAACCCCCTGCCTCTTCCATGGGCGAAGTTGCCGGTGTCATCGACCCATGCCCAGGTGTGGCCGCCGCGCCAGTGGCTAGCATCCGTCCAGATCGCTCGAGCCGGTGCGGTCTGATTAAGGATCGGGGTGCCGACGCCTTCACGCTGTACGGCGTTGCGGTCACCTGCCATGACCGTGCACGGGTAGTCGATTCTGCTCGTTCCCGAGTGGAATTAGATTTCCGCAGAATTCTCCTTTCGGGCGTGTCGCCTCGCGTTCCCCACCAACGGCCTGCACCTCGCACCGGGGGAGGATCGACACCTCCCGCGGCACCTGGGACTGCGCGCGGAAGGCGAAGGACGCCGGGATTCCACGCTCGTCGTCTGGGGCGCGGTGCTCTTCCCGTTCGGCCACCTGGCATGGAGCTGCTACCGCGCGACCCTGCACGTCCAGGTCGCTCCGAACCGCGTCCAGGATGTCGGCGACGCGCTGTCCCGGCATCCCCAGACGAGCTGGGTCGCGGCGATCACTGGGTCCGCGAGCATCGCGGCCGCGGTGACGTTCCGTGACTCCCAGAGCTGTTCCGCTACGTCACCGACGAGGCCGGTGCCCTGCTAGGGATCCTGCACGTCGAGATCCTGCCCATCCTGACCCGGCTGAAGCAGGCAGACACATGGGTCGTCGACGGGCGTCTCGCACGCCCGTCAACGGCACGGGTACGGGCTGCGTGACGGGACCCTTCACCCGCCGGAGGTGCTCACCCCGTCGAGTAACGCGAGGTGCTCACTCGAGAGCCCGCGTCGCGCAGGTGAGGTTTTCCACCACAGTTTTGAGGGCGCCGATCAGGTTCGGGCAGCCGGGGCCACTCCTCCCGCCCTACGAGCGCCCCGTGGCGCGGTGGGTGCCGACCATCTGCCGCCGCGACCGCGAGTGGAAGCAGTCGGACGGCCGCCTGTACGGCGAAACGTCGGCCCAGGAGCAAGAGCAGGCCGACCGCCGCTACTGGGCCGTCGGCGCCGAGGTCCGCGCGCAGAAGCACCCGCTCGTCGTCGCCGTTCAGGGCACGGTCGAGTGCGTGTACCAGGTGTCAGGGTGGGTCGGGGAGCAGGGCGAGACCAAGTGCACGGCGCTCAGCAGCGGTGTCTGGCTTCGGGGCGAAGAAGGCCCGGCGCCTCGTCCTTCGTGGATCCCGAGCTGGTGGCCTTCAGAGCTCACGCCCGGACAGCACCTGGATGCACCTTCCCGGCATGGTGCGTACGCACCAGCAAAGGTCACTCCCGATGGAAGCGTCATCCGCGCCACCCGCTGAGCAATGGCCCCGTCGATTTCGGGTGCGATTATGTGTGCTTGTGTACTCGTGTTTTTGAGTGCTTGTGTCTACGATGAGGTATGTCCACGATGAGAACCGCCACGTCCGCGCAGCGGCCAGGCCTGCGCGCCTATGAAGAGTCGGTCGGCCTGCCGTTCCCGGAGATCGTCACCCGCCTGCGAGAGACGCTCGGCGTGAAGCTCGTCGCATACCTAGGCAACGTCGGTTCGACCCGCCCCGTGGCCGGCTGGGCTTCGGGCACGAGCTCGCCCGGCCAGCTCGACGAACTGCGGCTGCGCACGGCGTACCAGATCGCTGGCGTGCTCCGTGAGCGGTACTCCGCCGCGACCACGCAGTCCTGGTTCCAGGGCATGAACCCGGCCCTCGACTACACGGCGCCCGCGCGGCTCCTCCGCGAACAGGAGCCTGCCGACGTTGGTGGTCAGCTGCTCTCGGCTGCGGCGTCCTTCGCCTTCGTCGGATGAGTTCGACCGGAATCCATGTGACCACCGACCCCGGCGTCATCTGGCGGATCGGGCACGCCCCTGACCCCTGGGCCTGGACCCCGTGGGAATATGCCGGCGACAACGGCCTATTCGATGGCCGCTGGGACGACCAGCTCGGCAAGTTTCGGACGATATACACGGCCGAGACCCTCGTCGGCTGCTTCCTCGAGGTCCTCGCCCGCCTTCGTCCCGACGTGCAGCTCGTCCGGGAGCTCGACGCGATCGTCGACGACGACGGCAGCGCACCCCTCTACCCGACCGCCGAAGCCGGCGCCGTCGGGTACGAGTGGCTCGAGGACCGCGTCTGGGCCCGTGGGACGCAGACCGGCGCGTTCTGCTTCATCACGCACTCGGACTCGGTCGCCTACCTTGCCGCGAGCGGTGTGTTCGCCGCTTTTGGCATCGCGGCTGCCGACATTGGCACCGACCTGCTCAAAGACCCGAACCGACGCGACATGACCAGGACGATCGCCCGGAGCATCTACGAGATGCGCGACGACGACGGAGCAGCCTTGTGCGATGGCGTCGAGTTCCGCTCCCGTCATGGCGACGAACTGGGCATGTGGGCGATCTTCGAGCGCTTCGCAGACGGCGACAACGACCGCCCGACACACATCGCACCGGACACACAGGGCACCATTACCCCGGACAACGAAGCCCTTCAGCACGCGTTCGCGACACTTGGGCTGCACTGGCACGACGCGGGCTGAAGCGCTATTACCCCTACGATGCCGCCATGCCCATGCCCCCAGAGCAACGCGCAGCGCAGCGCACTCTCATCGGTCTCTTCCGCGCCGGCAGCTATGTCTGGCTAGACGAGCAACGCGGACTCTGCATGTGGCGCAGTCACGATGCCGGCGAGTGGATGCAGGACGCGGGCGAGCTCGGCACGCACCTCGAAACGCTCGAGATCCCGTACTCGGTCGCGATCGAGACGCAGATCGTCCGGAAGCGCCAGGTGGCCGGCTTCACCGTTCAGGTCGCGCGGAAGGACTTCCCGGCGATCACGCGCTGGGTGCCGTCGTTCCAGAAGTCAATTGACGCCGCCGATGCCCGTTGGGCCGAGAACGAGCCCGCGGCCGACTGACCCGCGACGGCGCGCATGTACTCGCTTCGCCGCACGCCCAGCCATGCACGTAGACGACCGCGGCGATGACAACCAGGGCGGGGTCATGGCGTTGGCGTTGGCTTCTCGCTTTTCGTTCCGGTGATCACGGGCACTGTCTCCCCGTCATCCGCCGGGACGGTCGAGCAACCCGCGAGGCCGAGGGGGAGAAGCGCAGCAGCTGCGGCGAACAAGATGACGGGACGTCGCATGCCGGTCAGTGTAGATCGGCGCGGGCGGTCGCGACGGCACCACCTCCTCGGCGACGTCACCATCACCCCGGCGGCCACCGGCCGTGTGCACGCGCTCACCGAGCAGCACGCTGCGAAGAACGAGCTCTACGTTGAGTGGCCGCACGTCGGCGTTGTCCTGCACAAGCTCCGCGACCTCCCGGGCATGTACTCGATCGGCAGCGAGACCACGTTCGCGTGACAAAACAGCCCCACAGCTTGGTCGGCTGCGGGGGTGTTCTCTTTCCAGGACCCGACGCGCGTCAGATGTCCTCGATGTCGGAGAGACTGAAGTCGGAGATCTGCTCTAACTGCGTGCCCGACACGAAGAACGGGTTGTCATCGCGCCCATCAACCTCGATCATCACGACGTCGCCATCGCGCGTGAGGGTCTTGAAGCGGTCGCCGATGATCAGTGTGAGGTGCCCGTGCATCTCGCGTGTCTCATGCACGGTGTACAAGCCCCGCGCGTCCGCCCTCGCGATCGCATCCGTCGCCGCGTCGGTGAGCTCCTTCGCCTTCTTCGGGCCGAAGCGCTTGTAGAGGTAGGTGCCGCCCACTGTTACGCCGACGCCGACGAACACGAGACTGGTGAGCGCCACACCCTTGACGACGCCGACGCTCTCGCCCTCCGCGAAAATTTTCTCCAGAAGCTCTTCGGGTCCGCCGGCCGCCTTCGCCATCATCGAGAGGTTGACGTACTCGTCCATGTTGCCCAAGGCTGTTCTCCTGTCGAGTCGAGTGAGCAGGAGCCTATAGGCGAGGAACGATCACTCTCGGAGCTCGCCTCAAGCGACGGATCAGATGCATGCCGCACTCGTGATCGTGGCTTCGCCACCGGCGCCGACGCTCGGCGTGTACGAGCTGCCGCTCTTGGTGAAGATGTCGAACGTCGTCGTCTTCCACTGGCCGCGCGCCATGTGCTCGAGTCGCTCACGCCCGATGAGCACGACGTCGCCGTAGGAGTCCTCGAAGGACCACTCGAAGGCGAAACCCTTCTCGCACCCGTTCTCGTCGCCAACCTCAACGGTCCAGCAGTACGACTTCGCCTCGGACACGTTCGTCTCACAGCCCTCGGTCGGCTTCGTCGCCCAGGCGCCGCCGATGAACATCTCGGCGCTGGAGTCCATGCCCTTCGGACGAGAGCTCGTCGTCGTCGCGTCCGTCGTGCTCGCCGAGGTGGCCGAGCAACCCGTGAGAGCGCCAAGCACCAGAGCTGCGCCGATGATGAGGGCTGATCGTTTCACGAACGTCACCCTACGGGTTGGCGTTGCGCTGACCCCCACCGCCGTTCGCGGTACCGCACTCGTAGGCTGCTGCCATGACCGCACCAGTGCCCGTGCCGCGGCAGCCGTTCGATCCCGCCACGCTGTCGGTGCGCGAACTGCTTGCCAGCTACGTCGCGATCCTCGACGAGCTCATGCGCCGCTCGCTCGTCCGGACGCGCAACTCACCGCTCGGTGACCTCGCGGAGAGCCTCGCCGCGCGCGCCTACGGCGGATCGCTCGCGCCGAACTCGGAGAAGAGCTATGACCTCATCGCCGACGATGGCCGGCGGATCCAGGTCAAGGCGCGCACGGTGCGCGCCGACGACAAGCGGAGCCAGAACTTCTCGGCGGTCCGCTCATGGGACTTCGATGCGGCGCTGTTCCTGCTCTTCGACGCTGCGACGTACGACCTGGTGTGGGCGCGCGAGCTCGACCGCGACTTGACGCAGTCGCTCGGTCGTCGAGTCGAGCACACGAACTCGTCCGCGGTGCTCGTCCGTGACGTCGCGCACGCGGGCGCCGACGTGACCGATCTCGTTCGCGCGGCGTACGACCGCATTGACGAGCCGACCGTCTAGGCCGCCTGATGCAATAGGTGCGACTGGGGCCGCGACACTCAGGCTGCTCGTTCGATGGCCGCTGCGAACCGCCTCGCTGCGGTCTCCTGGGGCGGTGCGAACCCGCCGCGACCCATCTGACCGCCTGCCGCCCACGAGCCGGCCACGCTACGGCCAGGCAAGGCCACAGAGGGCCGTCGCGAACGAGCAAGCAGGGGCCGTGACCGGCGGCAGGGCGGAGCCTGACCACGGAGTGACCAGACTTTGGTCGCAAGCCGGCCGCACGGCCCGCAGCGGGCCGAATCCCCGTCGCGAGTGCTCCCGAACCATGAATCGGACCACCGTCTGGTCAGCGGGCGGCCAACAGTCGGTCACTGTGGGGCGACGCGTGCCCGCGGCGTGACCGGCAACTGACCAGCCACGCCCGGCGTCTACGACCTCGGAACGAGGGTCCCACAAGGGCATGAGTGGTGGCGGGAGCCTGGCGCGAAGGATGCGATCGGGGGCCATGCTCAGCCCGCACCAGGAGTGCCGCGCCCGGCGTCGGCCGGCGCTCGTTCGTGCCTCTCTCGGCCTCGGTCCTGGGGCGATGCACGCCTGGTGCGGGATCGCGGTGCAGGGGTAATCGGCCCCCCCCCAGGATGCGAGGGGATCGCGAGGGCGGACGGCCGCGCCCCCGCCCCCGCTGATGAGACGCCGGCGGAGACGGAGAACACCTCGTGCTCGAGGCAGAGGGAGCCCGAGCTCGGCGGAGCCTGATGATGCGAGAGCGTCCCCCCGGGGCTACGCCCCGTCGGCATCGAAGGCAGCACCGCTCGGGCCTGGCGGCCCTCCCGGATCCTCCGGTGCTTCGCGACCGAGAGGGCGAACGCGGCCAAAGCCTGACGCTCGGAGCGCGCGACGACGATCGCGGAGCGAACCAAGGGGATCGGCGTTCCGGTCGAACTCTGCATCGAGCGCACCGGCCGGACAACCTACTGACGTGGGGAACGAGAACACGGCTCCGAGCTACTCCATCGCGAGTTGTGTGGTCGAGACCGGGCATCGGCTAGTCGCGACGCCCGACCAGGACGGCGTTGACAGCAACGCGCTTCGGCGAGCAGGACGCGCGCTCCTTACCGCCGAGATCGCCGGATTTGGCCCAATCGGCCCAGGCGTTGAGAAAAAGAAGAATGGTCAAGGCCTCGAAATCCGGTTGCGGTTCTACGATGCGGATGAGCTCGCGCACGTCGACCGCATGCGCGATGAGGTCGAGGAAGCCGTGGGTCTCAGCATCGGTGGCTGGCCATGGGCGATCCAGTTCGCCCTCGACGTCATCGATGCTGGCGGGGGCTGGCTTGGCAGCGGATTGGAGTGGCCGACCGTCCGACCGTCCCGGCATCTCGACTTTCTTCCGAATCTGATCGACCGCCGTTGCCTGGTGCAGGACCGCGGACTGCTGCAGGTTCTTGGGCGACGTCTGCGCTATCGGATCGGGGTTGATCACAGGTGGGGCGAGTCCGATGTCTTCTGGTGGACAACAGTCCAGACCGAAGCTTGGATCGCACGCACCATCGTTGGGAACGAACACCAGTCGCTCGACCACGTGCACCGCCGCCAGTTCAACGGCGTGGTTCAGGAGCTCTTACCGTTGCCCGGTACATCGGTTGATCCCCTGCGCAATTCGCCAGACGACTGGGGCTTCGTCGACCTCGTCGACGATCCCATAACAATCGTCTCCATCGGCCCCGCCACCGGTGGGCAAACAGCGGTGGACGTTCGCAAGAGACTCGGAAGGGCGGGCGACCAGCTCCAGACCCGAACCCGTCGCGTCACGTCGGAATGGGGCGTGGACGATCCGGGCGTGCCGTACGCAGACGCCTTGGAAACACTCGCAGCGGAGCGACACGCTCGCAGGGAATGCGACGTCGTCCTCCTGTTCCGCGGCGGCTTCTCCAGCTCCGCCCCACTGACATCCGCATCGAGCCGCCGGATACTGGACGCGGCCCAGATCCTTGTATCGCAAGGCATTGAGGTGGTCATTGCGCTCGGTCATGGAACGACCAGTGTTCATGGACTGGCTGGTCGAGCGCCAGCGGTAGGTGTCTTCGAGGCGATCACCCCGACGGCCGGCGCAGCGTGGATCGTGCGGGAACACGTGAACAATCGCCTGGTAAGTGCAGTCCTGGACGATGGCCAGCCTCTCGATCCGTGACCTCCTTGCGAGGCACGCAGTGTGCCAATCCGTGTTGCGCGGGACTCGCGGCAGCAGAAACGCAGCGCGGCGACGGATTCAAGCATTTCGATGGCTACTGCGGCAGCGGTCCCTTCATGACCGAGATGCTCGCTGAGCTTGGCACGAGCGGCCTCCCGAAGACGATCGTCGCGACGGCGGAGTCGCATCTCGAGCTGCACTACCTCGAGATGCTGCACATCGCCAAGGCCCGACGAGACGGTGTCCGTGTCGGTAACAGCAACTTCGGTGGTCCGCGACCGTTTCCGAACCTGTAAGGGGCGTTATTTGAGGTCGCCCCGGCCGTGATGTGTGTGGCCGACGACCCGAATACTCGACTTATCGCGTGTTCTGGTCGACGCGTTCGACGCCAGTATGGAGCGATCTTCGCGCCATCGAGGACCTGTCCCGCCCGTTCCCGTCGTGTGGCTCCACAGTGGAGAGCTGTGCCAGACGAACTCGAAGTCACTCACCAAGGCTCGGAAGCCCACCAGCAATCACTCGAAGCGGCCACGCTCGTGACGACTTACACACCACGAGACCTGGCGGCTGAGCTCGGCTACGCGAATGAGTCCCGGCCGGGGGAGCCGCGCGGGAGCACCACCAAAAGCGCCACCCCCGAACACACCGGGCCCTTGGTGATCGACGAGGCGCACGCCGACGACGTGCGTGAACGTGCGTGAGGTAGCTGAGCGCTGTTACGACAGGTCGAGGTAGCGCAGCGCGTACCCGTCGGGCACCGTGCCGCTGTCGCCGAAGTAGTGGAAGAAGATCTCGGTGGCTTCGTCGGCGCCGAACACCTCGGCCGGGTGCACCGGGTGGTCGGTTCCTGCGACGTTCACCGTCTCGGTGAGTGGCTCGTCCACGTCGTGCTCGCGTCCGACGACGTAGTGGCGGAGCTCGCCGTTCTCGACGCGCTGGATCTCGATGCTCATGCGCTCGGCGCTGCCGCCGGCTTGGATGTACCGGCTGTTCCAGTCGTGGTCTGAGTAGCCGGGGGCGTCGGGCCAGCCGGCCGAGTCCGGGACGTACCAGAGCTGGTAGGCCCAGTCCTCGTGGTTGTCCAGCTGACCGAGGTTGAACCGGATCTGCTCCCGGTACGGCCGGAACGCGTCGGTCAGTCGCATGCTGGACTCGGAGTTGGTGGTCATGACGAACATCAGTGTCAGGGTACTTTCTGCTCGATGACCTCAGTGATCTTGATGATCCTGCCGTTGAGGGTCGCGATGGCGGGGTTGCTGGGGCTGACCGCGCCATCGAACGCGCGTTGCTCTGCGTTGCGGGACGCGGCGCCGCTCTTGATCTCGATGCCGACGTATGTGCCGTCCGGTTTCTTCGCCAGGCCGTCGTACACGCGGCCGTTCGAGACGCCGTCGACTCGGGCCTTGACCTTCGTCGTGTCGACTTCCGTACCGAGTCTCTTCTCGACTTGCTTGATGCCCTGTGCTTCCTTCTCGGCGGCGTCGACGCGAGCCTTGGAGTTGTCCTGCGACCGGTACTTGCCGTCCTTGCTGCGGCCGCCGTGCTTGTCGTGGGGCTCTTTCGCGCGCCGAGCCTTCTCGGCTTCCGAGGCATGGTCGGTGCGGTACGGGGTGTTCCGGTCATCGGTCATCGCATGGATACCGAGCTGACCGCCGCCGGTGGCGGCCATGCCAGCACCTGCGGCGATGACGCCGGCCCCGGCGATGTTCAGCGGCACACCGCCGATGGCACCGACGCCGGTGAGGTCAAGAGCCCCGCCGCCGACCTCCATCGCACTGCCACCGGCCATCATGGCGATTCCGCCGAGGAGCTCGAGTACCTCGTCGGGATGGTTGGTCATCGCATTGCCGAGTGAGGCGAAGATGTTGCCCGCGGTCGCCGCAGCATCTTGAACATGCGGCCACATCGCTTCGGCTTCCGCGCCCAGGACCGCACCGCCCACGCCGACGACGGCCTTGGTGGTGTTCCAAGCGTCCTCGAACCAGTTGTCGCGATCGGCCTTGGCACCCGTGCTGGAGACCTGCGCCGCGGTGTGGACCGGGTGAGCATTGACCGATGAGGGGCTGATCGCATCGACCTGTGCGGCGATGGCGTTCATCGTGCTGGTGACGTTGTCGTTGTGGGCCTGGACCCGGACACGCAGCCCGACCTCTTCCGTCACCAGCGCGGGAACCTGCTGCCAATTCTCGACCACGGTACCGACGGCGCCGAGCAGGTCACCCCGCGCAGCCTGCTTTGCTGCTTCCGCAGCGACTCGGCCAGGAGCGGAGGCGTGGAACTGCTCGATCTGCCGCACCAAGACGTCGTGATCGTGCTTGAGGTCCTCGATGCGGTTCGCTGCGATCGAGGCGACTTGCAGGAACTCGTCGGCGGCTGTCTGGATCTGCTTTGCCTTCTGGAGCGCCGGGCCCATCAGCGGAGCGAGGGCCGGCTGCAGTGCATCTGACGTGAACACCGCCGGGAGCCCCGACCAGGTGATGGAGCCGCTGGTCGCAGCCGACAACACGCCTTCGGCGGCAGCCGAGAACCGTTGAGCCGCTGACCGCAGCGAATCGGCGTCATCCGCGACGTCGATCACGTCGGCGGCATTCAGCGCACCAGCAAGGACGCTCACGGGCTGAGCTTCCGCGCCGCCATGGCAATCGAGGAGTCGGTGCTCGCGACCGCGTGGGCGGCGGTCGTGAGCGACGCGCCGAGACTCGTCATGCGGGTTCCGACATCGTCCGCGTTGCCGCGGAACCTTTCGGCGAGGCGCTGCATCGCACCCGCAAGCTGCGGCGTCGAGACGGCACTCGCTGCGCTGGCCAGCGCCGTGTCAGCGTCTGCAGCGTGCTCGTCGCTCGATGAACTGTGCACGTGCATCTCGCGGATGAGCGCGCAGAGTCCGCTTTCGTCGAGCCGGAGCTCCCCGGCCATGGCACCCCCCGTTCCTGGGCCAACGTGTTGCAGAGGCAACCATAAGCCGAAGACGTGTCGGACGCACCTGTCGCGAGCGCGAGGTGAGTGGTGGGAAGGGGTGCGGGGATCTCCGCGACCGAAACGCTTGCAGCACGAGATCGCAGGTCACCCTCGGGTGTCAACGGTCTTCCGCCGCAGCGTTGGCGACGCGTACGACCAACCCATCACAACTGATCGGCTACCGGTCGATGCGTGCGAGCCAATCGCGGACCAGGGCGGCAGTGACCTCCGGTTGCTCGAGGTGCGTGTTGTGCCCAGCTGCGTCGAGGACGACGAAGCTCCCTCTCGGGTAGTGGTCCCGGAGTGCGAGCCCGTCCTCGTAGCCGACGACGTCGTCCTGCCGACCGAACAGATGCAGGGCCGGCGCGGTGAACAGTTCCGGATGGCGCTCTTCCGGCACGGCGTCCAGCGCGTAGTCGGCGGCGATGCGGTCCATCACAGCAGGGTCGGCGCCACGGAGACCAGGCAGCACGTACCGCTCGAACGCTGTGAACGCGGCGGCGTCCTGGATGACGCTGACCTCCTCGAACGCTGCTCGCGCGTCGCCAGCGGCTTCGAGGACGGACGGTTCGGTGTGCAGCACTATGCGTTCCGGGACGGCGCGGTCGGCGTGTGCTGGCTGCACGACGCCAGCCAGGGTCGCGACACCGAGGACGCGGTCTCGGCGTTCGTGGGCGACGTGTCGGGCGATCATGCCCCCGAAGGAGTTCCCGATGACGGCGAAGGGCTCGTCGCCGAGGTGGTCGTCGATCTCGGCGAGTACCTCGTCGGCCACGTCGACCGCACTCTTCGCGGTCGCGGTCGCCGCGGCGGCTTCGGCCCACGGCAGGTCGAGGAACACCATCCGCCACGGCAGATCCTGCACCGCGTCCGCCAGCGGCAGCATGATCCGGTGGTCGACACCGAACCCGTGGATGGCGACGAGCGGACGACCAGAACCGAGAACGCGCGCAATCACCAGGTAAGCCTACGAGCAGCCCGAACCGAGAGCTGATCCATCGCCGGACCGCCCGCCGGGTCACGGCGGCGACGACGCAGTTCGGGTGGAAGTCGTGATCAGTACCGGCCGCGGCGACGCGCGACGGCGAGAAGCCCGAGCGCACCAGTGCCGAGGACGACCAGGGCGACTCCGACCCAGGCGGAGGCGGTGAAGAGGATGGCGAACCCTCCTGTTGTGACGATGTGCGGGGTGACCGACCGACCGTTCTCGTTCTCGTGGACCGCTGCCGATCGGTGATCGTCGTGGACCCCTACTCTCCGCGATCGGGGTACGCATCACCTGCTCGCTTTTCGTCACGATCCCGCCGTTGCTGCTCCGTTTTCCGAACCTGCTCCCACGGCGACGTTGGATCGGGGGACAAGATCCGGCTTGCAGAGCCCTTGTCTGGGAACTCGATGAAGGATTCCGTCGGCGCGTGACTTCCGTCTGGGGTGCCCCGTCTCATCCGTGAACAGCAACCGCTGGGAACGCCCGGCGGGACGAACGGAAGGAAACGACATGGCTGACACCACGACCCCCAACACCATCAGCAGCACCCGTTCCGCCGGCACCCACGCCGCGGGCTCGACTCCGTCGGGCAAGACCACGATCGACGACACCGTGGTCGAGAAGGTCGCCGGCATCGCCGCACGCGAGGTCAACGGCGTGCACTCGCTCGGCTCGGGCGCTGCCCGTGCGATCGGTGCGATCCGCGACGCGATCGGTCAGCGTGACTTCGGTCAGGGCGTCAAGGTCGAGGTCGGCGAGAAGCAGGTCGCCGCGGACGTGGTGATCGTCGCCGAGTACCCGGTGTCGCTGCAGCAGGTCGCCGACGGCGTGCGTTCGTCGGTCGCCCGTGCGCTGACCCAGATCGTCGGCATGGAGGTCGCCGAGGTCAACGTGACCGTCCAGGACGTCTTCATCCCGGGCGACGACAACGACGACGAGAAGAAGGAGTCGCGCGTTGAGTAACACGCTGACCGGCGCCCTCATCGGGGCCATCCTCGCCGTCGTCGCACTCCAGTTCGGTTTCTGGGGCTTCGTCCTGGTGATCGTGTTCGGCGCGATCGGTGCCCTCGTGGCCGCGATCTCGTCCGGCAAGATCGACCGTGGTGCCCTGACCGACGTGCTGACCGGACGTCGGAGCTCCCGGTGACCGGCGGCCCGGACGTGCCGGGCCGCGTGGAGATCTCCGCTCGCGCGCTGAACTCGCTGGCGCGGGCCGTCGCAGCCGAACGGCTCGGCGCGCCCGCCCGGCGGGTCCGCGTGCAGCTCGGTGACCACGCGGGCGCCGTCGCACTGCAGGTCACCGGCCCGATCCGTGCGCAGCAGGACGTCCTCGGCTCGGCCGTCGCCGTCGCCGAACGCGTTCGCGAGCGGGTCGGCGAGCTGTCCGGCCGTCGGGTCGGCAGCGCCCACATCGAACTCACCGGCATCGTGCACGAGCGCGACGGCCGGGTCCGGTAAGAGGAGGAAGACATGAGCACGACTTCGCTCGAACGACGCATCCAGCGTCGGAGCATCCACCGGTCACGGTCGGGTGCCGTCGCGGTGGCGCTCGTCGTCCTGACGCTGGTCGCGGCCTGGATCGGCACGGAGTCGGTCCTCAGGGCAGTCGGTTCCGCGCCGCTGCTCGCGGACCCGCAGACCGTCGTCGACGCGGCCCTCAAGCCCGACGGCGCGTTCGTGGCGATCGCCGAGGCGATCGCGGTCGTGCTCGTCGTCCTGGGCGTCGTGCTCATCGTCCTGGCGCTGAAGCCCGGTCGGCAGCCGCGATCCGCGGTCCCGCACGACCGGGGTGCCGTCGTGATCGACACCGCCATCCTCGCCTCGACCGCCGCGAACGCCGCCGCCCTGGCTGCGGGGCTGCCCGAGGAGCACGCGAAGGCGTCGGCCCGTGGCCGTTCGTCGGAGGTGCGGCTCGTGCCCCTGTCCGGGATCCCCGTCGACCAGGCCGCGGTCCGGTCGGCGGTCGAGGAGCGGCTCGGCCGCCTCGACACCCGGTTCGGCAAGCGCGTCACGGTCCGCGTGGAGCAGAAGGGAACCCTCGCATGACCAAGAGCAACCGCACCCTGAACAGGATCATCCTGCTCGTCCTCGGGCTGGTCGCCGTGATCATCGGCCTCGCCGTCGGCGCGGGCGTCCTGCCCGCGGTCCGCGATGCCCTCGCGCCGTACCTGACGTTCCCGTCGAAGGTCACCGTCCCGGCGGCGTCGCTGTGGATCGTCGCCGGCGCCTGCGTCCTCGTGATCGTCCTGGCGCTGCTGTGGGTGTTCACCCGCGGCCGAGGCGGCACGAGCGTCGCGGTCCGCGAACGCTCCGGCGACGACGAGGTGACGATCAACGTCGCGCTCGTCCGTGACGTCATCGACCACGAGCTCGATGGTGTCCGCGACGTCGTCGGCGCGAAGGTCGACACGTTCCTGGTCAAGCGCCAACGCGCCGCCCGGATCCGCGTCAGCGTCCGTCGCGGTGGCGACGCGGTGAGTGTCATCGACGCCGTCGACCACGCCATCGGCGTCCTGGACCGCACGCTCGGCCGGCAGGTGCCGGTCCTGGTCCACCTCACCGGCGGCACCCGCGCCGTCCTCGCCAAGTCGACCCGGGTGCAGTAGACCCGGCCGGCTGCACGACGAGAGCAGACCCCGGGAGGCGCACCGCGCCTCCCGGCAGCACCACCGACCACCAACCGGGCTGACGCCCGAACGAGCGAGAGGAGCCCGTCATGGGTCTCGACGACAAGATCAAGAACGCCGCCCAGGACCTCGCAGGCAAGGCCAAGGAGGCCGTCGGCAAGGCGACCGATGACGACCAGAAGGTCGCCGAGGGTCAGAAGGACCAGGCCGCGGCCAGCGCCAAGAAGGCCGGCGAGGACGTCAAGGACGTCTTCAAGTAACCCGTCTCGGACCCGGACGCCGCCCGCCCACGGTGGGCGGCGTCCGTCGTCCCGGAGCAAGGAGGAAGTCATGCAGCACGACCCGAACGCGAGGACGCAGATCATCGAGGTGCCCCTGCCCGAGGAGCTCACCGAGCCCCTGCCCGCGGACGCCTCGCCCGTCACCATCGCTGCGCGGACGGCCGCCGAGACCGCCCTCGGCGTCCACGGTGTGCACCACCTCGGCAACCTCCTGGCCCGCGCCGCCGACACGGTCCGCGCCCGGTTCGGCCGTTCCGCCGGGACGACCGGGGTGCAGGTCGACGAGACCGACGGCGAGCTCGACGTCGTCGTCTCGATCGTCGTGGAGTACCCCGAGCCCGTGGTCCGGGTCGCCGACGAGGTCCGCCGACAGGTGCGTGAGGCGGTTGCGCAGCTGAACTTCGACGTCGTCTCGGTCGACGTGCGCGTGCTCGACGTCCACGGACCCTTCGACGATGAGCCCAGCGCCCTCGACAGGGCGGTCGAGTCCGGGAAGGACGCGGTGGACCGGGTCCGCACCGCGGCTTCCGAGGCCGCTGCTCACGTCGAGGAGAGCGCGGCCGACGCCGCCGAACGGGCTCGCGATGCCGCGTCCCGCGCGGTCGACCGTGCCGGTGACGCCACGGACGCCGCGCGCGAGGCCGTGGCCGACGCCACGGATCGAGTCCGCGACGGCGCCGCCGAGGCCGCAGACCGTGCCCGGGACGGTGCCGATCGTGCTCGTGAAGCCGCTTCCGCCGCGGGCGATGACGCGACCGAGGCCGCGGGTGCTGCGCTGGACGCCGCTGTGGACGAGCGTGCCGCAGAAGCGCTCCGGGAGGATGCCGAGTCCCACGGCGAGGCCCGGAACTGACCTCGTCCCGCGGGGCGGTCCACGTCGGCACACCGCGGCGGTCGGCCTCCGGTGTGGACGGGTCCGATCCGACAGAAGCGCCCCTGGCTCCCGCCGGGGGCGCTTCTGTGTCCGGGAGAGGGACTCACCGCGTGGGCCGGCGATCGGCGATCGTCGGTCGGCGTGCGGTGGCTCGAGACCCGATGCCTCGGTGGGTCGTTCCGCCACTGCGGTAGGTTCCTGCCGTGCGGAGTGACCACCCCGAGGAGACCGCGCCCATGGCCGGGAGGCACGGCATCCTCCGCCCCGTCCGTCGCGGCACCGGACGGGTCGGCTCCACCGCCCTGAGTGGCCCGTCAGGAGCACTCGCTGCTCGGAGACCGCGAGGTGCCCGCCTGGCACCCCGACCGGTCGCGCCGGACCGGCGCCCACGGCGATCCGGCGCCGCCTCGGGAAGTGGTGCGCGCCTCCTGGCCGTCCGACGGCCGGCCGCGCAGCGATGCCGCGCCGAGCGTGCCGACGCACCCGCGCGGAGCGTGTCCTGACGGGGTGACCACGCGCCTCCGACGGGCCGCAGCCCAGCCCGTCGCGGCCCGATCTCGACGGAGGGTCTTGCGCTCGGAGCACTGGGCGTGCATCATCTGTATCGATACACTTCTGTATCGATACAGATGCTCGCAACGCCGAGTTTCTGCGATCACCGTCGATCACGAGGACGCACCGTGGCTCCCTCCCGTTACTTCGCCGACCCGGCCCTCCTGGTGGTCGACGGCGTCTTCCACCTGTACCCGACGACGGACGGCGAGCCGGACTGGGGCGCCGACGCGTTCCGGGTGTTCACCTCCACCGACCTGCTCCGCTGGGACGACCGCGGCGAGGTCCTCCGGCTCGGCACCGACGTCCGGTGGGCGTCGAGCCGGGCGTGGGCGCCCGCGGCCCACGTCGCCGGTGACCGCTACCTGCTGTACTTCTCGGCCGAGGACAACATCGGGGTGGCGTCCGCGCCGACTCCGCTGGGGCCGTTCGAGGACGCCGGTGAGCCGATCGTCCCGGCGGGCCGGTACCCCGGGCGGGCGATCGACCCGTC
The DNA here is from genome assembly GCF_044759965.1 of Curtobacterium sp. NPDC098951. Classification (NCBI taxonomy): domain Bacteria; kingdom Bacillati; phylum Actinomycetota; class Actinomycetes; order Micrococcales; family Microbacteriaceae; genus Curtobacterium; species Curtobacterium sp. NPDC098951. The sequence goes on from NZ_JBIWAG010000006.1 coordinate 68,994, forward strand.
CGTCTTCGTCGACCACGACGGGACGACCTACCTGCTCTGGGGGAACGGTGCCGCGAACATCGCGCGGCTCGCCGACGACGGGCTGAGCATCGTCGAGGACTCGGTCGTCACGTGGCAGATCCCGTCCTTCCGCGAGGCGGCGCACCTCCACCGGCGCGGCGACCGCTACTACCTGAGCTGGTCCGAGAACGACACCAGAGACCCGGACTACCGGGTGCGGTGGGCGTCCGGACCATCGGCGCACGGCCCGTGGACCGACGGCGGCGTCCTGCTCGAGCAGTCGCCGACGGACGGCGTGTTCGCGACCGGTCACCACACGATCCTCCGTCTGCCCGGTTCCGACGACTGGATCATCGCCTACCACCGCTTCGCCGTCCCGGACGGTGACGGGTTCCACCGGGAGATCGTCATCGACGAACTCCGCCACGCGGACGACCGCTCCCTCGTCCCGGTCACGCCGTCACGCCGAGCGATCGAGCTCGTCTGACGTCCTGCTCCAGCCCCGAACACCACACGAAAGAGAGATGCAGCAATGACGCTCGTCCACCGCACACACCCCCGCCGCCGGGCGCTCCGGCGGAGCATCACGGCGATGCTCGCCGTCGGCGCCGTCACCGCGGCCCTGACCGGCTGCTCCGCCGGGAGCAGCGCCGACTCCGGCTCGAAGACCGTCACCTTCCTGTCGTGGGACAACGCCGCGACGATGAAGCCGGTCGTCGCAGCGTTCGAGAAGGCCAACCCCGGGTACACGGCGAACCTGTCCTACGCGCCCCCGGTCCCGCAGTACATCCAGAAGCTCCAGACCTTGCTCGGCTCGGGCACCGCACCGGACGTCTTCATCATCACTGCGGAGAACAAGACGCAGATCATGAACGGCGGCTTCGCGAAGGACCTCAGCAAGAAGTCCTGGACCGGCAACCTCGCCGACGCGGCGAAGGCCACCTACACGAAGGACGGCAAGCTCTACGGTGCCGCGACGTCGTCGTGGGGCGGCGGCCTGCTCGTGAACAAGCAGCTGCTCGCGAAGGTCGGCGTGACCTCGGCCCCGGCCACGTGGGACGACTTCCTCGCGCTCTGCAAGAAGCTCAAGGCAGCCGGGATCACCCCGTTCTACGAGGGCGGCGACGGCATGCCGGTGTCGCTCGCGGCCCTCGTCGGCGCGGAGAACGCCTCCCTCGGCGGGAAGATGGACGACCAGATCTGGTCCGGGAAGACCACGTTCGAGAAGACGTGGACGCCGAGCGTGAAGGCGTGGAGCGAGCTCTTCGACCAGGGGCTGGAGTCGCGGAGCGTCGCCGGTCTCACCGGTGACCAGGTGACGCAGCAGTTCGAGCAGGGCAAGGTCGCCATGATCGGGACCGGGTCGTGGGCGCTCGGCGGGATCCAGCAGTCCGCGCCGGACCTCGACCTCGAGTACTGGCCGGTGCCGACCCCCGACGGCACGGCGTACTGGGCGGGTGCCGTGGCCCCCGGCTACGCGATCAACGCGAAGGCGAAGGATCCGGTCGCCGCGGAGAAGTTCGTCTCGTTCCTGCAGAGCAAGGAGGGCGTGGAGGTCTTCCAGAAGCAGACGGCCGCGATCACGACGACCGCCGACTTCCAACCGAAGCTCGACGCCTCGCTGGACCAGATGACCTCGGCCGTGCGGAAGGGCGACTTCTACCTGCCCGCCGTCAGCTGGCCAGACCACAGCGACGTGATGTCGACGCAGGCGACCGCACTCCTGCAGCAGCTGATCGCCGGCAAGATCTCGCCGAAGGACGTGACCGAAGGACTCGACCAGAAACTGCAGAGCGTCAAGTAGCCGACCGCGCGGGGTGGCCGACCGGCCGCCCCGCGCACCGGCTCGACTCGGGAAGGTACCCATGGTCAACGTCACAACGCTCGCGCAGCCACGCGAGACCCGCTCGGCCGCCCCGTCGGTCCGTACCGGTCCGTGGTTCCGGCGAGCCCTCACCCGGATGGAGAGCACGTGGTTCGTGCTCCCGATCATCCTCGTCTTCGTCGTGCTGTACGCGGTGCCGATGTGCCAGTCGATCTGGTACAGCTTCACCGACTACAACGGTTACGTCCAGAACCCGAGCTTCGTCGGGCTGAAGAACTACGTCAGCATCTGGAACGACTCGTCGATGGTGCAGGCCCTCGGCTTCACGCTGCTCTACGCGGTGGCGACGACGGTCGTCGTCACGGTGCTGGCGATCCCGCTCGCGCTGGTCCTCAACCGACGGTTCTTCGGCCGCAACTTCGTGCGCTCGGTGTTCTTCTTCCCGGCGGTGCCGAGCGTCGCGATCCTCGGCCTCGTCTGGGGCTTCATCTTCAACCCGCTCGGCTCGGGCGTGATCAACTCGATCATCGGTGCCTTCGGTGCCGCTCCGATCCCGTGGTTGTCCGACGAGACCCTGGCGCAGCTCAGCGTGATCATCGTCGCGGTCTGGGCACAGGTCGGCTGGCACGCCGTGCTGTACCTGGCCTACCTGCAGGCGATGCCCTCGGACCTGTTCGAGGCGGCGAAGATCGACGGAGCCGGTCGTCTGCAGGAGTTCCGCTACGTGACACTCCCGCTGCTGACCCCGGCCGTCTCGGTGAGCTCGCTGCTCCTGCTCACCGGTGGCCTCAAGGTCTACGACCTGCCCTTCACCCTGACGAAGGGCGGGCCGGGGTTCGCGACGCGGACCCTCACCCAGGCGATCATCGAGAACGGGATCGCGCAGTCCGACATCGGTCGGGCGTCGGCGCTCAGCGTCCTGTTCCTGCTCGCCGTCGGCATCATCATCGTGGCGCAGCTCGCTGTCTCGCGCCGTCTGGAGGCACGGTTCTCGTGAAGCAGAGCAGAGGCATCGTCCTCAGCGTCGTGATGATCCCCATCGCGGCCGTCGTGGCACTGCCGTTCTACTACATCCTCGTCAACACCCTGAAGACGCAGCAGCAGACGGCACAGAGCCCGCTCGCACTCCCGAGCTCGTTCGACCTGTCCAACTACGTGACCGTCTTCCAGACCCTGCCGATCGTGCAGTCGTTCGTCAACACGCTCTACGTCACCGTCGCGTCGATCGCTGTGATGCTCCTGATCGGGTCGATGGCGGCCTTCGGGGTCCTGGTCGGCCGCGGTCGCCTCACCACGGTGGTCGGGGTGGTCCTCGTCATCGCGTTCCTCGTCCCTGGGCAGGCCACGCTCATCCCGCTCTACCGGATGCTCGCCGGCGCCGGGCTCGTCGACTCGCTCAACGGGCTCGTCGTGATGTACGCCGCGGGCGCGATCTTCTGTTACTTCCTCATCATCGGGTACATGCGCACCATCCCGACGGAGCTCTTCGAGGCGGCGCGGATCGACGGTGCGGGTGCGTTCCGGGTGTACTGGTCAGTCGTCCTGCCGCTGATCCGTCCGATCCTCGTGACGGTCGGGGTCTTCCAGACCATGTGGGTCTGGAACGACTTCATCACGCCGAACGTCTTCATCAACTCGCCGCAGAAGCAGACGCTCGTGTTGCAGGTGTACTCGGCGGTGGGGCAGTTCACGACGAACTGGCCGGTCTTCATGACGCTGAGCGTGATCGTGCTCATCCCGATGGTCGTCTTCTTCGTCGTCGCCCAGCGGCAGATCGTGAGCGGGCTCGTGGCCGGAGCGACGAAGGGATGAGCGCCGGGATCCTCCGGACACCGCAGTCCGGTGCGACCGACCCGACCCTGGTGCACGACCCGTCGACCGGCCAGTGGTGGATGTTCACGACGCTCCGTCGTCCGCACGACGACGGACCCGGCGTCCGGTGGGTGCACGGGAGCAGCATCGGCATCGCGACGAGCGACGACGACGGCGCGACCTGGTCGGAGCGTGGTGCGGCACACGGGCTGCCCGATGCCGACACCTGCTGGGCGCCCGAGGTGGTCCGCGTCGACGACGGGTGGCGGATGTTCCTCACCGTGGTCGACGGCGTGCCGTCCTCCTGGGACGGTGCGTCCGGGCACGTGGTCGAGTTCCGGAGCGGTGACCTCGAGCGGTGGGAACGTGTGGGCACGGTCGACCTCCGATCCGACCGGGTCATCGACGCCTGCGTGGCGCGGTGCGACGACGGACGGTGGCGGCTGTGGGCCAAGGACGAACACCGGGGCAGCTGCACGGTCGTCGCGAGCAGCGCCGACCTCGTCTCCTGGACGCACGAGGGCGTCGCGGTCCCGGCCACACCGCCGCACGAGGGCCCCGTGGTGTTCCGGCTCGGTCGGTGGTGGTGGATGGTCACCGACGAGTGGCGTGGACTCGCCGTCCACCGCTCGCCCGACGCGCGGCAGTGGACTCGCCAGTCGACCGGCGGAGGACTCGTGCTCGACCGTCCCGGCCGCGCACCGGACGACACCGAGATCGGCCACCACGCCTCGGTCGTCGTCGCGGCGTCGGGTCAGCCGCACGGCGTGCTGGTCTACTTCACCCACCCCGGCGGACCGGGGACGCGGGAGAGCGCGGTCCACTTCGCATCGGTCCGCGTCGAGTCGGACGTCCTCGTGGTCGACCGGGACGACGTGGGCGCACACCCGCTCGCCGGCATGGTCGACCGCGGCGTGCCCCGACCGACGCGCGACGCCGTCGTCGCCGGGAGCGCGGCATGACCGGCCGACGGCACGCCGGATGGCTCATGGCATCGTTCACCGACGACGACGACCACCGCGACGGCAACGAACAGGTGCGCTTCGCGGTGGCGATCGGTGACGAGCCGACCCACTGGCATCCCCTCGCCGGGTGGCGACCGATCCTCGCGAGCACCGTCGGCGAGCACGGTGCCCGCGACCCGTTCCTCGTCCGCGACGGTGCGCGGTTCGTCCTCATCGCGACGGACCTCCGGACCACCGACGCCGCCGACTGGGACCGGGCGGTCCGCCACGGGTCCACCGGTGTCCTCGTCTGGGAGAGCGTCGACCTCGTGGACTGGACCGGACCGGACCTCGTCCCGATCGCCGTCCCGGGCGCCGGCAACGCGTGGGCACCGAAGGCGTACCCGCTCCCGGACGGCTCCTGGCAGGTGTACTTCGCGTCGTCGCTCCACCCGGCCGGCAGCGACCGGACGACGGCGACCCACCAGCGCATGTTCGTCGCCCGCACCCGGGACTTCCGGTCCTTCGAGCCCGCCGAGGTCTACCTCGACCCCGGACACGACGTCATCGACGTCGCGTTCCTGCAGCTGGGCGGGTCGGTGCAGCGGTTCGCTGCGGACGCCCGAACGGATGATCCCGCGCGGGCGGTGCAGTTCGTGCGGCAGGAGTCCGGGAGCGTGCGGGACGATCCCTGCTTCACCGACGTCGTCGACCGGATCGGCGCCGGGGTGCTCCGGCGTGGCGAGGGCCCGGCGGTGTTCGCGGACCCGGTCGGCGACGGCGCGTGGCTCTTCATCGACGAGTTCACCTTCCGCGGGTACCAGCTCTTCCGGTCCCACGACCCAGCCCGAGGCCGCTGGGAGCACGTCCCGGGGACCGTCCTGCCGCCCGGGGTGAAGCACGGTTCCGTCCTGTCGATCGACCAGCACGAGCTCGACCGGCTCGTCGACGCGTTCGGGATCGCCGCGGCCGGCTGACGGGTCGGACGGACACGACCGGGCGCCACGTCGCCACGGTCCCGGTCGACTGCGCCAAGATGGACCCGGACGAGGAGGACGACGTGGTGACCATCCAGGACGTGGCGCGCACGGCCGGGGTGTCCGCGATGACGGTGTCGAACGTCATCAACGACCGTCCGCACGTCCGACCGTCGACCCGGGCGAAGGTGGTCCGGGCGATGGACGACCTCGGGTACCGGGTGAACGTCGCCGCCCGGAACCTGCGTGCCGGTCGGACGTCGACCATCGGACTCGCGGTCGCCGAGATCGACCGTCCGTACTGGGGGCAGCTCGCCGCCCGGATCATCCGTGAGGCGGCCCGGCACAACCTCCAGGTGCTGATCGAGCAGACCGGGGCCCAGCGCTCGGGGGAGATCGACGCCCTGGGGCGCTCACGGAATCGCATGTACGACGGGCTCATCCTCAGCACCGTCGGCCTCGGTCCGGCCGACGCCGACCTGCTCCGGGTGGACCAGCCGGTCGTCATCCTGGGCGAGCGGATCTTCGACGGACCGGTCGACCACGTCGCGATGGCGAACCAGGACGGTGGGCGCATCGCCGTCGAACACCTCATCGAGCGCGGATGCCGACGGATCGCCTTCCTCGACGGTGACGACGGCGACGACGAGATCTCGGTGTCCGCGCTCCGTGCGGTCGGCTACCGACAGGCCCTGCAGGACGCCGGCCTGACCCTCGATCCCCGCCGCCACGTGCGGATAGCGGACTTCACGATGGCGGGCGGACGAGCGGGCGTGGCACAGCTGCTCGCCGCCGAGACCGAGTTCGACGGGGTCTTCTGCATCACGGACACGGTCGCCATCGGTGCGCTGCGCGGCCTCGCGGACGCGGGCGTGGACGTCCCGGGGCAGGTGAAGGTCATCGGCTTCGACGACGTCGAGGAGGCCGACTACACGACGCCGTCCCTCACCAGCATCGACCCGGACCACGACCTGATGGCCCGCACCGCGGTCGACCTGCTGGTGGCGCGCATCGCCGGCGACGACCGCGCCCGCGTCGAGTTCACGAGCCCGGCGCGTCTGGTCGTCCGCGACTCGACCTGACGCCGCCGGAGAACCCCGGTGCTCCCGGCGTGCGAGGCTTGACGGGCTCCCCTCCCGCACAACCAGGAAAGGCCCCGGATGCTCGAGCTCCCGGCCGTGTTCGAAGTCGGCTCCCTGATCGTCATCGTGGCGATCCTGCTCGCCGACCTGCTCGTCGTGGCCCGGCGTCCCCACGTGCCGACGCTCAAGGAGTCCGGCGTGTGGGTGGGCCTCTACGTGGGCCTCGCCCTGCTGTTCGCCGTCGCGATGTTCGTCTTCGCCGGCGGAGAGTCCGCCGGGCAGTTCCTCGCGGGCTGGCTCACCGAGTACAGCCTGAGCATCGACAACCTCTTCGTGTTCGTGATCCTCATGGCCCGGTTCTCCGTGCCGAAGACGATCCAGCAGGAGGTGCTCATGCTCGGCATCATCATCGCGCTGGTCCTGCGCGGCGTCTTCATCCTGCTCGGCGCCCGGCTGATCGAGGACTTCTCGTGGATCTTCTACCTCTTCGGTGCGTGGCTGATCTGGACGGCGATCCAGCAGCTCCGCGGCGAGGACGAGGACGACGACAAGGACAGCCTCATCGTGCGGCTGCTCCGGAAGCGCGTGCGCATCACGGACACGTACGACGGCATGAAGTTCCGCGTCGTGCAGGACGGCGCCCGGCACTTCACCCCGCTCCTGGTGGTCCTCATCGCGATCGGGACGACCGACCTGCTCTTCGCCCTCGACTCGATCCCGGCGATCTTCGGCATCACCGAGAGCGCGTTCATCGTGTTCACCGCGAACGTCTTCGCCCTGATGGGCCTGCGGCAGCTGTACTTCCTGCTCGGCGGGCTGCTCGAGCGGCTGGTCTACCTCAAGTACGGGATCGCGGCGATCCTCGCGTTCATCGGTGTGAAGCTCGTGCTGCACGCCCTGCACGGCAACGAGCTGCCCTTCATCAACGGCGGCGAGCACGTGGAGTGGGCGCCCGAGATCGGCACCGTGGTGTCGCTGCTCGTGATCGTCGTGGCGATGGGCGTGGCGACCGGCGCCAGCCTGCTGCGGATCCGCCGCGAGGACGACGCGCACGACGAGGTCTCCCGCGACGCCGGAACGGCGTAGCGCCCCCCGACCGCGCGGACGGCGCGCGTCCGGCGGTGGACGCACCACGTGACGGACGGGAGGCGCGGGTCGGGCCCGCACCGTCCCTCCCGTCCGTCACCGGGTCGGGGCCGTCACCGGGTCGCGTCCGCGGTCCGCTAGCGTCGATCCCGGACCCACCACCCCCCCCTCACGAACCGGATCGAGCAACGATGCCTGACGTCCACCGCCCCGCCGACGACCGCTACGAGCGGCTGCCGTACCAGCGCGTGGGGAGGAGCGGGTTGCTGCTGCCCCGGATCTCCCTCGGGCTGTGGAACAACTTCGGCACCGACCGGGCGCTCGCGACGCAGCGGGACATCGTGCTGCACGCGTTCGACCGCGGGATCACGCACTTCGACCTGGCGAACAACTACGGCCCGCCGCCCGGAGCCGCCGAGGAGCAGTTCGGTCGCATCCTCGCGTCGGACCTCCGCCCGTTCCGCGACGAGCTCGTGGTGTCCACCAAGGCCGGCTACGACATGTGGCCCGGCCCCTACGGCAACTGGGGGTCCCGGAAGTCCATGCTGGCGTCGCTCGACCAGTCCCTCGGACGGCTCGGGCTCGAGTACGTCGACGTCTTCTACTCGCACCGGCCGGACCCCGAGACGCCGATCGAGGAGACCGTCAGCGCCCTCGTGACCGCGGTCCGGTCCGGCAAGGCGCTCTACGCCGGCATCTCGAACCACGACCCGGCGCAGACGGCCGCCGCGGCCGAGGCGCTCGCCGCCGAGAACGTCCACCTGCTCATCCACCAGCCGCGCTACAACATGTTCGACCGCGCGCCCGAGGACGGCCTCTTCGACGAGCTGCTCCGTCTGGGGACCGGCGCGATCGTGTTCTCCCCGCTGGCCGGTGGGCTGCTGACGGACCGCTACCTCGACGGCTCGGTGCCGGTCGGGTCGCGTGCGGCCGAGGGCCGGTGGTTCGGCGCAGACCGCATCGACGACGCGTACCTGACGACGGCGCGGGCCCTGAACGAGATCGCCGTGTCGCGCGGGCAGACGCTCGCGCAGCTCGCGATCACGTGGGTGCTCCGGCAGCCGGCGGTCACGTCCGCGCTCGTCGGGGCGTCGAGCGTCCGACAGCTCGACGGGACGCTCGACGCGCTCGAGGGTGCGCCGCTGACGGACGAGGAGCTCGCAGCGATCGAGGCCCTGGTGCCGCGCGGCTGAGCCGGGCAGGATGAGCGACATGACCGAGGACAGCGAGATGATCCACCCCCTGGTCGCGCCGAGCGGCGACGGGTGCGTCGAGTGCGACGCCACCGGGTCCTGGTGGGTGCACCTGCGCCGGTGTGCCGCGTGCGGCCACGTCGGGTGCTGCGACGACTCGCTGAACACCCACGCCACCCGGCACTGGGAGGCGACCGGGCACGCGGTCATCCAGAGCTACGAGCCCGGTGAGACGTGGGCGTACGACTACCGCGACCGGTCCACGTTCGAGGGCGTCGAGCTCCAGGCGCCGACGAGCCACCCCGTGGACCAGTCGGTCCCCGGGCCGGCGGACCGCCTGCCCGCGGACTGGTTGGAACGGCTCGGCGGGTCGCGCTAGGGCCGTCGACGCGACCGGGGACACACGGGAGGCGCGGTGCCAGCCGGCACCGCGCCTCCTGTCCTGCACGTGGTCACGCGATCAGCGTGACCGCGACGATCAGACCGCTGCGGCCGTCTCGTCGCGGCGCGGGAGCGTCCAGCCCGGGCGCACGAAGTGGCACGTGTACCCGTGCGGGTGCTTCTCGAGGTAGTCCTGGTGCTCCTCCTCGGCCTCCCAGAACTCACCGGCCGGCTCGACCTCGGTGACGACCTTGCCCGGCCAGATGCCGGAGGCGTCCACGTCAGCGATGGTGTCGAGGGCGACCTGGCGCTGCTCGTCGGACGTGGGGAACACGGCCGAGCGGTAGGCACGGCCGACGTCGTTGCCCTGGCGGTCCTTCGTCGACGGGTCGTGGATCTGGAAGAAGAACTCGAGCAGCTCGCGGTAGGAGATCTGCGACGGGTCGAAGACGATCTCGACCGCCTCGGCGTGGTCGCCGTGGTTGCGGTAGGTGGCGTTCGGGGTGTCGCCGCCGGAGTAGCCGACGCGCGTGCTGATCACACCGGGACGGCGACGGAGGAGCTGCTGCGCTCCCCAGAAACACCCGCCGGCGAGGATGGCGGTTTCGGTGGTGGTCATGGTGGCCTCCTGGTGTCGGGAGTACCGCTGGCTGCGGCACCGTGTGGTGCAACCGGCGAGGGCTGTGGTCTGTTCCCGCTGTGCGCGGAGCGCTGGTCCGCGTCGCGGACGCGGGCTCAGCGCTGGTCCGCGTCGCGACGACGGCCCGCCGCGTGCCAGCCGAGGGCGACCACACCGGCGCCGATCATGGCCTTGGCCAGCTCGCCGATGACGAACGGGTACAGGCCGTACGCGAGGGCGTGCTGCAGGTCGAGTCCGAGGGCGATCGCGAGCCAGGCCGTGCCGGCACCGAACGTGACGACGGTGCCGAGCACGAAGGACAGCAGCGCCGCGGTGAACCGGCGGCCGCCGAAGCGCTCGGCGATCCGTCCGACGAGTGCCGCGGCGGCGATGAACCCGACGACGTAGCCCCCGGTCGGGCCGAGCAGGACGCCCGGTCCGGCGGCGCCCTCGGCGAAGACGGGCAGACCGACGACGCCGAGCAGCGCGTAGACGAGCATCGACAGGGCGCCGCGACGGGAACCGAGCGCGCTCCCGACGAGGAGGACGGCGAGGGTCTGCCCGGTGACCGGCACCGGCCAGAGCGGGACGGACACCTGGGCGGCGCCTGCGGTCAGCAGGGCGCCACCGACGACGAGCGCGGTGCTGACCAGCGCGGTCCGGGGGAGCAGGACGTCGGCGTACGGGCGCAGGGCGGTGGTCGGCACGGGTGCGGGGGCGTTGGCGGTCATGATCGGGTCCTCGGGGAGCGGGTCGGCGGGTCGGGGATCGGGTGCGGTCTGGCGGGGTCAGACGGCGGCTGCGGCGAGCAGCGCGTCGGCGTCCCGGCGTGCGCCGGCGACGGCATCGGCGTCGAGCCCGCACGCGCGGAGGCAGGTGTCGGTGAGCAGCTCGCGGTCCTGGTCGTCCACGTCGCGGGTGCGGCGGAGCTGGATGACCGTCTCGGCGAGCTGGATGAGGACGCCGCCCAGACGCTCGGCCGTGACCGATCGCCGGACGTCCTCGCTCGCCGCCCGGGCACCGAGCCGCCCGTAGGTGTCCTGCAGCTCCTGCCGGTCGGCGCGGAAGCCGGCGTACCGGTCCCCCTGCACCTCGGGGAGCATGTAGAGCGTGCCGATGTTGTGGGGCGTCCGTGCGAGCGTGTCGATGTCGATGAGGACCAGGGCGGCGAGGGCGCCGGCGGCGGAGACGGTCCCGGGGACCCGCTCCTCGAGGCCGCGGACCACGTCGAGGCTCGGGCGGACCGAGGTCGTGAGCAGCTCGACGAGCACCTCGTCCTTGCCGGCGAAGTGGTAGTACAGCGAGGCCTGTCGGATGCCGACCCGCTCCGCGATCGCCCGGGTCGAGGTGGCGCTGAAGCCGTTCTCGACGAACAGCGCCGCGGCGGCGTCCAGGATCTGGTCGCGGGGGCTCAGCCCGGACGCGGTGTCCGGGACCGCTCGTGGCCTGCCGAGTCGGGTGGGCCGGTCGTCGGAGGACATGGCCCCATCCTCGCAGCCGGCCGTCACGCGTGCTCCCGGGCCGTGTGCTCCCGGGCCACCAGCTCGCGGTACGCACGCCAGCCGCCGTGGTGCGTGATGTCCTCGGCACCCGCGACGGCGTGCGCCTCGACCGTGAAGCCGGTGACGTCCGACCCGTCGTCGAGCGTCACGGAGCCGATCGCCATCGGTGCGGGGAGCGCCGCGACGAACGTCCCGAAGCCGGCGGCCGGCACCCGCCAGACCTCACCGGCGATCCCGGACGGCGCCGCGCTGCCGTCCTCCGACCGCACCTCGCCCACAGCACCGGCGCCCGACCGCACCAGCCCCGGCTTGGGTGGCACCGTGTCGAGGGCGTACAGCCGGTAGTCGGGGGCGGTGCGCGCCGCGCGGACGAACGTGCCGCCGGCGGCGACCAGCTGCCCGTTCAACGGCTGGTCCCGCAGGTGCGCGCCGACGACGAGGAGGTCGACGGTCGGGGCGGCGAAGGCCGCGGCGAGCGCCGCCAGGCGGCGGTCGGTGAACGCCGGTCCGGTCAGCATGACGCCGAACGGCAGCCCGTCCACGAAGCCGGCCGGCACCGCGAGGGACGCCATGTCCAGGAGGTTCGCGAAGTTCGTGTACCGACCCATCCGGCTGTTCGCACCGACCGGGTCCGCGGCGACCTCGTCGAGGGTCGGGTGCCAGGTGGTGGTGGGGGTGAGGAGCGCCGTCGTGCCGTCGAGCAGCGTGCGGCCCCTGGCACCGAGGGCGTCGAGGCGCTCCTGGTCGGCGAAGAGCGCCGCGGCCGTCGGCGTCGCGCCGCCGAGGACGATCGCGGCCACCGTGGGGTCGAGGTCCTCGCCGATCCGGTCACGGTTCGCCTCGATGTGGGCCCCGACCGCCGCGTACCGCTCGGCGACGAACGCGCCGTCGTACAGGAGCGTCGCGGCGTCGAGGAGCGGGGCGATGTCGACCTCGACGACCTCGTGCCCGAGGGCGCGGAACCGGTCGACGACACGGTCGAACGCCGCCGCCCATCCGGGCGCGAGGCCCTCGAGCTGCGTCGGCAGCGGCACCGCGATGCGCGGCACCGGGGGCAGCGCCACGAGGGAGCCGTCGGCCAGTGCGGCGTCCGGCCGGGCGAGCGGGTCGGAGCCGTCCGGCCCCGCCATCAGCTCGGCCACGGTCCGGGCGAGGTCGAGCGAGCGGGCGAACACGGTCACGCAGTCCTGCGACCGACAGGCGGGGACGACGCCGGTGTTCGGGACGAGCCCCTTCGTGGGCTTCACCCCGACGAGGTGGTTCAGCGCTGCCGGGACGCGTCCGGAGCCGGCGGTGTCGGTGCCGAGCGCGAAGTCGACCGTCCCGAGTGCGACGGCGGTGGCGGACCCGCTCGAGGACCCGCCGGAGATCCGGGTGGGGTCCCAGGCGTTCCGGACGGCGCCGAACGGCGACCGGGTGCCGACGAGGCCGGTCGCGAACTGGTCGAGGTTCGTCTTGCCGACGACGACCGCCCCGGCAGCCCGGAGTCGTGCGACGGCGGTGGCGTCCGCGGCGGGTGCGGACGCGAAGGAGCGCGCCGCGGCGGTGGTGGGGAGCCCGGCGACGTCGATGTTGTCCTTGACGGCGAAGAGCATGCCGGCGAGCGGCAGGGTCGGATCGACGGCCGATGCCTCGGCGACCACGTCGGCCCGGTCGCGCAGGGTGATCCACACCTCGGGACGGTCGACCGCGTCGATCCGGTCGAAGGCGGCGTGCACGCGGGCGACCGCGTGGTCGCCACCGCGGCCCGCACCGTCCCGGACGCTGCTCACGCCGCCGCTCACGCTGCGGCTCCGATCGCGGCGAGGACCTGCCCGGGTGCGACCTGGTCGCCCGGCTTGATGTAGACCTCCAACACGTGCCCCTCCACCGGTGCGTGCACCATCGACTCCATCTTCATCGCCTCCACCGCGAGCAGCTTCTGGCCCTCGTCCACCCGGTCGCCCGGCCGGACGTCCACCTGCCACACGGTCGACGTGAACGGCGCCGTCACCGCGGTCGCACCGGCCGGCAGGACGACCTCGTCCGGCAGCACCACGGCGGGTTCGTCACGGACGTCGAACTCGCCCGATGCCCGCCACCGCTCCTTCTCCTCGTCGAACGCGCGGGCCTGCTGCGCCCGGAAGTCGGCGATCGACCCGGCGTTGTCGCTGAGGAACCGGTTGTAGGACGCGATCGAGAACTCGCCGTCGACGGTCTCGAAGTCCCCGCGTCCCGCGTCGGTCTCGGCGCGCAGGTCGAGGAGCTCCTCGGCGGAGACCGGGTACCACTCGATGCGGTCGAAGAAGCGGAGCGCCCACGGGTCCTCCTGGAACAGGCCGCCGCGGCGGAACCGGTTCCAGATCTGCACGGTGCGGCCGACGAACTGGTACCCGCCCGGCCCCTCCATGCCGTAGATGCACAGGTACGCGCCGCCGATCCCGACCGAGTTCTCGGCCGTCCAGGTGCGTGCCGGGTTGTACTTCGTGGTGACGAGGCGGTGCCGGGGGTCGAGCGGCGTGGCGACCGGCGCACCGAGGTACACGTCGCCGAGCCCGAGCACGAGGTAGCTCGCGTCGAAGACCGTGCGGAACACGTCGTCGACGCTGTCGAGCCCGTTGATCCGCCGGATGAACTCGATGTTCCACGGGGTCCACGGCGCGTCGTCGCGGACCCCCGCCATGTACCGCTCGATCGCCAGCCGGGTCGCGGGGTCGTCCCACGACAGCGGCAGCTTCACGGTGCGGGACGGCACGACGAGCTGGTCGGTCGGCGGGATCTCGTCCTCGAGCTCGCGGAGGAGGCCCGCCATCGTGCTCGCCTTCAGCACGCTCGCGTCGGTGTGCACCTGCAGCGAACGGATGCCGGGGGTGATGTCGAGGACGCCGCGGGGCGCCTCCTCCTGCAGCTTCGTCATGAGCGCGTGCACGCGCATCCGCAGCGCGATGTCGAGCGTCATGTCGCCGTACTCGACGAGGACGTTGTCGTCGCCGTCGCGTCGGTACGCGACGCCCGGGCGGGCGTCGGTCGCGTCCAGACGCGCGATCACCCCGTCGTCGCCGTCGCCGCCGGTGCGGGGGACGGTCCGGGAGGCGCGGTTCGCCTCGAGCGCGGCCGCGTCGGCCTCGCGCACGGGGACGAACCGCACGGTGTCACCCGGTCGGAGCTGGCCGAGCTTCCACAGGTCGCCGCTGGCGACCACCGCCGGACAGACGAAGCCGCCGAGCGAGGGGCCGTCCGGCCCGAGGACGATCGGGGTGTCCCCGGTGAAGTCGATCGCACCCACCGCGTACGGGGTGTCGTGGATGTTCGACGGGTGCAGTCCCGCCTCGCCGCCGTCGGTCCGAGCCCAGCCGGGCCGGGGACCGATCAGCCGGATGCCGGTGCGGGCGGAGTTGTGGTGCACGACGTAGTCGGTGGCGTAGAACACGTCGAGGTCGGCGCGGGTGAAGAAGTCCGGCGCCGCGTGCGGCCCCTCGGTGACGGCGACCTCCCACGTGTCGGTGAGCGCGGTCCGCCGGTCGGCGGGGGTCGGACCGCCGACCAGGCCGAGCCGGCCACCGGCGGGGAAGGCCGGGTGCGGGGCGTCCGAGTCCGGGGAACCGGGACGCAGGACGTCACCGGCGAGCAGGGCACGACCGGCGTGACCGCCGAACCCGCCGAGCGTGAAGGTCGCGGTGGAGCCGAGGTACGTCGGGACGTCGAAGCCGCCGCGGACCGCCAGGTAGCTCCGGAGTCCCGGTCCGGCAGCCGTGCCGAGCGCGAGGGTCTGACCCGCCTGCACCTCGATCGGCTCCCACAGCGCCAGGGGCTCGCCGTCGAGCAGGACCGGCAGCGGTGCGCCCGTGACCGCGACGACGGCGCTCGCCGAGAAGCGGAGCGTCGGGCCCGTGGCGGTGACCTCGAGCGCCGGAGCACCCTCGGGGTTGCCGACCACGAGGTTCGCCTCGGCGAACGACGCCGCGTCGAACGGGCCGCTCGGCGGGACGCCCACCTGCCAGTACCCGACCCGGCCGGGCAGGTCCTGGATCATGGTCATGGTGCCGGGGGCGACGACGTCGATCCGGGGGTCCGGGTCCTCGGTCTCGTCGAGCGTCGAGGTGGAGTGCGTCGCGGTCCGGAGCTCGAGGTCGTCGGTGAGGGAGCGGAGCAGCCCGGCGTTCGTCACGATGCCGTCGACACGGGTGTCGGCGAGGGCGTCCCGGAGCAGGTCGAGTGCGTCGTCCCGGGTCTCGCCGGTGGCGATGACCTTCGCGAGCATCGGGTCGTAGAAGGCGGAGACCTCGGAGCCGGTCTCCACCCAGCCGTCGACGCGGACGCCGTCACGCTCGGGGAACACCGCCTGCGTCACGAGGCCGCTCGAGGGCAGGGACCCCTTCGCCGGGTCTTCGGCGTAGACGCGGGCCTCGACGGCGAACCCGGTCGGGGTCCACGCGCGGTCGAAGACGTCGTCGTCGATGCCGGCCGCCCCGTCCCGGGCCAGGCGCAGCATGAGCTCGACGAGGTCGACGCCGAAGACCTCCTCGGTCACCGGGTGCTCGACCTGCAGCCGCGTGTTCACCTCGAGGAAGGACGCCTCCTCGCGGACCGGGTCGTAGACGAACTCGACCGTCCCTGCGCTGCGGTACCCGACGCTCTCGGCGAGCCGACGGGCGGACGTGTGCAGTGCCTCCCGGACCCGGCGGGGGAGCGCCGGGGCCGGGGCCTCCTCGATGACCTTCTGGTTGCGGCGCTGGAGCGAGCAGTCGCGGTCGCCGATCACGGCGACGCGGCCCTCGCCGTCGCCGAAGAGCTGGACCTCGACGTGTCGGGCCGGCCGGACGAGCCGTTCGAGGAAGATCCCGGCCGAGCCGAAGGCGGCCGACGCGGTGCGCTCGACGCTCGCGTACGCCTCGCGGACCTCGTCGAGCGTCGCGCACGCCTGCATGCCGATCCCGCCGCCGCCACCGGTGGCCTTGAGCATGACCGGCAGGCCGATGCGCTCCGCCTGCAGGACGGCGTCCTCGACGCTGTCCAGCAGCCCGGTGCCGGCGAGCATCGGGACGCCGGCTGCCGCGGCGAGCTCACGGGCGGTGTGCTTCGCGCCGAACCGGACGATCTGCTCGGCGGTCGGGCCGACGAAGCGGATGCCGGCGGCCTCGCACGCCGCGGCGAACTCGGTGTTCTCGGACAGGAAGCCGTAGCCCGGGTGCACGAGTCCCGCGCCGGTGTCGATCGCGGCCTGGACGACGGCGTCGATCCTCAGGTACGACTCGCGCGCCGGGGCCGGACCGAGCCGGACGGCGACGTCGGCCTCGCGGACGTGCGGGGCGGCGCGGTCGGCGTCCGAGTAGACGGCGACGGTACGCATGCCGAGCGCCTTGGCGGAGCGGATCACGCGGCGGGCGATCTCGCCGCGGTTGGCGACGAGGACGGTGTCGGTGGAGAGCGGGGGAGTCACGGTGTCGGTCCCGGTGGGGTCGGGCGCGGCGGTCACGGCTGGACCACGATCATGCGCAGCGGGGTGCAGGAGAAGTCGTTGCACGGGTTGTTCATCTGCGGGCAGTTCGAGACGATCACCAGGACGTCCCGCTCGGCACGGACGGCGACGCGCTTGCCGGGGGCACTCATGCCGTCGACGATGCCGAGCGCCCCGTCGGCCTCGACCGGGACGTTCATGAACCAGTTGAGGTTCGACACGATGTCCCGGGCGCCGAGGCCGTGCCGTCCGGCCTCGGCGAGGAAGTTCTCGCGGCAGCCGTGCTGGAACTGTGTGTGGTGGCCGTAGCGGAGCGTGTTCGACTCCTTCGAGCACGCGCCGCCGATGGTGTCCTGCCGGTCGATCTCGTTGCCGACGACGGTCATCAGCGGGCGGCCCTCGTTCGACATGAGGACGGTGCCGGTCCGGACGTAGGCGTTGCCCTGCGCCGCGAGGGTGTCCGGAACGCTGTAGCGCTCGTCGGGGTCGTGCGCGTCGTAGACCAGGCAGTCGGCGCTCTGGTTGCCGCCGACGTCGACGATCGTGAGCACCTCGCCCGCGCGGACCACGGAGGACCACGGTGCGAGCGGGGCCACGTCGTCGTCGCGGACGACGGTGCCGGCGACGAGGGAGCCGCTCCGGTCGAGGGGGACGTCCGGCGCGTGGACCGCGCCGACCGGGACGGTGGAGGTCGTGGTGGCGATGGTCATCAGCAGCCTCGTGCTTCCGCGTAGTCGATGGAGTTCAGGTAGGCGCGGTGCAGCTCCGGCGTCGCGGTGAAGCGCTCGTCGGCAGCGGTCGTCGGGGCGCCGCGCCAGGCGTGCACGCGCAGGGGACCGACCGTGTAGCCGGGTCGCGGGTCGATCGGGTGCGGCACGTTCGCGACGAGGACGAGGAGCGGCAGTTCGGCGACGAGGGTGACGTGTCGGTCCGGTCCGGCGCTCCCCGTGGGCGTCAGCGTGCCGTCCGCCTCGACGCGGACACCCCGGAAGAACGAGACGCTCGGCGGGAGGTCCCGCTTCGACAGGCCGTGCTTCGCCGCCGCCTTCGCGAGGAGCGACCGCCCGCTCGGGCTCGGGCCCTCCGGTGCTGCGTCGCCGTACTTCCGCTCGTTCCCGGCGTCGGTGCTCGTGCCGCAGAACGCGTCGTGGTGGCCGGAGGTGTCCTCGACGATGCTCGCCAGGACCCGCCCGTCGCCGCTGAGGAGCGGGGAGCCCTGGCCGAGGTACGCCTGCCACGGGATCTTCTGCGTGTCCGCGACGTTGAGGCGCTCCCACGGCTCGAGCGCGTTGTACACGAGCACGTTCGCGCACGCGTCACCCGTCGGGTCGTCGAAGCGGATCCGCGTCCCCCGGGCGAGCACCTTGTGCGTGTACCCGCCCGGTGCCACGGTCTCGGCCCACACCAGACCGGCCGGGTCGACGCCCGCTGGGGCGAACGGCGACGACGACGCGGGCAGGTACGGCATCCAGTCGGAGGTCGCACCGCCCTGGGCGCGGGCGTCCGATCGCGAGGCGATCACGCTGTCGGTCTGGTGCAGGTCACGCACGGTGGTTCCTTCCGGTGGAGCGGGTGGAGCGGGTGGAGCGGGTGGAGCGGGTGGAGCTGGCGGTGCTGGCGGTGCGGGGTCGCCGGTGGCGCCGGGGTCAGGCCTCGACGGGGGTCGGCGCGGTGTGCGGCACCTCGGCGAGGGTGATCGGCCCGTGTGCGCGGTGCCGCCACGACGACCACGCCCACCCGACGACGAGGACGCCGCCGATGAACAGCAGCGCGCTGTACTGCAGCCACCAGGAGTGCCCGGTGAGGTCGTAGATCTCCGGGCGGGGCCAGATCAGGTTGACCGCCATGCCGATCTGGAACGCGACGGCGAGGGCGTTCAGCGGGATGCCCCACCGGCCGAGCGTGAAGAGCGGCCGGCCGTCCTCGTCCACCCCGGTCGGCAGCCCGGTGCGACGGAGTCGGATGCGCTGGACGAGCAGCGGGCCCGTCACGCCGAGGTACGCCAGGTAGAGCATCGCGATGCAGAGGCTGGAGAGGGCGGTGAAGATCGCGGACTGGCCGATGTTCACCGCGAGGGCGAGCCCGGCGCCGACCCCGACGACGATCGACGCCGCGATCGGGGTGCCCGTGCGGGGCGAGACGCGGGCGAGCGTGCGGTGGAAGGGCAGCGCCTGCTCACGCGCCATCGAGAAGACCATGCGGGCACCGGCGGTCTGCACCGCCAGGGTGCACGCGAACACGGCGACCGCCACGGTGCAGAGGAGCAGCCGGCCGAACACGTCGCCGAGCGCCGAGGTGATCACCCAGGCGAGGCCCTGCGTGGCGAGCTTGCCGTCGGTCAGGCTCGGCGCCGCGATGAGCGCACCGATGATGAGCAGGCCGCCGCCGAGACCCGACACCGTCAGGGCGCGGATGATCGTCTTCGGGGTGGTCCGCCGGGGGTTGTGCGTCTCCTCGGCGAGCTCGCCCGCCGAGTCGAAGCCGACCATGACGTACGCGGCCATCAGCGACGACGCCAGGAAGGCCCAGACGTACGGCTCGTTCGTCGGGCCGGCGTACCCCTCGGTCGTGAACACCACGGTCGGGGAGCGGTGCGGCAGCAGGAACAGCGCGACGATGAGCACGACGACGCCGACGATCTCGACGAGCACGCCGAAGCTCGTCACCCGGGCCATCAGCCGCACGCTGAGGATGTTGACGATCGTCGTCACGGCGAGCATGACCAGTCCGAGCACGACCGCGTTGGCGGCACCCGTCGGGGACGCCAGCGACGGGTCGGCACCGGCACCGCCCACGATCTGGAAGCCGCTCCAGATCGCCGGGAGCACGGCCTGCACCGCGATGGCCGCCACCGCGACGGTGAGGACCTGCCCGATGATCATCGTCCAGCCGGTGAACCAGCCGAACCGCGGCCCGGCGAGCCGGCTCGACCACTGGAAGATCGCGCCGGAGATCGGCCAGCGTGCGGCGAGCTGGGCGAAGTTCAGCGCCACGAGCAGCTGGCCGCCGAAGACCAGCGGCCACGCCCAGAAGAACGCCGCGCCCCCGAGTCCGAACCCGAGCCCGAAGAGCTGGAAGACCGTGGTGAGGATGGAGACGAAGGAGAACCCGGCGGCGAAGGACGAGAACGAGCCGACCCCGCGGTGGAGTTCCTGCTCGTAGCCGAGCCGGGCGAGGCCCTGGGCATCGACGCTGGACGTGGCGCGGGGTGCGTGGAGCGGTGCTTCGGGAGAGCGCATGGCTGCAGACCTTTCGCGGAGTACCTGTCGGGTGACAGGTAGTGCGACCAGTGTTCTGCGCTGCTGTGTCGTCCCCGTTGCCCGGCTGTTTCGGTCTCGTGTCGCAGGTCGTCGGCATGTAAACGTTGCGCGACGGCGACGACGGACGGGAGGCCCGTGGCGGATCCGCCACGGGCCTCCCGTTTCGTCATGTGGTCGCGTGAACGAGGGCGGGTCAGTCGGTCGTGCCCTCGAGCGCGTCGAGCGCCGCGACGTCCTCGGCCGACAGCGCGAAGTCCACGTCCGCGTTCGCGGCGATGCGCGACGGCGTGGTCGACTTCGGCAGCGGCAGCACGTCCTGCTCGAGCAGGTAGCGGATCGCGACCTGGGCGACGCTCTTGTCGTACTTCGCCGCGATCTCGGCGATCTGCTCGTTGTCGAGCAGTCCGCCGGTGGCGAGCGGCGAGTACCCCTCGGTGAGGATGTCGTGCTCGCGGTCGAACGCGGTGGTCTCGGCCTGCGTGTTCCCGATGAACCAGCGGATCTGGTTGGCGTGCGGGACGACGTCGGTGCGGCCGAGCAGGTCCTCGAGGTCGGCGACGGCGAAGTTCGAGACACCGATGCTCTTCGTGCGTCCGGCGTCGTACAGCTCCTCGAACACCTTCCACACCTCGACGTTGCCGTCCCGGTGGTCGGAGCCCATGTCGCTCCAGGGCCACGGCGCGTGGATCAGGTACAGGTCGACGTGACCGAGGTCGAGGTTGCGGCTGGACTCCTCGAAGGCCTCGCGGGCACCGGACGCGGTCTTCACCTCGGCCGGCAGCTTCGTGGTGACGAAGAGCTCGTCGCGCGGGATGCCGCTGTCGCGGACGGCCTCGCCGACGCTGGCCTCGTTGCCGTAGGCCAGGGCGGTGTCGATGTGTCGGTAGCCGGCGTCGAGCGCGGCCTTCGTGGCGTCGTAGGCGTCGGCGCCGGACGGGATCTGCCAGGTGCCGAAGCCGATCTTCGGGATGTGCAGGCCGTTGGACAGGGTGAACGTGTCGATGAGAGCGGGCATGGACCGGACAGTACGCCGCGCGGACGGACGCGACCGGACGGGGGACGCGGCACCGCGCCTCCCGTCCGGACGGCGGTGCGTCAGCGACGCGGCCGGATCCGGAGCGTCACCACCTGGAACGGGCGCAGGCCGAGCGCGACCGTCCCACCACCGTCCCAGGCGAAGTGCCGGGCGGACCGCGGTGCGTCGTCGATCGGGCGCTCGCGGAGGTCGACCTGCTCGACGGACGCGGCGTCGATCCGCAGCGCCAGCACGGTGTCGGTCCGGGCGCCGAGCGCCTCGTACAGCCGGACGACCACGTCGCCCGAGCGGTCGTCGGCGAGCTTGACCGACTCGACCCGCACGCCGGACGACGAGGACACGGCCGGTGCCGTCAGCGTGGTCGTCGCGGCCGTCTCGCCGGACACCGCGCGGAGCGGCAGGTTCTCTTCGTACCCGCTCGCGACGACGTCGTCGAGGTCCGCGCCGGGGTGCACGGCGTACGAGAAGGTGTGGTGGCCGAGGTCCTGTTCCGGGTCCGGGGACTGCGCCCCACGCACCAGGCTGAGCCGGACCTCGGTCTCGACCTCGCCGGTCGACCCGATCCGCCTGGTGACGTCGTGGCCGTAGGTGCCAGCGTTCGTGACCCCGATGCCGTAGCCCGGCTCCTCGACGTGCACCCAGCGGTGGGCCATGACCTCGAAGCGGGCGTCGTCCCACGAGGTGTTCGTGTGCGTCGGCCGACGGAGGTGCCCGAACTGGATCTCGGCGCTGTGGTGCTGAGCGTGCACGACGAACGGCAGCGAGGCCTTCAGCAGCTTCTCGCGCTCCTGCCACTCGACCTCGACGCCGAGGTGCACCCGCACGTCGTCGGCGTGCACCGCGATCGTCTGCACGAGCTCGGAGGCGCCGAAGCGCCGGCGGACCCGGACGGTCGCGCGGAGGTCGCCGTCGGCGACGAGCTCGACGGACTCGGCGCCGCGGAGCTCGACCACCGAGTGCCGGTAGTGCGCGTCGATGTCCCACGCGTCCCAGGCGTTCGGCAGGTCCTCGTGCAGGTGCAGCAGGTTCGCGCTGCGGTCCGCCGGCACGAGTTCCCGGTCGTTCGCCAGGTCGCGGATGGAGTCGACGAGCCCGTCGTGGTCGACGTGGACGCGGACACGGCCGTTGTCGAGGACCGTGCCGCCGGCGTCCGTCGTCGCTCGGACGGGGTTCGTCGGTGCCACGACGGTGAGCGGGGAGAGCGCGTGCGCCCGTGCCTCGACGACGCCGATCGGCGTGCCGTCGTCGTCGACGACGAGCTCGTGTCGGTCGTGGTCAGCGGCGTTCGCGACCACACCGGTCGCACCGAGGTGCGTGAGCGCGCGGGCGATGAGCTGTTCGATCTCGGCGTGGTTCCGCCGGTAGCTCTCCTCGTTCTCCTCGTGCACCCAGCGGATGGAGGAGCCGGGCAGGATGTCGTGGAACTGCTGCAGCAGCGTCGCCTGCCAGAGCTCGTCGAGGCACGCGTACGGGTACTCGGCGCCCTGCAGCGCCGCTGCCGTCCACCACAGCTCGGCCTCGCGGAGCAGGTGCTCGGCCCTGCGGTTGCCGCGCTTCTCGCGGGCGTGCGACGTGAACGTGCCGCGGTGCAGCTCGAGGTACAGCTCGCCGACCCAGACAGGGGCGTCCTGGTACTCGTCGCGCGCCCGGGCGAAGAAGTCGTCCGGGTGCTCGATCTCGACGCGGGGCGAGCCCTCGAGCGACTCGACCCGGCGCTGCCGCTCCATCATCTCGCGGATCGGACCGCCGCCGCCGTCGCCGTAGCCGAACGGCACGAGCGACGTCGTCGCGGCGCCCTTCTCGCGGAACTGCCGGACGGCGTGGTGCAGTTCCTCGCCCTCGAGCGTCGAGTTGTAGGTGTCGATCGGCGGGAAGTGCGTGAAGATCCGGGAGCCGTCGATGCCCTCCCACCAGAACGTGTGGTGCGGGAACGTGTTCGTCTGGTTCCAGGACAGCTTCTGCGTGAGGAACCAGTCGAGGCCGGCGAGCTTCGCGATCTGCGGGAACGCTGCGGTGTAGCCGAACGAGTCCGGCAGCCAGATGCCGTGGGTGTCGGCGCCGAGCTCGTCGGCGAAGAACCGGAGGCCCTGCGTGATCTGCCGGACCATGGCCTCGCCGCCGGGCAGGTTGCCGTCCGGCTCGATCCACTGCGAGCCGACGACGATCCACTGTCCGCGGGCGATCGCGGCCTTGATCCCCTCGAACACCGCCGGGTAGCGCTCCTTGACCCACGCGTACTGCTGCGCGCTCGACGCGGCGAACCGGAGGTCGGGGTACTGCTCGGCCAGGGCGAGCACGTTCGAGAACGTCCGACCGGTCTTGCGCTTCGTCTCGCGGATCGGCCAGAGCCAGGCGCTGTCGATGTGCGCGTGGCCGATGCCGCTCAGCCGGTGCGCGGACGGGTTCGCCGGGCTGGCGAGGGCCCCGGCGAGCTCGGCGCGGGCCGCGGCGGCGGTGCCGACGATGTCGTCGAGCGCCAGGACGTCCATCGCGCGTTCGAGGTCGCGGAGCACCTCGTGTCGACGCGGGTCGGTCTCCGGCAGCTCCTTGACCATCTGGAACAGCACTTCGACGTCGAAGCGCAGGGCCCAGACCTCGGGTTCGAACACCGCGAGCTCGGCGGTCCGGAACGTGTAGATCGGGGTCTCGGGCGCGGTCCGCTTCGAGCCGTACGCCGTCGGGACGAACTCGTTGACGAGGATGTCCGGGTTCGCGGCCGCCTCGAGGAACAGGTGGACCTGCTCGCCACCGTCGGCCTGGTCGGCGATGCGCAGGTAGTGGTTGCGCGGGTGGATGCCCTTGACCGGGGTGCCGTCCGGGGTGTGCAGGAGCCCCTCGGCCTGGTTGCCGGGCCAGTCGCCCTGGAACCCCGGGTCGACGAGGAGCTCGACGGTCCGGCCGGCCCACTCGGCGGGGACGGTGCCGGTGACCTCGAACCACCAGGTCGACCAGGCCCGACCCCACTGGTCGCCGACCGTGAAGGGACGGTACTCGGCCGCCAGCGCCTCGGCGGCGGGCACGGGCTCGTCCGGCACCTGCCAGGCGGCGAGGGTGACCGGGGTGCGTGCCTGGTACACGGCGGGGACGATGCGCTCGTTCAGGACGCGCTCGATGCGCGCCTCGACGAGCTTCTGGTTCTGGTGCATGGCTGTGCTTTCGGGACGGGCCGGCCGGCGGCGGCAGCGCTGTGCGCCGTCGGCCGGGAGGCGCGGGTCAGGACAGGTAGGCGAGGTGCGGGAACGAGGACCGTGCGTCGTCGAGCAGCGCACGGGCGACGCGGACGGAGTCGACGAGCGGGTGGTGCGCGAGGGCGCGGAGCGCCGCGGCCCGGTCGGCGTGCAGTGCCGCCTGGATCGTCTGTCGTTCGACGTACTTGACCGCGGTGACCGTCCCGAGCCCGAAGTCGGGCACCCGGGCGCCGGGGATCGGGTGTGCACCGGTCGCGTCGACGATGCACGGGATCTCCACCACGGCGTCGTCGTCCACCCCGGCGAGGGCACCGGCGTTCCGGACGTTCAGGATGAGCCGCGCGCGCTGGTCGTACGCGATGCCCCGCATCAGTGCCAGCGCGACGTCCTCGTAGCCGCCGGAGGTCATGTCCTCGACGTCCCGCTCTCCCATGCCGACCGAGTCGCGGTTCGTCGCCATGTACGTCGACTCACGCTCGTGCCGGCACTCCTGCCAGGTGTGGAACGGACGGGTGCTCGAGGCGGCGTCCACCCAGAACCGGTCCTGCTGCTCGACGAGGTAGCGCGCCCGGGTGTGCGGCGCGTACTGGTCGGCCTGCAGGACGTCGCGCCGGTAGGCGTAGTAGTGCAGGTACTCGTTCGGCAGGGCACCGAGGGCCTGGATCCACTCCGCCCCGAAGAGCTTGCCCTCCTCGAAGGACTCGATCCGGTCCGCGTCGGCGAGGACCTCCGGGAGCCGGTCCACGCCGTCCACGCGGACCGCGGTGAGCCATCCGAGGTGGTTCAGGCCGGCGTACTCGAGTTCGACGTCCGGGCCGTGCTGGATGCCGAGGGTGCCGAGTGCCCGACGTGCGAGCCCGATGGGGGAGTCGCAGATGCCGATGACCCGCTCGCCGAGCACCGTCGACATGGCCTCGGTCACGACACCGGCCGGGTTCGTGAAGTTGATCACCCACGCGTCGGGGGCGAGTCGCTTGATCGTGTGCGCCAACGCCATCACGGTGGGCAGCGTGCGGAGGGCGTAGGAGATGCCGCCGAAACCGACGGTCTCCTGCCCGATGACGCCGTGCGACTGCCCGATGCGCTCGTCGGTCGCGCGGCCCTCCATCCCGGCGACCCGGATCGCGGAGAACACGAAGTCGGCCCCGGGCAGGGCTTCCTCGACGTCGGTGTGCACGCTGATCGCCGGCGCGTCCGCGACGCCCTCGGCCTGGTCGGCGAGGATCCGCGCCATCGTGCGCAGCCGGTCGACGTCGACGTCGACGAGCGCGACCTGGGTGACCCGCCCGTCGGCGTGGTCGCGGAGCAGTGCGGAGTACACGAGCGGTGTGCGGAAGCCGCCACCGCCGATCATGACGAGCTTCATGCGACGAGGACCTCCACGCCGTGGGCTGCGAACGCCGCGGCGACCGGGACCGGCGGTTCGGCGTCGGTGACGACCCGCACGATCGATGACGGCAGGTCGATCCGCGCAGCCCCGGTGCCGGGGAACTTGCTGCTGTCGGCGAGGACGGTGACCTCGTCGCACGCGGTGGCGATCGCCTGCTTAATGGGGACCTGCGCGATCGTGGTGTCGCGGAGGTCGCCGCTCGCCGAGATCCCGCTGACGCCGAGGAAGGCGTGGTCGGCGCGGATGAGCCGGAGCGAGTCGGTGGTCAGGTGGCCCGAGACGCAGTGGTACACCGCGTCGTAGTCGCCGGGCAGGAGGACGAGGTGGACCTCGGGGTCGTCCTTGAGGACCTCGAACACGGCCATGTTCGCCGTGATGACGGTCACCGGACGCCCGCGCAGCAGGGTCGCGAGCTGCAGCACCGTGGTGCCGATGTCGAGCACGACGGTGTGGCCGTCCTCGACGAGGTCGGCCGCCGCGGTCGCGATGCGGAGCTTCTCGTCGCGGTGCACCGTCTCCACCTCGGGGAAGGGGGCATCGCCCTCGTGTCCGTCGGCGAGCACCGCACCGCCACGGGTGCGGCGCAGCAGACCGGCGTCGTCGAGGCGCTGCAGGTCGCGGCGGATCGTCGCGACGCTCGATCCGGTGGCCTCGGCGAGGTCGGTCACCGAGGCCGCGCGGTCAGCACGGAGGCGATCGAGGATGGCGAGATCACGGATGTCCTTCATACCGATCAGCATAGCGATCAAATTCGATCAACATGCAAACCTTTTCAAACAAAAAGATGCGCGATGTCGATCGATCTGTGTTACAACTTCCTCACACGCCGACCGATGGAGGCAGCGATGGACGACCGACCGACACCGAGCACCGATGCTGACGTGCTCGTCGCCGGGATGCTGTTCTTCGACGCCGTGTTCGCCGACCTGCCGCACGGTCCGGTGCTCGGCCAGGAGCACTGGACGCCCCACTTCGCGTGGACGCCCGGCGGCATCGCCAACTTCGCCATCGCCGCGGCCCGTCTCGGCGCGTCCACCGACGTCGCAGCCGCTGTCGGCGACGACGAGCTCAGCGGCCTCTGCCGTGCCGCGCTCGCCCGCGAAGGCATCGGCACCGCCCTGCTCGCCCGCATCCCGGGGTGGTCGATCCCGGTGAGCGCGTGCCTCGGCTACGACGGGGACCGGGCGATCGTGACGGGCGGAACCGAGTCGCCCGTCGCCCTCCCGGACATCCTCCCGGCGACCGGCGGTCGTGTCGCGGCGCTGCACGTCGACGAGTCCACCGCGGAGTGGGTGCGCACGAGCGCCGACCGGGGGCAGCGGGTGTTCGCCGACGTCGGGTGGGACGCGTCCGGCGCCTGGGACCCCGCGGTGCTCGACGCGATCGACGGTGCCCACGCGTTCACCCCGAACGACCGCGAGGCCATGGCGTACACACGGACCGACGACCCTGTCCGCGCTGCGCGGCTCCTCGCCGAGCGCGTCCCGCTCAGCGTCGTCACGTGCGGCGCGGACGGCGTGGTCGCCGTCGACTCGGCCTCAGGCGACGAGGTCGTCGTCCCCGGCGTGCGCGTCCGGGCGGTCGACGCGACCGGCGCCGGCGACGTGTTCTGTGCCGCGCTCGCCGTCGCCTCCCTCGAGGACCGACCGCTCCGGGAACGCGTCGACCTCGCGGCGCTCGTCGCCGCGATCACGGTCTCCCGACCCGGCGGGGCGTCCACCGCTCCGCGGCGGGACGAACTCCTGCCGTGGCTCGCCGCCAACCCGACCGCGGCCCAACCGCGCCGGTACGACTTCCTCCCCACGTTCCTCCAGGCCGCCACCGCCGGTCCGGCGGATCCCAGACCCTGACGTCCCACCGCACCACTTCCCCGATCGCCACCCGAACCCAGGAGAACCCATGCGCACCCCCACGAAGCGTCGCCGCACCGCCGCGGTCCTCGCCACCGCGGTCGCCGCGGCACTCGTCCTCACCGGCTGCTCCGCCGGATCGTCCGCGTCCGACGGCAAGCTCACCGCCTGGCTGTGGCCCGGCGCACTCGGCGACTCGGTCGTCTCGAGCGCGAAGAAGGAGTTCGCCTCGGACAAGCTGCAGGTCAACGTCATCGGTGGCGACTTCAAGCAGAAGCTGGTGACGACCTTCACCGGCAAGACGAACGTCCCCTCGATCACGGGCGTCAAGGGCGAGGACATGCCGTACTTCCTGCAGCAGTCCAGCCTCTTCACGGACCTGAAGTCGCTGGTGCCCGCGTCCTACCTCGCCCAGTTCCCGAAGTGGAAGCTCGCCGAGGCCACGACGTCGGACGGCAAGCTCATCGGCATCCCGACGGACATCGGTCCGTCCGCCCTGTTCTACCGCGAGGACGTGCTGGCCGAGGCCGGCCTGCCGAGCGAGCCCGCCGCGGTCGCGGACGCCACGAGCACCTGGGACAAGTACTTCGCGTTCGGCAAGGAGCTGAAGGCCAAGACGGGTGCGTCCCTCGAGGTCTCCGCTGGTGACGTCTTCAGCTGGTCGATGGCGCAGGCCGACAGCGGCTTCGTGAGCAAGACCGGCAAGTTCCTGGGCGACGACAGCACGGTCAAGCAGGCGTGGGAGCGCGCGGTGACGGCGGAGCGGGCCGGCATCGTCGCGAACATCGAGGACGGCAGCCCCGACTGGGCATCGGCCGTCAACCAGGGCAAGCTCCCCACCGTCATCGGCGCTGCGTGGCACGCCGGCGACATCAAGAGCGCCGCACCGGACACGTCCGGCAAGTGGCGAGTCACCGCGACCCCCGGCGGCCCCGGCAACGCCGGTGGGTCGTTCCTCACGATCCCCGCGGCGACGTCCGACAAGAAGGCCGCCCTCAAGGTGATCGAGGCCCTGGTCGCACCGTCGGCGCAGGCCACGACGTACAGTCAGGTCGGCAACTTCCCCTCGTCGTCGAAGGCGCTCGACGAGTCGGCGCTCACCAAGGGCGACGCGTTCTTCGGTGGACAGGACACCGTCTCGGTCTTCCAGAAGTCCATCGAGTCGATGCCGACGAGGTACACCAGCCCCTACGACGCACAGGTGTCCGCCCCGTACCTGACGGAACTGACGAACGTCCAGACCGGCAAGGACCCCGACAAGGCCTGGTCCGACGCCGTGCAGGCCGCGAAGTCGGCGTTGGAATCGGCGAAGTGACCGCCTCCGTCGCACCGTCGCTGGCGGGGCCGGGTCGAGCGACCCGGCCCCGCCGGCGGGGCATCCGCCGCACCTGGCCGATGTACCTCGCGGTCGCCCCGTTCTTCATCCTGTTCCTCGTCTTCGGGCTCTACCCGACGATGTACTCGCTCGTCCTCTCCTTCCAGGACTGGAACGGGCTCGGCGACCCGACGTGGGTCGGTCTCGAGAACTTCCAGAAGCTCTTCACCGACCCGACCTTCTACCTGTCGATCCGGAACACGTTCGTCATCTTCGCGCTGTCGACGTTCCCGATGCTCGTCATCGCGATCGTCATCGCGGCGATGCTGAACAGCGCCGTCCGGTACAGCACGGCCTTCCGGATCGCCTACTTCATCCCGAACATCACCTCGGTGGTTGCGATGGCGGTGCTGTTCGGGTCGATCTTCGGCCAGAACTTCGGTCTCGCGAACACGCTCCTGCACGCGATCGGTCTGCCGGCGGTGCCGTGGCTGAGCACCCCGTTCGGCATCCAGGTCACGGTCTCCCTGCTCATCACGTACCAGTGGACCGGCTACAACGCGATCATCTTCCTCGCCGGCATGCAGTCCATCGGCGGCGAGGTCTACGAGGCCGCGAAGATCGACGGCGCCGGCGCCTTCCGCAGCTTCTTCTCGATCACGCTGCCGCTGCTGCGCCCCACGGTCATCTTCGTGCTCGTCGTCAGCACGATCACCGGCCTGCAGAGCTTCACCGAGGCCCAGGTGCTCACCACCACCGCCGGTTCGACGAACAGCGGCGGGGCCGGTCAGGGCGGCCTGACGATGGTCCTGTACTTCTACCAGCAGGCCTTCGGGTTCAACCGCTTCGGCTACGGGGCGGCGATCGCCTGGGGCGTGTTCCTCATCGTCGTCGTGTTCACGATCATCAGCTGGCGCTTCACCGCCGGCCGGAAAGAGGAGGCACGCGCGTGAGTGTCCTGACCCGTCCGACCACTGCCGCCCCGACCCGGAGCGCGACCGTCACCCGTCGCCGCCGCAAGGGTCCCGGTGCTCCGCGCGTCGTGCTCTACACGCTGCTCACGATCGGCGCGGTCATCTCGATCTTCCCGCTCTACTGGCTGTTCGTCATGGCGAGCAACACCACCAGCGACATCTACAAGTCGCCGCCGGTGTTCGTGCCGGGGCCCTGGTTGTTCCAGAACATCGGCGAGGTCTTCGACAAGATCGACTTCGGCGGTGCCCTGCTCAACACCGTCATCGTGTCGGTGAGCGTCACCGTCCTGGTGCTCTTCTTCGACTCGCTCGCCGCGTTCACCTTCGCGAAGTTCGACTTCCCGCTCCGGAAGACCCTCTTCACGGTCGTGCTCGTGACCTTCATGCTCCCGATGCAGCTGTCGATCATCCCGCAGTTCATCACCATGACGAACCTCGGCTGGGTCGGTCACCTGCAGGCCCTGATCGTGCCGGCCGCCGCGAACGCCTTCGGCATCTTCTGGCTCCGGCAGTACATCCTGTCGAGCATCCCGGACGAACTCATGGACGCCGCCGTGATCGACGGCGCCGGGTTCTTCCGGCAGTGGTGGACGGTCTGCATCCCGCTCATCCGTCCGGGTCTCGGGTTCCTCGGGATCTTCACGTTCATCGGCTCGTGGAACGACTACCTCTGGCCGCTCATCGTGCTGAACGACCCGAACCACCTGACCCTGCAGGTCGCGATGGCCCAGCTCAACACGACCTTCGCGAACAACTACAGCATGGTGATGGCCGGTGCGCTGCTGTCCGTGCTCCCGCTCCTGGTCGTCTTCCTCATCGGCGCCCGCCAGTTCATCGGCGACATCGCCAAGGGCGCGATCAAGTGACGGCACCGGGCGCGGTCGGACCCCTCGGGACCACCGACCCCGGGTCCCGGACACGCCTGGCGCCGCGCGCGCGGGTGCGGTCGGACGCCCGGACGCTCTCGCTCGACGGGACCTGGCGGTTCCGGCTGCACGACCGGGTGCCGCGCGACGAGGTCGACGGCGTCCCGCCGTTCGCGCGCGGGGACGCACACGCCGACGCGCACGCGGCGTCCGACTGGACCGACCTGCCGGTCCCCTCGCACTGGGCCCTGCACGGGCACGGATCGCCCTGGTACACGAACATCCGGTACCCGTTCCCGGTCGACCCGCCGCACGTGCCGGACGCGAACCCCACCGGCGACCACCTCCGGACGTTCGAGCTGCCGGAGTGGTGGCCCGTCGACGGGCGGACCGTCCTGCGGCTGGACGGCGCCGAGTCGCTCGCACGGGTGTGGGTGAACGGAGCCGCCGTCGGCTGGTCGACGGGCAGTCGGCTGGCCGTCGAGTACGACGTCACCGACCACCTCCGCCCCGGCACGAACACCGTCGCGCTGCGCGTGGTGCAGTGGTCGCAGGGCAGCTACCTCGAGGACCAGGACCAGTGGTGGCTCCCAGGGGTCTTCCGGTCGGTCACCCTCGAGCACCGGCCGCTCCACGGCCTCGACGACGTCTTCGTGGTCGCCGACCGCGACCCGTCGACGGGTCGCGGCACGCTCGTCGTCGAGACGGCCACCACCGCCCCGGAGGTCACCGTCCGCCTCGCCGAGGTCGGCCTGGAGGCGCGGGTCGACCCCGCCACGCCGGCCCGGCTGGACGTCGGTCCGGTCGACCCCTGGTCGGCGGAGACACCCCGGCTCTACGACCTGGTCGTGGCCACCCGGACCGAGACGGTCCGCCTGCGCGTCGGGTTCCGTCGGGTCGAGGTCGTCGGCGACCGACTGCTCGCGAACGGCGCGCCCCTGGTGTTCCACGGGGTGAACCGGCACGAGACGCACCCGGACCTCGGTCGCGTCTTCGACGAGGCGGTGGTCCGCGCCGACCTGTCGCTCATGAAGCAGCACGGCGTGCAGGCCATCCGCACCGCGCACCAGCCGCCGCACCCGCGCTTCCTCGAGCTCGCCGACGAGTACGGCTTCTGGGTGGTGCTCGAGTGCGACCTCGAGACACACGGCTTCTGGGAGGTCGACTGGGTCGGCAACCCCTCGGCGGACCCCGCGTGGCGGGACGCCTACCTCGACCGCGTCCGGCGGACGGTGGAACGGGACAAGAACCACCCGTGCGTCGTCATGTGGTCGCTCGGCAACGAGTCCGGCACGGGCGCCAACCTCGCCGCGATGGCGGAGTGGATCCGCCGCCGGGACCCGTCGCGACCGATCCACTACGAGGGCGACACCGAGGGCGCGTACACGGACGTGTACTCACGGATGTACCCGACGCTCGAGGAGATCGACTCGGTGTGCGGGACCGTCACGATGCCCGTGCACGAGGTCGGTCCCGCTGCCGGAGCGCGGCAGCGCGCCAAGCCCTTCGTGCTGTGCGAGTACGGGCACGCGATGGGCAACGGACCGGGGGCGCTCGCCGACTACCAGGACCGCTTCGACCGCTGGCCGCGGCTGCACGGCGGCTTCGTCTGGGAGTGGCGGGACCACGGGATCCGGACGCGGACCCCGGACGGCGTCGAGTACTTCGGTCACGGCGGCGACTTCGGCGAACCCGTGCACGACGGTGTCTTCGTGATGGACGGGCTCGTGCTGTCCGACGGGACGGCGACCCCGGCGCTCGCGGACCTCGCGGCGCTCTGGGCCCCGGTGCGGTTCACCCGCGAGGGCTCGTCGCTCACCGTCCGCAACGTCCGCCGTCACGCCGACACGGCGGACCTCGCCGTGCACTGGGAGCTCGCGGTCGACGGACGGGTGGTCGACGGCGGCACGCTGGACGTGCCGACGGTCCTGCCCGGCCACGAGGCCACCGTGGCCCTGCCGAGCGACGCGATCGCCCCCCGGCGCGGCCGCGAGGCGCACCTCACCTTCCGCGCGGTCCTCCGGCACGACACGGTGTGGGCCGGTCGCGGGCACGTGCTGGCACGGCAACAGCTCGCCGTCGCGGCCCTGCCGCCCGTGGCCGGCCCGTCCGGCGGATCCACCCGGCCGGTCGGTGCCGTCTTCGACGACGACGGGACGCTCCGCGCGTGGTCGGGGATCCCGATCCGGGCGATCGAGCCGGAACTGTGGCGCGCCCCGACGGAGAACGACCGGGCCGCGGGGCAGGGGTCGTACGAGACGACGTGGCCGGAGCTCAGCGCGGGGCGGGGCGACGAATCCGTCCCGCCGTCGGCCGACCGTTGGCGGGAACGGGGACTCGACCGGCTCACCCACCGTGTCACGGCGCTCGAGCACGACGGCGACACCCTCGTGCAACGCGTCCGGTCGATGCCGGCGGGCAGCGCGTCCGGCATCGACTCCGAGTTCCGGTGGACGGGCGACGGGGACGACCTCCGCCTGCGGTGGAGCGTCACCCCGACTGGAGCGTGGGACTGCACCTGGCCGCGGATCGGTCTGCACCTCGAGCTCGACGCCGAC
Source organism: Curtobacterium sp. NPDC098951 (assembly GCF_044759965.1). NCBI lineage: Bacteria > Bacillati > Actinomycetota > Actinomycetes > Micrococcales > Microbacteriaceae > Curtobacterium > Curtobacterium sp. NPDC098951. The sequence continues at coordinate 102,289 of NZ_JBIWAG010000006.1, forward strand.
CTCGCCGACCGGGTGTCGTGGTGGGGGACCGGGCCGCACGAGTCCTACCCGGACGCACGGAACGGTGCCGTGGTCGGCCGCTTCGAGCGATCCGTCGACGACCTCGTGGTGCGGTACGCCCGGCCGCAGGAGACCGGCCACCGACCCGGGCTACGTGAACTCGCGGTCGGGCCGCTCGTCGTCGTCGCCCACGAGCGCGCCGGGGCGGACCTGCCGGGGTTCCAGCTCGCACGGCACAGCGCCCAGCAGTGGGACGCCGCCGAGCACCCGCACGAGCTCCCCGTGTCCGACCTGCTGCACCTGTACCTCGACGCGGCGCAGCACGGCCTGGGGTCCCGAGCGTGCGGTCCGGACGTGCTGCCCCGCCACGCCCTGTGGCCCCGGCAGGTCGCGCTCGAACTCGTCCTGCGCGCCACGCCCGGCCGTTCGCCGGATCCCGCGCTCCGCTGAGGACGGTGCGCGGACGTCGCCGAGATCGCCTACCATTCGAACACACGTTCGAACCAGGAGGTCGAGGATGATGCTCACGCACGAGGTCGCCACGGTGTGGTGGGAGCAGGGCGTGCCGGACCGGATGGTGTGGCGGGAGCGCCGCTGGCGGGTGTCCGACACCCCGACGCGCCTGACGGCGACGGCGGAGTACCTGCCGTCGGCGATGACGCACGCGCCGGAGCGCACGGTCGGGTGGCGGTTCCAGGCGAGCTCGGGTGACGAGGCCGTGGTGGTCGACATCGCCCCCGACGGCGACGGCTGGGTGGTCGCGCGGACCTGGCGCTGACGGTCGTCTACGCGCTGCCGCGCCAGACCACCTCGGTCGGCAGGACGAACCCGCGCGGGGTGTCGTCCGTCCCGGCGATCTGCTCGAGGACCTGCTGGGCCGCGTGCTCGCCGAGGGTGCGGGCCGGCTGCCGCACGGTCGAGAGCGGCGGGTCGCAGCGGAGCGCCCACGCGCTGTCGTCGAAGCCCACCACGCCGACGTCGCCCGGCACGGACCGGCCGGCCCGCTGCAGGACGTCCATCGCCCCGGCGGCGACGGCGTCGGACGCAGCGAACACCCCGTCGACGTCCGGTGCCCGCTCGAGGAGCTCACGCATGCCCTCGACGCCGGCGGTGTAGCTGAAGAGCGGGTTCCGCGCGACCAGTCCGGGGTCGAAGCGGTCGCCGAGCGCGGCGGTGAACCCGGCGAGGCGGTCCTGGCCGGAGTCGCGGTCGAGCCCCGACGCGAGCATGCCGATGCGTCGCCGGCCGGTGTCGACGAGTCGCCGGGTGATCGCCTCGGCCGCGGAGCGGTTGTCGATGCCGATCCACGAGGTGTTCGGCGCGTCGGACGGGTGCCCGACGAAGCACGCCGGCAGTCCGATCTGCTCGATGGCGCGCGTCACCGGGTCGCCGTCGCGGGCGGAGAGCACGATCGCACCGTCGACGAAGCCGCCGCGCAGGTACTCGACGACGCGTTCGTTGTCGCGGGCGGAGTCGACCATGATCGTCACGAGCTGCTGGTCGGCCTCGGACAGTACGGCGTTCGTGCCGATGAGGATGTTGCCGATGTTCGGGTCGTCGAGCACCTGGACGCTCGGTTCGTGCACGATGAGCGCCACGGCGCCCGATCGTCGGGTGACGAGGCTGCGGGCCGCGGCACTGCGGACGTAGCCGACCCGGCGGACGGCGTCCTGGACGGCTTCGCGGGCCTTCGGCGACACGTACGGTTCGTCGTTGAGGACGCGGGAGACGGTGCCGCGGGAGAGTCCGGCCTCGTCCGCGACGTCCTGGATCGTGGCGCGGGAGCGGGCGGACCGGACGTCGGACATGCGGCAACGATAGCGGCTCGCCGCCCGCGGATCGGCGGCCGACGGGCGTCGAACCACGATCGCGACGTCGAACCGGGCGTCGACGCTGGTTCGACGTCGGAAGCCTGGTTCGACGCGGTCGTGTTGACACGGACCGGATTCTGTTGTTCACTCTGGGAGCGCTCCCAGAACCATCCCGCCCCGATCGGCTGGTGCGGACTGGGAGCGCTCCCAGAACATGGGTGACCTTCGCCGTCGAAGGGGTCGTTCGCGACCGGGACGGTGCAGCGCCGCCCCGATCAGCGAGGACCCGACGTGACCACCACCACCCAGCCGACCGTCGCCACCGGCGCGCTCGGGCTCGGCTCGACCGGCCTGGCGTTCGGGTGCGACTACAACCCCGAGCAGTGGGACCCCGAGGTCTGGGTCGAGGACGTCCGGCTCATGCGCGAGGCCGGCGTGAACCTCGTCGCGATCAACGTCTTCGGCTGGTCGCACGTCGAGCCGCGCCGGGGCGAGTACGACTTCGCCGCGCTCGACCGCGTCATCGACCTGCTGCACGGCGCCGGGATCGGCGTCGACCTCGGCACCGGGACGGCCTCGACCCCGCCGTGGCTCACCACCGCCCACCCCGAGGTCCTGCCGGTCGTGGCCGACGGGACGACCCGCTGGCCCGGCGGACGCCAGGCGTTCTGCCCGAGTTCCCCGGTCTACCGCGAGCACGCCCTCGCCCTCGTCCGCGCCACCGCCGAGCGCTACGGCGACCACCCCGCGGTCCGGCTCTGGCACGTCTCGAACGAGCTCGGCTGCCACAACGCGCACTGCTACTGCGACGTCTCCGCCGAGGCCTTCCGCGGCTGGCTCCGGAACCGGTACGGCACCGTCGAGGAGCTGAACGCCGCCTGGGGCACGTCCTTCTGGAGCCAGCGCTACTCCGCGTGGGACCAGGTCCTGCCGCCGCGGGCGACGCTGTCCTTCACGAACCCCGGCCAGACGCTCGACTTCGACCGGTTCTCGTCCGACGAGCTGCTCGCGCACCACCGCGCCGAGGCCGAGGTCCTGCGCGGCCTGAGCGACAAGCCCGTCACGACGAACTTCATGGTCGCGGCGCACATCACGGCGCTCGACTACTGGTCGTGGACCGCGGACATGGACGTCATCGCGAACGACCACTACCTCGACCACCGACTGCCCCGACCGCACGTCGAGCTCGCGTTCGCCGCGGACACCACCCGCGGGCTCGCCGGCGGAGCGCCCTGGCTGCTCATGGAGCACTCGACGGGCGCCGTGAACTGGCAGCCGTACAACGTCGCGAAGGCGCCGGGGGAGATGCTCCGGAACACCGTGGCGCACATCGCCCGTGGGGCCGACGGCGTCTGCTTCTTCCAGTGGCGCGCGTCGGTGCAGGGCAGCGAGAAGTTCCACTCCGCACTCCTGCCGCACGCGGGCACCGACTCCCGCACCTGGCGCGACGTCGTGGACCTCGGCGCCCTCGTCGAGCGGCTCGGCGAGCTCCGCGGGTCCCGCGTCGTCGCCGACGTGGCGCTCGTCTTCAGCTGGGAGAACCAGTGGGCGGCCGACCTGGAGGCGCACCCCAGCACCGCGCTCCGCTACCTCGAGCAGGTCCACGCGTTCCACGCCGCGCTGTGGGACCTCGGCGTGACCGTCGACGTCGTGGCACCCGGCGCGTCCCTCGATGGCTACGCCGTCGTCCTCGTGCCGGAGCTGTACATGGTGCGTGACGAGCACGCCGCGGTCGTCGCGGACCACGTCGCCCGCGGTGGGCACGCGGTCGTCACCTTCTTCAGCGGGATCGTCGACGAGCGCGACCGTGTCCGGACCGGCGGCTACCCCGGTGCGTTCCGCGACCTGCTCGGCGTGCGCGTGGACGAGTTCCTCCCGCTCGGCGCCGGCCAGACCCTCGCGCTCACCGACGGCACCCGGGCGCACACCTGGTCCGAGCCGGTCTCGTTGCACGGTGCCGAGCCTGTCACGGCCTACGCCGAGGGGCCGCTCGCCGGGTCGCCCGCCGTGACCCGCAACGCGCACGGCGCGGGCAGCGCCTGGTACGTGTCGACCGTCCTCGAGGACGCCGCGCGCACCGAGCTGCTCCGCCGGGTCCTCGCCGAGGCCGGTGTCGCACCGGACCCCGCCGCCCGACCCGGCCTCGAGGTCGTCCGCCGCCTGGACGACCAGCACGAGTGGGTGTTCCTGCTCAACCACTCCGACCAGCCCGTCGAGCACCACGAGGCGGGCCACGAGCTCGTCGCCGACCGCCCCGTCGCCGGCACCACGACCATCGCCCCCGGTGGCACCCAGATCATCCGCACGGACAGGAAGCGTTCATGACCACCACAGCCCAGCGACCCCGGGTCGCCCGACGTCCACGCGGCGGGGGCTTCCGGTACCGCCGCGCCATCGCGGTCTTCGTCACGCCGTTCGCGGTGCTCTTCACCGCGTTCTACCTCGTCCCGATCCTCTACGCGGTGTGGCAGTCGCTGCAGAAGATCGAGCGCCAGGGCACGTTCGGCGCCCCCACGCAGGTGTTCGGTGGACTGAGCCAGTACGTGCTCGTGTTCCAGAACAGCGAGTTCTGGGGCTCGGTCCTGCGTGTCCTGCTCTTCGGCGTTGTCCAGGTGCCGGTGATGCTCGCCCTCGCCCTGGTGTTCGCACTCCTGCTCGACTCGCCGCTGCTGCGCGGGAAGCGGTTCTTCCGCCTGGCGTTCTTCGCGCCGTACGCCGTGCCCGGTGTCATCGCCGCGATCATGTGGGGCTACCTCTACGCGCCGAACCTCTCGCCCTTCTCGGCCGTCACGTCGAAGGTCGACCTCCTCGGTTCCGGGACCGTCCTCTGGGCCGTCGCGAACGTGGTCACCTGGGTCTACGTCGGCTACAACATGCTCATCATCTACTCGTCGCTCCTCGCGATCCCGACCGAGATCTACGAGGCGGCGAAGCTCGACGGGGCGTCCCAGTTCCGGATCGCCTGGTCGATCAAGATCCCGATGGTGGTCCCGGCGATCGTGCTCACCGCGGTCTTCTCGGTCATCGGCACCCTGCAGCTCCTCACCGAGCCGACCGTGTTCCGCCAGTTCACCTCGACGATCTCGTCGACCTTCACGCCGAACATGCTCGTCTACTCGACCTCGTCGGTGCCCAACTTCAACCTCGCCGCCGCGTTCTCCGTGGTCCTCGCGGTCGCGACGTTCGTCCTGTCGATCGGGTTCCTCCGACTGACCCAGCGGAAGGGTGACCAGTGACCGTCAACGCACCGAGCCGACGCGACGCCGTGCGGAACGCCGGCCGACCGCTCGAGCCGAACCGCGCCTCCAGGCCCCTGCAGCCCGGCGCACGCGGGCCGCGCGAGAGCGTCATCTCGCGGAGCACCGCGATGCTCGTCATGGGCGTCTTCACGATCTACTTCCTGCTGCCGATCTTCTGGCTGTTCGTCTCGTCGACCAAGACGACCGCGAACTTCAACACCACGTTCTCGCTGTGGTTCAGCGCGTCGTCGGTGCAGGACTTCATCACGAACCTCGGCGACCTGTTCACCCGGCAGGACGGCGTCTACGTGCGCTGGATGCTCAACAGCATCGCCTACGCCGGGGTGGCCGGGCTCATCGGGACCGTCCTGTCGGCGATGTGCGGCTACGCCCTGGCGAAGTACCGGTTCCGCGGACGCGAGGTGCTCTTCAACGTGTTCCTCGGCGGCGTCCTCGTGCCGGCGACCGCGCTGGCCCTGCCGCTGTTCCTCATCTTCAGCCAGGTCGACCTGACGGACACGTTCTGGTCGGTGTTCCTGCCGAGCATCGTCAGCCCGTTCGGCGTCTACCTGTCGCGGCTGTTCGCAGCGTCGAGCGTGCCCGACGAGATCATCGAGGCCGCCCGCATCGACGGCTCCGGCGAGGTCCGGACGTTCTTCACCGTGGCCGTCCGGCTCATGTCGCCGGCGCTCGTGACGATCTTCCTGTTCCAGTTCGTCGCGATCTGGAACAACTTCTTCCTGCCGCTCGTGATGCTCCGCGACTCGTCGCTGTTCCCCGTCACCCTCGGCCTCTACACGTGGAACTCGAGCGTGAACCAGTACCCGGACCTCCGCACCCTCGTGCTCATCGGGTCGTTCGTCTCGATCATCCCGCTCCTCGTCGCCTTCCTCTCCCTGCAGCGCTTCTGGCGGTCCGGCCTCGGCGCCGGCGGCCTGAAGTAGCCCGCCCGCGCGCGGCCGCCCGGCCCGGGCGGCCGCCCGGCCGACCGGCCCGCCCCCGACCAGCGCCACCGACCCCACTCACATCCCGAACGGAAACAGCATGAAGACAACGAAGTTCCTCAGCGTCGCCGCCGTCGCGGTCGCCGCGACCGTCGCCCTCGCGGGCTGCAGCACCGGTGGCAGCGGCTCGGGTGGCGGTTCCGACACCGCCGCCGCGAGCTGCAAGCCGTCGAGCGGCAAGGTCACCCTCGACTTCACCACCTGGGTGCCGAACATGGACAAGGTCGTGGACATCTGGAACAAGGCCCACCCGGACATCCAGGTGAAGGTCTCGATCGTCGCGAACGGCAACAGCGGCACGTACCAGAACTTCTTCAACCAGCTCAAGGCCAAGCAGGCTCCGGACATCGGGCAGGTCGAGTACGACACGCTGCCGGCCTTCCGCGTGCAGGGCGGCCTCGAGGACATCGGTGCGTGCTCCGGCATCAGCGCCGCGAAGAAGGACTTCTCGGACGGCCTGTGGAACCAGGTCACGTTCGGCGAGTCGAAGTCGGTCTACGCCGTGCCGCAGGACTCCGGTCCGATGGCGCTGTACTACCGCAAGGACCTCTTCGACAAGGCCGGGCTCGACGTCCCGAAGACCTGGGAGGAGTACGCCCAGGACGCCGTGAAGATCAAGGCGATGGGCGGCAACATCACGAACTTCGCCAAGGGTGACGTCAACCAGTTCGCCGGGCTCGTCTCGCAGGCCGGCGGCCAGTGGTTCTCCAACTCCGGCTCGGACTGGACGGTGAACCTGACCGACAGCGCGTCGAAGAAGGTCGCGGACTACTGGCAGGACCTCATCGACAAGAAGCTCGTGAACACCCTGCCGAGCTTCACCGACCAGTGGAACAGCGCCTACGACAAGGGCCAGGACTGGACCTGGGTCTCGGCCGTCTGGGGTGCGAACACCATCTCGAGCGGTGCACCGTCGACCTCGGGCAAGTGGGCCGTCGCGCCGATGCCGCAGTGGTCCGAGGGTGACTCGAAGTCGGCCGCATGGGGCGGTTCGTCGAACGTCGTCTTCGCGGGCAGCAAGCACCCGGCCGAGGCGTCGGAGTTCCTCGTCTGGCTGAACACCTCGAAGGAGGCGCTCGCCGCGCTGAACAAGGAGGCGAACCTCTACCCCGCGTCGTCCACCGGCGCCGAGCTCCCCGCCCTCACCGAGGGGCTGCCGTTCTACGGCAACCAGAAGATCTACGAGGAGTTCGCGACCGCGGCGAAGGACATCCAGCCCTTCACCTGGGGTCCGACGATGACGCAGACCTACTCGGACGTGTCGGACGGCTTCGGCCAGGCGGCCTCCGGGCAGGGGACCCTCCTCGACGCGCTCGAGTCGGGGCAGTCCAAGACGGTCGCGGCGCTCAAGGCGCAGTCGATCCCGGTCAAGGAGTGATGCCGGCGGTCTGATGCGCCCACGCGCACGACGACGGACGGGAGGCGGGGGGGCCCCGGGGGCCCCCCCCCCCCGGGGGGGGGGGGGGGGGGGTTGGGGGGGGGGTGGGGGGGGGTTGGGGGGGGTGGGGGGGGGGGGGGGGTTGGAGCGAGATAACAGGGGGGGGGTGG
>NZ_JBIWAG010000006.1:109900-231443 GCF_044759965.1 Curtobacterium sp. NPDC098951
CCTGCGGCCCCGGTTCTTGGGGGGGGGGGGGGGGGCCCCGGCCCCCCCCCCCCCCCCGCCGGGGGGGGGGGGGGGGCCCCGGGGCCCCCGCGCCTCCCGTTCGTCGTGCGGTCGCGCCCCGGGTCGCGACCGGGTGCGCGATCAGGGCTCGACGTCGCCGGCCCGTTGGTAGAGCGCCGTGGCCAGGTCGCTCAGCACCGCGAGTGCGGCGCCGCCGTGTGCCGCGTCGACCTCGCGGAGGACCTCGGCGTAGCGGCGTCGGTGGTCCTGGACGACGGCCTCGCCGTCGGGCAGCAGCCGCAGCAGCGAGCCACGGCGGTCGTCGGGGTTCGGCGCTCGCTCGAGCAGGCCGGCGTTCGTCATCCGGTCGATCATGTTCGTGACCGCGCCCGAGGTCAGGCCGAGGTAGCCGGCGACCTCGGTCGGCGTGGAGTACCCCGTGTCGCTCACGAGCACCAGGGCGCGGAGGGCGTTCTCGTGCACCCCGGCGCGGGCGCTCAGGCGGCCGACGAGGCTCGCATTCGCGCGGACGACGGCCTCGAACGCCGCGATGAGGTCGGTCGGGTCACTGTCGGGTGCCGTGGGCACGGCGGTCCTCGCCTTCGGGTCGTGAGGGAGCGTCCCTCGCACTGGGGCCAGTATACGAGTGGTCAATTTGATGAATGAGTGACTATCTTGATTATCGAAGCAAACGAACCCGAACGCGTTGCTCCACCCCCATCCCTGATCACCACTCCGAAGAGGTTCCCGTGTCCGACAAGCTCCGCACCCCCGCACTGAAGCGGGTCCGATTCGCCCCCGTCGCACTCCTCGCGGGCATCTTCGCCGCCGTGCTGCTCTCCCTCTCGCTCACCGGCACCCTCTCCGGGTTCGCCGCGAGCATCACCAACAGCAGCAACACCGCCGCGAGCGGCACGCTGACGATGCAGGAGCAGAACGCCGGCGGCACCGTCACGTGCACGAGCACCGACGGCGGCTCGGTCTCGACGAACGCCGCGACCTGCTCGACCATCAACAAGTTCGGCGGCAGCACCACCATGACGCCGGGCAACACCGTCACCACCGCGATCTCGATCAAGAACACCGGGACCGCGAACGCCTCGACCTTCACGCTGACCCCCGGTGCCACCTGCACGCAGTCGGCCAACGGCTCGGTCAACGGCACCGCGACCGACCTCTGCGCGAAGATGAACCTCGTCATCACGTCCGGCTCGACCACGGTCTTCTCCGGCACGCTCGCCAGCTTCAAGGGCGCCGCCGCCTCGGCGTTCACGATGCCCGCAGCCCCCGCCGCCGGTGCGTCCGTGCCGTTCACCTTCGCCGTGACGCTCGACTCCTCGGCCGGCAACACCTACCAGGGCCTCGCCGCCTCCGTGCCGATGACCTGGACCTTCACCGCCTAGCCACCCCGACCGGCGACGCTCGACCGATCCCCCCCCTCCGGTCGAGCGTCGCCACCCACACCCCGCTCCACCCATCACCCCAGCCCCACCCCGCACCACCCATCACCCCCAACCCCGCACCACCCATCACCCCCACCCCGCACCGCCCCGCCTCCCCGCGGGCGCCCCCTCCCCACACACGCCGCACACGAACGGAGCCGACGATGAGCCAGACCGCCGCCATCCCGCTCAGCGGCACGCTGGAGCGCCCGCTGCTCGGGGGCCACACCGCCACCCGCTTCGAGACGGTGCTCGCCTGGTCTGTGGCCGTCGTCGCCGCCGTGCTCCTCACCGCCGCCCTGCTGTTCCTGTCCGCCGGCGGCCGCTGGTTCGTCGTCGAGACGCCCTCGATGGGCGAGGCCGCCCCGGTCGGCACCCTCGTCCTCGACCTGCCGGTGGACGTCGCCACCCTCGGCGTCGGCGACGTCGTCTCCTTCGAGACCGCCGCGAACCCGGGCGTCGTCTACACGCACCGCATCGTCGACGTCGACGGCGCGGGCCTGCACACCCGTGGCGACATCAACGGCGCGACCGACCCGTGGACCCTCACGCAGGAGAACGTCATCGGTTCGCCGGTGCTCCTCGTGCCGCACCTCGGCTGGCTGTTCCGCGCCGCGCCGCTGCTGCTCATCGGCACGCTGGTGATCTGGACGCTCACGAGCGTGTTCACCGACCGGGTGACGCGTACGTGCCTCCGCATCGCCGGGGGAGCGCTCACCGCGTCGTACGCGGCCTTCGTCCTCAAGCCGTTCGTCAACGTGACGACGATCACGAACACCGCCACCCACGCCGGCGTCGAGGCGACGATCGTGTCCTCCGGCGTGTTCCCGGTCCGGGTCGAGTCGCCCGGTGCCGCGAGCGTGCACCTCGTCGACGGACAGGTCGGGCACATGGTCATCCGCGAACTCACGGCGAACGGGCACTACCAGCTCACGTCGAACATCGACCTCGGACCGATCGGGTGGGGGCTGCTCGTCGCCGCGTGCCTCGTCCCCCTGGTGCTGTGCCTGGCCGTCGGCCGCGTCGAGGCGGTGCGTCCCTCGTGAACCTCCGACGTCTCCGCGACGGCCGGGTCGTCGCCCTCGTCCTGGTCCTCGCCGTGGCCGTGGTCGGCCTCGCCAACGTGTTCGCCCCGACCCGGTCCGCGTTCAGCGCCGTGGTGGCGAACAGCGGCAACAGCGCCGCGACCGCGCCCTACTTCACCTGCAGCGCCGCGGTCGGCGCCGACACCGCGAACGCCCTCTTCGCCTACCGTCTCGGCGAGGCCAGCGGTGCGACCACCGCCGCGGACTGGTCGGGCAAGGGCCTGAACGGCACCTACCAGGGCGCGATGACGGCCTCCACCCCGAGCCCGAACGCGTGCCCGCGCGACACCGGCAGCTCCTACGTGCTGAACGGCTCGACGAGCTTCGTGTCGACGCCGCGCTCGTACGCCAACCCGACCACCTTCAGCGAGGAGGTCTGGTTCCGCACGACCGTCGCCGGCGGCATGCTCGTCGGGTTCGGCAGCAACCAGTCCGCCACCTCCGGGCAGCACGACCGTCAGATCTACATCAACACCACCGGGCAGCTCGTCTTCGGCACCTACAACGGGACGACCCAGGTCGTGACCTCACCGAAGGCGTACACCGACGGCGCGTGGCACCACGTCGTGGCGACGATGTCCGCGAGCACCGGGATGCGGCTCTACGCGGACGGCGCCCTCGTCGCCTCGAACACCGCGTTCACCGCGCCCGAGAACTACACCGGCTACTTCCGGATCGGCTACGACACCGTGTCGGGGTGGCCCGGGCAGCCGTCGAACTTCGCCTTCACCGGGTCGATGCGGTACGCGGCGGTGTACAGCACCGTCCTGTCGGCGACGCAGGTCGCGAACCACGCGGCCGCCGGTCGCTGAGACGCCGACGGACCGGGAGGCGCGGTGGCAGCCGGCACCGCGCCTCCCGTCCGCCCTGCACCGCGTCGGTGCGGACGCGTCGCTACGCGATCGCGATCTCGTTGGGCGTGCCGGGCAGCACCTCGCTCGAGGCGACGGTCTCGCCGGTCGTGAGGTCGACCGCGTGGACCTTCCGCTCGGCCGGGTCGGTGACGTAGGCGACGTCGCCGACGACCTTCAGCGCCGGGTGGGCGTCCTGCCACTCCTCGGGTCCCTCCCACGGGTCGATCACCGGGAAGGAGTCGAGCAGGTCACCGGACGTCGTGTCGAAGGTGTGCAGCGCGCCGTCGTCCCCGAGCACGACGGCCTCGTCCCCGGGACCACGAGCGAGGTCCCGGAACGTGTAGCCGACGCCGTCCGGCACGTCGGCAACCCGGTAGGAACCGGATGCCGCGTCGATCAGGGCGATCTGGTGGAGGAGGTACCCCTCGCTGTCCGGGTCGTCGTTGTAGTCGCCCAGTGCGATCGAGGACGTGCCGGTCGTGAACAGGTTGCCGGTGCGGCCGTACTCCGTCGGAGCGTCGATCTTCGTGAACGTCCCGTCGTCGTACACGAGGGCCCCGTCCGTGCACCCGAACACGGCGACGTCACCCTGGACCGCGCCTTCCCCGTGCACGTCCGGGCACTCCTCGGAGCGGGTGGTCTCCTTCCCGTCCGCGCCCAGCGCACGGACCCCGCTGCGGGACTCCTCGTCGCCGATGGTGGTGAGCAGCGTGCCGTCCTCCAGCACGATCGCGACGCCGTGGTGCGCGGCCGCGGACTCGGTCGTCTCGGTGTCGGGCAGGTCGGCACCGTCGAGCTCGGTGTTGTCGAACGTCGTCACCTGGCCGGTGCCGTCGGCGAAGAGCGCCGTCCGGTCGCCGTGGACGACCGCGTGCCCGCCGGTGTCGGCGGGGAAGACCGCGTCGGTGAGGGCCGGATCGGCCGCGGTGTCGAGTACCCGGAAGCCGCTCGGCACCGTGACGAGCACGTGCCGCCCGTCACCCGCCGGGTTGACGCGTGTGAACCCGTCGACGGCGTCGTCGGTCAGGACGCGCAGGTCGTCGTCGAGCACGAGGACTCCGCCGTCGTACGTGAGCGTGATCCGGGTGCCGTCGGCGCGCGCGGTCGCGGTGCGCGCGGACTCCGAGGGGGTGGTGTCGGCCGCGCATCCGGTGAGGGCAAGGGTGGCCGCGGTGAGCAGGGCGGCAGGCAGGGCCGCGGTGCGCAGGGTCTTGGTCGTCGTCATGGTCGTTACTGTACTGATTCTCATTCTCAATTACGAACCGAGAGGCCGTCGACGATCGCCTCGGTGTTCGACCGCATCATCCCCAGGTAGGTGGACGCGGGGCCGTCGGTGGTCAGCGACTCGGTGGCGAGCGGCTGGATGTCGACGTGCACGTCCACCTCCTCCGCCAGGACCTCGGCCAACCGGGCGGGCTGCGAGGCGTCGGCGAAGACCGTCCGGACGCCCGTCTCCTCGATCGCGTCGGCGAGGTCCCGCAGGTCCGCCGCGCTCGGCGAGGCGAGGGTCGTCCCGCTCGGGATGACGGCCCCGACGACCCGGAACCCGTACCGGTCGGCGAGGTAGCCGAAGACGTGGTGGTTCGTCACGAGGGCCCGCTGCCCGGGGCCGAGCGCGCCGAAGGCCCGCTCCATCTCCCCGTCGAGCGCGTGCAGGGCGTCGAGGTAGTCCGCGGTGCCCGTCGCCCGGATGCCCACGTCGCGGAGGTCGTCGTCGAGCGACTCGACGACGTCGACCATCCGTGCGGGGTCGGTCCAGAGGTGCGGGTCCGGCCCGCTGTCGTCCTCGGTCGTCCACTCCAGGGCCTCGACCGCGTCGCCGGCCGTGAAGACCGGGACTCCGTCGTCGGCCGCGGCCCGGACGTGCCGGGACACGCCCTCCTCGAGGCCCAGCCCGTTCTCCACCACGAGGTCGGCGGTGCGGAGTCGCGCGGCCTCCTGCGCCGAGACCTCGAACGAGTGCGGGTCCGCTCCGGCGGGCATGAGCACCATCACCTCGGCCGCGTCGCCGACGACCTCCGAGACGACGTCGCCGAGGATGTTCGTGGTGACGGCGACGAGTGGCCGGTCCTGCCCGGGAGCAGCGGTGCACCCGCCCGCGCCGAACGCGACACCCACCACGGCGAGGAGCGTGACGACGACGGTCCGTGTGCGTGCCCGCGTCACAGTCCGACCTCCGCGAACGCGGCCGGGGCCACGCCGAGGTCGATGGTCCGGGCGACCCGTGCGCCGTCGGCGAAGTCGATCTCGTGCACGGTCCCCGTCCCGCGGTCGGCCAGGTAAGCGCGGTTCGCGTCGAGCTGCAGCAGGGGCGGAGCGTCGCCGGCGACGAGCGGGTCGGTCGCGACGATCGCTCCGGTGGCGAGCGTGTGCACCACCACCCGCCCGGTCTCGTCGACGCCGACCACGTGCTCGTCGGCGTCGTCGACCGCGGCGACGGCGCGGAGTGGGCGCTCGGTCGGCACCAGGCGCCACGAGTGTTCGCGGCTGTCGAGCAGCCAGAAGCCGGCGTCACCGGCCAGGCCCGCGACCGTCGGTCGTCCGGCGCGGGCGGCGAACGAGGTCGGCCGTTCGGCGCCGTCGGGCAACGGCACCGCCGTCGCGCCGTCGTCGTCCACGACCACCGCGCCGTCGGAACAGCCGACGACCGAGCCGGCCCGGGTGACGATGCCTCCGGCCGGGTCGGTGCACGCCGCCTCGGTGCCGGTCGGCGAGCCGTCGGCGTCGAGCACCCGGACGACGTCGTCGGTGGCGGCGACGAGGCGGTCTCCGTCGGGGAGCAGGACCCGTGCGTCGATCCGGGTCCGTTCCTCGACGGTCCCCTGACCGAGCGCGGCTCGGTCGAGGACGACCGCCTCGTTCCGCTCCCGCCAGGTGATCGTCGTGGTCGTCTCGGAGGAGTGCACCTCGACCGGACCGCCCCCCGCCATCGTGCCGACGACCCGCGGCTCCGCCGCGTAGTAGTGGGTGTGGTCGCCGTGGTCGACCGTCCAGGCACCGCCGTCCACGATCGTGGTGCGGCGGTCGGAGCTCGTCACCAGGAACCGGCCGTCAGTGGCGGAGTGCGTGGGCACGTCGACGTCGTCGAGCGCGGTCGTCTCGCTGCTGAGCAGGTCGTGCAGGACGGTCTCGCCCGTCCCCGAGACGACCAGGAGGCGCAGCTGCGGTTCCCGGGATTCGCTCGCCCCCTCGACGAAGCCGTGTGGCCGGGCGGTCGCGCTGGCGTCGCCGGGGGCCGTCCCCGACGAGCAGCCCACCGTCGCGACGGTGAGTCCGACGACGAGGCTCGTGGTGAGCAGAGTGCGCGTGGGAGTGCGCCGGGTGGAGTGGGTCATGCTGCCTCTCGAGGTGCTGGTACTGCTGTCGGTGGTTCTGCCCCGGGGGTCCGGTCGCGGACCAGGGTGCTGAGCGACGCGGCCGTGCGCGAGAGGCCGACCCCGGCGACGGCGACGGCGGCGATGCTCGCTCCCGCGGCGGTGCCGAGGTGCCACGAGACGAGCAGCCCGACGAGCACGGCCGCGATGCCGATCGCGGCGGCGAGCGCCATCGTCGAGCCGACGTGCCGGGTCCATGCGCGGGCGGCGGCTGCCGGGGCGAGGAGCAGTCCGACGACGAGCAGCGTGCCCACCGCCCGGTACGAGGCGACGACCGCGAGCGTGACGAGCCCGACCAGCACGATCTCGGCGGCCCGTGGGCGGAGGCCGAGGGTCGCGGCCTTCCGGACGTCGAACGCCGCTGCCGTGAACGGACGGTGGAAGAACACCGCGGTCCCGAGCGCCACCGCGACGGCGATCGCCAGGCCGGTGAGGTCCGCACGGGTGACGGCGAGGACGTCACCGAACAGGATCGCGGTGACGTCGGTCGCGAAGGACCTCGAGGAGGAGACGATGATCACCCCGAGGGCGAGCATGCCGACGAACAGCAGCCCGATCGACGTGTCGTACGAGAGCCGGGCCCGTCGGCGGAGTGCACCGACCCCGAGCACCATCACCGCGGCACTGACGGCGGCGCCCAGCACGATGGGGAACCCGGTCAGCGAGGCGATCGCGACGCCGGGGAGCATGCCGTGCGACAGCGCTTCACCGAGGAAGGCCATGCCGCGGACGAGGACCCACGTGCCGACGACCGCGCAGAGCACCGCCGCCAGTCCGCCGCCCACGAGGGCACGGACCATGAAGTCGACGGAGAGGGGATCGGTCAGCCAGGTCACGGTCCGAGACGCTACATGAAAATGACTATCGATACTGATAGTGTCCTCAGGTGCCCACGACGACCGACGCCACCCCCCTCCACGTCGCCGGACTCGTCGTCCGGCGCGGCGACCGGACCGTCCTCGACGGGGTCGATGCGACCTTCCCCGTCGGTTCGGTCACCGCGCTGACGGGGCCGAACGGCTCCGGCAAGTCGACGCTGCTCGACGCGCTCGCCGGGGTGGTGACGCCGGATGCCGGGGCGGTGACGCGCCGAACCTCCGTCGGAGTCGCCTACGTGACCCAGTCGGTCCCGCCGAGTGCGCTCCCGCTCACCGTCCGTGCCACGGTCCGCATGGGCCGGTGGTCCGGCCGTCCGTGGTGGCGGCCGCTCGTGCGTTCCGACCGCGACGTGGTCGACGAGCAGCTCGACCGGATGGGGATCGCGTCCCTGTCGGACCGGCCGCTCGACGAGCTGTCCGGTGGGCAGCGTCAGCGGACCCTCGTCGCGCTCGGACTCGCGCAGCGGGCGGGGGTGCTCCTCGTCGACGAGCCCACGGCCGGGGTGGACGCCGAGTCGGGTCGGCTCGTGGTCCGCGCGCTCGCCGACGAGGCGGCGTCCGGCGTCGTGGTCGTGCATGCCACGCACGACCCGACGGTCATCGCCGGAGCGGACCGGGTCGTCCGGCTCGGCTGACGGTGGCGGCGCCGTCCGTCAGGGGCAGGCGACGGCGACGGAACCGGTCGCGGTGGTCTCCGCCGGAGCCGACGCCACCGCCACCGCCGGAGCCGGAGCCGGAGCCGGAGCCGACGCCACCGCCGGGGTGCCACTCGACCGACGGGTCCCCAGGACGACGAGCACGATCGCTCCGACGACCGCCACCCCACCGGCCAGCCAGAAGTCGACGGCCAGCCCGAACGACGACACCGCGGCACCGCCGAGCACCGACCCGGCGGCGATGGCGAGCTGGATCGTCGTGACGAACAGCGCGAGCCCGGTCTCGGAGCCCGCGGGCGACGACGTGGACATCCAGGTCTGCATCCCGAGCGGCAGGGCGCCCCAGACGAGGCCCCACACGACGAGCAGGACGAACACCCCCACGACCGAGTGCGCGAGCAGCGGGAGCAGGACGACCGCGCCGGCGAGGACGAACTTCGCCGAGCCGATCGTGCCGAGGACGCTCCGACCGAGTGTGAACCCGGCGGCGAAGTTCCCGACGATGCCCGCGATCCCGAAGACCAGGAGTGCGACGGTCACGGTGTCGGCGTCGACCCCGACGAGGTCCTGCAGGTACGGGGCGATGTAGGTGTAGGCGGCGAACTGCGCGGTGAACAGGAAGGCCGCGGCGATCAGGCCGACCCGGGCGCGGGGGACGCCGAGGAGCGAGCCGAGCGTGCCGAACCGGACGCGCTGCTGCGCGGGGATCCGCGGCAGCATCGCCACCTGCAGCCCGAGCGCGACGAGCCCGAGCACCCCGCCGATCACGAACGCCAGCCGCCACGTGGCGAGGGCCGACACGAGTGCGCCGAGGGGCAGGCTGACGACGGTCGCGACCGAGACCCCGGCGGTGATCAGGGACGTCGCGCGGATCACGGACTCGGGGCGGACGAGCCGTCCGGCGATCCCGGCGCCGATCGCCCAGAACCCGCCGATGCCGACGCCGAGGAGCATCCGGGCCACGAGCAGCACCCAGAACGCCGGCGCCACCGCTGCGAGCGCGTCCGCGACGACGAGCAGCACCGTCAGGCCGACGAGGACGACCCGGCGGTCGAGCGCCGATGTCCACACCGTGACGACCGGTGCGGCGACCGCTCCGACGAGGCCGGTCGCGACGACCATGAGCCCCGCGGTGCCGATGCCGACGTCGAGGTCGGCGGCGATGGCGGGGAGCAGGCCGATCGGCAGGAACTCGGACAGGACGAGGACGAACGATCCGAGTGCGACCGACGTGACGCTGAGCCACCCGCGACGCGGTGCTGACGATGTCATGCGGGCGTCAAGCACGCGCCCGCGCGGTCCATTCCCGCGTGACGCGGCGGTTCAGGCGTCGAGCGCGCGGCGGGCGGCAGCCACCACCTCGGCGTCGGTGACGAAGTGCGCCGAACCGTCGTCCGCACCGCCCATCGGGACGCCCGCGTGGGCGCTGCCGGCGGCGGGTCGCTTCGCCGACAGGTGCACCGCAGCCGCCCCGGTCGCCACGAGCGCGGGCACGTCGGCGGGGGTCACGCCGGCACCGGCCATGACCTGCACGGGCCCGGCGGCGTCGACCATGCGTGCGATGGTCGCGGCCCCGGCCGCCGCGGTGGGCGCTGCACCCGAGGTCAGAACCCGGGTGAACCCGAGGTCGGCGAGGGTGGCCGCGGCGGCGACGGGGTCGGCCGCGTGGTCGATCGCCCGGTGCAGGGTGACCTCGGCCGTGGCGCTGACCGAGCGGGCGGCGTCCACGAAACGCCGGAGGGCGTCCTCGTCGAGCGTGCCGTCCGGACGCAGGGCACCGACCACGACGCCCGCCGCGCCGGAGCGCAGGACCGTGCGGACCTCGCGCACCATCAGTTCGACCTCGTCGGGGGTGTGTACGAAGCCGCCGGGACGGCAGCGGACGAGGGCGTGGGCGGGGATGCCGGTCTCGTGGGTCGTCTCCACGAGCGCCTGGGACGGCGTGAGACCACCGAGCTCGAGCCCGACGCAGAGCTCGACACGGTCGGCGCCGCCGTCCCGTGCGACGATCGCGCCGGCGGGTGCGGTGACGGCGATCTCGAGGGCGACGGGGGCGGCGGTGGTCACGCGATGGCTCCGAGCGGTTCGTTCGACGGCGGGATGATCCGGGCGCCGAGGTCCGGCGCCGACGGGAACACTCGATCGTAGGGGAACATCGGCCGGACGATCCTGTGGTGTCCGAGCCGCTCGAGGTCCTGGTCGACCCCGCCCGGCGTCAGCGCGAGCATCCAGTCGGCGGCCATGTCGAAGAGCTCCGGCTCGAGGTACCCGATCTTCACGATCACCACGTCGGCGTCCCGCGGGGCGAGGTCGAGGTCGGTGAAGTCGTGTTCGTGGTGGTACGGCTTGCGGAGCGTCGTCAGGATCGCGAACACACTGCCGACCTGCAGCACCACCTCGGTCTCGGCGTCGCGGTCGCCGTGCTTGACCGCGTGCACGCGCCCGGTCATCGTGATCGGCCCGGCGTGGACGTCGTCGACCTCGGCGCCGGCGGTCACGGTCACGGTGGCGCCGACGCCCGCCTCGACCGCGGTGGCGACGGCTGCCGGCCCGGGGACGCTCGCGTAGATCAGGACGGGGCCGTCCGGGTCGGCGAACGCCGGGTGCGCGAGCACCTGCGTCAGCCCCCACGTCATGTCGCCCGAGCCGCCCGCCGTCGGGTTGTCGCCGGAGTCTGACACGAAGAACGGCCTCGCGGCGCCCGGTGCGAGCGCGGCGGCGAGGCACTCGTCGAACGTGCCGGTCGGTGCGACGAACACGAAGTCCTCGCGGACGTCCCAGAAGGCCCGCGCGAGGCGCTCCGCACCGGCGGCGACGGAGGCCTCGTCCCACCCGGTGACGACGGTGACCGCTCGGTCGCGCGGCTGGTCCGCCCAGGCGTAGCCGACCCAGATCGCGGCGTCGAGCACGCCCTCGGTCCGCTCGACGACCGGCACCTCGGCGTACAGCGAGGCCGCCGGTTCGATGCGCGTCGAGGTCTGCTCGCCGGGCAGGAGGACCGGGATCGGCACCCAGGCCTTGACCGGACGCTGCTGCCCCACGGGCCTGGTGGTGAGCACGTCGACCAGGTTCGAGACGGCGCGCTCCTTCGTCTCGAGGGCGTCCTCGTGCGGGGCCATCCGGTAGCACGTGACGAGGTCCACCTGGTGGGCGAGCTCCGCCGTGACGTTGCCGTGCAGGTCCATCGACGCCGACACGATGACGTCCGGGCCGATCACCGCGCGGATGCGGCCGAGCAGGTCCGACTCGGCGTCGTCGAGGCCCTCGACCACCATCGCGCCGTGGATGTCGTACCAGAGCCCGTCGACGTGCTCGGCCGCGACGATCGCCGCCAACCGCGCGACGATCTCCGCCGCGAGCGACTCGTACGAGTCCCGGTCCACGATCCCGCCGGGCAGCGCGTGACCGATGAGCGCCCCGCGGAAGTCGGCCCGCGCCGACAGCGGCCCGAGGAAGTCGTAGCGCGCCACGACCTCGTCCCCGCGGTCCGGGTGGAACGCCGGCGCGTGGGTTCGGGTCGGCGTGAACGTCGAGGTCTCGATGGCGAGCCCGGCGATCGCGATGACCGGGCGACGGGTGGCGGGTGCGGTGGACACGGGGTCAGACACGGACGTTCCTGTTCCTGGTGGTGGACTGGGGGATGGGCGCGGACAGTTCCTCGAGCGACGCGGCGAGCCCGCGCTGCAGCGCGAACTGGCCCGCACCGACGAGGCCGGCGTCGGCGCCGAGCGAGACGGGCTCGATGGCGAGGTGCTGCGTCATGAGCGGGTGGCAGCTCTCGTACAGCTGGCTCCGCACGGCGGCGATGAACGGGTCGAGCGTGGAGAGGATCCCGCCGAGGTAGACCGCGTCCGGGTTGAAGAAGTTGACGTTCGCGGCGAGCACCTCGCCGAGGTACCGGCCCGCGAGCCGGACGGCGCGCGTCGCCTCGGGGTGGGCGTCCGAGGCGAGCCGGACGACGTCGGCGGTCGAGGAGACGTCGACCCCGGCGTCCGACAGGATCCGCACCAGCGCGGCTCCGGACGCGACGGTCTCGAGGCAGCCCGTGTTCCCGCACGAGCACGGGGTGTCGCCCGCGGCGTCGATCCGGACGTGCGTGATGTCGCCGGCCGATCCGGTCGCGCCGCGGTACAGCCGTCCGTCGATGACGATCCCGGCACCGATCGCCGAGCCGGCCTTGATCGTGATGGTCTGCCGCCGGGCGGGGTCCTGCACGGTCTGCTCGCCCGCGGCCATGCAGTTCGCGTCGTTGTCGACGACCGAGGGCAACCCGAAGCGCTCGGTGAGCCACGATCCCACCGGGAACCCGTTCCACCCGGGCATCCGGCTCGGCAGGTCGACCACGCCGGCTTCGACGTCGACCGGTCCGGGCAGGCTGAGCCCGACGCCCCGCAGCCCGGCGCGACCGCGCTCGTCCGCGAGCCGCTCGAGCAGGGCGGCCAGCCGCTGCAGCCCCGCGGTCGGACCGTCGGAGAGTGCGAACGGGACGTTCGCGACCGACTCGAGCGCGCCTCCCGGCAGCACGATGCCGATGCGGGCGTGCCCACCGCCGACGTCCGCGGCGACCGCGTACTCGTCCGCACCGCCGATGCGGAGCACCTTGCGGGGGCGGCCGCCCGTCGAGACGTCGGTGCCCTCCTCCGCGAGCAGACCGTGCGACACCAGCTGCGCGACCACGTGGGAGACGGTCGAGGGGGCGGCGCCGAGCAGTGCGGCGATCTCGGTCCGACTGGACGCCTGTCCGGACGCGACGAGCTCCAGGACGCGGGCACTGAGGTCCGGCACGACTTTCTCCAATCCGGCGGAAACGCGGTCGACGAGTGACCGCGAGACCGAGCCTAGGCGGCAGATCGACCGGTCCACCCTTTCGCCCGAACGGCAGAAACGAACTATTTACACGGAGATGTTTGTTTTTCCAACGGCTTTGGCCATTGACTGTCCCCGTGCCGCTCGGCACGCGTGCTCCACACCCCGAACCTCCCACGCACCAGGAGACACACATGACCAAGCCCCGTCGCTGGGCGCTCCTCACCGGAGCCGCGATCGCCGTGAGCGCGCTGCTCGCCGGCTGCTCCGGAGGCGGCAACGCCTCGTCGAGCAACACGACCGACGAGATCAACTACGCGCTGCCCGCCAACTTCACGCCGAACTGGATCCTCCCGATCGGCACCGCCGCGCACCTCAACACGAACAACGGGTCGATCGCGCAGTCGCTGTACGAGCCGCTCGTCGCCTACGACGGGTCCACCGGCAAGATCGCGTGGAACAAGGCCGGCTCCGTCGCGACCGACGCGACGTTCGCGAGCGACTCGAAGAGCGTCACCGTCACGCTCGGCGACCGGCACTGGTCGGACGGCAAGCCGATCACGAGCCGCGACGTCGAGTTCTGGTTCAACCTGATCAAGGCGAACAAGGACGAGTGGGGCTCCTACTCGAAGGGCAAGGCGCCGGACAACTGGACCTCCTTCAAAGCCGACGACGACACGCACTTCACGATCACGTTCGACAAGGCGTACAACCCGGACTGGATGCTCGCCAACCAGCTGAGCCACATCATCCCGCTGCCGCAGCACGCCTGGGACAAGACGAGCGCGAGCGGCTCGGTGGGCAACGCCGACGAGACCACCTCCGGCGCGAAGCAGGTCTGGAAGTACCTCAACACCGCCGCCGGCAAGATCTCCGACTACGCGAGCGACGACCTGTGGAAGACCATCTCCGGCCCCTACGGCGTGAAGACGTTCACCACCGCGGGCAAGGTCACCCTGACCGCGAACACGAAGTACGACGGCGGTGAGAAGCCCTCGATCGCGACCGTGAACCTGCTGCCGTTCACGACGACGGACGCCGAGGTGAACGCCGTCCGCTCGGGCGAGGTCGACTACGGCTACATCAACGCCACCGACATGGACCAGAAGTCGTCCTTCACGTCGAAGGGCTACGAGGTGCAGCCCTGGACCGGCTGGGCGATCACGTACATGCCGTACAACTTCAACAACCCCACGATGGGCGCCGTCTTCAAGCAGCTGTACGCCCGTCAGGCCGTCCAGATGTCGATCGACCAGACCTCGCTGTCCAAGGTCGTGTTCAACGGCACCGCCACCTCGACCTACGGGCCGATCCCCCAGGCGCAGGAGTCCGACTACGTGTCGAGCACGCAGAAGGACAACCCGTACCCGTTCAGCACGAAGAAGGCCAAGGCGCTCCTCGAGTCCCACGGCTGGTCGGAGCAGGGCGGCACGATGGTCTGCACCGACCCCGGGACGTCCGACAGCCAGTGCGGCGAGGGCGTCACGAAGGGCACGAAGTTCACCATGAACGTGCTCTCGCAGTCCGGGTCGACCGTCACCGACAACATGATGAGCGCCATCCAGTCGTCGCTCGCGAAGACCGGCATCGGCTTCACGATCAAGACCGCGCCGGTGTCGAGCGTCCTGTCGCAGACCCCGACCTGCACGAGCGACGAGGCCAGCTGCGACTGGGACCTCTCGTTCTTCGGTACCGCGGGCAGCTGGTACTTCCCGGCCTACCCGACCGGTGAGTCGCTCTTCCAGACCGGTGGTTCGGCGAACTTCGGGTCGTACTCCAACGCCGACGTGGACGAGCTCATCGACGCCACGACCACCTCGCCCGACCCGACCGCCGTGCAGGACTACAGCGCGGCGCTCGCGAAGGACCTGCCGGTGATCTGGCTGCCGGAGCCCGACTACCAGATCTCGGTCGTGAAGAAGGGTCTGACCGGGTTCGACCAGGACTCGCTCGCGAACTTCCACCCCGCCCAGTGGAAGTGGTCGAAGTGAGACCGTGACCCCGGACAGGAGGCGCGGCGCGCGTCCGACGCGCACCGCGCCTCCCGTCCGTCCCCCAGTCCGGAACCAGACGACGGAAGCCGCATGACCACAGCTCTCTACCTCACCAGGCGCGTCCTGCAGGCGCTCGCGGTGATCCTCATCGTCACGATCGTCGTGTTCTGCCTGCTGCACGCCCTGCCGGGCGGCCCGGCCCGCGGCGTCCTCGGCGTCTCAGCGACGCCCGCGCAGATCGCCGCGTTCAACCAGGCGCAGGGGCTCGACCAGCCGCTGCCCGTGCAGTACCTCCGGTTCCTCGGCCGCCTGCTCACCGGCGACCTCGGTACGTCGTACACGCTCAACGAGGCGGTGTCGCAGCTCATCGCCGAGCGGTTGCCCAAGACCCTCGTCCTCACCGGGATGTCCGCGGTGCTCGGCATCGTGCTCGCGATCCCGGTCGGCATGTGGCAGGCGGTCCGGCGCAACGGCGCGGTCGACTACGCGGCCACGGCCCTGGCGTTCGTGTTCTACTCGACGCCCGCGTTCTTCCTCGGGCTCGTCCTCATCATCGTCTTCAGCCAGCAGCTGCCGTGGCTGCCGTCCCAGGCGCCGAGCGGCAACACCCTCGCCGAGGTCTTCCAGGACCCGGCGGGGCTCGTGCTCCCCGTCGTCACCGGGGCCCTCGCGATGATCGCCGTGTTCAGCCGGTACATGCGGGCCTCGACGCTCGAGAACCTGCAGGAGGACTACGTCCGCACCGCCCGCGCCGGCGGTGCCTCGACTGCGGCGATCCTGCGCCGGCACGTGTTCCGGAACTCGCTCACCCCGGTGGTCGCGATGCTCGGCTACTACCTGCCGGTGCTGTTCGGCGGGGCGCTCGTCACCGAGCAGCTGTTCAACTACCCCGGCATGGGGCTGCTGTTCTGGAACGCCGCGCAGACGTCGGACTACCCGACGCTCCTCGGCTGCGTCCTCGTCATCTCGATCGCGACGGTGGTGGGCACCCTGCTCGCCGACGTCGCGCAGTCCCTCATCGACCCCCGAGTGAAGGCGAGCCGCGCATGAGCGCCGTCACGTCCCCCATCGACGATGCGTCCCCCATCGACGCTGCGTCCACCCACGACGTGAAGGCGAGCCGCGCATGAGCGCCGTCCAGCTGGCACCCGAAGCCCCGGGCGCCCCCGTCACCGTCGCCGCGACCGGGTGGCGCCTCGCCGTCCGCCGCTTCCGCCACAACACCCTCGCCGTCATCGGCCTCGTGGTCATCGTCGTCATCGTGCTGTTCTGCTTCGTCGGCCCGTTCCTGTACCCGACCGACCAGGTCCACACCCAGCTCGACCAGGTGAACCTCGCCCCGAGCGCCGGGCACCTGCTCGGCACCGACGCCGTCGGGCACGACGTCCTCGGCCGCCTGATGTTCGGCGGCAAGGTGTCGCTGATGGTCGGGATCGCCGCCGGGGTCCTCGCCACCGTGGTCGGCACGCTCTGGGGCTCGGTCGCCGGCTACGTCGGCGGCTGGGTCGACGCCGTGATGATGCGTGTCGTGGACGCCGGCATCGCGATCCCCGCCCTCTTCATCCTGCTCGTCATCTCGGCGATCACGACCCCGGGCGTCTGGGGGCTCATCGTGATCCTCGGACTCGTGTCCTGGCTCGTGCCGTCCCGCCTCATCCGGGCCGAGACGCTCACCCTGAAGAACCGTGACTACGTCCTCACCCTCCGGGCGATCGGCGGTTCGCACGCCCGCGCCATCGGCCGCCACCTGCTGCCGAACTCCGTGTCGACGATCGTCGTCGCCGCGACGTTCCAGGTCGCCGACGCGATCCTGCTCGTCGCCTACGTCTCGTACCTCGGGCTCGGCGTGCAGGCACCGGCGACGGACTGGGGTGGCATGCTGTCGGCGGGACTCACCGCCGCGTACTCGGGACGCTGGTGGCTCATCGTGCCGCCGGGTCTCGCCGTGATCCTGGTCGTTTGCGCGTTCAACGCCGTGGGCGACGGGCTCCGGGACGCCTTCGACGTGAGGGGCCGCTGATGTCCATCCTGACCACCACCGACCTCGGGGTCACCTTCCGCACGGAGTCCGGCACGGTCGACGCCGTCCGCGGGGTCTCGCTGCACGTCGAGCCCGGGGAGACCCTCGCGCTCGTCGGCGAGTCCGGTTCGGGCAAGTCCACCGTGGCGCTCGCCGCGATGGGGCTGCTGTCCGGCAACGCCACCGCCACCGGGAGCGCCGTCGTCGACGGTCACGAGATCGTCGGTGCCCCGGAGCCCTCCCTGCGGTCCCTGCGCGGGAACACCGTCTCGATGGTCTTCCAGGAGCCGGCGACCGCCCTCGACCCGCTCACCCGGGTCGGCGCGCAGATCGCCGAGGTCGTCCGGAACCACGGTGACGTCTCCGCCGCCGACGCCGCGGCCAGGGCCGTCGAGCTCCTCGGCCGTGTCGGCATCCCGTCGCCGGAGCAGCGGGCGCGCGCGTTCCCCTTCCAGCTGTCCGGCGGGCAGCGGCAGCGCGTGGTGATCGCGATGGCGATCGCCAACTCGCCGAAGCTCCTCATCGCGGACGAGCCGACGACGGCGCTCGACGTCACGGTGCAGGCGGAGATCCTCGAGCTGCTCCGTCGCCTGGCGGCGGACACCGGCACGGGCGTCCTGCTCGTCACCCACAACATGGGCGTCGTCGCGGACTTCGCGGACCGGGTCGCGGTGATGCTCCAGGGCGAGATCGTCGAGACCGGGAGCGTCGAGGACGTCCTGCTCCGGCCGCAGCACGACTACACGAAGGGGCTGCTCGCCGCGGTGCCGCGGCTCGCCGTCGCGGCGGTCGACGGGCCGGTCCCGACGGCCGCGGCGGCCACGCCCGACGCGGCGGACGGGAGGCACGGTGCGGCCCCGGTGGTCGACCTGCGGGACGTCTCGGTGACCTTCGGGCGCGGGGCGCGCGCCGTCCACGCGTTGCAGGGCATCGACATCGCGGTGCACGCCGGCGAGACCGTCGGCCTGGTCGGCGAGTCCGGCTCGGGCAAGTCCACGGCGGCCCGGGTCGCGCTCGGTCTCGTCGCGCCGACGTCCGGCAGCGTGCACCTGTTCGGCTCCGACCTGCGCACGGCCCGCGGCCGCGACCGCCGGGCGCTGCGGTCCGGCATCGGCGTCGTGCTGCAGGACCCGGTGGCGTCGCTCGACGCGCGGATGTCCGTCGCGGAGTGCATCGCCGAGCCGCTCGCGGTGCACCGGCGGGGCATGTCCGGGGCCGACCGGCGGAAGCGTATCGACGAGGTACTCGACGCCGTCCGGCTGCCCCGCACCCTGGCGTCGCGGGCACCCCGAGAGCTCTCCGGCGGCCAGCGGCAGCGCGTGTCGCTCGCCCGGGCGCTCGTGCTCTCGCCGCGGCTGCTCGTCGCCGACGAACCGACCAGCGCCCTCGACGTGAGCGTGCAGGAGACGGTGCTCGAGGTGCTGCGCGAGCTGCAGGCCGACCTCGGCTTCGCGTGCCTGTTCGTCTCGCACGACCTCGCCGTCGTGCAGCAGTTCGCCGAGCGGGTCGTCGTGATGCGCCAGGGGATCGTCGAGGAGCAGGGCCCGACCGGCGCCACGCTCGTGCACCCGACCACCGACTACACGCGGCGACTGCTCGCGGCGGTGCCCGTCCCCGATCCGGTGGTGCAGCGGCAACGGCGGGCCGAACGGCTCGCGACCCTCGGGGCGGTGACCGCGTGAACGAGGTCGTCGCCGGCGTCGACGTCGGCGGGACGAACACCAAGGTCGTCCTCGCGACCCCGGCGCTCGAGGTCATCGACCGCGTCGACCTGCCGACACCGGCACACGCTGGCGGCGCGGCGATCGTGACGGCCGCCCTCGGTGCCGTGACGGACCTGCTCGACCGGCACCGCGCCTCCGTGACGGGGGTCGGGGTGGGCGCCGCCGGCGTGGTCGACGCGACCACCGGCACCGTGCTCGTGACCGGCAACTCGTTCACCGGCTGGGCCGGGTACGGCGTGACCGACGCGGTGACCGCGGCCCTCGGCGTCCCCGCGACGCTCGACAACGACGTGAACGCGTTCCTCCTCGGCGAGGTCGCCGCCGGAGCCGTGGCCGGGGAGCCGGACGTCCTCGGCATGACGCTCGGCACCGGTGTCGGCGGCGCCCTCGTGCTCGGCGGCTCCCTGTTCGCCGGACCCCGCGGTGCAGCGGGGGAGATCGGCCACGTCCCCGGCTTCGGCGACGCGGTGTGCACGTGCGGACAGGTCGGCCACCTCGAGACGATCGCCGGTGCCCGCGGGATCGCCGACCGCTACGCCGAACGGACCGGACGACGCGTGACCGTGCGCGAGGTCGCCGACGCCGCTCGCACCGGGGACCCGGACGCCGCCGCGGTGTTCGAGACCGCCGGGTGGGGACTCGCGCGCGCCGCGCTGCTCACGGCGGGGATCCTCGACGTCACGACCATCGTCATCGGCGGCGGGATCGCTCGCTCCTGGGACCTGCTCGAGCCGGCCATCAGCCGGGCCATCGCGCTGGAACCCCCGGTCAGCGGTGCGCCGATCCGGCTGGCACTGTCGTCGCTCGGGTCCGACGCGGTGGCGCTCGGCGCCGCCGCACAGGTGCGGGACCTGGTGCTCGGGACCGCGCCCGCGCGCTGAGGCTGGGGCTGCCCCCGCACGACGAGGAGCCGGCCTGGACCACCTGATCGCGTGGCCCAGACCGGCTCCGGTCGTGGGTGCTGTCGGCGGCTGGACCGCCGACGGACGGGTCAGACCCGACGGGTCCCGACGCGCGGGAGCAGCAGCCCGAGCACGATCATCGCGACGGCGAGGATCAGGTGCAGCACGTTGTCGGCGCTGTTCAGCGGCACGAAGTTCGCCGGGTCGGCCATGCCGGCGGTGAACAGGCCGTAGACGAACAGGACGGCGTAGACGATGCCGCCGACGAGCAGGTACAGGCGCGCGTTGCGCGGCGAACGGGCAGTGACGAGCCCGACGATGCCGAAGAGCAGGTGGACGATGTTGTGCAGCACGGACACCTGGAAGGTGCCGAGCAGGAGTGCCATCGAGCCGTGGCCCGCGACCGACATCGAGCCCATGTCCATCGTGAGACCCGGGATGAAGCCGGCCACACCGACGATGAGGAAGACGATCCCGAAGACGAGTGCGCCCTTCTGGGTCCAGGTGGAGCCGTTGGCGGTGCGGTTCGTTGCTGCGTTGCTGGTCATGGTGCGACCTCTCTCTCATGGGGACCGACACGACGATGCGTCGGCGGGGGCCTTGTTCATGCCCACAGCTCTTTCGTAGCCCTCGCCCGGCTGGTTTGCAGCGTCTTGGGCAACACAGGCCGATTCGCGCTTCACCCAGTTCGGGGGGGGATCCGACGCCTTCGCACTCGGACCGTCGCCGAGGCCAGAGGGTCAGAAGTCTGGGATGTAGCGCAGCATGAACTTGTCGAACTGCGGGACCGTGAACTCGGCGAAGCCGAACTTGGGTGTGTACAGGAGTCCCTTGGCGATGAGTCGAGCTCGGAGCGGTGCGACCTGCTCGGAGGTCTTCCCGAGCTGTTCCGCGACGTCCGACGCCTTCTGGGGCTCCGGGCCCAGGGCAGCCATCGCTCGGAGGTAACGGAGTTCCTCCTTCGTGCTCCGCTGCACTCTCGTCTTGAAGAAGCTCTCGTCGAGTTCTGCCTCCACGAGGTACCGCGCGTCAGCGACCTCCGCCGCGGTGATGACGGGTCCCTCCGCGAGATCCCACACCCACCGTCCGAACTCCTGCAGGAAGTAGGGGTAGCCGTCCGTGTACTCGATGATCGCGTCGACTGCCGCGTCCTCGAACCGGACGCCCTCCTCGGCAGCCGGTGCGACGATGGCCTGTCTCGCGTCGGCGGGTCCGAGCTCGATCACCTGGATGTAGTGGAACAGTCGCTCGGCGTAGGACTTCGCGTCTCCCGCGACGCCAGGGAGTTGCGGGAGGCCCGCACAGGCAACGGTGATCGGGAGCCGTCGTTGGATGCAGCGGTGAACGGCACCGATCAAGGCCTCGAGTTCGTCCTTCGAGAGGAACTGGATCTCGTCGAGCAGGAAGACCACTCCGCGCCTGACATCGCGAGCGGTCTCTCCGAGCGACTCGAGCACATCAGCGAGGTCTTCGTCGAACTGTCCAGAGTCGGCTGCTCCGTCGATCTCCTCGACGTCGAGGCCCGCCGTGAGCGCCCCATCGGGCTGCACGGTCATCGAGAACGACCGGATCACGCCGGCGGCCCGCTTCGCAACGTCGTTCCAGCGCGCTTTCGGCGACAATTGGAACAGCGCCTTGCGCACGAGGTTCGCGAGCTGCGGCCCGAAATCCTTCGTCTTCGAGATCTCGGCGGGTACCGCCACCCAGTTGTGCTCGCGTGCGATCCGCTCGAACTCGCCGAGCAGGACGGTCTTGCCGACTCCTCGGAGGCCGATCGCCGCGACCGCTTTGTCGGTCTTGCCGCTGGCGAGGCGCTCGAGCACGCTCTCGAAGTCCTTCAGTTCGGCATCGCGTCCGGCGAGGACCGGTGGCGCGGAACCGGCGTTCGGCGTGTAGGGGTTGCGTACTCAATCCACGGGGTCCTCCTTATCGACCTTTCCAACCTTATCGACGCTCGTTAATCCCGATAAGGCTGTCAAGGACCGTGTCGACGTCGAGTGCTCAGGTGGTGGATGCCGGGCTGAGCCACCGCGAAGGGGGCGCCGGGCATCGTGGGGGCATGAGCCAGGACGACAAGCGCGACCCGAACACCCTCTACCCGGCGCCGCCGTACCCGGAGCAGGAGCAGTCGCTCCCCGGGGCCGCGTGGAAGATGGACCCGAAGCCCGACCACGGCGAGGAGAGCTACGTCGGACACGGGCGCCTGCCGGGCTACCGGGGGATCGTCACCGGCGCCGACTCGGGCATCGGCCGCGCCGCCGCGATCGCGCTCTCCCGCGAGGGCGCCGACCTCGTCCTCTCCTACCTGCCCGACGAGCAGGAGGACGCCGAACAGGTGCGCGACCTGCTCGAGGGCGAGGGGCGTCGTGCGGTCCTGTTCCCGGGGGACATCTCCGACGAGCAGTACTGCACCGACCTCGTGCAGCGGGCCGTCGACGAGTTCGGTGGTCTCGACACGCTGGTCATGGTCGCGGGCCGGATGGACAGCAACGACGACATCCTCACCCTCACGACCGAGCACTTCGACTCGACCTTCAAGACGAACATCTACTCGCTCTTCTGGCTGACCAAGGCCGCCGTGCCGCACCTCGAACCGGGCTCCACGATCGTCACGACCGGGTCCATCCAGGCGAGCACACCGTCGCCGGACAAGATCGACTACGCCGTGTCGAAGGGTGCGATCAAGCTCTTCACCGAGGCCGTCGCCCAGCAGCTCGCGCCGAAGGGCATCCGCGTGAACTCGGTCGCTCCGGGCCCGGTGTGGACGCCGCTCCAGCCCGGCTCCGACGACGCCCAGACCGTGGCACACTTCGGTGAGCAGTCGCCGTTCGGGCGTCCCGGGCAGCCAGCCGAACTCGCCGCGGCGTACGTGCACCTCGTCAGCCCCGAGTCGAGCTACCAGTCCGGATCGACGATCACCGTCGCCGGCGGCACCCCGGCGTTCTAGGAGGACACGATGAGCGGGACGACACACGTGGTCCTCGTCGCGTGGGACCACGCGACGACCCATCCGTCGGCACGGGCCGACGAACTCGTGCGGGAGCACCTGCCCCGGATCGACGGGGTCGAGTCGGTCCGGTCCGGCGAGAGCATCAGCACCGAGGGGCTCGAGGGCGGCTTCGACTGGATGCTCGTCGTGCGCTTCCGGGACCGCGCGGCGCTCGCCGGGTACCTGCCGCACGAGGAGCACCAGCCGGTCGCGGCGTACATCCAGGGCGCGAGCGACCGCGTCGTGGTCTTCGACGTCGAGGACTGACCGCGCTCCGGGCGTCGGAGTCCGCGTCGATGCCGACCGTCCTGGAGGACGGGCTGCTGAGCGGCTGGTGACCATCCGACGAACGGGAGGCACGGTTCGGCCCCGCACCGCGCCTCCCGGCCCGCAGGTCCCTCTCGAGCAGATCGACTCGCGTGAGCTGCCGCTTACCCCAGAGCTCATCGACGACCTCCTCACGGACGACGTTGCCGACGCACTTGGAGCACTCGGGGACGGACCGCTCACGATCAGCGGCCTCCCGAGCTCTGACACGGCCGACAAGACCTCGAGCGAGTAGATCACAACTCCGCATCCGTACCGGATGTGACGGAGCGCTCAACGATCAGCGTGCTCCCTACCGGGGCTTTTGGTGCCTTCCTGCATCCGATCCTGCCAACGCTCCACCCTCCACGCCACGCGGGCGCTCCCGCGCCGGCCGCTGATGAACAATCTCGGACGCGGTCGCACGCTCCCTCACATCGCCCAAGATCATCGCCCAAGATTCTTCGCCCTCGACCGGTCCTCCGGTTAGGCCCTCCGGCCTCCGCGCCGGCCGTTCTCTCCTCGCAGGAAGCACCAAAAAGCGGTCAGCAGTGAAGGAGAGAGCACATGACGACCCTGACCATCACCCACCCGGACGAAGCCGGAACGCACGTCGAGGGCGCCGCCAAGGGCGACGGCACCGCCGACGTCCTCAAGCGCGTCGGATGGCGCTGAGGGTGCAGCATCGCCGCCTGGTACGTCCCGAACAGCCGCGACCACCTCCCCAACGGGTACAAGATCAACCGCACCGTGCAGGCCCTCAAGACCGCCGGGCTCGAGGCCACCACCGAACTCAGCACCGAGCACCGCCCGACCGCCGAGGTCGAAGCCGGGAAGATCGCCCGCCAGGCCGACCGCGTCGACGCGGTCAACGCCAAGGCCGACCGGAAGGCCGCCGCCGACACCGCAGCGTGGGAGCGCGTCGAGACCGCCACGTCCCGCCTGCCCGAGGGCGGCGAGCCGATCCACGTCGGACACCGCTTCGAGGGCCGACATCGGAACGCGATCGCCAAGGCCGACACCGCCATGCGCCGATCGATCGAGGCCACCGCCGACGCCGAGCGCGCCCGCGCCCGCTCCGACGCCAAGCGCGCCCGCGCCGACGCCGCAGCCATGACCACCGACAGCCGCTACCGGCCCGGCGTCGACGGCAACCGCATCGAGAAGCTCGGCGCCGAGATTCGGAAGCTGGAACGCCGCATCATCGAGCCCTGCTACGACGCCGAGCGCGGCTACGTCCCCGCGACCGCCGAGCAGATCGACGCCACCCACGCCCGCCTGACGCCGTACATCGACGAGAAGCGCGACCAGCTCGACTGGGAAGGCTTGCGCGCCGCGCAGGTCGATTCCGGCACCGCCACCGGCTACAGCCGCGAGACGGTCAAGAAGGGCGACCGAGTGAAGGTCCGCGGCCACTGGTACACCGTCGTCCGCGTCAACGCCAAGACCGTCAGCGTCCCGACCCCCTACTCCTGGACCGACACCACCCCCTACGCCGAGCTGCAGGACCTCCACCAGCCCGAGTGACAGCAGGAGGCCCGGCCCGCACCCGGACCGGGCCTCCGACACCACCGGCGCCGGTGAGGGGGCGTGCCCCCTCGCGCTCCCCCGCTACTTGGCGATGTGCTCCGCGACTCCCGGAATCACCAGGATGCCGGCAACCGCAGCCAGGAACGCAGCGACGAGGTTGATGAACTGCATGATGAACGCGCGCCAGGGGCGGTCCTCTCGGCCGTACAGAGACCACGTCGCGACGCCGAAGACCAGAACCCCGGCGATGCCAACGAGGTATAGCGACAAGCTCGAGAACACCGCACTAATCTCTCCACCTGGTTCCGACGCCTTCAGGAGCGGTGGGTCCGTTGCCTGGACCCCCAACACGATCATTGTGCTGGCGAACGCAGCGGCGAACGGGGCGATGATTCGGAAGAACAGATGCACCCGAGTCGGTGCGGGCGTGGTCGACGCCTGTGGTGCGGGCTGGGACTGTGGCGTGGTCGACGCCTGTGGCGTCGGCTGGCCGTGCTGATTCGCGCTCATGGGTTCCTCTCGGAGCTCACGCCGAGAGAACGACCCCGCTCCCCCAGCGGGCGTCACGGCCTGATGAGGGCGGCCCGTGACGCGATCACGCGGCCGTACGCCCCCGCGTACGCCCCGGTGCCGCCCTGTCGGCCGGCCGCGCTCAGTGCAACCGAGGCAGGTCGACGCTACCCGACTCCACGCTGCAGGATGACCCCATGAGCCTCGACGTCTGCCCGGTCTGTGGGAACCGTGCCGCCGCGCACTCGTCGGACACGTTCACCCTCGACGACGGCCAGCGCGGGCACGTCTCCTGCACTGCCCGCGCGATGGGGCTCCCGTTCCCCGAGATCATCTACGACCGGTAGCCATGACCGAGCACCACGTCATCCAGCTCGGCGACGTCATCACCGATCGGTGGGGCAACGTCGGCATCGTGCTCGAGCTCAAGCACGGCATCGGCGATCGCACCCCCGTGGCGCTGACCAACCTGACGAAGTCCCTCGCCCGCTAGCTCGACGTCGACGACGTCCGCGAAGATGACGGCACCGACCCGGCCCTCGCGATCGCGAATGCCTCCCACCACCTGCAGGGCGCCATCACCGCGCTCGAGGTCGTCTGGGACCGCCTCAAGGCTGCACAGGCCGCACTCCGCGGACAAAGTGCGCACCCGAAGGGAGAGACGCCGTGACCGACGTCGGCCCCATCGACATGAGCAGCCTGTACTACCGGGCCGCCGAGGTCGCCGAGGTCGCCGAGGTCGCCGAGGTCGCCGAGGTCGCCGAACGCGCCCTCGTGCTCAACCCGTCCTACGGGTTCGCCCTCGCCGACCTGATCGACGACGAACGCGACCTCGACGCAGCCCTCGAGAACCCCGTCACCGCGCACATGCTCATCACCGGCACCGTCGAGGGCATCGTCCGAGCACTCGCACACACGCCGGAGCCGCTCACCGTCATCCGCAAGCTCGACCCAATGGACCCGCCCGGGGGAGAGGTCACCGCCGACGACATGGAAACCGCTTACGCCCGCATCGAAACCGCGCTCCTCAACCAACAGCAGCAGACCGACCACAGGCCCCTCCCCGGCGACACCGTCAGCTTTGACCCGTTCGCGGAAGACCCCGTTCACGCATCCAGTCAGATCCTCGCCCTCATTGCCGCCGGCAACGACATAGCCACCGCTCGACGCGGGTAGGGGCATCCCCGTACCCTCGAGACTCTCGACGGGTCACTCTCGCCGACTCGCTCGAGCCCGCCAACACCCACTCTCTCCGGGTGTCGGCACAGCCCCCGGCCACTCTCTCCGGCCGGGGGCTTCACTCATCCCACCGCGTGCACCGGCCGCGTGGCACGATGCCCTCATGAGCGCCGAGGATCCCGCCGCCGAGGCTGACGCCCGGCAGCAGCTCCGCGACGCCGCTACGCGCCGCGTACAGCGGATCGAACGGGTCCTCGTCGGTGCGTCCGCGTGGGCCGTCGCGATGATCCTCACCGTGACACACGTGCACGGATGGTGGGCCGCCGGCGCCACAGCAACTGGCGTCGACGCCGCCACCGCCGAGCTGACATTCCGGACCCTGCTCACCGCGGCCCTGCTCCTCGCCGCCGTGATGCTCCTGCCGCAGATCCTCACTTGGACCACCACTCTCAGCGGCCGTATGAGCGATCCGTCGGCTCCTCGAGGCCGAGGCCGAGGCCGAGTCCCGTCGTGACGGGCCCGAGCGGCGGCACGACGGCCCGTAGTCGGCACCGCCACGCGGATCGGCAACGCCGTCTAGCCACTAGACGACCCCGTCCAGCGTTCTGGACACCGGTACGTCGTGTCGCCGTACTCGCCTCCACGCACGCAAAGAGCGCCCCCGGCCGAAGCCCGGGGCGCTCTCCGTTCAGTGCATCAACTCGACCACGAGCCTGACCACACCGACAACGAGGTTGCCGATCTGGAGCCAGAGCCCGGGCCTACCTGACGGGTCCTTCTGTGGGCTTGCGCTCACTAGGTCCCCCTTCCGATCGATCCGAAAGTGCCGGTACCGAGCGAAAGTGCGTGCAGGGGGTCCAAGTCGTGCCCTGTGTACTCGTCGAGTACACAAACACACAAACTTGGCGTAGGGTCGAATTTGTTCAACTCGGGGTCCCTAAGAGCCACCCCAACCGCACAACTCGCGAGACGAGTTCAGAGCCCAGGCCGGTTGCACCCGACCTGGGTTTTTCTGTTCCGTCTCAGCCGGTGAAGTCCTGCGGCCCACCGGATGAGTTGAGTCTACGTCGCGACCCCGACGTGCCCGGAGTCATGTCAAGAAACGAGGGCGCGCTCGTTCGCTCACCGCGGACCACCGCGGACCACAGCGGTCCGTGCAGGCACATACGGACATGCAGCCGGCAGGGGCCGCTACCCGTCCGCAGAGCAAAGTCTCGGGCGTGTCGGACACCCGTCAGGAGGCGGGATCCTCTTGGAAGTCGAAGATGCCGTGACAGCCAAGCACAGAGCATTGCGAACGTCAGGCCGCTACCGTCGACCTGTGCTCCCCGCGATCGACGACGACAGGCGGCGTGCAACGTGAGGTCGCAGCACAGCGACAGTTCCGACGCCGGGACCGCACGCGCCCCGACGTCGTCAGGAATCGAGAGCGCGTGCTCGAGGTCGCAGCCTCGCTGTTCGCCCGTGACGGCCTCGAAGTCAGCATGAAGGCGATCGTGCGCGCGACCGGCCTCGGGAACTCGACTCTGTACCGGCACTACCCGAACCGGGTCGCCCTCGCCGCCGACGTCCTCCGCGGCCCAGTGACCGCATGGGCGTCCGCGGTCCGCGCAGCCGCGGACTCCGGAGACGACGTTTTCGCATCGACGGTTCGCATCAGCGCACGGCACCAGGCCACCAGCCTCGCGATCGCAGAGCTCGTTGCCAGCGCCACGCAGCTCAGTGCCGACGTCGACGCCGCCCTCACAGGCGGCCGCGAGGCAATCTCCAGCGCCCTCCGTACAGCGGTCGACGCCGGTCGAGTCCGGTCGGACGCTTCCGCGTCCGACGTCGACCTGCTCGCCACCGCGATCGCCGGCGTCCTCCGCCGTGGGGACACTGACCCCGCCCCGCAGGTGGACCGCCTGGTCGACCTGTTCCTCCAAGGCATCGAATCTGGGCGGGAGCCGAACTCGGGGATCGTTCGGTGATGAGTCGAGGGTCTAGCCGCTAGACGGTCCACGCGAGGCTACGGCGAATCATCGTCGGGACGAACGTCGCTGCGCCTATTGCGACCATGACCGCGGCCGGCAGCACGAGCCCAACGGGGGCGCCGGCCACGACGACGTCGTACGCGAAGTGCCCGAGGATCAGCGGAACGACCGACCCGTACCGAGCGAAAACGATCACGGCGCCGACACCGGCGAGGACGACGAAGGCCGCAGCGACGGGACCCTGGTACAGGTGATCCGTGAAGCGCGTGATCAGGCCGAAGATCCCAGCGAGGTAACACCACCGCGGCACTTCGTTGTGAGCAGTCCCGCGGCCGCGCAGCGTCCGGTAGATGGTCACGAGCGCGAATGTGACACCGATCGGCAGCGCGACGTCGATCGTCTCCTCCCAGAGTCCCGCCCACACCGAGGACGCCAGCCGGGCGCCCCACCCGAACGATCCGTAGACCTCCCCGACGGAACGCACCTCAGTGCCGGTCTCCCGCGTCACCCACGCGGCGATCGTCCCCACGCCGGTGAAGATGAGCGCGTAGACGACGGAGCCGCGAACGGTGCGCGCGATGCGGTGCGGGCCCGGCCAGGCCAACCGGGCGCCGAAGCCGGCACGCCAGACCGTCAGCGACGGGAGAACCAGGACGACCAGTGCGATCGACGCCGACGGAAGGTACTGCCCCAGGCCGCCCAGAGCGGCATCATTCGACACGATCGCCGCACCGCCTCGAGCGGCCTCGCTCACCCCGTGGGCCCAATGCCCGGCCGCGAGGAAGACCAGGAGGGGCAGGCCGAGGAAGAGCGTCATCGTCATCGGCACCATCCGCCAAGTGGCGAATCCCAGGGCGCCGCTCTCGACCTGTGCGCGGGCGGTCACTGGGAGCGCCCCTCCCGGCTTCGAGCACGTCCCAGGACTTCGGCGACCTCCGGGGTCATCAAGTAGTGCTCGCCGTCCCAGTCCCAGACGTAGTGCCACTCGTCGCCCGAGGGCATCTTGTAGAGCGGGAGGTCTGTGCGACGGATGGCCTTGCCGATGCCACCGAGCACGCCCGCGACCTTCGACGCCGTGCCCTGGGGGTGGCCGAACGCGTAGGCGAGCTCCTGCGGAGTCATCCGGTGCCCGGCGTTGATGATCAGCTTGTGGAGCAGAATCTGTCCCTGGCCCGACAGCGCCGCCCAGAGCCGAGCAGCGATCGCGTCGGCGTCATCGGTGAGGACCCACGACGGCACCAGGCCCGAGTCGAGGAGGGTAGGGCTGTCACGCTCGCCGGTGTTCACCAGGAACTCCCCGAAGCGGATGTAGAAGTCCTCGACGCGATGGTCAGGGACGTGGACGGTGATCGGAATCATGAGGTCTCCAAAATAGGTTGCAAGCTCGCTTGTGTCTCCTCGTCATCATGCACCAAGTCAACCTCCCTTGCAAGGTAGGTTGAAACATCCCATCACAAACGATCGTTTCTGGACACGTAAGCCAATCGGCATCGTGCTCGACACGACGTCGACGCGCGTCGGGTACGCGCGGTACCCGGTGCCGTCGACCGACGCGGACGTTGTCCGCTACAACAACGCCCTGCGCAAGATCGTCGCGTCGTACCCGCAGGACGGCACCGTCGTCATCGCTGACGCGTTCACTGGGTGGGACAAGGCGACGATGATCAGCCCCGATGGGCAGCGCCCGAACGACGCTGGGTAAGCGCACATCGCCGCCGCGATCATCTCGACGCTGGCCGCCACACCGTTCCGTGAGGGGCATAACGTCGTCTCGCCTGCACCGTCGGTCAGCTACGACTCGTTCAACCGCCCAACCAGACCACCGGACTCGGCAGGGATCTGCACGGCCGATCCTACTCAACGGTCGGTGGCATCAAGTACGGCCTCTTGGGTGGCCCTGCATACCGAGCCAGCGGCGGGGATGTGCGCGAGTGTACAGCAACCGTAGAGACGAGGAAGGCATCGGTCGACGTGAGCGTCACCATGACCGCGCCGTCGTCGAAGGGCGCGGGCCCACAAGTCGGTGACGCTCGTGAGATCATCGCAGCATGTTCGAAAACGGTGCGGTCATTGCTCTGATGGTGTTGCTGATCGTGCTCGTATGCCTCTGGGTCGCCGCAGTGCGATCGATCGTTCAGGACAACCGCCTGTCTGCGGAGGCCAAGGTGGGTTGGATCATCGCGGTTCTCGTCGCTCCGTTCCTCGGAGTGATCGCCTGGTACGCAACTCGCAGCTGGAATCGGTCTGCTTAGAACTGGTTGACATCTCGAGGTCTCACGGCGACTTGTTGGCGAGCATGACTCCTGCGAATCACGCACCAGGTTGAAGCTGAGAAGGTATTAAGCCCGCCTCGAAACTAAAGGTTCTGACCAGGGATTTTCTGTCTTGCCCCCAAAGGGGTGTCATTGGGTGATTTGCAGGTTCTCCATATGCTGCGGAGGCTGACAGCAACCCGTGCTGTCGCTTGGCCTAGGGGGTCTTGTGCACACCTTGCTGCACGTTCCGCGCTCGAGGAGGCGCAGCATCGCTGCCGCCACACTCGGCGCGCTTGCACTGATCGGTTCACTGCTGGTGGCAACACCAGCTCACGCGTTGAACGACACCGGTACCGGTGGTGTGTTCGTCCCGACCACGGGCCGGATCATGGACACGAAGAACAACATCGGCGGCTACTCGACGCCGATGCCCGCGAAGACGTGGCGCACCGTCCAGGTCACCGGACTTGCTGGCGTCCCTGACGACGGCACAGTCGGCGCAGTGTCGGTCGTTGCCACGGTGGCGGACATCTCCGCGACAGGGCAGCTGTTCGGACGTCCGGATGCGGACACGAAGTACACGCTGATGGGGATCTACGGCGGGGAGCAGCAGCAGAACACGTCGTTCTCGTCTGTCCTCGCCGTCGGCGCCGATGGCACCATCCAGGTGTACGCGGAGACCAGCGCCCGGCTGATCTTGGACGTGCAGGGGTACTACACCGCGAACACGGACGGAACCGCCCCGGGCGGTTTCGTGCCGTTGAACGGCAAGCGCGTCGCGGACACCCGCTCCGGGACCGGCCTGCCGCAGGCGCAGCTGACCACTGGCAAGAGTGCCGTGCTGCAGGTCACCGGCACTGCCGGTGTCCCGGCGGGTGCGTCTGCGGTGATCGTGAACCTGGTTGCGATGAACGCGACGTCGAACGTGGGGTTCTTGACCCCGTATCCGACGGGTGCGGCGCGGCCGGCGAACTCGTTCAATTACGCCGGCGGCACCACCACGACGATGCAGGCGCAGGTGCAGCTCTCCGCTGACGGCAAGATCACGATCTACAACGCCAACAGCACCATGGACCTCGCCATCGACATCCAGGGGTACTTCACCGCCACCGGAAGCTCCGGCGCGATGTTCACGCCAGGATCGGGCCGGATCTTCGACACTCGCGCGGCCGGGAGCACGATCCTCGCCGGCAATGAGACCCGCGCGATCGCCGTCGCGGGCCAGCAGGGCGTCCCGGTGATGGGCTCTGGCATCAACTCGGTTGTCCTGACCCTCACCGCGAAGGCTGCGAATGGATCCGGTTGGGGCCGCGTCTGGGCCAACGGCACCAGCGAGCCCGACACTGCATCGCTGCGCTACGACAACGGCACGATCCGCTCCAACACCATCACCGTCCCCGTCGGCGCGAACGGGAAGGTCAGCCTCCACAACCTCGGTACTGGAGCAACAGACTTCATCATTGACGTTCAAGGCTGGTACACGAACCCAGTCGCGCCGGTCGTGACCTGTCCCTACGCAGAAGGGTCGACCACGCCGGCGCTCCCCTCAGCCGCCTTTGACTGCAATGTAGTGCTGCCGCCCGCGAGTGGACTCGCGGATTCTGCCGAAATCTTCGCCGACGGTGTCTCGCAGTGGTCCGGACAGCTGTCTGACGCTGATTTCCAAACCATCGCGGCCCATCTGTCGACGCAGGGCGGTCCTCGCTCCGTGACGGCTACGACTCGTACCGCAGACGGCTCTCCCGTTTCCACGGACGAGTTTGACTTTACTGTTGGTGGAAACTGGGATCAGGAATCGCTTACGGAATTTCCAGGCAACGGTGCCAACGCATCGATCACGACGAACCTCGGCGGGCGTATCGTGAACGACGAATGGCCTCAAGGTACACAGTTCAAGTACACGCTCTCAACCAATGCTGACCCCGCGGTCGATTCCCTGGTGGCTACTGACTGGCTGCCAGGCGACTACACTGTCCCCACTGGAATCCTCACTGCCGGAACCACCTATTTCTGGCGAGTGAGTGTAACCGGAACCCCGTCTGGCAGTAGCTCGATCACCACCCGTGATCTTCCCGTTCAAGCTTTCACTGCGTCCAACGATGCGATTGCACCGGAATGCACTGCCCCGTTCATGGCGCAGGCCGCTGCGGAGGACTACCAGATCCAGGCATCCGATTGGGTGAAGTACTGCCCCGGAACGGCGGAGCAGGAGAACAGCGACGATCCGGTTACGGAAAGCGCTTCGAGCGGTACGGTGTCAGCTCCCGGCTCTGTGGGGACTTCAGATAGCACGACTGCTAGCACGACGATCCACAGCCAGACATGGAATCAGACGTCGGCGTTCAACCCTGTGTGGGCAATCACCCACTCGGGCAAAGTGTTCTACGACGGCAAGCGCGCGTGGGTTAAGAAATACCGTGGCAAAACGGGATACCACACGTGTGACACTGACGGATACGCAAATGTTGTTGAGGTCAATCTCTTGGCGTGCGGTACCGTCGAAAAGAGCAACGGTAGCGTCGTCATGTATATGACTCACAATGTCATTACACCCGGCCCCTGGGGTACGCATTTCACCTCCACGTACACAGTCCACCGCACATACAACAAGGGCGGGGTCAGCTTCGCCGGGTCGGGGACGGGACTGTGACAGACACTCTAGATGACGTGCAAGTGGCCACCCAGCGCCACGAGCAGCTTATCGATGTGCTACTCATTGTGGGTGTTGTGCTCGCAAGCGGGTTAACCGTCATTGGTGGAATCGTGCTTGCGGTGGTCGCCTGGAAACATTTCCACAGGACTGGTCGCATGCTTTTCCTGATCGCCGCTCTGGCGTTTGGTATCCCGCTCCTGCAGTTCTCTGTCGCCTCGGGCTTTAGTGGACTGATGACCATTTTCCACACCATTTCCTGAATCAGGATGACATGGAGGAGTGCTGGTGCGACTCGATAGTCGCACCAGCACTCTTCTGTGTGGTATGTCAGACCTACCCCATGGGTGTCTTGCCTCCCTACGGTTGCGAGACGTCTCATTAACACCGCCTGCGCCGGTGCTTGCTCGGCGGATCTCAGGGGGCCGCGAGTCTTGCAACCATGTGTTGTAAGTGTCGGGCAGAATTGCTGTCATGAAGGTTGGTTGCGAGACAGAGGCATCATCGTAAAGCTCATCGGCTATGCACGAGTGTCGACCCGGCAACAGGACACTGACCGGCAAGAACAGGACCTCCTCGCAGCGGGGGTGCGCCGCGATGACCTGTACAACGATCATGGCGTATCCGGAGCTCGCGCTTCGCGGCCGGCGTTCGACCGCGCGCTTGACGCGCTGCACGGCGGCGACGGCTTGGTCGTCGCGACACTGGATCGGCTCGGGAGATCCACAATCGACATGTTGGGCTTCGCCGCCCAGCTGCGGGACCGTCAGGCGGGGCTTCGTGTCTTGAACCTCGGAGGTGGGGACGTGGATACGTCGACGCCGATGGGGTCGATGGTGTTCTCGGTCATGGCTGCGCTGGCACAGATGGAGCTCGAGATCAAACGTGAGCGGGTCCGTGACTCGGTCACGAAACGTCGTGCCGCGGGTCAGGATCTCGGTGGCCGAGGCGCAGTGTTCACCGGTAGTCAGGTCAGGGCTGCGATCCGGCTCCTGGATGCCGGCGAGTCAGCGTCTCAGGTCGCCCGCGACCTCGGCATGTCGCGCGCGACCCTTTATCGGCGCATCCGCCTGTTGCGATCCGGTGATGCCCAGTGAAGAAGCGGCCTGCCCTCAAGGATCGACCCGAGGTCGCCAAGCACCTCCACAATCACATCGAAGTCAGCCGCCGGGAGCTCGATGCGTTCGTCGAGGAGGACGACGCCGTGCGGCTGCTGGTTCTGGCGGAGCTGCGGTCCCAAGCCGCCGACCAGGAAACAACATTGGTGCTCACGCTCGAAGCGGCGACCGTCGCGATCCTTGCAGTGATGCTCTCGCGAATCCC
Organism: Curtobacterium sp. NPDC098951; assembly: GCF_044759965.1. Lineage (NCBI taxonomy): Bacteria > Bacillati > Actinomycetota > Actinomycetes > Micrococcales > Microbacteriaceae > Curtobacterium > Curtobacterium sp. NPDC098951. The sequence continues at coordinate 144,351 of NZ_JBIWAG010000006.1, forward strand.
AACAGCGTCCGAATCCGCACTTCCCGATCTCGGAGCGGGTTGGGTCGGCGCTGCAGCCTTCGCCATTTCGTGTGCCGTGCTCGGTGTAATCGCGGTCTTGCTTGCAACGCCATCGGTGTGGCACGCAGTGATCGGCAACCGCAACCACGCGCGAGCAGCGGTCTGGCTCGGCGCCTATGAGCAGGTACTTGCGGAGTCTAGATCGACGGACACCGTGACAGAGCCACAACGATTGCGGTTCGCGTTCTGGCGCCGACGAGGACGTGCGGCGAGCCGTTAGGCGCCGGCGGGTGGGTCGGAGGCGATGCCAGACGGTGTTCCGTAGGGCGGGCGCTAAGTACGTCGCCCTGTTCTGCTTTGCTCACTTAGGGCGTGGCCGCCGCCATGTCAACTGTCGCGCAAGCGCAAGCGCACGCTTAGCGCGTTCACCCGTCGATGTCAGGGCGACGATGCTAGCCGCGACGAAAACGAGGGTGCGAGCGCAAGCGCATGCGGCGACCGTCCAAAAGAGGACCGAAACCGACGCGGGGGCTGCCTGCAAGAGCGAGGTCACGAACAGAAGCCACGGGGACACCGGATCTCCACTACGGGTACCGGCTCCCGCGCGCGCGGCACCAGCAGAAGATGGGTCGGCGTTTGCTGCAACGAGACTCGAGCGGGCGCAATCTATTCGGCTCGAAACCGCGGGGTTTCAGAACATGTGATCGTCGCCAGCTTTGACCGGGTCTCGCACCTCGTCAGCAGGCTTGGGCCGTGACGAGGGTACGTATCGTGACTGGGACGGATCTTTGACCATAAGGTCGCCGAAAGGCACCATGTCGTGCAGGGGTACGCACACATTGTACACCGGGCCAGATGTGTCTGTCGAGGTCTGCGGAGGTGTTCTCCGAGACGTCGGCGAACGCGCTGATCTGCTCGGGGGGATCCCATCGGGCAGCCCTTGAGGGCGTGGTTCCTCATCCTCACATCGATCGTTTCTGCCTGGTCGACCGACGTCGTTGACGACCCCCGTACTTCCGTGAGCTCCTGACTGTCAAAACTCATCGTCAGAACCTCCAGTCGTCAAAACCCTGCCATACCGTTTTTGAAGCCGAAGGGATAGAATTGACAGACTGACCGGGGGAGGACTCGATGGCAACGCAGACCAAGACCACGCAGCTCACCAAAGCCGAGCGCGCGCAGCGTCAGCAGATCGTCGACGAGACTCGCACATCGACTGCCCTCGAGGGCGGCCGCGCCTCGGACCTCACGCACGCCGCGCAGGACCGGTGGGTCCGCGGCGAGCTCACGTTCGACGAGATGGCCGCCGAGGTTCGGCGCGCGCACCCGTTGACCGTTGACCGCTGACGAGGCATGGCCTCCGACGACCGCTCCTGGGAAGCTGAGCGGCCCTGGGCGACTGGCGCCACCCACGAGGACCGGTGGGCCGGGTACCTCGACTCGGAGACCGGGATGCTTCAACCCGGTCGGCCGAGCCGATCCGTACACAAGGAGAGCTCCGCGACTTCGAGGACTCCCGGGCCACGATCCGCGCGATGGAGCTGCGCCTGCAGCCCATTCGCGGTGACTTCGGCATCGAGCACTTGCAGGCGATCCACCGCCACGTCTTCCAGGACGTCTACCCGTGGGCCGGCGAGATTCGTACCGTCGGGATCCAGAAGGAAGGGCAGGGGTTCCTACCGCCGGAGCACGCCGGCATCGTCGTCGACGGTGCCGCCCGCATGATGCGCGAGGACGGCATGCTCTCCCCAGGTATGGACAACGCCCGGTGGTCGAGCCTGCTCGCTGAACGGTTCAACGACGCGCACCCGTTCCGCGAGGGCAACGGTCGCGCCCAGCGGCTCTACTTCGACCAAGTCGCCGAAGCCGGCGGAAAGACGATCCACTGGTCCGTCCTGACTAAGGAGCAGAACAACGCCGTCTCGCACGCCGCCCGAGCCGGGGATCTCGAGCCGCTGCGCTCCGCGTTGAGCGTCATAGTCACCGACCGCATGGACCCGCTTACGCTGCAGCGCGCCAAGCAGGCCGCTGAGGCCATGCGGGGGGTCCGCTCCGTCCCGCCCGGCTACGCCGCCGGACGGTGCCGGCGCGGGGGAGCGGTCCTACTACGGACCCTCCGGCCGATCGACCGGGCAGAACGTCACCGGGCCCCGACGCGACGGGTACGAGCGCTGATGGCGATCGTCGGCTACGCCCGCGTCTCGACGCTCGACCAGTCATTAGATTCGCAGACCGACGAGCTCCGCGCCTCGGGGACAACCCGGATCTTCGAGGACAAGGCATCCGGGAAGCTCGACACCCGCCCCGGCCTGGCGGCGGCGCTCGACTACCTCCGCGACCACGAGGGCGACGTGCTCATGGTCACCCGCATCGACCGGCTCGGTCGGTCCGTGCAACACCTGGTCCGCGTCGTCGACGACCTCAAGGCACGCGGCATCGATTTCCGATCCCTGCACGAGGGCATCGACACCACCACCGCTGGCGGTGAGATGTTCTTCGTCATCTTCGCCGCCATTGGACAGTTCTCCGGACGCATCATCAGCGAACGCACCCACGAGGGCCTAGCGGCCGCTCGAGCGCGTGGCCGCTGCGGCGGCCGTCCCCGGGCGATGACGCCGAACAAGCTCGCCACTGCCCTCCGCATGCGCGCGGAGGGGCACACCTACGACGAGATCGCCGGCACCATCGGCGTCAGCGCGTCCACCGTCTCCCGCGCTCTCGCGGACGCGCTGCAAGGCGTCTCGTGACGGACTGGGCCAACCTGCTCTCAGGGGTGGTCGGCGGTCTCGTCGGCGCCGGCGGTGCCGTCGGAACAACGCTCATCACCACTCGGAGCGATCGTGCCGCTCGCAAGGCCGACCGTGACGAGGACCGGGCGGATCGTGCCGCCGAACGCGCACAGGAGCGCGCAGCGAGACGCCTCGACCAGGGCCGCACGGCTGCTCGCGACGCCCTAGCGATCACATCCAAGTTCTTCACCACCACCGGCGACAGAGCAGGCCCAAACAACGGGGACAGCTTCATCGGCTACGCCGGCTGGGGAGACATGCGCATCATCGACGACCTCGCCGAGCTCATCGACAGCGAGAAGATCCGCGGAGCGGTCCGCTCTACCGTGAACGCCATCGGCACCGCCGGATACGTGACGATGTTGATCCGCGAGTACGACGACCCCGAGCAGTGGGATCTCACCCGACGTCGAGAGCGTGACCTGCTGCTCCTGATGCGCCGAACCCTCGGCTCGTATCTTCGCGACGAGGAGGACCAGTACGCCACGCTCCTCGCTGAAGCAACGAAGGAAGAAGAAGCTGGCCAACGTGCCGCCGACCAGATTCAAGGCGGCTGACGCATGACTGCCCCGACCGACTACCGAGCCATCATCCGGCGACTACTCGCGATCTGGGACACAGAGACGAACCGCACGACGGTCGAGCTCCGGACGGACATCGACTTCCAGGTCACAGTCCTTGTGCGCGGCCTCACCGCGCATGCTGCTGACTGCGCCCGCGGCGTGCTGACGCTCTACGATGCGAGCCAACCGGTCGCGGCCGTCCCGGTGATCAGGTCGCTGATGGAGGACGCGGTCACAGCGGGATGGGTCCTCGTCGTGCCGGATGGCTGGAAGGCCGTCGTCAGCGAGGGAAGTCGTACACGAGCTGCCGTGCTCCGAGACGCGATGGCGGCGAACGCCTCGTGGGCTGATGCAGCGTCGGAGGCCCGTCGCCAGGAGTACGCCGAGCAAGTCAAGGCCCTGGGCGCAGCGCCGCCCAGCTACAAGGTGTTCGAGCAACGCCTCCGCGCGCTCGAGGGGACCGACGACATGTACATGGTTTATCGATACCTCAGCGGTCTTAGCCACGCGAGCTCAGAAACGGTCGACCTCTACACGGCCCCCGACCCCGGGTCGCCGCTACAGGTCAGGTACCGGCGACAAGCCTCACACAGCATGGCTGCGAACCTGTTGGTGTCTGCCGCAAGCTCACTCCTCCACGCTCTGATCGCGTGGGATATGACCCAGGTGGGCCGCCCACACCAGGCCGAGCTCGATGCGATCGCGAGCGAGCTCGGCGTGACCAACGAGTGGCGCGCGAAGGCGTCGAGCTAAGACGTTTCGGCGTTGGCACACCTGCTCTGGTCATCACCAGTTCACGTTGTGTCGACGCTGCCGCCAGCTCACCCCGCACGCCCGCGGCGGCGCGTCGAGCGTCATGGAGGGCGATGTCGCCATGCTCCGCACCGGCTCCGTCACCGCCAGCGACCTGCTCCACGTCACCGCAGCACTCCGCGAGCTCCGCCCCGCCATCGGCCCCGCCGACGAGCAGCCCTCCGGCCCCTTCGACGCCAGCCAACAGGCACACCGCAGCCTCCCTGCCTGGGGAGCCCCCCAGAGGCAACCGCCGCCGGCGGCCGCGACCCGTCACACACCGGCTATCTCTGCCTCCTCGCCGCAGCCGTGTCTGGCTGGACCCTCGCCGACGTCGCCCATGCCGCACGAGCCGCGCCCGGCATGGGGCACTACCGCACCCGCAACTCCCCCGCAGGCGGCCGCGAACCCCGCACGCAGGCGAACACCGCTGCCCGCCTGGCGCGCCAGTTCGCCAAGGCGCAAGACCGCGCCACCCGGTACCGATACGCTCCGCAGGAACGAGCACAGCGCGACCTGACGGAGCTACGCAGCATCATCGCCTCCACCGAAGCGATGCTCACCGCGTTCCGCGTCTCTCCCGGCCGCTGGGCGCACGCCGAGGCCGACCTGCACGACAGCACCGTCCTCGCCGCGATCGCCTGGCTCTCGCTCCGCTCCGGCCAGCGCGATGTCGCCGCACCGCTGCGCTCTGTCGCCGCCATCACCGGCACGAACGCCATCAGCGTTATCCGCACCACCGAGGCGGCGCAGCCGCTCCTGCGGTCCTCGGCCGCGCCGATCGTCGTGAACATCTCGAGCGCGCTCGGTTCGTTCGCCGCCAACCACGACCCGGAGAAGCCGGCGTCGCAGTACCAGGCGATCGTCTACGGCGCGAGCAAGGCGGCAGTGTTCATGCTGACCGTGCAGTACGCCCGTGCCGTGCCGGAGGTCCACTTCGTCGCGGTCGAGCCCGGGTACACCGCGACCGAGTTCGGGGGTGTGCCGAACCCGCACGGCCGACCGGTCGAGGTCAGCGCGGCGACGGTCGCCGCGGCCGCATCCGCGGGCCCCGACGGTCCGACGGGTGTCTTCCTGGAGGACGGTGCGCCGCTCGGATGGTGACCATCCGACGAACGGGAGGCGCGGTTCGGCCCCGCACCGCGCCTCCCGGCCCGCAGGTCCCTACGATGAGGACGTGGCTGACGCGACCGAACCGACCGTCCTGCTGACCGCCTTCGAACCGTTCGGCGGCGACGCCGTGAACCCCTCGTGGGACGCCGCGCAGCGGCTGGCGGCCACCTGGGACGGACCGGCGACCCTCGTCGTCGAGCGGCTGCCGGTGGTCTTCGCCGAGGAACGGTCGCGGCTCGCGGCGGTGCTCGCGAAGCACCGGCCCGACGTCGTGATCGCGACGGGGCTCGCTGCCGGCCGGGCCGCGGTGACACCGGAGCGCGTCGCGATCAACGTCATGGACGCCCGGATCCCGGACAACGCGGGCGCGCAGCCGGTGGACGAACCGATCGACCCGGTCGGAGCGCCGGCGGCGTTCAGCGGGCTGCCCATTAAGCGGATCGTCCGCGACGTCCGGGCGGCCGGGGTCCCCGCTGCGGTGTCCAACACCGCGGGGACGTTCACCTGCAACCAGGTCTTCTACGAGCTCATGTCGTTCGCCGACCGCGACGGGTTCCGCGCCGGTTTCGTGCACGTCCCGGCGACCCCGGACATCGCCGGTGGCGGCCCCTCGCTCGGGCTCGACGAGATCGTCACCGCGCTCGACGCCGTCGTCCGCGCATCGCTGGACCCGGCGCCGGACATCGTCGCCGAGGGCGGCGCGGAGTCCTGAGCCGCGCCGCCCTCGCCCGTCAGACGAACTGGCGGAAGTTCGTCGACGCGAGGTCGAGCAGCTCGTCGCCGCGACCGGACAGCACGGTGCGGATCGCGTAGAGCGTGAAGCCCTTCGCCTGCTCGAGGGTCACCGCCGGCGGCATCGACAGCTCCTGGCGGTCGGCCTTGACGGACACGAGCGCGGGGCCGTCGTGCGCGAGGGCCGCCGCGAGTGCGTCCTCGAGCTGGTCGGACTCGTCGACGCGGAAGCCCCGGATGCCGATCGCCTCGGCGACCTTCGCGAAGTCCGGGTTCTGCAGCTCGGTGCCGTAGGTGACGAACCCGGCCGCCTTCATCTCGAGCTCGACGAAGTTCAGCGACGAGTTGTCGAACACGACGATCTTCACGGGCAGCTTGTTCTGCACGATCGTGATGAGCTCGCCGAGCAGCATCGCGAGGCCGCCGTCGCCGGCCATCGCGACGACCTGCCGGTCCGGGAACGCGGCCTGCGCACCGATCGCCTGCGGGACGGCGTTCGCCATCGTGCCGTGCACGAACGAGCCGATCAGGCGGCGGCGGCCGTTCAGCGTGAGGTACCGCGACGCCCACACGACGGGGGAGCCGACGTCGGGGATGAACACGGCGTCGTCCGACGCGAGCCGGTCGAGCACCCGCGTGACGTACTGCGGGTGGAGCGGCTTGTGCTTGCCGGCGGGCACGGCCAGGTCGTCGAGCTTGGCGCGGGTCTTGGCGTAGTGCTTGCGGGCGTCCTCGAGGTGCTTGGCGGGTTTCGAGCCGTCGAGCATCGGGATGAGGGCGAGGGCGGTGTCCTTGACGGTGCCGACCAGGCCGATGTCGACCGGGTGCCGCTTGCCGAGCTGTTCGCCGCGGACGTCGACCTGCACGTGCTTCGCCTTCGCGGGGAAGAACTGCTGGTACGGGAAGTCGGTGCCGAGCATCAGGACGACGTCGGCGTCCTCCATCGCGCGGTAGCCGGAGGCGAAGCCGAGCAGTCCGGTCATGCCGACGTCGTAGGGGTTGTCCCACTCGATGTGCTCCTTGCCGCGCAGGGCGTGCACGATCGGCGCCTGCAGGCGTTCGGCGAGTGCGAGGACCTCGTCGTGGGCGCCCGCGACACCGGCGCCGGCGAGGATGGTGACCCGGTCGGCGCCGTTGAGCAGCTGCGCGGTGCGCTCGAGCTCGGCCTGCGCGGGGATGATCCGCGGCGTGGCGCGCTCGATGGTGGTGACCCGGGGTGCGACGGCCTCGGCGAGGAGCACGTCACCGGGGATGACGAGCACGGCGACACCGCGCTGCTCGACGGCGGCGCGCATCGCGATCTCGAGCAGGCGCGGCATCTGGGACGGGTCGGCGACGTACTCGACGTAGACCGAGCACTCGCGGAACAGCTCCTGTGGGTGGGTCTCCTGGAAGTAGCCGGACCCGATCTCCGCCGTGGGGATGTGCGCAGCGATCGCGAGGACGGGGACGCGGGAGCGGTTCGCGTCGTAGAGGCCGTTGATGAGGTGCAGGTTGCCGGGGCCGCAGCTGCCGGCGCAGACGGCGAGTTCCCCGGTGAGCTCGGCCTCGGCGGAGGCGGCGAACGCGGCCGCTTCCTCGTGGCGGACGTGCTCCCACCGGATCGTCCCGTCCTTCCGGAGCGCGTCCGTGAAGCCGTTGAGGGAGTCCCCGGGGAGACCGTAGACCCGCTGGACGTCGTTCTGACGGAGGGTGGCGACGATGTTCTCGGCAACGGTTGTCATGCCCTCGTGTCTAGTCCCGGCGGCTGATCCCTTGCCGTTCGCTGAGCGATCTCTGATCGTCCTGCACCGGACTCCGGGGCCGACGGGGCGCCGCACCTGCGACGATGGGCGGATGTCCGACCACGACCTCCGCCCCCGCCGACGAGTGTCCGACGCGTCCGGGATCCTCGACCGGAGCCGCTACCCGCTCGCGTCGGTGGCGATCGCCGTCGTCGCGGTCGTCCTGATCACGATCGTCGGGTTCACGCTCGGCACGGTCGACCTCGGGCTCTCGAAGGCGCTGAACGGCCTGCACACCGGGGCCCTCGGGGCGTTCGCGACCGCGGTCTACCACGTCATCAGCCCCGGCCCGGCGATCGGGATCACCGTCGTGGTGGTCGCGGTGATCTGGTGGCGGACCCGCGACCTGCGTCCGGCACTGGCGTTCGGCGGCACGATCGCGATCACGTGGGTGCCGTCCGCCGTCGTGAAGGAGATCGTGCACCGGGCCCGGCCGGACGTCGCCGTGCTGCCGCACCCGTTCCCCGTGCAGCCGGACCCGGGCTACCCGAGCGGGCACACGGTCTACATCACCGCGTTCGTGATCGCCCTCGTCTGGCTCCTCCGCGACACCCGGTGGCACCGCCTCGTGCTGGGCCTCGGGACCGTGGCGATCGTCGTCGTGTTCTTCGCGGTGTCGATCGACGCCGTGCACTACCCGACGGACGCGGCGGCGTCGATCCTCTGGGCGCTCGCCGTCGCTCCGGGCGTGCGGGTGGTGTGGGTCGACTGGCTGATGCCGAAGATCCCGTTCCTGCGGTCGCGGGGTCCTGCGGCGCAGCGCGAGGTCACGCGCTGAGCGACACCTCACGGGCCGACTGCCGCGTGAACTGTCGCTGAGCGCGAAACCCCGCGCCGGGCCCGCGCCGAGCCCGCGCGCGCCGAGCCCCGCGCGCGCCCGACCCCGCGCGCGACCCTAGGCGCCGACGCCGCGCCGACCGCGCGCCGCCACGAGCGCCACCACGGCGACCACCGCGGCCGCGAGCATCACGACCGCGAGCGGCGCCGCCGTCCCCTCGCCGCCGATGCTCACGAGCGGCGACACGAGCGCGGCGAGCCCGAACTGCAGGGCACCGAGCACGGCCGAGGCGCTCCCGGCAGCCTGCGGCACCGCCCCGAGCGCGAGTGCGGTCGCGTTGCCGAGCACGAGCCCGAGCGACCCCACGGCGGTGAAGAGCGGTACGGCGAGCCAGAACACCGGTGCCGCCGTGACGACCAGCAGGGCGAACCCGACGGTCGAGGCCAGCACGAGTGCGATCCCGAGCGTGAGCACCCCGGTGACCGACCGGGTCGCCGTGAGCTTCGCGGACAGGATGCTGACGCCCATCAGCGCGAGGGCGTTGCAGCCGAAGGCGATCCCGTAGCCCACCGTGCCGAGCCCGAGCATGTCCTGGTACAGGAACGGCGACGCCGAGATGTACGCCATCATCACCGCGAACGCGAAGCCGAACACCGCGGTGTACCCGACGAACGTCCGGGAGCGGAGCGCCCGGACCGGCGAACCCGTCGCGCCGGAGGCCCGTCGTTCGGCGCGCAGGGCGTCACGGCGCGACCGCAGGTGGGTCTCGCGGACCACGGCGAGCACCGCCACGAGCATGAGCACCGACAGCCCGAGCACGATGCCGAGCAGTCCGCGCCAGCCGATCGGCCCGGTCAGCAGTCCGCCGAGCAGCGGTGCGACGACCGGGGCGACCCCGCCGACGATCATGATGAGGGAGAACGCCCGCGCCGCCGGCTTGCCCGTCGCGAGGTCGGAGATCACCGCGCGCCCGATCACCATGCCGGCCGCGCCGCCGAGGCCCTGCAGCAGCCGGGCGACGACGAGCACGCCGACGGTCGGCGCGAGGACGGCCGCGGCGCTCGCGGCGACGCACAGCGCGGCGCCGGCGAGGAGCGGCGGCACGCGGCCGAACCGGTCGGACAGCGGCCCGAAGACGAGCTGTCCTGCGGTCACACCGACGAGGAACGCGGTCAACGTGAGCTGCACGGTCGTCGCCGATGCCTGCAGGTCGGTGGTCATCTGCGGGAAGGCCGGCAGGTAGAGGTCGGTCGCGAAGGGAGCAACCGCGCTCAGCAGGCCGAGCACGAGCAGCAGGCCGGTGGTGATGCCCTGCTGTCGGGTCGTGGGCGTCGCGGCGTGCGCGCGGATGGAGCCGGTGTCCGTCGTCATGATTATGAAATCATAACTCATTGTCGACGTCGGTAGGGTGACGCCATGGGATCCGCGCCGTCCGACGACCTCCTCGCCGAGCTCGCCGACGTCGTGCTCCGCATCTCGCGCGAGATCGACCCGAACGGCGCCCGGTCGCTCGACATCGTGCCGCTGACCGGCACCGAGGCGCTCGTGATGCGGTGGATCGACCGGAACCCCGGCTCGACCCCGAGTGCGGTGGCCGAGGCGACGGCCCTCAAGCGCAGCAACCTCAGCGTGGCGGTCGGGTCGCTCGTCGCGAAGGGGATGGTCGAGCGTCGGCCCGACCCGGACGACGCCCGGACCGTGCAGCTGTACTCGACCGAGCTCGCCGCGGGCAGCATCGAACGGCTGCACGCGCACTGGGCCGGCATGCTCCGGCAGGCGCTCGGGGGCGACGACGAGGGTGTGGCGACGACGTTCGCCACGCTCACGCGCATCGACGGCCACCTGCGCGACGCGACGCGCTGACCGCGACGCGACCGGCTGTCGGACGGGAGGCGCGGGTCGGCCCCGCCCCGCGCCTCCCGTCCGTCAGGCGGTGCGGTCCGGCACCTCGTCCGCGATCGGCAGCAGTCGCCGGGCGCCGTGCCCCTCGGCACCGAGCTGGTCGCCCGGGTTCATCACGAGGCAGGCGTTCAGCGACACGCAGCCGCAGCCGATGCACTGCGTCATCTCCTCCTGCAGCCGCTCCAGCTCGAGCTGCCGGGCGCGGAGTCGTGCGCGCCACCGCTCGTTCAACCGGTTCCAGTCGCGCAGTGACGGCATCCGGTCGGACGGCAGCGTCTCGAACTGCTCGGCGACCTCGCTGAGCGGGATCCCGAGCCGTTTCGCGACCTGGATGATCGCGATGCGCCGCTCGACGTGCCGGGGGTAGAGGCGGGTGCCGCCGGCCGTGCGCTCCGGGTGGATGAGGCCCTTGCGCTCGTAGAAGTGCAGGGCCGACGCCGCGACCCCGGTCCTCGCGACGACCTCGCCGATCGTGAGGAGGTCGGTCGGGCTCGGGCGCGGGATCTCCACCATGGTCGAGATCCTAGGTCGGCACCGGAGCCCCCATCGACATAGCGGTTGACATGCAATCTGATGTGCAATATGTTGAACACCACGAGCCGCGAGGGGCGGCTCCCGACCCGGAAAGGTCCACCATGACCACGATCCTGCAGCCCCGCACCGCCCGCACCACGACCGCCCGAGCGGCCCGTCCCGACGCCGCGAGCACGACGCTCGCCCTCGACGGCGTCCTCGGTCGGCTCGAGCGCACCGCCGCCCGCCTCCCGTACGCACTGGCGGTGCCGGTGATCCTCGTGCACGCGGCACTCAGCACGCTCGCCTACCGCTGAGCGGAGCCGTCAGGGGGTGAGGACGCGCCCGCGCAGGCGCTCCCGGCTGAGCCCCGGCAGCGCGATGCCCGTGTCCTGTTCCAGCACGTGCGTCCCCGGCGGCACGATCCGGTCGATCGCGTCGAGGACATCGTCGTCGAGCACCACCTCGGCCGCCTGCGCGTAGGCGTCGACGTGCGAGATCGTGCGCGGCCCGACGACCACCGACGACACGTCCGGATGGGTCAGCGCGAACCCCACCGCGAGCTCGAGCAGCGTCAGACCGGACTCGTCGGCGAGGCGCCCGAGCCGATCGGCGACCTCGAGCTTCCGACGGTTCGCCGGGGCGCCGACGTCGTACGCGTGCGGTTGCTCGAGCGCGCGTGGCGACCGGGGCTGCGCGGTGCCGTCCCGGTACGCGCCGGCGAGCCAGCCGCCGGCGAGGGGTGCTGCCGCGAGCACACCGAGGCCGAACCGACGGGCCACCGGGAAGGCCGTGCGCTCCGCGGTGCGCGTGGTGATCGAGTACGGGGCGTGGGTCGCGCTCGCGCTCTTCCCGCCGGACCGGAGCCACTGTGCCTCGACGAGCTCCTCGGCGGGGAAGCCCGGGATCCCGAAGGCGCGGATCTTGCCCTGGGTGACGAGGTCCGCGAGCGCGTCGAGCGTCTCGTCGAGCGAGGTCGCCGGGTCCGGGTGCGCGGGCTGATACAGGTCGATGACGTCGGTGCCGAGGCGCTCGAGGCTGCGCTCGACCGCACGGAACATCCAGCGCCGGCCGTTGCCGTGGTGCGACGGGTCGTGGTCGACCGGGTCGCCGAACCGGACCGCCAGGAACACGTCGTCCCGTCGGTCCCCGAGCGCCGCGCCGAGGACGGTCTCGGCGAGCCCCGCGCCGTCCGCGTCGGACACGTCCACCGCGGTGACCCCGCGCCCGAGCGCCTCGTGGACGAGCCGGACGGCGTCGTCGACGTCACGCTCGGCGACGGACGACACGGCACGCGTCCCGAGGGTCAGCGCGCTGACCGGGGCTCCGGTCCGCCCCATGCGTCGCTGTTCCATGGCCGCCACGATAGGAGGACGCACCCCGCGACGGGCCCGGGTGACGAACCGTTACCGCTGGTACCCTGGGTCCGCTCCACCAACACGCAGTGTGTATCTACCGGCCGTCGGCTCCCCGGCGGACAACGGCGGCACCCGATGGGTCCGCCCCCGAAGCTCCCGGGCCGGGCCGAGAAGGCACACCTCCATGCTCCAGACCAGCTCCACCCCGTCCGCCCCCGCGACCACCGACGACCGGTCCCTCGTCGCACACGCCGGACGCTGGTACTTCCCCGTAGCGTTCGTCGCCCGGCTCCCGTTCGCGATGATGGTCGTCGGCGTGCTGACGCTCGTCGTCTCCGCCCGTGACTCGGTCGCCCTCGGCGGCGTGAACTCCGCCTCGGTCGGCATCGGCGCCGCGGTCTTCGGCCCGCTCGTCGGTGCCGCCGCGGACCGCTTCGGGCAGCGGAACGTGCTCGTCCCCGTCGGGCTCGTGAACGCCGTGCTGCTCGGGGTGTTCCCGTTCCTGGTGGACGGCACGGCGCCGGACGTCGCGGTGCTCGCGCTCGCGTTCTGCATCGGCGCCTCGGCACCGCAGGTCGCCCCGATGTCCCGGACCCGGCTCGTCGCGATCATCGGGCAGCGGATGGCGCCCGCACGTCGGAGCAAGGTCCTGAGCGGCACGATGGCCTACGAGTCCGCCGCCGACGAGACGGTGTTCATCATCGGGCCGTTCCTCGTCGGGATCCTCGCGAGCGCGATCGCCCCGTGGGTCGCCGTCGCCGGTGCCTCAGCGCTGACGTTCGTGTTCGTCACGGCGTTCGCGCTGCACCCGACCGGCAAGCTCGTGCTCGGCCGCCACGAGGAGCTCGAGCAGGCCCCGGCGCGCCAGCTCCTCCGCCCCCGACTCGTCGTCGTCGTGGTGGGGATCCTCGGTGTCGGCCTGTTCTTCGGCGCGACCCTCACCTCGCTCACCGCGTTCATGGAGACGCACGGCGAGCCGTCGCAGGCTGGGCTGCTCTACGGCCTGATGGGCATCGGCTCCGCGGGGCTCGCGCTCGGCTCGGCGGCGTTCCCGCGCGGCTTCGCCCTCGGGTGGCGCTGGCTCGTGTTCGGCGTCGTGCTGCTCGGCGGCGCGGTCTGGTTCTCGCAGGCCGGTTCCGTCGTCGCCGTGGGCGTCGTGCTCGCGGTGATGGGCATCGGCATCGGCCCGACCCTGGTCGCGCAGTACAGCCTCGGCTCCGACCGGTCGCCCGTCGGCCGCTCGGCGACCACCATGACGATCCTCGGCTCCGCGGTCATCGTGGGCCAGTCGGTCGCGTCGGCGATCACGGGCGACGTCGCCGAACAGCACGGAGCCGGTGCCGCGATGCTGTTCCCTGCCGCGTCCGCGGCGATCGTCGTGCTCGCCGCGGTGGCGAACCTCGTGCTGTCGCGTCGCGCACACGCGTGACCGCCTGACGGTCCGGAGGGACGGTGCGGGCCCGCACCGCGCCTCCAGGCCGTCAGCTCGTCACGACTCGGTGTCGTCGACGAGCAGGTCCTCGTGGCGGTAGTCGTCCGCCCGCAGGCCGGCCCGCGCGATCATGTGCGTCGACACCGGCACGAGGAACAGCTGGAACACCATGATCGGCAGGACGACCCACAGCGCGGTCCACGTCCACACGGCGACCACGACCGCGGCGAGGGTGAACGCGAGCCCGAGCACCTGCGGCTTCGCCATGGCGTGCAGCCGGACGAGCGGGTCGGGGAACCGGACGATCCCGACCCCGGCGCCGAGCGAGAGCACCGACCCGACGAGGAGCAGGGCGAGCGCGATCCACGCGCGCACCCCGGCGCCGTCGATGAAGCCCTGGATGATGTCGATCACTGGGGACGCTCCTGGTCGTCGGCGTGCTCGGGCGTGGTCACGGTCAGGCCCTCGTCGGACGGGTCCGAGGACGGTGTGACCGCACGCGCGACGGCGATCGTGGCGAAGACGCTCGTCGCCGCGATGACGACGAGGACGGGGACGGCGGTCAGGTCCCGCCGGACCACCATCGCGGCGCCGATCACGACGAGGGCGGTCGTCAGCACCATGTCGGAGCCGATCATCCGGTCGAGGATCGTCGGACCCCGCACGATGCGGAGGACCGCGAGCACGAGGGTGGCACCGAGGAGCGCGAGCACCAGGGCGATCCCGATCCCCATGACGACGACTGCGGCGCTCATCGCGTGACCTCCGGCAGGGGTTCGGACAGTTCGGAGAGGTCCTGCTTCGACCCGAGGGCGCGGATGACGAGCGTCTCGATGCCGAGCGCCTCGCGGCGGGCCGCCTCGACCTGCTCGACGCGCTCGGTGTCCAGCACGTGCAGCAGCAGCCGCCGTCGGCGCAGGTCGACGTCGGCGACGTAGGAGCCGGGCACGAGCGAGATCGCGAGCGTCGCCAGGGTGAAGGTCATCTCGGACGTCGTGTGGAGCTGCACGAGCGTGATCGAGCTCCGGCGGACCCCGCGCGGGCGCAGCGCGACCCAGGCGACCCGGAACGAGGCGAGCACGACGAGGCCGGACCAGACGACGAGGAACCACGCCGCGTGCGGGATCGAGAACCGGGCGGACAGCGGCACCGGGGGCAGCGGGAGCAACTGCGTGACGAGGAGCGCGACGACGATCCCGCACAGCAGGGTGAGCGGCGTCCACGAGCCCCAGAGGAGCGCCCACAGCACGGTGAGCCCGGCGACGAGGGGGACGTCGTAGCGCCACGCGACGGCGATGCGCCGCGCGTTCGTGATGCGCCGGGTGCTGTTCGCGGTCACCGGTCACCCCCGAGCACGGCCTGCACGTAGCGGTCCGGGGACTCGAGCGACTCCGCCGCGCGGGTCGCGTAGCCGTACAGCGGACCGGCGACGACGGTGAGGGCGACGGAGCCGAGCACGGCCACGGTCGTGACCCCGACGAGCATGCGCGGCAACCGGACGTGGGTGGGCGCCTCGCCGACGCCGGCCTGCGTGGCCGTCGGTGCGGTCTCCGGACGGGAGGCGCGGCTCGCGTGCGGTGCGTCGGTGACCGTCACCGAGCCTCCCGGGTGGAAGGCCTTGCCCGTCTCCTCGGAGACGGTCAGGGGTGCCGGTTCCGGCGACCGCAGGTGGGCGTGCGGCTCCGCGACGCTCGCGTGCGGGGCCGCTGCCTCGGCCGCGGGCTTCGGCCGCCAGAAGGCGGCGTCCCAGACGCGCATGAGCGCGTACAGGGTCAGGAGGCTCGTCACGACACCGGCGGCGATGGTCGCGTACGCCAGCGGTGAGCCGTCGATCGCCGCGGCGCGGAAGAGTCCGAGCTTGCCGATGAAGCCGGAGAACGGCGGGATGCCACCGAGGTTGAACGCCGGCACGAGGTAGAGCGCGGCGAGCAGCGGCGCGGCCTTGAGCAGTCCGCCGAGCGATCTCGTCGAGGTCGTGCCGCCCACGCGCTCCATCAGGCCGGAGACCAGGAAGAGCGTCGTCTGCACCACGATGTGGTGGACCGTGTAGAAGACCGCGGCGGCCGTCCCCGCGACCGAGCCGAGGCCGACGCCCATGACCATGAACCCGATGTGGCTGATGAGCGTGAAGGACAGCAGTCGTTTCACGTCCGTCTGCGACACCGCACCGAGCACGCCGACCACCATCGTGAGGATCGCCACGATGAGCAGCACCGTGTTCAGCTGCGGTCTCGGGAAGATGATCGTCTCGAGCCGGATGATCGCGTAGATGCCGACCTTGGTCAGCAGGCCCGCGAACACCGCCGTCACCGGGGCCGGGGCGGTCGGGTAGGAGTCCGGCAGCCAGAACGCCAGCGGGAACACGGCCGCCTTGATGCCGAACCCGATGAGCAGCATCGTGTGGAGGAGCAGCTGCACGTGCTCCGGCAGCCCCGCCACCCGCTCGCTGATCTGGGCGATGTTGACGGTGCCCGTGGCGCCGTACACGAGCCCGATCGCCGCGAGGAAGATCGCCGACGCGATGAGGCTCGTCACGATGTACGTGGTGCCTGCTCGCACGCGCTGCTCGCTGCCGCCGAGGGTGATGAGCACGTAGCTCGCCACGAGCAGCATCTCGAACGCCACGTAGAGGTTGAAGAGGTCCCCGGCGATGAAGGAGTCGAGGACCCCGGCCGCGAGCACGAGGTAGGTCGGGTAGAAGATCGTGACCGGTGCCTCGCCGTCGTCGGCCGCGAGCCCCTGGCCGATCGAGAAGAGCAGGACGATCAGGAGCACGCTCGCGCTCACCGTGAGGAGCAGGGCGCTCAGCCGGTCGACGACGAGCGAGATGCCGTACGGCGCGTCCCAGCCGCCGACCTGCACCACGAACGTGCCGTGCTGGTCGACGAGCACCATGAGCGTCGCGGCGACGGCCAGGGCGACGACGAGCACCACGACGGTGATCGCGCGCTGGAGCTTCTGGTGGTTGAGGAGTCCGAGCGCGACCGCGGCACCGAGCAGCGGGACGAGGACGAGGAGCGGGACGAGCCAGGTCATCGGGTCGCCTCCTGTTCTGCGTCGGTGGTGGTCTCGGGGTCTTCGTCTGCCGGTTCGTCGCGTTCCCGGCCGATCGCGACGTCGGCCTCGTCGACCTCGACCTCGTCGGCGCGGGAGAGCTTCCACGAGCGGTGGATGAGCGCCAGCAGGAAGGCGCTCACCGCGAACGTGATGACGATGGCGGTCAGGGCGAACGCCTGGGGGAGCGGGTCGGTGATGCCCTCGGACGACTTGCCGATCGGCGGGTTCCCGGCGGCGCCGGACATCACGAGCAGCAGCAGGTTCAGGGCGTTGCCGAGCAGGAGGAACCCGAGCAGCATCCGGGTCAGCGAGCGCTCGAGGAGCAGGTACACCCCGCAGGAGAACAGCACCGCCATCGCGATGACGAGCACGAGGGTGACGGTCATGTGGCGCTCCCTTCCGGGGTGGGGGCTTCGGTGGCGTCCCGCACGGGCGTCGCGGACTCCTCGAGGCGCTGCCGGTCGACCTCGGCGCCGAGGCTGCGGAGGACGTCGAGCACGAGGCCGACGACGACGAGGTAGACGCCGATGTCGAAGAACGTCGCGGTGACGAACTCGACGTGGCCGAGCACGGGGACGGTGGCCTCGAAGAACTCGGAGTACAGGGCCTCCTTGCCGAAGAACATCGGTACGAGGGCGGTGATCGCGGCGGTCGCGACGCCGAGGCCGAGCAGGCGACCCGCGCGCACCGGGGCCGCGGCGCCGAGCTCGGCCGGGCCGCCGGCCAGGTACCGCGCCGCGAGGGCGATGCCCGCGACGAGCCCGCCGGCGAACCCGCCACCCGCCGCGTTGTGTCCGGCGAAGAGCAGGTAGACCGACAGCACGATCAGGCCGTGGAACAGCAGCCGCACCACGACGTCGAGCAGGGCCGAACGGCCGGTCGGGATGGCAGCGCTCGTCGGCAGCCAGGCGCGGGGTTCGCCGTCCGTGCGCTCCTCGCGGCCCGGGGCGAGCCGGGCCGGCAGGTCGCGGAGGCGGGGGAGGGTGTCCTCGCGGGAGTTCACGAAGATGAGGCTCGCGACACCCGTCGCGGCGGCGACCACGACCGTCAGCTCGCCGAGGGTGTCCCAGCCGCGCAGGTCGACCAGGGCGACGTTCACCACGTTCAGACCGTGCCCGAACGAGCTCGTCAGCGCCGGCAGGTCCGGCCAGAGCGGTCGGGCGGTGCGGGCCGACGCCGAGACGACCACGACGACCGCCAGCGTCAGGCCGGCCAGCCCGGCGAACAGCGCCCGCGCGATCCGGAACCGCGACGGGTTCGCCGTGTTGATCCGCGGGGGCAGCCGACGCAGGACGAGCACGAAGGCGATGAGGGTCACGGTCTCGACCACGAGCTGGGTCAGGGCGAGGTCGACGGCGCCGTGCAGGACGAACAGCACGGACATGCCGTAGCCGGTCACGCCGACGAGCACGGCGGCGGCGAAGCGGGTCTTGGCGGTCAGGACGGCGATCGCGGCGATCGACATGACGATCACGACCGGGATCTGGCCCCACGAGTCGGCGAACCGGACGTGGAACGCCCACGGGCCGCCGACCACCAGGTTGACGAGCGCCCCGGCGACGAACACCGACAGGATGACGGTCAGGTAGTAGGGGAGCGAACCGCGCTGGAGGCCGGCGGTGAGGCCGGTCGCCACGCGGTCGAGGCCGCGCATGAGGTGGCGGTAGGTGCCCGACGCGCTCGGCGACCCGGCGAGGCGGTGCTGCAGCGCCTCGACCGGTCGGCGCAGGGCGAACAGTGCGATGCCGCCGAGGAGCGTCACGCCGGACAGGCCGAGGGCCGGCTCGAGTCCGTGCCAGAGGGCGAGGTGCGGGACCTCGCCGTCGAGGGCCGCGGCGTGTGCGGCGGGCTCGATGCCGAGCGCGACGAGGGGCGTCGCCACCCCGAGCGCGAGGCCCGTGACGGCGAGCACCGACGGCACGACGCCGAGGCCGTGCAGCCCGTGCGGTTCGGTGTCGGGGACTCCAGGCTTCCGCCCGAAGGCGCCCCACAGGAACCGCAGCGAGTACGCCACGGTGAGCACCGAGCCGATCGTGACGCCGACGAGCGCGATCCACGCCCAGGCGGCGTCGGGGCCGTGCAGCGAGTCGATGAAGCCGGTGAGCACGGCCTCCTTCGCGACGAACCCGATCGTCGGCGGGATGCCGGCCATCGACAGCAGGGCGAGGACGGCGACGACGGTGGTCCAGGGCATCCGCCGGCCGAGCCCGCTCAGCTTCGCGAGGTCGCGGGTGCCCGTGACGTGGTCCACCGCGCCGACGACGAGGAACAGGGTGGACTTGAACGCGGCGTGCGCGACCAGCAGCGCCACGCCGCCGAGGGCGACCTCGGGAGCACCCCACCCGGCGGCGAGCACGAGGAACCCCAGCTGGGCGACCGTGCCGTAGGCGAGCAGGAGCTTGATGTCGGTCTGGCGGAGCGCCCGGTACCCGCCGATGAGCATCCCGAGCACGCCGAGCACCGTGATCGTCTCGCGCCAGCCGCCGAGCAGCGCGAAGGCGGGGGCGAGCCGGGCGACGAGGTAGATGCCGGCCTTGACCATCGCCGCGGCGTGCAGGTACGCGCTCACCGGGGTCGGTGCCGCCATCGCCGCCGGGAGCCAGAAGTGGAACGGCACGATGGCGGACTTCGTCAGCGCACCGAGCAGGACGAGCACGACGGACACCGAGACGATCGTCCCCGACGGCGGGTCGGCGACGATCCCGGAGAGCGACGTCGTGCCGGCGGTGACCGACAGCACCACCAGACCGGCGAGCATCGCCAGGCCCCCGGCGGTGGTGACGACGAGCGCCTGCATCGCCGCCGCGCGACTGGCGCGCTTCACCGAGTCGTGCCCGATCAGCAGGTAGGAGAAGACCGTCGTCGCCTCCCACAGGACGAACAGCACGATGACGTCGTCGGCGACCACGAGCCCGTACATCGACCCGGCGAAGGCGGTGAGGACCCCGGCGAACCGGCCGAGCCCCGGTTCGTCCGGGCTGAAGTACGAGGCGCAGTACACGAGGACGAGCGCTCCGACCACGCTCACCACGAGGGCGAGGACCCACGACAGGGCGTCCATCCGCAGGGCGATCGCGAGGTCGAGCTGCGGCACCCACCGGAACCGCTCGGTGACCCCGCCGTCGAGCGCCGGACCGGTCTGCGCCACGGTGAGGACCGCGGCCGCTGCCGGTGCGAGGGCCGCGACGTGGAACACACGGCGGCCGAGGACGGGGGTCAGGGCGGGGACGATCAGGGCGACGATCGCGAACGCGACGAGGACGATGACCATCGGGCACCTCCTCGGGGTCGGGCTGCAGTCCGGCTCACTGGGCCCTCACAGCCTACGGAGAGGGGGATGTGGAGTTCCTGAGTGGGCGGACAGGGAGGCCGATCGAGGATCAGGCTTCCAGCACCACTCTGCCCGTCTGCCCGCCGCCCTGTCCGGTCCGGTCTCCTCGGATCAGCGGCCGTATGCCCGCGCGGGCATCTGGGTCGCGAGCTTGCCGCCGGACACGTCCAGCAGCGTGCCCGTGACGTACCCGGCGGCGTCGCTCGCCACGAACACGAGCAGGTCGGCCACGTCGTCGGCGGTCTCCCACCGGCGCAGCGAGAGCGTGTCGAGGAGCCGGTCCTGCGCCGCGGTCGGCATCGTCTCGAAGCCGTTCATCGCCGTCGGCACCATGCCGGGCGCGTAGGCGTTCACGGTGATGCCCCACGGCCCGAGCTCCGACGCGAGCACCCGGGTGAACGCCACGACGGCCGACTTCGACGCCGCGTAGGCAGCGCTGCCGACGCTCGGCACGATCGCCGCGAAGGACGCCGCGTTGATGATCCGTCCGCGGCCGGCTCGCTGCATCACGGGCGCGACGGCCTGGCTCACCAGGAAGGTCCCGCCCACGTTCACGTCCATGCAGCGCCGCCAGTCGTCCCACCCGAGGTCCGCCACGGCGCCCTCGACGTTGATGCCGGCGTTGTTGACGAGGACGTCGATCGTCCCGTGGCGTCGGACGACCTCGTCCACCGCGCGGCGGACCGAGTCGGGGTCGGCGACGTTGCACACGATCCGGTCGACCGGCGGCGCACCGGCGGACCGGTCGGCCGCGGACACCCCGGCCCCGGCCGCGGACACCCCGGCCCCGGCACCCGCCCCGGCCGATGTCCCGGCGCCGGTCCCGCTCGCCTCCGGCCCGTCGAAGGCCAGGTCGAACGCGACGACCCGGCACCCCTCGGCGTGGAACCGGGCGGCGAGCACGGCACCGATGCCGCGGGCCGCTCCGGTCACGACGACCACGCGGTCGGTCAGGTCGAGGTGCATCGTCGCTCCCGTCGTCGTGCGGTCGTGGTCCGACCGCGCTGGAATAGGCATACCATTCCCGCATGGATGGTGCACGTGTGCTCTGGGTCACCGGCGGCGGCAGCGGGATGGGGGCGGCGAGCGCCCGCGCGGCCGCCCGTGACGGCTGGACGGTGGTGCTGAGCGGCCGCCGGGCGGACCGGCTCGCCGAGGTCGCGGACGCGATCCGCGACGCGGGCGGGACGGCGGACGTGCTGCCACTCGACGCGGCTGACCCGGACGCGGTCGCCGCGGCCGGCGAGACCCTGCTCGCCCGGCACGGACGGCTCGACGGGCTCGTCCTGTCGGCCGGGCTGAACGCGCCCAGGCGTCGCTGGGACGACCAGTCGCTGTCGGACGTCCGCGCGGTGATCGACACCAACCTCACCGCGGTCGTCACGGTCCTCGACCGGGCGCTGCCCGCGCTGCGCGCGTCCGGCGGGACCGTCGTCGTCGTGTCCTCGTACGCCGGCTGGTCGTTCCAGCCCGGTGCCGGGGTCGCGTACTCGGCGTCGAAGACCGCGCTCGGCTCGGTCGTGCGGACCCTCAACCAGCAGGAGGCCGCGCACGGCGTCCGAGCGACCCACCTGTGCCCGGGTGACGTCGCCACCGACTTCCTCGACCAGCGGCCGTCGGTGCCGGACGCGGCCGCCCGTGCGGTGATGCTCCGACCGGACGACGTCGCCCGCGCCGTGTCCTTCGTGCTCGAGGCGCCGTCGCACGTGCGCGTCGACGAGCTCGTGGTCAGTCCGGTGTCGCAGCGGTGATCTTCGACCGGGTGCTCGACGGGCTCGGCACCGCGATCGTCGACGGGTCGCTGCCCCCGGGGCACCGCGACAGCATCGACGGGTTCGTCTCCCGCACCGGGTCGAGCCGCAGCATCGTCCGCGAGGCCGTCCGCGTCCTCGTCGGCCTCGGGCTGCTGAGTGCGGGTCGGCGGGTCGGGCTCCGGGTCCTGCCGGCCTCGGAGTGGGACGTGCTCGACCCCCGCGTCGTCGGGTGGCGGTTGGCGGGTCCTGCGCGCGAGGCGACGCTCGCGGAGCTCCGCGCGCTCCGTCGCGCCGTCGAACCGGCGGCTGCCCGCGCGGCGGCCGGGCGCGCGCCCGACGCGTCGCAGCGTGCGAGCCAGGAGGCGCTGCTCGCCGCCGCCGACCGCCTCGCCGCCGCCACGGGTCCGGACGACGCGGCCACGTTCCTCCAGGCCGACCGCGAGGTCCACCGTCTGGTGCTGGAACTGTCCGGGAACGCACTGTACGGACGGCTGCACCGGGTCGTCGCCCGGGCCCTCGACGAGCGGGCGGGCATCCGACCCGCGGTCCACGACGTCGGGCTGCACGCCCGGCTCGCCCGCGCCGTCGTCGACGGGGACCCGGACGGCGCGGGCGCGGCGATGACCGAGATCATCGACCGCACGGGCGCATAGGCTCGACGTGTTCGAAGGAGAACCCATGACGTTCAGCGACCTCGTCCCCGACCCCGGCGCGCTCGAGCGCATCGCGACGGGCAGCACCTGGGCCGAGGGCCCGTGCTGGATCCCCGCGACGCGCACGCTGCGGTGGTCGGACATCCCCGGCGACCGTGTCCTGCAGTGGCACGCCGACTCGGGGGAGACCTCGGTGTACGCGCAGGGGGTGGAGTTCACGAACGGGCGCACCCTCGACCGGGACGGCAGTGTCGTGCAGTGCTCGCACGGACACCGACGGGTGGAGCGCGACCGGGACGGTGTCGTCACGCCCGTCGTCGACCGGTGGCACGACGTCCGGCTGAACTCCCCGAACGACGTCGTCGTCGCGCGGGACGGCAGCGTGTGGTTCACCGACCCCGCCTACGGCATCACGCAGCCGCGCGAGGGCCACCCCGGTGAGCGGGAGTACGGCGACCACTGGGTGTTCCGCTGCGGGCCGGACGGCGAGGACCTGCGCCCGGTCGCCACCGACGTCGACGAGCCGAACGGGCTGGCGTTCGACCCGTCCGAGCAGGTGCTCTACGTCGCGAGCTCCTCGGGTGACGAACCGGTGATCCGGGCCTACGACCGGCGCGGTGCCCGGGGCGAGCTGCTCAAGAACGGCCGCGTGTTCGCCCGGCTCGAACCGGGCGAGGGCGTCCCGGACGGCATCCGCGTGGACGTCGACGGCAACGTCTGGTCGTCGTCGCACCGCGGTGTGGTCGTGTTCGACCCGCACGGCACCCGGATCGGCGCGGTCGTCGTCCCCGAGGTCACGGCGAACCTCTGCTTCGGGGGCGACGACGGCACGACGTTGTTCCTCGCCGCGACGACGTCCGTGTACCGGATCGCCACCACCACGAGGGACGCCGCTGCCGTATCCTGACCCGGCCATGCAGTGCGACTACTTCGACCGCGGGGTGTGCCGCTCGTGCACGCTCATGGGGCAGCCCTACACCGAGCAGGTCCTCGACAAGGAACTCCGCACGCGTGAGCTCCTGCACGACGCGGTCGAGGCCGTCGGCGGCCCGGGGGCGGTGGAGTGGCTGCCGGCGATCACCAGCCCGGAGTCGGCCTACCGCAACAAGGCGAAGATGGTCGTCGGCGGGACGGTCCAGCGGCCGACCGTCGGCATCCTCGACCACCGGCAGCGCGGGGTCGACCTGCGGCACTGCGGCATCTGCACGCCGGGGATCCAGCACGCGCTGCCGATCCTCGCCGCGTTCGTCGCGGACGCCGGGCTCATCCCCTACGACGTCCCGTCCCGCCGCGGTGAGCTGAAGTTCGTGCTCGTGACGGAGTCGCCCGACGGCGAGCTCATGGTGCGGTTCGTCCTCCGCTCCGAGGGGCAGCTGCCACGGCTCCGGCAGCACCTCGACGCGCTGCACCGGGTGCTGCCGAACGCGGTCGTCGTGACCGCCAACCTGCTGCCGGAGCACAAGGCCGTGACCGAGGGCGAGCGCGAGATCGTCCTCACCGAGCGGCAGACGCTGTCGATGCGGCTCGGGGACGTCACGATGCACCTGCGCCCGCAGAGCTTCTTCCAGACGAACACGCACGTGGCCACCGAGCTGTACGCCCAGGCGTCGGCGTGGATCGACGAGGCTGCTCCGGCGTCCATGTGGGACCTCTACTGCGGCGTCGGCGGGTTCGCCCTGCACGCCGCACGGCCCGGACGCGCGGTGACCGGGATCGAGACCAGCCACGAGGCCGTCCGGTCCGCGAAGCAGTCCGCGCGGGACGCCGGCCTCGAGGACGTGCGCTTCGCCGCCGACGACGCGACCGAGCACGCACTCCGTGCCCGCCCCGACACCGTGCCCGAGCTCGTCGTCGTGAACCCGCCCCGCCGGGGGATCGGTACGGCGCTGTCGACCTGGCTCGAGGAGTCCGAGGTCCAACACGTCGTCTACTCGAGCTGCAACCCGGTGACACTGGCGAAGGACCTCGCGCGGATGCCGTCGTTCGGTCTCCGGCGTGCGCGGGTGCTCGACATGTTCCCGCAGACGGGCCACCTCGAAGCGGTGACGCTGCTGTCCCGAGCGTGACCGATCGACGGACAGGAGGCGCGGCTCGACGCCGCCACGTGCCTCCAGACCGGCATTGCCAGGGAATTGCCAAGGTCGTGGCACCGGGTCCGAGGCGATGACCATGCCCATGGGCATCGCGGCGTACAGGTTCCTCCTCGCGAGACCCAGCACCGATGGGTAGAACCGTTTGTCTCGGTTTGATAACGGTGCAGAGTTTCCTATGGTGGCCGACCAGGCGCCCCGGCACGAGACCACTGCCCCCGGAGGCGCACCCCACGAAACGACCGCGATCGGTCGGGACGGGCAGTGGCGATCGGCTCTCGATCCGTGGTCCCGGTGGAGCAATCAACCATGAAGAAGCTTTCTCGTACCCGCACCATCGTCGGTGGCCTCGCCTTCGCAGGCATCGCCGCGACGGGTGTCGGCCTCGCGGCGGCGCCCGCGAACGCAGCATCCGGCTCGACCTGGGACGCCCTCGCGCAGTGCGAGTCCGGCGGCAACTGGGCGATCAACACCGGCAACGGCTACTACGGCGGCCTCCAGTTCTCGCTCGGCACCTGGCAGGCGAACGGCGGCTCGGGCAACCCGGCCGCTGCGAGCCGTTCCGCGCAGATCGCCGTCGCCGAGCGCGTCCTCGCCTCGCAGGGCTGGGGCGCATGGCCCGCCTGCTCCGCGAAGCTCGGGCTGAGCGGCACGACCGGCGCCGCTCCGCAGGCCGCTGCCACGGCCGCGCCGACGCAGCAGGCCGCACCCCAGCAGCAGGCCCCGGCGACGCAGGCCGCGCCGCAGCAGCAGGCGACCGCGCCCGCGACGAAGGCCGCTCCGGCTGCCCCGGCTGCCCCGAGCAAGCCGGCCCCCGTGAAGACCAGTGGCAAGACCTACACGGTCGTATCCGGCGAGACCCTCGACAGCATCGCGACGAAGCTGAAGATCGACGGCGGCTGGAACGAGCTGTGGGCTGCGAACACGTCGACCATCGACGACGCGAACCTGATCTACGCCGGCCAGGAGCTCCAGCTCCCCGCCTGATCGTTCCTCCGATCGACAGGACGCCCGGTGACCGTGTGGTCACCGGGCGTCCTGCTGTCCGCGGGCGCGGGCGCGGGCGCGGGTGCGGGCGCCTGTGCGGGCACGGGCGCCCGCGCGTGTGCGCGCGCCCGTGCGGATGTGGCTGCTACTGCGGTTCGTCGGCCAGCCAGCCGGCGACGTCGTCGGACCGGAGCGCCTGGGAGAGCGACTGCACGGCGATGGTGTTCACCGCGACGTAGGACTGCCCGTCCGCCGAGGTCCCGCCGCCCGCCGTCGGCATCGTGAACGTCCGGAGGTCCGACGGGCGCATCCCGCGCAGGGACCAGCCGAGGTCGACCATCGTGCCGAAGGTCAGGCCGCGGTCCACCGAGAGGTACTCGCTCGTCGCCCGCACGAAGTCCTGCACCCGCGCCGGGTTCGTGACGGTGTCCCGCGAGAGGAGCCCGTCGACGATCCCGCGCATGAACGCCTGCTGGTTCCGGACCCGGGTGTGGTCGGCGTCGGCGAACGCGTGCCGCTCGCGGACGAACGCCAGGGCTGCCTCGCCGTCGAGGTGGTTCGCCCCCGCCGCGAACGTGTGCCCGGTCGTCGAGAACGCGGTCCGCGACTGCACCGTCACCCCGCCGAGCGCGTCGGTCATGCCCGCGAAGCCCGCGAAGTCGATCTCGGCGACGTGGTCGATGCGCACGTCGAGCAGTCGTTCGACGGTCTGCACCGTCAGCGGGACCCCGCCCCAGGAGTAGGCCGCGTTGATCTTCGCGGTGCCGTGGCCGGGGACCTCGACCCACGAGTCGCGCATGATCGACATGAGGTACACGCCCTTCCGGTCGGCCGGGACGTGGGCGAGCATCAGGGTGTCC
Organism: Curtobacterium sp. NPDC098951; assembly: GCF_044759965.1. Lineage (NCBI taxonomy): Bacteria > Bacillati > Actinomycetota > Actinomycetes > Micrococcales > Microbacteriaceae > Curtobacterium > Curtobacterium sp. NPDC098951. Next base: position 170,839 of record NZ_JBIWAG010000006.1, read on the forward strand.
GAGCGTCCGCCGCGTCCGCGGTCGGCACCGGTGGTCGTGGACTGCCGGGAGTCCGAGCCGATGAGCAGGATGTTCTCGGCGCCGTCGGTCGGGGCCGGTCGCGCCCCGGTCGGGAACGGGTCGTCCAGGACGTCCTTGCCGGCGTCGTAGCTCCGGACGAGCCCGCCGACGAAGAGCCCGGCGACGACGGCTGCGACGGTGGCGACGGCGACGAGGACCCCGGCGGCGCCGAGGAGGGCCACGAGCAGCGGACGCCTCCGACGCTGCTGCCGCCGTGCTCTGCGCCCGTCAACGCGACCTTCGGCTGCTCGGCGCCCGTCTGCTCGGCGCCCGTCTGCTCGGCGCCCGTCTGCTCGGCGTTCGGGGGTTCGGTGCTCGGACATCGGTGCTCCCGTGGGTCGGGTCGATCGGGTGACCGACCCCACGAGTCTACCGTATGTGGAATATCAACCGCTAGGTGTTCAGTTCGGGCGGTGCTTCGCGAGCAGTGACGTCAGGGCACCCCGGAGTGCCGTGTCGTCGGGTAGGACGTCGCGCTCGATGTGTCGTGCGGTCTCCCAGGCCTCGCGCCCGCGGTCCGTCACGGTGACGATCCGGCGTCGTCGGTCCTCGGGGTGCGCCGAGCGCTCCACCAGGCCGTCGCGCTCCATCCGCTCGAGCGTCCTGGACATCGTCTGCGGCTGCACGCGAGCGGTCCGGGCGAGGGTGTCCGCGCCGGTCGGGCCGGTCCGCAGCAGGATGTCGATCGCGATGAGCGCCGCGTGCGGGAGCCCGATCGCGCGGAGCCGCTCGTCCCAGTCCCGCTCGATCGCACGGGCCGCAGCGGAGAGGAGACGCCCGAGCGGCCATGCGTCGGGGGTCTCGTCCATGTCCCGAGTCTACGGAAGCGGGTGGTGCACGCTGCCTGGTAGTCAGCATGCTGACGATCGGAGTACGCTCACGGTCGTGTCCCGCTTCATCCGCATCGTCCTCCCCGCGCTCGTCATCGTGGTCTGGCTCGCGATCGCCTCCGTCGGCGGTCCGTTCTTCGGCAAGATCTCCGAGGTGTCCACGAACGACCAGACGTCGTTCCTGCCGGCGTCGGCGGACGCGACCAGGGTGCAGGAGCGTGCGTCGGAGTTCCGGCAGGCGTCCGGCGCCCCGGCGATCGTCGTGCTCGAACGCGACGGCGGCCTCACCGCGGCGGACCAGCGTGCCGCCGCGACCCTGGCGGAGCGACTCGGGGACCGCGACGACGTGCAGGGTGTCAGCCCGGTGATCCCCAGCGAGGACGGCGACGCGGTCGAGATCGTCGCGACGCTCACGCAGGACGCCGACACCGGCACCGCGGTCGAGGCGGTGCGTGCCGACGTCGAGGACGCCCTGCCGTCCGGGGTACGGGGCTACGTCACCGGACCGGCCGGGTTCACCGCCGACCTGACCGAGGCGTTCGCCGGCATCGACGGCCTGCTGCTGGGTGTGGCGCTCGCCGCGGTCTTCGTGATCCTCATCGTCGTCTACCGCTCACCCCTCCTGCCGATCCTCGTGCTCGGCACCGCGACCTTCGCCCTGTGCGCCTCGATCCTCGTCGTGTGGTGGCTCGCCAAGGCCGACATCGTGACGGTGAACGGCCAGGTGCAGGGGATCCTGTCGATCCTCGTGATCGGTGCGGCGACCGACTACGCGCTCCTCTACACCGCGCGCTTCCGCGAGGCGCTCCGCGACCACCGCACGGGGTGGGACGCGACGAAGGCCGCGCTGCGGGGCAGCCTCGAACCGATCCTGGCGTCGGGCGGCACCGTGATCGTCGGCGTGCTCTGCCTGCTCCTCTCGGACCTCAACTCGAACAAGGCGCTCGGTCCCGTCGCGGCCATCGGCATCGCGTTCAGCCTCCTCGCGGCGCTCACGCTGCTGCCCGCGCTCCTGCTGGCGTTCCGGCGTGCGGCCTTCTGGCCCCTCCGGCCGAAGTACGGCAGCGCGCACCCCGCCCTGACCGGGCCCGACGCCCGCGGGATCTGGGCACGGGTGGGCCGGCTCGTCGGTCGACGCTCCCGGGTGGTCTGGATCGTGTGCACGGTCGGGCTCCTCGCGATGGGCAGCGGCCTCATCGGGCTCGAGGCCGACGGGGTCCCGCAGAGTGACCTCGTCATCGGCAGCTCGCAGGCGCGGGACGGCCAGGACGTCCTCGCCGACCACTTCCCGGGCGGTTCCGGCAGCCCGGCGCAGGTCATCGGCGCCGCGTCGGAGACCGACGCGCTCGCCGCCGCGATCACCGGCGTCGACGGCGTGGACAGCGTCGTGGCGGCGGCGAAGGACTCCCCGTCCGGCACCGTCCCCGTGGCGACGAGCGGCAACCAGGGCGTCACCGCCGGTGCGACCCCGACCGTCTCCCGCGGCGACGTCCTGCTCGAGGCGACGCTGTCCGACCCGGCCGACTCCGACGCGGCCGAGCAGACCGTGCGCGACCTCCGGACGGCGGTCGAGCGGGTGGACCCCGACGCGATCGTGGGGGGTGCGACGGCCACCGCGGTCGACACGAACGACACCGGCATCCGTGACCGCACCCTGATCATCCCGGTCGTGCTCGCGGTCATCCTGCTCATCCTGATGCTGCTGCTCCGGAGCATCGTGGCGCCGCTCGTGCTCATCGGCAGCGTGATCGTGTCGTTCGCCGCGGCGCTCGGGGTGGGTGCCCTCGTCTTCGACCACGTCTTCCACTTCCCCGGGGCCGACCCGAGCGTCCCGCTGTACTCGTTCGTGTTCCTCGTGGCGCTCGGCGTGGACTACAACATCTTCCTCATGACCCGCGTGCGCGAGGAGGCCCTCAAGCACGGCCCGCGAGAGGGCGTGCTGCGCGGACTCGGCGTCACCGGCGGGGTGATCACCTCGGCCGGGGTGGTGCTCGCGGCGACCTTCGCTGCGCTCGGCGTCATCCCAATCCTCTTCCTCGTGCAGATCGCGTTCGTGGTCGCGTTCGGGGTGCTGCTCGACACGATCGTGGTCCGGTCGCTGCTCGTCCCGGCGCTCGCGTACGACCTCGGACGCCGGGCCTGGTGGCCGTCGCGCCTGTCGCGTGCGGCCCATCACATGTGACACGCTGGGCGCATGCCAGTTCCTTCGACGCAGCCCGCCGCCGAGCGGAAGCTCCTCCGCGACACCGTGCAGGACAAGATCCGGGACGCGATCATGGACGGCACGCTGGAGCCCGGGGAACGGCTCAACGACGACGACCTCATCGCGTGGCTCGGTGTCTCCCGCACCCCCATCCGCGAGGCCCTCGCCGAGCTCGCCCGCGCCGGACTCATCGAGATGGCCCCGAACCGGTACACCCGGGTCGCCGCGCCGTCCAAGGACGAGCTCCTCGACGCGTACCGGACGCTCGGCGTCATCTACGGCGGCGTCGCCCGGCTCGCGACGCCGCGGTTCACCGACGCACAGCGCAAGAAGGTCGTGAAGACCCTCGACGACGTGACGGCGCAGGTCGAGGCGCAGCGGCAGGGGGACGTCGCGCACCACGGCGCCGACATCTACGCGCTGTGGGCCGATCACTGCGGCAACCCGTCGCTCGAGCAGCTCTGCCGGTCGACGACGGACGGACTCGCGTTCAAGCTGCGGGTGCCGGAGCTCGCCGAGCTGATCCCGGCCGAGGTGGTGCTGCCCGAGCTCGAGAAGCTCAAGGCCGCGGTCACCGCGAAGGACCCGATCGCCGCCGAGCTCGCCATGGAGGCGATCCACCTGCTCCCGTCCCGCGCCTGACGCGGGACGGGTGACGCGGGACGCGACCACCTGACGGACGGGAGGCGCGGTGCCAGCCGGCACCGCGCCTCCCGTCCGTCAGTGCGCGGGTCCGTCAGTGCGCGACGGCGGGATCGCGGCGACCTGCCAGGCAGGTTTGATGTTCGGAGAGCATCCGCCCGTTATGGTTTGCGGGTGACGAACGAGCCCGAGCAGACGATCGGTCGCGGCCGCCGCGGCTTCACGCCTCCGCGGCACGGCCGCCAGAAGCGACGCGGCGGGGTGGTGCTCCCCGCGATCGCGGGTGTGCTCACCATGGGCCTCGCACTCGGTGGCGGCTACGCCGCGTACGCCTACGGATCGCTGTCGAACGGCGTCACGAAGATCAACGCGATCACCGGCAGCACCACGAAGAAGGACGACGTCGACGGCCAGGCGCAGAACATCCTGCTGGTCGGCGACGACCACCGGCCGGACAACGCGACGCCCGAGGAGATGGCGGAGCTGAGCACGACGTCCGACGGCGGCGCGACGAACACCGACACGATGATCGTCCTGCACATCAACGCCGACGGATCGCAGGCGACGATGATCTCGTTCCCGCGCGACTCCTACGTCGACATCCCTGGTGTCGGCAAGGGCAAGCTCAACAGCGCGTTCTACTACGGCACGCTCAACGGCGGTGGCGACACCGGCGGTGCGAAGCTGCTCATCAAGACGATCCAGAACCTCAGCGGCCTGACGATCGACCACTACGTGCGCGTCTCGTTGCTCGGCTTCTACCAGGTGGTCAAGGAGCTCGGTCCGGTCGACGTCTGCCTCAACAACGCCGTCAACGACCCGTACTCGGGCGTGAACCTGCCGAAGGGGAACTCGACCCTCGACGCGAAGCAGGCGCTGTCCTTCGTCCGGCAGCGGCACGGCCTGCCGAACGGCGACCTCGACCGCAACGTCCGGCAGCAGTACTTCCTGTCGCAGGAGGCCCGCAAGGTGCTCTCCGCCGGGACGCTGCTCAACCCGATCAAGATGGGCAACATCCTCAAGGCCGTCGGCGGCTCGATCCAGACCGACACCGACCTGATCAACCTGGCGTCCCAGATGCGGAACCTGCGTCCGGGGAACATCCAGTCGGCGACCATCCCGACCCTCGGCACCCCGACGATCACGGTGAACGGGGCACCGCTCTCCATCGTCGAGGTGGACACGGTCGGCCTGCCCGCCTTCGTGCAGAACCTCGTCGGCGAGCCCGAGGAGTACACCAAGGCGGGCCGCGCGCAGCCCGCGGCGACCTCGGTGACCGTGCTGAACGGCAGCGGCGTCACCGGCGCGGCCAGCGCCGCCGGGACGGTCCTCACGGCGCGCGGCTTCCAGGTCGGGACCCCCGGGTCGTCCGACCTCACGAAGGCCACGCAGGTGCAGTACCCGGCGGGCCTCGAGAAGCAGGCCAAGGCGGTCGTGAACGTCGTCCCCGGCGCTGTCGCGGTCCGGACGAGCGCGGTGACCGGCGTGACGCTGGTGCTCGGCTCGGACGGCAAGACGGTGACCCCGGTCCCCGCGGCCGGCAGCAGTGCCTCGAGCCCGGCGGCCGGCTCCGGCTCGTCCGAGGCCGGGTCGACGGCGTCGAAGCCCGCCGCCACGAAGTCCGCGTCCTCCGAGCCGAAGCCGTCGTCGACCGACGTGAAGAGCTACGGCAAGGAAGGCGTCTGCATCAACTGACGCCGGCCCCGGCCCCGGCCGCGTGCCGGCCGATCGCCTCGAGAGCCGTGTCCAGTCCGATCGCGAGCGGTCGGACGTCGCGCTGGACCTGCGCCAGGAGCAGGCCGCCCTGGAGCGCGACCAGCACGGCCGTCGCGAGCGCCGCGGGATCGGCGTCGGGGTCGAGCAGGCCGCGGTCGCGCATCGTGCCGAGGCCGTCGCGGAACGCCTGCTCCCAGCGGGCGAACCCGGCGGCCACGAGGTCCCGGGTGTCGGTGTCCCGCTCGGCGACCTCGGAGCCGAGCGTCCCGAGCGGGCAGCCACCGACGCAGCCGCCCGCCTCGGCACCCCGCACCGTCCGGTCGCGCCAGCGCTGCCACGCGTCGAAGGTCGTGAGGTCCTCGTCGTCCAGGCCCTGGCGGGCGATGATCGCGTCGGTCTGCTGCCGGACGACGTCGCGCACGAGCTCCTGCTTGTCGACGAAGTAGTGGTACAGCTGCGACCGTCCGACGGTGGCGGCTGCGCCGATGTCGTCGAGCGTCGTGCCCGCGATGCCGCGCGTCAGCATGAGTCCGGCCGCCGCGTCGACGATCCGCCGCCGGGTCGCCAGGCCCTTCGGCGTCGTGCGGCGAGCGGGCAGCTGGGCGGGTGACCGGCGCATGCCCAGAGTGTACTTGCAAGTACATCTGCCGTACGTGACATTCAGGGGGTGGACGACGACCTGCTCGCCGAGCGCGACGAAGAACGCGCGCTGCTCCTCGCCGTCGCGGCTGGGGACCGTGACGCCTTCACCCGGCTGCACCAGCGCTTCCGGCCGCTCGTCGAACGGTACGTCCGTCACCAGCTGGTGGACCCGTGGCAAGCGGAGGAGGTCGTCCAGGACGTGTTCCTCGAGCTCTGGCAGATCGCCGACCGGTTCGACCCGGCGCACACGGCGATCGCGTGGATCCGGACGATCGCGCACCGCCGGGCGATCGACCGCGTCCGGAAGAGCCGGGCGGACCGCGACCGCGACCGACGGATCGGTGCGCGGGACACGGAACTCGTCGACCACGCGAGCGTCGAGCGGGCCGAGAGCGTCCTCGACCGGGTGGCACTGCACCGTGCCGTCGCCGCGCTCCCCGGTCGTCAGCGCGAAGCAGTCGTCCTGCGGCACCTGGTCGGGATGTCCGGGCCCGAGCTGGCCGAGCGACTCGGCGTGCCGGTCGGCACGGCGAAGACCCGCGCGCGTGACGGGGTCGTCGCGCTGCGGCGGGTCCTGGTGCCCTGAGTCCGGCGGTGGGTAGGTTCGACGGGTGAGCAACGCAGCGCGTCCGATCACCCTGATGACCTACAACGTCAAGAACCCCGATCCCGCCCACGACTGGCCCGCTCGACTGCCCGTCCTGCTCGACGTGATCCGGCGGCACGACCCCGACATCGTGTGCGTGCAGGAGGCCTTCGCGCACCAGATGGACGACCTCCGGGCCGGGCTCCCCGACCACGGCGACGTCGGTCAGGGACGCGAGGGCGGCACCGCCGGCGAGCACGCGGCCGTCTTCTTCCGACGCAGTCGGCTCCGGCCCGTCGACGAGGGCACCTTCTGGCTGTCGGACACCCCGGACGAGCCGGTGTCGAACACCTGGGGCAGCGTGTTCCCCCGCGTGGCGAACCACGCGCGGTTCCTCGATGCCGAGGGCGAGGCCTTCACGCTCCTGACGACGCACCTCGACCACGAGGTCGGTCCGCACGGCGACGACGTCCGGGCACGGAGCACCGCGCTCCTCGTCGAGCGCCTCAGCACGGCGGAGGGCCCGGTCGTGGTCGCCGGGGACTGCAACGAGCCCGCGGGAGCGGGTGCCGCGTCACGGGTGCTCGAGTCAGCCGGGTTCGAGGACGCCTGGCTCGTCGGCGGGGACCCCACCGACCGGACGGCCACGTTCAACGACTGGGAGCCGCCGGTGGACTCGGGCGAGCGCATCGACTGGGTCTACACGCGGGGGATCGCCGGGGTCGACCGCGTCGTCATCGACCACGACGGCCCGGAGACGTGGTTCGCGAGCGACCACTTCCCGGTGGTGGCGACGCTGCGGATCTGACCGCGCCCGTCAGCAGGAGCGCTTGGCGTGCACCGGCATCGGTGATCCGAGCACCGTGACGGTGGTGTCGTCGGTCAGGGCGGAGACGCCGTTCGTGCCGAGGCCGGCCGCGGTGTCGTCGTCGGCGTCCGCGTCGCCGTCATCCGAGCGGTCGGACTCGTCGTGCTCCGGGGCCCACCCGGGTTCGAGGAGCAGCTGGTACGCGCGGGCGTCGTCGGAACCGAGGGACATGCGGTCGGTCGACGGTGCGTCCTCGATCGCGGCGCGGAGGTCGTCGCCGACCTGGACGCCGCCCGGCCCGTGCAGCTCGACCTCGTCGCCGGTGCGGGAGCGCACGCTGTCCCGCAGGACCCGGATCTCGACCGCGTTGCCGGCGGCAGCCGGTGTCGTGAGCGCGGCCACGCGGACGGCGCCGCCCCAGGTGTAGGTCGTCCCGGACGGGAAGCAGGCGCCGCCGACACCCTCGGCCGTCTGCGTACGCGACGGGGTGCCGAGCAGGCGGTTCAGGAGCCCGACCATGGTGCGGGCGTCGCGCATCGACGCCTCGGTGACGATCTTGTCGCCGCGTCGGAACACGAGCGACTCGGCGTCGAGCTCGATCGAGTCGACGCGCTTGAGCTTCGCGGTCGTGACCCTCGGGGTCTCGTGGGGGACCGGACCCGGGCCGAGTTCGGCGGCGGTGACCCGGTCGGTCCCGGTGCCGACCGTGCCGTCGACGGCGACCGTGCCGGCCGAGAAGGCGAGCACGGCGGCGCTCAGCGCCAGCACGGTCCGGAAGGTCACCACTCGACGGTACGACGCCGGACCGTCCTGGACGACGGGTGTTACCGAATCGGAGCCGGGCCGTCACCGGACCGTGACATTCGTCGGTGACGCGTCACGGTCCCGGACCGGGGTCCGGTGGCGCGCACCGTCGGAGGGGCCGGGGGACAGCCGGCTGGGCGGTGGAGCGGCGACGGGTGCGTACCGTCGGCCACATGACGGACCAGCAGATCGACCAGTACAGCATGCAGGACCCGACGAAGATGTACGCCGACAAGAAGCCGGACGAGCAGTACCTCGAGGGTGCCGGCACCGACCAGGAGATGGCGGAGAACGTCCCCGCCGACCACGGCGAGCAGACCTACCGCGGCGCCGGTCGGCTCGCGGGGCGCAAGGCGCTCATCACCGGCGGCGACTCGGGCATCGGCGCGGCCGTGGCCATCGCCTACGCCCGCGAGGGTGCCGACGTCGCGATCTCGTACCTCCCGGAGGAGCAGGAGGACGCCGACCGCATCATCGCCCTCGTCGAGGCGGCAGGTCGCAAGGCCGTCGCGCTGCCCGGTGACATCACCTCGCTCGAGGTCTGCGAGCAGCTCGTCGCCGACGCCGTCGAGCAGCTCGGCGGGCTCGACATCCTCGTGAACAACGCCGGCAAGCAGCAGAACGTCGACGACATCACGAAGATCTCGGACGAGGAGTTCGACGAGACGTTCAAGACGAACGCCTACGCGACCTTCCGGATCACGAAGGCCGCGGTGCCGCACCTGCAGCCGGGCTCCACGATCATCAACACGACCTCGATCCAGGCGTACGCACCGTCGCCGCACCTGGTGCACTACGCCGCGACGAAGGCGACCGTGAACAACCTGGCGAAGGGACTCGCCGCGCAGCTCGCGCCGAAGGGCATCCGCGTCAACGCGGTGGCTCCCGGTCCCATCTGGACCCCGCTCCAGCCCGCCGGTGGGCAGCCGCCGGAGGCCCTGCCCTCTGCCGGCGAGCAGACCTACCTCGGCCGTTGGGGCCAGCCCGCCGAGCTCGCGCCGGCGTACGTGTTCCTGGCGAGCGGCGAATCGTCCTACGTCGTGGGCGAGACGCTGCACGTCGACGGGGGCATGCCGACGCCGTAGCGGTGGGCGGACAGCGGACGGGAGGGGCGGTGCCAGCTGGCACCGTCCCTCCCGTCCTTCCGTCAACCGGTCGTCAGCACGGCGCAGTGCAGGTGCGCGCCAGACGCTCGAGCAGTTCGCGCGCGGACAGCGCCGCGGCCAGCTCGACCTCGACCGGGTTGATGCCGACGGCCCGTTCGAACGCGCGGCGCCGGGCCTGGTCGGCGATCGGGACCTCGGGGCGCTGCGGGAGCGCGGCGATCGCCCGGGCCGCGGCGTCGAACGCGCCGGTCGGCCGCCCGAGCTGCTCCCACATGGTCCGGACGTCGTGGGCGACCTGATCCGGGTCGCCGCCGAACTCGAAGCCGGCCGAGGCCATGGTCGCCAGTCCCTGCGCGGTGGGGTCGTTCGGGGTCATGACGGCATCGTCACACGGATGACCGCGAACGCGCTGCGAACCGCATCGCTTGTCCCCCGACATGCCGACACCCGGACCGGGGATGCTGTTGTCCCCCGAACTCCGTTTGGATGGTCCTGCCCCCAGTGGGCGACACGGACAGGACGTCCGGGACCGACGGAGGGCACGATGCTCGAACACACCAGCGCGGACACGCAGGCGGCAGCCGCCGCGGCCGCGACCCTGCACCTGCGGATCACGATCGTGGGGGCCACCGTCGACCTCCTGCGGGACGTTCCCTTCCACGAGGCCCACGCGGGACTCGTCGCCGAGCGCATCGGGATCGGGGTGGAGGAGCTCCACCAGCACTTCCCCTCGTGGGACGGGCTCGTGCTCGCCGCGGTCGACCGGTGGAACGGCGGCCGCATGGACGAGGTCACGCGTGAGGTCGGCGACGGCTCCACGGTCCAGCTCCTGCGCGGGATCGTCGCGTCGAACGCCGAGGACCCGGCCCTCATGCGGCTCCTCGTTGCCCTGCTCTCGGTCGCGGGCAACCCGCAGCACCCGATGGCGTCGTACCTGCGGTCGCGCTACCAGCTCTTCTACGCGCAGATCAAGCGCGGCCTCGAGCACGACATCGCGGTCGGTCGGGCGCCGCACACCATGGACCCGCGTCGCGGGGCCGAACAGCTCATCGCGCTCTACGAGGGACTCCAGCTGCAGGCGTTGCTGCGGTCGGACCTCGACCTCGTGCCCGCCTTCGACCGGGCCGTCACGCGGCTCGAGCGCGGCTGGATGGAGCGCTACGAGCCGCAGGCCGCACGGCGACTGTCGACGTGGAGCGACGGCGGCTGGGAGATCTGACCCGCGGCACTCGGTGCTCGGTGCTCGGCTCGGGGTGCTCGCCGCTCGGCGCTCGGCGTCGCGATCTCACGGGCTGCGCGACACGTCACGCACGTTGCGGTCCGTGAGGTGTCGCCCAGCCCGTGATGTCGCCCGCGGGCTCGCCCGGCACCGGCACCGGCACCGGTTCAGCGCGGCCGCGGCCCGCGGGGTGTCGAGCCGTTGCCGGGGTCGTAGCCCGAGTCGCGGATGACCTTGATCGCCGTGGTGTCGTTGTGCACCGAGTGCACGACGACCCGTCGGGACCGCCGGAGCGCCCGCCGTGCCCCCGGCGTCGCCACGAGGCCGCCGAGCACGAGCCCGGCACCGATCGCCAGGGCGACCGAGACGGCCGCGACGAAGTCCAGCGCCGCGCTCGACGACCCGGACATGAAGTTGAGCAGGGCGCTCGACACGGCGACACCGGGCAGCAGGGCGCCGCAGAACGCCGGCACCGCGATCGCCGCCACGGCCGTCCGCATCCGTGCGGCGGCGATCGTCGCGAGCACGCCGAGGAGCACCGAGGCGAGGAAGGTCGCTCCGAGCAGCGGGATGCCGACCTCGCGGAGGAGACGCAGAGCGGCACCGGCGGCCACCGAGAACACGACGGCGACCGGGATCACCCGCGCGCTCGCCTGCTGCACGAAGCAGTTGGCGGCCGCCGAGACGACGGTCAGCAGCAGGGACGCCCAGAGCGGCAGGGTCTGCAGGGCGATCCCGGACGGATCCACCTCGATCCGGAGCCACTTCGTCACGGCGATGCCGGCGGGCACCCCGACGACGATCGCAGCGATGACGAGCCCGATGTAGAACGCCCGGGCCACCGCCATCGCCCGGAACCCCGAGATCGCGTCCTGCGCCCACGTGACGAGGGACGGGTGCGGGAGCAGGAGCACGACGAGCGCGGCCACCATCGTCGCCGCCTGCCCCGGGTGCAGCACGCCCGCCCAGATCGCGAGCGTGCCGATCGCCGAGGCCACCGCACCCTGCGCACCGGAGACGAAGAACTGCGGGAAGCCCCGGCCGGTCAGCCACCGGCCCGAGACGATGATGCCGAGCATGAGCACGAACGCGCCGAGCCCCGCCCGCCAGCCACCGCCGGCCTGCATCGCGATCGAGATGCCGAGGATCGAGAGCCCGACGTCGGCCGACCACCGCGGCCACCGGGGCGGCAGCCGGAGCACGGCGACGAGGGCGCTCACGGCGGAGGTCATGTCGCGCTCGTCGTGCACGAGGTCGTCGACGATCTGGTTCGCCCGCGCCAACCGGTCGAGGTCCGAGCCGTCGGACTGCACCGTGCGGACCTTCACCAGCGGCGGGTGGTCGGCCGGCGCGTACTGGATCGTCACCGAACTGCCCGAGAAGTCGAGGTCGAGCGGTGCGAGGTTCCACTTCGTCGACACCGCGACGACGGCGGTCTCGACGCTCCGGGTGTCCGCGCCCGAGGCGAGCATGACCTCGGCGAGGTCGAGGCAGAAGTCGACGATCTGCACCGGCGAGTACTGCTCGCGGGCCCTGGTGTCCGGGACGACCTCTTCGTAGATCGTGCCGCGGAGCCGGGCCCGGGCATCGCGGATGTCGTGCTGCGCGAGGTTCCGGACGCGTGGCCGTGGTGGACGCCCGGGTCTGGCTCCGGGGAGGGACTGCTCGGCCATCCCGCCATCGTGCCAGTCGTCGACGCTCGAGTCCGGACGTCCGCTGGACGCCCTCAGTGCCGACGCTGTGCGCTGAGCCGTCCCGCGGCGAACGACGCGACGACGGCGCCTGCCAGCACGAGCACCGGCCCGACCGTCGACCGCCAGGCCAGGGAACCCGCGACGAAGGCGTAGTCGACCCGGGGTGCGACGCTGGCGAAGCCGACCGTGGAGGTCGGGGTGGTGAGGAGCAGCACGACGCCGACGACGAGGGCGGCCAGGCCGAGCCAGAGGGACACGTGGGTCCAGGGTGCGGGACGTGGCATGCCGTCAACGTACGCAGACGGGAGGCGCGGTGCCGACCGGCACCGCGCCTCCCGTTCCGCGCGTCGAACGCCTACTGCTCGAAGGTCGCGTGGAGCTCGATGTCGACGCCGGTGAGCGCCTTCGAGACGGGGCAGGTGGCCTTCGCCTCGTCGGCGGCCTTGAGGAAGGTCGCCTCGTCGATGCCGGAGACCTCGCCGGAGACGGTGAGGACGATGCCGGTCAGCTTGAACCCGCCGGCCGAGTCCGGGCCGAGCGAGACGTCGGCCTTGACGTCGAGCGCCTCGACCGTGCCGCCCGCCTCGCCGAGGACGGCCGAGAACTGCATGGCGTAGCACGCGGAGTGCGCGGCTGCGATGAGCTCCTCGGGGCTGGTGGTGCCGCCGGCGTCGTCGGCGGCACGCTTCGGGAAGGACACGTCGTACGTGCCGACCTTCGAGCTGGAGAGCTCGACCTGGCCGGAACCGTCGTTGAGGCCGCCGTTCCAGGCGGTGCGTGCGGTGCGCGTGGGCATGACCGCTCCTTTCGTGTGGGGGATCGGTCCCGATCGGGACCGCCGACGCCGAGTCAATCAGAGAACGCGCGTTCTCGCGAGGGCTCTCGGGGAAGACGCAGGTCTGCCCTACGATCGGGCGCATGGGGGACAGGGTGACCGCGGGCTTCCGCGACCGCGTGCTCGAGCCGGGGTCGGTCGACGTGACGAACCCGGTCGTCGCGTGGGTGCGGTTCTGGACGCAGGGCTGGCGGTTCCACGGGTGGGCGAGCCGGACGGAGTTCTGGTGGGTGATCGCCCTCGAGCTCGCCCTGACGGCGGCGGCGCTCTGGATCGTCGGCGTGCACGGCACGGGCGGACGGTGGGAGCTGTACGCGGACCCGTTCGGGGCGGTCGTCTCGCCGCGGGTGTCCTTCCACCTCGTCGAGGTGGAGCAGGGGGCCTGGTTCGGTTGGGGCTCGGGTCCCCGGGACGTCCGGCCGGACGCGTGGGACGCGGTCCTGCTCGCCGCGGTGATCGCGACCGTCGTGCCGCGGTGGTCGCTGCTCGTCCGACGCCTGCACGACCGTGACCACACCGGGATGTGGATCCTGCTCCTCGTGTTCACCGGGCCGATCGGGTGGCTCGTGCTGACCGGCATGGTCGCCTCGCGGTCGCGCGCCCGGGGCGCTCGGTTCGACCGCGGCCCGGTCGGCGGGCGGCAGGTGTCGAGCACGGATGAGCCACAGCTGTCGTCCTGAGCGACAGGTGTAATCTGGCGGGGTTCAAAGGAGACCCCATGCGCGCCGTCGTGTTCGAACAGTTCCAGACGTTCCCGTCCCTCACGGACGTCCCGAAGCCCACCCCGGGTCCGGGGGAGGTGCTCCTCAAGGTCGCCGGTGCCGGTGCGTGCCACTCGGACGTCGCCGTCTACCGCGAGTTCCAGGTGGGGCAGCCTGGAGCGCAGCAGCCCCCGTTCGTCCTCGGGCACGAGAACTCCGGCTGGGTCGAGGAACTCGGCGACGGCGTCTCCGGCTTCACCGTGGGCGACGCCTACCTCGTCTACGGCCCGGTCGGCTGCGGACACTGCTCGTACTGCTCGAGGGGGCAGGACACGTACTGCGACAACGCCGCCACGAACCCGTACGCGGGCATCGGCCTCGGGCGCGACGGCGGGATGGCGGAGTACGTCACCGTGCCGGCACGCAACCTCGTGCCGCTGGGCGATGCCGACCCGATCGCGGCCGCACCGCTCAGCGACGCCGCGCTCACGCCGTACCACGCGATCAAGGCCTCGCTGCCGAACCTGGCCGGCGGTGGCAGGTACGCCCTCGTCGTGGGCCTCGGCGGACTCGGGCAGATCGCCGTCCAGATCCTCACGGCCCTCACCGGGGCGACCGTCATCGCGACGGACACGAAGCAGGACGCGATGGACCGCGCGGCCGCCCGGGGGGCGATCACCGTGCCGGGTGGCCCCGACCAGGCCGCTGCGATCCGCGAGATCACCGGCGGGCGCGGGGTGGACGCCGCGTTCGACTTCGTCGGGGCGACACCGACGATCACCCTCGCCCAGGCCTCGATGGCGATCGGCGGGCGGTGCACCGTGGTCGGCATCGCCGGGGGCACCACGGAGTGGAACTTCTTCCGGACCCCGTACGAGTCGACCATCACGAACACGTACTGGGGCACCGTCGAGGACCTGCACGAGGTCGTCGCGATGTACCGTGCGGGGCAGATCGTCCCCGACGTCGAGCGCTACGCACTGTCCGACGCGCTCGAGGCCTACCGGAAGCTCGAGGCCGGCGAGCTCTCGGGCCGCGCGGTCGTGGTGCCGACGCTCTGACGCGGAGACGCGGAGACGCGGAGACGCGGAGACGCGGAGACGCGGAGACGCGGAGCCGCGCGCTACCGGGTCACCGTCCCGCGGCGTAGCCCTGCGCGCCCCGCGGGTTCGCCGCCGCGCCGAGCACCCCGGTCGCCTGGTCCCGCGTCACGCACGACAGCCGGCCGAGCGTCCAGTCGCCCGCGCGGGTGACGACGTGCCCGCGCGCCTCGAGCCCGGCGATCACGTCGTCGCCGATCCGGTCCTCGACCACGAGTCCAGCCGGCTCCCACGTGCGCGGCCAGAACGACCCTGGGAACGACGTCGTGTGCAGGGCGGGCGCGTCGATGGCCTGCTGCGGGGAGTACCCGCCGACGATCCAGCGGAGCAGGAACAGCAGCTGCCACTGGTCCTGTTGGTCGCCACCCGGTGAGCCGACCGCGGCGACCGGGACGCCGTCGCGGAGCACCAGGGTCGGGGTGAGCGTCGTGCGCGGGCGCTCGCCGGGGCGGAGGGTCGAGGCCGTGCCCTCCTCGAGCCAGGTCATCTGCAGGCGGGTACCCAAGCAGAAACCGAGCCCCGGGATCGTCGGCGAGGACTGCAGCCAGCCGCCGGACGGGGTCGCGCTGACGATGTTGCCCCAGCGGTCGACGACGTCGATGTGGCACGTGTCACCGCGGGTCTCGCCGTCCGGGGCCACGAACGGTTCGCCGCGGTCCTCGACGGGCGCGACCGCCGGGGCGTCCCGCTCGATGCGGACCGTCGGCTCGCCCGCTGACCCGGCGGCTCCGGCCGAGGCCTCGTGCGACGTCCGGACCGGCGGCATCGTGTGTCGGACGCCCTCGACGGTCCCGGGCCGCAGCTCGGCCGACGCCAGGTCCCCGATCAGGGCTCGGCGCTCATCGGTGTACGCATCCGACAGCAGGACGTCGAGGGGGACGTCGCCGTCGCCGTAGAACGCCTCGCGGTCGGCCAGCGCGAGCTTCTGCGCCTCGACGATCGTGTGCGCGCCGAGCTCGGTCGCGGGGTCGAGCCGTGCGTCGTCGAGCGGCTCGAGCAGTCGCAGGGTCTGCAGGAGCGCCGGACCCTGTCCCCACGGCCCGGTCTTCGCGATGGTGCACCCGCGGAACTCCGCCGTCGTCGTCGGCTCGTAGGTCGCCCGGAAGGCCGCGAGGTCCGACGCCCGGATCACGCCGGCGTGGTCGGTCCCGGACGCGTGGCGGTGCGGCTGGCGGACGAACCGGTCGATCGCCTCGGCGACGAAGCCCTCGGCCCACTCGCCGCGGGCGGCGTCGATGCGCGCGCTCCGGCCGTCGACGCCGCTCCCGGCGGCGACGAGCCGTTCGAAGACCGAGGCGAGCGCCTCGTTGCGCACCACGTCCCCCGGGGCCGGCACCGTGCCTCCCGGCAGCCACTGCGCGGCGGAGGTGGGCCAGTGCTCCTCGAACAACCCGCGCACCGCCGTGATCGTCCGGACCACCGCCGGTGCGACCGGGTGGCCGTCCCGCGCGTAGCCGACGGCTGGTGCGAGGACGTCGGCGAGCTCCCACGTGCCGTGGTCGCGCAGCAGCAGGAGCCAGGCGTCCACGGCACCCGGCACGGTGGCGGCGAGGGCACCGGCTCCCGGGACGAGGTCGAGCCCCTCGGCGCGGTAGTGCTCCGGTGTCGCACCGGCCGGGGCGGGCCCCTGGCCGACGAGCACGGTCGGCGTCGGGTCGTCCTCGGTCGCGAACACCGCCGTGAGGTCGCCGCCGGGGCCGTTCAGGTGCGGCTCGACGACGTGCAGCACGAACGCTCCGGCGACCGCGGCGTCGAACGCGTTCCCGCCCCGTTCGAGCACGGACTGCGCGGTGGCGGTCGCGATCCAGTGCGTCGAGGCGACCATGCCGAAGGTGCCGGCGAGGTCCGGTCGCGTGGTCGTGGGGGCGGGCGGGATGAAGGCGGGGTTCGGCGTCGGCATGGTCCCATCCTGTCCTTGCGTGCATCCGCGGGTGCGCGCATACTGAACGCAGCGGTTAATTAACCGCAGTGTTCACCAAGGAGGCGACGATGACCACCGACCGCGTCGACGCCGTCCTCTCGGCCCTCGCCGACCCCATCCGTCGGCGGATCGTCGAGCGACTCGGGAAGGGCGAGGCGACCGTCACCGACCTGTCCGAGCCGTTCGACGTCAGCGCACCGGCGATCTCCCGACACCTCGGCGTCCTCGAACGCGCCGGTCTCATCACCCGTGAGCGGCACGGCACGTGGCGCACCTGCCGGCTCCGGCCCGAGGCCGTCACCGAGCTCGCCGGGTGGCTGAGCGGGCTGCAGCCGGTCTGGGACCGCCGGTTCGACAGCCTGGAGGCGCTGCTCGCCTCCCAGCGTCCGCCCGCCACCGTGGGCGGCGCGTCCACAGCACCCACCGTCCCGTCCGACGACCAGCAGGAGCAGTCATGACCGAGCAGTTCACCGCCCACGCCACCCACCGGTTCGCGTACCCCGTCCAGGACGTCTACCGCGCGTTCGTCGACCCCGCACAGCTCGCGCTCTGGTTCGGGCCGCTCGGCTTCCACGTCCCCGTCGCCACCGTCGAGGTCGACGCCCGCGTCGGTGGGGCCTGGAACCTCACCATGGTGAGCAACGACGACCCCGGGTGGGCCTCGCCCGTGCAGTCGACGCTCCAGGAGGTCGAGGAGAACCGGATCATCGTCGGGACGTCGACCGCCGAGGGCATCCCCGGCATCGAGGACGGGACGCCGCTGTCCCTCACGCTCGAGTTCGCCGAGGACGGCGACGGCACGGTCGTCACGCTCACCCAGGGCCCCTTCCCCGAGGTCATGCGGGACATGAACATCGCCGGGTGGACGCAGTCGTTCCACAAGCTCGAGGCCCTGCTCGGCGCCCCGAAGGCCTTCTTCCAGATGCCCTGACGACATGGAGTGCCCCCGGAACTGGGGTTGTCCGGTCCGGGCAATGGGGTTGTGCGGGCTCCACGAAAAGGTGACCATCGTTCGGCGGCGTGTCGAGAGCGCGTCGCCGAACGGTCGGCAGGGGCTCGGCCGGATCCAGATCAGGGGTTCCATGACCAGCACACCGTCCTCCGTCGCGCGCGCTCGCCGACTCCCACGACTCGCAGCCGCGGTCGTGGCCATCGTCGTCGTCGCCGGTGGTGCCGTCGGGATCGCCGAGCCGGCGTCGGCAGCCGTGGTCTACACGGGGAAGGCGCCTGCCGGTACGACGCTGCAGCCCGGCGACTCGGTGACCTCGCCGAACGGCCAGTTCCGGCTGATCCTGCAGGGTGACGGCAACCTCGTCGAGTACGGCGTCGGCAACCAGGTGCTCTGGGCGTCCAACACCTCGAACCAGCCCGGTGCCGTGCTGACGATCGGGCGGAACCGCGCCGTCGACCTGCTGCGGAACGGCAAGCGCATCGTCCGCTGGGCCTCCGCCGGCACCGCGCAGTCCACCGAGTTCGCGGTCCGCGCCGACGGCACGATGGGCCTCTACTCGGGCAAGACCGCGATCGTGAACTGGACGAGCCAGCAGGGCGTCGTGCCCGCCGGCAACTCGATCTACTCCGGCACCGTGCTCAGCTCGGACACGAGCGGCACCCGTCGCCTGACGATGCAGACCGACGGCAACCTCGTGCAGACCGTCAACCGCAAGGTCGTCTGGCAGTCCGGGACCGCCGGGCACGCGGGCGCCTGGGCAGAGCTGCGCAAGGACGGCAACTTCGCCGTGGTCGGTCGCGACGCCGCACAGAAGAAGGTCACGCTCTGGAACTCGCGGACCGGCACCGCGGGCGCCGGCACGCTCATGGTGCAGGTGGACGGCAACGTCGTGCTCTACGGCGGCAAGGACACCCGCGTCTGGTCGACCAAGCCCGTCACGGGCATGATGTGGCCGGTCGCGAGCACCAAGATCTCCGGACGCTACGGCGACGACCGCGGCGCCGGGCACGTGCCGCGGTACCACCAGGGCGCCGACGCCCCGGTTGCGGTGGGCACGCCCGTGTACGCCTCGGGGACCGGCACGGTGACGAGCACCGTCGCGAACAACGCGTCGTACGGCAACTACATCGTCGTGACCTACGGCAACGTCACGGTCCTCACCGCGCACCTCAGCGCGATCGAGGTCAAGCCGGGGCAGATCGTGTCCGTGCGCACCGAGATCGGGAAGTCCGGCAACACCGGGCAGTCGACCGGGCCGCACGTGCACGTCGAGACCCGGCGGGCGGGGTCGCTCTTCGACCCGTTGACGCTGCTGCACTTCCGGTAGTGGAACGGCCCGCACCCGAGTCGAGTGCGGGCCGCCGTCTCAGTCCCTCCGCCAGACGTCGAGCAGGAGCCTGGCGACAGCCACGAGCAAGCTCGCGACCGGCAACCAGGACACCCGACGCCTGGGCTCGGACCCGTTGTCCTTCGACATCGAGACCGCCTCCGGTGTGTCAGCGCCGGCGGACACCAGGAGCGGGGTGCCGAGGGGTGCGTCCGTGACCGGGGTCACGTATGCTGGCTCCGAGCGAAACGCTCGGGACACTGTGCGTCCCTCTGGCACTCCACTCGGAGAGCAACTCGGAGCCCATCACCGTTGCCGCGGTGGTGGGCTTCAACCTTGCCCGGGGCGATCGTCCGGCGACCGAGGCCCTCGCGTCCTGATCGTTCGACGTCGGCCGTAGGGTGGACGGGATGGAGAAGCGCGGCGGACGGGTCATCGTGTTGGTGGCGATCGGGATCGTGGCGGGGATCCTCTCCGGCCTGTTCGGCGTCGGCGGCGGGGTCATCGTCGTGCCGGCCCTGATGGCGTTCCTCCACCTCGACCAGCGCCGGGCATCGGCGACGTCCCTCGTGGCGATCGCCCCCGCGGCCGTCGTCGGGGCGATCACGTACGGCGTGCAGGGCGAGGTGCACTGGCTCGCGGCCCTGACCCTGGCGGTCGGCAGCGTCGTCGGTGCCCCGATCGGCGCGCGGCTCCTGCGGGCGCTGCCACTGCGGGTCCTGCCGTGGATCTTCGTGGGGTTCATCGCCGTCGTGCTCGTCTCGCTCTTCGTGGCGGTGCCCACGCGCGGGGGCGAGGTGCACTTCGGTGTGGTCGAGGCGATCGTCCTGCTGCTGCTCGGGCTGCTGTCGGGCGTGCTGTCCGGGCTCGTCGGGGTCGGCGGCGGGGTCGTCATCGTGCCGGGGCTCGAGGTCGCGCTCGGCGCGGGCGACCTGCTCGCGAAGGGCACCTCGCTGCTCACCATGGTGCCGACGTCCGTCTCGGGCACGGTGGCGAACGTCCGGCGCCGAGCGGTGGACCTCCGGGTCGGCCTCACGATCGGCGTCACGGCCGCGATCTGCGCTCCCGGAGGCGCGTGGATCGCCCGCCTCGTCGATCCGCAGGTGGGCACCTGGCTCTTCGCCGCGTTCCTCCTGGTGGTCGCGGTGATCGTCCTGCGCCGCGGTCGCCGGACCGCACCGCGGAACGAGGCGACGGCCGGGGAGGTCGCGTGACGCGCCTCCAG
Organism: Curtobacterium sp. NPDC098951; assembly: GCF_044759965.1. NCBI lineage: Bacteria > Bacillati > Actinomycetota > Actinomycetes > Micrococcales > Microbacteriaceae > Curtobacterium > Curtobacterium sp. NPDC098951. The sequence continues at coordinate 191,210 of NZ_JBIWAG010000006.1, forward strand.
TCCGGCGGTGGACGGAACCCCGCGGATGCGGAGGCCGTGCTCGCGGCGTTCGCGCGCACAGCCGGTGACGTGCCGGCGGCGCGACGCGTCGCGCGGCAGTTCGCCGACCTCGACGAGGGTGAGCGGTCCGCGCTGCTCTGGAGCGAGGACCGGGGCGCGCGGCTCGTCGCCGTCCTGCTCCTCGTGCAGGCGATGCGAGAGCACCCGGACCCGGAGCTGACCGACGAGTATCTGTCGGCGGCGAAGGCGGAGCGGTTCGACGACACGGTGCTGGTCGACCTCGGAGCGGAGGAGCTCGTGGGTGGCCCGCTCGTCGGGGGCTCGACCGGACCGCTGTTCGCGCTCGTGAAGTCCGACGTGGCGATGGTCCGTCGGATCGCGGTCGTGGCCACCCTGGCGTTCGCGAAGCAGGGTGACGCCGAGGTGCCGCTCGCCATCGCGGGGCGGCTCGTGCGGGAGCGGAACGACACCGTGCAGTCAGCGCTCGGCCGGGTGCTCCGCGAGACCGGCAAGCGGGCGTCCGAGGACGCGCTCGTCGCGTTCCTCGAACGGCAGGGGCGGTTCCTCACCCCCGCGGCGCGGGTGACGGCGACCGAGCACCTTCCGCCGGCGGAACGCGACCGACTGCGCGGCTGACCCCGCAGGCCGGGGCGCTGACACCGTCCAGACGTCGGACGGCGCCACCCGGCGATGGCTCAGTCGGAGGCGGTGGGCTCCGCGAGGACGGTCGTGAGCGACACGACGACACCGTCCCGGACCTCGATGACGTCGACACCCCGGACCGCCGGCGCACCGACCGGGCCGAAGCCCCACGCGAGGACCCCGTGGTGCTCGGAGACGTAGCGACGCCCCTCCTCGACGAACTGGAACGCACCGGGCGCCTCGTCGAGGATCCCTGCGGCCTTCTGGTCGAGGGCGTCCCAGCCGGTGACGGTCCCCTCGGGGTCGGTGAAGGTCACGTCGGGGGAGTACGTCCGCTCGATCGCAGCGCGGCGTGCGGCAGCGTCGCGGTTCCCGAAGACGTCGTGGAGGTTCGTGGTCAGCAGCTCGGACACGGTCGACATGGGCGGAGCCTAGCCTGGGCGCATGCACACCGAGGTGCCCCGACCCCGCATCGACGCCGCGCTCGTGGAACGGCTCGTGGCCGCGCAGTTCCCGGAGTGGGCCGGGCTGCCCGTCCGCGAGGTCGATGCGCAGGGGTGGGACAACCGCACCTACCGGCTCGGCAGCGAGTTGGCCGTCCGGCTGCCGAGCGCGGCCGGGTACGTCGCAGCGGTCGAGAAGGAGCAGCGGGTCCTGCCGTACCTCGCGGCGCGGCTCGACGTCCCGGTTCCGGAGCCGGTCGGACTGGGGGTCCCGGCCGAGGACTACCCGTTCCCGTGGTCGGTCCGGCGCTGGATCGACGGTACGGTCGCTGCTCGGGCCTCGACCCTCGACCGACGGACCCTCGCCGCCGACGTCGGTGCGGTGCTCCGGCAGCTGCGGGCCGTGCCGGCGGGTGACGGTCCGGTCGCCGGGGCGCACTCGTTCCACCGGGGAGCGCACCCGTCGCACTCCGCGCCCGAGGTGGTCGCGGCGCTCGACCGGCTCGGTGACGACGTCGACCGTCATGCGTGCGAGGCGGTCTGGGGCGCAGCGACCGCCTCGGCCTGGGACCGGCCGGCCGTGTGGTTCCACGGCGACGTCGCCCCGGGCAACCTGCTCGTCGACCGGGACGGACGGCTCTCGGCCGTGATCGACTTCGGCACGTGCGGTGTCGGTGACCCGGCGTGCGACCTCGTCCTCGCCTGGACGTTCCTCGACCCGGAGGCGCGACGGGTGTTCCGCGACGCCGTCGGCCTCGACGCCGGCACCTGGGCGCGGGCGCGGGGCTGGGCGCTCTGGAAGGCGCTCATCATGCTCGCGGGGAGCGCCGGGCCCGGGGACCGCGCGGAGCACGAGGCGGTGCTGGGGGCGGTCCTCGCCGATCCGGTCGCGACCTGAGCTGCGCGTCAAGCAGCCGGGCCGCCGCGCGCAGCCCGGCCCACCCGAGTAGCCAGACCGCCCGTCGGGGTCGGGGTCGGGGCCGGGGCCGGGCCGGCGGGGCTAGGGCGTCAGCGCCGCGTCCAGCACGAGGTCGAGCGCCGCGACCTGTCGCTCGGGCGTCCACCGCTCGGGGTCGCCCGCGGCCAGCGCGGTGATCCCCTCGACGGTCGCGATCAGGGCAGCCGCGCGGTCGTCACACACCGCATCCGCCAGGCCGGTCGCGAGCGCGAGCAGTCGAGCGAGTCGCCCGGCGAAGGAGCGGCTGTTCGTCACGTGCTGGTCGCGCAGCACGGGGTCACCGAGCGCGGCGGCGAGGAACGCGACCCACGCCCGGGCCTCGGCGAGGCGCCCGGCATCGACGGCGAGTGCGCCGCCGGCCACCGCCCGCACCGCTGCTGCCGCATCCGGGGCGTTCGCCTCGAGTGCGTCGGCACGGACCCTGGTGCGGTCGTGCAGGACCTGTCGGGCGTGCAGGAGGAGGGCGCGCTTGTCGGGGAACGTGTGGAGGACGAGCCCCGTCGTGCACCCGGCGCGTTCGGCGACGGCGCGGAGCGTCAGGCCGGTCGGACCGAGGTCGGCGAGGGTGGTGAAGACGGCCTCGGACAACCGGGTCCGCTGGGCGGCGTCGTCTCGGGTCCGGGGCACACCGGAAGCGTAACAGGTGTTACCGTAACGATCGTTACCGAAAGGATCGCCATGCGCTGGACCATCACGACCGTCCCGTTCGACCACGCGGACGCCGACCGGCTCCGCCGAGCACAGCGGCAGGAGCTCGACGCGCGCTACGGGACGGACGACCACGAGCCCGGCGTCCCGCCGACCGCGGCCGACGTCCCGGTGTTCGTCCTGGCGTGTGGGGAGGACGGCTCCGCGATCGCCTGCGGCGGGCTCCGGCCGCTCCCCGACGACGTCCTCGGTGCCGGGGTCGTGGAGATCAAGCGGATGTACACGGCGCCGTCCGCTCGGGGGACCGGTGTGGCGACGGCGGTGCTCCGGCGGCTCGAGCAGGAAGCGGTGCGGGCGGGCGCAGGCTCGGTGGTCCTCGAGACCGGCACGGCGCAGCCCGACGCGATCCGGTTCTACGAGCGCGAGGGGTACACGGCGATCCCGCCTTTCGGTGCCTACGCCGGGTCGACGAACTCGGTGTGCTTCGGCCGGCGACTCGGCCCGGCCCCCGACGTCATCGGAGCAGGGTCAGCGTGAGAACACGTCGTCGAGTGTGTAGGTCCCGAGCCGACGCTGCCGGACGAGGGCGCCCAGCCGGGGGAGCGCGCCGATGGTCCCCGGGAAGTTCGCGTGGCCGATCACGATCCGACCCGGCGTGAACCACTGGTCGGCGAACCCGACGATCTGTCCGGCGCCGATGTCGCCGGAGTCCGCGAGCGTCCCGTACCAGAGCAGCGGTGTCGTGTAGCCGACCCGTGCGGCGGCGGCGTCGACCCGGGCGTCGTGGTACCCGTACGGCGGTCGGAAGTACGGGCGTGCGTCGACGCCGAACGTCCGCTCGATGAACTCGTGGTTGCGGGTCAGCTCGTCCTCGATGGCCTGGTCGCCGAGCTTCGTCAGGGCCAGGTGGTCCCAGGTGTGGTTGCCGATCTGCACCTGCCCCGACGCGATGAGGGGCCGCAGCACGTCGGCGTGCTCCGTCCAGGAGGGCCGGACGCCGTTCACGAAGAAGGTGAGCCGGGTGCCGGTCTCGGCCGCGAAGCGGGCGTAGGCGCCGACGACGTCGGATGACGCGCCGTCGTCCACGGTCCAGGCGATCCCGGGTGTCCCGGCGGGCAGTCCGGTGACGGTGCCTGCCGGCAGCGGTGTCCTCGTGAGCGTCGGCTGCACCCACGTCGGCGTCGGCGTCGGTGTCCGGGTGGGAGACGGGACGGGCGTCGGGGTCGGCGAGTGCGTCGCGACGGCCTCCCGTCGCGGTCCGGTGGGCGCACAGGCGGCGAGCGCTCCGGCCGCGAGCAGGGCGCCCGCTCCGGCGAGCAGGGAGCGGCGGGTGGTGCGGTGGTCCATCCGCACCAGCATCGGGTGACCGGCCGGTCGGGCGCATCGGCTCCCGGGACGATCCGGTTGGCCGATCGGCCACCGGGACCACGGGGACCGGGCCAGGAGGCGCGGCTCGCGTCCGCCACGGACCGCGCTGGTCGGACGGGGCTGGGAACGCACCACGGGGCGGGCGGGTACCGACAAGAGGAGACGAGCCGCGCCTCCTGGCCGACTCGAAGCGACCACGAGAGGAACGCGACGTGCGCGCACTGACCTGGCAGGGCACCGAGAAGGTGTCCGTCGAGACCGTCCCCGACCCGACCATCCAGCAGCCGACCGACGCGATCGTGCGGATCACCTCCACGGCGATCTGCGGCTCCGACCTGCACCTGTACCGGGTGCTCGGGCCGTACATCGACAGGGGCGACGTCCTCGGGCACGAGCCCATGGGCATCGTGGAGGAGGTCGGCAGCGCCGTCACGAACCTGAAGGTCGGCGACCGCGTCGTCGTCCCCTTCAACATCTCGTGCGGGCACTGCTACATGTGCGAACGCGGACTCCAGTCGCAGTGCGAGACCACCCAGGTCACCGAGTACGGCTCCGGCGCCGCGCTCTTCGGCTACACGAAGATGTACGGCCAGGTGCCCGGCGGCCAGGCCGAGTACCTCCGCGTGCCGCACGCCGACTACGGGCCCATCGTCATCCCCGACGACGGCACGCCCGACGACCGTTGGCTGTTCCTCAGCGACATCCTGCCCACGGCGTGGCAGGCCGTGCAGCACGCGAACGTCCCCGAGGGCGGGACGCTCGCGGTGCTCGGCCTCGGCCCGGTCGGCCAGTTCGCCGCCCGCATCGGCGCGCACCTCGGCTACCGGGTGCTCGCCGTCGACCCCGAGCAGGTCCGCCGCGACCTCGGAGCGAAGCACGGCGCCGAGGTGTTCGACCTGACGAAGGACGTCGTCCCGCAGCTGGTCGACCTGACCGACGGGCGCGGACCCGACGGCGTCGTCGACGCGGTCGGCATGGAGGCGCACGGCAACCCGGTCGCCGGCTTCGCCCAGCGCGCCGCCGGGCTCCTGCCCGACAAGCTCGCGCAGAAGGCGATCGAGACCGCCGGCATCGACCGGCTCGCCGCGGTGCACGCGGCGATCGACCTCGTCCGCCGCGGTGGCACGGTGTCGCTGAGCGGCGTCTACGGCGGGATGGCCGACCCGATGCCGATGATGACGCTCTTCGACAAGCAGATCACCGTCCGCGAGGGGCAGTGCAACGTGAAGCACTGGATCGACGACATCATGCCGCTCGTGCAGGACCCGTCGGACCCGCTCGGCACGCTCGACCTGACCACCCACCGGGTCTCGCTCGAGGACGCCCCGCACATGTACGAGGTGTTCCAGAAGAAGGAGGACGGCTGCGTCAAGGTCGTGCTCGACCCCGCGATGGCCGCGGCCTGATGCGGATCGTCGTCGTCGGCGGGACCGGCAACCTGGGGACCGCGGTGCTCCGGCGGCTGACGACGGTCCGGGCCGAGGGCACCGCCGTCGAGGTCGTCGGGGTGGCGCGGCGGCTACCGGACCTCCGCGCCGAGCCCTACGGGGTGGCCGTCTGGCACGCCGTCGACATCGGTGCCCCGGACGCCGTCGACCAGCTCGCCGCCGTGTTCCGGGGCGCGGACGCCGTCGTGCACCTCGGCTGGGCCCTGCAGCCGACGCACGACATCCCGGCGCAGTACCGGACGAACGTGACCGGGACCGCCAGCGTCCTCGAGGCCGTCGCCCGGGTCGAGGTGCCCCAGGTCGTCGTCGCCTCGTCCGTGGGGGCGTACCGCGGGGTCGACGTGGACGGCAAGCGGACGCCCGTCGACGAGGAGTTCCCCGTCACCGGGATCCCGACCGCCACGTACTCGATCCACAAGGCCGAGAACGAGGCGGCGATGGACGCGTTCGCGGCCGCCCACCCGTCCGTCGTCGTGACGCGGCTGCGACCCGGCCTGGTCTTCCAGCGAAGCGCCGCCGCCGAACTCCGCGGGCTCTTCCTCGGCCGCCTCGTGCCGATGTCGGTCGTCCGGTGGATCCGCTGGGCGGTCCTGCCCCTGCCGCTCGCGTTCGTGTTCCAGGCCGTGCACGCCGACGACGTCGCCGATGCCTTCTGGCGAGCGATCGACCGGCGTGCCGGCGGGGCGTTCAACATCGCTGCCACACCCGTGCTCACCCCGCCGAGGATGGCGCGGGCGTTCGGGATGCGCGGCGCGGTGCGGGTGCCGATGTGGGCGATCCGCGGACTCGTCACGCTCACCTGGCGGCTGCGGTTGCAGCCGACGGACGCCGGGTGGGTGGACATCGCGGCCCGGGTGCCGATCATGCGGACCGATCGGGCGCGGTCGGTCCTCGGATGGGAGGCGCGGCACAGCTCCGAGGAGGCCTTGCGCGAGCTCGTGGCCGGATTCCGGGACGGGGCGCGGGTGCCGGGGTCGGGGCCGTTGCGCGGGTGACGGGTGGCCCCTTCGTGGGACAGCGCTCGGGCCGGGGACGCGCTACGGTCGGATCGTTCCGACGAAGGGGGACGGCGTGTTCGGGAACTTGTTGGGTGACGGCATGGATGGCGGGCTCGGCGCGTTCGGCGCGTTCGGGGTGCTGTTCGGCGTGGTCGCGGCCGTGATCGGTCTCGGGTTCGTCGCGATCGTCGTGACGGTCGTCCTCCGCAGCGCACGGATGGCGAAGCGGGGCCAGAACCCGTTCACCATGCAGGAGGACCTGGCGTACCAGGCCATGCAGAGCCGGACGCTGGCGCCCGAGAAGTCGCTCGAGCAGCGGCTCGCCGAGCTCGACGAGCTGCACGCCCGCGGCGTCATCTCGGACGAGGAGCACCGCGCCGCCCGGGCCGAGGCCCTCCGCGACTAGCCTGGGCAGGTGCTGCGACCGATCGACCTGCTCGGGGAGTGGACCCTGCACCGCACGGTCCTCGACCGACGTGCGGGCATCGACGGCCTCGTGACCGGGACCACCACGCTCTCGTGCACGGCCCCGGACGCGGTCCGCTGGGACGAGGTCGGCACGATGGCCTTCGACGGTCGCACCGTCCCGGTCTCCCGGACGCTCTGGGTCCGGCGCGGCTCGGACGACGGCTGGACGGTGCACTTCTCGGACGGTCGGGTGTTCCACGACTGGGTCTGGGGGTCGTCGGTGTCCCACGCCTGCGCGCCCGACGACTACTCCGGGGTGCTCGCTGGCGACACGGAGCGCTGGACGGTCCGGTGGGAGGCGCACGGCCCGGCGAAGGACTACGTCCTCGACAGCACGCTGCGACGTCGGACCCACCCGGCAGACTGATCGCATGCCCCGCAGCTCCGGTACCGACGCCCCGCGCACCACCCTGACCGAACCGACGGACCTCGACGACTGGACTCCGGGGCCCGGAGACGTCCTCACGGGCGACCGGATCGAGGGCAAGCGCATCGACGTGCTCGACCTCGCGGGGGAGCGGCTGCCGGACCTCGAGATCGAGGAGTCGGTCATCGGCACGCTCCGGGCGGACGGCGCCGACCTGCGGGGACTGCGGGTGCGCGACGCGATCGTCGAGACGCTGGACGCCCCGGTGTTCCGCGCGTCGAGCAGCTCCTGGCGTGAGGTCCGGATCGCCGGCGGCCGGATCGGCTCGGCCGAGCTGTACGACACGACGCTGAACGGCGTCGAGTTCGTCGGCATGAAGCTCGGGTTCGTGAACCTCCGCGGCTCGACCGTCACCGACGTCGTGTTCCGGGACTGCGTCGTCGACGAGCTCGACATCGCCGACGCCCGGCTGCTGCGCGTGTCGTTCGAGGGGACGAGCATCCGCGCGGCCGAGGGGTCGAACACGCGGATCGACCACGTCGACCTCCGGGCCGCCGACCTCGACCGGGTGGAGCGGCTCGAGGGGTTCCGCGGCGCGACGATCGCGGCCGACCAGCTGTACACGCTCGCGCCGCTCCTCGCCGCCCAGGCGGGTTACCGCGTCGACTGACCGTCGCCGGCCGCGCGGTGCACGCGGTCGCGCGCTGCCTCACGCGGCGGCGCGCGCCGCCAGCGCCACCGCCAGGTCGGCCTGCACGAGGTCGCCGTGCACCGCCGCGCCCGCCTGCGTGCCCGCAGCCGCCGAGGCGATGACGGTGGCCATCGCCGCCGCCACGTTCCCGGCGGCGTAGACACCCCGGACGCTCGTCTGGCCGACGCCGTCCACCGTCAGCGCGCCGGCGAAGCGGTGGTCGCCCATGAACTGGTCGGTGGCCTCGAGCCCGAGCCCCGCGAGGAACCCGACCTGCGCCTCGACCGTGCTCGCCGCGGCCAGGGCGTCGAGCGCCACGAACTCGCCGGGTGCCAGCGAGACGCCGGTGAGCCGCTCGCCGTCGGACACCACGGACGTGACCGGACCGGTCACGACCGCGACGCCACGGGCCGCAAAACCGTCCAGGGTGGTGTCGTCGACGAGTGCCGGGTCCGTGACGAACGCCGTCACGTCCTCGCTGAGCGCGCGGAACATGAGCACCTGGTGTGCCCCGATCGGTGACGTCACGAGCACGCCGATGCGCTGGTCGCGGATCTCCCACCCGTGGCAGAACGGGCAGTGCACGACGCCGCGCCCCCACTGCTCGGAGAGGCCCGGGACCTCCGGCAGGACGTCCCGGGCGCCGGAGGCGACGACCAGACGGCGGGCCGTGACGACCGCGCCGGACTCCAGCGAGACCGAGAAGCCGACCGGGTCGACACCGTCACCGTCGGTGGCGGACGCGGCCACGATCCTCCCGGTCGTCACCTCGACGCCGTAGGCGGCCACCTCGTCGCGGCCGACCGCTCCGAGCGCCGCCGGCGAGGCCCCCTCGCGCCCGAGGTAGTTGTGCACCCCTGCGGCCCGGGCGTTCCGTGGTTCGCCGGAGTCGACGACCAGCACGGACCGTCGCGACCGGCCGAGGACGAGTGCTGCTGACAGACCGGCGGCTGCTCCGCCGATGACGATGACGTCGTAGTGATCACGCATGTGTGCATCCTGCGGATCCCCACGCATGGATGGCAAACACCGTTGCCGGTCTGGCAACATGGACGCCGTGGCGACGGACCGGGAGGAACGGATCACCCCGCGCACGACGGCGGAGGTCGTCTACGGGGTCGGTCCACGACTCCGCGCGCTGCGGACGCGCCGGGACGTCACGCTCGCGGCGCTCGCCGCCGAGACCGGCATCTCGGTCTCGACGCTGTCGCGGCTCGAGTCCGGCCAGCGGAAGCCGACCCTCGAGCTCCTGCTGCCGCTCGCCCGGGCGTACCAGGTGCCCCTCGACGACCTGGTCGGAGCGCCGAGGACCGGCGATCCCCGGGTGCACCTCGCACCGGAGGTGCACGGCGGCCGGGTGGTGGTGCCGCTCACTCGACGGACCGGTGGTGTGCGGTCGTTCAAGCAGCTCATCCCGCCGGAACCGCCGAACACGGACCGGACCCTCCGGACGCACGAGGGCTACGAGTGGCTCTACGTGCTGTCCGGACGACTCCGACTGCTCCTGGGCGACCGCGACTTCGACCTCGGGCCCGGTGAGGTCGTCGAGTTCGACACGCACACGCCGCACTGGGTCGGCAACACCACGGACGAGGTCACCGAGGTGCTCTGCCTGTACGGCCCCCAGGGTGAGCGGGCGCACATCCGGTCGCGTCCGGCCGACCGCTAGAAAGCGTGTGCGATGACGTCGTCGAGCAGGCCCGACGTCGTGACGTTCGACTGCTGGATGTGGATGCCGACGTCGCCGCGCGTGTAGTACGTGTCGCCGTCGGTGACCGGGTACTGGCTGTTCTCGGTGATCTTCTGGCAGCGGTAGCCGTACCCGTCGAGCGAGCAGTCGTAGCCGCTCAGTGCCGACTTCAGGTGTGGGTAGGCCGTGGTCGAGTCCACGGTCGCGACCCGGATCGACAGGAACGTCGTGTCCGCCCGAGGGTCCCGCCAGACGCAGTACAGCTGCTTGCCGTCGGGCTGCAGCACCGGCGTGAGGTCGTCCTTCGGGACCGCCACCGGGCTCCCGACGGCGGCCGGGTCGTTGAGCGGGGCGTCGGCGAAGGCCGAGTCCCACCTGCCGGCCGTGATGAGCCCGCTGCAGGAGTCGGGGAGTCGCCCGGCGTCGTCGTCCACGCCGGGGACGGGCGTGATCGTGGACGTCGGGCGAGGGCTGGCGCTCGTCGGGGCCGTCGGGGGAGCGGTGGTGGCTGCCGCACTCGTCGACGCCCCGTCGGACGGGCCGGTTCCGACCCCCGACGTCGCCTGGGCGCACCCGGTGAGCGGGAGCGCCGCGAGTGCGAGCAGCGCGAGCCCGGTGGTCCTGTTCCGTCGCACGAGTTCCCCCTGGTGTCGATCGCGGGCCCACCTGCGGACCCGGACCGGACGGTAGTCGCGCTCGGTCCCGGACGACCCGATCGTCATCCGATCGTGTCCTGTGCGGGTCAGTCCCGCCAGACCACCCGCGGTGCCAGCAGACGGTGGCCGGTGGACGCGGGCAGGACCGTCCGCCCGGCACCCATGAGCAGCTCGACCGCGGCCGACGCGACCTCGACCAGGGGCTGTTCGACGCTCGAGATGCCGACCGCCTCGGCCACCGGGGTGTCGTCGTAGCCGACCACCGGCACCGCCGCGCCGAGGGCGAACCGCGCCCCGAGGGCGAGCGTGTCGGATGCGCAGACGAGGGCGTCGAACCCCTCGCCGTGCCGGAGGGCGTCCGCCACCGTCGCGGTGGCCGCCGTCACGTCGTCCCCGCAGGTGAGCCCGGCGTCCTCGGGCAGACCGGCGGCGCGCATCGCGTCCTGCCAGCCCCGTCGGCGCTCGTCGCCCTGGCCGGAGGGGCTCGGCCACCCCAGGAACCCGATCCGCCGGTGCCCCCGGGCGAGCAGGTGCGCGGTGGCGTCGTGCACGCCCGCTCGCCCGTCGACGTCCACCCAGGGGTGCGGTGCGGCGTCCATGTCCGGCAGCCCCCACGGTCGCCCGAAGGTCACGAAGGGGATGTCCCGTGTGCCGAGCCAGGCCGCACGCGGATCGCCGTGGAAGGTCGAGGAGAGGACGAACCCGTCGACGTCCGACCCCTCGACGAGGCGTTCGATGTGGGCGAGTTCGTCGTCGACGTCGGTGGCCGTGAAGAGCAGGATGCGCATGCCGCGCTCGTCGGCGCTGTCGACCAGGGCGTGCAGGAAGCGGTCGAGCACCGCGCCGGAGATGCCGTGCACCGGTTCCAGCCGGACGCCGAGGGTCGAGCTCTGGCGGGTGCGGAGGCGCCGGGCGGACGCGTGCGGGCGGTACCCGAGGTCGTCGATGGCGGCCTGCACCCGCGAGAGCGTCGTGGGTCGGACGACCTCGGGCCGGTTCAGCACGTTCGACACCGTCTGCCGCGAGACGCCGGCGGCGAGGGCGACGTCGGCGACGGTGGCGGGGTGCGACATGGGGTTCACCGTAGCGCCTCCGCGGTGTATGGTCGACTCGTTTGATCGATCAAATTTGAACGATCGAAGTACGAACTCGACGAGGAGTCCCCCCTGATGCAACGACGCACAGCACGCATGCTGACCGCGGGAGCGATGGCGCTCACCGCAGCCCTGACCCTCTCCGCCTGCGGATCCGGTTTCTCCAGCTCGGGGACGAGCGGCTCCGGGGGCTCCGGCGGCTCCGCCGCGAAGCTCACCTCGAGCGACGACCCGCTCACCGTCCTGATCGGGTCGTCCGGCGACGCCGAGACCGCCGCCGTGAAGAGCGCCGCCGCAGCGTGGTCGAAGTCCTCCGGCACCGGTGCGACCGTGCAGCCCGCGAACAACCTCGACCAGCAGCTCGCCCAGGGCTTCGCGGCCGGCAAGCCCGCCGACGTCTTCTACGTGAGCACGTCATCCCTCGCCGGGTACGCGGCGAACGGCTCGCTGCTGGCGTACGGCGACCGGCTGCAGGGCACGAGCGACTTCTACCCGACGCTCACGAAGTCGTTCACCGTCGACGGCACGCTCTACTGCGCACCGAAGGACTTCTCCACGCTCGCGCTGTTCATCAACACGAAGGACTGGAAGGCCGCCGGGCTCACCGACAGCGACGTCCCCACCACGTGGGACCAGCTGAAGACCGTCTCCGAGAAGCTCACCCGTGACGGTCGGGTCGGCCTGACCACGAGCCCCCAGGTCGAACGCCTCGGTGCGTTCATGGCCCAGGCCGGCGGCGCCCTGACGAACGGCGCCCAGACGAAGGCGACGGTCGACTCGAGCGCGAACGTCGAGGCACTCGACTACGTCAAGGGGCTGCTCCAGGACGGCTCGATGCAGTTCTCGAGCGACCTCGGCGAGAGCTGGGGCGGTGACGCCTTCGGCAAGGACAAGGCGGCGATGACGATCGAGGGCAACTGGCTCACCGGCGCGATGTCGTCGAGCTACCCGAGCGTCGACTACCGGGTCGTCGCCCTGCCGAAGGGGCCGAAGGGCGCCGGCACCCTGCAGTTCACGAACTGCTGGGGCATCGCCAAGGACTCGCCGAACCAGAAGGCGGCGCTGTCCTTCGTCGAGGAGATGACCAGCACGGACCAGCAGCTGGCGTTCGCGAAGGCCTTCGGCGTGATGCCCTCGGTCGAGTCGGCCGCGAGCACCTGGAAGCAGGAGTACCCCCGGGACGCGGCGTTCCTCGACCAGGCCGACGCTGCCCAGGGCCTGCCGAACGCATCCGGGACCGCCGACGTCCTCGCCGACTTCGACTCGAAGCTCGGCAGCCTCAGGACGACCGACACGAAGACCCTGCTCGAGGGCGTCCAGAAGAACATGGCCGCCGCGCTGAAGGGCTGACGGACGTGTCCCGGAAGAACCGCGCCGAGGCCGTCTCGGGCTGGCTGTTCACCGCGCCGACGATCATCGTCCTCGGCCTGTTCCTGCTCGTCCCCGTCCTGATGGCCGCGTGGGTGAGCGTCTCCGACTGGCGTGGGGTCGGCAGTCCGTTCTCGTCCGACGTCTCCTTCGTCGGCGGGCAGAACTACGCGAAGATCCTCGGCGGCGGAGGCCTCGACGAGCAGAACTTCGGCACCGCGCTGCGGAACAACCTCTGGTACGTCGTGTTCGTCGTGCCGCTGCAGACCGCCGTCGCGCTCGGGCTCGCCCTGCTCGTCAGCGGACGGGCGCTGCGCGGGCGCGGGTTCTTCCGGACCGCGTTCTACTTCCCCTCGGTGACGAGCTCCGTCGCCATCACCGTCCTCTGGCTGTTCCTGTTCTCGTCCACCGGCGCCGTGAACAAGGTCATCAGCTGGATCGGGATCACCGGGCCGAACTGGTTCAACGAGCCGACCGGGCTGTTCCACCTCGGTGCGGGCACCCCGCCGGAGTTCCTCGCCGACCACACACTGCTCGGCGTCTCGTGGTGGGAGTGGCTCGCGGGCCCGTCGGTCGCGATGACGGCGTTCATCCTGCTCGCGGTGTTCACGACGAGCGGCACGTTCATGCTGCTCTTCGTGGCGGCGCTGCAGAACCTGTCGCCGGACGTCGACGAGGCGGCGATGATCGACGGCGCCGGGTCGTGGACGCGGTTCTGGCGGGTCACCCTGCCGCAGCTGCGCCCGACGCTCTTCACGGTGCTGACCCTCGGCCTGATCGGCACCTGGCAGGTGTTCGACCAGATCTACACGGGCACCAAGGGTGCCCCGGCGAACACCACGCTGACCCCGGCCTACCTGTCGTACACGTCGGCGTTCCAGAGCCAGCAGTGGGGCGTCGGCGCCGCCATCGCCTTCATCCTGTTCGGCATCATCGTCGTCTTCACGCTGCTGCAGCGCTGGGCGCTGCGCGACCGGCCGGTGTCCCGCCGACGGATGCGGTGGATCGAGCAGAGGAGCACCCGATGACCAGTGCACCCACTTCGGCGACCGCTGGCGGCGGCACCGACCCGACCCGCGCCTGGCGGACGGCAGGTCCAGGAGGCGCGGTGCCGCCCCGCCCCGCCGCCACCGGCACCGAGGCACCCGGCCCGGGCCGGCGGCCCAGGCGGACCACGCCGCGCGGCGTGGCCCTGCTGGTCGTCGGCGCGCTCATCGCCGTCGTCTACCTGCTGCCCTTCTACGTCGCGATCGTGAACGCGTTCAAGACGGACCAGGACGCCTCCCTGCACCCGCTCGCGCTCCCCGTGACGTGGACCGGGGCCGCCTTCCAGACCCTCTTCGAGAACTCGGACTTCGGGATCTGGGCGATGAACTCGATCATCGTCGCGGTGTTCGTCACGCTCGGACGGATCTTCTTCGACTCGCTCGCCGGCTACGCCCTCGCGCGACTCCGGTTCCCCGGGCGGCAGACGGTCTTCGCCCTGCTCATCGCCGTGATGGCGGTGCCGGGCGTGGTCCTGCTCATCCCGAAGTTCCTCGTGATCAACCAGCTCGGCATGTACGACTCGTACTCGGGCATGATCGTGCCGCTGCTGGTGGACGCCGCCGGGGTGTTCATCATGAAGAACTTCTTCGAGTCGATCCCGGCGAGCGTCGAGGAGCAGGCGAAGATCGACGGCGCCGGCACGTTCCGGACGTTCTGGTCGATCGTGCTCCCCATGGCGCGTCCGGCCGTCGTGACGATCACGATCCTGTCGTTCCAGGGCTCGTGGAACGAGCTCGCGCACTTCATCGTGTCGACCTCGTCTCCCGACCTGACCACGCTCACGAAGGGCGTCGCGTCGCTCGCCTCGGGCGCGCTGAGCGCCGGGAACCAGTTCCCCGTGAAGCTCGCGGCGGCGTTCGTCATGACCATCCCGGTGGCCGTCGCGTTCTTCGTCTTCCAGCGGCGGATCATGAACACCAGCGACGGGGCGGTCAAGGAGTGACGCTCCGCCCGCCCTCCGACACGCCCCACCCCCACCCCCACCGCACCGGTCCACCGGCCGCCGTGGAGCCCACCGAGACCGAGACCGAGACCGGGCCCGAGCCCGTCGACCAGGAGACCCCGTGACCTCCACCATCACCTCCACCAGTCCCACGACCGCGGTCACGCCGACCGTGCCGCTGCAGCCGCTGCTGCACGACGAGGTGGTCGTCGTCGCCGCGCCGACCCAGGCGTGGTCGGGTCGGGACGGATCGATCGGCGCCAACCCGGTGCACGGCTACTGGACCGGCGACCAACGGTTCGTCGCCAGGGTCGACGTGCGGGTCGCCGGCACCGACGTCGAGCCGGTCGCGGTCGTGCCGTCCGGCGCCCGTGCGGTCGTGTTCAGCGGACTCCTGCGCGGGCTCGACGGCGCCGGTGCGGACCCGGACGTCCGGCTCGACCGTCGCCGGACCGTCCGCATCGACGGGGTGTCCGAGCGGTTGCGGGTCACCGATCGCCTGCGCGGGACCGCCGCCGGCGTCGACCCGCTCGAGGTCACGGTGCGGATCCGACCGGACGCGGCGGGGATGGACGCGGTGAAGGCCGGCCTCGGTCGGGTGCCCGTGACCGCCACCGCCACCGCCGACGGCGCCCACGCCACGTGGACCGCCGGGTCGGTCGAGGTCCGGCTCGAGGCACCCGGTGCCGCGGTCACGGTGGACGGCGACGACGTCGTGCTGCGGTGGCGCGTCGGCCGGGCGCACGAGGTCGAGCTCGGCTGGGACTGCGCGGTCCGGACCCCCGACGCCGTGGTGTCCGGGGTGCGGACCCCGCGTCCGTTCGACGCACCGGCCGACGTGCGGGACGACCGGCTCCGGCGGTGGCTCGAGCGGGCGACGGACGACCTGGACGCGCTCCGGCTCGCGCGGCCGGAGGGCGAGTTCATCGCCGCCGGCGCCCCCTGGTTCTTCACGCTGTTCGGCCGCGACTCGATCTGGGCCGCCCGGTTCCTGCTGCCCGTCGACACGAGCACCGCCGGCGGCACGCTCCGGGTCCTCGCCGCCCTGCAGGGCACCCGCGACGACCCGACGACCGCCGAGCAGCCCGGCAAGATCATGCACGAGCTGCGCCAGGCGTCCCTGCCGGTCGACAACGACGAGATCTCGCTGCCGCCGCTGTACTACGGCACGGTCGACGCGACCGCGCTCTGGGTGTGCCTGCTGCACGACGCGTGGCGTGCCGGGCTCCCCGACGCCGAGGTCGAGGCGCTCCTGCCCGCGCTGGAGCGGGCGCTCGCGTGGATGCGCGACCACGGCGACGCCGACGGCGACGGGTTGCTCGAGTACGTCGACGAGTCCGGCCGCGGCCTCGCGAACCAGGGCTGGAAGGACTCCGGCGACAGCGTGCAGTGGCGCGACGGCACACTCGCCACGGGACCGATCGCACTGTGCGAGGTGCAGGGCTACGCCCACGAGGCCGCGGTGCACGGTGCCGACCTGCTCGACGCCTTCGGACGGGACGGCGGGGACGGCTGGCGTGCGTGGGCGGCGCGGCTCGCCGAACGCTTCCGCGCCGCGTTCTGGGTGGCCGACGAGGTGAGCCGGTACCCGGCGATCGCCCTCGACGCCGACAAGCGGCCGGTCGACTCCGCGACGAGCAACATCGGACACCTGCTCGGCACGGGACTGCTCACCCCGGACGAGGAGGCCGTCGTCGCCGACCGGGTCGTGCGCCCGGACATGGCGAGCGGCTTCGGTCTGCGGACCCTGTCCACGACGGCCGCCGGGTACTGGCCGCTGAGCTACCACGGCGGCACCGTCTGGGCGCACGACACCGCCGTGGTGATCGCCGGCCTCACCCGCTCCGGACACCACGACGCGGCCCGGACGCTGGCGGAGCAGCTCCTCGCGGCGGCGGTCGCGTTCGACTTCCGGATGCCCGAGCTGCACGCGGGGGACGACGTGTCCGAGGTCGCCCGTCCGGCACCGTACCCAGCCGCCTGTCGTCCGCAGGCGTGGAGCGCCGCGGCGGCCTTCCCGGTCTGGGTGGCGATGGGAGGATGACGGGGTGACCACCGCCACCGTCCCGCTCTTCCTCGACTGCGACACCGGTGTCGACGACGCCCTCGCCCTCGCCTACCTGCTCGACGTCCCGCACGTCGACCTGGTCGGCATCGGCACGGTGTCCGGCAACACCGACGCCGCGACGGCTGCGGCGAACACCGCGGCTCTCCTCGCCCTGTGCGGCCGGACGGTGCCCGTCGCGATCGGCGCCAACGACCCGATCGGCGGCTCGTACGGCGGCGGCGCACCGCACGTGCACGGGGCGAACGGCATCGGCGGCGTCGAGCTGGCGCCGGGGGTCGCCGCCGCGGACGACCCCGCGGCCGAGCTCCTCGTCCGGCTCGCCCGCGAACACGCCACGGGTGACCGGAAGCTCGACGTCCTGGCCATCGGGCCGCTGACGAACCTCGCCGTGGCGCTCGAGGCCGAGCCGCGACTGCCGGAGCTCGTCGGCACGCTCACGATCATGGGTGGCGCGGTGTGGGACGCGGGCAACGTGTCGCCGACGGCCGAGGCGAACGTGCACAACGACGCCGAGGCCGCCCGTCGGGTCCTCCGCGCCGGCTTCGACCTCGTGCTCGTGCCGCTCGACGTCACCCGGCAGCACCGCTTCGACGACGCCGACGCCGACCGGTTCACGGCGGCCGGCGATCCACTGCGGGTCGCACTCGGCACGATGCTGCGGAGCTACGTCGACTTCTACGAGTCGGTCGACCACGTCCGCCGGGCACCGCTCCACGACCCGCTGGCGGCGGCGATCGCGGCGGGCGAGGTCGAGCCCGTCGTCCGGACCACGCCCCTCGACGTGGTGGTCGGCGGGGCCGAGCACGGCCGGACCGTGCTCGCGACCGACGGGCCGACGGTGCGGGTCGTGGTGACGGCGGACGACCGCGCGGCGGAGGTCGTCCGCGACCGCATCCTGCACGTGGCGACCGTGTCCGACGACCGGGTCGGCCTGGACGGCGCCGGTCGGTAGCCCGGGCTGGGTCGGCGGTACGGTCGGGGGATGGACCCGACCGACGAGCTCGCCGCGCAGCTCCGGCACGCGATCGGACGGGTCGTGCGCGCGATCCGCCGCGAGTCCGACGCCCTGCCGACGACGCACTCCACGACGCTCGGGTTCCTGCACCGCGAGGGGCCGATGACCATCGCGGACCTCGCCAGACGGCGCGGCGTGAAGCACCAGGGGCAGTCCCGGACGGTCGCCGAGCTCGCCGATCTCGGCCTCGTCGAGCGCACGGCCTCGGACACCGACCGCCGGGTGTCGGTGATCGGCATCACGGCTGCGGGCCGAACCGTGCTGCAGGACGAGATGGACGCACGTGCGGACTGGCTCGCGGCCGCCCTGCGCGAGGAACTCGACGACGAGGAGCGCGCGGTGCTGCAGCGGCTGCCGGAGCTGTTCGAGCGCATCGCACGACGGGCGGACTGAACGCTTCCTCACCGTGCGCCGGACGGAGTCCTACAACACAGTTGTAGACTTTCGGCATGCAGCTGACGAAGTACAACCACGCCACGGTCGTCCTCGAGCAGGACGGCACCACCCTCGTCATCGACCCGGGCGCGTTCACGCCGGAGGCGGCCGACCTCGTCCGTGCCGCGACCGCGGTCCTCGTCACGCACGAGCACCCCGACCACTTCGACATCGACGCCGTCCGTGCGGGGCTCGACGCCGACGACACCCTCGTGGTGCGCGGACCGGCGGCGATCGTCGAGCAGCTCGGCGCGCACGACGGCCGCGTGGTCGCGGTCAGCGCCGGCGACGCGTTCGAGGTCGGGCCGTTCTCGGCGCAGGTCTTCGGCGAGGAGCACGCCGTCATCCACCGCGACGTCCCCACGATCGCGAACGTCGGCTACCTCGTGAACGGCACGGTCTTCCACCCCGGTGATGCGTACCTCGTGCCCGGTGTCCCGGTCGAGACCCTCCTCCTGCCGACCAGCGGGCCGTGGACGATCACCGCCGAGGCCGTCGACTACGTCCGCGAGGTCGCGCCCGAGCGCGCCGTGCAGATCCACGAGGCGATGCTGAGCGAGCTCGGCCAGCAGTCCGCCGCGCGGTTCCTCGGCCCGGACGGGCTCGGACCGGTGCCGATCCGCATCCTGCCCGCGGGCGAGTCGATCACCGTCTGACGGACGCGACGGCCGTGTAGGGGGCGATCCGCGCCTCCTGGACGGCCGTGCGCTCCGTGCCCACGTCGCGCCGACGGCGGCATCCGTGACAGGATCGACGGTCGTGATCACGATCGAACGCGTTCCGTGGGAGGACCCCCGTGGCGTGGCGCTCCGCGCCCGCATGGACGAGGAGATGCACGAGCGGTACGGCTCGTCGAACGGCGACGAGGCCCCGGCGGTCACCGCCGAACGAGACCGGGCGCTCGCGGTGGACCCGGCCACCATCATCACCTCGATCCTCGCGCTCGACGACGACGGCGAGCCCCTCGGGCACATCGCCGTCCGCCGCCTCGGGGACGAGGTCGAGCTGAAGCGTCTCATCGTCCTCGCCGCCGCCCGTGGCAAGGGGGCCGCGACGGCCCTGCTCGCCGAGGGGGAGCGCGTCGGGCGTGAGTCGGGTGCCGCGCGGCTGATCCTGCAGACCGGCGACAAGCAGCCCGAGGCCGTCGCGCTCTACGAGAAGACCGGGTGGTCGCCGATCCCCGTGTACGAGCCCTACGCCGCGACGATGCCGTGGTCGTTCTGCTTCGAGAAGGCGCTGTAGCGGTACCCCGATCGCACATTGCACTCTCAGTGCGATAGTGCAATTCTTGTTCGGTGAGCACCACCGAACGCACCCGCGCGCTGCGCCGACGCATGATCGTCGAGGCACGTCGGGCGACCGTCGAGCACGGGCTGCACGGCTTCACGATCGAGCAGCTCTGCGAGACGGTCGGGGTGTCCCGGCGGACGTTCTTCAACCACTTCGCGTCGAAGGACGACGCCGTGCTCGGCATCGAGATCAACGCGGACGTCGAGGCCATCGACGCGTACGCCGCGGGCGGCGTCGTCCGGGCCGACCTCCCACCGCTCGACTCGATCGTCGCGCTGGCGATCGACCAGTTCCACCGGGCGGGGATCGACCGCGCCGACGAGGTCCTCGTCCGCGGGGTCTTCGAGCGGGAGCCGGCGCTCGTCGCCCGGTTCCTCTCGGCGACCGACGTGCAGCTCGGCCGGATCACGGCCGCCGTCCGTGTGCGCTTCGGGTGGGACGACCCGGCGGACCGTCGTGCCCGCCTCGTCACCGAGGCCGCGGCCGGGCTGCTCAAGGTGACGGCGGAGACGTTCTTCGACGACGCGTTCGACGAGACCACCGGCCCGCCCTTCGACGAGCTGCTCACCGAGAACCTCCGCCTGATGCGGGCGGCCACCACGACCGGACAGGACACCACCGAATGAGCGCCACCGCGCCGGGCACCACCAAGCGTGCCCGCCCAGGCACCGACGGGCCGCTGCTCCTCACGCAGCGCCGGATCTGGATAATCTTCTCCGCGCTCATCGCGGGGATGCTGCTCTCCAGCCTCGACCAGACCATCGTCTCGACGGCGATGCCCACCATCGTCGGCGAACTCGGCGGCGTCGCACACCAGGCGTGGCTGACGACCGGGTACCTGCTCGCCTCGACCATCGTCATGCCGGTCTACGGCAAGTTCGGTGACGTCCTCGGTCGCCGCAACCTGTTCCTCATCGCGATCGCCCTGTTCACCATCGCGTCGGCCGGGTGTGCCTTCGCCGGCGACTTCACCCAGCTCGTGGTGTTCCGCGCCGTGCAGGGACTCGGCGGTGGCGGTCTGATGATCCTGTCGCAGGCGATCATCGCGGACATCGTGCCGGCCTCGCAGCGCGGCAAGTACCTCGGCCCGCTCGGCGCGATCTTCGGCCTGTCCGCGATCGGCGGCCCGCTCCTCGGCGGCTTCTTCGTCGACCACCTCACCTGGAACTGGGCGTTCTACATCAACATCCCGGTCGGCATCGCGGCGTTCTTCGTCGCGTGGTTCGCGCTGACCCTGCCGAGCAAGAAGGCCACCAAGCGGATCGACGTCCTCGGTGTGCTGTTCATGTCCGCCGCGACCACCTGCCTGGTGTTCTTCTCGGAGTTCGGCGGCAGCAAGGACCACGGCTGGGACGCCCCCGAGACCTGGGCCTGGTTCGCCGGGCTCGTCGTGGCCGCGGCGCTCCTCGTCCTCGTCGAGTCGCGTGCCGCGGACCCGGTCCTCCCGCTGTCGTTCTTCCGGAACCGCACGTTCCTCCTCGCGACCGGCATCGGCCTCGTGCTGGGCATCGGCATGTTCGCCGCGATCGGCTTCGTCCCGACGTTCCTGCAGATGGCGTCCGGCACCTCGGCGGCGGTCTCGGGGCTCCTCATGCTGCCGATGATGGTCGGCCTGATCGGCACGTCGATCGCGTCCGGCACCCTGATCACGAAGACCGGCCGCTACCGGATGTTCCCGATCGTCGGGACGGTCCTGGTCGCCCTCGCGATGCTCGCCATGACCCAGCTCGCGGCGGACACCCCGATCTGGCTCATCTGCGCCTACCTGTTCGTCTTCGGTGCAGGGCTCGGCCTCATCATGCAGGTGGTCGTCCTCGTGGCGCAGAACGCGGTGCCGGCCGAGCAGGTCGGGACAGCGACCTCGACGAACAACTACTTCCGCGAGGTCGGCGCCTCCCTCGGCACCGCCGTGTTCGGTGCGCTCTTCACCGCGCGGCTCACGACGTCGCTCACGGACGTGTTCCGGGGCGCCGGCGGCTCGGCGACCGACGCGGCGTCGTCGGCGGGCAGCATCGACCCGGCGACGGTGGCGAAGCTCCCCGAGGCGGTGCAGGACGGGATCGTGAACGCGTACGCCGACTCGCTGGCGCCGGTGTTCTGGTACCTGCTGCCGTTCATCGCGGTGGCGTTCCTGCTCGCACTGTTCCTGCCGCAGATCACGCTGTCCGACACGGCCGGCATGGTCGCCCGTGGCGAGGCCGTCGGCGGCGCCGAGGCCGACGAGCTCGAGCGCGCGCAGCGTGCGGGGCACACGGTCGGCGCCACCGAGCCCGAGCCCCAGCCTGCGGACGCCGGTCCGGACCGTTCGGGGCGCTGACCGCCAGCACACGGGGACGGGAGGCGCGGTGCCAGCTCGCACCGCGCCTCCCGTCCGGTCTGTGGTGACGGCCTCACGCGCGCACCGACACCTCACGCCCCGAACGGCGCGTGAGGTGTCGGTCCGCGCGTGAGATCGTTCCGGCGCGGCGCGGCTCGCCGCGCCTGCGGCGGGCGCTACGCGCCCGTGCTCGCGCGCCGGACCAGGTGGGTCGGCAGGACCGCGGCCTCGGGCGCGGTGCCGTCGAGCGTGGCGAGCAGCCGCAGCGCCGCGGCCCGGCCGAGGTCGGCGCCGGGCAGTGCGACGCTCGTCAGTGCCGGCGCGGTGACCGACGACGACGGCAGGTCGTCGAAGCCGGCGACGGCGAGGTCCTCGGGGACGGCGATGCCGAGCCGCCCGGCGACCCGGAGCACCCCGTACGCCAGGGTGTCGGCCGCGGCGACGACCGCCGTGACCGCGTCGTCCTGCCACGCCTCGATGACGTGCTCCGTCGCCGATGCAGCGGCGTCCACCGTCAGGTCGGCGCGGGCCGTGACCTCGGACACCGCGATGCCGGCCGCCGCGCACGCCTGCCCGAACAGCTCCCGGCGGACGCCGAACGTCGCCGCGCGTGAGGTCCCGTCGAGGTAGCCGACCCGCCGGTGCCCGCGCTCACGCAGGTGGGCGACGAGTTCGTCGACGCCGGGGGAGAGGTCGTAGTTGACGGCCTCGTCGCCACCCGGGGCGTCGAGGAGGACGACGGGGACGGTCGCGGTCATCGGCTCGTCGGCCGCGGGTGCGTCCACGAGGATCCCCGCCGGTCGCAGTCGCTCGAACCGTCGGACGTCGGCGGCGACGGGCTGGGCGCCGCGCTCGGTGACGGAGAGCACGAGCTGGAACCGGTCGCCGACCGTGTCGCGCACGCCGCGGATGACCTCGGCGAAGAACGGGTTCGACAGGTCGGGGGCGATCAGGACGACGAGGTCGCCGCTGCCCCGCGCGAGCGAGCTGGCGGCGTGGTCGACGACGTACCCGAGTTCGTCGACGGCGTCGCGGACCCGTGTCGCGATCGGCACCGAGACCCGGCCGCGGTCCTTGCCGTTCACGACGAGCGACACCGTGGCGATGCTCGTCCCCGCGCGCTCGGCCACCATCGCTGCGGTCACACGACGGCCGGAGGTGGCGGGGGCTGGCACGCGTCGATGCTACCGAGCGGAGCGGTCCCGACACGGAGGAGCCCCAGTCGACTTGACGTCAAACGCTTGACGTGTTTGCATGTCAAGCGCTTGACGTGCCGCGGGAGCTGATCCTCCCGCGGATCCCCACCTCGTCGAGCCACCGACCTCGTCCCCGAAGAAGTGGAGCGCCCCGCGTGCCCGAGAAGATCATCCTCGACTGTGACCCCGGCCACGACGACGCCGTCGCGATGCTGCTGGCCCACGGCAACCCCGACATCGAGCTCCTCGCCGTGACCACCGTCGTCGGCAACCAGACGCTCCCGAAGGTCACGCGGAACGCCCTCGCCGTCGCCCGGATCGCCGGGATCACCGGGGTGCCGTTCGCCGCCGGCTCCGAGCGCCCCCTGCTCCGCGAGATCGAGGTCGCCGGAGACATCCACGGCGAGAGCGGGCTCGACGGGCCGATGCTCCCGGAGCCCTCCTTCGCGCTCGACGAGCGGCACGCGGTCGACCTCATCATCGAGACCGTCATGGCCCACGAACCCGGCACCGTGACCCTGGTGCCGACCGGCGGCCTGACGAACATCGCCCTCGCGGCCCGCAGGGAACCCCGCATCGTCGAGCGCGTCAAGCAGGTCGTGCTGATGGGCGGCGGCGTGCACGTCGGCAACTGGAGCCCCGTCGCCGAGTTCAACATCGTCATCGACCCCGAGGCCGCGGACATCGTCTTCAGCGCCGGCTGGGACGTCGTGATGGTCGGCCTGGACCTCACGCACCAGGCGCTCGCCACCCCCGAGGTCGCCGCGCGCATCGCCGCCGTCGGCACCGCCCCGGCCGCGTTCGTCGGCGAGCTGCTCGACTTCTTCGGCCAGACGTACAAGGACGCCCAGGGCTTCGACGCCCCGCCCGTGCACGACCCGTGCGCCGTCGCGTACGTCATCGACCCGACCGTCGTCCGCGCCGTGAAGGTGCCGATCACGATCGAGACGCAGGGCGTGCACACCCTCGGCATGACCGTGGCCGACTTCCGCCAGCCCGCACCGGAGGACTGCCGCACGAGCGCCGCACTCGAGCTCGACCACGGCCGCTTCTGGGACCTCGTCGTCGACGCCCTCGAGCGCATCGGCGAGACCCCCGACACCGGATGGACCCCGCGTCCGGCCACCACCACCGCAGCACCGACGGAGCACTGACACACCATGACCACCTCGACGACGAAGTCGACCACCTCGAAGCAGTCCATCGCCGCCCTGACCGCCGCGCTCCTCGCCGCCTGCGTCGCGTTCCAGCTCAACGCGAGCATGCTCAGCCCGGCGCTCGTGACGATGGCCCGCGAGCTGCGCACCGACGACGCCACCATCGGGCTCTCGCAGACGCTGTTCTTCACCCTGGCCGCGCTGTTCTCGTTGTTCCTCCCGCGCCTGTCCGACATCGTCGGCCGCAAGCGCGTGCTGCTCGGCATGCTCGCCGTGATGCTCGTCGGCAGCGTCGTCGCAGCGCTCGCCGTGAACGTGCCGATGCTCTTCGCGGGGCGCATGATCCAGGGCGTCACCGGCCCGGTCGTGCCGATCGGCCTGCTCATCCTCCGCAACGAGACCGCCGACCCGAAGCGCTACGGCGCCGCGCTCGGCCTCCTCACCGCGGTGAACGGCGGCATCGCGGGCGTCGACGCCCTCGCCGGCGGCTGGATCGCGACCCACTTCGGGTTCCGCGGGATCTTCTGGGTCATCGCGGTCGTCACCGTCGTGGCCGCGCTCATGGTCGCCGTGTGGGGTGTGGAGTCGAAGCCGTCCGCCGGCACCCGGATGGACTGGTGGGGTGTGCTCCCGCTGGTCGTCAGCGTCGGCGCCCTGCTCACCGCGTTCAACGAGGCGGGCAAGCTCGCCGCCGCGAACTGGGGGCTCGTGGTGGGCGGCATCGTCGTCGCGCTCGTCGCCTTCGGGGTCTTCTGGGCGGTCGAGTCGCGGGTGCGCGAGCCGCTCGTCGAGACGCGGTTCCTCAAGCGCCGCGGGACCTGGGCGCTCCTCGTGACGACACTGCTCACGATGACGGGTGTGTTCGCGGTCGTGAACGGACTGGTCACGAGCCTCGCGCAGAACCCGGACGCCGGCTTCGGGATGGAGGCGGACCTCGCCTCGCTCGCGTTCCTCACCCCGTACGCGCTGGTCGGCTGGATCGTCGGTCCGTTCGCCGGTCGGCTCGCGCCGACGCTCGGCTACCGCGCCGTGCTGCGTGTCGGCCTGGTCGGGAGCATCGTCGCGACGCTCGTCATGGCGTTCGTCGGCGTGCACTCGCTGCCCGTGCTCGTCGCGGCGACGGTCCTGATCGGCATCACCTACGCGGGCATCGCGAACATCATCCTGAACGGCCTCGGCATCGTCCTCTCGCCGGAGTCGAACCCCGGCTTCCTGCCCGGCCTGAACGCTGGTGCCTTCAACCTCGGTGCCGGCATCAGCTTCGCCGTGCTCCCGGCGCTCCAGATCGCGCTCGGGACCGGCGGGTCCGCGGGCACCGCCGGGTACTCCGGTGGCATGCTGCTCGGTGCCGTGATCACCTGCGCGGCACTCGCCACGTCCTTCCTCATCCCGCGCCCGGCCTCGGCCGAGACAGGAGTCGCCGCATGACCGGCATCGTCGTCGTCGGCAGCCTCAACGCGGACCTGGTGGTCCGCACGGAGCGCTTCCCGAAGCCCGGTGAGACCCTCCAGGGGTCCGACCTCGCGATCCTGCCTGGGGGCAAGTCCGCCAACCAGGCGGTGGCAGCCGGGAGGCTCGGGGGCACCGTGCGCATGATCGGTGCGGTCGGCGACGACGGGAACGGTCGACTGCTGCGCGACTCCGTCGCGGCGGCGGGTGTCGACACGACGCACGTCGCGGTCCGGGAGGGCGTCGCCACCGGCACGGCCGTCATCACGGTCGACGGCGCAGGGGAGAACACCATCGTGATCTCCGCCGGCGCGAACGGCACGCTGACCCCGGACGACGTCCCCGCCGATGCCCTCGACGGTGCCGGCGTGCTCGGTCTCTGCCTCGAGGTCTCGATCGACGTCGTCCTGGCCGCCGCCCGCGCAGCGCACGCCGCCGGGGTCACGGTGCTCACGAACCTGTCCCCGTTCGGCGAGGTCCCGGCCGAACTCCTCGCGCTGACCGACGTCCTGCTCGTCAACGAGCACGAGGCCGCCGAGCTCGGGGAGCACGGCGTCCGACGGTCGATCGTGACCCGGGGTGGTTCGGGCTGCGTCGTGCACGACGGCGACGCCGAGCCGGTGTCGATCGACGCCGTGCGGGTCGAGCCGGTGGACACCACGGGCTGCGGGGACGCGTTCATGGGGGCGGTGGCGCTCCGCCTCGCCGCGGGCGACCCGCTCGTCGAGGCCGCGCGGTTCGCGGTCGGTGTCGGGGCGTACGCAGCGACGAAGGCGGGCGCGCAGGCGTCGTACCCGACCACCGCGGAACTCGAGGCGTTCCTGGCGCGGTGAGGCGCGCCTCCCGGGCCGTGCCCGTCGGCCCGGGCCACTAGCGTTGTGGCATGCGCGTGGGAGTCCTCGACATCGGGTCCAACACCGGCCACCTGCTCGTGGTGGACGCTCACGGCGGGGCGGCCCCGCTGCCGGCGTCGTCGTTCAAGCAGCCGCTGCGTCTGGCCGAGCACCTCGACGACGCCGGCGCGGTGACCCAGGCGGGCGTCGACGCCCTGACGTCGTTCGTCGCCGACGCCGTCCGCGTCGCCGAGGACCGCGGGTGCGAGGACATGCTCGCCTTCGCGACCTCGGCCGTCCGCGACGCCGTGAACTCCGACGCGGTGCTCGCGCACGTCGAGCGGGCGACCGGCGTCGAGCTGGCCGTGCTGTCCGGTGGCGACGAGGCGCGGTTGACCTTCCTCGCCGTCCGGCGGTGGTTCGGGTGGTCCGCCGGTCGCCTGGCGGTGTTCGACATCGGCGGCGGGTCCCTCGAGATCGCCGGGGGTGCCGACGAGGCGCCGGACGTCGCGTGGTCGATGCCGATCGGCGCCGCACGGCTCGCCCGCTCCTACTTCGCCACCGGCACCCCGACCGAGGACGACGTGCGCCGGATCCGCCACGAGATCCGCGTCGAGATCGCCCGCGACGCCGGGTTGCTGCTGCGCGCCGGCCGGCCCGACCGTGCCGTCGCGACCTCGAAGACGTTCCGGTCGATCGCCCGCATCTGCGGTGCGGCGCCGTCCGCCGCCGGGTCGCTCGTGCCGCGGGCGCTCGACGGCGATGTGCTCCGCGCGAAGCTGCCCGCCCTGTTGACGATGTCGGTCGACGAGCTCGCGACGCTCCCCGGGGTGTCGCCGAGCAGGGCGCACCAGGTGGTGCCGGGCGCGCTCGTCGCCGAGGCCTGCCTCGACATCTTCGACCTGTCGGCGCTGGAGATCTGCCCGTGGGCGCTCCGCGAGGGCGTGATCCTCGAGCGGCTCGACCAGCTGTCGGTGCTCGGCTGAGGGGCTAGCCCCGCTTCGGCGGCGCGAGCAGCCACGGGCGGATGAGCGTCGTCACGAACGGCAGCACCCAGAACGTCATGATCGGCGTGAGCACCAGTGTCGTGACGAGCACCCGCGGCAGCACGGGGAGCGCGCCGAACGCCGGGACGAGCCAGCCGACCAGGTACGTGAACGCCAGGTTGACCGGGAAGAAGCCGAGCCAGATGCTCACGGCCTGCTTCCACCGCGGCGGTGCACTCGACGCCGGGGCATCGGCCGGGGCGTCGAACCAGCCCTCGATCCCGGTGCGCTTCTCGACCCGGGACTCCACCACGAGGTCGCGGCCGAGGTCGAGCCACCGCAGCCGGTCGTCGGAGTTCTCCCACGTCGCCAGGGCGTCGTGGTCGGCGAACCGGTAGAGCATGTGCCACTCGCGGCTCGTCGCGTGCGAGCGGACCCACCCGGAGCCGAGGAACCCCGGGTAGCGGTTCGCGAGGTTCACGCCGGACTGGACCCAGCGGGTGGCGTCCGGGATGCGGTCGGGTTCGACGAGGCGGGTGATGGAGACGGTGACGGGCGGGCCTGCACTCACGGATGAGGAGGACAGGCTCCCTGGCTCTTGTGGAGTCATGCGTCCAGTCTGGCCGACGCGTGTTTCCTGCTCGTGTCGTGGGCGTCCGGCTAGCTGGCCTGCTTCCCGGCGGCGGGCTTCGCGGGGGCCTTCTTCGCCGGGGTCTTCTTCGCCGGGGCCTTCTTCGTGGGTGTCTTCTTCGCGGGGGCCTTCTCGGCCGGGGCCTTCTTCGCGGGCGCCTTCGTGGCCGGTGTCCGCTTCTGCGACGCGTCGGCAGTGGACTCCTGCTTCGTGGAACGGGACCCGCGCCGGGAACGCGACCCCGCGCCTCCAGACCCGGACCGCTTCTTGTCCACCGACGCCCGCAGGGCGGCCATCAGGTCGATGACGTCGCCACCCTCGTCATCGTCGTCGTCCGCGCGTTCGCCGAAGGTCTGCTCGGTGTCGATGTCGTCGCCGGACTCCAGCTTCGCGTCGATGAGCTGCTGCAGCTCCACCTGGTAGGCGTCGGTGTAGCGGTCGGGGTCGAAGTCGGTGGACATGCTGTCGACGAGTGACGACGACATCTTCAGCTCGTTCGCACTGACCTTCACCGCCGCGTCGAGGGCCGTGAAGTCGGCGGCACGCACCTCGTCGCCCCAGAGCAGGCCCTGCAGCAGGATGACGTCGTCGTGCACGCGCAGGACGCCGAGCCGGGTCTTCTGCCGGAGCGTGAACTGCACGATCGCCAGCCGGTCGGTCTTCGTGAGGGTCTCGCGCAGGAGCACGTACGCCTTGGGGGAGCGGGAGTCGGGCTCGAGGTAGTAGGACTTCTCGAACATCATCGGGTCGACCTGGTCGACGGGGACGAACTCGAGGACCTCGATCTCGTGCGACTGCTCCTCGGGGAGCTGCTTGAAGTCGTCGGCCGTCAGGACCACGGTCTTGTCACCGTCGTCGTAGGCGCGCTGGATGTCGGCGTACTCGACCTCGTGGCCGAACTCGCACACCCGCTTGTACCGGATGCGGCCCTTGTCCTCGTCGTGGACCTGGTGCAGCGAGACGTCGTGGGTCTCGGTCGCCGCGTAGACCTTGATCGGGACGTTGACGAGCCCGAACGCGATGGAACCCTTCCAGATCGACCTCATGGCCACATGATGCCCGTCTCTCCACGGGAGCGCCCGCAGCGGACGGGTTCTCCACAGATCCCGCTTCGCTGAACCGCGGTGGCCGCGGCGCGAGCACCATGGGCCCATGAGCCAGCTCGACAAGCAGGACCCGCGCTCGCAGTTCCCCCGTCCGCCCTTCCCCGCGCAGACGCAGCAGGGGTCCGGACTGGCGAGCGCGATGGACCCGGCACCGGACCATGGCGAGACGAGCTACCTCGGCACGGGCCGCATGCCCGGCTACCGTGTGCTCGTCACCGGGGCCGATTCGGGCATCGGGCGGGCAGCGGCGATTGCGATGGCGAAGGAGGGCGCGGACGTCGCCCTGAACGCCCTGCCCGAGGAACGCGACGACCTCGAAGCCGTCCGCGACGTCGTGGGCGACCTCGGACGGAAGGCCGTGCTGCTCCCCGGCGACCTGACCGACGAGGGGTTCTGCGACACACTCGTGCGCGACGCGGTCAGCGAGCTCGGCGGACTCGACGCGCTGGTCCTCGTCGCCGGCCACCAGCAGGTGCACGAGGACGTCACGGCGCAGTCGACCGAGGACTTCGACCGCACGATGAAGGTCAACCTGTACTCGCTCTTCTGGCTGGTCCGGGCAGCGGTGCCCCACATGGCGCCGGGCAGCGCGATCGTCACGACGAGCTCGGTGTCCGCGTACCAACCGCAGGACCGGATGATCGACTACGCGGCGACGAAGGCCGCGATCATCACCTACACGAACGGGCTCGCGCGACAGCTCGCCGCGAAGGGGATCCGGGCGAACACCGTCGTTCCGGGCCCGGTGTGGACGCCGCTGCAACCGATCAGCTACCCGGGCGACGAGATCGCCGCCTACGGTCAGGACACCCCGTTCAGCCGACCCGCGCAGCCCGTCGAGCTCGGCAGCGCCTACGTGTACCTGGCCGGACCGGAGTCGTCGTACACGTCGGGGACGACCCTCACGGTGGCGGGCGCGACCGGGGTGGCGCTGTGAGCCCGGCGGCCCGCAAGACCGTCGTCCTCGTCGGCGACCGTCGACTGGCGATCACCAACACCGACAAGGTGCTCTACCCCGAGACCGGCACGACCAAGGGGCGGGTGATCGAGTACTACGAGCGTGTGGCGCCGTGGATGATCCCGCACGTGAAGGACCGCCCCGTCACCCGGAAGCGCTGGGCGAACGGCGTCGAGGGCACGGTCTTCTTCGAGAAGAACCTGCCGGACTCCGCCCCGGACTGGGTCCGGCACCACACCATCCACCACGCCGAGCACGACAACGAGTACCCGATCGTCGACGACCTGCCGACCCTGGTGTGGATGGCGCAGCAGGCAGCACTGGAGCTGCACGTGCCGCAGTGGCGGTTCGGTCCCCGAGGCGGGCAGCAGAACCCGGACCGCCTCGTGCTCGACCTGGACCCCGGCGAGGGCGTCGGCCTGCCCGAGTGCGTCGAGGTCGCCGTCGCCGCGCGCGAGATCCTGCACGGCATGGGGCTCGACCCGTACCCGGTGACGTCCGGGTCGAAGGGCATCCACCTCTACGCCGCGCTCGACGGACGCGCGACCACCGCACACGTGTCCGAGGTCGCGCACGAACTTGCGAAGGCGCTCGAACAGGACCTGCCGGACCTCGTGCTGTCGTCGATGAGCCGCAAGGAGCGGACGGGCAAGGTGTTCGTCGACTGGTCGCAGAACAACGGCAACAAGACGACGATCGCGCCGTACTCCCTGCGCGGCCGTGACCGGCCGACGGTCGCCGCTCCACGCACGTGGCAGGAACTCACCGAGCGGGGGCTCGCGCAGCTCACCCTGGACGAGGTCCTCGAACGCCTGGAGGAACGGGGCGACCACCTGCACCCGGTCGCCTCCGCCTCGTTGGCGGTCGGGCGGGACGACCACGGTCACTGGGACAGCGACCGGACCCAGCGGGCGAACGACGCGGAGCAGCCGGCCCGCGACCGGCTCACGGCCTACCGCGCCAAGCGCGACGCCGCGAAGACCCCGGAGCCCGTCCCCGAGGACGCCCCGACGGTGCGGAAGGACGGCACCCCGACGTTCGTCATCCAGGAACACCACGCCACCCGTGACCACTACGACTTCCGGCTCGAGCACGACGGGGTCCTGGTCAGCTGGGCGCTGCCGAAGGGCGAACCCACCGACCCGGGGAAGAACCACCTCGCGGTGCAGACCGAGGACCACCCGCTCGAGTACGGCGCGTTCGAGGGCACGATCCCGAAGGACGAGTACGGCGGCGGGACGGTCACGATCTGGGACGACGGCACGTACGAGCTCGAGAAGTGGCGCGAGGGCGAAGAGGTCATCGTCACGCTGCACGGCCGGACCGGGGGCGCTCGCCGTCTCGCGCTGCTGCACACCCGCGGGCGGGGTCGTGGGCGTGAGGGCGACGAGAAGAACTGGCTCATCCACCGCACGAAGGACCAGCCGGACCGCCTGGCGGACGGCGGGGACCCGGCGGCGGCGAGCCGCGCCTCCCGGTCCGCAGCTCCGGGGCGTGCGGCGAGCCCGCGCATCGACCGGACGGCCGCGTCGGACACCGCTCCGGCTGATCGCCGCACGATGCAGGCGACCCTCGCGAACGGCGAGCCGTCGCTCGACGCATCCGACTGGGCGTTCGAGATGAAGTGGGACGGCATCCGCGCGCTCGCGACCGTGCGGGACGGCACGGTCACGCTCCGCAGCCGCAACGACAACGACCTGACGGCGCAGTACCCGGAGCTGCAGGAACTCGGCGACCGGGCCGGGGTCGACGGGGTGTTCGACGGCGAGATCGTCGCCCTCGACGACCGGGGGCGGCCCTCGTTCCAGCTGCTGCAGAACCGGATGGGACTGACCCGATCGCGAGAGGTCGAGGCAGCACGGCGGCAGACGCCGGTCCGGCTGCTGCTCTTCGATGTGCTCGAGGCGGACGGCCACGAGCTCACCCGGCTCGGGTACGACGCGCGTCGGCAGGCGCTCGAGACGGTGGTCGAACCGGGCGGTGCGATCGACGTCCCGCCCGCCCACCAGGGTGACCTCGCCCGGGCGATGGCTGACTCGGCGGAGCAGGGACTCGAAGGGGTCGTCGCGAAGAAGCGCACCTCGAAGTACGCCGAGGGACGGCGATCCGAGGCCTGGCTCAAGCTGAAGCACCACGCCACGCAGGAGGTCGTGATCGGCGGGTGGAAGCCGGGGAACGGCCGACGCGCCGGCGGGATCGGCTCCCTGCTGCTCGGCGTGCCGGGGCCGGACGGGCTGGAGTACGTCGGGAAGGTCGGCACCGGGTTCCGTGACCGCGACCTCGATGAGATCGGCACGGTGCTCGGCGCGCTCGAGCGGGCGACGTCACCGTTCGTGGACGTTCCCCGGCCGGACGCCCGTGACGCGCACTGGGTGACGCCGAAGCGCGTGGGCGAGGTCGAGTTCGCCGAGTGGACCTCGGACGGCCGACTGCGCCAGCCGTCGTGGCGGGGGTGGCGGTCGGACAAGGACCCGTCGGAGGTCGTCCGGGAATCGTGAGCATGCGTCCGCATGGGGTCCGCCCCGGGCGAACAACCGTCCCCCGTTCCGGCTGCGGTCGGGGGACGATTCGTGTGCGGGACCCCGCGCTGCCGTCGCGTGCTGTTACCTTCGCCGGGACGAAAGGGCACGAGCATGAGCGCGAGCAAGTACCTGCCCCCGTTCACCACGGGGGAACGCGTCACGATCGCGGGGGACCGGTCGGCGCACACGTCCGTGGATCCGGGGGTCGCGGTGGCCGAGCCCGAGGTGACCTACGCGGACTTCCTCGGTGACGAGGTCGACGAGTAGGACCGGCGCAGGGCACAGCACCGGCCGTGGAAGAGGACGGCCCGTGCGCCGGATCAGGGGACGCACGGACCGCCGTCGAGACGCCGTGGCCGTTCGTTCAGGGATGACCGGCCACGGCGCGTTCTCGACCAGGCGCGCAGCACGCTCCTGGTAGGCACGTAGGGAAAGACGTGGTGACGACCGGAAACGTCACGCGAGAACCGGGGAAATCCCACGAGGAGTCGATCCTGAGCGACGCTGATGCCCTGGCGTCCCTGTCGGACGCCTCCCTCGTCGAGCGCAGTGCCGACGGTGACACCGTCGCGTTCGGCGTCCTGATCCGGCGGTACGGTCCGCACATGCGTGCCTACGCGGCCCGGATCCTCGGCCACGGCGACGGGGAGGCCGAGGACGCCGTCCAGGAGGCAGCGCTGCAGGCGTGGCAGCGGATCGACCGGGTGGACGACCCCGAGCGGGTGCGGAACTGGCTGTTCCGCATCGCGGCGAACAAGGCGCTCGATCGTCTCCGTCGGCGACACCCGCACCTCGACCTCGACGCGGTGGTCGACGCTTCCGACGACCGTCCCGTCGACGAGGTGGTCAGCGCGCGCCTGCAGGTCCAGGAACTCGCGCGTATCGTGCAGGAACTGCCGGACGGAGCCCGTGTCGTCTGGGTGATGCGCGAGATCGGTGGGGCGTCGTACGCCGAGATCGCCGAGGCCACGGGGATGTCGCAGGCCGCGGTCCGCGGCGCGCTCGCCCGGGCACGACGCCGGGTCCTCGAGCGGATGGAGGGCTGGCGATGACCGACGACGAACGGTTCGGCGCGTTCTCCCTCGAGGAGCTCTCCGACTACCTGGATGCCGACCGCACCCCGGCCAGACCCGACATCGACGCCGATCCCGAGGCCTCCGTCGCGTTGGCGCGCCTCGAAGTCCTGCGGACGGCGTCACGCGACCTGCTCGACGCGGACGTCGCGGCGACCGCCGTCGACGACGGGTGGATCGCGAGCGTGCTCGCCTCGGTGCGGACGACGGCACACGCGGGCCGGGACATCCCGGTCCCCGACGAGGACCCCGCCTCGACGCTCGTCGTCACGGAGGGCGCCCTCCGGGGACTCGTCCGTGCGCTCGGGGACGAGGTCCCCGGCGTGGTCGTCCGCCGGACGCGGTTCACCGGCGAGATCGGGACCGCCGGCGCCCCGATCGACGTCGAGGTGTCGATCGCCGCGAGCACCGACGGGCCGGTCCACCTCCGCGCGGAGGCCCTCCGAACGCGCATCGCGGACACGCTCGCCGTGCACGCGCCGTTCGTGGTCCGGTCGCTCGTGGTGCACGTGGCCGACGTCATCGACGGAGACCGATCGTGACCGCCGACGTCCGGACCGTCTCGCGCGGACTGACCGCGGTCGTGCTCCGCGTCCCGGGGGTCCGCTCCGTGCTCCCGCCCGGGCCGAAGCTCGCGACGCTCGTCCGGGACGTCCGCTCGGTGCTCGACCTGCCGCGGGACGGCGGTGCCGTGCTCGTGCAGGACCGACCGGACGGCGCACGCATCCGGGTGGTCGTGACGACGGACCGGCGGATCCCGACGCTCGACCTCGTCCGGAGCGTCCGCGACGCCGTCGTCGCCGAGGCCGCTGCGCTGCTCGGACGCCGGCCCAGCGACGTCACCGTGCGGGTCGTCGAGATCGACTGAGCCCCGGTCCGCTGCGGCCTGATCCGGCCTGGTCCTGCATGGTGCGGCCTGGTTCGGCCGCTGCCGGTTTCAGGAGGCGGGTGCGGGGCCGCTCGACGGAGCGGCGTCGTCGGCGACCGGCAGACCCTCGTCGACGAGGTCGTCCTCTGCCGGTTCGACCACGTCGGCCGCGGCGGCCTTCGCCTCGTCGATGGACTCCTGGGAGCGGCGGAGCAGTTCGTCGTCGTGTGCAGGTTGGTCGGTCATGCCGGCGACCCTACGCCGGCGCCCCTGAGTCGGCGTCGCGGTGCCGGACGTCCGACGGCGGAGCGACCTGCGGCTCGAAGTCCACGGCCGAGGTGGGCGCCGGAGTGGTCGGCATCGCCGGGACCGCCGGCGTGCCGAACGCGTCCGCGGCGTCGAGCACGGCCCGGGTCGCCGCTGCAGCCGTCCGCAGGGCGTCCTCGATCGGCATCGCCCGGTGGGCGGCCGTCCGGACCTCGACACCCCACGGCTCGTCGAACCCGAGGTCCCGCACGGTCCGGACGAAGCCCGGGACGTCCCAGGCGCCCGCCCCGGGGAGGTGGCGTGCCTCGCGGGCCTCCTCGGCGAGCGTCATGCCCGCGGGTGTGTGGAGCAGGCCGTCGCTGAGCTCGACCGCTGCCAGGGTGGCCGGTGCGACGCCCTCGCGGATGGAAGCCAGCGTGGAGCCGCCGCGCAGCGCGTGCATCGCGTCCACCAGGAGTCCGCCGTTCGGGTGACCGGCGGCCGTGACGAACCGGGAGGCGCGTTCGACGGTCGGCAGGTTCGACCACGGTTCGGGCTCGAGGACGAGCTGGGCACCGACCGCCGCGGCCTGGCCGGCCAGCGCGTTCCAGTCGTCGACCATGGCCGTCGGCGCGACGCCGGGCAGCGTGACGTCCGCACGCGCGACGACCTGCCAGGCGCTGAGCGTCGCGGCGGCCTCGAGCACGACGCCGCGGTCGGCGTCCTGGTCGGTGGTGTGGCTCGCGCACGTCCACCAGCGTTCGAGCGGTCCCAGCTGGACCCAGACGATCCCGGCACCGTCGAGCATGCGGCGGAGCTCGACGAACCCGATCGTCGCCCGCACCTCGTGCAGGTCGCCGAGCGACAGCGAGAGCCCTGCGAAGCCTGCGGCACCGACGGCGGCGATGCGCTCGCCGATCGGTTCGGTCCCGGCCCAGGTCCAGGACGTCGCGAGCAGATCGTGTTCCTGCACGGCGGCACCTCCGTTCTCCGGACGCGCCGCCCCGCCCCGTCGCGGTCCGCGTGTCCTGTGTGGGACGCCGCACACCCCGCGGCGGCGTCGACACATTGCTACTCGGCGAGGCTGCGAGCCCTCCCAGTCCGCCGTCACACGGGGGAAACGCGACGGCGTCAGACGATGACGGTCCGCACCGAACCGACGCCGCCGATCGTGCCCTCCAGCAGGTCCCCGCGGTCGACGACCCCGACCCCGTCCGGTGTCCCGGTGAACAGCAGGTCGCCCGGCGCGAGGGTCACGAAACGCGAGAGCTCGGCGACCGTCTCGGCGACCGACCAGATCTGGTCGGCGAGGTCACCGGTCTGGCGGACGTCGCCGTGCACCCGGAGTTCGACGGTGCCCGAGGTCGGGTCGACGTCGGCGGCGGGGGTGATCGTGCCGACCGGGGCCGAGGCGTCGAAGCCCTTGGCGGTGTCCCACGGGCGTCCGAGCCGCTTCGCCTCGGCCTGCAGGTCGCGTCGCGTGAGGTCGATGCCGACCGCGTATCCCCAGACGTGGTCGAGGGCCGCGTCGACGGGGATGTCCGACCCGCCCCGGCCGATCGCCACGACCAGCTCGACCTCGTGCTCGAGCTGCCGGGTGACGGACGGGTACGGGGTGTCCGCGCCGTCCGTCACGACCGCGTCGGCCGGCTTCGTGAAGAAGAACGGCGGTTCGCGGTCCGGATCGTGTCCCATCTCCCGAGCGTGCGCGGCGTAGTTGCGACCCACGCAGAACACCCGCCGGACGGGGAAGCGCCCGCCGGTCGTGGTCGGGACGGTCGGGACGGTCGGGGCCGGGATGACGAACTCGCTCACCGGTCCAGCGTGCCACCGGGACCCGGACGGTGGGTCAGCCCTCGGTGATCGAGGCCTCCCACCGGAGTCGTCGTGCGCGTGCCCGTTCCTGCCGTTCGCGCCACTCGATCCGCATCTCCTCGAGTCGTTCGAGGTCGCCGGCTGCACGGACGAGTGGCCCGTAGTGCGGGTGCGCGAGCAGGCTGGGGGTCCGGCGTTCCATCCGGTCCAGTCGGGCCTTGAAGGACGCGTCGTCTTCATCCGAGATCACGGTCAGGTCGTTCCTCTCTGCCGCGGAGCCGTCGCGCGGCGGTCGTCTTGTGATCGTCGAGCGCGCGCTCGACCCACTTGTCGTCGTCGGTCACCCATGCCCGGGTCATCAGGGCATCGGTCATCAGAGCGGCCGCGTCACGGCGCCGCTCATCGGTCGACAGCGCCCGCTCGACGACCCACGACCAACGCTGCCACCAGTGGTCCCGGTGGCCCAAGAACTCGGTATTCCGCCGCGCCCGACGCCCCTCGACCACCGTGACCACCACGCTCGCGACCGCCACCATGGCGCTGAGCAACGACACGCTCGCGCTCGTCCAGCCTGCATCCATGTCCGCCACCCTGACGCGACAGGACCGGCCACGCGCCGAGCGTGACCGGTCCTGTGGAACGTGACCCGCGCCTCCCGGATGTGGAGGAGTGCGCGGACGCGCGTCAGTTGCCGGGCGCAGCCCCCTCGGACTCGCCCTCGCCCGGGTCGCCGCCCGTGCCCTCCGACGCCGCCTCGTCCTGCGGCCAGCCCGAGAACCGCCACGCACCGACCGTCGGGTGGTCCTCGCCACGCGAGTAGGCGTACTCGCGCGCCGCCGTCCGGGCCTCGGTCAGCCGCGTGCGCAGCGCTTCGTGCGCATCCGGGTCCACCCGGGTCAGGGCGTCGTGCGCGAGCGCGAACCGGTCCATCTCGTTGCGCATGAGCATGTCGAACGGGGTCGTCGTGGTGCCCTGCTCGAGGAACCCGTGTACGTGCAGGTCGTCGTGCCCGTTCCGACGGTAGGTGAGCTGGTGCACGAGCGACGGGTACCCGTGGAAGGCGAAGACCGTCGGGGTGCCGGGCAGGAACAGTGCGTCGTACCGCTCGTCGGGGATGGGGTGCTCGTGCTTCCGCGGGTCGCCGATGGACAGCAGGTCCACGACGTTGACCACCCGGACACCGACCCCGGGCGCGTGGCGGCGGATGATGTCCGCGGCGGCCACGGTCTCGACGGTGGGGACGTCACCGGCGCAGGCGAGCACGACGTCGACGTGCCCCTCGGCCTCCTCGGTGCCGGCCCAGTCCCACTGCCCGACGCCGGCGTCCGCGTGCGCGACGGCGTCCTCGAGGGACAGGAACACCGGTTCGGGGTGCTTGCCGGCGACGATCACCTCGATGCGGTCGGTCGTCTCCATCGCGTGTGCCGCGACGGCGAGCAGGGTGTTCGCGTCCGCCGGCAGCTTGATCCGGACGAGGTCCTGCTGCTTCGACGCGACGACGTCGAGGAACCCCGGGTCCTGGTGCGAGAAGCCGTTGTGGTCCTGGCGCCAGACGTGCGACGACAGCAGGATCGACAGGTTCGAGACGGGGGCGCGCCAGTCGATGTCGGTGGACGACTCGAGCCACTTCGCGTACTGCCCGACCATCGAGTCGATGATGTGCGCGAACGCCTCGTACGTGTTGAGGATGCCGTGACGACCGCTCAGCACGTAGCCCTCGAGCATGCCCTCGAGCAGGTGCTCGGACAGCACTTCGGTGACCCGGCCGTGTGCGCCGAGGTGCTCGTCGCCGACGCCGCGCTGGGCACGCCAGACCCGGGAGGTCACGTCGAAGACCGCGTCGAGCTTGTTCGACACCGTCTCGTCCGGGCCGAAGAGCCGGAAGGACGCGGGGTTCCGCTCGATGAGGGCAGCGAGCCAGGGGCCGAGCGTGCCGGTCGCGCTCGCGTCCTCGCCGACCGGGACCCCGAACTCCTCGAGCCCGGGGCGGTCGAGCGCCGTGCGGAGCCGACCGCCGTTCGCGTGCGGCGTCGCGCTCATCCGCAGGTCGCCCGCGGGCCGGATGGTGGTGAGGATGCCGATCGGTTGCCCGGACTCGTCGAACAGCTCCTCGGGGCGGTAGGACCGCATCCACTCCTCGAGCTGGCGGCGGTGCTCGTCGTTCTCCCGCACGGCCGGCAGCGGGACCTGGTGGGCACGGAAGGTCCCCTCGACCTGCTCGCCGTCGACCTCCTTCGGGCCGGTCCAGCCCTTCGGCGTCCGCAGGATGATCATCGGCCAGCGCGGGCGCAGGTCGGTGGCGCCGGCCGGTTGTCCGGCCGCTGCCCGCTGGGCCTGCGCACGGGCCGCGGCCTGGATGTCGTCGATCGTCGCCAGCGCACGCCGGAGCGCGCCG
Source organism: Curtobacterium sp. NPDC098951 (assembly GCF_044759965.1). Classification (NCBI taxonomy): domain Bacteria; kingdom Bacillati; phylum Actinomycetota; class Actinomycetes; order Micrococcales; family Microbacteriaceae; genus Curtobacterium; species Curtobacterium sp. NPDC098951. The sequence continues at coordinate 230,399 of NZ_JBIWAG010000006.1, forward strand.
TCGAACAGGGCGTGCACGGCGAACGGGTCGTCGTCGACGCGGGCGGAGTCCACCACGATCGGCTCGTACCCGAGACCACGGAAGTACGCGTGCAGGTCGTCGTGCGGGATGCGGGCGAGGATCGTCGGGTTCGCGATCTTCCACCCGTTCAGGTTGAGGATCGGCAGCACGGCGCCGTCCGACACCGGGTCGAGGAACGTGTGCGCCTGCCACGAGCCGGCGAGCGGGCCGGTCTCGGCCTCGCCGTCGCCCACGACACAGGCGACGACCAGGTCGGGGTTGTCGAGGGCCGCGCCGTACGCGTGGGCAAGGGAGTAGCCGAGTTCACCGCCCTCGTTGATCGAACCAGGTGTCTCGGGGGCCGCGTGCGACGGGATGCCACCCGGGAACGAGAACTGGCGGAAGAACTGCCGCAGTCCGTCCGGGTCCGGGGTGATGCCCGGGTAGAGCTCGCCCCACGTCCCGTCGAGCAGCGCGTTGGCGTTCATCGCGGGGCCGCCGTGCCCGGGGCCGCAGATGTACAGCAGCTGGCGGTCGGTCTCGGCGATGAGTGCGTTGCAGTGCGCGTACACGAGGTTGAGCGCCGGCGAGGTGCCCCAGTGTCCGAGCAGGCGGGGCTTGACGTCGTCGGGTGTGATCGAGCGGTCGAGCAGCGGGTTGTCGAGCAGGTAGATCTGGCCGACGGTGAGGTAGTTCGCGGCGCGCCACCAGGCGTCGATCGCGCGGATCCGGTCGGTGCTCGAAGGGGATGCGGGGGCCATGACCCCACGGTACGGAGGCGGTCGCCCGAGAAACCCAGAAAAACTTCCAAACCGTTCGGCAGGGGGTGCCGAATGCATGTCACAAGGGCAAACGCCCAGGGCGCTCTCCGGTCACGAACGGCCGGGCCTCAGCAAGCACACAGCACGGCACGTGCACAGGAGCACGTCGCCACCGGCCGGAGCCCCCGAGACAGCAAAGGACAGATCCCATGCGCAAGTCCCTGAAGACCTCCATCACCCTCGCGACCACGGGTGCGCTCGTGCTCGGCGGTGCCGCGTTCGGC
>NZ_JBIWAG010000007.1:0-70479 GCF_044759965.1 Curtobacterium sp. NPDC098951
TCGGCGCTGCAGCGTCTTCGATGACGGTCAGGATCTGCAAACTGCCGTCCTCCCGCACCACCGAAGTCGTGGTTGACGAGTTGTTATTGTCGAAGGTCGCCACCCCGGTACCCGCAACGACCGCGTCTGCTGCCTGGTCCGCGACTCACTCACGGTCCGCCATGTGGACGCTGTGCGACCCCTGTGCTCACGCCCCCTCCCACCACCGCAGCACACGCGTGCCGACGAGCGTGAGCCAACGGGACGGCTCGCCGGCCGGGACGTCCACCTCGAACCACTGCCGACCGGGCGGACGCTCGCCCTGGAGCCAGCGTCCGTCGGCGCCCCGTGCGGCGCGGACCACCTCGATCGCCTCGGCGGCGCGGGGGTCCGGCGCAGCTCCGTCCCGGAGCGCCGCAGCCCGGAGGTGGTCGGTCGCGCGGAGCACGGTGTACTTCCAGCGGAACGGGTACGCGAACTCCGTGGCCCAGGGACCGACGAGCTCGCCGTCGGACTTCCGGTGGAGGAGGCGCCGGTCGAGCAGGTAGTCGGCACCCCGGTGGCGGGCTTCGCGCAGCTCGTCGGCAAGGGGGTGCCGACCGTCGGTCAGGACCTCGTGCTGCAGGAGCCCGTCGAGCACGTTGAGGGTGGAGTGGAACGAGGACACGGTCGAGCCCTCGACCCAGTCGCAGTTCCACCCGCCGTCGCGCAGCTGGTGCTCGAGCAGCCACTGCGCGATCCCGTCGACGTCGGCTCCGAGCCACGCTCCGTTCGCGAGCGTGAACGCGTTGATGCAGCAGTCGACCTCGCCGCCCCAGTACGGCAGCTCGTCGTACTCCCACCGGCTGTTCGCGTCGAGCCGTGCGGCGGTGTCCCCGAGGACCGCGGCATCGAGGCCCCACTCGCGCAGGGCGTTGAGCGACCAGGTCGTCGCGGTGTACGGCTGGCCGGGACCCTCGGGCTCGGGTTCGGCGGGGAAGTACGCGCCGCCGGCCCACTGTCCGTCCGGGTCCTGGCGGGCGAGGAGTGCTCCGCCGAGGCCCTCGGTCGCGACTCGGGCGCGGGTGGCCTGCCACGTCGACTCGGGGGCGCCGACGAGGTCGCGCTCCACCTGCCACCGGAGGGCCGGGTCCGAGTCGAGGAGCCAGTCGACCACCGTGTCGTCCATGGCGCGGACACTACCTTGATCACGGCGCGGAGACGACCCCGACCACAGTGCGGAGACGACCCCGACCACGGCTCGGAGACGACCCCGACCACGACGCGCGGGCGTCCGCGCCTCAGCCGACGTACCGGTACGACCCGCCGTCGTCCGTCCGCTCGAGCACACCGAGGTCCACGGCGTCGCGCCGCACGACGGCGACGTCCTCGGCGAACATCGCGATCGCGGCGTTGAGCACGGGCTCGGGGACCGCCCGGCCGGTGCCGAGCCGGTCGAACACGAGCCCGACGATGCGGACGGACAGCGGGTGGCGCTGGTCGTCCGGCGCCGGCATGCGTGCGATCCGGTCGAACTCGAGCAGCGCCGCCGGCGACTGCAACCGCTGCAGGTCCTGCGCCGTCCGCCCGAGCAACGGCGTGTCCGGGCCGTCGTCCCCGACCCAGTCGAAGGCCCGGACAGCGGCGCTCGTCCGCTCGTCGAGGGCTGCGCCGCCAACGATCGCTGCCCGGAGCGACGGGCTCGCCAGCACCGCGACGGCCTGGCGAGCCCGTGCGACCGAGTCGCGCAGGGACATCAGAAGTAGGTGATCCCGTGCGGCGCCCGCGGCGGGGTCAGCATCGCCCGCAGCAGTGCCGGCGCAGCGGGGTCCGTCGCGCGCAGCAGGCCGGCCGCGGCGAGCGTCGTCGGCGAGACCGACCCGATGAGCACCGCGCCGAGGTCCGCGACGTCGAGCTGGATGTCGGAGGCGGCCGCGTCGGCGTCGTCGGCGGTCCGTGTGACTGTGCCGCGCCCGTCGTGGACTTCCAGCCGGTACGTGCCGGCCGCGTGGCCGAGCGCGTCCGTCACGGCGAGCGTCAGCGAACCGTCGACGGCGTACGGCCGCGAGGCGAGGACCCGCTCGACGTCGAGGACACGGAGCCAGACGTGGTCCTCCTCGTGGTCGACGTCGTACGCGCGGTTGTCGCCGAGCGCCGCGACGATCGGATCGTCGAGCCGCGAGCGGCTGTACGTGACGACGTCGTTGAGGTCGATCGAGAGCAGGAACTCCCAGAGCGACAGGTAGGCCTCGTCCGTCGCGTAGACCAGATCGACGATCTCGAGCGTCGTGTCGCCGTCGCGGCTCTCCTTGACGCGCCACGTCACGTAGCCGTCGACCTCGTCCGAGTCGTCGGGGCGGTGCACGGCGGCCCGGACGTCCTTCGCCTTCTCGCCGTCCCCGGTGCGCAGGCCGAACACGATGGGCCAGGTGCCGGTGTTCCGGACCATGGAGCCCGGCGTCCGTGCGTCGAACCGGTCGAAGACGGCCCGGCCGGGGCCGTCCGCGAGCCACTCGGGCGTGACGACGCTGACGACACCGGTGGTCGGGACGAGGAACGGCAGTGCACGCGCTCGGCGGACGCGGACGGCCCGCTCGCGGATTGCACTGCCGAAGCCGAAGCGGCGGTAGATGGTGCCCTCGGACGCCGTCAGCGAGGCGATCGCGTAGCCCTCGGCGACGCCGCGCTCGAGGGCGTGCGTCATCATCGCGCGGAGGATCCCGCGGCGGCGTTCGGTCGGTCGAACGGTCACGGCGGAGATCGCCTGGGTGTCGATCGACGTTCCGTCGCCCCAGCTCAGCGCCTTGCCGAACCAAGCGAAGGTGCCGGCCGGCCAGGTCTCGTCGACGGAGCCCGGCGCGGGACGGCGCACGTGGGCGCCGAGCCAGGTCTGGTCGTCGACGACGAAGTCCGCGACCATCTGCGCGGCCACCTCGCCCCCGGGGTGGGGCTCGTGGAACCCGAGCCCCACGGCCTGCATCCAGGCCTCGGTCTCGGCGTTCGGTGCCCCCTGCTCGTCCGTCCCGGGCGCGAAGGCGCGCAGCTCGTAGCGGTCGTCGAATGCCTCGTTGCTCACGTTCTCGACCCTATCGGGGTCGAGTGACGGAACGACAGGCAGACGGGCGTGCCAGGAGGCGCGGCTCGGCCCCGCCACCCGCCGCACGCGGGTGCGGATCACGCTGGCCCGCGCCGGCTCACCTCCCGGCGCGGCGGGACGCCGATCGGGGCGGGTTCTTCCGGAGGTGCTCGCGGATCCGCCCGAGGACCCGGTCGAGCTCGGCGGCGTCGTCGTCCGTGATCGGTGCGAACAACAGCCCGTGCACGGTGCCGATGTGCCCGGGGAACACCGCGGCGAGGACGTCCCGCCCGGCGTCGGTCAGCGAGACCACGGTGCTGCGCTCGTCGTCGGGCGAGGGGCGGCGCGTGACGAGGCCGCGCTGCTCGAGCAGCTGCGCCTGGTACGTCAGGCCGCTCCTGCTGTAGACGACGCCGTCGGCGAGGTCCGTCATCCGCAGGTGCCCGTCGGGGGAGTCCCCGAGTCGGGCCAGCAGCTGGAACTGCACGTACGACAACCCGCCGGCGTCCTTGAGCTGCTGCTCGACCGAGGGACGGAGGAGCGCGCTCACCTCGGTGAAGGCGAGGTAGGCGCGCAGCTGTGTCGGGGTGAGGGACGACGGGGTTCCGGACATGCCGCCATCCTACCTGTTGCTTCGAGTTCGAAGCAGTGGTACGGTCACACCAATCGCTTCGAATTCGAAGCACAACGCAGAGGAGTCCATCATGAAGGCAGTGCAGTTCCACGAGGTCGGCGGTCCCGAGGTCCTCACCCACGGTGACGTCGAGCAGCCCACCCCCGGCCCGGGCGAGGTGCTCGTCCGGGTCACCGCGTCGGCGTACAACGCGGCGGACAACGGCATGCGCGGCGGGTTCCTGCCGATCCCCGTCGTGCTCCCGCACGTCCCCGGGTACGACGTCTCGGGCACGGTCGACGCGCTCGGGGACGGTGTCACGGACCTCGCGGTCGGCGACGCGGTGATCGGGTTCCTGCCGATGGAGCGGGACGGCGGAGCGGCCGAGTACGTCGTCGCCCCGGCCGACGCCCTCGTCCCCGCGCCGACCAGCATCCCCCTGGCGGACGCCGCGGCCCTGCCGTCGGTGGCGCTCACGGCGTGGCAGGCGCTCTTCGACGAGGGGCGGCTCGAGGCCGGGCAGCGGGTGCTGATCGTCGGTGCCGGCGGCGTGGTCGGGAAGTACGCGATCCAGCTCGCGAAGCGCGCCGGCGTCGAGGTGATCGCCACCGCCAGCCCGCGGAGCATCGACGCCGTCCGTGCCGCCGGTGCCGACCAGGTCGTCGATCACACCACGACCGACGTCCTGCGGGCGGTCGACGGCCAGGTCGACGTCCTGCTCAACCTCGCGCCGATCGAACCCGAGCAGTTCGCCGCGTTCGTGGCCGCGGTCCGCGACGGCGGCGCGGTCGTGAGCACGACGGCGTTCCTGGCGACCCCGGGGGACGAATCCCGCGGAGTCCGTGCGGCGACGGTGTTCGTGCTCCGGAACCGCGAGCGGCTGGCCGAGCTCGTGCGGCTCGTCGACGCCGGCGAGCTCACGGTCGAGGTGACGCGGCGCATCCCGCTGACCGAACTGCAGTCGCTGCACACCGAGGGTGCGGCCGGACGGATCGCCGGCAAGGTCGTCGTCCTCGTCTGAGTGACCAGCGACCCGGTGGGTGGGTGGTGACCCACCACCGGGCCGGGCCGGTCAGGGGGTGCCGCGCCGCGCCTCCTGGGCGACGACCTCGTCGAGGTCCGACAGCTTCCGCATCTGCTGCAGCGGCCGGGCCATCCGGTTGTTGTGCCGCAGCGCCGGCTCCGTCCGTGCGAGGAACGCCCAGTACCCCGCCGTGAACGGGCAGGCGTCCTCGCCGGTGCGCTTCGTCGGGTCGAACCGGCAGCCACCGCAGTGGTCGGACATCCGGTCGATGTACCGACCGCCGGACGCGTAGGGCTTCGTCGCGACCATCCCGCCGTCCGCGTGCTGCGACATGCCGATGATGTTCGCCGGCATCACCCAGTCCGTGCCGTCGACGAACACGTCGGTGAACCACTCGGTCAGCTGGACGGGCTCGTAGCCGCGCTGCAACGCCCAGTTGCCGAGCACCATCAGCCGCTGGATGTGGTGCAGCCACCCGTGCTCGTGCAGACCGTCGACGGCGGTGCGGAGGCACACGGCGTCGATGTCGGACGCGTCGAGCTCCCGCCACCAGCGGGGGAGCCGCTCGTGGGCGTCGAGCGCGTTCTCGGTCGCGCCGTAGTCGTCGCCGAACCACCAGTACAGGTGCCAGACGTAGTCCCGCCACCCGGCGATCTGCCGGACGAAGCCCTCGACGCTCGCGAGCGGCGCGTCGTCGTCCCGGTGCGCCACGAGCGCCGCCTCGATCGCGTCGCGCGGGTCGAGGACGCCGAGGTTCATCGGGACGCTGAGCAGCGAGTGCGCCATCGTCCAGTCGTTCGTCAGCGTGGCGTCCTCGAACGGGCCGAAGTCGTTCAGCCGACTCGACACGAAGTCCGCCAGTGCCCGCTGCGCCTCGTCGTGCGTCACGGCGAAGCGTCGACGGTCGTCCGCCCCGACGAACCGGGCGACACCGTCCCGCTCCCACCGGTCGAGGTCGCGGCGGACCTCGCCGTCGATCGCGTCCTCCTCCGGCCACCACGGCTCCGGCAGGCCGAGCGTCGTCGCGCCCTTGGGTGGCGGTTCGCGGTTCTGGTCGTCGAGGCTGAACTTCCCGCCGACCGGCTTCTCCGAGCGCATCAGCCACCCCTCGCGCTTGCGGACGCGCTCGTAGAACGTCTCCATCCGGAACCGGCCGGTGCCCTGCGCGGCCCACTCGGCGAACTCGTCCTCGTCGGTGACGAAGCCGCGGCTCGGCAGCACCTCGGTGCCCCGACCCCAGTGCCGGACCTGCGCGCGGAGGGTGCGGGACGGCGGGTCCACCACCTCGAGGTCGTCGCGCCCGACCAGCGCGTCCTTGAGCGTGTCGACCCGGACGTGCTCGACGCGGTCGCCCTCGCCGGCGTCCCGGAGCTCCTGGACACGGTGCCGGAGCGCGCTCAGCCACAGGTGGGCCTTGGCGCGGTGCATCGGCCTGGCGGTGAAGAACTCGCGGGCCTCGACCACCAGCAGCGGGCCGCCGTCGTCGAAGTCCGGCCCGTACTGCCCCGGCAGGATCAGGCGGCGTCGTGGACCCGCGCCGCCGGAGTGCTCGTCCGTCATGCGCCGGACGCTACGCGAGCGCCGACGGCCGGGCGCGGGACGTCCCCCGACTGCTCGGCGGGTTCCGGGCTGGAGCCAGCACCCGCATCACCCTCGCCCAGATCCACGCCCTGCTGAAGCAGCACAGCCACAAGACGAACGTTGACATCGTCCGCATCGATGTGAAGCGCGCTCAGGGCGGCGGCGTCGGCGTCGGCGTCGGCGTGATGCTCGCCGACGGCACCGTCACGTTCCTGCCCGTCGGCGAGAGCGAGTAGGCCATCGGCTCGAAACAACGGCGGGACTGCCTTTTCATCCGGCTGGCCTATCGGGCGGAAACACCCCTTCACGAACCCAGGTCTGAATGCGCACCTCGAACCTGGCGGTCGTCATGGCCGCTCTCGCCGTAGTGACAAGGTCTAGTTCGTGGTCAATGACCCCTGAGCTGAAAGCACGGTCGACGTCATCGAGGATCGCGACTGCCTGGTCTCGAAGTCCAAGATAGGTCGCCTGCTCGTCTATCTGATTGCGAACCAGTAAGGGAGGGTATTCGCGGAAGTCGAACTCACGGCCGAGCGCTCGCTCCCGAGTCTTCGCAACGTATTCATACATCTTGCCGGCGAGCGCTGCCCGGTCGAGACGAAGTTCGCGGACTCGCTCCCGCTCGTTGCGCGCCTCCTCCTCACGCACGACGAGATCTTGAAAGTCTCTGGTGCGATCCGCGATCGCGTTGCTTCGCGAGGCAACCCAGATCGTCGCACCACCGATGATCAGCGCCGCAATTACCCCGAACAACCCCGTGCCTATGTCACTCCACCACCCGTAGGAAAACCAGGGCTGCCATTCGGTTGAGAACAGAATCACTTGCTGACCGTACCGCGACCGCGACAGACAGGAAGCGTACGATGGCACTCAGTGAATCTTCGGAAGGTGACCCACGCGACGATCTCTTACTCCTGGCCACCTCGGCGCGCGTCGTCCACCGCGGCGAGCGCGCCCTTCGCCGCTGCGGCGCCGATGGCCTCGAGGTGCGTCTGGTCAGTGATACTCGGCAAACGACGCTCCGCCAGGTCACCATCTGGGCTGCCGAGCACGGTCGTCGGCGAGGACACGCAGACCGGTGGCACCCGAACGAGGGCCGATGCCAATGTCCGCCCCGTGCAATACGCCGTGGGTCAGCCATCATTCGGCCCGCAGGTTCGGGCCGTTCGTGTATCAGGGCCTTGCCCGACTAGTGAAACGGCAACGCACCCCGTCCTGCGACAACCCGGCCGGGGTCGGGTAGTCCCATACGTCCACTTCCGCGGTACAGAGGATAGGGAGCGTGGCCTTTAGCGCCTCAGCAACGGCCCGTTCTCTCGGCCCAGACCAGCTGATGAAGATTTTCTTGCGTGCACGTTACATGACGCATGCAAGGTCCGCGGAACTCGGCCGTAAAGAGGGGGTCACCGCGGCCATAGTTTCACCGCGAAGGACGCCCACACGCGCGTCGTGCCGCTCTTCACGACCTGGCGCACCTGCGCCCCCGCTCGTTCTCAGGGGCTGGTGGCGGTCAGAACCCCCACGATGATCGCCGGCATCGAGCCCAGCGCCGAAGCTGCCGTCGGGAACCAGAGATTTTGGGCCCAGCCACGCCACGTCTTGCGCGCTTCATCGTCCGTGGACAGGTTTGCCGCGAGGTGAAGAGCGGCAGCGAGTCGCTGACCTGCTTCCACGAAGTCGAAGCGGTCGAAGACTTTCTCGTCGGCGAGGGCGGCCTGCATCTCCCGGACGAGCTTGTGGAGGTAGTCCTTCACTTGCTGACCGAGCGTCGCATCCTGCTCGATGAGATCCTCGACTTGTCGGAGGAAGTCGGTCAGCTCCATCTGGCTCTTCTCGTCTGGGATCAAAGCATCTTGCTCGAACCATCCGGCAAGGGACTCAAGGTGGTCGAGGGTCGATTCCGGGAAGAACAGATCGGGATTGACCCCGTTAGTCCATCCATCGGGGTAGGCCAGAACGAGCTCAGTCCACTCGCGTAGGTACCGGCGGTACACAGCGACTCGTCGGCCCTTTCGCTCGAGCTCGTCGATCCCCATCCGCAGGGCCAGCAGATCCTGAAGCGCCAGGACCTGACGTTCGAGCCCGTCATCCGACTCGATGTCGCGAGCGTCCCGTTGCGTCTGCGTCCCAGAGCGGGACGCTTCCTTGGCTCGGGTCAGGAATTCGAGCAAGCGCTGAGCTGGATTCACCTCCCGAGGGTATCCGAGAGCGCCCTACTGGCGCGGGGGTGGAAAGGAATTCATCGTGAGCGCTGAGATGAAGGCAGTCCTCGGCGAGGCCATTGCTGCGCATCCCGACGACGAACAGGACGGCGCCATCCCCACCGGCTACGCCCTGCGGGCCAAAGGCCGGGGCGTCGCGGTCGAGGACAGCGACCTCACCTGCATGCTCCGAGCCATCGCCGAGGGGCGGGACTACATCACCACGCTCGGCCTCGTCGGATGGATGCGCGTCGTCGCCCAGAACATAGCCCTCGAGGGCTGGCCGAGCGAGGGCTAGGTCCGACGCCCACCTGGCCCGGACCCCTCCGCCCCCACCCCGACGTCTCTGCCGTAGCGCGCCGTGGGGTGAACCGGGCCGGCACCTACGGGCCTGCCTCAGAGCGACGTACCGAACATGGTCCCGCTCGCTAGGCCGACGATGTAGGGCACGGCCCCGCACGCCAGCATGATGGCCATCAGGATGCTCGCTCCGATCGCGTAACGCCGACCTGACCCTTCGCGCCGCTGCATCTCCCGCGCTGACGCCACAACGATCATGACCATCACTGCGGTAATGGCGGCAAGCACGAAACCGACAGCGAGGGCGCCCCATCGAGCCGCGGCGACCGGCACGGATGGGTTCAGCCACCCGGACGCTGACGCCCAGATGATGCCAACGAACAGCACGACGAACGCGCCCAGAGCCTGGGATGTGACATCACGCCAGAATTTCTCGTCGGCCATCCAGTTCAGCGGCCAGAACCGCGACCGAGCGGACTTCTCATCTTCCATGGATTGATCATCGCCGACACCGACGATCGAAACCGTCGGTCACCGCCCCCCCCCGAGAGCTCATGGAAAAGCCAACCGTGCCTGCACCAAGGTCCTCGATGGCAGCACCGCCGCTTCCGCGCCGCAGCGACACCGAGTGGAAAACCTGCCCGCACGCGTACCCAGCCGAGCTCTGCCTCAGATGGGACGGACCGCCCCCGACCACTCCTCGCTGAACCCGCCTCACCTTGAGCCGTCCATGCAGCGCCTACGCACCGAGCTGGCTCTGCGCTACGTAGTGCTCAGACCTCAAATATTCGTACAGGTACAGCCGTGATCACGAACGCGAGGAACACGAAGCAACGAGACCTCGACCGGGCTGGCCTCCGCAAGCGGGGCGCAGCCTGCGGCATCTGCTGGCATCCCCTCGACTACGACCTCGACTGTCGTGGCCCACGATCCTTCACCGCGAACCGCATCGTTCCTCTCGCACGGAGAGGAGCCGACACCCTGGTGAACAAGCGTGCCGCGCACCGTGAGTGCAACCGCAAGAAGCGGGCACGACTGATCGCTCCGATCGTGCGTCGCAGCGCTCACCTACTCGCTAAGAGCTTGTATCAAGCAATGTTCTGATATCGGTCAGACTTGCCTCGGGCATATCGATAAATCTTCTGATGGGGGATCCCCCGGCGATCCTAGGTACCGCCACGCACACCGCGCCCGAGGTGTCCTGTCCCGACGCGCGGCCGCTGTGTAGGGTGACTCGCATGCAGTGCATCTGAACCGCTTCCGACACCCACCAGTGCGCCACGTCGGCGCCGTCGAAAGGTTCACCATGTCCGCATTCCTGCCCCTGCACGGCAAGACCGCCCTCGTCACCGGCGTGTCCCGACGCCGCGGCATCGGGTTCGCCGTCGCCTCGAAGCTCGCGTCCCTCGGCGCCAGCGTCGTCATCCACCACCACCGTCCGCACGACCTCGACCTGCCGTGGGGCGGCGACGACCTCGACGCGGTCCGCGACGGCGTCCGCGCGCACCTGACCGAGGGAGCGCGGTTCGCCGACCTCCCCGCCGACCTGTCCGACTCGTCCACGATCCCCGGGCTGATCGCGACCGCCGCCGCGCTCACCGGGACGCTCGACGTCCTCGTGTGCAACCACGCGAAGAGCGGCGACGACGGCAGCATCCTCGACATGACCCCCGAGCGGCTCAGCGCCTTCTGGGAGGTCAACACCCGCGCGACCGTGCTCCTCACCGCCGAGTTCGCGCGGTTGCGGGCGCCGCGGCCCGACGAGCCGCGGCGACCCGGCGACCGGATCCAGGGGAACGGTCCGTACCCGGGGCCGCAGGGCCACGTGTTCTGGATGACCTCGGGGCAGATCCACGGCGCCATGCGCGGCGAGGTGGCCTACGCCGCGAGCAAGGCGGCACTCGCGGGGGTCACGGCGACGGTGGCGCAGGAGCTCCTCGAGCTCGGCATCGTCCTGAACACGATCAACCCCGGGCCGGTGAACACCGGGTACCTGGACCCCGAGACCACCGACCGGTCGCTGGACGACCTCGACGACTGGATCGCGACCACGCCGTTCGGTCGCGTCGGCAGGCCGGAGGACCCCGCCGAGCTCATCGCGTGGCTGGCGACGTCGGCGGGGAGCTGGGTCGTCGGCCAGGTGCTCACCTCGGACGGCGGCTTCAGCCTCTGACGCGGCCACGGCCACGGCCGTCGGCCAGACCACGGTCGGACGGGAGGCACGGTGCGGGCCCGCACCTCGCCTGGCGTCCGCCGTCCGGTCGCGGTCAGTCGGTGGCGCCCGGCGGCGGGTCGAGCAGCAGGCCGACGCGGTCGGCCAGGTAGGCCTCGAGCGGGACGGTGGTGCCCGCGGTGGGGGACCACCGGACGGCGGGGACCCCGTCCGCTATGACGAGCACCCCGTCCGAGCCGACGAGCGAGTCGTCGAGGGGGATCGGCGTCGCCCCGTGGTTCACGGTGTCGCCCGGCTCGAAGTGCCCCTTCTGCGCCGCCGCCCGGTACGCGCGGCGGACCTCGGCGGAGACCGACACGAACTGCGAGCGACCGGGCTCGGTCACGCGCGTGATCCGACCGGTCGCCCAGACCCGGCCGTCGGTCTCGGGCGAGGACCCGAGCAGCAGGGCACCGACGCGCCAGACCCGGCCGAGGGAGCGGATGGCGGGGTCACGCCGGATGCCGAGCAACGCCCGCGGTTCGACGTACTCGCCGAGGGCCTCGTCGGGGACGTCGGCGTCGCGGAGTCGTCGTGCGGCGTCGTCGAGCAGCGCCCTCGCCCGTTCCACGCCGTCCGTCACGGCACCCGAGCGTAGTCGGGTGGTCGCCCCCGCCACACCCCGTCGACCGGCCACCCGGAATGCCGGGTGCCGTGCGGCCGTTGCACCGTCCGGAAACGAGGAGGGCCCCATGGGCATCGTGCGGTGGCTGTTCGACGCGCAGCTCGTCATCGGCGACCAGACCGTGCTCTGGCGCGAGGTGATCGGCAACGTGTTCGGCTTGCTCAGCGCCCTCGGTGGGATGCGCCGCAAGGTCTGGGCCTGGCCGGTCGGCATCGTCGGCAACGCCCTGCTCTTCACCGTCTTCATGGGGGCGCTCTTCGACACCCCCAACCCGGTGAACCTGCTCGGTCAGGCCGGTCGCCAGGTGATGTTCATCATCGTCAGCGTCTACGGCTGGTACCGCTGGACGCACCGCCCCGAGGACGTGACGACCGTGATCGAGCCGCGCTGGGCCTCCTGGCGCGCCCGCGCACTGCTCGTCCTCGCGCTGGTGGGCGGCACCGCCGTGCTGACCCCGGTGTTCCGCGCCCTCGGCTCGTACGAGCCGGTGTGGAGCGACGCCTGGATCTTCGTCGGCTCGCTGCTCGCGACCTACGGCATGGCGAAGGGCTGGGTGGAGTTCTGGCTCATCTGGGTCGCGGTCGACCTGGTCGGCGTGCCGCTGCTCTTCTCGGCCGGGTACTACGCCTCCGGGCTCATGTACGTGTTCTACGGGGTCTTCACGCTGGCCGGGTTCTTCGTCTGGATGCGACAGCGGACGCGGCCCCCGGCGGCGGCCGTCACGGTCGGCTGACCTCGGGTCCGGCCGAGTCCGGCCGTGTCCGGCCGTGTCCGGCCGTGTCCGGCCGCGTCCGGCCGTGTCCGGCCGTGTCCGGCCGTGTCCGGCCGCGTCCGGCCGTGTCCGGATTGCGCGACGCCCCCCGCACGGGTTGCAGACACCTGTTCGGGATTCCGCTGGGATGGCTGAATGACAGAACTTCACGTGGCGGCTCTCGAGGACGAACAGTCGCTCGCCGAGCGGATCGTCCGTGGCGCCATCCGCGCCTACCGGCTCCACCCGTTCGACCAGGTCGACGCCGCGGTCGTCGCCGAGACCGCCCGGCTCCCGCTCGACGCCGTCGAGCGCGTGTTCCCGACCTGGGACGCCCTGCTCCTCGTGACGTACGACCGCTGGGTCCAGCTCCGCGGCACCCGACGCAGCTGCGCGCCCCGGTGCACCATCGAGTACGTCCGCATGACCCTGGCCGAGGACGTCGCGGATCCGGGGCTCGTCCGCGTCCTCGCAGGTGTCGTCAACATCGCCGGGGCCGAGACGGGCTTCGCCGAACTCTTCCGCAAGCGCTACGACGACTACGTCGCCCAGCTCGCGGCCGGACTCCAGCGCGACTTCGACGCCGACGTCGAGCAGTCGGCGATCCCGGCGGACCAGGCGGCCACCCAGCTCGTGGCGCTCTACCAGGGGCTGCAGATCCAGATGCTCGTCCGCCCGTACATCGACGTCCTCGTCGAGTACGACCGAGCGGTCCGGACGCTGCGCCGCGGATGGCAGGAGCGTGAGGTCCCCGCGTGGGACCTCGAGGACTCGCAGGCGACGGTCGTTCCCATGCGGCCGGCCGTGACCGTGCTCTCGTCGTCGGCCCGAGTCGCCCAGACGTCGGCCTGAGCCGTCCCGTCGTCGGCCTGAGCCGTCCCGTCGTCCGCCTGAGCGGCTCCGGTGGCCTCCCGCCGCCGGTGCTCAGCGTGCCGGTCGGCCCCGTCGCCGCCACGATGCGATCTGCCGGAGCGTCACCTTCGACCCGTACTGGGCGACCGAGTGCCGGAACAGGTACTCGGCGAACCACAGCAGCACCGCCGCGACCACGAACACCTCGACGATGCAGACCACCGACTCGGCGACGGTGAGCGAGCCGACCGCGTTCCGGACCATCGCGGTGATCGGCGTGAACGTCGGGAAGTACGTGAAGAACGACGCGACCGGCGACGTCGGCGTCGTCATCACGAAGAACGCCGCGTAGAGCGGGATGATCAGCGAGAAGATCGCCACCGACTGCAGCGCCGAGGCGTCCTTGATCGACGGCACCGCAGCGCCGACGACGACGAAGAGGGCCGAGGCGAGCAGGACCCCGCCGACCAGGAGCAGCGCACCGACCGCCATCCGCCAGGGGTCGATCGCCAGTCCGCCGAGCCGTGACGCCACGAGGGGGAGCGCGACGAGCAGCCCGATCAACCCCGGGACCACGAAGACCCCCACCTGGACAAACCCGACGAGCAGCATCGCGATGACCTTGCCGCGGATGAGGTCCCCGGCGGTCACGGTGGTCAGGATCATCTCGGAGATGCGGTTCTCCTTCTCCTCGACCACCACCGTCACCATGCGGGTCGCGAGCAGGATGACGAGTCCGAAGAACGCCGCGACGTAGAGGAACGGCGGCACGATCGACAACCACCCGGGGGCGACCGCACCGTCGGCGTAGGTCGTCAGGTCGGTGGCCGGTGGGTTGCGCAGGAGCTCGACGGACTCCGGGTCGTCGACGGCCTGGGCGACGCTCTGCTCGAGCACCCGCTCGGCCAGCGACGAGTACCCGCCGTTGCCGAAGAGCCCGCGGTCGGCGCCCTCGACACGGATCGGCGAGGTCGACGGGGACGCCGGGAAGGTGATGAACGCGTCGAGGGAGCCCGCGCGCACCGCGGCCCGGTCAGCAGCGGGGTCGGTCGAGGGCGATCCGCCCCACCGCGCCGCCACGCGCTCGGACACGAGCCCCGACTCGTCGACGTACCGGAACGGCGTCTTCGTGGCGGACGAACTCGACACGACCGAGTCGGTGCCGGCGCTCTGCCCGACCCCGACGAGCAGGGAGACGACGACGATGACCACCGGCAGCGCGAGCGTGCCGATCCAGAATGCGGGCTTCTTCACCGCACGGACGAACTCGAACCGGATCACGGTCCCCAGGCGGCTCACGCGGCCGCTCCGGCCCGCGCGGCCTCGGCAGCGGCATCGGAGCCCGCGTCGTGGCCGTACACCTGGACGAAGATCTCGTCGAGCGGGATGCGGCGCATCTCGAACCCGGTGACGTGCACGCCGGCCGAGACGAGCGACGCGAGCACGTCCGAGCCGTCGGCCGCCGCAGCGGGGGTCGGCACGAGGTAGGCGATGTGCCCCTCGTGCCGGGCGAGCCGGTAGAGCGGCGACGGCGGGACGGGGCCGTCGAGTCCCACCCGGGCGACCGCGCCGCCGAATGCGTCCTGCACGTCCGGGATGGTGCCGTACGCCGCCGCGGTGCCGTCCTTCAGGAGGAGGATGCGATCGCAGAGCCGTTCGACCTCGTCCATGTGGTGGGTCACGAGGACGACCGTCGCGCCGTCGGCCTTCCGCTCGTCGACGAGGTCGAGGAGCAGCCGGCGGTTCACCGGGTCGAGGCCCTTGGTCGGCTCGTCGAGGATGAGCAGCCGCGGCCGGTCCATGATCGTGATGCCGAGCTGCACCTTCTGCTGCTGCCCGCCGGAGAGCTTGTCGACGCGGAGCTTCGCGCGGTCGGCCAGCCCGACGCGGGCGAGGTAGTCCATGCTCCACGCGGTCGCCTCCGGGCCGCGCAGGCCGCGGAGCCGCCCGAAGTACGTCATCACGTCGATGACGGACTCCTTGCGGTAGAGCCCGCGTTCCTCGGGCAGGTAGCCGATCCCGCCGGTCGCAGGCCGGTAGGGCTCGCCGTCGATCGTCAGCGTGCCGGCGGTCGGCGCGGTGATGCCGAGCAGGGCGCGGATGGTGGTGGTCTTGCCGGAGCCGTTGCTGCCGAGCAGGCCGAAGGTCTCACCGGGGGCGATGTCGAACGACAGGCCGTCGACCACGTTCCGGTCCCCGAACCGCATCACGAAGTCCCGCACGCTGATGGTCGCCCCGCTCATGCGGCCGACCCTACCGGTCGTTCCTTCCCAGAACAGTCGCGATGGGATGCGGAAACGGGCGTACCTGGTCGAACAAGACGACCAGGTACGCCCGATTCCGCCAGGTACGCCTGAGACCGCCCGGCGGGCTGCCGGACGACGAACGCTGTCGCGACCGGCCGACGGACTGGAGGCGCGGTGCCTGACCGCACCGCGCCTCCCGTCCGTCACCTGGTTCCGTCAGGAACGCAACCAGGCCGTCCCCACACCCGACAGTGCGCCGTCTGCCACCGGCGCGGAGGCGAGCAGCAGCTCGCCGGCAGGGAGGTCGTAGGGCTCGTCGCCGAACACCGTCACGCTCGTCCACCCGTTCGGGCGACGGAACGCGAGGACGTCGTCGCGGCCGGTCTCGAGCCACTCGAGGTGCTCCTCGGACTGCAGCTGCCCACGCAGGCCGAGCGCCTTCCGGTAGAGATGCAGCGTCGAGTCCGGGTCGGCGTCCTCCGCCTCGACCGACACCTCGCCGAACCAGGCCGGCTGCGGCAGGTGCGACCCACCCGCACCGAAGCCGAAGCTCTCACCCGAGCGGGTCCACGGCAGGGGCACGCGGCAGCCGTCACGGCCCACGTCGACGCCCGGGTTCCGGAAGAACGCGGGGTCCTGGCGGTCGGCGTCGGGGATGTCGCCGACCTCCTGCAGCCCGAGCTCCTCGCCCTGGTACAGGTACGCCGAACCGGGCAGCGCGAGCTCGAGGAGTGTCGCCGCGGTGGCACGGCGCAGGCCGAGCGCGCGGTCGAGCGCGTCCTGCGAACCGCCGGCGAGCAGCCACGCCGAGCCCTGCTTCTCCTCCGCACCGTTGCGAGCGGGGAGCGCGTAGCGGGTGGCGTGCCGGACGACGTCGTGGTTCGAGAAGACCCACGTGGTCGACGAGCCGGACTGCTCGGCGAGACCGAGGTTGAACTCGATGATGCTGCGGAACTGGCCGGCGTCGAAGTCGGCCTCGAGCAGGTCGAAGTTGAACGCCTGCCCGAGCCCCTCGGCGCTGGCGTACCGGGCGCGGCGATCGGCGGCGACCCATGCCTCGGCGACCGCGGTCCGTGCGGGCGTGTACTCGTCGAAGACCTTCCGCCACTCGGCGTAGATCTCGTGCACGTCGTCGCGGTCCCACAGGATGTGCGAGCCGTCCTTCGGGGACGCGAGGACCTCGGCCCAGCTGGGGAGTTCCCCGTCCGGCAGGTCCTTCGCGAGCCCGTGCGCCACGTCGATGCGGAACCCGTCGACGCCGCGGTCGGACCAGAAGCGCAGGGTGTGCAGGAAGTCGTCGCGGACCTCGCGGTTCGCCCAGTTCAGGTCGGGCTGCTCCTTCGCGAAGTTGTGCAGGTACCACTGGCCGTCGCCGACCGCGGTCCACGCCGGGCCGCCGAAGATCGACACCCAGTCCGCGGGGGCCTGTTCTCCGGACGGTCCGGTGCCGTCGCGGAACACGTAGCGGTCGCGTGCCGGGCTGCCCTTCGGGGACGCCAGCGCCTCACGGAACCACGCGTGCCGGTCGCTCGTGTGGTTCGGCACCACGTCGACGATGACCCGGATGCCGGCGCCGTGCAGCGCCGCGACCATCGCGTCGAAGTCGTCGAGCGTGCCGAGCCGCGGGTCGACGTCGCGGTAGTCGTCGACGTCGTAGCCGCCGTCGGCGAGGGCGGACGGGTAGAACGGGCTGAGCCAGACGGCCTCGATGCCGAGCGACGCCAGGTACGGCACCTTCGCGGTGATGCCGGGGAGGTCGCCGATGCCGTCGCCGTTCGCGTCGGCGAACGACCGCGGGTAGATCTGGTAGACGCTCGCCTGGCGCCACCAGGTCTCGTCGGTGGCGGTCGGTGCGGGCCGGACTCCTGGTTCGAGCACGTCGGTCATGGGGTGGGGGTCCTCTCGGGTCGGTGTGGGCGCGGCTGCGGGCGCGTGCGTGGCGGGGCTCGTCACTTGATGGCTCCCTGGGTGACCCCGGCCATCACCCAGCGCTGCGTGAACAGGTAGACGATGATCGCCGGGGCCATCGCCATGAGGTACGAGGCGAACGACACGTTGTAGTTGTTGCTGAACTGCGTCTGGAACATCTGCTGGAGCACCGGGAGCGTCTGCAGCGCCGGGTTCGAGGTGATCAGCGACGGCATCACGAAGTCGTTCCAGGACGCGAGGAACGCGAAGATGCCGACCGTGGCGCTCATCGGTGCCAGCAACGGGAACACGAGCCGCCAGAACACCTGGCCGGTGCTCGCGCCGTCGATCCTGGCGCTCTCCTCGAGCTCCGCGGGGATCGAGCGGAGGAACGCGGTGAACAGCAGCACGCTGAACGACAGCTGGAACATGACGTGCAGGATCGCGACGCCGATCGGGTTGTCCAGGTGGGCCAGGCCGGTGAGCTTCACCTGCGACAGGGCGAGCACCGGGAACGGCAGGAACATCGCGGCGAGCAGGTAGAAGAACGACCAGCGGAACAGCCGGCGCTCCCAGTTCCGTGCGATCGCGTACGCCGTGAACGACGCCAGCAGGATCGTGCCGACGACCGTGATCGCGGCGATGAGGACGGAGACGCCGAACGCCCGCGGGAAGTCGGTGAGCTCCCAGGCCTGCACGAAGCCGTCGACGCTGAACGGCGCCGGCAGCGAGAACGCGTTGCCGTCGACCGCCTGGCTCGTCGTCTTGAAGGCCATCGTGATCGTCACGTAGAGCGGCACGAGCACGGACAGGGCGCAGAGGACGAGGACGACCGTGACGGGCCAGTTGAAGCGCTCGCCGCGGCGGCCGGCGTTCCGGTCGGCGTCGACGGAGCGGATCGTGCCGGTGGCGGTGGTCCCCGGCTGGAGGGGTGCCTGGATGGTCATCAGAGCGCTGCCTTCCCGCGGGTCGCCCGCAGCTGGATCACGGCGATGACCACCGCGATGACGAAGAAGATCGTCGCGTTCGCCATCTGGTAGGCGTAGTCGCCGCCGTTGAAGCCCTTGAAGATCGACATCGCGACGCTGGTGGTCGAGGTGCCGGGGCCGCCGTCGGTGAGGCCGACGATGATGTCGTACGAGTTCAGGAAGTTCTTGAACCCGATGACGAGGTTGATGAGGATGTAGCCCGCGGTGAGCGGCGCCGTGATCGACACGAGCTGCCGCCAGGCGCTCGCGCCGTCGAGGGCAGACGCCTCGTACACCTCGGCCGGGATCGAGAGCACCCCGGCGATGTAGATGAGGAGCGTCGACGGGATCGCCTGCCACGCGGTCACGACGACGACCGCGACCCAGGCCAGGTCCGGGTTCGCGAGGATGCTCTGTTCGAGCGGGGCGAAACCGAGCGTGGTCGCGAGCGCCGGCAGGCTGTTCGCGAACAGGAACGAGAACACGTAGGCGATGACGATGCCCGAGATCACCATGGGCAGGACGAAGACGGCGCGGAGCGCGATCTTGCCGCGGATCTTCGAGGTCAGGGCGATCGCGAGCAGGAACGCGACCGCGTTCACGACGAGGACCGTGACGAGCGAGAACCCGATCGTGAACAGGTACGCCTGCAGGATCGCCGGGTCGCTGAACACGGCGACGTAGTTCGTCAGGCCGATGAACCGGAAGTCACCGAACCCGACGGAGTCGGTGAAGCTCAGCACGATGCCCATCACGGCGGGGAGCGTGATCGCCAGCGTGAAGAGCAGGAGGGTGGGGATCAGGAAGACGAGGAAGAGCGGGTCGGTCCGGCTGCGCTTCGTGCGCCCGGCGCCTCGTCCGGCCTGGAGGCGCGGTGCGGCACCGCCCCGTCGGCGGCTGCCCGCCGTCGTGACGGATTCTGTGGTCGTGGTGGCCAAGGTCGTCTCCTTACGCGGCCGTGCGGAGCGCGAGACGCGCCCAGTCGCCGTCGAGGGTGCGGAGTTGGGGAGCGGGGGCACCGCCGAAGGCGATGGACTGCAGGTAGTTCGCCACCGGGATCTCTGCGGGGATCAGCTGCGAGGCACCCAGGTAGAAGTTCGCCTGGTCGTACGAGTCCTGCATGCCGCGGAGCGCCGGGTTCGACGCCGGCGGCGAGTCCTTCCGGACGCCGAAACCGTTGTTGTCGGCGTTGTACTCGTCACTCACGGCGGGGCTCATCAGGAACGACAGGAACTCGCGCGCCGCCTCCTTCTTGCGGGACGCCTCCGGGATCCAGAGGCCCAGGTCGACGTTCACGCGCACCTTGTTGTCGGCGGCGTCGTCGGTCGCCGGGAACGGGAACGTGCCGAGCTCGATGTCCTTGTTCGACTTCGCGATCTCGCCGAGCGCCCACGGCCCCTGCAGGTACATCGCGGCCTTCCCCTGCGCGAACGCGAGGTTGCCGTCGCCGTACCCGCGGCTCGCCGCGCCCTGCTGGTGCCACTGCAGGAGGTCCACCATGCGGTCGACCGGTGCGGCGAAGTCCTTCTCGAACGAGACGCTCGAACCCGAGCCGACCTTCGTGCCCTCGCGGTCGAGTGCCGCGAAGGTCTGCTGCAGGTCGAGCATCCCGCCCACCGAGTAGTCGAACATGCCCTGGGCGATCGTCCAGTTGTCCTTGTACGTGCCGTACATCGGCGTGATGCCGGCCTTGGTGAGCCGTTCGCAGACGTCGCGGAACTCGCTCCACGTGGTCGGCACGTCGATGCCCTGGTCGGCGAAGATCTGCTTGTTGTAGATCACCGACGCCGCGGTCACCGAGTACGGCAGCACGCTCGTCCGACCCGGGTAGTCCGCGGTCTGCTTCATGAGCGGCCACAGGTCGGGGTTGATCGTGTCCTTCTCCGGCAGGTCCGACAGGTCCGAGAGGGCGCCGTGCTCGACGAACGAGACCATCGCGTAGTTGTAGTTCAGGCAGCCGAGGTCCGGCGGTCGGTTCCGGACGAAGTTGGCGGACATGTTCGACGTCGAGTCGCGGATGACGCGGATCTTCGACTGGCTGTCGTGGAACTTGGCGATGACCTCGTCGAAGTAGCCGATGACCTCGGGCTTCGACACGTAGAAGGTGATCGTCTCGGGGCGGCTGCTCGAGGAACCGAGCGGGGCACAGCCGGCGAGGGCCAGGCCCGCACCGATGCCGCCCGCCCCGAGCAGGAACCCGCGGCGGCTGAGCGCGGCGGCGTTCCTGGTGGTGGCGTGTGTCTGCACGTCGTCTCCGTCCGTCCGGACCCGGCGTCCCTGCCGTTCCGGTTCGCGGTCCGGCTCCGGTGCCGCCCGCACGACTTAATCTAGCGAGAAAATCTAATTCCGCAAGGAACTGTTTCCGCGGTAGTGTGCGGACATGCCGCCGCCCCGTGGAACGAGCGCAGAGACGCTGCTCGCGTACGCCTTCTCGGTGCGGGCGTTCACCGCGACCGAGGCGATCGACGCCACCGGGCTGACCCGCTCCACCGTCCTGGCCGCGTGCGAGGAACTCGTCCGCCTCGGCTGGGTCCGCGAGCTCGACGACGCCCGCGCCGCGGGGGAGTACCGCATCGGCCGGCCGGCCCGTCGGTACGAGCTCGACACCACCGCCGGCGTCGTGCTCGGGATCGACGCCGGGCAGCACCGCGTCACCGTGCTCGTGGCCGACGTGCGCGGCACGGTGCTCGGTCGCGCCGAAGGGACCCTCGGCGACTCCGGTCTCGACGTGCCGGTCCGGCTCGGGGTCGTGGGTGAGACCGTCGCCGCCGCGCTCCTCGACGCCCGGGTCGACCACGACCGGGTCCTCGTCTCGGTCGTCGGCATCCCCGCGCCCGTCGACGCCGGCGGTGCGTCCCCCGGCGACGGCGGGTTCTGGGACCGGATGAACCCGGGCTTCGCCGATGCCGTCCCGGGGCACCTGGTCGTGGTCGAGAACGACGCGAACCTCGCCGCGCTCGCCGAACGGCCGTCCTCGGGCGACGCCTCGTTCGCGGCGCTGCTCTCCGGCGAGCGGTTCGGCAGCGGGCTCGTCGTCGACGGCGTCCTGCTCCGCGGTGCCCACGGTGGCGCGGGGGAGATGCGCGTGCTCGACCTCGTCGATGGCGTCGGCTCGTCCGACGGCATCGGCGCCACCGCACGTCGACTCGTCGCCGAGGCGTTCGCCGCGGGTGCGGTCCCGGCGGACAGCCCCCTCACGGCGGACGCCGATCCCGCTGTCCTCTTCCGCGCGGCACGGGCCGGCGACCCCGTCGCCCTCGACATCGTCGACCGCCTGGGGGACCGGCTGGCGCGGGTCTGCGTCCTGCTCGTGAGCCTGCTCGACATCGACCGCGTCGTCGTGGCCGGCGCCATCGCCGAACCCGCCGCCGCCGTCATCGAGCGGGCACGCGTCTGGCTCGACGGCGCGGGGTTCGACCCCGTCCCGGAGATCGTCGCGTCGACGCTCGGCGCCGACGTCGTGGTGATCGGTGCGGTGGCGCACGCAGTCGACGCGGTCCGGGCGGCGCCGCTGTCGTTCGCGCTCACGACACGCCCGGCAGCCGCCGTGCTGTGACGATCGGACCGGTCCGGACACTGCTGGGGTGAAGGGGGTGGTCATGGACCGATCACGAGAACCGGACGCCGCACTGGTCCGGGCAGCGGGGAACGGCGACCGGGCAGCGGGCGTCGCGCTCTTCGACCGCTACGTGGCGACGGTGACCCGGTACGCCTGGGCGCTCGTCCCGTCGCGCCAGGACGTCGAGGAGGTCGTCCAGGACACGTTCGTGACGCTCTGGCGACGGGCGGGCACCGTCGAGCTCCCCGACGAGTCGATCCTGCCGTGGTTGCTCGTGGTGAGCCGGAACCACGCGGCGAACCTCCGCCGCAGTCACCGGCGGCACCAGGGCGACGACCTGCCGGACGACCTGCCGGCTCCGGTGGAGGACGACGACGCCCGTGACCGGCTGCGCTGGGTCAGGGCGGAGATCGACGCACTGTCGCCGATCGACCGACAGGTGTGCGAGCTGTGCCTCATCGACGGCCGTTCGTACGCCGAAGCCGCGATCGCGCTCGGGCTGAGCGTCGGAGCGGTCCGACAGCGGGTCGCGCGATCGCGGGCCCGGATCAGGAAGGCGGTGACGCACGATGAGCTCTGAACCCCCGGTCGGAGACGACCTGCAGCAGATGATCGTCGGGATGCGCGAGCGTTTCGTCGCCCACCTCGACGCCGAACCCCGTCGTGCGTCCGTCCGCAAGCGTGTCGGGATCGCCGTCGCCGTCCTGGCGCTGCTCGGTGTCGGCACCGCCAGTGGAGCGGTCGCGCTCGGGATGATCCCGAGTCCGATCGCCGCGCCGCCGGCTCCGAGCGCCTCGGGTCCGGCAGCCGTGCCGCCGCCGGACCGGACCGCGTCGTCGGCTCCCATCCGGCCGACCACGGAGCCCTCCGCACCGGCGTCCGCGGGCGGTGCGGCATCGATCCCGGGTTCGTGCGCGGCGGCGGTCCCGGCGCGCGACGCCGCGCGGTTGTTCGGGTCGCTCCAGGCCGAGCAGATCCGACCCGTCGCGCCGGGCGAGACCGCTCCGCCCTACTGGGTCGACCCCGAGGAACCGTTCGTCGCCGACGCCACCCTCGTCTGCCGGTGGTCCGCGACCGGGAGCACGGAGGAGGTCGACAACCTCTTCCTCGCGATGGGCTCGACCTCCGAGGCGACCCTCGGCGAACGGCTCAGGGCGGACGAACAGGCGGGTTGGACGTGCACCGACCGGCTCGGTGGGCGGGCCTGTCAGCACAGCGAGTCGTCTGACCACTACGGCGACCGATTGGAGACCACCCACACGTTCTTCGTCCGGGGGGACACGTGGATCTCGGTGACGCAGACCAACACGCCGACCGACGGGCTGCTCGACGTGCTGGTCCGACAGACGTGGCGGTGAGACCGGGACGGCCGGGCGGTGCTGACGGCGTCGAGGACCGCCGGCATCCGCTCGGGCGCCGGCCGGTCAGCCGGCGTCGACCGCGCTGATCGTCACCGGCAGGCTCGCGCCGGACCCCTCGCCGTCGTGGCTGCTCACGTCGAGGACGGCGTCGCCGACCGGCAGGTCGTCGGGTAGGTCGAAGCGCCCGGCGACCGTGAACTGCTCGCCCGTCGGGGTCGGACGTCCGAGCGGCACCGGGGCGCCGGTCGACGCGGGCGTGATGGTCACCGTGACGTCGTCGGACGCGCGGAACGTGCCACCGGTGTCCTCGCAGTCGCGGTAGAGCCAGTCGACGTGCAGGTCGACCGTGCCGCCGGGGCGCAGGTCCGAGTCGCCGAGGTCGATCGAGGTCCCGGCGCAGGATGCGGCGGCCCCGTCCTGCGCGCCGCATCCCGAGAGCACCCCGCCGGCCAGCAGCACCACGACCATCCCCGTCACCGCACGACCCTGTCCCCACCGCATGTCGGCATTCCATCACCTCCGAGCGGTCCGTCGGGTCACGATCTCGGTACGGTCGGGGCGTGGGGAACGAACGACCAGTGGAACTGACCGAGCCGGAGCACGACCCGTACGCCCGGCGCCCGGGCTACGTGACCGCCATCGACGGCCGGACCGACCTGGTCACGACTGCTGCGGCGGTCGGCGCGGGCGTCGGCCTCGTCACGTCCTGGGTGCTCGGCTTCTTCCGAGCGCCCGACTGGGTCGTGTGGGCGGGCGCGATCGCGGTCGGCGTCACGGTCTGGCTCCTGCTCCGAGCCCGGCAGCGCCGACGCGACCGAAGCGAAGGCCGTGCGCCCGGCGCCGTCGCCCGTGCGCGCGACCGTGCGATCGCCGACGCGAACGGCGGCCGACGGTTCTTCGTCGCCCCGAACCCGGTCGTCTTGATCGTGATGGGCGGGATCTTCATCGCGCTCGCCGTGGGGGCGCTCGTGCTGGGCAGCGTGTCGGTCATCGCGGTCATCAGGACGGTCGTCCTCGTGGGGAGTGGCGCGTACTTCGTCGTCCAGGGCATCGGCACCCTGGTCGTGCGCCGCCGCCCGCACGACCCCCGCTGACCCGCGCCGCCGCATCGTCCGCGCCGAACCACGAATCCGACGTCGAACCAGCGGCGGTGCCTGGTTCGACGTCGGATTCGTGGTTCGACGTCCACGTCGGCCACGTCGGACGGACCGCCGGCGTAACCGCCGCGCCGGTCAGGCCCTCGGTACCGGCGTCAACCGCTGCAACTGCGTCACGTGGCCCGGTTCGAGTTCGTCGAGCGACGCCACCCCGAGCAGCCGCATCGTGCGCTCGATCTGCTCGGACAGGATCTGGATCATCCGGTCGACGCCGGCCTCACCGCCGGCCATCAGGCCGTACAGGTACGCCCGCCCGACCATCGTGAACCGCGCCCCGAGGGCCACGGCGGCGACGATGTCCGCGCCGGACATGATGCCCGTGTCGAGGTGCACCTCGGTGTCCATGCCGACCTCCTTGACCACGGAGGGGAGCAGGTGGAACGGGACGGGCGCGCGGTCGAGCTGCCGGCCGCCGTGGTTGGACAGCGTGATCCCGTCGACGCCCATCGACGCCAGGCGCTTCGCGTCCGCCAGGGACTGCACGCCCTTGACGACGACCTTGCCCTTCCACTGCGACCGGATCCACTCGAGGTCCTCGTACGTGACGGTCGGGTCGAACATGTGGTCGAGCAGCTCCCCGACGGTGCCCGACCAGCGGTCCAGGGACGCGAACGCGAGAGGCTCCGTGGTCAGGAAGTCGAACCACCACCACGGCCGGGGGATCGCGTTCAGCACGGTGCGGGCGCTCAGCTGCGGCGGGATGGAGAACCCGTTGCGCTTGTCCCGCAGGCGGGCCCCGGCGACCGGGACGTCGACCGTGACGAGCAGCGTGTCGAACCCGGCCTTCTCGGCGCGGGAGACCAGCGCCATGGACTTCTCGCGGTCCTTCCACATGTAGAGCTGGAACCAGTTCCGCCCGTGCGGGTTCGCGTCGCGGACGTCCTCGATCGCGGTGGTGCCCATCGTCGAGAGCGAGAACGGGATGCCCGCGCGGCCCGCGGCCCGCGCCCCGGCACGCTCGCCCTCGGTCTGCATCATCCGGGTGAAGCCGGTCGGGGCGATGCCGAACGGGTACGCGGTGGGCGCGCCGAGCACGTCCCGCGTCGTGGAGACCCGTGACACGTCGCGCAGGATCGCCGGGGTGAACTCGATGTCCTCGAACGCCTGGCGGGCGCGGGCGAGGGAGATCTCGGCCTCGGCGGCGCCCTCGGTGTAGTCGAACGCGGCCTTCGGCGTGCGCCGGGCGGCGATGTCGCGCAGGTCCCAGATCGTCAACGCCGACTCGAGGCGCTGCCGCCGCCCCGGCAGCGAGGGCTTCTTGAACTGCATGAGCGGCGCGAGGTCGCGCACCGTCGGCAGCTGGCGCTTGATCGGTGTCCGCCGGTTCGACGGCGTCCCCGGGGTCGCCGCGGGGGCGCCCGTCGCGGGGTCGACTCGGTGCTGGTCGTCGATCGAGGTCATACAGACATCCTACGTCTCGGAGGGGATTGTGGGGTGGTGTGCGCGGATCGCGGGGAGTACCGCACCGGGTCGACGGATCGGGCGACCATCGCGCGCAGGGCCTCGAGCGACGCCCCACCGAGACCGCCGAGCCCGACCGCCCGCGCCTGGACGAGGACGTTGCCGAGGGCGGTGGCCTCGACGGGGCCCGCCAGGACCGGGAGCCCGGTGCGGTCGGCCGTCAGCTGGCAGAGCAACCGGTTCTGCGATCCACCGCCGACGATGTGCACCTGTCGGATGTCTTTTCCGGTGATGCTGCGGATCGTGTCGAGCGTGTCCGCGTACGCGGTGGCCAGGGACTCGAGGATCGACCGCACGGTCTCGGCCCGCGACGCGGGCGCGGCGAGCCCGTGGTCGCCGCACCAGGCGGCGATCCGTGCCGGCATGTCGCCCGGCGCGGTGAAGACGTCGTCCGCGACGTTGAAGACGGGGACCGGAGCGGTGACGGCCGCGGCGGCGGCGAGGAGCGCCTCCAGGTCGACGGCGTCGCCACCCCGCTCCCAGGTGCGCACGCTCTCGGAGAGCAACCACAGTCCGGACACGTTCTTCAGGAACCGGACGCGGCCGTCGACGCCGCCCTCGTTGGTGCAGTTGGCCTCGCGCGCCGCGTCCGACAGGACGGGCGCGTCGAGCTCGACGCCGACGAGCGACCAGGTGCCGGACGAGATGTACGCGAATTCCGGATCCGTGGCGGGTACGGCCACGACGGCCGAGGCCGTGTCGTGGGACCCGACGAGCGTGACCGGCGCGGTGCCGCCGACAGCGTCGGCGACGGCGGGTAGCAGCGGACCGAGTCGGTCGCCCGGGTCGCGCAGCGTGGGTAGGAGCCCGCTCGGGAGGCCCGCTGCTGCCCGCAACGCCGGATCCCACCCACGGGTGGTCGCGTTCAGGACACCGGTCGTCGAGGCGTTCGTCCGCTCGGCCGCCTCGACGCCGGTCAGCCAGTACCCGAGGAGGTCCGGCACGAGCAGCGCGCGCTGCGCGAGGCGCAGGGACGGGTCGGCGGCGAACTGGAAGAGGGTGTTGAACGGCAGGTGCTGCAGGCCGTTCCGGGCGTACAGCGCGGTGGCGTCCAGCCGCTCGTGCACCGGTGCGACGCCCTGCTCGTGCCGTGCGTCGCGGTAGTGGGACGGCAGCCCGAGCAGCCGACCGCCGCGCAGGAGGCCGTAGTCCACCGCCCACGAGTCGATGCCGATGCTCGCGATCGCCGGGTGCGCGGTGAACGCCCGCCGGAGTCCCTCGGTCACCTGCCGGTACAGCTCGACGACGTCCCAGTGCAGGGCCTCGCGGTCGTGCTCGTGCAGGGTGACGGGACCGTTCGGGAACCGGGCGACGTGCTCCATCCGGACGCCGGTGGTGTCGACGTGCCCGAGGATCACCCGGCCGCTCGTCGCCCCGAGGTCGACCGCGGCGACGGTGCCGCTGTTCGTCATGTGACTACCTCAGGAACGCCGCGGCGACGCCGGCGTCGACGGGCACGTGCAGTCCGGTCGTGTGCGAGAAGTCGTCGGTGCAGATGGCGTAGACGGCGTTCGCGACGTTCTCGGGCACGACCTCGCGCTTCAGGATCGTGCGCTGCGCGTAGAACTTCCCGAGGTCCTGCTCGTCGATGCCGTACGTCTTCGCGCGGTTCGCACCCCAGCCCGACGCGAAGATGCCCGAGCCGCGGACGACGCCGTCGGGGTTGATGCCGTTGACGCGGATGCCGTGCTCGCCGAGCTCGGCCGCGAGCAGCCGGACCTGGTGCGCCTGGTCGGCCTTGGTGGCGGAGTAGGCGATGTTGTTCGGCCCGGCGAACACCGAGTTCTTCGACGAGATGTACACGATGTCGCCGCCGAGGCCCTGCTCGATGAGGACCTTCGCGGCCGCCTTGGACACCAGGAACGATCCCTTCGCCATGACGTCGTGCTGCAGGTCCCAGTCCTGCTCGGTGGTCTCGAGCAGACTCTTGCTCAGCGAGAGTCCGGCGTTGTTGACGACGAGGTCGAGGCCGCCGAAGTGCAGGAGGGTCTGCTGGATCGCCCGCTCGATGTCCGCGGAGCTCGTCACGTTCGCCGCGACGCCGATGGCCTGGTCCGGGCCACCGATCTCGGCGGCCGCTTCCTGGGCCTTCGTCAGGTCGAGGTCCGCGATCACGACCGCCGCGCCCTCGGCCGCCAGGCGCTTCGCGATGGCCTTGCCGATGCCGCTCGCGGCACCGGTCACGAGCGCGATCCGGGTGCTCAGCTTCGCGGGGGCGGGCATGCGCTGCAGCTTGGCCTCCTCGAGTGCCCAGTACTCGATGCGGAACTTCTCGGCCTCGTCGATCGGGGCGTAGGAGCTGAGGGACTCCGCGCCGCGCATGACGTTGATGGCGTTGACGTAGAACTCGCCGGCGACCCGGGCGGTCTGGGCGTCCTTGCCGTACGAGAACATGCCGACGCCGGGCACGAGCACGATGAGCGGGTCGGCGCCGCGGATCGCGGGGCTGTCCGGGGTGGCGTGCCGGTCGTAGTACGCCTGGTAGTCCGCGCGGTACTGCTCGTGGAGTTCGTGCAGGCGAGCGGTCTGCTCCTCGACCGTGGCCGTGGCGGGCAGGTCGAGGATGAGCGGCTTGACCTTGGTGCGGAGGAAGTGGTCCGGGCAGCTCGTCCCGAGGGCTGCGAGCTCGGGTGCCCGCGACGACGCGAGGAAGTCGAGCACGACGTCACTGTCGGTGAAGCTGCCGACGACGGGCTTGTCGTGCCCGGCGATGCCGCGGATCGTCGGGGCGAGGGCGGCCGCCCGGACGCGGCGGTCGGACTCGGGCAGCGCGTCGAAGCCCGGACGGACGGGGCCGAAGGGCTGGTCCCGGCCGTGCTCGCGGATGAACGCCTCCGCGGTGTCGATGATCCAGCGGGAGTTCGCTTCGGCTTCTCCGGACGAGGAACCCCAGGCGGTGATGCCGTGGCCGCCGAGGATCGTGCCGATCGCCTCGGGGTGCTGCTCCTGGATCGCCGCGATGTCGAGTCCGAGCTGGAACCCCGGCCGGCGCCACGGCACCCACACGACCCTGTCGCCGAAGATCCGCTCGGTCAGCGCCGGGCCGTCCGCAGCGGTCGCGATCGCGATGCCGGCGTCGGGGTGGAGGTGGTCCACGTGCGCGGCGTCGACGAGTGCGTGCATCGCGGTGTCGATCGACGGTGCGGCACCGCCCTTGCCGAACAGGGTGTGGTCGAACGCCGCGACCATCTCGTCCTCGCGGTCGACGCCGGGGTAGACGTTCCGCAACGCGCGGACCCGGTCGACCCGGAGGACCGCGAGGCCCGCCGGGGTGAGGGTGCCGAGGTCGCCCCCGGAGCCCTTCACCCACAGCAGCTCCACCGGTTCGCCCGTCACCGGGTCGGTGTCGGTGCCCTTGGCGGAGGTGTTGCCGCCGGCGTAGTTCGTGATCCGTGGATCCGAGCCGAGCGCGTTCGACCGCGCGATGAGCGCCGTGACCGTCTCGTCTGCGGACGTGGCGTGCGGTGCGGGGTCCACCCGTGCCTCCAGTCCTGTGCTTGTCATGGTGTCTACGCGCCCCAGCCGGCCTGCACGCCGCCGACCCGGTCCTCGGCGATCTGCCGCTGGTAGCCGGAGTCGAGGTAGGCGCGCATCGGGTTCGCCGGCAGGCCACGGGATTCGCGCCACGCGGCGAGGTCCGCCCGGACGTCGGTCTGGTACGCGTCCATGAAGACCTCGTTCGCGCCGAGGACGTCGTGCGCTTCCTGTGCGGCGGTGAGCGCGACGCGGTCGAGCAGCAGCGCCCGGGCCGTCATCTCCTGCACGTTGAGCACGGAGCGGATCTGCCCGGGGATCTTGTCCTCGATGTTGTGGCACTGGTCGAGCATGAACGCCACGTCCGGGTTGTCGTACCCGCCGCCGCGGATGACCTCGACCAGGATGCGGAACAGCTGGAACGGGTCCGCCGCACCGACGATGAGGTCGTCGTCGGCGTAGAAGCGCGAGTTGAAGTCGAACGATCCGAGCTTCCCGAGCCGGAGCAGCTGCATGACGATGAACTCGATGTTCGTGCCGGGGGCGTGGTGCCCGGTGTCGAGGCAGACCATCGCCTTGTCGCCGAGCGCCGCCGTCTGCACGTAGCTCGTGCCCCAGTCCGGGACGTCCGTGTGGTAGAACGACGGCTCGAAGAACTTGTACTCGAGGACGAGGCGCTGGTCCGGACCGAGCCGGTCGTAGATCGTCGACAGGCTCTCGTGCAGGCGGTCCTGCCGACTGCGCATGTCCTCCTGCCCGGGGTAGTTCGAGCCCTCGGCGAGCCAGATCTTCAGGTCGCGGCTGCCGGTGGCGTCCATCACGTCGATGCAGCGCAGGTGGTGGTCGATCGCCTTCTGCCGGATCGTCTCGTCGACGTGGGTCAGGGCGCCGAACTTGTAGTCGTCGTCCTGGAACGTGTTCGAGTTGACGGTGCCGAGGGCGACGCCGTGCTCCTCAGCGTGGCGCTTCAGGTCGGCGAAGTCGTCGACGAGGTCCCACGGGATGTGGAGTGCGACGGTCGGCGCGAGACCGGTGTACCGGTGGACCTGGGCGGCGTCGGCGATCTTCTCGTAGGGGTCGCGCGGGGTGCCCGGCGTCCCGAACACCTTGAAGCGGGTGCCGGAGTTGCCGAACGCCCAGCTGGGCAGCTCGATCGCCTGGCGCGCGAGCTGGTCGGCGATGCCGGTGAAGGTCGGGGTCGATGTCATCGTGCACTTCCTCGTGGCTGATTGAATCGTTTCATACGGTACGGCCTGCGCGGGGTTCGCGCAAGCCGCGGTGAGCGACGAACCACGATTCCGACATCGAACCGGCCGGTGCGGCTGGTTCGACGTCGGGAACGTGGTTCGGCACGGGGCGGAGCGGGACCGCCGCGCCCCGTGCCCATCACTACGCGGCCGGCACGGCAGCGGGCGCCCGCAGCTCGTGCGTGCCCGCCGAGACCCGCTGGTCTTCGACGCCGGGCAACCGGACCACGGCCGTGACGCCCTCCGGCACCGTCACCCGCACGAGGAGCTCCCCGTCGACGAGCTCCCACCGCACCGCGACGTGCCCGTGCACCGTGTCGAGCGAGGTCGACGCCCACGTCAGGCCACCGCCCGGCTGCGGCGCGACGAGCACCGACGCGTAGCCGGGCTCGAGCGGCGCGAGCCCGCCCACCACCCGGTGCATCCAGTCGGCCACGGCACCCAGGGCGTAGTGGTTGAACGAGGTCATCTGCCCCGGGTTGATGGTGCCGTCCGGCAGCATCGAGTCCCACCGCTCCCACACCGTCGTCGCGCCCATCGTCACCGGGTACAGCCACGAGGGGCACTCGGTCTGCAGGAGCAGCCGGTACGCGTCGTCGACGTGTCCGGTCTGCGTCAGCGCGTCCGTGATGAACGGGGTCCCGGCGAAGCCCGTCGAGATCCGGTAGCCGGACTGCTCGACGAGCGCAGACAGACGGTCGCCGGCCGTGGCCCGCTCCTGTTCGGTCAGGATCCCGAAGACGATCGCCAGCGTGTAGACGGTCGTGCAGTCGGACAGGATCCGACCGTCGTCCTGCAGGTAGTGGGTCCGGAAGCCGACCTGGAGGCGCGACGCGAGTTCCCGGAACTCGCTCGCTTCCGCCTCGTGGCCGCCCAACAGCTCGGCCGCGTCCGCCGCGATGGTGGCGGACCGGTAGGCGCAGATCGTCGCGACGACGCCCTTGTCGGCCTTCGCCGCCGCGGGGTCCTCCGGCGGGGCGTCCGGGTCCAGCCAGTCGCCGAACTGGAACACGGTGTCCCACAGGTCCTCGGGGGAGAGGTGGTCGCGGATCCGCCGGAGGTGTGCGGCCATGGACGGGAACTGCTCCTCGAGCACCGCGGTGTCGCCGTACGCCTGGTAGAGCGTCCACGGCACCCACACCCCGGCGTCCGACCAGACGGCGGTGGCGTCGGGCGTGCCGAAGTCCTCGGCGGGGGAGTACTTCAGCACGTCCGGGACGACGAACGGGATGACGCCGTCGGCGTGCTGCTGCTCGAGCCACACGTCCCGGAGCCAGTCGCCGAGGAAGGCCCTCGTGTCGAACAGGTACGACGCCGTCGGGGCGAACGCAGCGATGTCGCCGGTCCACCCGAGGCGTTCGTCGCGCTGCGGGCAGTCCGTCGGCACGCTGAGGAAGTTCCCCTGCATGCCGCGCACCACGTTGTCGTGGAAGGTGTTCAGCAGCTCGTGGCTCGACGCGAACGTGCCGGTGCGGGGGAGGTCCGACCCGACCTGCACCGCGGTGAGGGCGGTCCGGAGTTCGTCGAGCGTGCCGGGCCACCCGTCGACCTGGGCGTAGCGGAAGCCGTGGAACGTGAAGCGCGGCTCGAAGACCTCCTCGCCGTCCCCGCTGAGGGTGAAGTGGTCGGTGGCCTTCGCGGTGCGCAGGGGGCGCGTGCCGAGCTCGTCGTGCTCGAGGACCTCGGCGTGCTGCAGGGTCAGGACCGTCCCCGCCGGGCCGGACGCGGTCACCCGGACCCAGCCGACCAGGTTCACGCCGAAGTCGACCAGCGTGGCGCCGGCGGGGCTCGTCCAGACCTCGACCGGGGCGATCTCGGCGAGCGGACGCACGGGCGGCACGGTGTCCGCGACGAGTTCGCGCTCCCGGAGGTCCACGGTGTGCACCCCGCTGGCGTGCTCGGGCGCCCCGGGGTGCTTCCACGCGGTGTCGTCGATCCGGGCGTCGACGTCCTCGCCGTCGTAGAGCTGGTCGGCCGTGATCGCACTCGACAGCGCCTGCCAGTCGGTGTCGGTCGCGACGCGCTGCTCGTGGCCGTCGGCGAAGGTGAGGCGGAGTTCGGCGAACCCGGCGACCTCGTCGGCGTACCAGCCGCCGCCCCCGCCCCACGCGAGGCGTCCGGCGGCCCAGCCCTTGCCGAGCACGAGCGCGAGGACGGTGGCGCCGCCGGGCTCGGTGCCGGTGAGGTGCGCGGTGACGTCGTGCGAGACGACGCGGACGCGCCACTCGTAGCTCGTCCACCCCGGTTCGAGCAGGTGGTCGGAGACGCGCTGCCCGCCGAGCCACGCCTCGACGACGCCGAGGGCGCTGACGTCGAGCGCCGCGCTCGTCACGGCACCGTGGCCGTCGTCGAGGGTGAACTCACGGCGCAGGATCGGCGCGCCGGCGAGGTCGGCGTCGCTCGCGATGAACGGTGCGGTCCAGTCGGTCATGTGGTGTGTCCTTTCACGCGACCGGTCGTCGTCGACCGGTGCGGGGTCTGGGGTCCGGCCACCCCGCCCGGGTGGGCGGGGTGGCGGAGGCGGGTCGCGCCTCCAGGCCGGTGGGCGTCAGCCCTTGACGGCGCCGCTGGTCATGCCGGCGACGATCTGACGGTTGAAGAAGACGTAGAGGATCAGCGGCGGGATCGTGATGAGCAGCACGTCCGTGAAGAGCAGGTTCAGCTGACTGACCGACTGGCTCTGGAACGCGTACAGGGTCTGCTGCACCGTGGCGTTCTCGGAGCCGGGCAGGAAGTACAGCGGGTTGGCGAAGTCGTTGAACACGGCCACCGACTGCACGAGCACGACCGTGATGATGACGGGCTTGAGCAGCGGCAGGACGACCCCGAAGAACAGGCGGATCGGACCGGCGCCGTCGAGCACCGCGGCCTCGTCGAGCTCCTTCGGGATCGTCGCGACGAAGGCCCGGAAGAGCAGGATGCAGAACGACAGGCCGAAGGTCGCCTCGATGAGGATCATCCCGCCCATCGTCTTGAACAGGTTGAGTCCCTGCAGGACCCAGATCGTCGGGACGATCGCGGGCGGGACGATGAGGCCGGCGAGCACGAAGAAGCTGATCACGCCGTTCCACCTGCTCGGACGACGCTGCAGCACGTAGCCGACCATGGCGGAGAAGACCACCATGATGACGACGCTGCCGACGGTGAGGACGGCACTGTTCAGGAACGCCCGGACGATCCCGCTCTCCCCGGTGGCGAACACGGCCTGCAGGTTCTGCCACAGCTGCCACTGGGTCGGCAGCGTGAAGCCGAGCTGGTTCGCCTCGGCCGGGCTCTTCGCGGCCTGCAGGAAGACGAAGACGAACGGCACGAGGAACACGACGAAGCTGACGACGATCGCGATGATGCCGATGACCCACTTGCGGGTCGTCTGGCGGTTCCGTCGGCGGGCGACGGGGGTCGGTGCGGAGCCGGTGCGCCGGCTGGTGGTGATCGCGGTCACAGGTCCGCCTCCTTGCGGTTGAGCAGCCACGAGATGGGCACCATGATCGCGGTCACGACGACGAACAACACGACGTTGCCCGCGGTCGACAACCCGTAGAACCCGGCCTGGTACTGCTTGTAGATCACACTCGCGATGACGTCGCTCGTGAACCCGGGGCCGCCGCCGGTCATCGCCCAGATGAGGTCGAACGACCGCAGGCCGCCGATGAGCGACAGGATGATGACCGTCCCCATCGCCGGACGCGACAGCGGCAGCGTGATGTTCCGGAAGATCGACCACGAGCTCGCGCCGTCGACCCGGGCGGCCTCGAAGTACTCCTGCGGGATCGCCACGATGCCCGCGATGAAGATGAGCGTGGCGATGCCGACGCCCTTCCAGACGTCCACCGCGGCGACGCTCCAGAGGGCGAGGGCCGGGTCGGTCAGCCACCCGGGGGTGGGGAGGCCGACCGCGCCGAGCGCGCCGTTGATGATGCCGTGGAAGGGGTCCATCAGCGCCTTGAACGTGATGCCGATGCCGATGGTCGACACCAGCACGGGGAAGAACACCACCGCTCGGAGGTAGCCGCGCCCGAGCACCGGGCTCGTGAGGAGCAGGGCGAGGGCGAGTCCGAGGACCACCTTCGCCGCGCTCGTCACGAACCCGTACTCGAACGTGTGCACGAACCCGGAGACGAGCTGCGGGTCCTGGAAGAACCGGACGAAGTTGTCGAAGCCGATGAAGGTCTGGTCGAACAGCGTCCAGCGGGTGAGCGAGAAGTAGAACCCCGCGAAGGTCGGGACCGCGAAGAACACGACGTACAGCGCGATCGCCGGGATGAAGAACCACGCCGGGTAGAACGAGCGCATGCGTCGGCGTGCCGGTCCGGGGCCCGCCTTCGTGGTCTCGGGCGGGGCGACCGCCGTCGTGAGCGTCGCGGTCACGCCGGTCACCAGCCCTTCAGTCCGAGCTGCTGCGCCTGCTGCACGACGTCCTGGTCGTACTGCTTCGCACCGACGGCCGCGCTGGAGATCCCGGAGCCGACCTGCACGCAGATCTTCTCGAGGTTCGGGCCCTTGATCGGCGAGAGGAACTCGAGCGCCGGCGTGGCCTTGCCGTCGTCGATGTACTTCTGCAGGTCGCTCAGCATCGGCGGCACCGAGCTCGGCAGGGTGCAGGTGGAGATCACGTACGGGCCACCGGGGGTGCCGGTGTCGTTCTGCACCTTGCAGCCCTCGGACGAGTTCGCGAAGGCGACGAACTTCTTCGCGGCCGCGAGCTTGTCGCCCGTGGTCGTCTTGGGGATGTAGAGGCCGTTCGGCTCCCAGATGGTGAGGTTCGTGTCGTCGGCGTTCTGCGCGGGGAGGGCGAAGGCGCCGATGTCGTCGACGGCGTCCGGGTTGTCCTGCTGCAGCGTCGAGATGGCGTTGGTGAGCATCGGGTACTGCGCCCCGGTGCCCTCGGCGAGCATCTTCAGACCGTTCGCCTGGGTGGCGGAGGCGAAGTCCTTGTTGACCAGGCCCTTGTCCTGTACCTCGGCCAGGTGCTCGAAGCCCGCGAGGGCCGGCTCCTTGGCGTAGGACTCCTTGTTCTTCGTGTACTGCGTCGCCCAGTTGCTCTGCTGCGCGGTGATGTTCGCGAAGTCGCCGAGCACGAAGAGCTGGCTCGTCCAGGTGTCGCCGTAGGTCTGGATGATCGGGGCGACCTTGCCGGCGTCCTTGATCTTCTCGCTGTTGCTGATGAACTCGTCCCAGGTGGTGGGGACGCTCAGGCCGAGGTCCTCGTAGACCTTCTTGTTGTACATCACGGCGCCGCCGAAGCTCGTGCCGAACGGGGCGCCGTACATGCCCTTGTCGGTGCTCACCACCTTGACGAACTGCTTGTCGACGTCCTTCGCCCAGCTCTCCTTCGACAGGTCGACGAGGGTGTTGTCGGGGTTCAGGGCCTGCAGCAGCGAGCCGGAGTTGTAGTTGAAGACGTCGTCCATCTCGCCGGTCGACAGCTGGGTCTTGACCAGGTTGTCGCCGTCGGTGCCCTGCGGCTTCGTGTCCACCTTGACGGTGATGTCCGGGTTGGCCTTCTCGAATGCCGACACGAGTGCCTTGGTGGTCACCGCGGTGGCGGTGGAGTTGTCGACCAGGTAGCTGATCTGCACCTTGCCGCCGCTGTTGCCGGTGTCGGCCGAGCCGCCGGACGAACAGGCGGCCAGGCTGCCGATGAGGACCGTGGCGCCGCCGATGGCGAGCAACCTGGTGGTCAGGGAACGAGCTGACATTCCTTACCTCCTCGTAAGGCCGGGGCGGGGTACCCCGGGTGAAACGGTGCCGGTCGCCGCGCCGGTGCGGCTTCCGGTGGTGCTGTTTAGAACGTTTCAATCGGAATGGAACCATGCGGATTGAAGCGTGTCAATCACCGATTCGGTTTCGTTACGCACGGACGTGCCCCGCGCCCGGTGCGATGGCCAGGAGGCGCGGCCCGGCCCCGGTGGGCGGGCGCGCGGGCGGGGTGGTGGCGCGAGACTCGGCTCCGCGGACTGTTTCGCGGCTGCGGACCCGCGAGGGTGTCCGCCCACGCGAGACTCGGGGTGCCGGGGCCGCCCAGGGGCGGGGCTCGCGAGGTTTCGCGCTGGCCGACACTTCACGGGGTCGCCGGCGCGTGAGGTGTCGCTCAGCGCGAAACGCGCGCGCGGAGTGGCTGCGCGAGACTCGGCTCGGCGGACTGTTTCGCGGCTGCGGACCCGCGAAACAGTCCGCCCACGCGAGACTCGGGGTGCGCCGGGGCCGCCCAGGGGCGGGGCTCGCGGGGTTTCGCGCTGGCCGACACTTCACGGGGTCGCGGGCGCGTGAGGTGTCGCTGAGCGCGAAACGGGCGCGCGGGGTGGCTGCGCGAGACTCGGCTCGGCGGACTGTTTCGCGGCTGCGGGCCCGCGAGGGTGTCCGCCCACGCGAGACTCGGGACCGCGACGGCCGCGACGGCCGCGACGGCCGCGACGGCCGCGACAGCCGCCCGGCGCCGCCGGCCGCCCGCCGCCCGGCGCCCGACGCTCAGGCCTCGGTGCGCCGGGGGTCGCTCGGCGCCGTCCGGGCGGTCACCTCGGCGGCCCGCGCACGCCCGAGCGTGCTCTCCCGCGGGACCAGCTCGCTCCCGAGCACCACCGTCCGGTGCACGTGCTCCGCCGGGTCCTCGTCGAGCTCGGCCAGCAGCAGGTCGACCGCGACCGAGCCCATCTCGGAGCCGTGCATCGTCACCGAGGTGAGCGGGACCGCGCCGCCCCACGCGATCGAGTTGTGGTCGCAGCCGGTCACGGGGATGTCCTCCGGCACGCGGAGTCCAGCCGCCCGCAGCTCCGTCACCACGGCCATCGCCAGGAGGTCGGTCACCCCGAGCACCCCGTCCGGCCGCGCGTCGGCGGGCATCGCGGCGATCCGGGCCCCCGCGTCCGTGCCACCCGGCGGGTCGATGTCGCCCGCGTCGACGTCCACGAGCTCGACACCCGGGTGCTCCGCGATCGCCCGGAGCAGCCCCTGCCGACGCCGTGCCACGGGTTGGAGGTCCGGACGCGCACTCACGAACCCGATCCGCCGGCACCCCTGCTCGATGAGGTGCGTCGTGGCGACGTAGCCGGCCTGCTCGTTGTCGACGATGACCGAGCAGGCATCGACCTCGGCGGGTTCGTAGTTGACGTACACGACGGGGAGCCCGTGCTTCCGGACGGTCTCGACCTGGTCCTTCGAGGCGGTCATCGACGCCAACAGGATCCCGGACACCCTGGTGCTCTCGAGGAACGCGAGGTGCTCGGCCTGCGCCTCCAGGTCGTTGTCGCTGTTCGTCACGAGCAGGGTGTTGCCCCGGGCCCGCGCGGTGGTCTGGGCGCCGCTGACCATGTCCGTGAACAGGGAGTTCCGGAGCGACGTCACCACCAGGCCGATCGCCCGGTTGCTCCCCGACGCGAGCGCACGCGCGTTGCGGTTCGGCGTGTAGCCGAGGTCGCTGATCGCGGACCGGACGCGGTCGGCCGTCGCGTCCGCCACGCGCTCCGGGTGGTTCAGGACGTTAGAGACCGTCGCGAGCGAGACGCCCGCCCGAGCGGCGACGTGGTGCACGCTCGGCGGTCCGTCGCGCCTGGGGACATGCACCATGCTCCGATCGTAGGCGGAGCGGGGTTCCGGCCCGGCCACCGTCGGACGGGAGGCGCGGTGCGGCGCCGACCCGCGCCTCCCGTCCGACGCGGCGCACCACCGGATCCGCGAGCGCGACCGCGGTCGACGCAGGCCGCGCACCGCGCACCGCGCACCGCGCACCGCGCACCGCGCACCGCGCACCGCGCACCGCGCACCGCGCACCGCGCACCGCGCGCCGCGCACGCCGCGCACCGCAACTCGCGCCTCAGCGCTCGACGACCGTGGACTGCCGCACGACGAGCTCGGGCGTGAACTCCACGTGTAGCTGGTCCGTGCCCTGCCCCTGGTCGACCTGGGCCACGAGCAGCTCGATCGCCCTCCGGCCGAGGTCCTGCGCCGGCTGCCGCACCGAGGTGAGCGGGACGACCGCGGCCTCGGCGAAGGCGATGTCGTCGTACCCGACGATCGCGATCTCCTCCGGGACCCGGATCGACCCGCGCATGATGAAGGCCTGCTCGAGGCCGACGGCGAGCAGGTCGTTCGCGGCGAACACCGCGTCCGGACGTTCGGCGGCCGGTCGGGCCTGGATCTCCTCGCCGACGCGCCGGCCCTCGAGGACGGAGAGCGACGTGGTCGGGATCACCTCGAGTGCCGCACCCGCCGCCGCGGCGGCCGCGACCGCGCCGGTGTGGCGGTCGGTGACCTGCCGGATGCCGAACGGGCCACCGACGAAGGCGATCCGGCGGCGCCCGATGGCGGTGAGGTGCTCGACGGCGATGCGGCCCCCGGCGACGTCGTCGACCGACACCGAGGCGAAGTGCTCGTCGTCGGCCCGGCGGTCCACGAGCACCACGGCGGTGCCCTGGTCGCGCAGCCGTTCGAGCCGGCTGAGGTCGTCCCCGGCGGGGGAGATGAGGAGTCCGGCGACGCGACGCTCCTCGAACAGCTCGACGTAGGTGTGTTCCCGGTCGACCGACTCGTCGGAGTTGCCGACGAGGACCGCGAGGCCACGCTGCATCGCCGCGTCCTCGGCGCCGCGGGCGACGTCGGTGAAGAACGGGTTGCCGCCGTCGAGGACGATGAGCCCGACGGTCGAACTGCGGCCGGCCCGGAGCTGCCGCGCGGAGTCGTTGCGGACGAAGCCGAGCTCGGCGATCGCGGACTGCACGCGTTCGACGGTCCCGGGGGCGACCTTGTCGGGGCGGTTGAGCACGTTCGAGACGGTGCCGAGGGACACACCGGCGAGCGCTGCGACGTCCCGAACGCTCACTGCCATGGGGTCATCCTGACATCGGGGCGGGCGTTCCGGTGGAGCGACTTGCCCTCCGACCGAACGGCGAGTACCGTCTCCGCAGCACCGTTGAAACGATTCACAGTCGAACACGCGAACGGAGGACCAATGGCGGTCCGTATCGGAGCCCGGAACACCACGGGCTGGAAGGCGACCATCTCGGTCGCCATGTCGAACTACATCGAGTCCGGGTCGATCATCGCGATCGCCACGAGCCTCAGCCTCTGGCAGGCGCAGTTCCACGTCGGCGACCTGCAGGTCGGGCTCCTCGCGAGCCTGTCCGCGAACGCGTTCGGCGCGGCCGCCGGCGCGATCATCGGCGGCCCGCTGTGCGACCGCTACGGCCGGAAGTTCATCTACACCTACGATCTGCTGCTCTACATGCTCGGCATCCTGCTCGCCGTGTTCGCCGGCAGCTACGGGATGCTCCTCGTCGGCTTCATCCTCACCGGCATCGCCGTCGGCGCCGGAGTCCCCGCGAGCTGGACCTACATCGCCGAGCAGGCGCCCGCCGACAAGCGCGCCGCCCACGTCGGCACGGCGCAGCTC
Organism: Curtobacterium sp. NPDC098951; assembly: GCF_044759965.1. Classification (NCBI taxonomy): domain Bacteria; kingdom Bacillati; phylum Actinomycetota; class Actinomycetes; order Micrococcales; family Microbacteriaceae; genus Curtobacterium; species Curtobacterium sp. NPDC098951. The sequence goes on from NZ_JBIWAG010000007.1 coordinate 39,960, forward strand.
GCGTGGTCGATCGGCCCGATGGTCGGGTTCGCCCTCGCCATCGCCGCGGCTCCGCTCGGACTGCTCGGCAGCCGCTTGATCTTCGCGCACCTGTTCGTCGTCGCCGCGATCGTGTGGTGGCTGCGACGCGGCCTGCCCGAGTCCACGATCTGGAAGGACGAGCGCGCGGCCACCGGCTCCGCGAACTTCTTCCACGGCTTCGGCCAGCTGTTCAGCCGGCGCGGGAACCTCACCGCGATGCTGTTCCTGTTCGGCGTCTACGCGCTCTGGAACACCGTCGCCGGACAGGCCGGGATCTTCCAGCCTCGCGTCTACTCGGCCACCGGCGTGACGAGCGTCACCGAGCAGTACGGGCTGCAGATCCTCGTATGGGGCTGCACCGTCGCCGCGACGTACTTCGGCTTCATGCGCTTCGCCGACCGGATGAGCCGTCGGCTGCTCTACGCGATCGGCGCCGCGCTCGCGGTCGTCGCCTGGGCCGTCCTCATCTACGCCCCCGCGACCCTCGGCACACTGCTGTTCTTCGCGATCGCCTGGGGCATCTCCTCGGGCATCGGCGCGCAGGCGTTCTACGGCCTCTGGACGAGCGAGCTGTTCGCCACCCGGTACCGTGCGAGTGCGCAGGGCGTCCTGTTCCTGGCCGCCCGCGTCATGGTCGGCCTGCTGAGCATCTGGTTCCCGCTCCTGCTCGCCGACATCGGGCTCCGCGCGCTCGGCGAGCTCATCCTCGGGCTGCTCGCGCTGTCGTTCCTGGTCGGCACGATCTGGGCGCCCAAGACGCAGGGCAAGACCCTCGAGGAGATCGAGGCCGAACGGTACGGCACCGTCACCAGCGCGACCGGCACGGTCCGCACCCCCGAGGAGCACGCCGCGCGCCAGCAGGCGCTGCGGGGTGCGCGAGCCGAGCGGACGCGTCGGTGAGCGACGCGGACCAGCGTGATCCGCGCCTCCTGGACGGTCCTGGAGGCGCGGATCACGTGACCCGCGTCTGCTTCCGCCTGCAGGTGGGGACCGCGCACCTCGACGCCTACCGCGAGCGGCACGCCGCGGTCTGGCCCGCGATGCTCCGGGCGATCGCGACCGCGGGACGGCGGAACTACTCGCTGTTCCTCGACGACGACGGCCTGCTCATCGGCTACTACGAGACGGACTCGGTGGCCGATGCCGACGCGTCGCTCGCCGCGTCCGAGGTGGCGGCCGCGTGGGAGGCGCACATGCAGCAGCTGTTCGACGGCACCACCGGTCGGGCGGACCAGACGGCGCGGGTCCTGCCCGAGGTCTTCAACCTCGAGGACCAGCTCGCGGCCGCCGCCGACTGAACGCTCCGCGAACGTCCACGGACCGTCCAGTCGCCTGATCGACGCCGTGGCTAGCGTGGGGCCATGCAGCCGCACGCAGCCGGGACCCTCCGCGTCCTCCACCTCTCCGACACCCACCTCACGGGCGACGGCTCCCTGCACCAGGGGTCCGTCGACACGACCGCCGCGCTCGAGGGGGTGCTCGCACGCGCCGACGGCGTCCCGGGGGTCGGGCTCGTGGTGGTCTCCGGCGACGTCTCCGAGGACGGTTCGCCGGAGTCGTACGCTGCCGTCGTCGAACGCGTCGGCGGCTGGGCGGGGCGCCACGGTGCGGCGCTCGTCACCGTGCCGGGCAACCACGACCTCCGTGAGGGGTTCCGCCAGGTCCTCGCGAACGGGCACGTGCTCGGCGAGGGCGGCCGGCCGCTCATGCACACGATGGAACACCACCCGCCGACCGTGCCGGTCGCCGGGCAGTCCCTCGTCGCCGGGCGCCGGATCGTCACCGTGGACACGAGTGTCCCCGGCGCCGGGTACGGCGAGATCGCCGAGGCGTCGCTCGAGCGACTCCGCGCCGCCCTCGCCGGTGACCACGCTCCGCACGGCACCGTCGTCGTCCTGCACCACCCGCCGCTGCCGGCACCGACCGCACTGCACGACGCCCTGCGGCTCCGCAACCCCGGGGCGCTCGCCGACGTGATCCGCGGCTCGGACGTCCGGGTCGTGCTCGCCGGGCACTACCACCACCACTTCGCCGGGTCCCTCGCGGGCGTCCCGGTGCTCGTGGCCCCCGGCGTCGCGAACGACACCGACGTCACCGGCCCCTACGAGGAGGAGTCGGCGTACGTCGACGCCGGCGCGCTCGTCGTCGACCTCGCCGAGGACGGGTCCGTCTGGTCGACGCCGATCCGGGTGCCGCGGCCCGACGCCGACCCGCTCGCCTTCGCGCTCGACGCGGACACCGTGACGCGTGTCATCGAGGCATCCACCGGGCGGTAGGCGCACCGGCCGACGCACGGGGGACGTCCAGCGACCTCGCATTCGGGTCGCAGTCGGGAACTCCGAGTAGGAGAGGTGTCACACCTGGAGTGAAGGAGTACCCATGCGGATCGGCAGCGCAGTGCAGTACGACCGGTACGGCGACTTCGACGTCGTCGAACTCGTCCCGCAGGAGCGACCAGACGCGGGTCCCGGCGAGGTCGTCGTCGAGATCGTCGCGGCGGGGCTCAACCACATCGAGCGGTTCCTCCGCGAGGGCAAGCTCCGCGACCACATCGAGCTCGACTTCCCGGCACGACAGGGCGTCGACTTCGCCGGCATCGTCCGGGCCCGCGGTGAAGGGGTCAAGGACCTCCGCGTCGGCGACGAGGTGATGGGGCACGCGCCGAACGGCGGGTCGCACGCCACCTGGCTCGCCGTCCCGCGCAGCGCCGTCATCAAGAAGCCGGAGCACGTCGGCTGGGAGGTCGCCGGCGGCCTCTACCTCGCCGGCTGCACCGCTGTCTCGGTCGTCCGCGGCCTGAAGCTCGGCCCCCAGGACACCGTGGTGATCACCGCGGCGGCCGGCGGCGTCGGACACATCGAGTGCCAGCTCGCGCACGACGCCGGCGCCACCGTCATCTCGCTCGGCAGCGCACGCAACCACGACTACCTGCGCCAGATCGGCACCCTCCCCGTCGTGTACGGCGAGGGCGAGGAGGAGCGCATCCGCGCCATCGCCGACGGCCGTCCGATCACGGCGTTCATCGACAACCACGGCGAGAGCCGGGCCGAGGAGCTCGCGGAGCGTCTCGGCGTCGCACCGGGGCGGTTCGTGTCGTCCGAGGCACGACGTGACATCGAGATCCGGTTCCTGCGGGCCCCGGCCGACGACGAGGAGCCGCGCGAGCTCCTGACGCTCCTGGCCAAGGCCGTGCAGGACCGACGCGTGCAGGTGCTCATCTCGGGGTTCTACCCGTTCGAGTACATCGTCGAGGCGTACGAGGACCTCGCCGAGATGAAGTCCCGCGGCAAGGTGGTCATCGGCATGCAGACCGTCGAGACCGGCGCACGGATGGACTGGTACCGGTCGGAGAAGGCCCGGGACCTGCGAGACCGGTACGCCGACGCGCGGGGGAGCGACACGGAGACCATGGCGGGCGGCTCCACGAGCTGACCCAGCGATCGACGAGCGGAGCGGCCGCGGCGCAGTGCGCCGCGGCCGTCGTCAGCTCAGGACGTCCTTCGTGGCGAAGCGGCTGTACGCCAGCGCGCCGAAGACCACGACGTAGCCGAGCTGCAGCAGGGCGTTCGAGCCGAAGGAGTCGAACGCGATCGGGTCGCGCAGCAGGTCCCCGAAGCCGAGCCACTGGTGCGAGAACAGGTACGGGTGCAGCCAGTCGAGCTGCGGCAGCTGGTCGAGCACCTGGGACGCGCCGGCGAGCACGACCGTCGCCGCCATCGCGCCGACGGGCACGGTGGTCAGGGTGGACGCGAAGAGCCCGATCGCCGACAACCCGAGCATCGACAGCGTCACGTACAGCGCCAGCAGCAGCGCGCGTCCGGCGTAGGACCAGCCGTCCACCTGCGTGCCCGACAGCAGCGTGACCGGACCGATCGGGAACAGCACGGCACCGATCGCGGCGCCGACCACCACGATGAGGAGCGTCGCCGCGAGGCAGAAGGCCACCGCGCCGACGTACTTGACGAGGATGAAGCGCACCCGGCCGGTCGGGGCCACGAGCAGGTAGCGGATGGTGCCGTGGCTCGCCTCGCCCGCGACGGTGTCGCCCGCGACGACCCCCACGGTGAGCGGCAGGAACAGTGGGATCGACACGGTCAGGGCCGTGAACGCCACGAACAGTCCGTTGTTCGTGATGTCGCCGAGGAACGCCGGACCGCCCGAGTCCCGCCCGGTCGTGATCCTGACCGCGACCGCGATGAGGATCGGCACGAGTGCGAGCGCCCCGAGCATCGCCCAGGTGCGACGGCGTCGGAAGACCAGGGCGAGTTCGGACCCGAGCAGCGCGAACGGGCGCTGGCGGGGACGCGGGGTGTCGCGCGCGTCGGGGGTCGCTGACCCGGCGGTGGACACGGTGGCGGCGTCAGGCAGCGACATCGAAGCCCTCTCCGGTGAGGGCGACGAACAGGTCCTCGAGGGTGCCGCCGCCGACGGTCAGCCCGCGGACCCGGACGTCAGCGCGGACGAGCTCGGTCGTGATGGTCTCCGGCAGGACCTCGTGCGGCAGGTCGGCGACGAGGACGTCGGCTCCGCCCTCGTGCCGCGGGGTCAGGCCGAGGCGGATCAGCACGGTGCCGGCCTGCCCGAGGTCCGGCGTGCGGACCGTGACCGTCCGGGCTCCGGCGGCGCGGAGTTCGTCGAGCGGACCCTGCGCGACGATCTTCCCGGTGCGCATCACCGCGGCGTGGGTGCAGACCTGCTCGATCTCGGCCAGCAGGTGGCTCGACACGAACACCGTCGTGCCGTCGTCCGCGAGGGACCGGATGAGGTTCCGGACCTCGCGCGTGCCCTGCGGGTCGAGGCCGTTCGTGGGCTCGTCGAGCACGAGCAGGTCGCGCGGGGCGAGCAGCGCGTTCGCGAGGCCGAGACGCTGCTTCATGCCGAGCGAGTACGCGTGTGCCTTCTTGCCCGCGGCGTGCGCGAGCCCGACGCGGTCGAGTGCGCTCGCGACGCGGTCCTTCCGGGTCCGCGGGTCCGACGTGGGGTCGGCCGCGTCGAACCGGAACAGGTTCGCGCGCCCGGACAGGTACGGGTAGAACGCCGGTCCCTCGACGAGCGCGCCGACCCGCGGCAGGACGTCGTGCAGGGCCCTCGGCATCGGTTGGCCGAGCAGCTCGATCGTGCCGTCCGTCGCGCTCGAGAGGCCGAGGAGCATGCGGATCGTCGTCGTCTTGCCGGAGCCGTTCGGCCCGAGGAAGCCGAACACCGAACCGCGCGGCACGGCGAGGTCGATCCCGTCCACCGCCCGCTGCCTGCGGAAGACCTTCGCCAGCCCGGTGGTGCGGATGGCGAGGGCAGCGTCGGACGTGCTCACTCGGCTGCGGCGACCAGTGCCGACACCGGGACCGCGCCCGCGAGGACCCGGCCGTCGTCGGTGAGGTAGACCGACACGAGTGAGGTCTGCACCGCGCGGCCGCCGTCGACCGATCGGGTCAGCTGGTCGAGCAGACCGGCCTGGTCGGCACCGAGCGCGGACTCGTCGACCGTGCCCTTCGGCAGCTCGGCGATGGCGCTCCAGCCCGTGCCGGTGACCGTCGGCTCGTCGCCCGGACGCCCGTGCCGGTGCTGCGCGCCCTCGTCGTGGGCTGTGGCGTCGGAGAGGTCCTTCGTCTCGACGGTCGCGTTCGCCGGCGGCGTGAAGTCGAACAGCCGCGCGGCCGGTGCGCCGTACTGCAGGCTCGTGAAGCCGACCTCGACGGCGGGGTCGCTCTGGCCCTTCGCCGCGATCGTGGCGCGGAGCGGCAGCCCGGTCTGCTGGTCGACCGCCAGGCGGACGGACCCGACGAGCGTGCCGGACGACTTCGGCGTGAGGGTGATCTGCCACGCGTCGTGCCCGGCGACCCGGACCTCGGTCGGCTTCGAGACGGTGGTGCTCGGCGTGATCGCGTCGATCGCCTGCTTCGCGACGTCGGCCGGCGTCGTCGTGCCGGACTGCGGCGCCTGGGCGTCCTTCGGCAGGGTGACGTGCGTCGCCGTGCGCTCCTTCGAGTCCCAGGTCCAGACGTCGGTCCCGTTCCGGACGAGGTCCTGCTCGGCGAGCTGCTGCGTCAGCTGGACGCGCTGCTTGGACGCGCCGTCGACGTAGACGCGGGCGGTGTGCGACGAGGTCAGGAGTCCGAGGGCGTCCGAGGCGTCGCCCTCGAGCGAGGAACCGCCGGACCCGGTGGGGAGCTCGGGCAGCCCGAGGTCGCTCGTCTGCACGAGCTTGCCGGAGTACTTCGCGTCGGAGGACCCCGCGATGCTGGCGATGACGTCCGCCGCGGTCGGGTTCGTCCCCGCGACCGGGTCGCTCGACGCGTTCGCGATCATCGGTGCGGCGACGGCGCCGGCGACGACGACCGGTGCGATGACGGCGGGCAGCCAGGCTGACTTCTTCATCGGTTTCCCCTCGGTGGTTCGTGTGGGACGGCAGCACCGTACGTCCGGCAACCGACAGAACGCTGGGGGCGCTGCGACCTCCCTAGAATCGGTGCGCGGACGCGGTTCCGTGCGCGACGGCGAAGGAGACGGCATGCGGGCGGTGCTCGGACTGGACATCGGCACGTCGAGCACGAAGGCACTGCTCGCCCGGCTGGACGGGACGGTCCTCGCCGAAGCGAGCCGACGGCACGACGTCGACCGCCCGGAGCAGGGACTCGTCGAGATGGACGGCGACTCGTGGTGGACGGAGTCCACGACGCTGACACGCGAACTGCTCGCTGCGGTGCCCGACGCCGAGGTCGCGGCCGTCGGCGTGAGCGGGATCGGACCGTGCGTCCTGCTGACCGACGAGGACGACCGTCCGCTGCGGCCCGCAGTCCTGTACGGCGTGGACACGCGCACTGCGGACATGCTCCCCGGCGTGACGGCGGAGCTCGGTGGCGTCGACGTCGTGCGGGCACGGTGCGGCAGCGCCCTGAGCACCCAGGCGGCCGGTGTGAAGCTCGCCTGGCTGGCGCGGAACGAGCCGTCCACGTGGTCACGGGCCGCCCGGTTCACGATGCCGTCCTCCCGCGTGGTCGGACTGCTGACCGGCGAGTACGTGCTCGACCACCACTCGGCGAGCCAGACCACGCCGCTGTACGACGTGCACGAGAACCGCTGGATTCCCGAGTGGTGCGAGCAGCTCGCGCCAGGGCTCTCGATGCCACGCCTGGTGTGGTCGGGTGACCGGGCCGGAGTCGTGACGGCCGAGGCGGCCGCGGCCACGGGCCTCCCGGCCGGCATCCCGGTGACCGCTGGTGCGATCGACGCATGGGCCGAGGGCGTGAGCGTCGGCGAGACCGTGCCCGGGCGCATGTTCCTGCAGTACGGGACCACCATGTTCATGATCGCGCCGACGGCCGAGGCGATCGCGGTGCCCGGGATGTGGACGACGGTCGGAACGCACCCGGGGCAGCCGTGTGTGGCGGGCGGTACGGCGACGTCCGGGGCGATCACCGACTGGTTGCGGCGGCTCGTCGACGGTGACTGGGCGACGATGCTCGACGAGGCCGCGGTGTCCGGGCCGGGCGCCAACGGACTGCTCATGCTGCCGTACTTCGCGGGGGAGCGGACCCCGATCGCCGACCCGCACGCCCGCGGCGTCGTCGCCGGTCTGACCGTGCGGCACACACGGGGCGACCTGTACCGTGCGGCGCTCGAGGCCACGGCGTACGCGGTCCGGCACAACCTCGAGGCGCTCCAGGCCGCTGGCGTCGAGGTACGGGAGCTCGTCGGCGCGGGAGGGGGCCTGCGCGGTGCGCTCTGGCCGACGATCGTCACGGACGTCACCGGGCTGCCCCAGACCGTGCCGAGCGTGACCGTGGGTGCCTCGTACGGGTCGGCGTTCCTCGCGGCCGGCCTGGTGGCGGACGTCGACATCGCGACCTGGAACCCGCCGTCCGAGGTCATCCGTCCGGACCCGGATGCGCACCGGGCGTACGAGGAGGGGTACCGGGACTACCGCGATCTGTACGAGGCCACCGCCGCGGTGGTCCATCGGCTGGCGGAGCGGACGACGCGGTCGGCACAGCACCCCTGAGCGGGCCGACCGCGTCGGTCGTTCAAGCCCGTCGGGACGGGATGATCGAGACCTTGACGCTCGCACCGGCCGAGTCGCCGACCAGGTCGAGTGCTTCCTGGAAGTCCTCCAGCGCGAACTGGTGCGTGCAGATCTCCGACATCGGCAGGGTCTCCGACTCGAGGAGCTTGATGGCCGCCGGCCAGGTGTGCGGACCGAGGTGTGCCCCACGGACGTCGAGCTCCTTGTCGTCGGAGATGATCGACCAGTCCACCGAGACGTTGTCCTTGAAGACCGAGTACTCGACGAAGGTGCCGAGCTTGCGCAGCAGGTTCAGGCCCTGCGGCACGGCCGACGGGTGTCCGGTCGCCTCGATGTAGACGTCGGCACCGTAGCCGTCGGTGAGCTCCTTGACCCGCGCGACGGCGTCCTCCTGGGCGATGTTGATGGTGATGTCCGCGCCGACCTTACGGGCGAGTTCGAGCTTCGCGTCGACGACGTCGAGCGCGATGATCCGGAGCGGGTTCTTCTGGCGGGTCCCCGCGATCGCGGAGAGGCCGATCGGACCGGCGCCGGCGATGACGACCGTGTCGCCGAACTTGACGTCACCGCGCTCGACCGCGTGGAACGCGCAGGACAGCGGCTCGGCGAACGCCGCGACCTGGCCGGGCAGCTCGCTCGAGACCGGGTGCGTCAGGGCCTTGGTCGGGACGAGGACGAACTCGGCCATGGCGCCGTCGTATCCCTTGAACCCGAACATGTCGTGCACGTTGCACATCCAGTAGCTGCCTTCGAGGCAGTACCGGCACTCCCAGCACGGCACGATCTGCTCGCAGGCGACCCGGTCGCCGATGGACACCTTGCGGGCGGCGAGCGCTGCGTCGTCACCGGCGACCACCGTGCCGACGAACTCGTGGCCGGGGATGCGGTTCGTCTCGGCCCAAGCGGCGCGGTTCTCGTCACCCCAGAACTTGGCTGCGCCGTGGTAGCACTTCAGGTCCGAGGCGCAGATGCCGACCGCGTCCGTACGGAGCAACAGCTCGCCGGGTCCCGGAGTCGGGACGGGTCGCTCCTCGAGTCGGTAGTCGCCAGGGCCGTGGACCACGACGGCGCGCATGGTCGCCGGGAAGGGCTCGGAGCCGGTGCTCGTGGGGGTCGCGGTCGTCGTGGACATGAGTTCTCCATCGGTCGTCGTCCTGCCGCGTCCTCGCGGCGAGGGCGACACTACGCGACGCAGAACAAAAGTCAAGAACAAGATTTCTGACGCGTCGGAACCGTCGCGTGGCCGGACGGATTCGGCGCGTCCACTTGCAGAAATTTCGTTACGCACATAATTTCTGCTTTGCGCCACATTCATGGAGCCGGTCCGCGCCAGCGGAACGACGCAACGGAGCGAACCACGAGGAGCACGCGATGACGCGAGCCGACCACAGCACGCGGCGACCCACGGTCGTCGGAGCCGTCACGGGTGACCGGACGGGGCGGACCGTCCGGGACGGAGCTGAGCGATGAGCGCTTCGGCCACCGTCCGCCGACCCGCCGTGAAGCGCAGGCCGACCAGGAGGATCGTGCTCGTCGCGGTCGTCATCGTCGTGGTCGTCGCGATGGCGCTCTCGACGAAGGTCGTCGGCAAGGGGTCGAGCGTCGGGGCGGGCCCAGCGGCGTTCTCCGCATCGGCCTGGGGCAAGACGAACTTCCCGAAGGTGCAGCAGGCGATCGCGAAGCGGGCCGTCCCCGCCACCGAGCTGGCCCCGGCCGTGCTCGCCGACTCCACCTCTGCTGCGAAGCGGTACGGCGTCGACGCCGGGACCGGTCCGGAGTTCTCCACGACCTTCACCGGGACGGTCGGGAAAGCCCAGGACGGCGTCTACCCCGTGACGGTCGACGGCGTCCCCAGCGGTCTGCTCATCCGGATCCAGACCGGCCCCGCCATCAACGGCACCGACCTCCGCGACGCCCCCGGCACGGTCGAGTTCGGCCAGTTCACGAACCAGATCGACTACCAGAACGCCGGCGCTGCCCTCAACGACCAGCTGAAGAAGCAGGTGCTGGCGAAGGTGGACATCACCGCGCTCGAGGGCAAGGAGGTCACCGTGACGGGTGCATTCCAGCTGATCAACCCGAAGGGCTGGCTCGTCACCCCGTCCGAGCTGGAGGTGCGCGGATGAGCGGCGACGACGCGATCGGGACGGTCGTCCTCGAGGCCGCCGACGTCGTGAAGACGTACGGTGCGACCCGGGCACTCAAGGGGGTGGCGTTCGCGGTGCACCGCGGGCAGGTGACGACCCTGTTCGGCGAGAACGGCGCGGGCAAGTCGACGCTCATGAAGATCCTGTCCGGCGTCGAGCAGCCCACCTCCGGGACCCTCACGCTGCGCGGCGAGGCCGTGACGTTCGCCGACACCGTGGACGCCCGCGAGCACGGGATCTCGATCATCCACCAGGAGCTGAGCCTGGCACCGAACCTCACGGTGCGCGACAACATCTTCATGGGCCGTGAGCTGCGTGGACCGACCGGGGTCGACTACGCGGAGGAGGCCCGGCAGGCCGCAGTCGTCCTCGCCGAGCTGGGCGAGGACATCGACCCCGGGACACTCGTGTCCGATCTGCGCCTCGGGCAGCAGCAGCTGGTGGAGATCGCTCGGGCACTCTCCGTGGACGCGCGGATCCTCATCATGGACGAGCCGACGAGCGCGCTCTCGGCGTCCGAGGTCGAGGTGCTCTTCACGGTCGTGCGCGACCTGAAGGCCCGAGGTGTGTCGATCGTCTACATCTCGCACCACCTCGAGGAGGCCCTGGAGATCACCGACCATGCCGTGGTGCTCCGCGACGGTTCGGTCACCGCGACGGCCCGACGTGCGGACATCGACCTCGAGTGGGTCGTCCGCGCGATGGTCGGTGACGGTTTCGACCTCGGGTCACCGCCCAGCGGCTACGACTTCGGTGCGCCTGCGCTCACCGTCGAGGACGTCGTCGTCGCCGACCCGGACGTGCCCGGACGGAACGTCGTCGACCACGTCTCGCTCGAGGTCCGCGCCGGCGAGGTCGTCTGCATCTACGGCCTGATGGGCGCCGGTCGCACCGAGCTGCTCGAGGCGGTCGCCGGGCGGACGCCGATCGACGGCGGAGCGGTCCGGAAGGGCGACCGCGACCTTGCTCGACTGTCCATCGCCGAGCGCATCGATGCCGGCCTCGGGCTCGTGCCGGAAGACCGGCAGCGGGACGGCCTCGTCCAGACGATGACCGTCGGGTCGAACGTGTCGCTGGCGTCCATCGGTGCCTTCGTTCGTGGGCTCTTCCTGTCCGGCCGGCGTGAGGTGGACCTCGTCACCGACTCGATCCGGACCGTGCACGTGAAGACGGCCGGCGGCGGCGCGATGATCGGCTCACTGAGCGGCGGGAACCAGCAGAAGGTCGTCATCGGCAAGATGCTCGCGACCGATCCGGACGTGATCCTGCTCGACGAACCCAGTCGCGGCATCGACATCGGGGCGAAGGCCGAGGTGTTCCGGCTCCTCGCAGAACGTGCCCGGCAGGGCCTCGCCGTCGTCTACACCACCTCAGAGGTCGGCGAGTGCCTGAGCATCGCCCACCGCATCGTCGTCATGAGCCGTGGGCGGATCGCCGCCGAGTTCGGCTCGGACGTGACCAAGGAAGCGATCATGGCCGCCTCGGGCGAAGCCGTGGTCGCATGACCGCCAGGAACGGAACAACCATGACCACCACGACCGCCGATCGACGGCGTCTCGCCCTCCCCGCCGAGGGCTTCAGCCTGGGACGGATCCTGCTGCAGGGCCGCGCCTACTTCGCCCTCGTCGTCATCATCGTCGTCTTCTCGATCCTGTCGCCGAACTACTTCACGGTGAGCAACCTGCTCACCATGTCGTCGCACGTCGCGGTGTACGCGATCCTCGCGCTCGGCATGCTCCTGGTCATCCTCAACGGCGGCATCGACCTGTCCGTCGGCTCCACCCTGGGCTTCTCGGGGGTGATCGCCGGCTTCCTCATGAAGGGTGTGGCGATCGGGGGGGTGACCCTGTACCCGAAGGTCTGGGTCGTCGTCGTGCTCGCCTGCGCCGCCGGAGCGCTCATCGGCCTCGTCAACGGTGTCCTCGTGGCACGGTTCCGGGTCGCACCGTTCGTCGCCACCCTCGGCATGCTCTACGTCGTCCGCGGCATCGGACTGCTGATGACCAACGGCTTGACCTACAACAACCTCGAGGGCAACGCGGAGCTCGGCAACACCGGGTTCGACTGGCTCGGCTTCAACCGGCTGCTCGGGCTCCCGATCGGTGTGATCGTGATGATCGTCGCCGCCGTCGTCGGATCGCTCCTCCTCAACCGGACCGTCTTCGGCCGCTGGCTGTACGCGTCCGGTGGCAACGAGCGCGCTGCGGAGCTGTCCGGTGTCCCGGTGAAGCGGGTGAAGATCCGTGTCTACGTGCTGTCCGGCCTGTGCGCCGCGATCGCCGGCCTCATCCTGTCGTCCGAGCTCACGAGTGCGAGCCCGACGGCCGGCAGCTCCTACGAGCTGACCGCGATCGCGGCGGTCGTCATCGGCGGTGCGGCGCTGTCCGGCGGCGTCGGCAACGTCCGCGGCACGCTGCTCGGTGCGTTCGTCATCGGCTTCCTGTCGGACGGGCTCGTCATCATCGGCGTCTCCGCCTACTGGCAGACCGTCTTCACCGGTGCCGTGATCGTGTTCGCCGTCCTCCTCAACGCGGTCCAGTACAAGCGTCGCCCCGCCAAGGCCGGCGGCGCGTCCGGACCCGACCAGACCTCTCCCACCGGCACGCAGCCCCCGGCAGCCGTCGGTGAGAAGACCGCCGTCTGACTCCTCCGTCACACGGTCCACAGCGAAAGGAAACCCACCATGAACCGCAAGCTCGCAACGGTGCTCGCAGCGGGAGTCGGACTCAGCCTGGCCCTGACCGGCTGCTCCGCCGGCGGTGCCGCATCCGGCGGCGACGGCTCGTCCAAGAAGGGCGGCCTCATCTCGATCATCGTCAACGACCCGTCGAACCCGTACTGGAAGACGGAGGGCGACGTCGCGTCGGCCGAGGCGAAGTCGCTCGGCTACAAGTCGAACGTCTCGGCGTCGAAGGGTGACACGAACACCGAGAGCAACCTCATCGACACCGCCATCACGAACAAGTCGGTCGCGATCATCCTCGACCCGGCCAACGCCAGCGGGTCCATCGGCGCCGTGAAGAAGGCTGACGCCGCCGGGATCCCGGTCTTCCTCGTGAACGCGGAGATCAACCAGGCGGGTCTCGCCAAGGCGCAGCTCGTCTCGAACAACGCACAGGGTGCCGCGATCGGCGCGCAGCAGTGGGTGAAGTCGGTCGGGGACTCGGGCAAGTACGCGGAGCTGTTCGGGGCGCCGTCGGACAACAACGCGCAGACTCGATCGAACGGCTACAAGACCGTCCTGACGCAGTACCCGGACCTCAAGGAGGTCGCCAAGCAGGTCGCGAACTGGGACCGGACGCAGGGCCACGACAAGACCCAGTCGATCCTGCAGGCGAACCCGGACATCAAGGGCATCATCTCCGGCAACGACGAGATGGCGCTGGGCGCGATCGCGGCGCTCAAGGAGGCCGGCAAGCTCGACCAGGTCAAGGTGGGCGGCTTCGACGGATCCCCGGACGCCGTCGACGCGGTGAAGGCTGGCGAGCTCCAGTACACCGTGCTCCAGCCCGTCGCGACCTTCGCGAAGAAGGCCGTCCAGGAAGCCGACGAGTACCTCCGCACCGGCAAGACGGGTGCGGCCCAGGAGAAGCAGGCGTTCGACTGCGTGCTCATCACGAAGGAGAACGCGGACAAGGTCACGCAGCCCTTCACCCTCGCGGAGTGACGCGGCCCTGACCGCGGGCGACGGCCCCGGTCCTGCACCTCGGTACAGGACCGGGGCTGTCCGTCGTCCCGCCGCTGCACGGGAACGGGCGGCGGGAGCGGGGACGGACAGCATCAGCGCCAGCGTCAGCGTCGGTGGTCTGGCAGGTCCGCAACCGACGCCAGGTCCGCGACCGACTCCGCGTCCGCGCACCCGTCCGCCCGCGCGTACCCGTCTGTCGGCGACCGCACGGAGGACCTGCCGGGACGACGAAGGACCTGCCGGGACGACGAAGGACCGAAAGGGACGACGAAGGACCGGAAGGGACGACGAAGGACCGACCGGGACGACGCTTCGTCGTCCCGGTCGGTCCTGGTGCGGGCGAGCCGCGGGCAGCCGCGTGCCGGCTACTCCGCCTCCGCCGTCGCGTCGGTCCCCACCGGAGCGGACCCGTCGTAGGAGCAGATCGCGGCGACCTTCTCGGCGCTCGCCGACGACGGGTCGAACTCGTACCCGAGCCACTCCTTCGCGAGTCGACGTGCCAGCTCGACACCGATGACCCGCTGGCCCATGCAGAGCACCTGCGCGTCGTTCGAGAGCACCGACCGCTCGACACTGAAGGAGTCGTGCGCGGTCACTGCCCGGATGCCCGGGACCTTGTTCGCGCTGATCGCCACCCCGAGCCCGGTGCCGCAGATCAGGATCGCCCGGTCCGCCCTGCCGTCGGCGACCATCCGTGCGGCGTCGACGGCCACGTGCGGGTAGGCGGTGTGTCCGTCGGCATCGACCCCGACGTCCTCGACCGAGGCCACCCGGTCGTCGGCGAGCAGATCGCGCTTGATGACCTCCTTGTAGTCGAAGCCGGCGTCGTCCGAGCCGATCACGAGTCGGTACGTCATGCGTGTGTTCCTTCCAGTCGGTCAGCACGGGTGGCGAGGACCTCGCCGACCCGGGTGAGGATCATCCCCATCGACGTGGCACCCGCGTCGGGGGTGCCCACGCTCTTCTCCGCGAGCGGTCGCGCGCGGCCGATCTTCGGACGCAGCTCGGCGGTCGCGGCCGCCTCGGTGACGGCGATCGCGGCGGCGGCGCGCCATGCGGTCGCGGTGTCCTGGCCGCCCTCGACCCCGGCGCGCAGCGCGTCGACGAAGGGGAGGAGGGCGTCGAGCAGCGTCTTGTCGCCGCGGGAGGCTCGTCCGAGGTGCACGATCGAATCGGCGAAGGCCTGCGCTGCGTCGACGACGTCCGCGGCCCGGTAGGTCTCGCGGTCGTCGCGGAGCGATCGACCGAACGCCTCGAGGGCTGCACCCCAGAGGACACCGGAGGTGCCGCCCGCGAACTCGGCCCACGCGTCACCGGCGCGTCCGATGACGAACGCGACTCCTGCCTCCCGGTCGAGACGGTCGACGGCCCTGCGGGCCGCGCTCGCGCCCTTGACCATGCCGCGGCCGTGGTCGCCGTCACCGGCGACGGCGTCGATGCGGCCGAGTTCCTCCTCGTGCTCGCGCAGCAGCGCCTCGACCGCGACGAGCGCGTCGCGCGCCGTGTCGGCGGCCTGCCGGGAGGCGGTGGTCGCGTCCGGCACCTCCATCGCCTCCGCCGCGGCGTCCTCCACCGCGTCGGCCGGCACGAGCGCTGCGACCGGCGCTGCCACCTTGCGGTACGCGGGCGTGTAGGCGTCGGCACGCCAGTAGCGCTCGAGCTCGTCGTCGAGCCACTGCAGCGTCAGCGAGCACCCGCCCATGTCCAGGCTGGTGACGAGTTCGCCGACCTCGGGCTCGACGACCTCGAGGCCGGCCTCGGTCAGCAGCGGGAGCACACGCCCCCACAGGAGGAAGAGTTCCTCGTACTTCGTGTCGCCGAGTCCGTTGAGGATCGGGGCCACCCGTGTGGCCCCCGCCGGGCGCTCGGCCAGCAGCCGGTCGACGAGGAGCGATGCGAGCTCGCGCGCCGGCAGCAGCGGGACGTCCTCGATGCCGGGCTCACCGTGGATGCCGAGTCCGAGTCCGAGGTGGCCCTCGGGGACGGAGAACAGCGGCTCGGCGGCGCCGGGCATGGTGCAGCCGGAGAACGCGACGCCGATGGTCCGGGTGGCGGCGTTCGCGGCGTTGCCGACGCGCTCGACGTCGTCCAACGATGCTCCCGCCGCGGCCGCGGCACCCATCGCCTTGAAGACCGAGAAGTCGCCCGCGATACCACGACGACGCGCGGGTTCTTCGGCACTCGCGACGTCGTCGGTGACGATGACGACCCGGGTCGGGATGCCCTCGGCGTTCAGCCGTTCTGCGGCGATCCCGAAGTTCATCACGTCACCGGCGTAGTTCCCGAACGTGAGCACGACGCCCCGGCCTTGGTCGGCGGCCTTCGCCACCGAGTACACCTGCGCGGTCGACGGCGAGGTGAAGACGTTGCCGACGACGGCACCGGTCGCGAACCCCGGTCCGACGATCCCGCAGAACGCGGGGTAGTGTCCCGACCCGCCGCCGACGACGACGGCGACCTGGGGCTCGGCTGCGGCGGTGGGGAGCGCCACCACGCCACCGTGGACACCGCGCACGCGGTCGGCGTAGAGCGCGGTCCAACCGGCGAACTGGTCGTCGGCGAAGTCCTCGGGATCGTCGTGGATGGTCGTCATGCTGGTCCTCCGGTGGTGGTGGGTCGTGGGGCCGGGCGGCGTCGGGACGGCCGACACCGCCCGGGGTCGTGCACCGGGTGGCGGCGGGACGGCCGCTGCCACCCGGGAGCTCAGTGGGCCTTGGTGCCCTGCGGGACACGCAGGAAGTGGACCATCACGAACGCGCAGGCGTACAGGCCGACGAAGGTCCACGTGACCGCCTGGCCACCGCCGCCGAGCGCGAACACCGCCGCGACGACACCGGTGCCGAGGAACGCGGCCCCGCCGGCCGCGGTGGTGTACATCGCCATCGCGGCGCCCTTGTGGTCGGGTGCCAGCGCCGGCATGATCGCGCCCATCGGCACGAAGCCGGCGAGCAGGCAGCCGAAGACGCATCCCGCCACGACCGAGAGCACGTACCCCCAGTCCGATCCGGCGGGGACGAGCTGCGGCACGTACCACCAGGCCACGAGTCCGGTCGCCGATCCGACGATGCCGAACCACTTGACGGTGCGCTGCCAGCCGATGCGGTCGCCGACCCAGCCGAACAGGGCGTTGACGAGGATGTTCGTCGCGTACACGCACACCGTCATCAGGAGCCAGCGACCCTGCCCCCACCCGCGGTCGTCGGCGATCACGGCGGGCAGGACGACGAACATGCCGAACTCGGGTGCCGTGTTGATCAGTCGGACGAGGAATCCCATCAGGACCTTCGGGCGGGTGAGGGTGAGGCGGATGCCGCTCGTCAGGACCCGCCAGGCGGTCTCGCCCTCGGGCGCGATCCGGCGGAACCCGTTCGGCAGGCGGACGCCGAAGAACATGACGAGGAAGCCGATCAGGACGAGGCCGATCGAGGCGATCATGGCGCCGGTCTCCCCGCCCGTACCGCCGCCGAACGCCGGGATCGCGCCGATGGCGAAGAGCGAGCCGAGCGTGGGGAGTCCGCCGGTGAACGCCACGTAGAACCAGCCGACGGCCGAGCCGTTCCGCTCGACGGGCGTGGTGATGTTCACCCACACGAGGAACGCGAACGCGAAGAGCGGGTAGCCGAATCCGCGCAGCGCGTACGACACTGCCGCGAACGGGACGCTGCCGAGCGCGAGGGCGACGAGGAACAGCACCTCGAAGACGACCCACACGCCGAAGCCGAGCACCATGACGCGGCGCGGACCGACCAGGTCGGACAGGGCACCGGACACGTACGAGCCGATGAGCGCAGCGAGGCTGTAGAAGGTCACGATCGTCGCGACGGTGGCCTCAGGGCTACCGAGCACGGCGACCATGTGCGGTGTGATGAAGTTCGACTCGACGCCGTTCCCGGTCATGAAGACCAGCACGGCGACGAACCCGAGCGCGAGCGGCTTCGGGATCCCCATCCGGTCCAGTCGCCCCTCTGGGTGGGTTGCTGGCGCAGTGGTCGGGCGTTGGGTCGTCGTCGACATCCTTGACTCCTGTGTCCTGGTGGTCTGCGAACTGCTGATGACTCTACACTGTTGGAACGTTTGTCCAGAACACAATTTCAACCGACGGTCACGGGATCTGCGAGCACGTCGCCGGGCGTGCGCTCCGGTCGGCACTCCACGCGGCGATACGATCGACGTGTCCGCGCGAACCGATCGTTCGTCGACCGGTGTCGGCGACGTCCCGAAAGGCAGTGCCACATGTCCTCCGACATCACCGCGCCGACGGAGGCCGGGCGCACGCGGTTCCCGCTCGACACCGTCTACCAGGCGGCAAGGATGTACTACCTCGAGGACGCCACCCAGGTGGAGATCGCGTCCAGGCTCGGTGTTTCACGGCCGACCGTGAGCCGGCTCGTCGCGGAGGCCCGCCGGGCTGGACTGGTCCGGATCGAGGTCGTCGACCCCTTCCAGGACGAGACCGTCGCGCTCGCCGAACGACTGCAGGTGGTGCTCGGGCTGCACGCCGTCCACCTCGCTGCGGTCACCCATCCGGCCACGCTCGGCGTCGACCTCGCGGGGGCGGTCGCCACGGCCTTCGAGGGCATGGGGCTCACGGCGGGGGACGCCGTGCTGATGTCGTCCGGCCGGACCGTCTACGACGTCGCGCGCGCCGGGATGCCGCGTCTGTCCGGTGTCCAGCTCGTCCCGACCGTCGGTGGTCAGGCCGACCCGATGCCGTGGTTCCAGACCAACGAGATCACGAGGACGGCCGCTGAGCACTCCGGTGCGATCCCCGCCTTCCTCTTCGCGCAGGCGATACCGTCCCCGGCCATGCGGGCCACACTCGACGAGGACCCTGCGTTCCAGCACGTCGTCGGTCTGTGGAGCAGTGCGAAGGGCGCCGTGCTCGGGATCGGCGCGCCGACCGCGACGCGGGACGCGATCGCACGGGGCGTCCCGGTGGAGGATGCTGCGTTCCAGTACGCGGCTGGTGACGTGTGTCTCAACTTCTTCGCGGCCGACGGCTCGGCGATCGAGTTCCCCGGGAGCGATCGGATGGTCAGGACGTCTCGCGAGGTCCTCGCCGGCATCCCGCACGCCGTCGGCGTCGCGGTCGGTGAGGCGAAGGTGGCGAGCATCATCGGCGCAGTCCGGGGTCGGCTGGTCAACGAGCTCGTGACGGACGCCGCCACGGCGCGAGCCCTCCTCGACGCGCTCGCCTGACGGCGGACCACGCCGGGGTCGGGTGGCGGCGGGCGACGGCACTGCCGTGGCGACCTGTCACGCGTCGCTCGGCGGTCCCGACGTGTGGGACGGGAGGCGCGGTGCGGGCCCGCACCGCGCCTCCCGTCCGCCGGGTGGTGCGTCTACCGCGTGCGCCGCACGTCCCACAGGTGGTGCACCGGGTCGTGCGCGTAGTAGGTGGCGAGCGTGGCGACGGTGAAGGCGCTGCCGTCGGACCGGAGGCCGGTGCGTCCCAGCTGGTCCTCCCGCACGTCGTCGAAGGCCCGGGCAGCACGGTGCGCCGCCTCGCCGAGCTCCCGCACGACGGTGGCGGGGTCCTGCTCGCCGTACCGGTCCTCGACGGCCGTGGCGTCCTGGTCCCAGTTCGGGAAGGCCGGGGCGTCCTCGGTGAGCATGAGTGCCAACCGCTCGACCATCTTGCGGTGCACGTCACGCACGTGCGCGGCGTACTCGAGCGGTGACCAGGTGTTCTCGTCGGGGCGGTCGCGCACGTCCTCACGGTCGAGGATCGCCGGCCACGCCGAGGTGTTCGCGTCGATGATCCCCGGGACGTCGCGGATCGTGACCGCGCTGCCGTCGTAGCCGCACTCGGGGCACGCGGACCCGATGACCCACGTCCAGTTCTTCGTCTCGGGTTCGATCGCCATGGCTGGATGGTACGGCCTGTCACCGTCCGCTCCGATCCGCGTGCCCGAGGCGATCGACGCCGACCCCCGTCCGGGGGACACGCCGATCCCTGTGAATCACCGGTCAATGACGTTCCGGTCGCTCGGTATCGTCGACGGCTGTTCCCGGGCCGGTACCCGTCGGCCCGCCGATCCTCCGAGGAGAAACGCATGGGTTCCGACCCCAGCAGTACCCCGACCCGACCGCACCGACGGCTCCGCGAGAGCGACGTCACCGTGGTCGACAAGAGCATGATGCGACGGGCCGTCAGCGGCATGGTCGTCGGCAACACCATGGAGTGGTACGACGTCGGCGTCTACGGCTACCTGGCCGTCACGATGGGGAAGGTCTTCCTGCCGACGGCCGAGCCCGCGGTCCAGATCCTGTTCAGCCTCGGTGTCTTCGCGGCCACGTACATCGCCCGGCCGCTCGGCGGCATCGTGTTCGGTCGTCTCGGCGACCGCATCGGGCGGCAGAAGGTCCTCGCGACGACGCTCATCATGATGGCGACGTCGACGTTCCTCATCGGCGCGCTGCCCGCCTACGCCACGATCGGCGTGTTCGCGCCGGTCGTCCTGGTCGTGCTGAAGCTCGCGCAGGGCTTCTCGACCGGTGGCGAGTACGCCGGGGCGACGACGTTCGTGACCGAGTACGCGCCGGACCGTCGCCGCGGGTTCTTCGCGAGCATCCTCGACTTCGGCAGCTACTTCGGCTTCGCGCTCGGCGCGACGGTCGTCTCCGTCCTGCAGATCACCCTCGGCGACGAGGCGATGACCGCGTACGGCTGGCGCTTCCCGTTCCTCGCGGCCGGGGTCATCGGTGTCGTAGCGATCTGGTTCCGCCTGCGCATCGAGGAGTCCCCGGTCTTCCAGGCCACCCAGGCCGCGCAGGAGGCCGCGACCGAGACCCGCGCGTCCTTCGAGGGCGAGCGCCCCGCGAACGTGTTCGCCATGGTCCGCGACCACTGGCGCCCCATCGTCATCGCCGTGATGCTCGTCGCCGCGTCGAACACCGTCGGGTACGCGCTGACCTCGTACATGCCGACGTACCTCACCGACTCGCTCGGCTACTCGGCGCTCGACGGCACGCTGCTCACGATCCCGGTGCTCCTGCTCCTCGCGGTGATGCTCCCGCTCACGGGCAAGCTGTCCGACAAGCTCGGCCGTCGTGTCGTGATGTGGATCGGGGCCGCGACGACCGTCGTGCTCGTCGTGCCGGCGTTCACGCTGATCGGGCACGGCGCGCAGTGGTCGACGCTCGCGGGTCTCGGGCTCCTCGCGCTCATGACCGCGCTGTGGGTGTCGAACCAGGCGGCCTCGCTGCCGGCGCTGTTCCCGACGTCGACGCGCTACGGCGGCATGGGGTTCGCCTACAACATCGCGATCGCGGTGTTCGGCGGGACGACGCCCCTCATCGTGCAGGCCCTGCTCACGGCGACGGGCGACGAGCTCGCACCGGCGTACTTCCTGATGGCGACGAGCGTCGTCGGGGCGATCGGGGTGTTCTGCATGAAGGAGTCCTCGCGCCGCCCGCTGCCCGGGTCGATGCCGGCGGTGGAGACCGCGGAGGAAGCCCGCGAGCTCGTGCTGACGCAGGACACGAACCCGCACCTCGACCTGGGGGACCTGCCGTTCGCCGCCGAGGACGCCGCCCGCCGTGCCCGCGAGGCCGCGCGCGAGGGCGAGGTGGCCGCGGCGCGCTGACGCCGGGGTGACCGATCGCGCGACTCGAAACGACGAGGTCGATGTCGTACGACATCGACCTCGTCGTTCGTTGCACCCGCGGGTTGTTGCATGGCGGCGGGAACGACATCGTGGTGGTCGTACGACATCGAGGTTGTCGCTCGGCGTCAGGCAGCGCCCGCGTCGGGCAGCGCCCGCGTCACTCGTGCCGGTGCTCCCCGGACGCGTCGAGCGCCGGCCACACCGGGAACGGGTCCGCCCACGCGCGCCAGACGTCCGGCCCCGCGAGGAGTTCGTCCGGCGTGAGGAGCGCCCCGTCCAGCGCGCGCTCGATCGCCGGCACGTCGAGTCGCTCGCCGACGAACCAGAGCGCCTGCCCGATCGGGGCGTCGGCGTCCCACGACGGATTCGCGGTGGGGTCGAGCGCGAGCATCGCCCCGAGGCTCGACCACGACCCGACGTGGTCCGGGCGCGAGGCCAGTCGGAAGAACCCCCGTGACCGCAGCACCCGGCCGTTCCGCCCCGCCGCGAGGTCCCGCTCGATGACCGACGCCAGCCGCCCGGGGTGGAACGGCAGCGGCTCGCGGTAGCGCATGGCGACGAGGCCGTCCCGGGGGTCCCGTCCGCCCGAGCCCGACAGCGCCCGCATCCAGCCCGCTCCGTGCGCGAGGACCCGTGCCGCACCGCCGTTCGACGCGGGCAGGTCGGCGGCGCCCCGGATCGACGATCCGGCCACGACGACCGCCTGCGGGGCGAGCCGGTGCAGCAGCGCGAGGAGGCTGCGACGCCGTCCCACCGGCACCGGGCCGACCCGGTCGAGGACGACGACCGTGGCGTACTCGACGAGGGCCGCCACCTGGTCGGCCGCGACGAACGCGTCGTCGACGTCGGACCAGAGCAGGTGGGCGACGTCGTCCGCGCGCAGGACGGTGACGACGTGCCGGAGCACCCGGTCGTCGCCGGTCTCCGCGCGCGCGGAGTTCGCGAGCATCATCCCCACGGCGCGGGTGTCGGCACCGGGCGGCAGTGTGACGACGAGGCCGTGGTCGGCGTCCGGTCCGCACACCCGGTCGAGGTGCTCGGCGCGCTCGGCGACGGACCGGGCCGCGGCGACGGCACTCCCGGTGGCCTGCATCCGGTGGCCGACCGAGAGCCGTGCGGCCACCCGGTCGGCGTCGACGTCGTGCATGGCGGAGACGATGGTGATGGCGGCGGGACGCATGTGGGCTAATCTACATGATCATCGTTCTCAACAACGAGGACATCGACGAAGGAGAACCCCGTGAAGGTCCGCAACTCGCTCAAGGCGCTCAAGAAGATCCCCGGGTCGCAGGTGGTCCGCCGCCGGGGCCGCGTGTACGTCATCAACAAGCAGAACCCGCGGTGGAACACCCGGCAGGGGTGACGTCACCGGCGTTCCGTAGGGTGGCTCCATGCGACTGCTGCTCATCCGCCACGGCCAGACCCCTGCGAACGTGAACGGTGTCCTCGACGCCGTCGTCCCCGGGCCGGGCCTCACCGAACTCGGGCAGCAGCAGGCCGACGCCCTGCCGGCGGCGCTCGCCGACCGGGGGATCGAGCGGCTCTTCGCGTCGACGATGGTCCGGACGCAGATCACCGCGGCACCGCTCGCCGCGTCGCTCGGCCTCGAGCCGGTGGTGCTGCCGGGGCTCCGCGAGATCGAGGCCGGCGACACCCAGGGCAAGCGCGACCAGGTGTCCGTCCAGACGTACATCTCGACCGTGCACGGCTGGTCGCTCGGGGACCGCACGACCCGGATGCCCGGCGGCGAGAGCGGCACCGAGTTCTTCGCGCGTTACGACGACGCGGTGCGGCAGATCCTCGCGACCGGCGTCGAGGTGGCGGCCGCGATCAGCCACGGTGCCGCGATCCGGACGTGGGCGAGCGCCGCCGCCGACAACACCCCGGACCACTTCGGCACGAAGCGCCACCTGGAGAACACCGGGATCGTCGAGCTCGAGGGCTCCTTCGACGACGGCTGGCGCCTGGTCGACTGGGAGGGCGAGCCCGTCGGCGGCGAGCAGCTCATCGACCGGACGGCGCAGGACCCGACCGGCGAGCGGTTCTGACGCGACCAGCGGACGGAACGGGAGGCGCGGTGCCAGCCGGCACCGCGCCTCCCGTTCCGTGGTCGGTCGCGTGGACTACGCGAGCTGCGACGCGGACGTCAGCGGCACGATCACCCGGTGCGCCTCGCGCAGGACGTCGAGCGTGTGCTGGACCTCGTCTGCACGCTCCTCGGGCGTCCAGCCGAGCGACCCGGCGAGCACGTCCGCCAGCTCGTCGAGCAGGTCGATCGTGACCCCGCCGACGAAGGCGAGGTTCGTGCGCCGGAGGACCACGTCGACCAGGTGCACGGCCTGCTCGCGCTCGGCGAAGTACGCGACCTCCGCACGGGTGAGGCCCGGGTCGGACTCGAGGGGCTCGACGGGGCCGTCGACCAGGACGTCCACGACCTCGGCGGCACGGGTGCCGTAGCGCTCGAGCAGTCCCTCGACGACGGAGGCGTCGAGGCCGTCGCGGTGCGACTTGATCCACAGGGCACGCTGGGCGTCCGTGGTCGGGAAGTCCTTGCCGCCGCCGATCGGCATGCCGGTGGTGTCGACCGCGCGGGTCACGCCGAGCTTGGTCGTGACGTCGGTGGACAGGTGCGCGGCGAGGGCGCGGAAGGTCGTCCACTTGCCACCCACGAGCGACAGCACGGTCGAGTGCGGCAGCCCGGCGATCGGGGTGTCGACGATCCGGTAGTCGCGCGAGACGAAGCCGGGCGCGGTGTCCTCGTGGCGGGGCAGCGGCCGGATGCCGGAGTAGCTGTAGACGATGTGGTCGCGGGTGAGCGCGATCTGCGGGAAGACGTGCTGCACCAGGCCGAAGAAGTAGTCGATCTCCTCGTCGGTGGTGACGACCGGCTTCGACGGGTCGGCGTCGATGTCCGTCGTGCCGATGAGGACCCGGCCCTTGAGCGGGTAGATGAGCACGATGCGGCCGTCGTTGTTCTCGAAGAACAGCTCGCGGCCCTTCGTCGCCTCGAGCAGCTCGGGGTTGTCGACGACGATGTGGGAGCCCTTCGTGCCGCCCATGAACGCCGTCTCGCCGCCGAACGCCTGGTTCGTCAGGTCGGTCCAGGGGCCGGATGCGTTCACGACGACGTCGGCGGTGAAGACGAACTCCTCGCCGGTCTCCTGGTCGCGGAGCAGGACGCCGCCGTCACGGGTGCCGGCGGCCTCGACGTAGTTGACGGCGCGGGCGGTCGACGCCGAGCCCTCGCCCTTCCCCGCGGCGAGCCCGTCCTTGAGCACGTCGAGCGCGAGGCGCTCCGGCTCGTGCACCGACGCGTCGTAGTAGGTGCCCGTGTACTTGAGGTCCTTGTTGAGCGCCGGCATGTCCTCGAGCGCCGCCTTCTTCGTGAGGAAGCGGTGCTTCGGGACGGAGCCGCCGTCGCGCGAGAAGGAGTCGTAGATCGTCATGCCGATCTTGATGAGCGCGGCGCCGCGCTCCTTCGTCGAGCGCTGCTTGTGCGTGAGCATCCGCAGCGGGGCGTTCATGATGCCCGAGAACGTCGAGAAGATCGGCATCGTCGTCTGCAGCGGCTTGACGTAGTGCGGGGCGATCCGGATGAGGCCGTTGCGCTCCTGCACGCTCTCGCGGACGAGACGGAACTCGCCGTTCTCGAGGTAGCGGATGCCGCCGTGGATCATGTGGCTCGAGGCGGCGGACGCACCCGAGGCGTAGTCGCCGCGCTCGACCAGGGCGACGTCGACGCCCTGCAGGGCGAGGTCGCGGAAGGTGGCGATGCCGTTGATGCCGCCACCGACCACGAGGACCTGTGCGTTCGGGCGCTCCGTGAGCGCGTTCACCGTGTTCCGGGGCTGCGTCTTCTTCGACATTGGTGCGTCGCTTCCTTCGTGGGTTCCGTGGTGGTTCGTCATCGATCGTGCGCTTCGGTGAGAGGGCGGGCAACTTGCGTGCACGAACGTGCAGCACACGTGTCCGGAGTGGCCGGAGGAGGGCCGGGAGGCGCGACAGGGGTTGCAGAGGCCGTGCACGTCCGTGCATGCTCAGTTCCCATGAGTGACGCAGCGCAGCCCATGCGCACGCAGCAGGCGCTGCGCGCCGCGCACCTGTACTACCTGCAGGACCTGACGATGGACGCGATCGCCGACGAGCTCGGCACCTCGCGGTCCTCGGTCTCCCGCCTGCTCAAGTACGCGAGGGACACCGGGCTCGTCGACATCCAGATCCGCTCGCCGCTCGACCAGGCCGCGGCGCTCAGCCGGAGCATCCGCTCCCGGTTCGGCGTGCACGCGCACGTCGTCCCGGTGCCGGACCACACGAGCGACGTCGACCGGCTCGAACGCGTCGCCCTGTCCGCTGCGCGCATCCTGACGCAGTACGTCGAGTCGAACATGGTGATCGGGATCTCGTGGGGTTCGACCGTGAGCGCGGTGAGCCGGTACCTCGTGCCGAAGACCACCCACGGCTCGACGGTCGTCCAGATCAACGGCGCCGCGAACACCCGGACGACCGGCATCGTCTACGCGTCCGAGATCCTCCGCCGGTTCGGCGAGGCGTACGGCGCGTTCGTGCAGCAGTTCCCCGTCCCGGCGTTCTTCGACGACCCCGCCACGAAGCAGGCGCTCTTCCGCGAGCGGTCGATCCGCCGGGTGCTCGACCTGCACGAGCGGATGGACCTGGTGGTCTTCGGCGTCGGGGCACCCCAGGCGCCCGTGCCCTCGCACGTCTACTCCGGCGGGTACCTCGACCCGTCCGACCGCGACGAGCTCACCAAGGCGCAGGTCGTCGGCGACGTCTCGACGGTGTTCTACCGGGCGGACGGGTCGTGGAAGGACATCGGGGTGAACGCCCGCGCCGGTGCCCCGGACCTCGACACGATCAAGCGCGCGCCGCGCCGGGTCTGCGTCGTCGCCGGACGCTCGAAGGCCGCGTCGCTGAAGGGTGCGCTCGCCGCCGGGCTGATCACGGACCTCATCCTCGACGAGAGCGTCGGACAGGCGATCCTGCAGCCCTGAACGGTCCGGGTCCTCCGGACCGCGGGCCCGGATTGTCGGTGGTGCCCCGTAGGTTCCTCGACATGGTCGCCACGATGGACACCCGCCACGCCGCCGGCGTTCGCCGGTCCGGGGACACGCGGTACTCCCGGCGCATCGCCGGCACCGACGTCGACCAGGCGCTCGCCTTCTTCGCCGGTGACTACGCCTTCCGCTCGCCCGCCGTCCGCCGCACCCGCACCGACACCCGGTGGGAGTTCGCGGGCGTCGGCGACGACCGGCTGTCCCTCCGCTCGTCGCGGTTCCTCGTCGACCTGCGGAGCGACAGCCGTGTCGACGACGCGTTCCTCGTCGCCTGGCTGCGGAGCGGGGCGAGCACGATCTCGTACGACGGCGCGGACGTCCACCTCGAGCCGGGCGTGCCGGTCGTGCTGCCCTTCGCCGACACCTACGCGCTCCACCACCGCGACATCGGGCTGAACCTCGTGCACCTCGACGCCGGGTTCGTGCGCTCGGTCGTCGGCGACGACGACTTCGCCTTCGAGCCGCTCCGCCGTCCGACGGTCGAGGGCATGCGCGCGTGGCAGTCGGTCGTGCGGGCACACTCGGCGACGTGGCTCGACGTCGGGAACGAACTGACCGCCCTCGCCCAGCGGGACATCGCCGAGGCGTTCGTGCGCGCGGCCGTCGCGGCCTTCCCGGAACGGAGCCGCTGGCGCACGTCGGTCACCGGCAGCGGGCCCGAGCACGCCCGGCTCCGTCGTGCCCTCGAGTACGTGCACGAGCACGCCCGCGAGCCGATCGGCACGCCGGAGATCGCCGCCGCGGCCGGCCTGAGTCCGCGCGGCCTGCAGCAGTCGCTCCGGCGGCACCTCGACCAGACGCCGGGCGACCTGCTCCGCAGCGTCCGGCTCGACGGCGCCCGCGCGGACCTGGTGCGCGGCGACCGCGACGCGACCTCGGTGGCCGACATCGCGCGGGCGTGGGGGTTCGGACACCTCGGACGCTTCTCGGCGACGTACCGGGCGCGGTTCGGCGAGCTGCCGAGCGAGTCGCTGCGCGCGCACTGACCCCGGCGTCCGCCGCGCTGTCGTAGCGTGGCCGGATGGACACCGTCGTCACCGCCCTCCGCTCCGCCCTCGCCGATCCGGACGGCACCCTCGTCCGGACCGAGCGGGACGTGCTCGACGCCGCGCGGACCGACAAGTCCGGCTGGGTCGCCCCCGGTGGCCCCGTCGCGGTCGTCGAGGCCCGGACGGTCGAGCACGTGCAGGCCACGCTCCGCACGTGCTCGGCGCTCGGGGTCCCCGTGGTCCCGCGCGGTGCGGGCACCGGCCTCGCCGGCGGCGCGAACGGCACCGAGGGCACGGTCGTGCTCAGCGTCGCCCGGATGGACCGCATCGTGCGGGTCTCGGTCGACGACGAGTACGCGGTGGTGGAGCCCGGGGTGCTCAACGGCGACCTCAACGCCGCGGTGGCCGAGCACGGGCTGCGGTTCGCCCCGGACCCGGCGAGTGCGGCCATCGCGAGCGTCGGCGGCAACATCGCCACCAACGCCGGCGGGCTGCGGTGCGTCAAGTACGGCGTCACGCGGGAAGCGGTGCTCGGGCTCGACGTCGTGCTCGCGGACGGACGACTCGTCTCGACCGGACACCGCACCGTCAAGGGCGTCACCGGACTCGACCTCACGGCGCTGCTCGTCGGGTCCGAGGGCACGCTCGGGGTGATCGTCGGCGCGACCGTCCGGCTCGTGCCGGTCCCGGCGGGGGCGCCGGCCACCCTCGGCGCCGTCTACCCGAGCGTCGAGGCGGCGGCGCGTGCCGCGGCGTCCGTCGTGGCGGGAGCGGACCGGCCGTCCACGGTCGAGCTGCTCGACGCCGCCGCGCTCGAGGGGATCGCCGCCCACCTCGGGCCGCAGGTGATCGCGGAGACCGTTGGGAGCACCGCGGCGGGCGGGGTGTTCCTCCTCGTGGAGTACGACGGACCGGGCGCGACCGAGGTCGCGCTGGGTGCCGTGCCGCGCCTCCAGGCCGAAGGCGGGACCGTGCACCTGGCCGGCTCCGCGGCGGAACGCGACCGCCTGCTGACGATCCGGCGGTCGTTCCACCCGGCCATGGAGGCGCGGGGCCGCGTCCTCATCGAGGACGTCGCGGTGCCGCGCAGCCGGCTGGCCGAGATGTTCGCGCGCGTCGAGGCGATCGGGCAGCAGTACGGCATCGCGATCCCGACCGTCGCGCACGCCGGCGACGGCAACCTGCACCCGAACTTCGTGTTCGCGGGCGACGAGGTGCCGCAGCACGTGTGGGACGCCGCCGACGCGATGTTCCGCGCGGCGATCGAGCTCGGCGGGACGCTGACGGGGGAGCACGGGGTGGGCGTCCTCAAACGGCGGTGGATCGGCGACGAGCTCGGGGACGACGTGCTCGAGCTGCAGCGCGGGATCCGACGGGTGTTCGACCCCGCGGGGATCCTGAACCCGGGCAAGGTGTTCTGACCGTTCCGCCGAATCCTGTCGGACGATTTCGCGCTCGATCGCTCGGATGTTCGGAGGAAACGTCGTCGTAACGAATCCGGCGCTCAATGGTGAGGACGTACGCACCGCCCACGAAGGAGTCCGCAATGCTCATCGGCGTCCCCACCGAGATCAAGAACAACGAGTTCCGCGTCGCCGCCACCCCGGCCGGCGTCGCCGAGCTGGCACTGCACGGCCACGAGGTGCTCGTGCAGTCGGGAGCCGGGGACGGGTCCTCGTTCCCCGACGCCGAGTACGCGGCCGCCGGCGCGACGATCGTCCCGACGGCCGCCGAGGTCTGGGCGCGTGCCGAGATGATCCTCAAGGTCAAGGAGCCGGTCGCCGCCGAGTACGCGTCGATCCGCCCGGGCCAGGTCCTGTTCACGTACCTGCACCTCGCTGCGGACCGACCGCTGACCGACGCGTTGATCGACTCCGGTGCGACGGCCATCGCGTACGAGACCGTCCAGCTGCCGGACCGGTCGCTGCCGCTGCTGTCGCCGATGTCCGAGATCGCCGGTCGGCTGTCGGCGCAGGTCGGTGCGAACCACCTCATGCGGGCGCACGGCGGGCGCGGGCTGCTGCTCGGCGGCGTCCCCGGTACCCCGAAGGGCCGTGTCGTCGTCATCGGCGGCGGGGTCGCGGGGGAGCACGCCGCGACGATGGCGCTCGGCCTCGGCGCCGAGGTCACCGTGTTCGACATCAGCCTGCCGCGTTTGCGTGCCCTCGACGCCCGGTTCGACGGACGCATCACGACGCTGCGCTCCTCGGCGCACGCGATCGCCTCGGCCCTGCGCGACGCCGACCTCGTGATCGGGTCGGTGCTCATCCCCGGGGCCTCGGCGCCGAAGCTCGTGACCGACGCCATGGTGGCAGACATGCAGCCCGGGTCGGTGCTCGTCGACATCGCGATCGACCAGGGCGGCTGCTTCGAGGGCTCGCACCCGACCACCCACGACGACCCGACGTTCGCCGTGCACGACACCGTGTTCTACTGCGTGGCGAACATGCCGGGAGCGGTGCCGCGTACCTCGACGATCTCGCTGACGAACGCGACGCTGCCGTACGCCGTCGCGATCGCGAACCAGGGGTGGGAGGCGGCGACGGCTGCGGACCCGGCCCTGGCGCTCGGGGTGAACGTGCACGCGGGGCGGGTCGTGAACACCGCAGTGGCCGAGGCGCACGGCCTGGCGGCCGCGGCGCGCTAGGCGCGCGGGCGCTGCGCGCCGCGCGCCGCGCGCCGCGCGCCGGCCGGCGCGCCGCGCGCCGGCCGCGCGCTGCGCGCCGGCCGCGCGCTGCGCGCCGGCCGCGAGGCCGAGACTCGGCCCCGCGGACAGTTTCGCGGCTCCCGAGCCACGAAACTGTCCGCTCAGCCGAGTCTCGGCGCGCGCCGCGGGCGCGGCTGGCCGCACGCCGGGGCGGCGGCGCGCGAGTTTCGGGGGGGGGGGGGCGAGCACCGCCGCCGGCGCCGCGGGCCCGGGCGCGAGGCGCCCACCCCCACCCCGGGGGGGGGGGGCGGCCGGCGGGCGGCGGC
>NZ_JBIWAG010000007.1:70489-131112 GCF_044759965.1 Curtobacterium sp. NPDC098951
GTGGCGGGCCGGGCGCGGGGGGCGCGGCGGCCCGCCCGCGGGGGGGGCGGCGCGGTCGTTCCGGGCGGCGCCCCCGTCCCCGCGGCCTGCGGGCCGTGAACTGTCGCTCAGCGCGAAACCGTCAGCGGGTGGCGGCAGCAGGCCGGCTGGCCGGCCGCCGGCCGCCGGCCGCCGCGTCAGGCGGCCGCGACGCGCGCCGGCGCAGCCGCGCCGCGCCACCCGGCACGGGCCCGCACCACGAGCGTCACGACGACGGCCGCAGCCGCCGCCACCACCGCCGCGACGGCGGTCGGCGTCGACACCAGCGGCCCGTCGAGCCGCGCCACCGCGACCCACGCCAGCCCCCACGCGAGCGACGCCGTCGGAGCCAGGCGCCCGCGACCCCACACGGCGAGGAGCACCCCGACCAGCCCGGCCACGAGTGCGACCACCACGCCCCACACGTCCTGCGACAGCCCGAAGCCCCGGAAGCCCGCGGCGGTCAGCACCGCGGCCGTGTTCGCCGCCGTGGCGACGCACACCCACCCGAGGTAGAGCCCGAACGTGCCGTCGGTGACGATCGCCTCGACGATGCCGGACGGCCGCGAGCGACGCAGCAGCACGAACGTCCAGACGAGCACGGCGAGCAGCGCGACGATGATCGGTTCGCTCAGCCACAGGAACCCGAACTGCACCGACAGGATCCACGCGGCGTTGAGCAGCAGCGACAGCACCGCCGGCACGGTCAGTCGGGCGTGACGCTCGTCGTCGGCGGTGCGGAAGCACTGCCGGACGGCGTAGGCGAGCAGCCCGACGTAGATGACGCTCCAGATCGAGAACGCCGGCCCGTCCGGCGCGATCGCCGTCGACGAGGCCGACAGTGCTCCGCCGGCAGCGTCCTGGATGGGCGTCCCGCCAGCGGCTCCCGAGCCGACGAACGCGCCGACCACCGCGACGACCGCGCTCACCGCGACCGCGATCCGCTTCCAGATCCTCTTCATGACAGTCCCTTTCGTCAGCATGCTGATGACCTGCACCGTAGGCGCGTGGCCGAGACCGGCGGGCAGCGCACGTCCAGCCGGCGGGGGACGGACCGGACTGGAGGCGCGGTGCGGGCCCGACCCGCGCCTCCTGGCCCGCACGTCGGTCGCGTCCGACCGCCGCGCGCTCACCCTGCGTACGGTGGTGTCGTGTCTGTCGAGCTGAACACCGTCTACGTCGACCGGATCGCCCCGATCGCGAGTCCGTCGCTCGACGACACCTTCCGGATGCTCGAGGACCAGGGCGCCAGCGCGTGCATCGTGCTGCACCAGCCCGACGCCCAGGAGCTCGGCGACGTCGCGGTGGCCCTCGGCCTGCACGAACTCGCGGTCGAGGACTCCGCCGAGGGGCACCAGCGCCCGAAGCTCGAGCGCTACGGCTCGACGCTGTTCGCCGTCCTGAAGCCCGCCCTGTACAACGACCAGCAGGAGGAGGTCGCGTTCGGCGAGGTGCACGCCTTCGTCGGCGAGGAGTTCTTCCTGGTGGTCGTGAAGGCCGATCCGCGCGGCAGGCAGACCGTCCCGCGGGCACTGCAGCGGATGAGTGGCAAGCCGGGGCTCGTGACCGTGGGGCCGCAGGCGCAGCTCTGGGCGCTGATGGACTCGATCGTCGACGGCTACCTGCCGGTGATCGACGGCCTCGAGGAGGACATCAACCAGATCGAGGACCAGCTGTTCGCGGGCGAGGCCGGGGTCTCGCGCCGCATCTACGAGCTGTTCGGCGAGGTGGTGGACTTCCAGCGCGCGGCCCGACCGCTCATCCACATCATCGAGAACCTGCACCGCGGGGCCGAGAAGTACCACCTACCGGTGGAGATGCAGCGTCGGTTCCGCGACGTCCTCGACCACGCCATCCGCACGGTCGAGCGGCTGGACACCTTCCGGCAGCTGCTGCAGAACGCGTTGACGGTCGACTCGACCCTCGCGGCGCAGAAGCAGAACGACGACACGAAGAAGATCTCGGGCTGGGCGGCGATCCTGTTCGCCCCGACGCTCATCGCGGCGATCTACGGCATGAACTTCACGCACATGCCCGAGCTGCAGTGGCGGTGGGGGTACCCGCTGGCGATCGTGGCGATGGTCGTGTTCGCGGCGGCCCTCTACGTCGCGTTCAAGGTGAAGCGCTGGTTCTGACGCGCATCCGTGTGCGATCCCTGCTCCAGTTCGTGTGCGCCCCCGGGGCATCTGCGCGCGTCGTGTTGCTGGGAGCGCTCCCAGAGCGCGAGACTGCTGGAGCCGTCACCGTCGCCGACTGGAGCCCACATGCCGAACGACCTCGTCCACCTCTCTGCCGGGGGCGTCTCGCTCGTCCTCGACTGCCGTGACCACGCGCTGCCGGCCGTCGTGCACTGGGGCGCCGCGCTCGGGCCGCTCGACGCTACCGAGCTCGCGGCCCTCGCGGACGCCGACGTCCTGCCGCTCGCGGGCAGCGAGCCGGACCACCCCGTCCGCGTGGCCGTCCTGCCGGAGCCGCACCGCGGCTGGACGGGACGGCCGGGCCTCACCGGGCACCGGGACGGCCGGGACTGGTCACCGGCGTTCACCGTCACCGCGCTCGAGGTGACCGACACGACGGCGGACCCGGCCGGCTCCGCCGCCCGGGACACGACCGGCGCGTCGGACCCGGCCCGCCCCGCGGCCCGGGTCGGTACGGACGCCGAGGCCCCGGCCGGCCCCGCCGCCAGCGTCGTCGCCGACGCCGAGGACACCACCGCCGGGCTCCGCCTGCGCCTGACGATCGAGATGCTCGCGTCCGGACTCGTCCGCACGCGTGCCGCCGTCACGAACACCGCGGACGGCGTGTACACGCTCGACGACCTCACCGTCGCACTGCCGGTCCCGTCCCGTGCCCGCGAGGTCCTCGACTTCGCCGGGCGCTGGGGCAAGGAGCGCACACCGCAGCGCCGCGAACTCGTCGTGGGCACGCACGAACGCGAGAGCCGCAAGGGGCGCACCGGCCACGACGCCGCGACCGTCCTGAGCGTCGGCGTCCCCGGGTTCGGCTTCGCCCGCGGCGAGGTCTGGGGCGTCCACACGGCCTGGAGCGGCAACCACCGGCACGCGGCCGAGCGCCTGGCCACCGGACGGCAGGTCCTCGGCGGCGGTGAGCTGCTGCTGCCCGGCGAGGTCCGGCTCGGGCGTGACGAGACGTACGAGGGCCCCTGGGTCTACGCCGCGTACGGGGACGGCCTCGACGACCAGGCCGCCCGCTTCCACCGCTGGCTCCGGAGCCGTCCGCAGCACCCGACGACCCCGCGCCCGACCACCCTCAACGTCTGGGAGGCCGTCTACTTCGACCACGACCTCGCCCGCCTGACCGACCTCGCCGAGCGTGCCGCCCGGATCGGGGTGGAGCGGTACGTGCTCGACGACGGCTGGTTCCGGGGCCGCCGTGACGACCACGCCGGCCTCGGCGACTGGTACGTCGACGACGCGGTGTGGCCGGACGGGCTCGGCCCGATCGTCGACCGCGTGCGGGCGCTCGGCATGCAGTTCGGCCTCTGGTTCGAACCCGAGATGGTCAACGAGGACAGCGACCTCGCCCGGGCGCACCCGGAGTGGATCCTGCAGGCCGACGGGCGGCTGCCCGTGCGTGCCCGCGACCAGCAGGTCCTCGACCTCGCGGTCCCCGAGGCCTTCGCGTACGTGCTCGAACGGATGACCGCGATCATCGGCGAGTACGGCATCGAGTACGTCAAGTGGGACCACAACCGGGACCTCGTCGAGGCCGGGCACGCGGGCGGGGGCGCGGCCGTGCACGAGCAGACGCTGGCCGCCTACCGGCTCATGGCGACGCTCAAGGAACGGTTCCCGACGCTCGAGATCGAGTCCTGCGCGTCGGGCGGCGGGCGCGTCGACCTCGGCGTGATCGAGCACACCGACCGGGTGTGGGTGTCCGACGACATCGACCCGCTCGAACGACAGCAGATGCACCGGTGGACCCAGCAGCTCCTGCCGCCGGAGCTGCTCGGCGCGCACGTCGCCAGCGGGCGGAACCACTCCACCGGCCGCGTGCACGACCTGGCGTTCCGCGCCGGCACCGCGATCACGGGCCACTTCGGCATCGAGTGGGACCTCGTCGAGGCCACCCCGGAGGAGGAGTCGGCGCTCGCCGAGTGGATCGCCCTCCACCGCGAGTGGCGCCCGCTGCTGCACGGCGGGGACCTCGTGCGGATGGACGAGGTCGACGACTCCCGGCTCGTGTACGGCACCGTCGCCCCGGACCGGCAGCGCGCGGTCTTCTTCCTCGCGAGCGTCGGCCGGTCCGAGGTGTCCGGCTCCGGGCGCCTGACGTTCCGCGGGCTCGACCCGGACACCTCGTACCGGGTCGACCCGGTCGTCGTCGGCGCGGGGTTCGGCGTCGTCGCACCGCCGTGGTGGTCGGGGGACCGGGTCTTCCGCGGCCGCACGCTCGAGACCGTGGGCGTGCAGCCACCGCTGGTCCCGGCGGACTGCGTGGTGCCGTTCCGGCTCACGGCCGTCTGAGCAGCGGCCAGGAGGCGCGGCGCGGCCGGGCGCTGCGGGTCGCCTCGGCCGCGTGGCGCGCCCGGTAGGCTTCCGGTCATGCCGCACCCCGGACACGCGACACGTGCCACGCCGGTCTGGGCCCTGAAGCTCGCGGTCGTCACGGGACTCGTCGGGGTGGCCGGCGGGATCGCCGGCGTCTCGGTGTGGCTCGCGCTGCAGCTCATCCAGTTCGTCGCGTTCGGCTACCCGTTCGGCGGCCACCTCGAGGCGGCGGACGCCCCGAGCGCGCTGAACCGCTTCCTGGCGCTCCTCGCCGCCGGCGTCCTGACCGGTGTCGCCTGGTGGGCACTCCGACGCTGGGGCCGTCCGGTGGTCTCGGTGCCCGCTGCCGTCGGCGGGAAGCGGATGCCCGCCCTCGCGACGGTGGCCAACGCCGGCGTCCAGATCCTCGCCGTGGGGCTCGGAGCGTCGATCGGAAAAGAGGTGGCGCCGCGCGAGATCGGGGCGTGGCTGTCCCAGCTCGTCACCGCCCGGGCCGGGCTGACCGCCCGCGAGACCAAGATCCTCGTCGCGTGCGGCGCCGCTGCCGGCCTGGCGGCGGTGTACGACGTCCCGCTCGGCGGTGCCCTGTTCGCGGTCGAGGTGCTGCTCGGCGAGCTCACGTTCGCGACCGCCCTGCCGGCCTTCGCGACGAGCGCGATCGCGGCCTTCGTGGCGCGTCTCGTGATCCCGGACGAGGTGCTCTACCACGTGCCCTCCATGCACCTCTCGTCGTCCCTGCTCGTCTGGGCCGTGCTCGTCGGACCGGTGCTCGGGTTCGCCGGCGTCGGCTTCGTGAAGCTCACGAACCGGTTGCAGGGGATCGCACCGAAGGGGTGGCGGCTGCTCGTGGTGCTGCCGGTCGTGTTCGCGATGGTCGGCCTCATCGCCGTCCCCTTCCCGGAGATCCTCGGCAACGGCCGGGCGCTCGGCGTCCTCGCGATGAACACCTCGCTCGACGACGGATCGGTCGCGGGGCTGTCCCCGATCCTGTTCCTGCTCGCGCTCGGTGTCGTCCGGACCATCACGACCTCGGCGACCATCGGGGCGGGTGCGGTCGGCGGCACGCTCACCCCGTCCATCGCGATCGGTTCGGCCGTCGGCGGCGGCCTCGGCGGCCTGTGGCTCCTGCTCTGGCCGACCGACGGACCGAGCCTCACCGCGTTCGCGTTCATCGGCGCGGCGGCGTTCCTCGCAACCACCATGCGGGCGCCCTTCACCGCGCTCGTGCTCGTCGTCGAGTTCACCCAGCAGGGCACCGACATCCTCATCCCGTCGCTCCTGGCGGTCTCGGGCTCGGTCGCGGTCGGCTACGTGCTCGCCCGTCGTCGCAGCGCGCAGATGGTCTGAACAGTTCGTCACGATCCGGTGCGCGGCTCGTCCGGCGCGCCTACGATCGGCCGCACGACGGGGCGTCCGGTTCCGTCCCCGAGACGAGGAGTGACCGATGGCGGGGTTCGACGACATCACCAAGAAGGCCCAGGAGTTCCTGAAGGACGGCAAGGTCCAGGACGCCCTGAAGAGCGAGAAGGCCGAGGGGATCAGCGACAAGGTGCTCGACGGTGTCGCCGACGCCGTGAAGAAGGCGACCGGCGGCAAGTTCGACGACAAGATCGACGGCGCCCGCGACGCCGCGGACAAGCAGGTCGGCAACGAGTGACGCGCTTCCCGCGCGACGAGTGACGCGCTTCCCGCGCGACGAGTGACGCGCTTCCCGCGCACCGTGCGAACGGCCCCGGACCACGTGTCCGGGGCCGTTCGCCGTCAGCGGTGCCCGTCCGACTGGACTCCTGGCCGCGAGCAGACCACGATTGACGGGTGACTGTCGTGGCGCCGCACCAACCGCTCACCGAGTCCGAGGTCGAGGCGATCAAGCAGGACTTCCCGATCCTCCAGCAGGAGGTCAACGGGTTCCCGCTCGCCTACCTCGACTCCGGGGCCACCGCCGAACGACCCCGGCAGGTCCTCGACGCCGAACGCCGGTTCCTCGAGCACGACAACGCCGCCGTCCACCGCGGTGCGCACACCCTCGCCGCCCTGAGCACCGACGCGTACGAGGACGCCCGTGCCACGGTCGCCGGGTTCATCGGTGCCGCGACGCCGTCCGAGGTCGTCTGGACCGCGAACGCCACCGACGCCCTGAACCTGGTCGCCTACGGCATGGCGAACGCCAGCCGTGGTCGCGGCGGCGTCGACGCCGAGCGGTTCCGGCTGGCAGCCGGGGACGAGATCCTCGTCACCGAGGCCGAGCACCACGCGAACCTCGTGCCGTGGCAGGAGCTCGCCGCGCTGACCGGCGCGACCCTCCGCTGGGTCCCGGTCGCCGACGACGGCACCTGGACGGCCGAGGCCGCAGCCGCACTGGTCTCCGACCGGACGAAGGTCGTCGCCTTCGCCCACGTCTCGAACGTGACCGGCATGATCGCCCCGGTGTCGGCCGTCGTCGCCGCCGCCCACGCACACGGTGCGCTCGTGGTGCTCGACGCGTGCCAGTCGGCCCCGCACCGACCGCTCGACGTGCAGGAGCTCGGCGTCGACTTCGCGGCGTTCTCCGGCCACAAGATGCTCGGGCCGAACGGCATCGGCGTGCTCTGGGGCCGCCACGAGCTGCTCGACGCCCTGCCGCCGTTCCGCACCGGTGGTTCGATGATCACCACGGTGACGATGGAGGGCTCCGAGTACATGCCGGCGCCCGAGCGGTTCGAGGCCGGCACGCAGCCCGTCTCGCAGGCCGTCGCCCTCGCCGAGGCCGTGCGGTACCTGCAGGGCATCGGCACGGAGCGGATCCGCGCGCACGAGGAACACCTCGCGGAACGCATGCTGACCGGACTCGCCGCCGTGCCGGGGATCCGGGCCG
Source organism: Curtobacterium sp. NPDC098951 (assembly GCF_044759965.1). Classification (NCBI taxonomy): domain Bacteria; kingdom Bacillati; phylum Actinomycetota; class Actinomycetes; order Micrococcales; family Microbacteriaceae; genus Curtobacterium; species Curtobacterium sp. NPDC098951. Next base: position 77,873 of record NZ_JBIWAG010000007.1, read on the forward strand.
TCGGTCCGCCGGCCGGTGTGCCGCGCTCAGGACTCGTGTCGTTCGACGTCGACGGCGTGCACGCCCACGACGTCTCCCAGTACCTCGACGCCCAGGGCATCGCCGTGCGCTCCGGCCACCACTGCGCCCAGCCGCTGCACCGCCGCCTCGGCCTCGTCGCCACGAGCCGGGCGAGCACGTACGTCTACACGACCGAGCAGGACGTCGACCGGTTCCTCACCGCCGTCGGCGAGGTCCGCCACTACTTCGGAGCCACCGCGTGAACGCCCTCGACTCGCTCTACCAGCAGGTCATCCTCGACCACGCGAAGGCCCGGCACGGCGACGGCGAGCTGCCCGACGCCGACGCCGAGCACTTCGAGCGCAACCCCACCTGCGGCGACGAGATCACCGTGCGCGTCCGGCTCGAGCCGGGGACCGAGCGCATCGCCGCACTCGCGTGGCAGGGGGACGGCTGCTCGATCTCGATGGCCTCGGCGTCGGTCCTCACGGACATGGCGGTCGGCCGCACGGTGCCCGAGCTCCTCGCCCTCACCGAGGAGTTCCGCACCATGATGCGGTCCCGGGCTGCCGGCGAGCCGGACGAGGACGTGCTCGAGGACCTCATCGCCTTCCACGGAGTCTCGAAGTTCGTCATGCGGGTCAAGTGCGGGATGCTCGCGTGGGTGGCGGCCGAGGCCGCCGCGCGCGAGGCGACCACGCGCTCCTGACGCGACCGGTCTGCGGTCCGGGAGGCGCGGGTCGGGCCCGCACCGTCCCTCCTGGACCGCAGTCCGCGCGTCACGGTTCGTCACCATGCGTGACGCACGGGGGAACGAGCCGTAGCGTCACGGCCGTGAGCACGAACAGCGAGCACCGCCAGATCCGGTTCAACGCCTTCGACATGAACTGCGTGGCGCACCAGTCCTCCGGGCTCTGGCGCCACCCGCGCGACCGGTCCCGTCACTACAACGACCTGTCCTACTGGACCGGCCTCGCGCAGCTCCTCGAACGCGGGAACTTCGACGGCATCTTCATCGCCGACGTCCTCGGCACCTACGACGTGTACGGCGACTCGAACGAGGCCGCGCTCCGCACCGGGTCGCAGGTCCCCGTGAACGATCCGATCCTGCTCGTCTCCGCGATGGCGTCGGTGACCGAGCACCTCGGCTTCGGGATCACCGCCGGGACCGCCTACGAGCACCCGTACCCGTTCGCCCGGCGCATGTCGACGCTCGACCACCTCACGAAGGGCCGCGTCGGCTGGAACGTGGTGACGGGCTACCTGCCGAGCGCCGCGCGGAACATGGGCCAGACCGACCAGCTCTCGCACGACGACCGCTACGACGTCGCCGACGAGTACCTCGAGGTCCTCTACAAGCTGTGGGAGGGCTCGTGGGAGGACGACGCCGTGGTCGAGGACCGCGAGACCGGCGTCTTCACCGACCCCGCCAAGGTGCACCCGATCGAGCACCACGGCACGCACTTCGACGTCCCCGGGATCCACCTCTCCGAACCGTCCGTGCAGCGCTCGCCCGTGATCTACCAGGCCGGGGCCTCGCCGCGCGGCATCCGCTTCGCGGCCGAGAACGCCGAGGCGGTGTTCGTCGGCGCGCCGACCGTCGAGCAGCTCGCCGTGACGGTCGGGAAGGTCCGCGACGCCCTGGAGGCCGCCGGCCGGGACCGGTACGCCGCCCGCGTCTACACGCTGCTGACCGTGATCACCGACGCCACCGACGAGCTCGCCCAGGCGAAGTACGAGGACTACCTGTCCTACGCGTCGGAGCTCGGCGCGCTCGTGCTGAACTCCGGCTGGATGGGTGTCGACCTGTCGCAGTGGGACCTCGACGAGCCCCTCGGGGACGTCGAGTCGAACGCGATCCAGTCGGCGGCGGCGAACATCGCGGCGGCCACCGGGTCCGACGGGTCGAAGTGGACGATCCGGGACCTCGCCCGGCACACCGCGATCGGCGGCCTCGGCCCCGTCGCGGTCGGTGGCGGTGCGACCATCGCCGACCGGCTCGTCGAGATCCAGGAGCAGACCGACGTGGACGGCTTCAACCTCGCCTACGCGGTGACACCCGGCACGTGGGAGGACGTCATCGAGTTCGTCGTGCCGGAGCTCCGCGCCCGCGGGGTCTACCCCGACGGGTACGAGCCCGGCTCCCTGCGGCACAAGCTGCACGGCCGCGGCGACCGGCTGCCGGCGGAGCACCGCGGGGCGTCGTTCCGGGTCGGGGAGCAGGCGGTCGTACGCTGAACGGGTGACCGGGTCGTCGTTCGTCGTGCGGGCCGCCGCCCGGGACGAGGCCGCGGCCTGCATCGAGCTGTGGACGGCGGCGGTCGCGGCGCGGGACGGTGTGCCCCGGTCGGCGGCGGTGCGGGACCGTGCCCGGTCGAAGTTCGCGGCCGCCCGTGTCGCACTCGTCGTGGCGTCGTCGCCGTCGTCGGCCGCGCTCGCCGGCTCCGCGCTCGCCGGCTCCGCGCTCGCCGGCTCCGCGCCCGCCAGCCCCGCGCCCGCCGGCTCTGTGTCGGCGGGCTCCGTGCTCGCCGGCTTTGCGCTTGTCACCGAGCCGGGGACGGGACTGCCGGGCGACCCGGACGACGCGGCGTACCTCTCGCTGCTCGCCGTCGATCCGCGCGCGCAGGGCCACGGACTCGGTCGGTCCCTGCTGCAGCGCGCCGTCGCCGAGGCCGGTGCCGCCGGGTACGCCCGGACCCTGCTGCACGCCCTCGACGACAACGCGCCGGCGCTCCGGCTGTACCGCGGCGCGGGGTTCGAACCCGTCGGCGAGCCCTTCCCGCACGCGCTGAGCGGCCGGCCCACCCGTGCGTGGGTCGCGGACGGCGCCCGGACGGCTCCGGCTACGCGGGTTCGGGCAGGGGCGACTGCAGCGCGTCCACCGCACTCGGCCACGGGGCCCACTTCGCCCGGGGCGCCACGAGCAGGTACGGCTGGGGCGTCGGGTAGCTGACGAGTTCGAGCGTCGATCCCCACGGGGTCCTCGTGTAGACGAACCGGTTCCCCTCGCCGGCCTCGAGCCCGCGCAGGTCTCGCGGGTCCGAGTTGCGGGTGCCCCCGGCGGCCTCGATGCGGGCGAGCGTGTCGTCGAGGTCGTCGGTGTGGATCGCGAGGTGCTGCCAACCGATGTCCGCGGGGTGCACCGCGCCGCGCTGGTCCGGTCCGAGGTACTCGAAGAGCTCCAGCCCCGGCCCCTCCGGGAGTGCGAGCATGCGCATCGCGCCCTGCGCCATCGTCGACGGGATCCCGAGGTAGCGGTGCGCCTCGGGGGTGCCGTTCGGCTCCTCCGAGCGGCACCGCATGTCGTACAGGACGACGGCGTCGAACGCCGCCTCGAAGAACGCCGTGGCTGCGTCGATGTCCGGCACCGTGACGCCCACGTGGTCGATCCTGATTCCCCTGCTCATACGACGATCGTGACAGCTCGGCGACCGGACGTTCCGGCCGGTGGCCGAGGGTGCGGTCCCGATGCGGCTTCCCGCACTCCGCACGAGGTGAGGTGAGGCTGTCCTCACCAGAAAACCCCTGATCAGGGTAGCCTCACCATGCTGGCGCCGCTCGCGACGGCGTGGCATCCTGACGTCCATGTCGACCGCAACCGACCTCGTCCTCCCCACCACCGACCACGACACCGCCAGCGCCGCCAAGCTGAACTGGCTGCGCGCCGGCCTCCTCGGCGCCAACGACGGCATCGTCTCGGTCGCGGCGGTCCTCGTCGGGGTCGCCGGTGCCGGGGCCGGGACCGGACCGGTCATCGCGGCCGGGACCGCTGCGCTCGTCGGCGGGGCCGTGTCGATGGCCCTCGGCGAGTACGTGTCGGTCAGCGGGGCCCGCGACGCGCAGCGCACCGGCCAGGCCGCGCAGCAGGCGCAGCTCGAGGCGGAGTCGGAGGACGCCGGCACGATCGCCGCGCACTACCGCGCGCTCGGGGTCGACCCCTCGGTGGCGAGCGCCGTCGCCGACGAGCTCGTGCGCCCCGAGGTCCGCAGCCGACGCGCCGCCGCAGCGCTCCGCGACGCCGAGGACGAGGTCGTCAGCCCGTGGCGTGCCGCCTGGGTGTCGGCGGCGACCTTCACGACCGGCGCCGCCCTGCCCTTCCTCGCGATGCTCCTCAGCCCGGAGTCCGCGCGCGTCGCCGTGACGGTGGTCGCGGTGCTCGTGGCGCTGGCCGCCACCGGGACAACCGGCGCGGCGCTCGGCGGTGCCCCGCGCACGCGGGCGACGATCCGCGTCGTCACCGGGGGCGCACTGGCACTCGCCGCGACGTACGCCGCCGGGGCGATCCTCGGGGCGCACGCGCTCTGAGGCGTCGACCGGCTCCGCTCCGCTACGGTGCGGCCGGACCGCCGGCGGCGAGCTCGGCCGCCAGCGAGGCGTTGCGCTCCCGGATGAGCCGCGGCAGGTAGCGGGCCAGTGCGAGGCGTTCCGCGGCGAGTCCGAGCACACCGAGCGGTGCGCGGAACGCGATCTCGTCGACCATGCGCGTCCCGTCGGCCGTCGCCTCGAACCGGTGCTCGTGCCGGAACCGGGCGAACGGTCCACGCACCTGTTCGTCGACGAACCGGTGCGGCGCCTCCAGTGCCGTGATCCGACTCGTCATCCGCCACACGATCCCGAAGTGCCGAGCGCGCCACGTGACGGACTCACCGAGCCCGATCGTCCCGGTGGTGGTGCCGTCGACGGCCCGCTCGCCGCTCGCGGCCATGGAGCGCTCGTGCGCGCCGATGTCGAGCGACAGCCGGAACACGCGCTCCGGCGGGGCGGCGAGGTCGGTGACGACCCGGAACGCGACGGTCACGGGACCGGCCAGGCGGTGCGGACCGACCGGTCGTCGTCACGCAGGACGGCGGCGAGCAGCTGGTCGTGCCGCACGCCGTGCTGGAGCACCGCGGACCGCTGTCGGCCCTCGTACCGCAGCCCCAGGCGCTGGGCGACCGCGATCGAGCCGCGGTTCTCCGCCATCGCGCGCCACTGGACGCGGACCAGTCCGAGCCCCTCGGGTGCCGGCGCGAACGCCCACCGGAGCACCCGGTCCGCCGCCTCGGTCACGAAGCCCTGCCCGCGGGCGTCGGGGTGGGTGGCGTACCCGATCTCGGCACCGCCGGCGGCGAAGCCGAACAGCCCGACCGTCCCGAGCAGCCGGGGGTCGTCGGACCGTCGGATGGCGAACTCGTAGCGGACGTCCGAGGCCCAGCCCTCCTGCACCACGGCCGTGAGCCAGTGGTGCGCCTCGGCGTGGCCGTACGGTTCCGGCATCGGGATGAACGCCACGACGTCGGGATCGGTCGCGTACGCGACGACGTCGTCGGCATCGGAGAGCTCGGGGACCGAGAGGACCAGCCGCTCGGTCCGGAGCGTGACGGGGTCCATGGGGCGAGCCTAGCGAGCGGCCGGGCCGCGGTAGCGTCGAGGGCATGACGTTCGACGCGCTCCCGTTCCCGGTCATCGACGGACACAACGACCTGCCGTGGGAACGGCGGGAGACCCACGACTCCGGCGTCGAGGGCATCGACTCCGAGCAGGGATCGCTGCACACCGACCTGCCGAAGCTCCGGGCCGGGGGCGTCGTCGGCCAGTTCTGGTCGGTCTTCGTCCCGACGGACGTCCCCGACCCCGTCCGGGCGACGCTGCAGCAGGTCGACCTCGCGCACCGGATCATCGAGCGCTGGCCGGACGCCCTCGCCCTCGCCCGCACCGCCGCCGAGGTCCGCGCCGCGATCGACTCCGGCCGCACCGCGTCGCTGCTCGGTGCCGAGGGCGGTCACTCGATCGGCGACGACCTGGCGGTGCTCCGCGACCTCGCCCGCCTCGGGGTGCGGTACATGACCCTCACGCACAACGACGACACGCCCTGGGCCGACTCGGCCACCGGCTCCCACCCGCACGGCGGCCTGACCGACCGTGGGCGCGAGGTGGTGGCCGAGATGGAGCGGATCGGGATGCTCGTCGACCTGTCGCACACGTCGCCGGAGACGATGCGCGACGCCCTCGACGTCGCCACGCAGCCCGTCGTGTTCAGCCACTCGTCGACGATCGCCGTGAACGACCACCCCCGGAACGTGCCGGACGACGTCCTCGCCCGCCTCGGGGACAACGGCGGCGTCGTGATGATCACCTTCGTGCCGAAGTTCGTGTCCCGCGCGTGGGCCGACTGGGAGGACGCCGGATCGGTCGGGGAGCCCCCGCTCGTGACGGTGTCGGACGTGGCGGACCACGTCGAGCACGCGCGGGACGTCGCCGGCGCGGCGCACATCGGGCTCGGTGGCGACTACGACGGCACGCCCGTGCTCCCGCCGGACCTCCGCGACGTGTCGCGCTACCCGGTGCTGGCGGCGGAACTGCAGCGGCGTGGGTGGGGTGCCGACGACCTCCGGGCGCTCGCCGGTGGCAACGTGCTGCGGGTGCTCGAGGCGACGGACGAGCGGTTCGCGCGGACGGCGCACGTGCGCTGACGGACGGGGGCGCGGGCGCGGTGCGCCGTGCGCGGGTCCAGCGCGCAGGATTTCGCGCGCAGCGACACATTTCGCGATCGGGGACGCGAGAAGTGTCGGTGAGCGCGAACGGTTGCGGGCGGACCAGGGCGTTGGTCGGGAGGCGCGGTGCGCGCCGGGCGCGCAGCGCGCGTCACACAGGCAGCACCACCCGGGGTCCGATCGCTAGGATCGCAGCGCACGCCGTGCCTCCAGGGCGGAGGCACGCGACCTGACCCGATGAGGACGGTACCGATGAGCGGCACGATCCACGATGACATCTCGCAGGCGTTCGGGAACACGCCGCTGGTGCGGCTGAACCGCCTCCCGAAGGAGGGCGGCGCCGAGATCCTGGCGAAGCTCGAGTTCTACAACCCGGGTGCGAGCGTGAAGGACCGGCTCGGTGTCGCGATCGTCGACGCGGCGGAGGCGTCCGGCGAGCTGCAGGCGGGTGGGACCATCGTCGAGGGGTCGTCCGGCAACACCGGCATCGCGCTCGCCCTGGTCGGCGCCGCCCGCGGGTACCGGGTCGTCATCACGATGCCCGAGACCATGAGCGTCGAGCGCCGCGCGCTCATCCGCGCCTACGGTGCCGAGATCGTCCTCACCCCGGGGTCCGAGGGCATGAAGGGCGCCGTCTCGAAGGCGGAGCAGATCGTCGCCGAGACACCCGGTGCGATCCTCGCCCACCAGTTCGAGACGCCCGCGAACGCGGCGATCCACCGGAAGACCACGGCGGAGGAGATCCTCCGCGACACCGAGGGGCACGTCGACGTGTTCGTGGCGGGCGTCGGGACCGGTGGCACGATCACCGGCGTCGGACAGGTCCTCAAGGAGCGGGTCCCCGGCGTGCAGATCGTCGCGGTCGAGCCGAAGGACTCGCCGCTGCTGACCGAGGGCAAGGCCGGCCCGCACAAGATCCAGGGCATCGGCGCGAACTTCATCCCCGAGGTCCTCGACCAGAGCGTCATCGACGAGGTCTTCGACGTCGAGCTCGACGACGCGCTCCGGGTCGCCCGCGCCCTCGGCACCGAGGAGGGGATCCTCTCCGGCATCTCCTCCGGCGCGATCATCCACGCCGCCATCGAGATCGCCGCGCGTCCCGAGAACGTCGGCAAGCGCGTCGTCGCGATCGTCTGCGACACCGGTGAGCGCTACCTGTCGACGGTGCTCTTCGAGGGGCTCACTGCGTGACGTCAGCCCGACGTCGTGGCGTGCTGCGGACCGTCCGTGAGGACCTGGCCGCAGCACGCCGCGGTGATCCCGCAGCGCGCGGGGACCTCGAGAACGCCGTGGTGTACTCCGGCCTGCACGCGATCTGGACCTACCGGATCACGCACCGGCTCTGGCTCGCGAAGGGCCTGCCGGGATCACGCTTCGCGGCCCGGGTCATCGCGCAGATCGCCCGGTCGGCGACGGGCATCGAGATCCATCCCGGTGCGCGCATCGGGCGACGGTTCTTCATCGACCACGGCATGGGTGTCGTCGTCGGGGAGACCGCGGTGATCGGCGACGACGTCGTGCTCTTCCACGGGGTGACCCTCGGCGGCCGCGGAGGTGAGCACGGACCGGGCGCCCGTCGGCACCCGGCGGTGGGGGACCGCGTGGTCCTCGGTGCCGGGTCGTCCCTGATCGGGGCGATCACGGTCGGTGCCGACTCCGTCGTCGGGGCCAACACCGTGGTGACGAAGGACGTCCCGCCGGGGTCGGTGGTCACCGGGGTCGCCGGGACCGCCCGCCCACGCTCCGGACACGAGGGCGTCCCGCCCCTCTGACCCGCGCCGCGCCGCGCGCCGCGCCCGCGCCGGCGCGGGCCCGCGCCGAGCCCGAGACTCGCCGTGGCGGACACTTTCGCGGCACTGGGACCGCGAAAGTGTCCGCGGGGCCGAGTCTCGGCGTCGCGGGCCGCGCCGCGCGGGGAGCGCGGCCGCGGCGGCGCGACCGCGCTGCGTCAGCTCTTCTCGCAGGCGATCCCGTCGGCGTCGCGGTCGAGCTTCTTGTTCGCCGCGTACAGCGCGTCGTCCTTCTTCACGGTGCCCTTGAGCGCGCGGTACGTCACCTTGCCGGCCGAGGTCACCCGGTTCTTCGTGACGGACTTCTTGGCGATCCCGCCCGAGTAGACCTTCTGCACCGCGGTGCAGTTCTTGTAGACGGTGGGGGCGGCCTCGGCGGTCGAGGTGCCGCCGACGACGGCGGTGGCGGCGAGGACGGCGGTGGCGGCGGCGATGCTCAGGGTTCGGGTGATGTGCACGGACTGAGGATAGTTCGAGGATGGCGGCACCGGGTACCCCAATCCGAGGCGCGTCGACGGCGAGACCGGTCCGAGGTGCGCCGACGGCGAGACCGGTCCGAGGCGCGCCGTCGGCGGTCCGGGGCATGCTGGGGCGCATGGACGGCGAGATGCTGCACGAAGTCGCGATCCGCACCGCGATGGGTCTGCCCGCGGTGGTGGAGACCCAGCCCTTCGGCGAGGGGGCCTTCGTCTACAAGGTCGTCGGGAAGATGTTCGTGATGACGTCCGTCCTCCGGGACGTCCCGATCGTCAACCTCAAGTGCGCGCCACCGCACGGCGCCGCCCTGGTGCGCGACCACGCCGAGATCACCCCCGGGTGGCACATGAACAAGCAGCACTGGATCACGCTCTCGCCGGGCGACGGCCTCGACGAGACCCTCGTCGAGGACCTCGTCGGCAACGCGTACGACCTCGTCGTGGCGAAGCTCCCCGCGGCGAAGCGCCCGATCGACCCTGTGCGCCGCGCGCAGCAGGGCTGACGGTCGGCGCTCCGCTCAGGCGGTCGTCCGCGCGAGGACCTTCGACGCCTCGCGGACGACCTTCGGCGCGAGCCCACCCGTCCCCGGGCCGCCGGGCCCCGGACCGTGCCCGGACGCCAGCACCGCCTCGGCCTGCTCGGGCGTCAGCCCCCGGAAGAGCTGGCCGATCGTGACGCCGTGGTCGGGCCGGCGGGTGACGACGACGGGGTCACCGGCGGACACCGGTCCGGACCGCACCACGCGGAGGTACGCGCCCGGTCGGCCCTCCTCCGTGAACCGCTTCACCCACTTGTCCACGCGCATCCGGCGCGCGAAGGTGCCGCAGGGGATGCGCGGGATCGTGACCTCGAGCTCGAGGGTCTCGCCGATCCGCCAGCGCTCACCGGTGACGGCGCCGGTGACGTCGATGCCCGAGGTGCGCAGGTTCTCACCGAACAGCCCCGGCGGGACGTCGCGGTCGAGGAGATCGGCGAAGTACGCCGCGTCCTCGTCCGCGTAGGCGTACACCGCCTGGTCCGCGCCGCCGTGGTGCTTCCGGTCCGCCTGCACGTCGGCGTACAACCCGAGCGGGCGGATCCGGACGGGGCCGTCGACGGGACGCTTGTCGATCGCGGTCACGCCGATGGTCCCGGAGTCCGGCAGCAGGCGGTCGACGCGGCAGACGGCGGTGACGAGGGACATGCCCACAAGCCTGCCGCAGTTCTCGTGTGCGGAGAAGTGTGACGATCCGGGTGTCCGCTCCGTCCCATCGGTGGACGACACCGATGGAGGAACCCACCATGACCCGAACCGCACCTGCTGCCCACCCGGCGCACCCCGTGCGTCCGGCACCCGTCCGTGTCGGGGACGAGCACGTCCTGGCGCAGGTCCGCATCCGATCGCTGGCGGCGCGACCCGTCGGACCGATGAAGGTCCTGCACACACAGGAATCCCCGACCCCGCACCGGTAGAAGGAGACCGTGCCCCACCAGCCCCTCACCGACCTCGACGACGGCGTCCTCGCCGGTCGATCGGCCGACGGCGACGTCCGGGCGTTCGAGGTCCTCATCCGACGGCACACGCCGCTGCTCCGCGCCTACGCGCGACGGACCCTCGGGTCGACCGACGAACTCGACGACGTCGTGCAGGAGACGTTCATCACCGCCTGGAACCAGCTCGACACGCTGCAGGACGGCGCCCGGGTCAAGGCGTGGCTCATGCGCATCCTCAGCCGGAAGTGCATCGACCGCATCCGGGCCCGTCGTTTCCACGACGACGTGACCGAGCTCGAGGTCGAGGCGCCGTCGGACGACGCTCCGGACCGCGTGGCCGAGGCCCGTTCCCGCGAGGAAGCGGTCGAGACCGCGCTCGCGGAACTCCCCGAGGCGCAACGGCGGACGTGGCTGATGAAGGAAGTGCTCGAGTACTCGTACGAAGCGATCGCGGAGGAACTGGACCTCCCGCCCTCGACCGTCCGCGGCCTGCTGTCCCGGGCGCGCAAGAACATGATCCGTCTCATGGAGGGATGGCGATGACCGAATCCGATCCCGTCCGACTCGACTCCCTCGAACCCGACGACCTCGACGGCCACACGATCGACGAGCTGACCGACTACCTCGACGCCGGGATGCAGCCGGCCGACCCGAGCATCGACCACTCCGCCGCGTGCCAGAACGCCCTCGCGGCCATCGTGCGGCTCCGGCAGTCGTCGCTCGGCTCGCTCGAGGCCGCGGCCGAACAGGAGGCCCCGGCCGACGAGTCGTGGATCAGCGGCGTGCTCGCCAACATCTCGCTCGAGGCCCGCGCCGGGCGCGACGTCCCGCTCCGTCCGGTGGCGCCCACCGAGCGTCCCGTGATGACCGAGGGGGCCATCCGCTCCCTCGTGCGCACCGCCGGCGACGCGGTGCCCGACGCCCTCATCGCACGCTGCACGCTCGAGGGGGACGTCACCGAGCTCGGCGCGCCGGTCCGGGTCGTCGTCGAGATCGCGGTCCGCGCCGGGTCGACGATCCAGCGGGTGGCGTCGGACATCCGCGAGACCGTCGCCGAGGTCCTCGCGACCGAGACGGACCTCGTCGTGGCGTCCGTGGACGTCGTGGTGCGGGACCTCCTGCCACCCTCGACCGACGAGCCGGACGACGACGCCGAGGAGGACCGAGCATGAGCACCCAGGACGAGACCTTCGCCGAGATCGAGGCCGCCGTCCTCGCCGTCCCCGGGGTCGCCGAGCTGTACCGCGCACGCCCGACGCTCGGCAGCGCGGTCGACGCGGCGAAGCGCCTCGCGTCCCGCGCCTCGGTCGCGCACGTGGTCCTCGACGACGACGTGCTCCGCGTCGTGATCGGCACCGACGGTTCCGTGCCGGCCCCGGAGACCGCGCGTGCGGCGCACCTCGCGGCGCTCGACGCCGCGACCGCGCACGGCCTGCCGCTCAGCCGCGTCGACGTGCGGATCGCGCGCGTCGGCTGAAGTTCCCTCCTGAGGGACGGGAGGCGCGGTGCGGGCCCGCACCGCGCCTCCCGTCCTGCAGTGGGTGCCGTCCACGGCACGGACCCGCGGGTCCGGCGTCGGGTCACGGCCGACGGTCGGCCACCTCGAGGACGACGACCACCGCGGCGACGAGCACGGCCGTCGTCACGAGGGACGCCGCCGGGACGGCGATGCTCGCGAGCACCGCGACGGCGAGGACCACGACGACGACGTTCCACCGGAGGCTGAGCGACGGGCGGAGCGCCAACGCCCAGATCGACAGCACGAACAGGGCGACCGGCACCGCGATCGTCGCGGCGACGGTCGCGTGCGACAGGTCGGCCTCGCCCGCGTCCGCGCTCACCGCGACCTCGATGCCCGCGGGGAGCGCTCCGGCCGCGGCGAAGACGAGGTAGTGGCCGTAGCCGAACACGAGCGCGGTCGGCAGGGAGCGGATGCGGTCGTGCTGCTCGCGGGAGAAGTAGATCCACCACAGTCCGGCGACGATCACGAGCCCGCACGCGGCCAGGACCAGCAGCGAGCCGAGGTGGTCGGCGTGCGCGATGCCGTCGATGACCGCGTTCGCCGACGCGACGAGCCCCTCGCCGAGGACGATGAGCGTGAACAGCGAGTACCGCTCGGCGATGTGCCGGGTGTGCCACGGGGTCGTCTGCGCGCCGGCCTCGGCGAACGGCGGGACGAGGACCTCGAGCAGGACGAGCACCGGGACCACGCCGAGCGCGACGTCGTCGGGCAGGAGGAGGGCGAGCACCCAGAGCACCTGGACCACGACGATCCCCGCCGCGTACCGGAGCGCCGTCCGCCGGAACCGCGGCGACGAGACGGCGACCCGGAGCCACTGCCCGACCAGCGCGAGCCGCATGACGACGTACCCGAGCACCACGATCGTGGTCGACCCCTCGACCATCACGGCGTGCACCCCGGCGGCGAGCACGAGCACCCCCGCCATCTGCACGAACGTCATCACCCGGTAGAGCCAGTCGTCGGTGTCGAACGAGGTCGCGAACCAGGTGAAGTTGATCCACGCCCACCAGATGGCGAAGAAGACGAACGCGTACGCGAGGACGGCGGACGAGACGTGCCCCTCGACCTCGATCTCGTGCAGGTTCGTCGCGGCGAACCCGACCGCGACCACGAAGACGAGGTCGAAGAGGAGCTCGAGGGGACTGGCGGCGCGGTGGTCCTCGGTGGGGTCGCGCGGCGCCATGCGGCGGAGTCCGATGGTGGTCACGTGCGCATGCCTACACGACGAACGACCCCGGGTGCAGGACCCGGGGTCGTTCATCGTCGGTGCAGCGCGTCGACTCAGTAGAAGTTCGACGCCTGCGAGTGCGCCCACGCGGCGCAGGGCGTGCCGTACGCGTCGTTGATGTACTGCAGCCCCCAGGTGATCTGGGTGGTCGCGTTCGTCTGCCAGTCCGAGGCGATCGTCGCCATCTTCGAGCCGGGGAGCGCCTGCGGGATGCCGGTCGCCCCGCCGTTCGCGTTCACGGCCTGGTAGTTCCAGCCGGACTCCTTGGTCCAGAGGTTGTCGAGGCACTGGAACTGGTCGGCACCCCAGCCGTACTTCGACGAGGCCATCGAGCTCGCGGTCGCCTTCGCACCGGCGACCGTGTTCGCGGCCGCCTGCTTGCGAGCGGCCTCGGCTGCGGCGGCACGTTCGGCTGCGGCGCGCTTCGCGGCGGCGGCCGCGGCGGTCTTCGCGTCGGCGTCGCGCTTGTCCTGCACGGCGCTGGCGTCCGCGACCTCGGTGGTGGCGTCGACCGTCGAGGAGATCCGCGAGGTGAGCGCGGCGCCGGAGAGCGACCGGTAGTCGTCGAGTGCGTCGATCCGGCGCTCGAGCGTCGCGGTGTCCGTCTTGTCGTTCGCCGCGTCGACGACCGTCTCGGCCGTGGCGATGGTCGCTGCGGCCTGCGCCCGGTCGAGGGCGGTGCCGGCGAGGGCCGGTGCCGCGGTGGCGCTGGCGGTCGGCATGCCGAGGGCCTCGCCGATCGCGGGCTGCGTGCCGACGGTGGCGATGCCTCCGGCGACGGCGAGGACGGCGGCTCCGCCCACGATGAGCGTGGTGGGGCGGCGGAGCGCACGACGGAGTCGCCGAGTGGGGGAGTTCAGGGCCTCACGTCTGGTCGAGGCCGTGGTGGTCGGGAGGTCGGTGTTGCGTCCTGTCATCGGTTCCGGTGGTCGGCCGACTCTGGGGTGCGTGCCGCGTGACGCTGCGTGCGGGGGATGGGGGAGCGCGCAGGGGTGGACGGGTCCACGTCCGTCGTCAGGGGCTCGCGAGCCGGGGGAGGACCGGACGGTGGTGTGGGGCCCGTCCGTCCGCCGACGTGCGGCCGTGGGGGTGGCCGCCGCTGGGCGAAGCCGCCACGATGACCGGTGTTGCTGGGCACAGCGTCCAGTTTGGCTGGCAGAACCGTCCGTCCACCCGTTGGTAACGGTTCGGTAACGACCCGATCACGGAGCGGAGGTGTGAGCTTCCTGGGTGCGCTCGCCCTGGGCCACGCGCTCGAGTGCGTCGAGTGCGGCGGCGATGGCGTCGACGTCCGCCTCGGGGAGGTCGGCGATGAGCTCGGCGACGATGCCGGTGCGCGTGGACCGCGCCTGTTCGACCGCCGCGGCACCCTCTGGTGTGGCCGTCACCATGAAGGCGCGACCGTCCCGCGGGTCGGCCTCGCGCTCGATGAACCCGCGCTGCTCCAGCTCGGTGAGGATGCGGGTCATGGTCGGCTTCGTGACGACCTCGATCCGCGACAGGTCGCCGGGGCGCAGGGGTCCCTCGCGTTGGATCGTCGCGAGCGCGGACACGATGCCGTACCCGAGCGCGGCCGAGTCGGACCGGGCCCGTCGGTTGATCCGGCCGACCGCGGCGGCGAGGCGCGAGGCGATCTCGGTGCGGTCCGGCTGACGGTGGCTCATGCGGTGCTCCGTGGCGGTCGACGGGGTGGTCGGGGCGATGCTACCGGCTCGCCGGACCGTGTGACTGGGAGCGACGAGCGGCTGGGCGAGGCTCCGGCGCGGACCGTCCGGAACGGGTCACGCCCGCCTCGCGAGTGCGGGACGGGCATGTTCCTGTACGGGGACTCAGGCGAGGTCAGCGCTTCTCGCCCGGCAGCAGGTGGATGGCCTCGGTCGCGAGCTCGGCCTCGATGTTGTCGCCGGACGCCGTGGCCTCGCGCAGTCGTCGGAAGTCCGCCGTCATCCGGTCCCAGTCGACGAGTTCGTCGAGGTTCGGCAGACGCAGGCGGAACGCAAGACCGTCCATGGTGTCCCGGCAGACGCGCTGGAGGTTCTCGTTGCCGCACTCCTCGACGTAGCGGGCGAACACGGCGAGGGCGTCACGGTTCACCGCGGCGACGTCGTGCGCCTCGTAGTCCGCGATCGTGGCGTCGAGCTGCGCGAGGATCTTCTTCTTCGCGCCCGCACCGAGCCGCGGGACAGCGAGTCGGACGACCCCGCCGAACAGGACGCCGAGGGTCTGCAGCGCCTCGACCACCTCGGCCGGGTTCGGGGTGGTGACGCGGGTGTACCGGTTCGGTGCCATCTCGATGAGGCCGGCGCGGGCGAGCTGGCTCAGGGCCTCGCGGATCGGGGTGCGGGAGACGCCGAGCCAGGCGATGAGCTCGTCGTCGTTCAGTCGCTCGCCGGGCTCCAGCGTGCCGTCCATGATCGCGGCGTGGATCTTCAGCCGGACGGTGTCGCGGAGCAGCTGGTGCTCGGTGGGTGCACTGCTGGGGACCGGCATGCGGGTTCCTCCGGGATCGGGGCATCGGGTCGGTTGCTCGGCACCGGTGGGTGCGGGCGCACCGTTCACCGTACCTGATATGTGAACGGTGTCCCGCCCGGCCCGGAGCGGGTCAGTCGTGGGGTCGGAGCAGCCGGAGCGTCACCGGGTCCGCGGTCCCGCCGAACCACCGGTCGAGGACCGCCCGGAACGGCCGGGGGTCCGTCGCGGCCTCGGCGAAGAGGGTCATCGACGACCGGAGTTTCATCGCGTCGACACCGCCGAACAGCTCGTCGACCGACCGTGCCGGTGCTGCCAGGGCAGCGGCGGACGCCTCGAGCAGCCGGGGGCCGAGGACGGGGTGGGCGAGGTACGCCCGGGCTTCACCGAGGTCGTCGAGCGCGTACTGCTGGGCGGTGGGCGAGCGGCCGAGGCCGGTGAGCTGCGGGAACACGAACCACATCCAGTGCGAGGACTTCCGGCCGTGGCCGAGCTCGGCGACGGCGGTGTCGAACACCCCCTGCTGGGCGCGGACGAACCGCTCGAGGTCGTGCGGGTCCTCGCTCACCGCACCACGTCGCCCCACGCGTAGCGGACGGTGGTGCCGTCCACGACGAGGAGCGAGTCCGGATCGCGGCCGAGCAGCCCCGGCACCCCGACCGCGTCCGGCAGGTCGCCGGCGAGGCGCTCGAGCCGCGCCGACCGGATCGTCAGGGGCGGGTGCTGTCGCTGCCAGAAGATCGTCTGCGCGAGGTGTCGGGCATGGATGCCCTGACGCGTCGTGAGCTCCGTCGCGAGCCGGTCGTCGACGACCTCGCCGGCCACGACCCGGACGGTGGCGTCGTGCCGGGGCCGCACCGCGCCTCCCGGTCGCACCGCGTCCCCCGAGCGCACCGCACCGTCCCCGCCCGTCGTGCCGTGCCGTGCCCGCAGCCACCGGACGGGGTGCAGGGACCGCGCCGGGTGCCGCACCGAGCGGTACGACAGGGTGTCGCCGCGTCGTCGTGCCCGTGCGTGCGCGAACGTGTACGGCACACCGAGCAGCGCGTGTGCGGCGACGATGGCCGGCACGTTCGCGGTGTCGACCGTCCGGTACGCGACGCCGTGGCGGCCGAGGTCGTCGACGGTGAGCACCTCGACCGTCACCTCGGTCATCGTGCCGAGCCGACCCGACGGCGGGAACGGCGGCACCCGGGTCTCGCGGAAGACGTACGCCGTCAGGCCCACCCACGCGCTCCCGTCCACGACGTCGGGACGGGTCCCGCGCGGCACCAGGCGCTCGAGCGACGCGGGGTCGTGGCGCCAGTGCGCGAAGACGACGTCCTCCCACGCGTGCACCGTCACCGGCCGGTGCAGCAGCGGGACGGCGGCGCGGTCCGCCGCAGCCCCGGTCACCGCCGCGGCGCGTGCCGGCCGACGCGCACGGCCCAGGCGACGAGCGGAGCCTGCAGCGGCAGGCGGAGCACCGAGACGAGCCGCATCGCCCGCGTCGACCGCGGGCTGTCCAGCAGGTCGTTCGCCATCTTCACGTTCGCGGGGAAGACCGCCAGGAACAGTGCCGCCGCAGCCCACCCCGCGGCGCGGCGGGTGGCCGGGACCACCAGGCCGGCGGCGATCCCGAGCTCGGCGGCACCGGAGGCCAGCGTGGTCAACCGGGGCGGGAGGGCGTCCGGGACGATCCGGTCGTAGCCCCGCGGTCGCAGGAAGTGGGTGACGCCGGCCCCGCCCAGCACGACGGCGAGGAGGGTGGCGGTCCGGGTGGCGCGTCGTGCGCGCTCGCGTCGTCGCATGGGTCCATGCTGCCCCGTGCGTCGCCCGGCACGCACGGAGATCGCTCAGGTGGCGCGGTGTGGGACGGTGCGGGGCACAGGTGCGTGCGGGGCTCGGGTGCGTGCGGGGCTCAGGTCAGTGCGGTCGCGACGAGGTCGAGGACGACCGCGGCCACCTCGGCCTTGCT
Organism: Curtobacterium sp. NPDC098951; assembly: GCF_044759965.1. Taxonomy (NCBI): domain Bacteria; kingdom Bacillati; phylum Actinomycetota; class Actinomycetes; order Micrococcales; family Microbacteriaceae; genus Curtobacterium; species Curtobacterium sp. NPDC098951. The sequence continues at coordinate 95,262 of NZ_JBIWAG010000007.1, forward strand.
GCCGGACGCCTCGCGCACCACGTCGCCGCCGGGGACGAGCACCTCGACGGCGTTCTCCTCGCGTTCGAACCCCGACGACCAGCCGACGTGGTTCACCACGAGCAGGTCCGCCGGCTTGCGGGCGATCTTCGCCCGTCCGAGCGCGATGCGGGCGTCACGGTCCGGTTCGGTCTCGGCGGCGAACCCGACGATGATCTGCCCGGTACGGCGGGCCGCGACAAGGTCCGCCAGCACGTCGGGGTTCTTCACCAGCTCGAGCGTCATGGTCTCGCCCTGCGCCTCCTTCTTGAGCTTCTCGGCGCGCACCTCGCGGGGACGGTAGTCGGCGACCGCCGCCGTCATCACGACGACGTCGGCCTCCGCGGCTGCCGCGTGCACCGCGTCCGCGAGTTCCAGCGCGGACCCGACGGCGACGACCCGCACGTCGAGCCCGGCGGTGAGCGACGCCTCGACGTTCGCGCTCACCAGCGTCACCTCGGCGCCGCGCCGGGCCGCGTCGGCCGCGATCGCGATGCCCTGCCGACCGCTCGACCGGTTGCCGACGAACCGGACCGGGTCGAACGGCTCGCGGGTGCCGCCTGCGCTGACGACGACGCGGACGCCCGCGAGGTCACCGAGCTCGCCACGGGCTCCGGTCCCGGCGACCCCGGTGGCGCCCGCCCGCTCGGCGCCTGCGCGGTCGGTGCCCGCCCGCTCGGCGCCTGCGCGGTCGGTGCCCACCCGCTCGGTGCCCGCTCGGTCGGTGCCCGCGCGGTCGTCGAGCACCGCGAGCGCCTCGGTGACGATGTCCTCGGGCTCCGCCATCCGGCCGATCCCCGCGTCGTCGCCGGTCAGCGCCCCGACGACCGGGCCGACGAGGTGGACGCCACGGTCGCGCAGTGTCGCCACGTTCGCCCGGGTCGCCGGGTGCTCCCACATCTGCGGGTGCATCGCGGGTGCGACCACGACGGGAGCCTCGGTCGCGAGCAGCGTCGTGCCGAGCAGGTCCCCGGCGAGCCCCGCGGCCATCCGGGCGAGGGCGTCGGCGGTGGCCGGGGCGACCACCACGAGGTCCGCCCGGCGGCCGAGCGCGACGTGGCGCACCTCGGCGACGTCGTCGAAGACGCTCGTGGTCACCGGGTTGCGGCTCAGCGCCTCGAGGGTGGGGAGCCCCACGAACCGCAGGGCCCCCTCGGTCGGGACGACGTGCACGTCGTGGCCCCGCTTGACCAGGTCGCGGACCACCCCGACGGCCTTGTACGCGGCGATGCCCCCGGTGATCCCGACGACGACGGTCAGACGGCGCTCTGCTGCTGCGTTCACACCGGTCACGCTACCCGGGGCGTCGTGCGAGGATCGATCCCATGTGCACCGTCGTCGTCCGCGTCGAGCCCGGGTCCGCGTGGCCCGTCACCATGCTCGCCCTGCGCGACGAGTCGCCCGAGCGACCGTGGGACCCGCCCGCCGCCTGGTGGCCCGACCGCGACCCGTCGATCCGCGGCGTCCGCGACCGTTCGGCCGGCGGCGCGTGGCTCGCGGCCTCCGACGCGGCCGGGCTGGCCGTGGTGCTCAACCGCGGTGAACCGGTCGAGAGCGCCGACGGTACCTGGACCACCCGCGGGGTCGTCCCGCTCGACGCCGTCGCCGGGGTGCTGCCGGGACACGACGGCGCGGTGCCGACGACCCGGGCCTTCAACCTCGTCCGTGCGACGGCGAACGGCGCCGAGGTCACGACGTGGGACGGCACCGAGGTCCGGACGACCGTGCTCGGCCCCGGCGTGCACATGGTCACCCACGGCGAGCCGGACGACCCCCGGGCGCCGCGCATCGAGCGCTGGCTCGAGGCCTTCCGCGCCGTGGACGCGCCGGTCGGACCGCCGGTGCTCGGCCCCTTCGACGAACTGCGGACGGCCGACGCCGGGGTCGATGCCGGTGACGGGTGGAGCGGCTGGTTCGGCCTGCTCGCCGAGTCGGCCGCGCTGCCCGCGGACGATCCGGACGCGATCCTCCGGGACGCGCACGAGCACGACGGACACGTCGCGACGCTGTCGATCGTCGCGGCGGCCGTCGGACCCGCGCACACGGTGCTGCAGCACGCCCGGCTCACCGAGCCGGGGCGTCTCGACGGTTCGGTCGAGCTCCACCGCGCCTGAGCGCTCGGCCCGTCCCTCCGGAGCGCACCGCGCCTGAGCGCTCGGTTCGTCCCTCCGGAGCGCACCGCGCCTGAGCGCACCCGCAGCGCGATCGCGCCACCGGCCTTGGTCCGTGCGCGTACCGTCACCGTTCGTGACCACCGGAACCCGGACCGTGCTCGCCGTGCTCGCCGCCACCGTCGTCGTGCTCGCGCTCGGCGCGTGTGCCGCCAGCCCGTCGAGCGCGGTCGGCGCAACCGCACCGTCCGAGGCGTCCAGCACCCCGTGGGACGACGCGGCGGGGACCGGCGTCGTGGTCATCGGCGACTCGATCACCGGCGGCCACGGGCTGACGACGGCCGAGGCGTGGCCGGCACTCGTCGCCGACCGGCAGGGGTGGTCGCTCACGAACCTGTCCTGCGACGGCGCCGGCGTCGCCGCGATCGGGGACGACGACGACTGCGCGAGCGCGTACGCGACGCTCGTGAAGCGCGCCGTCGACCTCCGGCCCGAGGTCGTCGTCCTGCAGGCCAGCTCGAACGACCTCGGGCTCGACACCGCCGAGGTCCGGAGCGCGACCGACCGGGTCGTCGAGGACGTGCACCGCCGACTCCCGCACGCGCGGCTCATCGGGCTCAGCGCGATCTGGGACCAGGACGCCCCGCCCGCCCAGCTCGCGTCGATCTCGGGGGCGCTCCGGCACGCGCTCGACCGGGACGGCGGCACCTACGTCGACATCGGCGAGCCGCTTCGCGGACACCCGACGTGGATGCAGTCCGACGACGTCCACCCGACCGCGCGGGGACAGCAGGCCATCGCCGCGGCGGTGACGGCCGCGTTCGCACGGGACCACGTGCGCTTCTGAGGCCGCTGGGCCCGGCAGGGCCGGGGCTGGGCCGCGGTCGTCGGGCGTCAGGCGTCCGGCGTCGGGCGTCGGGCGTCGGGCGGAAGCTGTCCGGACGCGCACCCGGGTGACGGGTGCGCCACAGCCGACGGTCCTACCGTCGCAGCGTGCCCCCGATCGTCCGACGCGTCCTCGCCGCGGGGACGGCCGTCGTGGCGGCGCTGGTGCTGACCGCCTGCTCGCCGGACGTCACGACGATGGTGGCGCTCGCCGGCACGGCCGGCGTCCCGTCACGCGTCGTGGTCATCGGGGACTCGATCACCCGCGGGCACGGGCTGGCGGCGGGCCTGGCGTGGCCGGAGCTCATCGCGACGCGGGACCACCTGCGGCTCACCGACCTCGGGTGCGACGGCGCCGGAGTGCTCGTCGAGGGGGACGACCAGTGCGCCGCGACGTACGACGAGCTCCTCGACCGGGCGGCCGCGCTGGACCCCGTCGCCGTCGTGCTGCAGGCGAGCTCGAACGACCTCGGGCAGGACGACGACGTGCTCGACGGGGCCACCGCACAGCTCGTCGCGGACGCGCACCGGACGATGCCCCGAGCGCGCATCGTCGGTCTCAGCGCGATCTGGTCGGACGAGGCGCCACCGGCACAGCTCGCGGCGGTGTCCGCGGCACTCGGGTCCGCGGTGCGGCGGACGGGCGGCACCTTCGTCGACGTCGGCCAGCCGCTCCGGGGGCACGCCGACTGGATGCAGTCGGACGACGTGCACCCGACCGCACGCGGCCAGCGCGCGATCGCGGCGGCGGTGACCGCCGCCCTCGGACGCGACCACGTGCGGTTGTGACGCCCGACGGGCGGGGGTGCGCCGCGCCTCCGGGCCCACCCGACGGGCGGGACGTGCGCGGTGTCGCCATGCCCGCCCGATCCGCCGGTCAGACCGACGGCGTCGAGCCGGTCGAACCGACGGCGTCGAGCCGGTCGAACCGACGGCGTCGAGCCGGTCAGACCGGCGGCGTCGTGCCGGTGAGGTCCTCGGCGACCGCCCAGAGTGACCGGGCGAGGTCCGCGCTCCGCGCCGATCCGGGGATCGACGCGGTGGTCGTCGGGCCGACCAGGCCGAAGGGACCGGACGGTCCGTAGTAGGCGCCGCCGACCGCGTTCGGCCCGACCGCGGCGTACAGCAGCGGTTCGGAGCCCTGCTCGACGCCCTGCGTGAAGGGCAGCGCGCGGTCGCTGGAACGGACGGGCTTCGAGCGGCCGAGGGAACGACCGGCCGACTGCAGGTTCGTCCGGGTGTACCCGGGGTGCGCGGCGGTGCTCACGAGCGGCCAGTCCAGCTCGACCGAGATCCGGTGCAGGTGCAGCGCCAGCAGCAGGTCGGCGAGCTTCGACTGCGAGTAGGCACGCCAGCCGTTGTACCCGCGCTCCCACTGCAGGTCGTCGAACCGGATCCGGCCGGGGATCGCGGCGAGGCTCGACATCGTCGCGACACGGGCGTCGGGGGACCGGAGCATCGAGGGCAGCAGCAGGTTCGTCAGGGCGAACGGGCCGAGGAAGTTCGTGCCGAACTGCAGCTCGAAGCCGTCCACCGTCTCGAACCGCTTCGGCGGGGCCATCACGCCGGCGTTGTTCACGAGGACGTCGAGGGCCCGCTCGTCCGCCACGATGCCCGCGGCGAAGCGTCGGACGCTCGCGAGGTCGGCGAGGTCGAGCTCGCGCACCTCGACGTCGGCGCCGGGGTGTGCGGCGCGGATGTCGGCCGCGGCACGGTCACCCTTCTCCGTCGAGCGGACGGCCAGGACGACCGAGGCCCCGGCTGCGGCGAGGCGCGTGGCGGTCTCGTTGCCGGTTCCGCTGTTCGCGCCGGTGACGACGATGCGGCGGCCGGTCTGGTCGGGGATCTGGGGCATGCCCGCGACCGTACTCGCCGGGAGGTGCGGATCCGGTGCGCGCGTGGTAGATTCATACAAACGCATGGAAATGCCGACCAGCCGGTCACCACCGGTCGGTCGCGGTCCATCGCCGGCCGCCCACGGTCGGTCGTGATCAGGAGGACAGCATGAGCAACGCATTCGGCACCGACCGTCCCTCGGACGTGCCGCCGCCCGCACCCGAGCGGATCGGCCCCGTGCAGCTCGGCCTCGACACGTTCGGCGACGTCACCGAACTCCCCGACGGCAGCGTCAAGTCCGACGCGCAGAGCATCCGCGACGTCGTCGCGCAGGCTGTCCTCGCCGACCAGGTCGGCATCGACTTCATCGGCGTGGGCGAGCACCACCGCGCCGACTTCATCGTGAGCGCGCCCGAGGTCGTCCTCGCCGCGATCGCCGCGTCGACCCGCACGATCCGGCTCGGCTCGGCCGTGACAGTGCTGTCGAGCGACGACCCGGTCCGGGTCTACGAGCGCTTCGCCACCGTCGACGCGATCTCGGACGGCCGTGCCGAGGTCATCCTCGGCCGCGGCTCCTTCACCGAGTCCTTCCCGCTGTTCGGCTACGAGCTGCGTGACTACGAGGTCCTCTTCGAGGAGAAGCTCCAGCTCTGGGCCGCCCTGCGCGGCGGCGACAAGGTCACGTGGTCCGGCACGAAGCGCGCATCGCTCACCGACCAGGACGTCTTCCCGAAGCTCGAGCACGGCCCCATCCCGACCTGGGTCGGCGTGGGCGGCTCCCCGCAGTCCGTCATCCGTGCGGCGTCGTACGGCCTGCCGCTGTTCCTCGCGATCATCGGTGGGCAGCCCGCGCAGTTCGCCCCGTTCTCGCGCCTCTACCGCCAGGCGCTCGCGCAGCTCGACCTGCCGCAGCAGCCGATCGCCATGCACTCGCCCGGGTTCATCGCCGCCACCGACGAGGAGGCCGCCGAGCGCTACTGGCCCTACCACAAGGCCGTCACCGACCAGCTCGGCCGGGAGCGCGGCTGGCCGCCCCTCGACGTCGCCGGCTACCGGGCCGGGCTCTCGGCCGGGGGCTCGCTCTACGTCGGGTCGCCGGAGACGGTCGCCCGGAAGATCGCGCGGAACATGCGGATCCTCGGCGTCTCGCGGTTCGACATGCGGTACGCGACGGGTCGCCTGCCGCACGACGACATGATGCGGTCGATCGAGCTGTACGGCACGAAGGTCGCGCCGCGGGTGCGGGAGCTGCTCGCGGAGCCGGTTCCGGTCGCATAGCGCGCGGCGTCGCCGGCCCCGGGTCGGCGGTGCAGCCGGCCGTGCTCCGGTGGTGCGCTCGGCTGCGTCTGCGGTGGCCGGGAGGCGCGGCTCGCCGCATCCGCGCCCCTCACGGGGTCGCCGGGTACGGTCCAGGGCATGACGTCACGCCCCGCTGCCCTCGAACGTCGGTTCCGTGGTCGGATCATGGGCGTCGGGACGACCTCCGGGGTCCGCATCGTGGTCGGCATGTGGGAACGCTCGCCGTTCGGTGCCTTCACGGACGTCTTCCTCGAGCTCCCCGACGGCTCGTCGGTGCTGCTCGCGCCCGACGAGATCGTGGCCGCCTACGTCTCCGGCACCTACCGCTTCGACACCGTCTCGGTCGTCGACGTCTCGGCACGTCGGACCGCGAGGGGCCTCGAGCTCGCCGCCGGTGCCCTCGAGGCCTCGATCGACGTCGGTGGCATCTCGCCGCTCGGGCGCATCCTGCGCATCGTCCCGAAGCCGGTCGCCCGTGACCCCCGGTGGCTCGCCGCGATCGACCCGGTCGCGCGGCTCGTCGCGCCCGGATCGGGCACCGCGGGCTCGGCGGGCAACGGGCGGCGCGAGTACTACGGCGTGACCGGGGCGCACGACGTCACGGGCGTGCGGGGGACCTGGGCGGGGGAGCCCCTCGGGGAGCTCGCGCCGCTCGACCCGCCGGTGGCGTTCGGGTTCGCGTCGATGCCGCGCATCCCGCAGGTCGTCGACGTCGAGACCACGATCCGCGAGCGCGTCTGACGCCGGGGCCTCCGGGCGGGCGGGGCGACCCGGAACGACATCGTCGCCGTCGTACGACGTCCGCGAAGTCGCTCCTTGCGGGAGCAACAGTTGCACGCGCGCGGCGGCGACATCGTCGAGGTCGTACGACATCGGTGTTGTCGCACACTCCCGCACGCGACAGCGCCCGCACGGCTCCGCAGCCCTGTCCGCCGGACGCGCTCAGCGTCGCAGAGCAGACTGGCCGGAACGGACAGCGCCCGAGGGCCGGCCGAACGTCGAGCACAACGGGGCGCACGACGCGAGAGGAGCACCATGACCGACACAGAGGCAGACCAGCGCGCAGCCATCTCGGACATCGTCCACGGAGCCCGAACGGCACTGCTGACGACCGTGAGCGAGGACGGCGGACTGCACGCCCGGCCCCTCGCCGTGCAGGACAAGGCGTTCCACGGCACCCTCCGGTTCCTCGTGCAGGACGGGAGCGAGAAGGTCGAGGACATCGCCCGCAACCCGCACGTCAACGTGGCGATCGAGTCGCAGGGCGGGTACCTGTCCATCGCCGGCACGGCCAGGGTCACCCAGGACGACACCGTCATCGACGAGCTGTGGTCCCCGTTCGCCGAGGCCTGGTTCCCGGAGGGCCGTCAGGACCCCTCTATCCGGCTCCTCACCGTCGAGGGCGACTCGGTCGAGTACTGGACGCAGGACACCGGCCCGGTCGGCAGCCTCGTGCAGACGCTCAAGGCCGCGATCGGCAAGCAGAGCCAGCCGGACACCGGCGACCACGGGACGGTCGAGCTCTAGTCGGGCGACCGACGCACCGGATCCCGGCCAGCCGGACCCGTCCGACCGCACGCACCCGGCCCCGCACACCGCGGGCGCCGGGTGTGCCGCGTCAGGGCGGGCCGAGCAGCCAGAGGACGGCGACGAGCACCGGCTGCCCGAGCACCGCGCACACCACGAGGGTCCACCGCATCCACGGCTTCGCCACGAGCTCCGGCGATCCGAACAACGGCGCGAGCGGCATGAGCAGCCGGGGGGTCGACGCCATCGGGAGCGACACCGCGAAGATGTAGAGCGCGTACGCGGCCGAGAACACCACGGTCGTGAACCCGAGGCGACGGGTCGACCGACGGAGCAGCCAGACCGGGTAGGACACGAGCAGGAACACCACGATGAGGATGCCGCCGACGCCCAGCCACCGGCCGGCGATGAGGAACCACGGCGTGAGCGGCAGGAAGTCCACCCGGCCGATGAAGTTCACCCACCAGGACATCTCGGTCTCGAGGTAGGCGTTCGGCGACCCGGTCACGTGCGCGGCGATGACCGGCCACGCGAACCCGGCCAGCGCCATCACGAGGCCGGCGGCGACGACCCGGACCCGCTCCGCCACGGGGAAGACGTCGAGCGAGCGGACCCCCTCGGTCCGCCGGGCACGGATCCACCGCACCAGCGCGACGACCCCGAGGACGAGCGGGATCGCGAGGGCCCCGGGCCGGGTGAACGACGCGACGACGCCGAGGACCGTGAGCAGCCCGTACCGCCGACGCTCCAGGGCGATCAGCGCCCCGAAGACGAGCGCCAGGAACATGCTCTCGGCGTAGCCGACCTGCAGCAGGAACGACAGCGGCCCGCACGTGAAGAAGAACACCGCCCACATCGCGGCGGACGACCCCGCGCGGTCGCGGACGAGACGGTGCAGCAGGTACGTGGCGAGGAGCCCGGCGAGCAGCGCGATCACGGGGGCGCCGACGTCGAACGGCACCCCCGTCGACGCGGTCAGCATCCGGATCGTGAAGGGGAACGCCGGCAGGAAGGCCCACGCGTTCTGTGCGACGTTGCCGGCGGCGTCGAGCGGCAGGCTCGTCGGGTACCCGTGCACCGAGATCTGCTCGTAGTACTGCCCGTCCCAGGCGGTCAGGAAGTTGAGGAAGCCGTGGCCGTTGCCCCAGATCGCGTTCTCGGGCAGCGCGCGACCGATGAGCGGGTAGGCGAGGGCCAGCCAGAACGTCGAGACGATGCGGCCTCCGGTCCAGACCAGGAGCACCGCGGCCCACGCCGGCAGCGCGGTCGCGAGGTCGATGACCCGGCGGCGTCCGCTCGCGATCGACTCCGTCAGGGTCCCGTCCAGTCGACTCACCGCGGCGCTCCGCGGCGTTCGGGCAGGGCAGAGGGCACGGTACGAGCGTAGACGGACGATGCTTGGGTGTTCCTCACGGCGTGCCCGGGAGGCGCGACTCGCGTTGTGCAGAACGGAACGCGTCCGGTGGTGGGTCGGGTGCGGCGCGGGGCGCTCGCCTAGCCTGGTCGCGTCGTCCTCCGGCCGCGACGGCGCGGCCGGTCCGTCGGGGCGACGTCCGAACGATCCCGATCGACACCGAGGAGCACCGTGCCGAACAAGACCGCCATCGTGACCGACGCCGCGCCGAAGCCCGCCGGCCCCTACAGCCAGGGCATCATCGCGAACGGCTTCATCTACACCGCCGGCTTCGGCCCGCAGGACCCGGCGACCGGCGCGATCGCCGACGACGTGGCCGGCCAGACCGCCCAGGTGCTCGCGAACGTCGCCGCCGTCCTGGCCGAGCACGGTGCCACGCTCGACGACGTCGTGAAGTCGACCGTGCACCTCGAGCACTCCGACCGCGACTTCGCCGCCTTCAACGAGGAGTACGCGAAGCACTTCTCGCAGCCGTACCCGGTCCGCACCACGGTGCAGTCGCACCTGGCGAACATCCTCGTCGAGATCGACGTGGTGGCGGTGCTGCCCTCGGCGGAGTGACCCGCCCGGCTCGCTGAGCGAAGCCTCATCGACCCCCGGCGCTCGCAGTCGCCGGACGACTCCACGTCGTCCGACGGATGCCTGCACCGGGGGTCGCGTGCGTCAGGGCACCGGCGGTCAGCACGGGGACCCCGGCGACGAGGACGTCGTCGATGCCCTCGGCGAGCAGCATCGGCTCGGCGTACGAGGACCGTGCACGGACCCGCTCGGGATCGACGACGACCAGGTCGGCGATCCACCCGGGCGCGACGGCCCCGCGCAGCCCGAGGCCGAACCGCTCGGCGGGAACGGTCGACAGGTGCTGCTGGACGTCCCACCACGACAGCAGTCCGGGTCGGGCGTAGTCGCCGAGGTACCGGGCGAACGTGCCGTACGCCCGGGGGTGTGGGTGCGTCCCCACGAAGATGCCGTCGGACCCCCCGGTGTGCCCGCCGGACCGGAACAGCTCCGCCAGCTGCTCGGGTGTCCGCGGGTGCGGGACGCGCATCACGACGGTGACCTGCAGGTCGGAGTCGACCAGCACGTCGAGCGCCAGGTCCACGGGGTCCGTTCCGGTGGCCGCGGCGGCGTCGGCGAGCGTGCGACCCTGCAGCGCGTGGAACTCAGGCGCGGGGACGTGCGACAGCGTGATCTGCTCGGCCCACCCCGGTCCGAGGTCCGCGCGCCCGAGGACCCGATCGAGGACGGCGGCCCGGACCTCGGCACGACCGTCGTCCGCCGTGAGGGCCCTGGCGAGGTCGTCGGTGCCCGGCCGCGCGAGGCCCGCCGGGAGGAGCAGCATCGACAGGATGGTGCAGCCGCGCGAGTACGGGTACGCGTCGAACGACAGCGGCGCGCCGGCGGCCTCGGCCCGGGCGAGCTCGGCCAGGGCGAGGTCGACGGGGGCGTGCAGGTGGGAGACATGGGCCGGCCCACCGCCGGCGCGCACGATCCGGACGATCTCCTGGATGCCGGCGCCGGCGTTCGCCTCGTAGCCGCCGCGCATGTGCGTGACGTAGACACCGTCGGCGGCGGCCGACTCGGCGGCGAGGGCGGCGATCTCCTCGGTGTCCGCGTGCAGTCCGGGGACGTAGTCGAGTCCGGTCGCGAGCCCCACCGCACCGTCCGCCATGCCCTGCCGGACGAGGGCGCGCATCGCATCGAGCTGCTCGGGGTCCGCCGGGGCGGGGTCGTCACCCATGACCTCGTGCCGGACGGTGCCGGCGGGAACCAGGGTCGCCACGTTCAGCGCGGTCGTGCCGTCGTAGGTCGCCAGGAGTCCCGCGAGGCCGTCGCCGCGGTACGTCGGGTGGGAGCCGTCGATGGCCGCGAAGTACCGCGCGGCGTACGAGCCGTCGCCCGGTGCCGGTCCGACGCCGTCCTGCCCCGTGATGATGGTGGTGACGCCCTGTCGGAGGAGCGCGAGCTGGACGGTCTCGTCGAACACGAGGGACCCCGCGTGCGAGTGCGCGTCGACGAGACCGGGCAGGACGAGGCGGCCGGTGCAGTCGACCACGGTGGCGTCGGCGTCGGCGGTGATCCGGCCGGCGTCCCCCCGCTCCGTGACCACCCCGTCACGGACGAGGACGTCCGTCCGACGCGCCGACCCGTCGGTGTCGACGACGGCGCCGCCGGTGAGCAGGACCGCGGCCGTCACCGGCTGAGTCCCGCGACGAGCTGCTCGGCGCGGGTGCGGAGGCCGTCGAGGTCGCCGGTCGTCAGGGCGTCCCCGACGAGCGGGGACCCGAGGCCGACGGCGACCGCACCGGCCGCGAGGTAGTCGGACGCGTCGTCGACGCCGATGCCGCCCGTCGGGATGACGTCGACGAAGTCGAGCGGCGCGAGCACCTGCTTGAGGAAGGCGGGCCCGCCGAGCGGCGCGGCCGGGAACACCTTGACCGCGCGCGCTCCGAGTCGCCAGGCGCGGACGATCTCGGTCGGGGTCGCGGCCCCCGGGTACCAACCCAGCCCGCGCTCGTGTGCCCGCTCCCCGATGTCGGCGTCGAGGTGTGGGCTCACCGCGAAGACGGCACCCGCCGCAGCGGCCTCATCGAGCTGGCTCGGTTCGAGCACGGTCCCGACGCCGATCGACGCCGCCGTGCCGTAGCGGTCGGCCGCCCAGGCGATGCCCTCGCGCCAACGGGGCGTGTTCGTGGTGAGCTCGATCGCCCGCACGCCGGCGTCGACGAGGGTCGCGATGACGTCCTCGACGTGGTCGCCGGTGCCACCCCGGAGGATCGCGATCGCGGGCCCGGCGGCGTGGCGGTGCCGGACGCGGGGCTCGGTCGCCGGGTCGGTGCTGGTGGTGTTCGTCATGGTCTTCGTTCCTCGCCTCAGCGGTCGACGCGGTCGTGGACGGCGTGGTCGACGTCCGTGGGGGTGGTCGGGTCGTGCAGTGCTGCCGGGTCCGGGCGACGCCAGTCGCTCTCGATCGTGCAGGCGAGCGCTCCGGCGTCGGCGGCTCGGTCGAGCGCCTCGGTCGACGTGGCGCCACCGAGGGTCGCGGCGAGCCACCCCGCGACGAAGGCGTCCCCGGCGCCGACCGGGTCGACCACGCGCACCGGGGTCGCCGGGCGCCTGAGGAACACGCCGTCGACGGAGGCCACCGCTCCGCGCGAGCCGAGCTTCACGACCGCGCGGCCCCGGCCGAGGGCGGCGAGTTCGTGTGCGAGCGTCTCGTCGTCACCCTCGTCGTCGGCGAGCCCGAGCACGAGCCGGGCTTCGTCGTCCCCGGCGAACACGATCGCGGACCGCTCGGCGACCGCTCGGTAGCGGGCACGGGCGGTCACGGGGTCGATGAGCTTCGGCCGGTGGTTCACGTCGAACGACACCGGCACCCCGGCGGCGTCGGCGCGGTCGAGTGCGGCCTCGACGGTGGACCGGGCGTCGTCCGAGAGCGCGAGGGTGATGCCCGTGACGTGCACGAGCGCCGCACGTTCCACGACGCTCTCGGGCAGGTCGGTCGCCCGCAGTGCCGATCCCGCCGAACCCCGGCGGTGGTAGGTCACCCGCGTCCGCCCGTCGGTCAGACGCTCCTTCATCATGATCCCCGTCGACCGGTCCGGGTCCGGCACGGCCACGACGTCGACGCCCTCGCTCCGGACGTCCCGGGCGACGCGGTCCCCGGCGGGGTCGGTGCCGACGCGGCCGATCCACGTCGTCGGGACGCCGGCGCGCACGAGGCCGATCGCGACGTTGCTCTCGGCGCCGCCGGTGTCGACCCGCATGTGGTCGAGGTCGGGGACCGCACCGGTGCCCGGGCCGGTCAGGAGCAGCATCGTCTCCCCGAAGGTCACCACGCGGCCGGTCACCGTGTCCCCTTCGCCAGGGCGAGCTGCGCCGAGGAGGAGCCGAGTGCGACCGAGATCTCGCGTGCGGTCCGGACGACACCGTCGCCCAGTTCGCGGACCGCGGCGGCGGGGAACCGGGACGCGAGCCCCGAGATGCTCATCGCGCCGACGACCTGGTTCGCGTGGTCGAGCACCGGCGCGGCGACGCAGCGGATGTCGGGCTCGTTCTCGCGGTCGTCGATGCCGTAGCCGCGGCCGTGCGTCCGGTCGATCTCGGCCCGCCAGCGGTCGTCGTCGACGATCGAGTGCTCGGTCATCGCGGTGGCCGGTTCCGCGAGCACCCGTTCGAGCAGCTCCGGCTCGCCGAACGCCACGATCGCCTTGCCGGAGGCCGTGTTCCGCATCGGCAGCCGGTTGCCGATGCGCGACCCCATCCGGACCGTGCCCCGGGTCTCGACCTTGTCGACGTAGACGATGTCGGTGCCGTCCGGCACGACGAGGTGGCAGGTGAGCCCCGTGCGCTCGGCGGTGCGCCGGAGGAACGGTGCCGCGGCGGCGCGGAGGTCGATGCCCTCGAGGTAGCTCTGCCCGAGCAGCAGCGCGCCGAGTCCCAGCGTGAAGCCGGCGTCCGGGGTGCGGCGCAGCAGGTCGTTCTCGAGCATCGGCGCGGTCAGCCGCAGCACGGTCGACTTCGAGGTGCCGAGTTCGGCGGCGAGCACCGTCAGTGACACCGAGGGCTCGCCGTTCCGGGTGCGGTCGGCGATGCAGTCGAGCAGCCGGAGACCACGGCGGAGGGACAGGGCGGCGTTGCGGGCCGGCGCGTCGTCGCCGAGCGGCGCGACCGGGGTCGTGGCGCGCATCAGAACCACGTCTCGATCGTCTCGAGCACGGTCTCGTCGTCGTCGATGACGACCACCCGGCGCCACTTGTCGAACACGGTGCACGGGTGGGAGACGCCGAACACGACGACGTCGCCGGGCGTCAGCCCGGGTGCCCCGTCCGCCAGCGCGAGGTAGCAGTGCTGGTCGTCGAGGCGGGTGACGGTGACCGCCCCGGGGGCCGGGGTGACGGGACGGACGCCAGCCGCGCCTCCTGGACGGACGGACCGGACCACCGGCAGCCCCTCGTCGAAGGAGATGTCCCGCTTGCCGACCGCGACCAGCGCGAGCCCGGGTTCGGGGCACGACGTCACCCGGCCCCACACCTCGATCGCCGGGAGCAGCGAGCCCTCGTCCGGGTGCCGGTGGAACGGTGTGCGTTCGGCGTAGAAGCCGTCGTCGTGGGTCAGCGACGCACCGGAGCGGAGCACGACGTCCAGGTCGTCCGGGCGGTCCGCGACCGCGTCCACCACGCCGTCGAACCAGGCGCTGCCGCCCATGCTGAGCAGCGCACGCGGAGCGTCGACCAGCGGGCGAACGGCCGCAGCGACCTCGAGCACGCCGTCGACGTAGGCGTGGGCGGCGTGCTCGTCCGGCAGGCCGCCCTCGTACCCGGCGACCCCGCGCAGCGTCAGTCCGACCTCGTGCACGTGCTGCGCGAGGTCGCGTGCCTGTCCTGCGGTGCGGACCCCGGTACGACCCCCGGGGAACCCGACCTCGACCACGACGTGCAGCTCGCCGTCGACCGCGTCCTGCGCGGCGCGACCGGCGTCGACGCCGGCGGGGGAGTCGACCCAGCAGAGGACGTCGGCGGCGGGGTCCTCGGCGCGGCGGGAGGCGAGCCAGGCGAGTCCGGCGGGGTCGAGGACCTCGTTCGCGACGAGGATCCGGTGGAACCCGTGCTCCCACGCGACCATCGCCTGCTGGACCGACGCGACCGTGACACCCCAGGCGCCGGCGGCGACCTGGCGGGCGGCGAGGGCCGGTGCCATGTGCGTCTTCATGTGCGGCGCGAAGGACAGGCCGTGGCGCTCGACGTACGCCTGCATCACCCGGGTGTTGTTCGCCAGGGCCGACTCGCGGAGCGTCATCACCGGCAGGTGCGCGTGGTCGAGGACGTGCCGGTCCGTCGGGGCGGCCGGGTCGGGAGCGCCCTTCGTGGTGACGGTGCCGGGTGTGGTCGTCATCGATCCTCCTGTGCGTCTGCGGTGCCTCCACGCTCCCGTGTGCCGGGTGTGGGTGGCAACGCGCTCGTCCTGCTCATTCTGCGTTGCAGAACGCCTGTCCGTCAGGGCCGTCCGAGCACGTCGGGGAAACCGATCGGGCATAGCCTTTGACGTGCCATGACGACGACGACGATGACGACACGACGACGGGGGAGCACGGCCGTGGCCGTGCTCGTCGCCGGGACCTTCTTCATGGAGCTCCTGGACGGCACGATCCTCGCGACCGCCGCGCCGGCGATGGGACGGGACCTCGGTGTCGACTCCGCCGCCGTCGGCGTCGCGATCACGGCGTACCTCGTCACCCTCGCGGTGTTCATCCCGGTGAGCGGCTGGTTGACCGACCGGATCGGCTCGCGGACGGTGTTCGCCGGGGCGATCGTCCTGTTCACCGTGGCCTCGGGCCTGTGCGCCCTCTCCACCGGACTCGTCGACCTGACGATCTGGCGCATCGTGCAGGGCCTCGGCGGTGCGCTCATGGTCCCCGTCGGACGGCTCGTCGTCCTGCGGAGCGCCGGCCGCGAACAGCTCGTGACGGCCATCGCGATCCTGACCTGGCCCGCCCTCGCCGCGCCGATCATCGCGCCGTTCGTGGGCGGGGTGCTCGTCGACACCCTGACGTGGCACTGGATCTTCCTCATCAACATCCCGCTCGGGGTCGTCGCGTTCGTCGCCGCACTCGTGCTCGTCCCGCAGGAGCGGGCGTCCGAGCGCGTCCCGTTCGACTGGCTCGGGTCGTTGCTCGCCTGCTTCGGGCTCGGCTCGCTCGTCGTGATGGCGTCCCTGCTCGCGCTCGACCGCGTGCCGGTGCTCGCGGTCGTCGTGTCGGGCGTCGTCGGGGCGGCGTGCTGCTGGCTGGCGGTCCGGCACTTCCGCCGGGCGCCGCACCCGATCATGGGACTCGACTCGTTCCGGCTCGAGACCTTCCGGGTGTCGCACGCCGGTGGCAGCCTGTTCCGCCTGGCCGTCTCCGCCGTGCCGTTCGTGCTCCCGCTGCTGTTCCAGGACGCCTGGGGGTGGAGCGCCGTGCTCGCCGGGTCCGCCGTGCTCTGGGTCTTCGTCGGGAACCTCGGCATCAAGCCCATGACGACGCCGTTCCTCCGCTGGTTCGGGTACCGGCCGGTCATCGTCGTGTCGAGCGCGGTGGCGGCGCTGAGCGTCGTCGCGATGGTGTTCATGACCGAGGACACCCCGTTCTGGCTCCTCGCGGCGCTGCTCGTCGTGAGCGGCGCGGCGCGGTCGGTCGGCTTCACGGCCTACAACACCATCGCGTTCGCCGACGTCGAGCAGGCGGACATGACCCCGGCGAACACGCTCTCGTCGACGCTGCAGCAGACCGCCGCCGGGTTCGGGGTCGCCGTCGGTGCCGTGGTCATCCGGGCCGCGTCGGGCCTCGGCGGGTCCGGGCCTTACGACGCCGCGTTCTGGGTCATCGCCGCGCTGCTCGCCGTGGCCTGCCTCGAGGGCGTGGTGATGAGCCGGACGGCCGGCGAGACCGTCCGACCCGCTCGCCGGGTGCGGGTCTGACGGCCGGGACCCGCGCATCCGGCGTCGACCGACGAGCCGAGGAGCCGACGAGCCGACGAGCCGACGAGCCGACGAGCCGACGAGCCGACGACGCATCGTCCGTTTTCCCCGCGGTCACACGCACGAAACCGGGGCCGCGCTACAGTCTCAGCAACAGTCCGCGATGGCCGAGTACGGTTGCCGCGGCAGGGCGCCCCGAACCGCCCGGAACAGGAAGGCAGCATGGCCGCGCCAGAGCAGCAGGGAACGATCACCGCCGAGACGGCAGTGGAACCGACCGGGTTGCGCGTCGTCAGCTACAACCTCCGCGAGCACACCGCCAACGGCGAACTCGCCTCCCTGGCCGAGGCGTCCCAGGCCGACGTCATCTGCGTGCAGGAGTGCGACAGCAACGACCTCGCCCCGTCGATCGCCGGGCTCTCCCTCGCCGCGTCGACCAAGGCGAACCGGCTCGGCCTCGCGATCTACAAGCGCGACGACCGGTTCGAGGTCGAGGACTTCAGCATCCACTCCCTGCAGAAGTCGCTGCACGACCGGGTCCTCGCGCCCGCGCACGAGCGGCTCATCGCGATGCACCTGCGCGACAAGGAGGTCGACGCCGAGGTCATCGTCGCGTCCTTCCACGCCTCGCCCCTGACGGCGACGAACTCCCTGCGCCGCAAGCAGATCGAGGCCGCGCACCAGTTCGTCCGCGACCTGTCGGACGACGCTCCGGCGATCATGGTCGGCGACTTCAACTACCCGTGGTTCCAGACGAACCTGCGCCGGAAGATCGAGCAGCACGGCTTCGCGCTGTCCCTCTCGGACCAGCCGACGTACCTGCGCTACCGCAAGTTCACGGGACACTTCGACTTCGCCACGAGCGTCGGGCTGCACATCGCCGGCGTCGAGACCCTGCCCGCGGGCATCTCCGACCACCGGCCGATCCTCGTGCGTGCGCACTACGAGCACCCGGGCGCGACCGGCACCGTCGCGACCGTGGAGTCCCCGGCCGCCTGACCCAGCGGGCGCCGCGCCGCGCGCGGGTTGCCGAGGTCGCACACCACGCCGTGCGTGGAGTGCCGACGTCGCACGGACTGCCGCGCGCGCGACGCGGAGGGGGCAGAACGTGCGACCTCGGCCGGCGTCCACGACGCACGCACGCACAGGAGGCGCGGTGCCGGTCTCGTGGACCGGCACCGCGCCTCCAGGCGGTCGCCTTCCGGGCGCCCTGCGCGCGTCAGCGGCGCAGCGTCGCCCGCGCCAGCCGGTTGCCGATGAACTGGCCGAGCTGGACGATGACGACGATCGCCGCCACCGACACGTACACGATCCACCAGTCGTACCGCTGCGACCCGTACGTGATCGCGTACTCGCCGAGACCACCCCCGCCGATCAACGCACCCTGCGCCGTCATGTCGACGATGCCGATGTAGATGAACGTGTAGCCGAGGATGAGCGGGCCGAGCCCCTCGGGGATGAGCACCGTCAGCAGGATCGACAGCGGGTGCGCGCCGGAGGCCCGCGCCGCCTCGACGACGCCGGGGTCGACCGCGAGCAGGTTCTGCTCGACGATCCGGGACACCGCGAACGACGCCGCGAGCGAGATCGCGAACGTCACCGCGGGGACGCCGATCGTGGTCTGCACGACGACGCGTGACAGCGGGGCGATCGCGGCGAGGAAGATGACGAACGGGATCGGACGGACGAGGTTCACGACCACGTTGAGGATCGTGTACGCCGTCCGGCTGCCGAGCAGGTTGCCCGGGCGGGTGGCGTACAGGGCGAGCCCGAGCGCGAGGCCAATGACGCCCGCGATGACGAGCGACACCAGGGACATCACGATCGTGTCGCGGATCGACGCGACGAAGACGTCGAACGTGTCGATCACGCTCTGGAAGGAGTTGTTCACGCTGCGCCCTCCTCGTCGGTGGTGATGCCCGCGGAGCGCAGGGCTGCGACGGCCTCGTCGACCGCACCAGGACCGGCCGCGCTCAACTCGTAGGTCAGCGACCCGATCCGGCGCTCCCGGATCTCTCCGACCCCGCCGTAGACGAGCTCGGCGGTCACACCGGCGGACCGGAAGACCTGGTCGATGCGGTTCTGCAGCCCGGCCTCGTCGGTGATCTGCACCGTGACGAGCCGACCGGGGTGACGCTCGCGCAGCCGCGTGATCGTCTCGGCGGAGGGCCGGTCGTGCAGGGCGGTGCGGACGAACCGCTGGGCCGCTCCGGTCTGCGGGTCCGCGAACACGTCGTACACGTCACCGACCTCGACGACGCGACCCTGCTCCATGACGGCGACCCGGTCGGCGATCTGTCGGACGGCGTCCATCTCGTGCGTGATGACGATGATGGTGACGCCGAGCTCCCGGTTCACCCGGCGGAGCAGCCCGAGCACCTCGGACGTGGTCTCGGGGTCGAGCGCGCTGGTCGCCTCGTCGGCGAGCAGCAGATCGGGGGAGGCCGCGAGCGCCCGGGCGATCCCGACGCGCTGCTTCTGTCCGCCGGAGAGCTGCTCGGGGTAGGCGTACGCGCGGTCGAGGAGCCCGACGAAGTCGAGGAGCTCGGCGACCCGGCGGTTCCGCTCCTCCTTCGCGACACCCGCGACCTTGAGCGGGTAGGCGACGTTGCCGGCGATGGTGCGGGACCGGAACAGGTTGAACTGCTGGAAGATCATGCCGATCTTCCGGCGGGCCTGTCGGCGGTCACGCTCCGGCAGGGCGGTGAGCTCCTGCCCGGCGACCGTGACGGAGCCCGACGACGGCAGTTCGAGCGCGTTCACCAGCCGGACCAGGGTGGACTTGCCGGCACCGGAGTACCCGATGACGCCGAGGACCTCTCCCTGGTGCACGTCCAGGGAGACGTCCTCGACGGCCACCACGGTCTCGCCGGTGTCGGCGCGGCGGTAGTGCTTCGAGACGCCGCGGAGTTCGACGAGGACCGGCACTACTGCTTGGCCGCCTTCGCGTCCTGCTCGACCTTCGCGAGCTCGGCCTGCAGGCTCGCGGCGCTCTCGTCGCGGCTGACGGCCTCGGGCAGGTCCTTCTTGAAGACCTTCTGCACCGACTCGTCCTGGAAGAGCTTCGCGAGATCGAGGTAGGTCTGGTTGTCCTTGTCGGCGTTCCGCACCGCGAAGACGTTGACGTACGGCGCCGCACTCGCGCTCGACGGGTCGTCCTGGTAGATCGCGTCGGAGATCGGCAGGCCGGCGGCGGTGGCGTAGTTGTTGTTCACCACGGCGGCCGCGACCGAGCCCTGCTGCAGGGCGTTCGCGGTCTGCGAGGCGTTCAGCGGCTGGACGTCGACCTTCGACGACTCGATGTCGGTGGTGGTCGAGAAGGGCGAGCCGCCGTCCTTCAGGGTGACGAGCTTCGCGGACTGCAGGATGAGGAGCGCCCGCGCCTGGTTGATCGCGTCGTCCGGGATCGCGACCTTGGCGTCCGACGGCAGCGCGGCGACGTCGTCGTACTTCGTCGCGTAGAGCGGCAGCGGGTAGACGGCCGTCGAGCCGATCGGCTGCAGGTCGTCGTCCGAGGTGACGTTGTAGTCGGCGAGGTACTGGATGTGCTGGAACTGGTTGATGTCCAGCTGCTCGTCCTTGAGCGCCGGGTTCGGCAGCGAGTAGTCCGAGAAGTTCGTCAGCTTGACCGTCACGTTGAGCTTCGACTTCGCGAGCTTCGTGTAGGTGTCCCAGTACGAGAGCGACTTGTCCGCGACGCCGATCGTGACGGTCTTCGGCGATCCACCGGCCGCGGCGCCGCTGTCGGAGCCACCGGAGCGGACGGCCCCGACGATGAGGGCGACGACGATCGCGACGACGACCACCGCGGCGGCGACGATCCAGCCGATCGGGCGCTTGCCCTTCGGCTTCTCGGGGAGTGCGGGTGCTGCGGACATGGCGGGGCTCCTCGTGGGCGGTGCTGGCAGTGCTGTGGGGACGCCGCGGTGGTCCGCGGCGTGCAGTCGAGTGTGACGGGCCGGTCCAGCGGGTGCGAGTTGCGTTCCGCCGTGTTACATCCGTGTCACACGGCTCGCTGGTTCACTCGGAGGGTGCGCAGCCTCGAACTCGTCCTCGGACCGTCGTCGGACGCCGCCGTGCGTGCGGCGTGGCAGGCGCTCGTCGACGCGGACCTGCCGAGCCTCGGTCGCTCGGACACGAACAGCCCGCACGTGACGCTGGCCGCCGGCGACGAACTGGCGGTCCCCGACGCGTTCGACGTGCCGGTGCCGTCGCGGCTCCGCCTCGGTGGGGTCCTGCTCTTCCCCGCAGGCACGGGCCGGAGCGTGCTCGCGCGGGCGGTCGTCGTCGATGGTGCGCTCGCCGCCTTCCACGAGGCCGTCCACCGGGCCGCTCCCGGCGCCACGGGCACCACCGCACCCGGCGCCTGGTCGCCGCACCTGACGTTCGCGCGGCGCGTCCGGGACGGCGACGTCGCGGCCGCGGTCGCCGCCCTCCGCGACGCGCCGCTGCCGGAGGAGCTGGTGATCGGTGGGGTCCGGCACTGGGACGGCGCGTCCAGGACCGTCACGCCGATCGGGTGAGGTGGCGACCCACCCGCGGACGGCGGACGGCGGACGGCGGAGGGCGGACCGCGGACGGCGGACGGCCTGGAGGCGCGGGTCAGGTCCCCAGGATCCGCTCGCCGAACGCGGATGCGAACGTCCGGTCGGGGTCCGCGGCCCGGACGAGGTCGCGGAAGTCCGGCAGGCGCGGGTACAGCGGCGCGATCGCGGCGCCGTCGAGCGAGCTCATCTTCCCCCAGTGCGGGCGGCCGTCGAACGGTGCGAGCAGCGCCTCGAGGTCGGGCAGCAGCCGGGCGACCTCGGCGGGGTGCTTCTGCCAGGTGAACGCGATGCAGAGCACATCCTCGCCCTGGGTCGGGCTGAGCCAGAACGGGTCCGCCGCCATCGTGCGGATCTCGCACACGTGCAGGTGCGGCTGGATGCGGTCGGCCATGGTCCGGACGGCGTCGAGTGCGGCGCCGGCGTACCGGAGCGGGACGAAGTGCTCGCTCTGCACCTCGGAGCCGTGGCTCGGCACGGAGTCGATCGGGAAGTGCGGCAGCCGGTCCCACCACGGCCCGACCGAGCCGTCCCGGGCGGTGTGGTGTCCGTCGCCGGGCGAACCGGGCAGCCGGGGCACGCCGAACAGGTCGTCCGGGACGGCCACGTCGTCCTCGCCGTCGGGGACGCGGGACTTCAGCAGCACCTCGGTCACCGCGTCGCCGAACACCGTGTACGAGCAGACCGAGGTCGCGGCGGCGTGGACCTCGGCGACGTGGGCCGTGAAGGTGTCCCAGGGGATCGGGCCGTAGGTGTCCTGGCGCATCCGGTACGTCGGCTGGACGTCGAGGGTGACGCGGGTGAGGACACCGAGCAGGCCGAGGTGGAGCACGGCGCCGTCGAACGTCGGGTCGTCGCGGTCGATCGTCCGTGCCGCGCCGTCGGGTCCGAGCACCTCGAACGACCGGACCGCGGTGCTGAGCGAGCCGAGGGCGGTGCCGGACCCGTGGGTGCCGGTCGCGATCGCGCCGGCGATCGAGATGTGGGGGAGCGACCCCGTGTTGTGCAGGGCGAACCCGGCGCGGTCGATCTCGGGCGCGACGACGCCGTAGCGCGTCCCGGCACCCATCGTGACCGTCCGCCGCCCCGCGTCGACCTCGAGGTCGACCGGGATGCCGGTGAGGTCGAGCAGCACACCGGGCGCGTCCGGCGCGTCGTTGAACGAGTGCCGGGTGCCGAGACCGTGCACCCGGGGAGAGCGGGCGACGATCTCGGCGGCCTCGTCGATCGACGACGGACGGAGGACCCGTTCGGCCGTGTAGGTGACCGTGCCGGACCAGTTCAGCTCGCTCGTCGTCGACCGCATGTCGCCCACGATGCCACGCGCCGCCTGGCGGAGGCGGGAACCGTCAGTGCATCGACGGTGCCGGGGCGCCGTCCGGGGTGGCCGGTCGCCGCACGAGGGAGCACATCGCGATCCCGAACAGCGAGATCACCGCGCCGACGAGGAACGCCGTCCGGACGCCGGACGCCGTCGCCTCGGCGAGGCCGGCGGCGCCGCTGCCCGCCGCGGCACCCGAGGCGCCGATGGTGAGCAGGGTGACGAACAGGGCCGTCCCGGCCGCTCCGGCGAGCTGTTGCGCCGTGCCGAGGACCGCGCTGCCGTGCGAGTAGAGCTTCGGGGGCAGGCCGCCGAGCGCTGCGGTGAACAGCGGCGTGAAGGTGAGCGCGAGCCCGATGCTCAGGACGACGTGGGCGCCGAGGACGAACCACACGCTGGTGTCCACGCCCACCGTCGAGAGCCCCCAGAGGACGGCGCTGACGATGATCGCGCCCGGGATGAGGAGCACCCGCGGGCCGCGGCGGTCGTAGATGCGCCCGACGACCGGGGACAGCAGCCCCATGATGAGCCCGCCGGGCAGCAGGAGCAGGCCGACGTTCAGCACGTCGAGCCCGAGGACCCGCTCGAGGTAGATCGGCAGCAGGATCAGGGTGCCGAACATCGCCATGAAGCTGAGGCCCATCGCGACGATCGGGATCGTGAAGCCCTTCGTCCGGAACGTGCGGAGGTCGAGCAGTGCCCGGTCGGCGCGCTGCAGGCGGGTCTGCCGGACGACGAACAGGGCGAGGGCGACGGCACCGACCACGAGCGACGCGACCGGCACGAGCGGACCGGTCGAGCCGGCCTCGCCGATGCTCGACAGGCCGTAGACGATCCCGCCGAACGCGAAGGCGGACAGCACGACCGAGAGCACGTCGAGCGGCGCCTTCCGGGGCGTCGAGACGTTGCGGACCTTGACCATGCCGAGCACCAGCGCGGCGAGCGCGATCGGCAGCACGAAGCCGAAGAGCCACCGCCACGAGAAGGCGTTGAGGATGAGGCCCGAGATCGTCGGGCCGATCGCCGGGGCGACGGAGATGACGATCGAGATGTTGCCCATCACGCGGCCGCGGTGCGCGGGCTCGATGAGCGTGAGCACCGTCGTCATGAGCAGCGGCATCATGATCGCGGTGCCGCTGGCCTGCACGATGCGGCCGAGGAGCAGCATCGAGAAGCCCGGCGCGAGCAGCGCGATCAGGGTGCCGGCGGAGAACAGGCTCATCGCCCAGACGAACACCGGCCGGGTGTTGAAGCGCTGCAGCAGGAACCCGGTGATCGGGATGACGACCGCCATCGTGAGCAGGAACCCGGTGGTGAGCCACTGCCCGGTCGCGGCGCTGATGTCGAGGTCGTCCATGAGCCGCGGCAGGGCGACGCCCATGATCGTCTCGTTGAGGATCACGACGAACGCCGAGACCAGCAGCAGCCCGATCACGAGTCGGGTCTCGCCGGAGGAGGGCTGCGCGACGCTCCCGGTGCGGGGTGCGGAATCGACGGCCTGGGTCATGCGGGGCTCCTGGTGGATCACGACTGGTGGGACGAGGGGGCGCGACGAGCGCAGACAGGGCAACCGCCTGAGTGGATTCGATTATTCCGCTTCCGTCCGACATCCGCGCCGCCGGGCGCGCGCCGCGGTCCCGCTCCGACGCGCCGCGGTCCCGCTCCCACGCGCCGCGGTCCCGCGAGGATCAGTGCAGGATCGCGAAGCCCTCCACGTCGCCGTGCGGCACCACCGGGCGGCAGGACACGTCGGTCACCTCGGCGGACGGCGGCCCGGTCCGGATGAACGTCATCAGCGCGTCGACCGCGGGCGCCGGCCCCTCCGCCTCGACCTCGACCGTGCCGTCGAACAGGTTCCGGGCGTACCCGGCGAGTTCGAGTCCGTCGGCCTTCCGCGCGGTCCAGTACCGGAAACCGACCCCCTGGACCGTCCCCGACACGACGGCGTGCATCCTCGTCACCGTAGTCATGCGGCTCAATGTAGGCGCGCGGTCCGACCAGGAGTTTTCGTGGCTGTTTCCGTCTCGTGAAACCCGGTGATAGTGTCATCGCAACCCGAACACTTCGAGTCATCATGACACTATCTGCCGAGCTCCCCATCCGCGTCGCGGTCTCGACCGTGATCGTCGCGCTGCGCCCGCACCCGGACACCGGGGCCCCGGCGCTCTGGATGCCGCTCGTGCGCCGGGTGGCCGAGCCGTACGAGGGATCATGGGCGCTCCCCGGCGGGTGGGTCCGGCCGGACGAGGGGCTCGAGGACTCCGCCGCCGCCCGCCTCCGCGAGACCACGAACGTCCAGCCGCGCTACCTCGAGCAGCTCTACGCCTTCGGCGACGTCGACCGCTCACCGAGCCGCGTCGTGTCGATCGTCTACTGGGCCCTCGTCCACCCGGACGAGGCGAGCACGGTGCCGGACGACTGGAACGTGCGGTGGTTCCTCGCCGACGAGCACCCGCCGCTCGCGTTCGACCACGACCGCATCGCCGAGTACGCGCTCTGGCGCCTCCGCAACAAGATGTCGTACTCCCGGATCGCGCAGGCGTTCCTGGGGGACCGGTTCACCCTCGCCGAGCTCCGCGGGGTGTACGAGGCGGTGCTCGGGCGTGCGCTCGACCCCGCGAACTTCCGTCGTCAGGTCGAGAAGACCGACGCGATCCTGCCGACGGACGAGACCACGAGCGGGGGTCGGCACCGTCCGGCTCGGCTGTACCGCTCGAACCCCGACCTGGCCTACGCGGACAACGGCCCGCTGCAGCAGGGCAAGAAGCCGTAGAACCGAAGGAACGCCCGTGTCCATCGCCACCACCATCGAACTGATCTCCAACGGTCAGGCCGCCGGCAGCACCTGCACGCCCGACCTCGCGATGCCGACGTGGGACTTCGACGCCCGACCCGGGTACGGACCCGGGTCGTCGATGTCCGACGTCATCCCGACCTCCGCGCCCCGGCAGGGCGTCATCCCGGACGAGTACCGGAACGCGCCGGTCGACGAGCTGCACGAGCGCATCGAGCGCGCGAAGGCGACCCTCGGCGACCGGGTCGTGGTGCTCGGGCACTTCTACCAGCGCGACGAGGTCGTGCGGCACGCGGACTTCCTCGGTGACTCGTTCCAGCTCGCGAACGCCGCGCTGACGAAGCCCGACGCCGAGGCCATCGTGTTCTGCGGCGTGCACTTCATGGCCGAGACGGCGGACATCCTCGCCCGCGACGACCAGCGCGTGATCCTGCCGAACCTCGCCGCGGGATGCTCGATGGCGGACATGGCCGACATCGACAGCGTCGAGGCGGCCTGGGCGGAACTCGAGCAGGTCTACGGCACCGAGCCCGATGCCGACGGCCGGGTGCCGGTCATCCCCGTCACGTACATGAACTCCGCCGCGGACCTCAAGGCGTTCTGCGGGCGGCACGGCGGGATCGTGTGCACCTCATCGAACGCGGCCACCGTGCTCGAATGGGCGTTCGAGCGCGGGCAGCGCGTCCTGTTCTTCCCCGACCAGCACCTCGGCCGGAACACCGCCAAGGCGATGGGCATCAGCACCGACCTGATGCCGATGTGGAACCCCCGGAAGCCCCTCGGTGGTAACGACGCCCAGACCCTGCAGGACGCCAGGGTCGTGCTGTGGCACGGCTTCTGCTCGGTGCACCGCCGCTTCACCGTCGACCAGATCGACCAGGCGCGCCGCGAGCACCCGGGCGTCCAGGTGATCGTGCACCCCGAGTGCCCGATGACCGTCGTCGACGCCGCCGACCACGCCGGCAGCACCGACCTCATCCGGAAGACCGTCGCCGCCGCCACCGAGCCGACCACCTTCGCGATCGGCACCGAGATCAACATGGTGAACCGGCTCGCCGCCGAGTACCCGCAGCACACGATCTTCTGCCTCGACCCGGTCGTCTGCCCCTGCTCGACGATGTACCGGATCCACCCGGGCTACCTGGCGTGGGTGCTCGAGGCGCTCGTCGACGGCGAGGTCCTCAACGAGATCGTCGTGCCGGCTGACGTCCAGGCCGACGCCAAGGTCGCCCTCGAGCGCATGCTCGCCGCGAAGCCGCGAGCCTGAACCCCGAGCCTGAACCCCGAGCCTGAACCCCGAGCCTGGAGAAGCGAGGAAGCACCCGTGCACGTCGTCATCGTCGGCTCCGGCATCGCCGGACTCACCGCAGCGATCCGTGCGAGCGCCCGCCACGACGTCACCCTGGTGACGAAGGGGACGCTCGCCGACGGGGCGACGGCGTACGCCCAGGGCGGTGTCGCGGTGGCGCTCGGCGCCGACGACTCCGCCGCGCTCCACATCGCCGACACGCACGTGGCCGCCGCGGGCAGCGCCGACGTCCGAGCGGTCGAGGTGCTCTGCACGGACGGTCCCGCGCGGGTGCGGGATCTGCTCGCCCTCGGGGTGCCGTTCGACCGCACCGCTGACCCGGCGAGCCTCGACAAGTACGGCGACGACCTCGCCCGCGGGCGCGAGGCCGCGCACGGTCGGTGGCGCGTCGTGCACGCCGACGGCGACGCGACCGGCGCGGCCATCGAGGCGACCCTCGTCGGCGCCCTGCACCGCCGACACGTCACGATCCTCGAACGGACCTGCCTCGCCGACCTCGTCGTCCGCGACGGCGCGGTCGTCGGGGTCGACGTCCTCGACCTGCTCGGCGAACCGCGGCGGATCGACGCCGACGCCGTCGTGCTCGCCTCCGGCGGCGCCGGGCACCTCTACCGCGAGACGACGAACCCGCTCGTCGCGACGGGCGACGGACAGGCGGCCGCCTGGCGTGCCGGTGCGGTCCTGGCCGACCTGGAGTTCGTGCAGTTCCACCCGACCCGGCTCGCGGTCGCGGGCGGCGGGCTCGTGTCCGAGGCGGTCCGCGGCGAGGGGGCCGTGCTCCGCGATGCCCGCGGGCGCCGCTTCATGGCGGACGTCCATCCCGACGCCGAGCTCGCCCCCCGCGACGTCGTCGCCCGGGGCATCGCGGCCGCCCTCCGGGAGCAGGGCAGCGAGCCCGTGCTCCTCGACGCGACCGGCCTCGACCCCGCGTTCCTCGTCCGACGCTTCCCCGGGCTCACCCGCGCCACCCGGTCGGCCGGGTTCGACTGGACCCGCGAGGGCGTCCCGGTCGCCCCCGCCGCCCACTACGCGATGGGCGGGATCGTCACCGACGCCGAGGGACGGACGAGCCTGCCGGGCCTGTTCGCGATCGGCGAGGTCGCCTGCACGGGTGTCCACGGCGCGAACCGTCTCGCCTCGAACTCCCTGCTCGAGGGCCTCGTCTTCGCGGTCCGCGCAGCGGACGCGCTCGCCGTCCCGCGACCAGACCGACTCCGCCTCCGCGGCGACGCGACGCTCCCCGTCACCAGCGTGACCGGTGCGGTCGAGGCGAGCCGCGCCTCCCGTCCGGCCCGGCCAGGAGGCGCGGCTCGTCCGACCGACGGCACCTCCCTCCGGCAGGCGGTGCAGTCCGTCATGACGGACCGGGTGGGGCTCCTCCGCGACGCGACCGGTCTCGCGAGCGCGCGAGCGGACCTGGCCGCCCTCGTCGCCCCGGCACCGACCGGCGTCCGTGACCTCGAGGACCGGGCGCTCCTCGACCTCGCCCGCATCACCACCGTCGCCGCCGAGGCCCGGACCGAGTCCCGCGGCGCCCACGCCCGCACCGACCACCCCGACACCGACCCCGCAGCCCCCGCGTCCCGCGCGTGGGTCGCCCAGCACGCAGCCGTCCCGCAGGAGGTACCCGCATGACCGTCGACCCCGGCACGATCCCGCCGCACGCCCTCCGGCGCGTCATCGACACCGCGCTCGAGGAGGACGCCCCCTGGGGCGACGTCACGAGCGAGACGCTCATCCCAGCGGACGCCACCGCGACGGCGACCCTCGCCGCGCGGGAGCCCGGCGTCCTGAGCGGCGGTGACGTGTTCGTCCAGGTGATGCACGCCGTCGACCCCACGATCGACGCGGTGCTGCACGCGCCGGACGGCAGCCGCTTCGCCGCCGGGGACGTCCTCGCGACGGTGACCGGGCCCGCGCGGTCGGTCCTCCGGGCCGAGCGCGTCGCGCTGAACCTCGCGCAGCGGATGTCCGGCATCGCGACCGCGACGGCGACCTTCGTGGCGGCCGTCGCCGGCACTCGCGCCCGGATCGTGGACACCCGGAAGACCACGCCGGGCCTGCGGGCGCTCGAGCGCTACGCCGTACGGTGCGGCGGCGGCCACAACCACCGGACGTCGCTGTCCGACGCGGTGCTCGCGAAGGACAACCACCTCGCGGTGCTGCTCGCCGGCGGCATCGGCATCCAGGACGCGATCGCCACGGCGCGCGAACGGCTCGGCCACACCGTCCACCTCGAGGTCGAGGTGGACCGGATCGACCAGATCGAACCCGTCGTCGCGGCCGGCGTCGACACGATCATGCTCGACAACTTCACGACCGACCAGCTCCGGGACGGGATCGCCGTCGTCGCCGGGCGCGCCCTCGTCGAGGCCTCCGGCGGGGTCTCCCTCGACACGGTCGCCGCCATCGCCGCCACCGGGGTCGACGTCATCTCGGTGGGCGCGCTCACCCACTCGGCACGCGCGCTCGACCTCGGCCTCGACATCGACGTGTCCGTCGCCGCGACCGCCGGCGTCTGAGGTGTTCTACCTGGACCGAGCGGCCACGACGCCGGTCCGCCGCGAGGTGCTCGAGGCGATGTGGCCGTACCTGACCGGGACGTTCGGCAACCCGTCGTCCACGCACGCGGTGGGCGACGCCGCCGCACGTGGCCTCGCCGACGCCCGGGCGACGGTCGCCGCGGTCCTCGGGTGCCGCCCGGCCGACGTCGTGTTCACCACCGGGGGCACCGAGGGCGCGAACACCGCGGTGAAGGGCATCGCGCTCGCCGACCCGCGCGGACGCCACGTCGTCACCAGTGCGATCGAGCACGAGGCGGTGCTCGAGAGCTGCCGGTACCTCGAGCGCTTCCACGGGTTCGACGTCACCGTCCTGCCCGTGGACCGCGAGGGCGTCGTCACGCCGGACGTCCTCCGGGCGGGGCTCCGTCCGGACACCACCCTCGTCTCGATCGCGCACGCCGACAACGAGATCGGTACCGTGCAGGACGTGCCGGCGCTCGCCGAGGTCGCGCACGGCGTCGGGGCGCGGTTCCACACCGACGCGGTCCAGTCGGCGCCGTGGCTGCCCGTCGGACTCGACGTGCTCGGCGTCGACGCGGTGTCCGTCTCGGGCCACAAGCTCGGCGCGCCGAAGGGCACCGGGGTGCTCGCCGTCCGGTCCGGCGTGCCGCTCGAACCGCTGCTGCACGGCGGCGGGCAGGAGCGGGGGAGGCGGTCCGGCACCGAGGACGTCGCGGGAGCCGTCGGCGTCGCCACGGCCACGGCGCTCGTCGCCGCGACCCGGGACGACGCGGCCCGGACCGCGACCACCACCCGGGACGCCGTGCTCGACGGCGTGCTCCGGTCGGTCCCCGGTGCGTTCGTCACCGGGTCGCGGACGTCACGGCTGCCAGGGCACGCCTCGTTCTGCTTCCCCGGGGTGAACGGCGAGACGGTCCTGCTCGAGCTCGAGGAGCGCGACGTCGTGTCGTCGTCGGGGAGCGCGTGCGCGGCCGGCAGCACCGAGACCTCGCACGTGCTGACGGCGCTCGGCCTGTCCGACGAGGTCGCCCGGACGGCGTTGCGCCTGACGTTCGACGCCGGTCTCACCACGGCGGACGTCCCGGTGGTCGTCGACGCCGTCGCGGCCGCGGTCGGGACGGTCCGCGCGCTTGCTTGAGCCCCATCAGTGGTGTACTAGACGTTCTACTCCATGAGTGGGGTCGTGTCCCCCCTTTTGCGGACCGACGAAGTGCGTCAGAGTGTTCACATGGCAAACGCGATGACGACTCGGGTCCGGCAGGAGGACCACTTCCGGGCGGTCCAGCTCCTCCCTGCACCTGCGACCGTCGTGGCGCTCGTCCTGGCCGCGCAGCACGACCTCGGCACCGCCCCGCTCGGGCTCATCGCCGTCGTCGGAGCCCTCGCGACCCTCGGGAGCAGCCTGCTCCCCATGGTCCGCCCCGCCGCGGCCCGACGGTCGATGCCCGCACCGACCGAGACAGACCGGTACCGAGAGGACACCGAACACCCTTGAGGACCAGCACCGTCGCGTCCGACCCCCTGCGGACGCCACGGTGCGACGAGCCGGACCAGGCCCCCTGACCTCGGTCCGGCGCGGGGCACGACACCCCCTGATCCGTCGTGCTCCGCAGCACCTGTGACCCGTCGTGGGCACGGGCGTCGCTTCCCCTGTGCGACGCCCGGAACCCCTGTGCCCACGGCGGGTCCGGGTGCGCCGCGCCAACGCGCACGAGCGCCCGAACGCTCGTGCGCGGCGGCAGCGGCGGCAGCGGCGGCGCGCGCTAGCGTGGGCCCGTGCCCTCGTACCGCGTGACCCTCGCCGTCGGTGCGCTCGCGGCCGACACCGCCCCTGATGCCGTGCTGCCGACCGCCGCCGGGCTCGTCGCCGAGCTCGTGGTGGTCGAGGCCCGCGACGTCCGGCTACTGCGCGGTGTCCCGTGCGCCGTCGTCCGGTTCGAGGCGCCGTCCGACGACGTCGCCGAGGCCGTCGCGGAGCACACCGCGACCGGTCTGCGCACGACGGCTGAGGTGCGCTCCGTCGTCGTCACCCGTCGTGACGGCGGTCGCTGGACCCCGATCGCCTGAGGAGCGCTGGGAGGCTCGTCGTCATCGCGTGACCGGCGCGACCGTCCCCGGCCACACGTAGTCGAGGTCGTCCGGCACGTCCGGGAACAGCGGTCGGTAGTGCTCCGGCGCCTTCTGCACGAGCTTCGACCGGTGCGAGCGGTGGACGGCGGGGTCAGCGTTCCACGGCGGCACCGGGTACTCGTCCCGCTCGTACGCCGCCAGGTCCGCGGGGACGAGCGCGAGGTCCGCGAGGGTCTTCGCAAGGCACGTGTCGGCGTGTCCGCGCTCGGTCCAGACGTCGCAGGTGGCCCGCTGGTACGCCATGAGTGCCGGTCGGTAGCCCCGCCACATCGCCGTGACGGGGTGGTGCTGCCAGCCGTAGTCCGGCAGCGTCACTGCCCGCATGACCTGCAGCGTCTCGACGCGCTGCTTGCCGAGGCGCCGGTCGTCGAGGGCCTCGGCCGAAGCGCGGAAGTCCGGGTACGGCAGGAACGTCTGCATGGCGCGGACGGTACGCGGCGCCCCTGGAACCCGACACATGCCGTCACACGCCGACCGCCGGGACCGCGGTCGTGTGAGCATCGACCCCATGAGCGGAGAACTCGTCGTCGGCGTCAGTGGCAGCCCCTCGGACCCCTCGCGGACGTCCACCCTGGTGGCGGCGACGGTGGCGCGCCTCGGGCAGGAGATCGACGACGCCCGCACCGAGACGATCGAGATCGGGCCGCTGCTCGCCGACCTCGGTGCCTCGCCGTCCCGCGAGGCGATGTCGGACCGCACCCGCCGCGCACTCGAGACCGTCGAGGCGGCGGACGTCCTCGTCGTCGGCAGCCCGGCGTTCCGCGCCGCCTACTCGGGCGCGTTCAAGCTCTTCTTCGACTGGATCGGGCAGTACGACCTCGTCGACACCCCGGTGCTGCTCACCGCGACCGGGGGGAGCGATCGGCACGCCCTGCTCGTCGAGCACCAGATGCGCCCGCTGTTCGGCTTCTTCCAGTCGACCACGCTGCCCATCGGCGTCTTCGGCAACGAGCGCGACTTCACCAAGCGCGACGGCGGCTACGACATCGCGAACGTCGACCTCGAGCTCCGCATCGACCAGGCTGTCCAGCGGGCGCTGCCGCTCATCCGCGGGGGCTTCGCCACCGCCGCCACGACCGACGTCCGGCGCCCCGCCGACTTCTAGCGCCCCGTCCGGGCGTAGTGGATCGATTCGGGCGTACCGGGTCGATTCGGGCGTACCTGGTCGAACGTTCCGACCGAGTACGCCCGGAACGACGTTCCATCGCGCGCGTTCTGGGAAGAAGCGGGCGCCGGGCGCCGGGCGCCCGGGTGTCAGGCGCGGGGTACCGGGCACGGACGCGGCCGTGCGTGGGACGGGAGGCGCGGTGCGGGCCCGACCCGCGCCTCCTGGACCCGACTCAGCCGACGAGCGACGCGACGTGCGCGACCGCCAGGCGGTACCCGTCGGCCCCGGCCCCGGCGATGACGGCCGTCGCAGCCGTCGCGACGTGGTCGACGTGCCGGAACGGCTCGCGCTTCCACGTGTTCGACAGGTGCACCTCGACCACCGGGACCGACAGCGCCTCGACCGCGTCGTGCAGCGCGACCGAGGTGTGCGCGTAGCCGGCCGGGTTGATGACGACGGCGGCGAAGTCGTCGAGCGCCTCGTGCAGCCACTCGACCAGCTCGCCCTCGCGGTTCGTCTGCCGGAAGTCCGCCTCGAGCCCGTGCACCGCGGCCTCGGTGTGCACGATCGCCTCGATCTCGGCGAGCGTCACCGTGCCGTACTGGTCCGGGTCGCGCCGACCGAGGATGTCCAGGTTCGGGCCGTTGAGGACGAGGATGCGCGACTGCTCGGTCATGCGGCGAGCCTACCGAGGGCCGAGGTCACCACGCGCGCGGATGCATGCCTCGGCTATGTGAACGGTCACAAAGCGGTGTAACGTTCCCGTCCGGATCGGCAGAGTTGTCGATCGCAACACATCGACGTGGAGTGTGAATGGTTCTCGCTGCAGCGAACAACGGGATCCGGCTCGATCTGGGCTGGGTCGACTACCTGATGATCATCGTGTACTTCGCGGTGGTCATCGGCATCGGGTTCACCGCCCGCCGGCAGGTCCGGACGAGCATGGACTTCTTCCTCTCGGGGCGCTCGATGCCGGCGTGGATCACGGGCCTCGCGTTCGTGTCCGCGAACCTCGGTGCGACCGAGATCCTCGGCATGGCCGCCAACGGTGCCCAGATCGGCATGGCGACCCTGCACTACTACCTGGTCGGCGCCGTGCCCGCGATGGTGTTCCTCGGGCTCGTGATGATGCCGTTCTACTACGGGTCGAAGGTCCGCTCGGTGCCGGAGTTCATGCTCCGCCGCTTCGGCAAGGCCCCGCACCTGGTGAACTCGATCGCGTTCGCGGTGTCGAACGTGCTCATCGCCGGCATCAACCTGTACGCGATGGCCATCGTCATCGAGGCGATGCTCGGCTGGCCGGAGTGGCTCGCGATCATCGTGTCCGCGGGCTTCGTGCTCGTCTACATCACCCTCGGCGGGCTCTCGAGCGCCATCTACAACGAGGTCATGCAGTTCTTCGTGATCATCGCCGGGCTCATCCCGCTGACGATCGTCGGCCTGCACCGCGTCGGCGGCTGGGACGGCCTGTCGAAGGCCATCACCGAGACCCAGGGCGTGCAGCACCTGCAGGCGTGGGCCGGCACCGGCTTCGGCGACGTGACCAACCCGATCGGTGCGAACTGGCTCGCGATCGTGCTCGGCCTCGGGTTCGTCCTCGGCTTCGGCTACTGGACGACGAACTTCACCGAGGTGCAGCGCGCGTTCTCGGCGAAGAACATGTCCGCCGCCCGTCGCACCCCGCTCATCGCGGCGATCCCGAAGCTCTTCATCCCGGCCATCGTCGTGATCCCGGGCCTCATCGCCGCCGCGGTCGTCGGCAACCAGTTCGCCTCGGGCGCGCTCGACTACAACGACGCCATCCCGAAGCTCATCCAGATGTACCTGCCCACGGGCGTGCTCGGCGTCGCGGTCACCGGCCTCCTCGCCAGCTT
Source organism: Curtobacterium sp. NPDC098951 (assembly GCF_044759965.1). Taxonomy (NCBI): domain Bacteria; kingdom Bacillati; phylum Actinomycetota; class Actinomycetes; order Micrococcales; family Microbacteriaceae; genus Curtobacterium; species Curtobacterium sp. NPDC098951. The sequence continues at coordinate 129,415 of NZ_JBIWAG010000007.1, forward strand.
CATGGCCGGCATGGCGGCGAACGTGTCGTCGTTCAACACCGTCTTCACGTACGACATCTGGCAGCGCTACATCAAGCCGAACATGCCCGACGTGCACTACCTGAAGACCGGTCGCTGGGTGACCGTCGTCGGCGTCCTGGTCGGCATCGCGACCGCGTTCATCGCCGCGCAGGCGTCGAACATCATGACCTACATGCAGACCCTGTTCTCGTTCTTCAACGCGCCGCTGTTCGCCGTGTTCATCCTCGGCCTGCTCTGGAAGCGGATGACGACCGCCGGTGCGTTGTGGGGGTACGTCCTCGGCATCGTGGCGCCGACCGTCACGTGGATCGCGTACCTCGTCAACCCGGACCTGTTCGCCACCGCGACCGCCGAGACCCTCTACGGCGCGATCATCTCGTTCGTCACCGTGCTGGTCGTCGGGTTCGTCGTGTCCATGCTGACGAAGCCGAAGGACGAGCGGGAACTCGGAGGACTCGTGTACGGCGTCGGCAAGATCGACCTGCACGGCGACTCCGTCGCGACCGACACGGCCTGGTACCGGTCCCCGGCACTGCTCGGCACCGTCGCACTGATCCTGTGCGTCGTCCTCTACCTCCCGTTCCTCTAGGCCCGCGCTGACCCGCGAAGGAGATCTCCCATGAGCGACACCACCACCGCCATGACCGAGGAGCAGAAGGCAGCCCTCGTCCGTTCCACCCGTCGACTCGACCTGCGCAGGATCCTCGGCGGCCTGTTCGTCGTCTACGGCGTCATCACCACGATCGTCGGCATCGTCCACTGGGACACCGACCCGCAGAAGACCGGCGGCATCCACATCAACCTCTGGGTCGGACTGTCGATGCTCGTCGGCGGGCTGCTCTTCTTCCTCTGGGACCGGCTGGCCCCGGTCCCGGCGGAGGACATCATCGGCCAGGCCGAGGCGGAGGCGGACCAGAAGGCCGCCGGCGAAGGCCGCGACCACTGACCAGGCTGCGCTGATCGACGGACGGGAGGCGCGGTGCCGGCTGGCACCGCGCCTCCCGTCCGTCTCGCATGCGGTCGGCGTGGATCCGGGACGCACGGACCGGTTGCTTCGCCGGTGGAACGGTTGCGCTCCGGCTCCGCGCGCGCCAGGTTGGGCAGGACGAAAGGATCTCCCGTGGACACGATGGTCTTCATCAACCTGCCCGTCGCCGACCTCGAACGATCGAAGGCGTTCTACGAGGCCCTCGGCTACTCGATCAACCCCGCGTTCAGCGACGACACCGCGGCGTGCGTCGTGGTGAGCGACACGATCTGCGTCATGGTGCTCACCCACCCGAAGTTCGCCGAGTTCACCACGAAGGCCATCGCCGACGCGGACACGATCGAGGTGATCAACTCGCTGAGCGCCCCCTCGAAGGACGAGGTGCACCGGATCGTCGACGCGGCGGTCGGCGCCGGCGGGACCGAGGACCGCCCCGAGATGGACCTCGGCTTCATGTACCAGCGGAGCTTCCTCGACCCCGACGGCCACCGCTGGGAGTACGTGTGGATGGACCAGCAGGCGGCCGAGGACGGCCCGCCCGCCGCATGACCGGGGGGGGGGGGGGGGGGGGGGGGGGGTGGGGGGGGGGGGGGGGGGGGGGGGGGGGGGGGGGGGGGGGGGGGGGGTGTGGGGGGCGCTCGGTCGGGTGTGGGGTGCGCTGGGGTCGGGCGCGGCGCGGCGCGGGTGCG
>NZ_JBIWAG010000007.1:131117-216643 GCF_044759965.1 Curtobacterium sp. NPDC098951
CGCACCCCCCCCCCCCCCCCCCCCCCCCCCCCCCCCCCCCCCCCCCCCCCCCCCCCCCGCGCCCCCCCCCCCCCCCCCCCCCCCGCCCCGCCGGCGGCGGCGACGGCCAGGATGGTGGCATGAGCTCCGAGCACGTCGCCGCACCCCCGTCCGACCTCGTCGTGGGTGACGACGGCCTCGCCCGGCCCGTGTGGGCGTCGAGCGACGCACTGCTCCGCGACTACTACGACACCGAGTGGGGCATGCCGGTGCGCGACGAGCGTGGCGTGTTCGAGCGGCTGTCGCTCGAGGCGTTCCAGTCCGGGCTCTCGTGGCGGACGATCCTGGCGAAGCGCCCCGCGTTCCGCGCGGCCTTCGCGGACTTCCACGTCGACACGGTGGCGGCCTTCGGCGAGGACGACGTCGCACGGCTCATGGCGGACGCGGGGATCGTGCGGAACCGGGCGAAGATCCTCGCGACGATCACGAACGCGAACGCCACGATCGCCCTGCGGCAGGACGGCGGCCTGTCGGAGTTCGTCTGGTCGTTCCGGCCCCGGGCGACGCCGGAACCGGTCACCTTCGCCGACGTCCCGACGACCTCGGACGAGTCCGTCGCGCTGTCGAAGGCGCTCCGGAAGCGCGGCTTCGCGTTCGTCGGACCGACCACGATGTTCGCGCTGATGGAGGCGCTGGGCATCGTCGACACGCACCTCGTGGGCAGCCACCGGCGCGGGACGTCCGGCGTCTGGGCCTGAACCCGTCGGGTCCGGCGAGCAGGGCTAGGGTCGCCCCATGAGCTCCGAGAACCCGCGCGTCCGCCCCGTGCACCCGGTCGGTTCCGAGGTGGTCGAGGTGCCGCTCGACGCCGAGGTCCCGACGCCCGAGCCGACCGGCGACGCCGATGCCCGCACCCCGGCGCACGACCCCGCCGAGGTCCGCATCGCGTTCCTGTTGTTCCCGGGCCTGACGCAGCTCGACCTGACCGGGCCCGCGCAGGTGCTGTCCCGCGTCCCCGGGGCACGCGTGGAGTACGTCGCGGCGACCCTCGACCCGGTCCCGAGCGACTGCGGCCTGTCCCTCGTGCCGACCACGACCATCGCGGACGCGAGCCCGGCGGACGTGCTGGTGGTCCCCGGTGGCGACGGAGCCTTCGACGCGATGCTCGACCCGGCGGTGATCGGCTTCGTCCGGCGCGAGGCCGAGCGGGCGACCTGGGTGACCTCGGTCTGCACCGGTGCCTTCGTCATCGGCGCGGCCGGGCTGCTGGCCGGCAAGCGTGCGACGACGCACTGGGCGTCGAAGCCGATGCTCGCGGCGTTCGGCGCGCAGCCCGTGGACGACCGCGTGGTCGACGACGGGGCGATCGTCACCGCGGCCGGGGTCAGCGCCGGCATCGACATGGCGCTGTGGCTCGCCTCCGAGCTCGCCGGGCGCCCCGCGGCCGAGGCCATCCAGCTCCAGATCGAGTACGACCCCCAGCCACCGTTCGACGCCGGCTCCGCCGTCCGCGCGGACACCCGGGTGGTGACGGCCGCCCGGGCCGCCGCCGAGGACTCCCGCGGCGAGCGCGTCGCCCGTGCCGCTGCGGCCGTGATGCGCTGAGTCAGTCGAGCGGCAGACGCATCTGCGTCGCGGTCACGCCGTAGCCGAGCTGCTCGTACAGCTCCTGCGCACCGGTGTTGTAGCCGAAGACGTTCAGGCCGATCGAGCGGGCTCCGTGTGCGCGGGCGGCCTCGTGCGCGAGCTCGAGTGCCCGGCGGGCGTGTCCACGGCGCCGGTACGGCTCGTGGATCTCGACGTCGAACACCCACCACTCGGCGCTGCCCGGCGCGAACGGCCCGATCCAGAGGTACCCGACGACGTCATCGGCGCCGTCGGTGACGTCCCAGACGAGGTGGTCCGGCAGCGGCGCACCGTCCGGGAACCACTTGTCCAGGGACTCCTGCTTGTTCGCTTCGGCGCGCTCCCGGGTCTCGCCGGCGCGCATCCGGGACGCGACGTACTCGGTCATCGTGTCCTCGAGCCAGCCGGGCAGCCGCTCGGTCGGCATCGGGACGAGGTGCGTGTCGGTCACCGGTTGCCCTTCGACCCGCGCTTCGGCTTGCCCTTCATGCCCCGCTGGACGCGGCCGCGCCCGGTCGAGTTCTTCCCGCCGCCGCTCTTGCCGCCGGTGCCCTTGGTGGCGCCCCGCTTCGCGACGGTCTTCGCGTTCGACGGTGCGGCCTTGCCGCCGCCCTTCGCCGGACGCGACCCGGTCTTCTCGTCCGGAGCCGCGCCTCCGGGCTGGTCCTGCTCGCCCCGCGAGCTGTTCGCGGTGCGTCCGCGCACGACGCCGATGAACTCCTCGGTCGTGTCGGTCGCGTCCTCGGTGCGCCAGACGAGCACGATCCGGGTGCCGGACGAGCCGACGAGCGTGCGGCTGACGAGTTCCTTGCGGCTCGCGGCTCGGAAGAGCGACTGGGGGAGGACGGCCACGCCGACGTTCGCCTCGACCAGGTCGAGGGTGGCGTCGACGTCGGCCGGCACCGGGCCGGGGTCCACCACGTGGACGTCGGTCGCGGCGAGGTCGACCTCGCCGAGGTCCGCGAGCGGGGAGTCCTTCGGCATCGCGACGACGGCGGTCTCGGTCCAGAGCGGGATGGCGTTGTGCGCGTCGGAGACCGGGACCCGGGCGAAGACCATGTCGGCCTCGCCGGCGAGTGCGGCGTCGACCTCGTCCGCGCCGATCGGGCGGAGTCGGAGCTCGATCGTGGGGAAGCGTTCGCGCCAGACGCGGGCCCACTTCGCAGGGGACACCCCCGGCACGAAGGCGATGGTGAGTGCCGCGGTCATGCAACCGAGCATAGGGGCCGTACCCTTGTGTCCATGGCGCAGGAACAGACCATGAAGCCCGAGACGGCCGCGAAGAAGCTCGGCATCCTGCTGGCGGCCGCCCCGGAGACCTTCCGGGACGCGCCGATCAGCCGGACCGCGTTCGACGAACTCCGCACGGAACCCCCGACCTGGCTCGAGGACCTCCGTCGCGACGGACCGCACCCGCGACCCGTCGTGGCGCAGAAGCTCGGCGTGTCGATCTCAGGGCTGACCCGTGCGGGCATCGACGAACCGCTCACCACGGCCGAGATCAAGACGCTGCTCGAGCAGAAGCCCGAGTGGCTCGTCCGCGAGCGCGCGACCCAGGCCGCGGTGCACGCGGAGAACGCCCGCGTGAAGCAGGAGCGTGCCGCCAAGGCCGCTTCCCGCGCCGAGGACTGACCCGACCCCGCACCACCCCGCCGCCCGAGGACACGCCGTGCACGAGACCGTCGCCGACGCCATGCTCGTCGTGCCGCAGTTCGCGTCGGTGTGCTGCATCGTGGGGGACCGGTACCGACCGCGCCCCGGCGTGATCGTGCCGGCGGCGGTGATGCTCGTCGCGATGCTCCTGCCCGTCGTGCACGCCGGGGCGGTGTGGACGCTCCTCGCAGCCACGGTGCTGCTCCTGCTCGCGCCGCTGCCGGTCATGCGCCGCCGCCGCGCCGACGGCCGCCGTGCCGAGCCGATGGACGTCCACCGTGCACTGTCGGCGGTCGTGATGTCGGGCATGCTCCTGATGGGGCACGCCACCGGTCTCGCCGACGACCACGCGGCGCACGGCATCGCGCTCAGTGCGGTGCTCGGCGCGGGCGTCATCGGCTACTGCGCCTTCAGCGGGTGGCTGCTCCGGTACGAGTGGGCACGGGACGACCGCCGAGCCGTCCGGAGCGGCGAAGTCTTCGCGATGACCGTCGCGGTCGTCGGCATGACGCTCGCGATGTAGTGACGTCGTTCAGGCCCCGGTGATCCGGTCCTTCGCCTCGTGGATCGTGTCCGTCGGCACGGGCGGGACACCGCGACGGATGCCCCGGACCCCGACCGCGGCGAGGACGGCGGTCACGACCGCGAACACGACGAGCGTGACCCCGGTCGCCGCCCACACGGGCAGCGCGAGGGCGAGCAGCGCCACCACGAAGCCGGCGAGCAGGACGAGCGTCGTCAGCGCGAAGGCCACGGCGACGCCGGTCAGCACGAGTCCGGACTTCGCACCGCTGACCCGCTCACCGATCTCACGTCGTGCCGATGCGACCTCGTCGCGGACAGCACGCAGCACCGGCTCGAGCGCCTTCTGCACGAGCCCGGCTGTGACGGTGTCACGGAAGGACGGCTTGCCGGTGGTCGTGTCGTCGTGGTCGGTGCTCATGGTGTCTCCAGTTCCTGGGGCGCGATCGTCCGCGCCCACCAGGGTGACGCGTCGGAGGTGGTGGTCGTCACAGGGGCGGTCCGCATGTTCGGCGGGTTCCCAGGAGCGGCGGGTTCCCAGGAGCGGCGCGGACGGGGAGGTTCCGTCCGGCGCGTGACGGTTCCGGTTCGCGGATCCCGAGGATCGCGAACCGGAACGGTCACACGCCGAGAAGACGACGGTGCTGCCGCGAGCTGGCGGTCCCGCCGGACGCGCGGTCGTGCCGGGGCGCGGTAGCGTCGAGCCGTGTCCGATCGCCACGTCCGCCGCCCCGACCCCGTGCCGCGCCTCGACGAGGTCGACGAGCGGATCCTCTGGACCCTGGCCGCCGACGCCCGCATCCCGAACAACCGGCTGGCCGCCGCGGTCGGCATCGCACCGTCGACGTGCCTGACGCGGGTCCGGGCGCTCGAGGACGCCGGGGTGATCCGCGGCTACCGGGCCGACGTGGACGTGGCCCGGCTCGGCTTCGCGATCGAGGCGATGGTCTCGGTTCGGGTGCACGCCGCCGCACGCCACGAGCTCCGGGACTTCGCGAAGCGCCTGCTCCGGGTGCCCGTCGTGCAGGACGTGTCGTTCCTCGCGGGCGACAAGGACTTCCTCGTGCACATCGCGTGCACGTCGACCGAGCAGCTGCGCGACTTCGTGGCCGACGAGCTGAGCGGCGACCCGTCGGTCGCGACGACGCAGACGAACATCGTGTTCGAACGGCTCGTCGCGGACCGCGCACAGCAGGGCCGCTCGTTCGACGAGCTCCGGCGCTGGCGGGCCTGACCCGGAAGCCTCTGACCGGGGCGGCTCAGCGCGTCCGGGTCATCGGGAGGTGCGGGATCCCGTCCTCGTTGAAGTCGGCGCCCGAGCGCACGAACCCGAAGCGGGCGTACCACTGCTCGAGGTGTGCCTGCGCGTCGATCGCGATGCGCGCCGAGCGTGCCTCGGCGATCGCGGCCTCCATCAGGCGCGAGGACAGACCCTGCCCCCTGGCGGCCTTCGCGGTGGCGACCCGGCCGATGCGCTCGGTGCCGTCCGCCTCGCGCAGGAGCCGGAGCGTCGCGTCGACCGAGCCCTGTCCCGCCCAGAACTGCAGCGTCCCGGGCTCGAGGTCGCGGCCGTCGATGTCCGCGTAGGCGGCGGCCTGCTCGACCACGAACACGTCCTGCCGGAGGCGCAGGATCTCGTGCAGGGTGACGACGTCCAGGTTGCGCGTGGGGGCGTTGAAGATCGAGACCAAGACCGGCCTTTCCTGACGATTTCTTCCGAAACGGGATGCGATCCGGAACCGAGTGGCGTACATTGCCGGACAACCACTCTACGTGCGCAGCCGAGATCAGGAGGTGAGCGCATGGACCAGCCGTTGCGCGCACCCTGGCGCGTGGTGCTCCGGTACGTCGTGTTCGGCGTCGGCATCGCCGCTGCCCTCGTGCTGCTCTCGCTCGTCCTCGGGGCTCGACCTGCCTCGGCGGCGTCCGCACCGACGCCCGTGCAGTCGCACGACCGCAGCCTGGTCGGCGGGGTCGTCGACGGCCTCGGCGACACCGTCCACGGGGTCGCCGGCGGGGTCGGGCACACCGTGGAGCGGGTCGTCGATCCGGTCCGGACGGCTGTCGCACCTGCCGCTCCGGCCCCGGCCGCACCGACGCACGCCGCCCCGGCCGCACCGACGCACGCCGCCCCGGCCGCACCGACGCACGCCGCCCCGGCCGCACCGACGCACGCCGCCCCGGCCGCACCGACGCAGGCCGCCCCTGCCGCACCGACGCACGCCGCTCCCGCCGCGCCCGCTCCCGCCGCGCACGCGCCGGCTCCCGCCCTGCACGCGCCCGCCTCCGCCCAGTCGTCGAGCCCCGCTCCGGCAGCACCCGCACCCGCAACGGCCACCGCCCCGACCTCGGCCGCCCACGCCGCGCCGGCAGACACAGCGCCCGCCGCGCCGGCAGACACAGCGCCCGCGGCGCTTACAAACACGGCGCCCGTGGCGCCGACCGACGCGACCACCGACGGGCCGCAGGCCGGACCCGGGGAGGCGAGCAGCGCCTCCAGGCCCGTCACCGACACGGTCGCGAGGGTGCTCGATCCCGTCACCGGTACCGTCCCGACCCTCGCCGACGTGCGCCCAGTCACCACCGTCGTGCACACGCTCGACGGCGTGGTCGGCGGCGTCCCGGTCGTCCGGTCCGTGCTCGGTGACGACACCCTCGGGACCGTCACCGGCCCGGTCGCCGGTCTCGTGGACGACACCCTCGGCGGCGTCGGCGCGGTCGTCGGCTCGGTCCCGGAGGTCGTCACCGACCTGCCCCCGACGGTCGGCGGCGTCCTGCCGGGAGGCGCGGATCCCGTCGTCGACGTCCCCACCGGCCCGGTGAGCGGCGGGTCCACGACCCCCGTGGCGTCCGTCCCGCCGCAGGCGGCCTCCGCACCGGACACCGCGGGTGCCGGCGCCCTGGCCGTCGTCCCCGAACCCGCCGCGCACCGTCCCGCGGCCGGGGGCTCCGTGTCCGTGGACCCGGCGGCCGTGGCCTCGGTGTCGACCGTTCGGGACGCGACGTACGGCGGGCGGGCACTCCTCGTCCCGGTGGGGCACGGCGTCACGTTCGACGGCCCCGCGGACCCCTCCGGAGCGGGTGCCCTCGGTGGCAGCGCTGCCGGTTCCGCCGGGTCGACAGCAGCCGTCGGCATCGTCGGTTCCGACGACCAGGTCTCCCTCGCCGCGGGGTCACGCGGCACCCTCTCCGACGACGCCGTCCCCGCGTCGGTCGTCGGCGAGCACGACGTCGCCCCTGACTGAGATCGGTGCGCCTGTCCGGCACGGCAGGCACGCACCACCGGCCGCCTCCCGCGGTCGGCCCACATCTCATCTCGATCAGGGAGCAACGATCATGAACAAGTACGTCTCGAGAGGGCTCTGGTTCGCCCTCTTCGTCGGCGGTCTGACGCTCGGGGGTGCGGTCGCGGCGAACGCGGCGACGACCTCCGGTGCGGACGGCACCGCCTCGGGCACGCAGGTGGCGCCGTCGATCGACGCGCCGGTGTCCGCGACCGGCAACGCACTCGGGGTCCTCGGTGATGCCGTGTCGTCGGTCACCCGACCCGCAGCGCCGGCGACTCCGGCCGCACCGTCGTCCTCGGCTCCGGCTCCTGCCGCGTCGCCGTCCACGTCGGGCGCTGACGGCATCGCGTCCGGGACCCAGGTGGTGCCCGCGGTGACCGCGCCCGTGCAGGTCTCGGGCAACGCGATCGCCATCGGTGGCGACGCTGCCGCTGCCGCAACACCCGCTGCGGCCCCGGCTGCTCCGGCTGCTCCGGCGGCCCCGGCTGCAGCGCCCGCCGCGGCACCGACGACCTCCGGGTCGGACGGCACGGCGTCGGGCACGCAGGTCGCGCCGGTGGTGGCCGTCCCGGTGACGGTGTCGGGCAACGGCATCGGCCTCGTCGGCGACGGCACCTCGGCAGGGGCAACCGCTCCGGCGACCGGGACCAGGACGTCGACCGCGGGTGGTTCGACCTCCGGGTCGGACGGCACGGCCTCGGGCACGCAGGTGTCCCCGGTGGTGTCGGTCCCGGTGACGATCGGTGGCAACGGCATCGGCCTCGTCGGTGACGGGACGAGCACGGGTTCGACGAGCCCGGCGACCGGGACCACGACGCCGACCGCTGGTGGTTCGACCTCCGGCAGCGACGGAGTGCTCTCGGGGACGCAGGTCCTCGGTGCGGTCGCGGTGCCGGTGACGGTGTCGGGCAACGGCATCGGGCTGCTCGGCGACGGCACCTCGACCGGGGCAGCGACCCCGGCGACCGGGACGACCACACCGGCCGCGGGTGGTTCCACCTCGGGTGCGGACGGCACGGCCTCGGGCACGCAGGTGTCCCCGGTGGTGTCCGTCCCGGTGACCATCGGCGGGAACGGCATCGGCGTCCTCGGCGACGGCACGAGCTCGGGCTCGGGCTCGACCGCCCCGACCAGCGGGACCACGACGCCCACCACGGGAGGCTCCACCTCCGGTGACGGGGGACTCCTGTCGGGCAGCCAGGTCACGCCGGTCATCAGCCTCCCGATCACCGTCGGCGGCAACGGGATCGGCATCGTGGGCGACGGCACCAGCACCACCACGCCCGGCGGCGGCACGACCCCCGGTGGCGGCACCGACCCCGGTGACGGCACGACGCCCGGTGGCGGCACCGACCCCGGTGACGGCACCACGCCCGGTGGCGGCACCGACCCCGGCGACGGCACCACGCCCGGTGACGGCACGACGCCCGGCGGCGGCACCGGCGCCGGCGACGGCACCACACCCGGAACGGTGACCGCCCCCGCGACGGTGACCGACGTCGCCGCGGTGACCAGCGCCTCCCGGACCGCGACGCTCGTCGCCACCACGACCGGCACCGCGACCGTCGCCCAGGCTGCCGCGGACGGGTCGGGCACGCAGCCGGCCCTGGCGTACACGGGAGCGCCGTCGCCGGCCCTCCCGGCGGCCCTCGCCCTGCTGCTGCTCCTCGCCGGAGCGGCGACCATGGTGCTGCGCCGGCAGCACTGACGTCGGGCGGACCGTGAGGGGCACCGTGCCGCGGTGCCCCTCACACCCGTGTCCGCGGACAGCTGGACGCATGCCGAAGGCTGCCTGGGAGCCGACAATGGTGAACCTGTGCGGAGCAGAAGCGCCTCCGGGGCCGCCCGGCAGCGGGGCAGCGCCACGATGAGAGCGTGTTCCACGACCTCCTGCGCATCCCCATCACGGGCTCCAACGTCCTCGTGCCGGTCGACGTCATCGCCGCCGCACTCGTCGTGTGGGCGCTCCTCGCCCGGCCGAGGTCGCTCGGTCGGGTACTCGTCCGGGTCGCCGCCCTCGTGGTCGGTGCCGCCGTCGGGCTGGCGCTCGTCTGGTGGTTCGGGGACGTCCAGGACGCGTTCGGTGTCGCCTTCACCCCGGTGACCCGCATGTGGGTCGCCTTCGCGTGTGCCGGCGTGCTGCTGCTCGTCGTGCTGCTCGTGCAGGGTGGGTGGACCGGTCGGGTGGTCGCGGTCGCCGCCGCCGCGAGCCTGCTGCTGGCGGCGGGGCTCGGGGTCAACGTCGACTTCGGCTTCTACAAGAACGTCGAGCAGGCCATCGCGACGAACCCCTACAAGACCCGGGACCTCGCCGAGCGCAACCCGACGGTGCAGCGGCTGGTCGACCTGCACGACTGGCACGCACCCGCGGACATGCCGAAGCGGGGCGAGACCTTCAGCGCGAAGATCCCCGGCACGATCTCGCACTTCCACGCACGGAAGGCCGTCGTCTGGCTGCCGCCGGCCGCCCAGGTGCGGAACGCTCCGGCGCTCCCCGTGCTCGTGGCGCTCTCCGGGCAGCCCGGCGAGCCGTCGGACCTCTTCCAGACCGGGAACATGGGGCAGTACCTCGACCGGTACGCTGCAGCCCACGACGGCCTCGCGCCGATCGTCGTCGCGCCGGACCAGCTCGGCGCGCCGAACCGCAACCCGATGTGCGTCGACTCCCGGCGCCTCGGCCGCAGTGAGACCTACGTCATGACCGACACCGTCGACTGGATCCGCAAGCACCTCGCGGTCGCCACCGCGCCCTCGGGCTGGGGCGTCGTCGGGTTCTCCGAGGGGGCGACGTGCGCGATGCAGTTCTCGTCGGCCCACCCGGACGTCTTCGGGTCGACCCTGGCGATCTCCAGCGAGCTCGCACCGAAGAACGGCAGCCTGCAGCACACCATCGCGGTCGGGTTCGACGGATCCCGGTCGGCGTACGACGCGGCGACGCCGATCGCCGAGATGCGCGCGCACGGCCGCTACGCCGACCACCTCGTCGTCTTCGGGGTCGGTGGCGACGACGCCCCGTACAAGGCGTCCACCGCCACGCTCCGGGCAGCGGCCGAGTCCGAGGGCATCAGCACGCAACTGGTCGTGTCGCCGGGCTCGGCGCACGACTGGAACACCGTCCGGTACGTCCTCGCGCACGGTCTGCCGTCGGTGCTCGCGCACCTCGGTCTCCCCGCGAACGGTCCGCTGTGAGCGCCGCCGCCGGCAGGGTGTCCCAGGCGGTGTCGACCGTCCGCCGCCTCGTCGTGACGCGTCCGGTCACCACCGCGATCGTCGTCCTCGTGCTCGCGACCTCGACGCTCGCGTTCGTCCTCCGCCTGCAGCACGGCGCACAGGCGACGGTGTTCGGGCCGTTCCGCGTCTTCGCCGCCTCGACCGGCGTCCTCGCCCTGCTGGTGACGCTCGCCGGGGTGGTCGTCCTCGTCGGGTCGTCGGAGCGGCTGATGGGGTCGTGGCGGACGGCGCTGGCGTTCGTGGTGACGACGATCGTGGGCACGGGGATCGCCGCGTTCGCCGTGCTCGTCGACCTCGACGGTCGGGGTGCGGTGCCGATGGTGCTCGGCCGTGCCACGAGCTTCGACCCGTGGACCGCCATCGTCGGCACGGTCGTCACCGCGAGTGCCTTCGCGGGCACCCTGTGGCGCCGCCGGATCCGGGTGAACGCGCTGGCCGTGGTGGCCGCGCTGCTGCTGTACGCCGGGCACGTCTCCGACCTGTCCGCCGTCCTCGCCGCGGCCGCCGGCTGGGTGCTCGGCGAGCTCCTCCGCCGCACCCCGAAGCGGCAGGGCTGGGTGCGGAGCTCGCACCGTGAGACCCGGGTGCTGCTCGGCACCGCCGTGCTCGTGTCCGCCGTCGGCCCGGTCATCGCGCTCGTCTCCCGCGCGCGCGTCGGGCTCCTCGCGCCGATCGCCGCGGTCGTCGGCCAGGGGCCGGTGTCGCCCGTGCGGGGGTGCCGGTCGGACGGGGTGCCGGGGGAGTGCCTCCGCGGCCTCCTCACGTTCCACACGACGAGCCCCTGGACCCTCCTGCTCGCCGTGGCGCCGCTCCTCGTGCTCGTCGTCGGCGGCCTCGGACTCTTCCGCGGCAGCCGGTTCGCGGTGTGGCTCGTGGTGGTCGTCGACACCGTGACCGCCGTCGCCGCGGCGATCACGTACGGCCTCGTCCCGGGGCGCACCGTCGCGCTGCACGGCGTCCAGGACCCGTTCGTCACGGACGTGTCGATCGTCGCGTCCATCGTCGTCCCGCTCGGCACCGCCGTCGTCCTCGTCCTGCTGCGGCGGTCGTTCACGGTCCTCACCAGTCGACGCCGTGTCGTGACCTTCGCGGTGACCGTCGGGGCGGCGGCCATCGGCCTCGTCGTCGTCGTGCTCGTCGTCGCAGCGTCGTCGGCACACCACGTCGAGGACCCGCTGCGCCTGGCGCTCGCCGTGCTCGGACCCCTCGCGCCGGTCAGCTCGTGGGACCGGCTGCCGTCCCTCGACCACGCGCTCCGGCTCGTGCTCGGGCTGAGCGGACCGGTGCTCTGGACGGTCGTCGCGATCGCCGCCGTCCGGCCGACCGGTGCCGTCGAGCCCGACGCGGACGCCGACGCCACGCACGCCGACCGCGAGCGCGCCCGGGCCCTGCTCGTCGCCGGCGGCGGGGACGCCTTCGGCTGGATGACGACCTGGCAGGGGAACGCCTACTGGTTCGCCGAGGACGGTCGCGCCGGCGTCGCCTTCCGCCGGAACGGCCGGGTCGCGGTGACGGTCGGCGGGCCGTTCGGCTGGCCCGACGCGCGAGCGGCCGCGATGACCGCCTTCGCCCGGTGGTGCGACGACAACGGGTGGACCGCGGTGTTCTACGGGATCGGTGCGGAGACGGCCGGTGTCCTCACTGCGCAGGGGTGGGGCACCCTCCCCGTCGCCGAGGACGCCGACTTCGACCCCCGCACCTGGACCACGAGCGGGAAGAAGAAGCAGGACGTCCGGACCTCCGTGAACAAGGCGGCACGCGAGGGCCTCACCGCCACCTGGTCGAGCTGGCAGCAGCTGCCGGCGGCCACCACGAGGCAGATCGAGGCCATCTCGGAGGAGTGGGTCGCCGAGCGCGAGCTCCCCGAGATGGGCTTCACCCTCGGCGGGGTCGACGAGATGCGCGACCCCGCCGTGCGCACCCTCGTCGCCCAGGACGAGGAGGGCACCGTCCTCGCGGTCACGAGCTGGCTGCCCGGGCACCGCGACGGCCGGGTCGTGGCCTGGACGCTCGACGTCATGCGTCGCACGCCGGCCGCTCCGAACGGGGTGATGGAGTTCCTCGTCGCGAGTGCCGCCGACCGGATGCGCGAGGACGGGATCGAGCGGCTGAGCCTGTCGGCCGCGCCGCTCGCCCAGGCCGCCGAGAGCGCCCAGCCGGCGGACGGCGTGCAGAGCCTGCTCGACCTCGTCGGCGGCGTGCTCGAGCCGGTGTACGGGTTCCGGTCGCTGCTGCGCTTCAAGCAGAAGTTCGGTCCCGACCTGCACCCGCTCGTGCTCGCCTACCCGGACCCCGTCGCGCTGCCGTCGATCGGGATCGCCGTGGTCCGCGCGTACCTGCCCGACCTGTCGCTCCGGCAGGCGGTGGCGCTGGCCCGCGGACGCGGCTGAGCGCGCCACGCGGGGCCGGGAGGCGCGGCGGCGGTCCGCCCCGCGGCCCACGGCACCGACCGGCGGACGCGCGCCGTGTGGACCGGCCGCACCGCGCCTCCCGGCCCGCAGGCGCGAGCGCGCGACGTCCGGTTACGTCCGCGGAACCGGCGCAACGTGTCCGTCACCTGGTTGGGGTATCGTTCCCGGTACGCAAGCGCTCCGGGGTCGGTGCAAGTCCGAACCGGTGGTGACAGTCCACGAACTGATGACGGGTGCGAACCCGGCAGAGGTTGACCCGGTGGGATTCCGGGACCGACGGTGAAAGTCCGGATGGGAGGCGCGCTGGCGGACGACACGTGACCACGCAGGTGGTGCGTCCGTCCGTCGATGCCGACGATCGTCGAACACCCCCGGAGTCCCGTTGAGAGGACACCAGTGTTCACCGGCATCATCGAGGAACTCGGCACCGTCACCGCCGTCGAGCAGCACGGCGACTCCGTCGCGCTCACCGTCCGCGGGCCCATCGTGGTCCAGGACGCCCGACACGGCGACTCCATCGCGACGAGCGGCGTCTGCCTGACCGTCGTCGAGCAGACCCCGGAGACCTTCACGGCCTTCGTGATGAAGCAGACGCTCGACATGAGCGCGCACGGGGCGCTCGCGGTCGGCGACCGGCTCAACCTCGAGCGTGCGGCCTCGGTCGGCGACCGGCTCGGCGGGCACATCGTGCAGGGGCACGTCGACGGCACCGCCACCGTCCTCGAGACCGCGGACGGCGACGGCTGGCGGCGCGTCCGGTTCTCGCTCGCGCCGGACCTCAGCCCCCTGGTCGTCGACAAGGGCTCGATCGCGATCGACGGCGTCTCGCTGACGGTCAGCGCCGTGTCCACCGAGGACACCCCGGCCGCGGACGCCTGGTTCGAGGTGAGCCTCATCCCCGAGACGCTCGAGGCCACGACCCTCGGCGCACGCGTCCCTGGGGGCCGCGTGAACATCGAGACCGACGTCCTCGCCCGGCACGTCCGGCGGATGCTGCGGCTCGACGCCGCGGTGCGGCCGCTCGAGACGGCTGCGCTCGGCCAGGAGGCACGGTGATGGTCGCCGGGGCACGTCCGGTCCCGCAGGCGGCCACGCCCGGCGCCCTCGGGCTGTCGACCGTGGACGAGGCGATCGCCGCCATCGCGGCCGGGCGTCCGGTGATCGTCGCCGACGACGAGGACCGTGAGAACGAGGGCGACGTCATCCTCTCCGCCGAGCTCGCCACCCCCGAGTGGATCGCCTGGACCGTGGCGCACTCGTCCGGCTTCATCTGCGCGCCGGTGAGCGTCGAGATCGCCGACGCCCTCGACCTCCCCCCGATGGTCGTCCACAACGAGGACGTCCGCGGGACCGCCTACACCGTCACCGTCGACGCCGCGGTCGGCGTCACGACCGGCATCAGCGCGCACGACCGTGCCCGAACGTTGCGCGTCCTCGCCGACCCGGCGTCCGTCCGCGACGACCTGCACCGCCCCGGGCACGTCGTCCCGCTGCGGGCGCGGCCGGGCGGCGTCCGCGAGCGTGCGGGGCACACCGAAGCAGCGATCGACCTCGTCACCGCCGCGGGGCTGCGTCCCGCCGCGGCGATCTGCGAGATCGTCGACGAGGACGGCAGCATGATGCGCCTGCCGGGACTCCTCGGACTCGGGGCACGCGCCGGCGTGCCCGTCATCACCATCGCCGCACTCGCCGAGTGGCTGGACGCGGCAGACCGGGCGGCGGCGGAGTCCGCACCCACGGAAGGAACAGCACGATGAGCGGAGCAGGCGCGGCGGAACGCGACCACGTCGACGGCAGCGGCATCCGGGTGGCGATCGTCGCCGGGCAGTGGCACGACGAGATCGCCGGCGGCCTCCTCGCCGGCGCGCAGCGCGAGGTCGAACGCCTCGGCGCCTCGGCAGAGGTCATCCCCGTCCCTGGTAGCTTCGAGCTGCCCGTCGTCGCCAAGGCCGCCCTCGAGGCAGGCTTCGACGCGGCGGTCGCCCTCGGCGTGATCATCCGCGGCGGCACCCCGCACTTCGAGTACGTCTCGGACGCGGCGACCAGCGGACTCACGCGCGTCGCGATCGACACCGGCAAGCCGGTCGGCTTCGGCGTGCTGACCCTCGACGACGAGCAGCAGGGCATCGACCGTGCCGGGCTGCCCGGCTCGAAGGAGGACAAGGGTGCCGAGGCCGTGCACGCCGCCGTGTCGACGGCGGTGACCCTGCGCCGGCTGCGCGTGCTCGCGTAGCCGACCCGCGCCTCCTGGCGCGCCGGGCCGGTGGGTGATCGAACCACGTTTCCGACATCGAACGGCGGGTCGCGCCCGGTGCGATGTCGGAACCCTGGTTCGACGCTGCACGCCTGGACGACGAACGGCCCCGCACCTCTTCAGGTGCGGGGCCGTTCGTCGTGCGGTGTCGGGCGACTACCGCTTGCCGAACACGTGGATCGGCAGGAAGAAGGAGAGACACATGAGCAGGACGCCGCCCATGAAGATGAACGCCTGACCCGAGCTCACCTGGAACGCGAAGCCGAACAGGTACATCGAAACCAGCAGCAGCAGGATCGAGAAAACAGCGGCGATGACGCGGCCCACAGTGGTACCTCCGGAATCAGGCGGGTGGATCGGACCCAGTCTATCCCCAGGAGCGGGGATCGCGGTTCACGCGCCGGGACGGGTGGCGATCAGGCGGTCGACGACGGCGAGGAGCGACTCCATGTCCACGGACGCGCGGTCCGGTCGCACGTCGCTCGCGGCCCCGAGCGACGCCGCGTGGTACAGCCCGTCGCCGAGGAGCTTGATCGCCTGCGCGGTGGGTGCGTCCCCGAGCGAGTCGACGAGCGTCGCCAGCCAGGCGTTCTCGGTGTCGTCGAGGGTCCGGCCGGCCTCCTCGTAGCCGGCCTGCTGCAGGCGACTCGCGGCGAGGAGGGCGAGGTCGAGCTCGCTGCCGACGAACTGGCAGTTCCGGACGAAGTAGCGGGCGGCCCCGTCCTCGGCGTCACGCATGCGGTCGACGTCGATGGCGGAGAGGTCGGACAGGCGCTCGCACAGGCCCTCGACCAGGGCGGCCTTCGAGCCGAAGTGGTAGAGCAGTCCACCCTTGGAGACCCCGGCCCGGGCGGCCACGGCGTCGAGGGTCGCCGGACGCTCTCCTTCCTCGCACACGATGGCGACGAAGCTGTCCAGGACACGATCGCGGGCGCTTGCCATGCCGGAAGTCTGCCATGGGACGCGCGCGACGCGTGTGCAGCGCACGGGTGCGCAGGCGCCGCGGGCCATCCTCCGCGGCGCCTGCGGGTCTGGTCAGCCCTTCAGCGCCCCCGCCGCGATGTTCGCGATGAAGTGCCTCGAGCCGATGATGAACACCCCGATGAGCGGGAACACGCTGATCACCGCGCCGGCCATCACCGAGCCGAGGTCGGTCGCGTTCACCGAGCTCAGCGAGGCGAGGGCCACCTGCAGTGTCTGGCCCTTCGGGTCGATCAGCACGATGAGCGGCCACACGTAGTCGTTCCACGCCGTGATGAAGGTGAAGATGCCGAGGAAGGCCAGGCCGCCGCGGAGCATGGGCACCGCGATCGACCACCAGGTCCGGAAGAACCCGGCGCCGTCCACGCGGGCGGAGTCGATCACCTCGTTCGGGATGGACCCCGTCGCGAACTGGCGGAGCAGGAAGATGCCGAACGCGTTCGCCGCCCCGGGGACGATGAGCGCCTGGAGCCCGCCGATCCAGCCGAGGTTCGCCATGAGCACGAAGCTCGGCACGAGCGACAGGCTGCCGGGGACGAGGAACGTCGCCAGCATCACGGTGAACAGGGAGCGCTTGAACGGGAACTCGTACTTCGCGAACGCGAACGCCGCCAGCGAGTCGAACAGCATCACGAGGACCGCGGTGCTGCCGGCCACGACGACGGTGTTGCCGAGCGCCCGGAGCATGTCGACGCTGCTGAACACCGTGGCGAGGTTCTGCATGGTGTGGTCGCTGAACCACAGCGACGGCGGGTAGCCGAAGATCTGCGCGTTCGACGACGTCGACATGACGAGCAGCCAGTAGAAGGGGAAGATCGACAGCACGACGCCGACGACGAGGCACAGGTGCGTGACGAGCCGTCCGACCCAACCGTGCCGGAACCCACGGCGGTGGTCGTCGGGCCGGTCGGTGACCGTGTTCGGTCGCCCGAGGGCGGCGGCGGTGTTCGTGGTCCGGGGTGCGGTGTCGGCGCTCATGCGCGGGATCCCTTCGCGCTGGTCGTGACGGTGCGCGGGGTGCGCAGTCGCCGAGGGGTCTTGAGCCCGTCGCGTTCACTGAGCAGTCGCCAGTTGATGATCGCGAAGACCACGGAGAAGAAGAACAGCACCCAGGCGATCGCCGAGCCGTACCCGAAGTCGAACTGGTTGAACGCCTGGTCGTACTGGTAGAGCACGATCGTCATGCCGGCCTCGTCCGGTCCACCGACCGCCTGTCCGTTGAACAGGATCTGCGGCTCCGTGAAGAGGCCGAGCCCGCCGATCGTGGACGTGATCACCGTGAAGAGGATGACCGGCCGCAGCATCGGGATCGTGATCCGCGTGAAGATCTGCCACGTGTTCGCGCCGTCCACCTTCGCCGCGTCGTACAGCTCCGTCGAGATCGACTGCAGCCCGGCTAGGTAGATGATCGCGTTGTACCCGGTCCACCGCCAGATGACCATCACCGCGATGGTCACCTTGATGCCCCAGTACGACGACAGCCAGCCGACCGGATCGGCACCGACGGCGCGGAGGGCGGCGTTGACGAGCCCGAACCCGTCCGAGAACACCGAGCCGAACACGATGGCCATCGCGACCATGCTCGTGACGTTCGGGATGAAGAACGCGACCCGGTAGAAGCCCTTCGCCCGGATGTTGCCGTGCAGCAGGAACGCGAGCACGAGCGCGAGGAACAGCATCGGGACGGTCGAGATGATCCAGATGATGAAGGTGTTCGCGACGGCGTTCCAGAAGCGCGGGTCGCTGACGAGGTACTGGTACTGCGCGAGCCCGACGAACGCGGGGGAGCCGACGCCGTCCCAGTCGGTGAACGACAGCACGATCGAGAAGACGATCGGGAACAGGCCGAACACGAGGAAGAGCACGTAGAACGGGGCGATCGCCACGTACTGCGGCCAGAAGCGGCGCAGGCTGAACCGCTGCCCGGTCGCCGCGGTCGATATCGACGCGGTGGGGGCGCCCCCGACGACGGGGTTCGCGGTGGTGGCGGTCTGCTCGCGGATCGGGGCGCTCATGCGGCGACCCCGCGCTTCGCGAGGACGCGGTCGGTCTGGTCGAGCGCGTCCTTCCAGGCGCGTTCCGGGTCCTTGCCGGCGGACTCGACGTTCGTGATCTCGGTCGCGAAGGCACCGATGAACCGCTCGGAGTTCGAGATGTACGTCACGGGGACCTCCGGGGCCGCCTTGCTGAAGAAGTCGAGCGGGTTCTGGTCCCCGAAGAACTCGCCGGGGTTCCGCATGATGCCGTTCTCGAACGACGCGGGGGTCGACGGGAAGAGCTGGATGTCGTTGTAGGTGTGGGACTGGATGTCCGGCCGGGTGATCCACTTGGCGAACGCGACCGCGGCCTCGGGGTCCTTCGACGACTTCGGGACGGCCAGGAACGAGCCGCCGCTGTTCCCGGGTCGCTCGGGCTGGCGGGCGATCCGCCACTTGCCGGAGAGGTCCGGTGCGGTGTCGTGGATGATCTGCGTCCACCATGCGCCCTCGATCTGCCCGGCGACCCGGCCCGCGACCCATCCGGCGTTCTGGTCGGTACCGGACTGCAGGTTGGCGGTGATGCCGGCGTGGATCGACTCGACGGCGTTCTCCCACGCCTTCCGGATCGAGCTGTCGTCGTCGTGGTAGAGCGGCTGGTCGTCGCGGTCGAAGTACCGCGTCGGGCTCGCGGAGACGAACTGGTTGAAGAGCTGTGTCGCGGTGATGATCGTCGCGGCACCGGTCTGCTGCTTGATCTGCTTGCCGAAGGTCCGGAAGTCCGCCCAGCTCTGGATCGCCGCGCTCACCTCGTCCGGGTCGGTGGGGAGGTCGGCCTTCCGCAGGACCTCCTGGTTGTAGAAGAAGCCGGTGGGGCCGGTGTCGACCGGCCAGAAGCACTGCCGCCCGGACGGGGTCCGGCCGAGTGAGAGCTTCCAGTCGTAGTAGGCGGACTGCTCGGTGGCGGAGGGGGCGAAGTCGGTGAAGAGGTCCTCGTCGGGGAAGTAGAGCCAGCAGTTCGAGTTCACCATGAGGACGTCGGGGATGAACGCGTTGCCGGCGAGCGCGGTCCGGAACTTCGTGTCGTAGGACGCCCCGCCGATGAGGTCCGGCCGGAGCCGCATCGGTTCGTGGCCGCTGATGCCCCCGGCGGCCTGCTGCAGGAACTTCGGGTCGAGGGACCGGTTCCAGTACCAGAGGACGAGTTCGTCCGGGTCCTTGGAGATGGCGGTGCCGGTGGAACACCCGGCGAGGAGGGTCGCGGAGGCGAGTGCGCCGAGCGCGCCTGCGCCGGCGAGGAACCCCCTCCTGCTGAGCCTGTGCGTTGGTGCTGTCACTGGAGTACCTGCTCTCGTCGTTGAGATGGTGCAACCGTGGAGCGCTCGACCGTGAACGCTCACGAAGTGGTCAGAGCATGCCCTGGCCGACACGCCGTGTCAAGCATCCACATCGTTGCAGGGGCGGAGACGGGCGGGTACGGTCGTCGGGACCGTGAAGGTTCACGAGACGATAGGGATCCGCATGTCAGCGCAGACCGCGACCACCGCCAGCAGCAGCTCCACGAGCGAGCACGACACCCCGGGCTGGGCCGTCCTCGGTCCCGGTGGGATCGCCCGCCGCTTCCTCTCCCAGCTGCCTGCGAGCGCGGTCGGCGCCACCCTCGTCGCCGCCGGCAGCTCGTCGACCGAGCGTGCGGGCGCGTTCGCGGCCGAGGCCGGCGACCACGGGTTCGCCGACGTCACCGCGGCGTCCTACGACGAAGTGCTCGCCGACCCGCGCGTCGACGCGGTCTACGTCTCGACGGTCCACACCGGCCACGCCGCCCTCGTCCTCGCGGCGCTCGCTGCGGGCAAGGCCGTCCTGTGCGAGAAGCCGCTCTCGCCGAACCACGGCACCTCGATGGCGCTCGCCGATGCCGCACGCCAGGCCGGGCTGCCCCTGGTCGAGGCGTACATGTACCGCTTCCACCCGCAGACCGCGGCCTTGCTCGACCTCGTCCGCCAGGGCGCGATCGGCACCGTGACGCACGTCGACGCCTCGTTCGCGTTCCGCGCGGGCACCCGGTCCGGCCGGCTGTTCGACGTCGACACGGCCGGCGGCGGGATCCTCGACGTCGGCGGGTACCCGGTCACCATGGCGGCCGCGATCGTGCAGGCCGCGACCGGTGTGGCCGTCGCCGAGCCCGTCGAGTTCGTCGCCACCGGCACGCTCGGTCCGACCGGGGTCGACGAGTGGACGACGGCAGACGCCACCTACCGCGGGGTCGGCGACCGGCGGATCACGGCCCACCTCCGCACGGGTGTCCGCGTGCAGGACGACAACGCCGTGGTCGTGCACGGCACCACCGGGAAGATCACGCTGACCGATCCGTGGACCCTCGGCGACGACCCCACCATCGAGGTCAGCACGGTGGACGAGGACCCGCGCACGCTGTCCTTCGCCGGCGCGCACCCCTACGCGCTCGAGGCCGACGCGACCACGGCGGCCCTCGCGGCCGGTCGCGTCGACGCCCCCGAGTTCACGCTCGACGAGTCCCTCGCCACCGCGCGCACCCTCGACCGGTGGCGCGCGGCGATCGGCCTGCGCTTCCCGTTCGAGGCCGAGACCGCCGACATCCCGACCGTCAGCGGCCGTCCGCTCACGGTCGCCGCGCACGAGCCCGACCGTGCCGACAACCCGATGCGCTACGGCGAGGTCGCCGGTGTGGGCAAGCGGATGTCCCGACTGGTGATGGGTGTCGACAACCAGCCCGACCTGGCGCACGCGAGCGCCATCTTCGATCTGTTCGTGGAGCAGGGCGGCAACGTCTTCGACACCGGGTACATCTACGGCGGTGGTGTGCTCGAGGGTCGGCTCGGCAAGTGGATCCAGAACCGTGGTGTCCGCGAGGACGTCGTCGTGATCACCAAGGGTGCGCACACGCCGTTCTGCGACCCGGAGTCGCTCAGCCGCCAGCTGCTCGAGAGCCTCGAGCGTCAGGGCACCGACTACGCGGACATCTACATGATGCACCGCGACGACGAGGACATCCCGGTGGGGGAGTTCGTCGACGTCCTCGACGAGCACCGTCGCGCCGGACGCATCCGCGTGTACGGCGGGTCGAACTGGACACCTGCGCGCTTCGACGAGGCGAACGCCTACGCCCGGGCGAACGGCAAGCACGAGTTCGAGGTCCTCAGCAACCACTTCGGGCTGGCCGAGGCGTACGACGTCCCGTGGGCCGGGTGCCGCCACGCGACGGACGCGGCGTCGAAGCAGTGGCTCGAGGAGCGTCAGGTGCCGCTGCTGCCGTGGTCCTCGCAGGCGCGTGGGTTCTTCACCGGCCGCGCCAAGCCGGAGGACACGAGCGACGCCGAGCTCGTGCGCTGCTACTACAGCGACGAGAACTTCGAGCGGCTCCGCCGTGCGTCGGAGCTCGGTGAGCGGTTCGGGGTGCCGGCGACGGCGATCGCCCTCGCGTACGTCCTGCACCAGCCCTTCCCCACCTTCCCGCTCTTCGGACCGCGTACGATCGCGGAAGCCCGGTCGTCCATGACCGGCCTCTCCGTCGACCTCACTCCGGAACAGGTGGCATGGCTGGACCTCCGCGACTGACCGAACCCGTTCCCGCACCCGGCGGCCGGGCGACGATCATCGACGTCGCCGCGGCCGCCGGGGTGTCCCGGCAGACGGTCACCCGCGCGATGAACGGCATGTCCGGCATCAGCGCGGCGACGAAGGAGCGGGTGCTCGCCGCCGCCGAGGCGCTGGACTACCGGCCGTCCCGCTTCGGCCGCGGACTCGTCACCGGCGGCGACCACCAGCTCGGGCTCGTCGTGAACGACCTGCGCAACCCGTACACCCCGCAGCTCGCCTCGGCCGTGTTCCGGCTCGCCGCCGAGCAGGGCTGGAACGTCATGCTCGCCGACGTCGACCTGGCGAGCGACGCCGACCGGATGGTGCAGGCGCTCGGCGCGCAGACCGACGTCGTCATCGGGTACCTCGGTTCGCGGCGCGAGCGCTGGCGGGAGCTCCTCGGCAGCGTGCCCATGGTCGAGCTCGACCCCTACTCCGAGCCCGCGACGGGCGCCGTCTGGATCGACCCCGCCGACGCGATCGAGGTCCTCGCCGACCACCTGGTCGCCACCGGCGTCCGGCACCCGGTGGTGCTCGACAACTCGTCGCCGGGGCACACGAGCGTCCGCGGGACCCTCATGATGGACGCCCTCGAGCGGCGCGGGTACCTCCCCGAGCTCGTGCACGCCGACCACGGCACGGCCGAGTGCGGTGCCGAGGAGACCACCCGGATCCTCGCGCGCCGGCGGCGGCAGGACGCGATCCTCGCCTTCAACGACGTCATGGCCCTCGGCGTGCTGCAGGCGTGCCGGCGAGCCGGCGTCGACGTCCCCGGAGACGTGCGCGTCGTGGGGGTGGACGGCCTGCCGCTCGGCTCGCTCGTGTCACCGACGCTCAGCACCCTGGCCGTCGACCTCGACGCGGTCGCGCGCGAGGCGCTCGACCTCGCCCTCGGGATGCTCGCCGGCGAGCTGCCGCGTCAGGGTGACGCGGTGCAGCGCACGGTCCGGCACCGGCTGCTCCTGCGCGAGTCGGCCTGACGACCGGGCCCCGACCCGAACGCGACCAGCGACGGGCAGGAGGCGCGGTGCGGGCCCGCACCGTTCCTCCTGTCCGGCGGTCAGTTGCATTTGCAACCAACACCGTCCAGACGGTACACTAACGGAGTCCTGACGCGACGCGTGTCCACACCGCGCCCCGTCCGGTCCGTTCGTCAGTACCGCCGTCGACCTGGTCCGGCTCGAAGTCCCTGGAGTCACCGTGTCCGCCCTGCTCACCAGCCCCGTCGCCACCGCCGTCACCGGCAGCCGCACCCGCCGGTTCGCCGCCCTCGCGGTGCTCATGATGCCCGTCCTCCTCATCTCGGTGGACAACACCATCCTGAGCTTCGCGCTGCCGTCGATCTCCCGCGCCCTCAACCCGGACGCCACGACGCAGCTCTGGATCGTCGACGCGTACCCGCTGGTCCTCGCCGGACTCCTCGTCGTGATGGGCAGCATCGGCGACCGCATCGGGCGTCGCCGGATCCTCGTCATCGGCGCCAGCGGCTTCGCGCTGTTCTCCGTCGCCGCGGCCTTCGCGACCGACGCCTGGATGCTCGTCGCCGCCCGCATCGTGATGGGCGTCTTCGGCGCGATGCTCATGCCGGCGACCCTGTCGATCATCCGCAACGTCTTCGTGCACGCGGGGGAGCGGCGGATGGCGCTGGCCGTCTGGTCGACCATGTTCGCGGCGGGCAACGCGCTCGGCCCGCTCGTCGGCGGTGCCCTCCTCGCGCACTTCCACTGGGGCGCGGTGTTCCTCGTCGCGGTGCCGATCCTCGTCGTGATGCTCGTCGCCGTGCCGTTCTGCGTCCCCGAGTCCCGCGACCCGAACCCGGGGCCGGTCGACGTGCCGAGCATGTTCCTGTCGCTCGGTGCCCTCGCCCCGATCGCCTGGGCCATCAAGTCCGTCGTGCACCCCGAGGAGCGGGGCTTCGCGATCGCGATGCTCGCCGTCGGCGTGCTGTGCGGCATCGCGTTCGTGCGTCGACAGCTCCGTTCACGGACCCCGATGCTCGACCTCCGACTGTTCCGGAGCACCGCGTTCACGGGCAGCGTGCTCATGAACATGACGGCGATGTTCTCGCTGACCGGGTTCCTGTTCTTCATCGCCCAGCACCTGCAGCTCGTCGCCGGGCTCGACCCGTTCGCCTCCGGCATCGTGCTCGTCCCGGGATCGGTCCTCACGATCGTCGCCGGGCTCGCGGTCGTGCCGATCGTCGCGCGGGTCGCTCCGCGCTGGGTCGTCGCGGTGTCGCTGCTGTTCTCGGCGGCCGCGTACGCCATGGTCGCGGCCCTCGGGCACCACGCCTCGATCGTGGCCCTGGCGTTCGCGTTCGTCCTGCTCGGCATCGGGATCGGTGCCTCCGAGACCGTGACGAACGACCTCATCATCTCGACGGCTCCGGCGGACAAGGCCGGTGCGGCCTCGGCGATGTCCGAGACGGCGTACGAGATCGGTGCCGTGCTCGGGACGGCGGTGCTCGGGACGATCCTCGCCACCGCCTACCGCGCGCACGTCGTGGTGCCGGACGGCCTGTCGTCGTCGGCGCACACCGCCGCGCAGGAGACCCTCGGCGGCGCGGTGTCGGCGGCGTCGTCCCTCGGCGGGTCGGCGGGGCAGGCGCTGCTGGAGTCCGCGCGGGCCGCGTTCGACTCCGGCGTCACGGTCACGGCCGGCGTCGCGGCGCTCCTGATGGTCGTCGCGGCCGCCGGTGCGGTCGTGATGCTGAAGCGCCGGTAGCGCCGCGCCGCCGCGCCGCCCCGCGCCGCCGCGCTTGGTGAGCAGGAATGGTCGGGTGCCCGCGAACGACCCGACCATTCCTGCTCACCACGTCGCGCTCGCGGTGCCGATCGTCACGTCACGCGGGGTCACACGGCACGCCCGGGATCGGACGAACCTGGGAATCGTTGACCTCAACCTTGGTTGAGGTCATACGTTGGGACGTGGTCGCGCAGCCGCGGCCATCCCCAGCGAAGGAACGACGACGACTCCCATGCCCGACGAAGCCCCGGCGACCATCGCGGACGCCTACAAGGCCGCCTTCCGTGGACACCCTGCCGGTGTCGCCGTCATCACCGCCGAAGGCCCCGACGGCCCGACGGGCCTCACCGCGTCGAGCGTCGCGAGCGTCGCGATCGACCCGCCGGTCCTCGTGTTCTCGCTGTCCACCAACTCCGGGTCGGCCGGCGTCGTGCTGGGGGCGCCGATCTTCGTCGTGCACCTCGTCGACTCGCTCGGCGTCGGCCTCGCCCGTCGCTTCGCCTCCACCGGCAGCCCGGCGGCCGACGACCCGATCTGGGGCACCCTGCCGTCCGGCGACCGCTACCTGCCGAGTGCCGCGAGCGCCCTGCGCTGCCGACCACTGTCGACCACGCCGATCGGCTCGTCGACCGTCGTCGTCGCCGAGGTCCTCGACATCGTCGTCGGCCTCGAGCGGGGCGAGCCGCTGGTCTACCACAACCGGGAATTCCACTCCCTCACCGATCGTTCCCGGCTCTCGTGAGCCGCGGAGCACCATCCGCACACCACTGATCGAAAGGAACTCACATGGCTGAGTACACCCTGCCGGAGCTGCCGTACGACTACGCCGCACTCGAGCCGCACATCAGCGGCAAGATCATGCAGCTGCACCACGACAAGCACCACCAGACCTACGTGACGGGTGCCAACACCGCGCTCGAGCAGCTCGCCGAGGCCCGTGAGTCGGGCAACCTCGCGAACGTGAACAAGCTCGAGAAGGACCTCGCGTTCAACCTCGGTGGCCACGTCAACCACTCGATCTTCTGGACGAACCTCGGCCCGGACACCAAGGTCCCCGAGGGCGAGCTCGCCGCCGCGATCGACGAGTTCTTCGGCTCGTTCGAGAAGTTCCAGGCCCAGTTCACCGCCGTCGCCACGGGCATCCAGGGTTCCGGCTGGTCCGTCCTCGCCTGGGACACCGTCGGGCAGAAGCTCACGACCTTCCAGCTCTTCGACCAGCAGGCCAACGTGCCCTTCGGTCTCGTGCCGATCTTCATGCTCGACATGTGGGAGCACGCGTTCTACCTCGACTACCTCAACGTCAAGGCGGACTACGTCAAGGCCGTCTGGAACATCGTCGACTGGGAGAACGTCGCCGCGCGCTTCGCGAACGCGAAGTCGCAGCGCTTCGTCACGCTCTGAAGCGGACGGGGCGGGTCACGATGGTGACCCGGTGACGGACGGGAGGCGCGGTGCCGGCTGGCACCGCGCCTCCCGTCCGTCGTCGGTGCCGTCGACCGATCAGGCCGGCTGGAACTGCGTTCGTGCGACCAGCTCGTGGGCGATCGCGCGCAGCGCGGCGTCGGACGCGGTGTGTTCCGGGTCGACGAGCGTGCCCCACTGCACGCCCCGTGCGGCGAGGACGGCGCTCTGCGCCGCGTGCTCGGCGTCGGTGCCGTCGAAGCCGTGCTCAACGCACCAGGCGGCGATGGCGGCGACCTGCGCGCGGTGCAGCCGGTGCTGGTGATCGCGTCCGTCGAGCGACTCGACCGCGCCGAGTTCGAAGGTCAGCCGTGCGGCGAGCAACCGGTCCGGTTCATCGAGTCCGCCGAACACCGCGACGAGGTGGTCGGCCAGACCGGCGTCGTCGGTGCGGGGGTCGAGCGTGGTGTCGGTGGCGGCTGCCGAGAGGTGGTCGACGACGGCGTCGATGAGCGCGTCGCGTGAGCCGAAGTGGTAGACGATCGGGTACGCGCTCGATCCGAGGACGCGGCCGAGGCTCCGGACCGAGACGTCCTCGAGCTTGGTGTCGTGCAGGTGCTCGACCACCTTCGCGATGATCGCCGGCTTGAGCGTCGGGTCGGGCTTGCGGGGCATGGCGTCTCCAACGAGCGAGATGGGCAGTACGCGACAGTTCACATACGAGTTACGAGTATATCACCGCACCAGTCACGTGAGGGCCGCGGATCGGGCCCTGCATGTCCGATCGTGGTCAATAATCGGAGTTTTACTCGATTTCGCGTATGATGTGCGCGATGTCCATGCCTCCAGAGCGCCCTGCGGCCCCGTCACGGCCCGAGGCACCCCGTGCCGGACGGGCGGTCGCAGGTCGTCGTCGCGGCGCGGGGAAGCGCTTCCTCGTCGTCGGCGACGTCCTCGACGGCGTCCTGGTCCAGACCACCGCGGCGAGCATGGGGTCGCACGACCCGGCAGCGGTCATCCGTCACCGCCCGGTCGGCGCCGCGGGCAACGCGGCCACGTGGCTCGGTTGGCTCGGTGCCGAGGTCGACCTCGTCGGCCGGGTCGGTGTCGACGACGTCTACCGGCACGAGCGCTCCCTCGGTGACGCCGGGGTGCGGGCGCACATCCGCTACGACGCGCGGACGGCGACCGGGGCGGTCGTGTCGGTGCGCAATGCGAACGGTCGCACCGCGATGTCCGACCCCGCGGCCAGTGGCGTGCTCTCGGCGGAGGACCTGCCGCTCGACCTCGTCGCTCGGGCCGACATCGTGCACCTGACCGGCTCGGCGATGCTCGGCGGCGGCGGACCCGACCGGATCGCGGCGTTGATCGCCCGGGCCCGGTCCGGTCCGGCGCGGGTGACGCTCGACCCCTCGTCCGCCGCCGTCGTGCGCGCCGTGGGCCCGTCGGAGTTCCTCGAGGCCCTGTCCGGTCTCGACGCCCTCTTCCCGAGCGCCGAGGAGGCCGCGGCGCTGACCGGGGCGCCGACCGTCGACGAGGCGATCGCGGTGCTCACCGAACACGTGCCGCTCGTCGTGGTCACGATGGGGACCGACGGGGTCCTGCTCGGTCGGCGCGGGCGGAGTCCCCAGCCGGTGCCGATCACGCCGGCGACGGTGGTCGACACGCTCGGCGCGGGCGACGCGTTCGCGGCCGGGTTCCTCCGTGCCTGGGCGACGGACCCGGTGCGGGTCGCCGCCGCCGCGCGCGAGGGCACCCGGGTCGCGGCGCGGGCGCTCGGGTTCGTGGGCGGTCGCCCGCCGGTCTGACGTCCGGTCCCGGCGTCGTTCCACGCTGGCGCGTTCCGGCCGTCGCGGGTCAGCGCTCGCTGGGCTCGGCCCGGACCACCAGGGTCTGCACCAACCCGGCCGCGAGGGGCGCCAGCCGGATCTCGACGCGCAGTCGCCCGGTCGTCCCGGGCAGCCACCACCGCAGGTGCGACGGAGCCGACGACTGCTCGTCCACCGGTGCCGCGCCGAGGTCGGCACCGACCTGGGCCACGGCGTCCGCGATCACCCGGCGTCGCCGTTCGTAGGGCACGTCCATCGCCACGTTCGGCGTGCAGATCGCGTCCGCCAGGTCGTCGTCCCAGTCGGCCAGCAGCCGCGTCACGGCCGCCTGCGCCACCCGCGTCGCGTGGACGGTCGGGGCCGTGCCGGGAACAGGCGCGGAGGAACCGTCCGTCCGGGCGGCCAACACGACGTCGAGCGCACGGTCGGCGGCAGCCGAGACCTTCGCCTGCGTCGCGTTCTCGAACGCGACGACACCGATGCCGTCTCGGGCAGACCACCGCATGTGCGCCGAGAACCCCGGGTAGCCACCGGAGTGCGACACGAGTTCGCCGAACACCGGGTCCTGCTCGACGAAGAGGCCGAACCCGTACGCGGTCGCACGGGTCGAGGTCGGGACCACCGCTGCGGGGACGACGCGCATCGCCTGCTGCATGAGCCGGCGGTCGGCGGGGGAGACCGGTCCGTTCTCCGGGTCGTCGGAGAACGCCGACGCGAGGTGGCGTCCCCAGCGGGCGAGGTCGGTGACCGTCGAGAAGAGGCCGCCGATCGACGAGAACGCGCCGGGACCCGTCAGCGGCAGGGGCTCCCAGTCGCCCACACCCGCGCCGTCGCTGGCTGGGCGGACGCCCGTGACCACGTGGCCGTGGGCGTCCTCGGCGCGGAAGACGGTGTCCCCGAGGCCGAGGGGACGCAGCACGAGGTCCGTCGCGACCTCGGTGAACGGCCGCCCGGCGACGACCGCGATCGCTCGACCGAGCAGCGCGTACCCGGTGTTCGAGTAGGCGAACCGTGTCCCCGGGACCGAGTCGAACAGCAGGCCGGCGCGGAGGACGTCGTCGAACTCGGCGTCGGAGAGGGACTCCTGCCGGTCCGCCCAGGGGTCGTCGGTGGGGAAGCCGCCCGACATCGTCAGGAGCATGCGGAGCGTCGGCACGGGGGAGTCGGCGGTGGGGAGCGCGACGTCGGCGAAGGCGGGCACGAAGTCGGTGATGGGGTCGTCCAGTCGGACCCGGCCGTCCGCCACCAGGGCGAGCAGGGTCGCCGCCGTCACGCTCTTCGTGCACGAGGCGATCCGGTGGACGGTGTGCGCGTCCGGGGCGAGGCCGTCACCGCGGTCGCCGTGCCCACCCGACGCCACCAGGCCCGCGCGGTCGAACACGCCCCAGACGCTGCTCGGCGCGACTCCCCGTTCGACCCGTTCGCGGAACAGCGCGTCGACCTCGGCGATCGCCCGCGCGTCGATCCTGCTCACGATCGACGCATCCGGTCGTACGCGTCGAGGGCCCGCTGCCGGGTCTCCTTGAGGTCGAGCATCGGCTCAGGGCGGTCTTCGTCGGCGGGGACCCACCGGTGCACGTACTCACGGTGCGGGTCGAACCGCTCGAGCTGGCGGTCCGGGTTGAACACGCGGAAGTACGGTGCCGCGTCGAACCCGGAGCCCGCGACCCACTGCCAGTTCGCCGCGTTGTTGGCGGAGTCGGCGTCCACCAGGGTGTCCCAGAACCACTGCTCGCCGACACGCCAGTCGACCAGCATGTTCTTCACGAGGAAGCTGGCCGTCGCGAGGCGGACACGGTTGTGCATCGCGCCCGAGTGCCAGAGTTCCCGCATGCCGGCGTCGACGAGGTCGAACCCCGTCGTGCCGTGCCGCCAGCGGTCGACCTCAGCGTCGGGTGCGTCCCGCCACGGGAACGCGTCGAACTCGCGTCGGACGTTCACCGAGGTGATGTCCTCGCAGTGGAAGTACTCGTGCCAGTTGAACTCGCGCCACGCGAGCTGCCGGAGGAACGCCGACGCGTTCTTCCGCTGCTCGGGCTCGAGCTCGCCGTGCAGGCGGTGCCAGACCTGGTAGGGGCTGACCTCGCCCCAGCGCAGGTGCGGGGAGAGGTCACTCGTCGCGGCCATCGCGGGCTCGTCCCGCTGGTCGTAGTCCTCGAGCGCGTGGGTCACGAAGTGCTCGAGTCGCCGGTGCGCACCCCGTTCGCCGGGTTCCCAGGCGTCGCGGAGGCCGCCGGCCCAGTCCGGCTGGGTCGGCAGCAGCCCCCAGTCGTCGAGGTCGTCGCTCGCCGTGTCGGCGGGTGCCGGCAGGTCCCGCGGCTTCGGCAGGGGGTGGCGGGGTTCCGGCATGGCCTGGGCCGCACGCCAGAACGGCGTGAACACCTTGTACGGCTCGCCCTGACCGGTGAGGACGGTCCACGGTTCCCAGAGCAGGGCCGCGGCGAAGCTGTGCGCCTCGGTCCCCGCGTCGGTGAGGGCCGACTTGATCCCCGCGTCGAGGTCCCGTTCGGCACGGCCGTAGCGTCGGTTCCAGAACACCGCGTCGGCGCCGGTGTCGGACACCAGCGCGTGGACGACGTCGGCCGCGGGCCCGCGGCGGAGGACGAGTCGTGACCCACGGTCGCGGAGCTCGGCGTCGAGCGCGGTGAGGGAGTGGTGCAGCCACCACCGGGCCGCCGCACCGATCGGGCGGATGCCGGCGGACTCCTCGTCGAGGACGTACACGACGGTGACCGCGCCGCCGTGGTCGATCGCGGCACGGAGGGCCGGGTTGTCCGCGAGACGGAGGTCGTCGCGGAGCCAGACCAGGGCGCCGGTCACCGTGCCGCCACGTCGACGTCGGACATCGTCCGGGGGGCGCGACGGGACGTCGACGCCCCGGCGGCGGTGCGGAGCTTCGTGCAGAGTTCGGTGAGCGTCCGGAGCTCGGCTTCGTCGAGCCCGGCACCGACCTGGTCGACGATGGTCTGCGCGTGCTGGACGGCGACCGCCCGGTAGACGTCGAAGCCGTGCGGGGTGAGGGCGACGATGACCCCGCGGGCATCGGCGGGGTCGGGCTGCTTCTCGACGATGCCGCGGGCGGTGAGTCGGTCGACCAGGCGGCTGACGCTCGGCTGGGTGAGCAGCAGGTGGCTGGTCAGTTCCCGCATCCGGCAGCGTCGCCCGGGCTGGGTGGAGAGGTTGAAGCAGACGTCGTACTCGTTGAACGAGATCTCGCCGCCGGGGAAGTCGGCGTTGAGTGCCCGCATGACGGTCACCTGTGCGCGGAAGAGCGCTTCCCAGGCGGCGACGGCGGTCGCCTTCTCGCTGCGGCGTGGCTCGTTCACGGTCCCGCTCCCTCTGGTCGTACGGTCATGCCACACTACCGACGGCCTCGGACACGGGATGCCGCTGACGCGCATCCGTGTCCCCCGGAACGCACGAGGGCCGCCCACCGGTTGCCCGGCGGACGGCCCTCTCCCTTGCAGGACGGCGCAGTTCCGGCAACGCACGAGGGCCGCCCACCGGTTTCCCGGCGGACGGCCCTCTCCCTTGCACCAAGAGTGTCCTGCAATCACATTCCACAGGCGGTGCCACAGCAAACACTGCCTGCAGGGATGACTGTATAACGAACGGGTAACGGCGCGCTAGCGGACGCGGCGGTCGTTCGCTGCGAGTTCACCAAGAAGCAGCGATCAGGATCAGAAGAGGTCGGGCGACGGCGTCGAGGCGTAGCGCACCGCGACGTCCGCGTGCCGGTCGAAGCGGTAGCCCACCCCGCGCACGGTGCGGACGATCTCCTCGAAGGCGCCGAGCTTCGACCGGAGCCGTCGGACGTGCACGTCGATCGTCCGCTCGTTCGGGGTCTCGTCCTCGCCGTCGGACCAGAGCCCGTCGATGATCGCCGAGCGGTCCACCGTCTGGCCCTCGCGCAGCACGAGGAACTGCAGGAGCTCGAACTCCTTGTAGGTCAGGGGCGCGGCCT
The DNA here is from genome assembly GCF_044759965.1 of Curtobacterium sp. NPDC098951. NCBI lineage: Bacteria > Bacillati > Actinomycetota > Actinomycetes > Micrococcales > Microbacteriaceae > Curtobacterium > Curtobacterium sp. NPDC098951. The sequence continues at coordinate 162,592 of NZ_JBIWAG010000007.1, forward strand.
CGCCGTCGAGGGTGACGCGCTTGCGGGAGATGTCGATGACGACGCCGGTCTCCTCGGGCTCGGGCTTCTCCGCCTGCTTGCGGGCGGCCACGGCGGAGCGGTCCTGCAGGGCGAGCCGGACGACGTCGACGTCACGGCCGCCGGAGCCCTCGGCGGCGACGGCCACGGCGGCGTAGGTCTCTGACGTCGGCACGAGCTGCGCGGTGAGGGCCTTGAGCTGCTCGACGACCGCGGCGAGCGTCGTGCCGGCCGCGGCGGCCTTCGCCTCGTCGATGCCCACGTACAGGGCGAAGCCACGGGCCTCGGTTCCCTCGGGCAGGGCGCGGTTGCGCTGCGGGGCGACGACCGGGCTCGTCGGCACGCCGGCGGCGACGGGCGGGGCGGCGGGCTGGCGACGCGGACGGATCGGGGTGACGGTACCGAGGTCGGTCGGCGCGGGGGCTGCGGTGCGGAGGGTGGTGCGGGGCTGGGCGATGGTGAGCGACATGGCGGTTCTCCGGGCGATGTGGCTGCGGTGTCGAGGTGTGCCGCGGCCGTGTCGAATGCGTCGGTCCGGGTACGGCGAGTGCCGTGGTGCCCTGCGGTCCTGCTGCGGACCGGGGCCGACCCGGGGGTACGGGGACGGACCTCGTGACGTGGTGCGTGTCGTCGACGTGGTCGTCACCCTGGGATCACGCTCGCGCGACGGGGGTGGTGTCGCGGGGGATCCGGCTGGAACGGGTGCCGATCAGGCACACATTCGACAACGCATGACGGCCATGGCCGGCATCATCATGCCGGCGGTCCCCAGTGCCTCGGAGAGGACGCGGGTGGACACGGTTGCAGTCATGGGACGAGTATCGGTGGGATACCAACGTCGTGTCAACCGTCCGCGCGGACGGTGCGTTCTGCGAACGCACGGGGAAGACGGACAGGAGGCGCGGTGCCAGCCGGCACCGCGCCTCCTGTCCGGTGGTGGTCGCGTCTACTCGGCGAGACCGTAGAGGCGGTCGCCCGCGTCACCGAGGCCCGGCACGATGTAGCCGTTCTCGTCGAGCTTCTCGTCGAGCGCGCCGAGCACGATCGAGACGTTGCGGTCGCCGACGGCGGCCTCGACCGCGGCGAGCCCCTCGGGGGCGCCGAGGATGCAGACGCACGTGACCTCTTCGGCGCCGCGGTCGAACAGGAAGTCGATCGCGGCCGCGAGGGTGCCGCCGGTCGCGAGCATCGGGTCGAGCACGAAGCACTGCCGGCCGGACAGGTCGTCGGGCAGGCGCTCGGCGTAGGTCTGCGGCTCGAGGGTCTCCTCGTTGCGCGCCATGCCGAGGAAGCCGACCTCGGCCGTCGGGACGAGCTTGACCATGCCCTCGAGCATGCCGAGTCCGGCACGCAGGATCGGCACGACGAGCGGGCGGGGCTTCGCGATGGAGACGCCCATGGTGTGCGCCACCGGGGTGTCGATCGGGGTCGCGGTGACCCGGACGTTGCGCGTCGCCTCGTACGCGAGGAGCGTGACGAGCTCCTCGGTGAGGGCGCGGAACGTGGGGGAGGGAGTGGTCCGGTCGCGGAGCACCGAGAGCTTGTGGGTGATGAGCGGGTGGTCGGCGACGTGGACTCGCATAGGGTCGAGCCTACCGTGCTGCCGACCGCCAGGAGGTCCCTGTGGAAGCACCCGCCGCCCGCCCGTTCGTCCCGGCGATGGAGCGTGCGCTCGACGAGGCGCGCGCCTGCCTCGCGACCGGGGACGTCCCCGTCGGCGCCGTCGTGCTCGACCGTGACGGCACGGTGGTCGCCGTCGGGCGGAACGAGCGCGAGGCGCGGCAGGACCCGACGGCGCACGCCGAGGTCCTCGCCCTGCGGGCAGCCGCGGCGGCGGTCGGCGACTGGCACCTGGAGGAGCACACCCTGGTGGTGACGCTCGAGCCGTGCCCGATGTGCGCCGGCGCGGTGATGGCGTCCCGGGTGCCGCGGATCGTGTTCGGCGCGTGGGACCCGAAGGCCGGCGCGAGCGGGAGCGTCTACGACATCGCGAGGGACCGCCGGCTCCCGCACCGGTCCGAGGTCATCGGCGGCGTGCTCGAGGGGGAGTGCGCCGCGCTGCTCGACGCGTTCTTCGCGGCGCGCCGCTGACCGGGCAGAGGGACCGCGGGCCCGAGGAGCCGGGGCGCAGCCCGGCGGCGACTCAGCTCCAGAGCACCGCGATCAGCACGTTGACGATCGCGAGCGCGCCGGCGGAGTGGAAGAACGGCAGCGCGGCCTTCGCCTTCGCCGCGCCGGCGTCCGCCCGCTTCTGGCGGGCACGGGCGACGAACGCGAGCACCAGGGCGACGGCGGCGATGACGAGCTTCACGCCGAGCTTGGCGTGGTTCGCGCCGCCGTCCTGGGTGGCGTCGATGATCCCCATCATCCCGAGGCCGGTGACGAGCTGCACGACGAGCCCGGTGATCGGCCAGACGGTCTGGAAGCCGCCCTTGCGCCGCACCTGCACGAGGAACGCCCCGATGACGGCCGCGAGGCCGAGGAAGTGCAGGATGAGCAGGATGTTGAAGAGCGCCGACATGTCACCATCGTGGATGACCGGTCCCGGTGCCCGCCAGCAAGGTTCCCCTTAGTCCGCGGCGCGGATGACGATCGCCTCGGTGGGCGGTCGGGGTCCGGTCCGGAGGACGTCGGGCTCGACGTAGATCACCCGGGCGATCGGCACGGCCTGCCGCACCCGGTGCTCGACCGTGTCGATGCCGGCCGCCACGTCGCCCAGTCGTCGGTCGCCGTCGACCGCGACCTTGACGCCGACCATGAGCTCGTCAGGGCCGAGGTACAGGGTCTTGATGTGGATGATCGAGTCGACCTCGGGACCGTCGAGCACCGCGTGCTTGATGCGTTCGACGTCGGCGGCGGTGGCGCCCTCGCCGACGAGCAGGCTCTTCGTCTCGATGCCGAGCACGACCGCGACGGCGATGAGCAGCGCGGCGATGAGCATCGTGCCGATCGCGTCGAACAGCCCGTTGCCGGTGATGGCGGTGAGGCCGACGCCGAACAGTGCGAAGACGAGGCCGAGCAGGGCCGCGGTGTCCTCGAGCATGACGACGGGGAGCTCCGGTGCCTTGGCACGTCGGACGAACTGCACCCAGCTCTGCCGGCCCTTCTGCGGTCGGGCTTCCCGGAGCGCGGTGCGGAGGGAGAAGCCCTCGAGCCCGATCGCGATGACGAGCACCACCACCGGCAGCCACCAGTTCTCGAGCGGGTGCGGATGCGTGGCCTTCTCGATGCCCTCGTAGAGCGAGAACACGCCGCCGACCGAGAACAGGATGATCGAGACGACGAAGGCGTAGACGTACCGCTCGCGTCCGTAGCCGAACGGGTGCTCTTCGTCGGCGGCACGGCGGGCGCGACGGCCGCCCAGGAGCAGGAGGAGCTGGTTCGCGGAGTCGGCGAGCGAGTGGACGCCCTCGGCGAGCATCGACGCCGATCCGCTGATCGCCGCGGCGACGAACTTCACGATCGCGATGCCGACGTTCGCGCCGAGCGCGGCGAGGATCGCCTTCGTGCCTCCTGAAGCGCTCACAGCTGTCCCTTCTCCCGACCTGGAAGACGATCCTAGGCGAGGGCGCTCGGTAGGGTCTGGGGCATGACGATCGAACTGCCCCGCACCGCTCTGCTCGGCGTCGGCTCCATGTCCGGCGCGGTCCTCGACGGGCTGCTCGCTGCCGGTCTGGACCCCGCCACCGTGACCCTGACCACGAAGTCGGAGTCCTCGGCCGCGGCGCACCGGGAGCGTGGCCTCGACGCGACCGCGACCGACACCGACCCCGACGCGAACCGTGCCGCGGTCCGTGGCGCGTCGCTCGTCGTGCTCGGGGTGAAGCCCTACGCGATCGGGGAACTGCTCGACGAGGTGTCGGCCGACCTCGCACCAGGGACGGTCGTCGTGAGCGTCGCCGTCGGGACCACGACCGCCAGCATGGAGGCGCGGGTGCCGGCCGGGGTCCGCGTGGTCCGGGCGCTCCCGAACACCCCGATCGGCGTCGGCCGCGGGGTGACCGGGATCAGCGCCGGCCCGTCCGCCGACGCCGAGGCCGTCGCGCTCGCCTCGTCGGTGTTCGACGTCTCCGGCGTGGTGATCGAGGTGCCGGAGTCGCAGCTCGACGCCCTCTCCGCCGTGTCCGGGTCGGGTCCCGCCTACGTCTTCCTCCTCGTCGAGCAGTGGCAGCAGGCCGCCGAGTCCCTCGGGTTCACGGCCGAGCAGGCCGAGGCGATGGTCCAGGGCACGCTGCGTGGGGCGGTGGAACTCCTCGCCGCGTCCGGCAAGGAGCCGACCGCGCTACGGAAGGCCGTCACGAGCCCGAAGGGCACCACCGAACGCGCCGTCGCGGTGCTGCAGGAGGCCGACCTCGCCGGGACGTTCGAGCGGGCGTCGCGCGCCGCGATCGCCCGCGCCGAGGAACTCTCCGAGGGCTAGCGGTCGACGGGCCGCCGACCGACAGCTGCCGACCGACAGCCAGCGTCCGACGGGCCGGCGACCGACGGGACGTCGGCCCGCGGGCTGCCGGTCCGAGGGTCAGCGACCCGCGGGCTGGTGGTCCGACGCCCGGTGCTCCGGAACCACGACCTCGGCAGCCGGGGACGGCACGGTCGGCAGCGCGCGCCGGGCCCGGACCATCGCCCAGGCGACGAGGCCGCCCGCGAGCACGGTCAGGACCGACCCGCCGATCGTCACCGCGTCATCGAACGCGGCGCTCTGCGCGTTGCTCCACGGCGTCGCGGTGAGCGACCCGGTGAACACCGCGCCGAGCACCGTCCCGGCGATCGCCACACCGACGGCGGAGGCGACCTCGGACGACGTGTCCACCAGGGCCGCGCCGATGGTCGTGCGGTCCCCGGGTAGACCGCCGAGGACGTTCGTGCCGGCGACGACCCCGACGACCCGCATGCCCGCGGCGACGAGCACGAGTGCGAGGGCGATCCACCCGTAGCCGAGCGGCCCGAGCAGCGTGTACACCGCGAGTCCCACGACCACCGCGGCCGCGCTCGACCAGGCGGCGTGCCCGAGGCCGACCCGACGGACGAACGGCCCGACGAACGCGCTGCCGGCCACGAGCACGGCGACCTGCGGCAGCATGCCGAGCGCGGCGAGGGCCGGCGGCCACCCCCACGCCAGCTGGAGGTGCAGGGTCACCAGGTACCCGAGCCCGGCGACCGCGATGCCCGTGGCGGCCTTGTACGCGAGGCCACTCGACACCAGCGGCCGGGCGACGAGCGCGAGGTCGAGCAGCGGGTGCGCCACGCGGCGCTGCCGGGCCCCGAACCAGGCACCGCAGCCGAGTGCGCCGACCGTGGCCGCCCATGCCGTCCAGTCGGAGGGACCGCCGTCGACGAAGCGCGTCGGCGCGACGAGGGCGAGGACGATCGTCGCCGTCCCGAGGACCGCGGACGTCCAGTCGACCGGGGCCCGGTGCAGCCCGCCCGGGTCGTCCGCGGCGACGCCGAGCCGGATCCCGATGAAGGCCAGCGCCGCGATCGGCACGTTGACGAGCAGGAGCACCTGCCACGGCCAGACGGCGAGGACGAGCCCACCGACCGTGGGGCCGACGGCGAGCCCGACGAGCCCCACGGTGGAGATGACCGTGATCGCGCGGACCCGCCGCTCGTCGTCGTCGAAGAGCCGGAACGCGAGGGCCATCGAGCCGGGGGTCGTCATCGCGGCCGCGATCCCGGTCGCGACCCGGACGGCGACGAGCCCGCCGACGGTCGTCACGAACGCGGTCGCGAGGCTCGCGAGGCCGAGGAGCACGAGCCCGGAGAGCATCACCCGCCGCCGGCCGTACCGGTCGGCGACGGCACCGGCGGCGAGCATCAGACCACCGAAGACGAGCGAGTACGCCGACGTGACCCACTGCAGTCCCGTCGCCCCGGTGTGCAGCTCGCGAGAGATCGTGGGGAGGGCGACGTTCAGGACGGAGTTGTCGAGCATCTCGAACAGGAAGACCGCGGCGAGCCCGGCGAGGGCGACACGCGATCCGCGCAGGGATCGGGGAGAGTGGAGGCGACCGGCGTTCATGCGTCTAAGTTAATTCACTCAACTCAGTCAGTCAACAAGCAAGGAGTCCGCATGCCCAGGAGCGCGCCCCGCGGGGGACCGGAGACCCGGGCCCGGATCGCCGAGACCGCGTCCGGCATGTTCGCCGAGCACGGGTTCGACGGCGTCACCGTCGCCCAGGTCGCGACGGCCGCCGGGGTGTCGAGCGTCACGGTGTTCAAGCACTTCCCGCGCAAGGAGGACCTCTTCCTCGACCGCTCCGCCGAGACGATCGCGCTGTTCGTCGCCGCGGTCGAGGGCGTCGCACACGACGACGTGCTCGACACGCTCGAGGCGCTGACCGTCCGCGTGGCGGACGAGCGCGCGCCCGTCTCGGGACTCGCTCCCGGCGCCAGACGGTTCTTCCGGACCGTCGCGGACTCGCCGGCACTGCGGTCGCGGGCGCTCGAACTCGTGGCCGACGGGCAGCGCGCGCTCGGGGAGGCCGTCGGTGACCGGCTCCTCGCGGCGCTCTTCGTCGCCGGCTACGCCACCGTCTTCGTCCGGACGGCCGAGGCCGTTCTCCACGGCGAGGACGACGACACCGTCGTCGCGGCCCACCGTGCCGGTCTGGCACGGCTCTTCCGCGCCCTCCGGGACGGGGTCCCGTCCGCGACGTGACCGGTCGACGGCCGGGAGGCGCGGTGCGGGGCCGCACCGCGCCTCCCGGCCGTCAGGGGGTCACTCCAGGGCGGCGAAGCGCTCGAGCGCGCGCTCCGTCCCGGAGACGATGATGACGTCGTTCTCCCCGATCACGCTCTCCGGGGTCGCCGGCACGAACGCCTCGCCCGGGGTCTTGATGCCGAGCACGGTCAGACCGAAGCGTGTGCGGATGACGGTGGTGGCGAGGTCCTTGCCGCGCACCGACGCGGGCGGGAACATCTTGACGACGGCGAAGTCGTCGTCGAACTCGATGAAGTCGAGCATCCGGCCGGACACCAGGTGCGCCGTGCGCTCACCCGCCTCGCGCTCCGGGTAGACGACGTGGTTGGCGCCGATCCGGGACAGGATCGTGCCGTGCGAACGGCTGATCGCCTTCGCCCAGATCTGCGGGATGCCGAGGTCGACGAGGTTCGCGGTGATCAGGACGCTCGACTCGAGGTCGCTGCCGGTGCCGACGACCGCGATCGGGAAGTCCTGCGCACCGATCTGCCGCAGCGCGTCGATGTCGGTCGCGTCCGCCTGCACCGCGTGCGTGACCCGGTCCGACCACTTCTGGACGAGTCCGGCGTCGGTGTCGACGACCAGGACCTCGCGGTCCTGGCGCTCGAGCTGTCCGGCGGTGGCGGCACCGAACCGGCCGAGGCCGATGACGAGCACGGGGGCGTCGTGGCTCACGGCGCCGAGCGGGTGCGGGCGGTTGCGGTCAGCCAACGATCGGCCTCTCCTCGGGGCGACGGAACAGTTGCCGGCTCTGGCTGGCGGCCAGTGCAGCGGCGATGGTCACTGTACCGACACGACCGAGGAACATCGTCGCCGCGAGCACGTACTTGCCGGACTCCGGCAGGGACGCGGACACCCCGGAGGACAACCCACACGTGGCGAACGCCGAGATCACCTCGAAGAGGACGCGGTCGAGGGACTCGTGGGTGATCTGCAGGAGCACGATCGTGGCGACGGCGACGATCGTGGCGCCCCAGAGGACGACGGCGACGGCCACACGCAGTACGTCGCTCGGGATGCGGCGGCCGAACGCCTCCATGCTCTGCCGTCCGCGCGCCTCGGCGACGGCCGCCAGGAAGAGCACCGCGAGCGTCGTGACCTTGATGCCGCCCGCGGTCGAGGCCGACCCGCCGCCGATGAACATGAGCATGTCCGTGACGAGCAGGCTCGAGCCGTTCAGCTGGTCGAAGTCGACGAGCGAGAAGCCGCCGGAGCGGGTCATGGTCGACAGGAAGAGGGCCTGGAACGCCGTGCGCCCGGCTCCTTCGCGGCCGAAGGTCGTCGGGTTGGACGCCTCGAGCGCGATGTACACGGCCGCGCCGCCGAGCAGCAGGACCGCGCTCGTCGCCAGCGTGAGCTTGACGTGGATCGGCCACCGGCGGGGCGTGCGGAGCTGCTTCGTGAGGGCGCGGATCACCGGGAAGCCGATCGAGCCGGCGACGACACCCACCATCAGCAGGGAGAGGAACCAGTAGTCGTGCGCGAACGGCTCGAGCCCGCTCGCGTTCGGCGAGAACCCGGTGTTCGTGAACGCCATCGCCGCGTAGTAGAACGAGTCGCCGACCGCCGTCCAGAACGGCATGCCGGCGATGAGCACGGACGGCAGCAGGAGCAGCCCGAGGACGATCTCGATCGAGAGCGTGCTCACCGCGACGGTCGCGAGCAGGGTACCCACCTCGCCGAGGCGGACCGCCTGCCCCTCGGGGACGGCGCCGTGGTGGGTCCGGAGCGGGTTCGAGTCGCCGGCGGCCATGAGCTTCGCGCGGAGGCCGAGCTTCCGCGTGACGAAGAGCCCGAGGATCGAGGCGAACGTCAGGACGCCCACCGCACCGATCTGCGTGCCGATGACCACGAGGGTCTTGCCGAACACCGACCAGTGCGTCGCCATGTCCACCGTCGCGAGCCCGGTCACGCAGACCACCGAGGCGGCCGTGAACAGCGCGTCCGCGAAGTGCGTCGACCGTCCGTCCGCCGCGGCCCACGGGGTCATGAACAGGCTCGTGAACACGAAGATCAGCGCCACGAACACCACGATCGCCAGGCGGGACGGCGACGAGCGCAGGGCGGTGCCCAGCCGGGAGGGCCGTCGACGCATCGTGTCCGCCGAGCGGGACGGCGGCTCGTGTCGGTCGAGCATCGTATGCCTCCGTGGACATGGGCAGGACGGTTCGTCATGGTACATCCGTGACGCCCCGGCTAGCCTTGCTGCATGGCCGACATCTTCAGCGTCGTGGCGGACCCCACCAGGCGTGAGCTGCTCGGGACGCTCCTGTCCGCGTACGGTTCCGACGTCACCGGCGGCGAACTCAGCGTCGGCCAGCTCGTCGAACGCCTGGGCGTCAGCCAGCCGACCGTGTCGAAGCACCTCCGCGTGCTCCGCGACATCGGTCTCGTCACCAGCCGCGAAGAGGGGCAGCACCGCTACTACCGGCTCGACCCGGAACCGCTCGTCGGCATCGAGGAGTGGGTCCTGCCGTTCACCGGCGCGGTGGACGCCGACGGCACCCCGGCCACCACGGCCTGGACGCTCGACGGGCAGCCGGTCTCGGTCCGGCGCTCGGGCGCGGCGGGCAAGGCCACCGTCGAGGTCGGCACCGAGCTCGGCCGGGTGATGGCCGAGGCGTCGTACCGCGCGACGGCGGCCCTGTCCGGTGCGCAGCAGGGGTGGGAACGGGTCGTCGACCGGAGCCGCAAGCGGTTCACCCGGCGGGGCGACGAGGACTGAGTCCGGCGGGGCGACGGCGACCGGGTCCGGAGGGGTGACCGGGCCTGTGTCCTCCCTGGACACCGGGTCGCACCGGCCCCTACAGTTGCCAGTGACCACACAGGTCACACCGAACATCCCGAAGGCGGACCATGACCGGCAGTTTCGACGACGTGCGCTTCCTCACCGTCGCTGAGGTCGCCGAGATGATGCGCGTCTCCAAGATGACCGTCTACCGCATGGTCCACGCGGGAGAACTCCCCGCCATCCGCTTCGGCCGGTCCTTCCGCGTCCCGGAGTCCGCCGTGGCGGACGTCCTGCGCGGCGGCATCGCCGACGTCGGCTAGGCGGGTCCGAACCGCGCCGTTCGACATCGCGTCAGCGCTCCGCTAGACTCGGCGGGGTTGTTTTTCCGCGGTCTCGTTGGCCCGGTGTCCACACAACATCAGTCCGAGTGAGGTCCGTTATGGGTTCTGTCATCAAGAAGCGCCGCAAGCGCATGGCGAAGAAGAAGCACCGCAAGCTGCTTCGCAAGACGCGCCACCAGCGTCGCAACAAGAAGTAAGTCCAGTACTTGCACCCGAAGCCCCGGTTCGCCGGGGCTTTCGTGTGTCCGGGGGCGGTGCGGCGAGGACGGTTAGGGTGGTCCCATGCCCGCCGTGACCCTGTTGACGAAGCCTGGCTGCCACCTCTGCGACGACGCCCGGCCGGTCGTCGAACGCGTCGTGGCGGAACACCCCGGGACGACCCTGCAGGAGCGCTCCATCCTCGACGACGACGCCCTCCGCGAGGAGTACGCAGAGGACATCCCCGTCGTCCTGGTCGACGGGCGTGTCCACAGCAACTGGCACGTCGACGCCGACCGGCTCCACCGTGCCCTCGAGAAGGCCGAGGCCCGCGCATGATCCACCACGTCGTCTCCTGGACCCTGCGCGAGGACGTCGACCGCGACGCCTCGATCGCCCGCGTCCGCGAACTCCTCACGGCCCTCGTCGACACCGTGCCGTCGATCCGGTCGCTCGAGGTCGTCGAGAACGTCGCCTACCCCGAGAAGAACAGCGACCTCGCCGTCGTGGCCACCTTCGACGACCTCGCCGGGCTCGACGACTACCAGGTGCACCCCGACCACCAGGCCGCGGCAGCGGAGATCCGCGGCCTCGTCTCGGGGCGGGCGGCCATCGACTGGCAGAGCTGAGCCGCGCCTCCGGGCCCGCGCCGTACGCCGCGCGCGCCGCGCGCCGCGCTCGCTTCGTGAGCAGAAAAGGTCGCCTCCCGACTCGGGAAGCGACCATTTCTGCACACGAAGTGCGGGGGCCTACGGCGTGAGGCGCGTCGGGCCGCGGAACAGGTACGTGACCTCGCGGATGGACGGCTCGTGCAGCGCGAGCATGAGCACGCGCGCCAGGCCCATGCCGAATCCGCCGTGCGGCGGCACGCCGTAGCGGAAGAAGTCGAGGTACCAGCCGAGCTCCTCGGGGTCGAGGCCCTTCTCGACGGCCTGCGCCTCGAGGGTGTCCACGCGGTGCTCGCGCTGCGCACCCGTCGAGATCTCGGCACCGTTGAACAGCAGGTCGTAGCTGTTCGTGAGCGTCGGGTCGTCGGCGTGACGCATGTGGTAGTACGGCCGGATCGAGGCGTCGTAGTCGGTGACGAAGACGAACTCGGAGCCGTGCGTCTCCTTCGCCCAGGCGCTCACGCGACGCTCGCCCTCGGGGTCGAGGTCACCGTCGGCACGGACGACCTCGTAGCCGCTGTCGGCCACGATCTTCCGGGCCTCGGCCAGGGTCACGCGGGGGAACGGGGCGGTCGGCACGACGAACTCGAAGCCGAAGACCTCCTCGATCTCCGCGCCGTACTTCTCCTTGACGGCGGTGAAGCCGGCGACGAGGAGCTCCTCGTGCATCGCCATGACGTCCTCGTGCGACTCGACCCAGGAGATCTCGGCGTCGACGCTCGTGAACTCGGTCGCGTGGCGGCTCGTGAACGACGGGTCCGCGCGGAACGCGTCCGCGATCTCGAACACCGCGCCGAAGCCGGCCGGCTGCGCCATCTGCTTGAAGTTCTGCGGCGACTGCGCGAGGTACGCGGTCGTCTCGAAGTACTCGAGCTGAAAGAGCTCGGCACGGGACTCCGACGCCGAGGCCATCAGCTTCGGGGTGTGGATCTCGATGTAGTCGCGCTCCACCCAGTACGTGCGGAACGCGTGCTCCATCGTCGTCTGGATGCGGAAGATGAGGTTCTGCTTGCGGTTGCGCAGGTCGAGGAAGCGCCAGTCGAGCCGCTTGTCCAGCGAGGAGTCGTCCGCGATGGGGGTCTCGGGGATGGCGGCGCTGACGACGGTCAGCTCGCCGACCTTGACCTCGAGCCCGCCGAGCTTGACGCGCTCGTCGTGCTTCAGGGTGCCCTGCACGTGCACGAAGGTGCCGTGGGCGAGGCCGGAGATGGCCTCGGTCGTCGCCAGCGCGGCGGCGGAGGCGTCGTCGCCGTCGACCGCTTCGCGCGTGGCGGGGTTGACGAGCTGTGCGGCGCCGGACTCGTCACGGAGGACGACGAACTGCACCTTCTTCTGGTCTCGGACGGTCTCCACCCATCCGGCGACGGACACGGGGCCGTCGGGGCGTGCGGCGAGGTCGGCGATGCGGGTGCGTTCGATCACGGTGGTCGAGTCTACCGGGTGCGCCTCGGGCGCCGTCGTCGGGTGCGGTCGTCCCTCCACAGGTCGGCTTCCCTCCGGCGGCGTCCACAGGGCGGGCCCGGAGGCGCGGTTCGCCCCTGGCGTTCCGTAGCGTTCTCGACGTGGCCGGGTCGCGAGCTGGAGGGAGGCCCCGCATGGCCGCAGGGGTCGAGGGGCTCGCGGCGTGGCCGCCTGCGGCGGTGGCGACGATGGTCGCGGCGGCGCCGGCCGTCGCGCTGACCGCGATCGCAGGGTTGGTCGGCGGCCTGTGGGCGGTGTTGCGGTGGCGGCCGGACGTCGCGCGTGAGGAGCGGGATCGAGCGTGGTCGCGGTTCGTGTGGACGGTCGACCAGGCGTGCGACGGGGACGTGGGTCGGAGCGAGGTCGGGCTCGCGAGCGCCAGAGCGATGTCCAACATGCAGATCCTTCGCGATCACGACGCCGCGTTCGGCACGATCGTGCTCGAACGCATCACGGGAGGAGAAGACGATGACGGCGCGCGACCCGGTCGAGGTGCTCATCGAACGGCGGCGTGAGGAGTGGCGACAGGAGGTCCGCCAGCGGTACCGGTTTCGTCCGTGGAAGGCTCGTCGGCTCATCGAGATGCACGACGACGTGATCCGTTTCATCGAGGAGCCCCGTGCTGCGCGTCGCGAGCGCAGGCGGCTCATCGAGGCGGGGGAGCTGTCACGGGAGTGAGGCGCGCAGGGTGCCGAGCGTGCCGATGAACTCCTCGGCCATGCCCGCACGCTCGACGAGCTTCGCGTGCCGCGCTCGTGCATCGGCCAGGAACTCGTCGAGCCGCGCCGCGAGCGCTGGTGCGTGCTCCGGGTCCTGCTCGGCGAGTCCCTCGACGACCCGGAGCAGCTCGGCCATCTCGTCCAGGGTGAAGCCCAGCGGCTTCATCCGCCGGATCACGAGCAGCCGCTCCAGGTCCTCGTCCGTGTAGACACGGAACCCGCCGGTCGTCCGACCGCTCGGCACGAGCAGGCCGACCTCGTCGTAGTGCCGGATCGTGCGGAGGGACATCCCGGCGCGTTCGGCCAGTTCCCCGATGTGCATGGTGCTGCTCACGGCGACGACCCTACCCTCACGCGAGGGTAGGGTTCTGAGCGATGTCCGTGATCACCCACGCTCCCTCCGCGCCCAGCGTCCTCAGCGCCCTGCGCTCGCCCCGTCTCCTCACGCGCGAGGTCCTCGCCGGGGTCGTCACCGCGCTCGCCCTCATCCCCGAGGCGATCTCGTTCTCGGTCGTCGCCGGCGTCGACCCGGCGGTGGGGCTGTTCTCCAGCGTCGTCATCGCCGTCGTGATCTCGATCGTGGGCGGTCGTCCGGCGATGGTCTCCGCCGCGGCGGGGTCGGTCGCCCTCGTGATCGCGCCGCTCGTGCGTGACCACGGGATCGCCTACCTCGTCCCGACGATCGTCCTCGGCGGCCTCGTCCAGATCGTGCTCGGCTTCCTCGGCGTCGCGCGGCTGATGCGGTTCATCCCGCGGAGCGTCAACGTCGCGTTCGTGAACGCCCTGGCCATCCTCATCTTCACCGCCCAGCTCCCGAACCTGTTCGGCCCCGAGGTGCCGCCGGTCGTCTGGGCGCTGACGGCCCTCGGCGTCGCCGTCATCATCGGGTTCCCGTTCCTCACGAAGGCGGTCCCCGCGCCGCTCGTCGCGGTGGTCGTGATCACCGCGATCACCATCCTGTTCGGCGTCGCCGTGCCGACGGTCGGCGACGAGGGCGCGCTGCCGACGGCGCTGCCGGGGTTCAACGGGATCACCACGCCGTTCTCGCTGGAGACGCTGCAGATCATCGCGCCGTACGCGTTCGGGGTGGCGATCGTGGGCCTGATCGAGACGCTGCTCACCGCCCAGCTCGTCGACTCGATCACCGAGACCGGGTCGAGCAAGTGGCGGGAGTCCTGGGGGCAGGGCATCGCGAACGTCGCCTCCGCCTTCTTCGGCGGGACCGGCGGGTGCGCGATGATCGGCCAGACCGTCATCAACGTGAAGACGGCGGGGGCCAGGACGCGCATCTCGACCTTCGCCGCCGGAGCGTCGGTGCTCGTGCTGACGATCGTCCTGCACGACGTCGTGGCCGAGATCCCGATGGCCGCGCTCACCGCGGTGATGATCATGGTCTGCGTCGCGACGTTCGACTGGCACAGCATCCGGCCCCGCACCCTCCGCCGGATGCCGCTCGGCGAGACCGCGGTGATGGTCATCACGGTCGTGGTCGTCGTCGTGACCGACAACCTCGCGACCGGCGTGCTCGTCGGGGTGGTCGTCGCGGCGCTCGTCTTCGCCCGGCGGGCAGCACACGTCGTGAGCGTCGCGCGCGAGGTCGTCGACGAGCACACGGTCCGGTACCGGGTCCGTGGAGCGCTGTTCTTCGCGTCCTCGAACGACCTCGTCACCCGGTTCTCCTACGCCGAGGACCCGGAGCACGTGGTCATCGACATGTCCGACGCGCATGTCTTCGACGCCAGCACGGTGGCGGCCCTCGACGGGGTCGAGCAGCGCTTCGCCAAGCACGGGTCGAGCGTCGAGGTGGTGCACCTCAACACCGGGTCCACGGCGATCCACGGGCGGCTGTCCGGCGAACTGGGCTGAGTGGTTCCGCATCCGGTGAATCCCCTGTGCGGCCGGTGGGAACGGCTGGGCGACCTACACTGGAACCCATGCCCGCGACCCGAATCCACCTCGTCCGTCACGGCGAGGTGCACAACCCGGACCGTGTGCTCTACGGGCGACTCCCCGGTTTCGGACTGAGCGACCTCGGCAAGCAGATGGCCAGCGCCTCCGCGATCGCGTGGAAGGACGCCGGTGTCGACGTCCGCCGCATCGTCGCGTCGCCCCTGCAGCGCACGCAGGAGTCCGCGGCGCCCTGGGCCGAGGCCTACGGGCTCGACGTCGCCCTCGACGAGCGGCTCATCGAGCCGACGAACCGGTACGAGGGTCAGCCCCCGGGCTTCACGAAGCGCTCGTTGGCGCGTCCGGCCGAGTGGCCGTGGATCGCGAACCCGTTCCGGCCGAGCTGGGGCGAGGCGTACGAGTCCATCGCGAACCGCATGGTCGCCGCGATCGCGACGGCGTGGGAGAGCGTCGACGAGGGCGACGTCGTCCTCGTCAGCCACCAGCTGCCGATCTGGATGGTGCACCGGCGCCTCGCCGGCGAGCAGCTCTGGCACGACCCGAGGAAGCGACGCTGCGACCTCTCGAGCATCACCACCGTCGAGCGTGTGCCCGCCACCTCGTCCGGTCGGTTCACCGAGGTCGGGTACGCGGATCCGGCGCAGGCGTTGCGCGCGACCGCGATCGACGAAGGAGCAGTGTGATCAGCAGCAGGAAGCGGCTCGCGGCCCTCGCGGGGACGGCGGTCGCGGCAGCCCTCGTCCTCACGGGGTGCTCGTCCGACAACGACTCGCTGTCGAAGCAGTACGGCAGCGGGACGACCCAGAACTACATCTCGGGCAACGGCGCGGTGACCGAGGTCGCCACCGACAAGCGCACCGACGCGGTGGACTTCCGCGCGAAGGACATCGACGGCCAGACCCTGTCCTCCAAGGAGCTCACGGGCAAGGTCGTCGTCCTGAACTTCTGGTACGCCGGCTGCCCGCCGTGCCGAGCCGAGGCCAAGTACCTCAACACGGTCCACGACCAGTTCCAGGGCAAGGACGTCCAGTTCATCGGCGTGAACGTGCGCGACGAGCAGGGCACCGCCGAGGCGTTCGAGCGCACCTTCAAGGTCGACTACCCGACCGTGCTCGACCAGCGGACCGGCACCATGCAGCTCGCGCTCTCCGGGCAGATCGCCCCGAACGCGGTCCCCGCGACGATCGTCCTCGACAAGCAGGGCCGCGTCGCCGCGCGTGTGCTCGGTGCGGTCGACGGCCCGGGCATCCTCAACACGCTCGTCTCCGACGAGTTGTCGGGCAAGGCCTCCTGACCCGTGTCCAGCAACCCCTTCGCCGACGCGATCCTCAGCGGGCAGATGGCCGTGGCGCTCCCCGTCGCGGCCCTCGCCGGCCTCGTGTCGTTCCTGTCCCCGTGCGTACTGCCCCTCGTGCCGGGGTACCTCGGCTACGTCGGCGGCGTCGCCGAGGGCGGGCAGCGACGGGGTCGTGTCGTGCTCGGGGTGCTGCTGTTCATCCTCGGCTTCACCGCGGTCTTCGTGGCGTACACGACGGTCTTCGGCGCGCTCGGCTTCTGGCTCGTGCGGTGGCGTGACCTCATCACGCAGGTCCTCGGCGTCGTCGTGATCGCGATGGGTCTCGTGTTCGTCGGGCGCTTCACGTTCCTGCAGCGCACGATCAAGCCCGGCTGGACCCCCGCGACCGGCCTCGTCGGCGCGCCGTTGCTCGGCATCGTCTTCGGCCTCGGCTGGACGCCGTGCCTCGGCCCGACCCTCGCCGCGATCAACCTGCTCAGCGTGCAGTCGGGCAGTGCCTGGCAGGGCATGTGGCTCGGCGTCGCGTACTGCCTCGGGCTCGGCATCCCGTTCGTCCTCGTCGCGCTCGGCGCCGGCTGGGCCACGGGCGCGATCCGTGTCGTGAAGCGCCACATGCGCATCGTCAACATCATCGGAGGAGCGATCCTGATCGTCATCGGTCTGCTCATGGTCACCGGCATCTGGTCGGCCGTCATGTCGAGCGTCGGGGCGGTGATCCAGACCTTTGTCCCGGCAGTCTGAACCGTCCCCCGACACCGGAGCGTCGTCGCGGCCGGAACCCGACATCGACGCCGGAACGTCCTCGCGGCCCGAACCCGACATCGACGCCACCGACACCTCGGCGGACCCCCAGCGACCGTCGGACCACGTCGACGGGTCCGGCCCCGAGGCCGCCGCAGGTGGCTCGGGCGACGCCGGGGTGAACCAGCCGAAGCTCGGACCGCTCGGGTACCTCCGCTTCTTCTGGCGACAGCTCACGAGCATGCGCACGGCGCTGTTCCTGCTCATGCTGCTCGCCCTCGCGGCCATCCCGGGCTCGCTCGTCCCGCAGCGCACCGCCGACCCCAACGGCGTCGTGCAGTACAAGTCCGACCACCCGCAGCTCTTCCCGGTGCTCGACAAGCTGCAGGTCTTCGACACCTACACCTCGGTGTGGTTCTCGGCGATCTACCTGCTGCTCTTCGTCTCCCTGATCGGGTGCATCGTCCCGCGCACGAAGCACCACTGGCAGGCGCTCCGCACCCGCCCGCCGAAGACCCCGGTCCGCCTGAGCCGTCTGGCCGGCTACCGCTCGGTCGCCGTCGACGGCGACGGTGTCACCCCGGAGCACGCCGTGACCCGGGCGATGGCGATCCTCAAGCGCTCCGGCTACCGCGTCGAACGGTTCGGCGACTCGGTGAGCGCCGAGCGCGGCTACCTGCGCGAGACCGGCAACCTGGTCTTCCACGCGGCGCTCGTCGGCGTGCTGCTCGCGGTGGGCGTCGGCGGTGGCTTCGGCTACACCGGTCAGCGCCTCCTGGTCGAGGGGCAGACGTTCTCGAACGTGCTCGGCTCGTACGACTCGTTCAACCCCGGTCGCTGGTTCCGGCAGACCGACCTGCAGGGCTACAACTTCACGCTCGACAAGTTCGTCACGAAGTACGAGGAGCGGAACCTCGACGCCCTCGGGCAGGCGCTCGACTACTCCGCCACCGTGACGACCCAGCAGAAGGGCGGCGCGAAGAAGACCAGTCGCCTCGGCGTCAACGACCCGGTGAGCGTCGGCGGCACGAACGTCTACCTGCTGGGCAACGGCTACGCGATGGACGTGACGGTGCGCGACGGCGACGGCAACGTGGCGTTCAAGGACACCGTGCCGTTCCTGCCGGAGGACGCGAACTACACCTCGACCGGCGTCATCAAGGTCCCCGACTCGAAGCCGGACCAGCTCGGCATGGTCGGCTTCTTCTACCCGACGGCCTCGAAGCTCTCGACGGGCGCCTACGCCAGCGCGTACCCCGACGACCAGAACCCGCTGCTGACCCTGCAGGTCTACACGGGTGACCTCGGGCTGAACGACGGCGTCCCGCAGAGCGTCTACACGCTCGACACCAGCGGCCTGCAGCAGATCGCGGGTCGGCAGTCCACGACCGCGAGCGTCGAGCTCAAGCCCGGGCAGACCAAGACGCTGCCGGACGGTGCCGGCTCGATCACGTTCGACGGCGTCAAGCGCTACGTGTCGCTCGACGTCCACCACGACCCGTCGCAGCTGTGGGTCGGCGGGTTCGCGGTCCTGTCTGTGCTCGGCCTGCTCACCTCGCTGTTCGTCCCGCGTCGCCGGGTCTGGGTCAAGGTCGTGGAGCGCCGCGCGGGCGACGGCGTCGAACCGGGCTTCGACCTCGAGTACGCGGGCCTCGCCCGCGGCGAGGACCCGAACCTCGAACGTGCCGTGGCGGACATCGCCCAGCGCCACACGTCGGACCTCGGAGTTAGGATGCCCCAGTGAACGACATGACCACGAACCTCGCGACCTACTCGGTCGTGCTGACGTACTCCGCGATGGCGGTCTACGTCATCGCGTTCATCGCGTTCGCCCTCGACATGGCCAAGCGGGCCGGCAACGTGGCGGCGGCGTCCGACGCGTCGAGCAGCGCCCCCGCGGTCCAGGCGGAGCGGACCGTCGCGACCGTCCAGGGCGGCACCGTCGTCCTCGAGAAGATCGCGACCACCGATGCACCGTCCGGTCGTCGCGGCACGAAGTTCGAGCGCGTCGGCATGGCGATGACGATCCTCGCGCTGGTGCTGCACGTCGCCTCGGTCGTCCTGCGCGGCATCGCGGCCGACCGTGTGCCGTGGGGCAACATGTTCGAGTTCTCGCTGACCGGCACGGCGCTGATCGTCCTGATCTTCCTGCTCGTGCAGTTCTGGCAGAACCTGAAGTTCCTCGGCGTCTTCATCACCGGCCTGACGATCATCCTGCTCGGCATCGCGACCGTGAACTACTGGGTGCCCGTGGTCCCGCTGCAGCCCGCGCTGCAGTCGTACTGGCTCGTCATCCACGTGTTCGTGGCCATCGCCGGCACGGGCTTCTTCGCCCTCGGTGCCGGCCTCGCCGTGGCGCAGCTCGTGCAGACGTACCGGCAGGGCCGCACCGCCTCGGGCAAGCTCCGCTTCATGGAGACGCTGCCGGACGCCGACCGCCTCGAGGTCCTCACCTACCGCGTCCTGCTCGTCGGCTTCGTCCTCTGGACCTTCACGCTCATCGCCGGTGCGATCTGGGCCGAGCGAGCCTGGGGACGGTACTGGGGGTGGGACACCAAGGAGGTCTGGACCTTCATCATCTGGGTGGTCTACGCCGGGTACATCCACGCGCGGGCGACCCGCGGCTGGCGCGGTGCGCGCTCGTCGTGGCTGGCCCTCATCGGCTTCGCCGCGGTGATGTTCAACTTCTCCGTCGTCAACGTCTTCTTCAAGGGCCTGCACAGCTACTCGGGGCTCTGATCACCACCGGTCGCTGACGCGACCACGTGCGGACGGGAGGCGCGGTGCCGGCTGGCACCGCGCCTCCCGTCCGTCGTCCGGTCACGCGGCGGCGAGCACGGCGTGCACCCGCTCGAGCCGTCGGAACCACCAGTCGATCCGTTCCGGCGACGCGGCGTTCCGGTCGAGCAGCTCTGGCGAGACGTCCGTCCGCCGCACCGGCACGCGACCACCGACCGGCAGCAGCGGCGTGGTCGTGACGTCCGATGCGAACATGGCCGCGGTGCCGAGCCCGGCGGCGTACCCGGGCGACATCGCGCGTGCCGCGAGGAACGCGCCCATCCCGAGCCCGACGGACGTGTCGAGCGCACTCGACACCACGCAGGGCAGTCCGGCGTCGGCGACGACCGCCTGGGCAGCGGTGATCCCGCCGAGGGGCTGCGCCTTCACGACGAGGACGTCGGCGGCACCGGCACGGGCGACGGCGAGCGGGTCGGAGGCGCGGCGGACGCTCTCGTCGGCGGCGATCGGCACGCCGAGGCCCGCGATCCGCTCCCGGAGCCGGGCGAGCTCCGGCACGGTCCGGCACGGCTGCTCGGCGTACTGCAGGTCGAGGGGTGCGAGGCGTTCGAGGGCCTCGACGGCCTGGTCGACGCTCCAGAGGCCGTTCGCGTCGACCCGGACCGCGGCGGAGGGACCCATCACCCGACGGACCTCGGCCACCCGGGCCACGTCGTCGTCGATCGTCGTGCCGGGCTCGGCGACCTTGACCTTGGCGGTCCTGCAGCCCGGGTACCGCGCGAGCAGGTCCGCGACGGCGTCCGGTGCGACCGCCGGCACCGTCGCGTTCACCGGCACGCTGTCCGCGGCGGAGTCGTGCTCGGACCAGCCGAAGTCGACGGCCGCCCGCAGCCACGCCGCGGCCTCGGTGTCGTCGTACTCGACGAACGGCGAGAACTCGGTCCAGCCCGCCGGGCCCCGCAGGACCAGTGCCTCGCGCACCGTGATGCCGCGGAACCGCACCCGCATCGGCAGGGCGACCACGTGCGCGTCGGATCGGAGGTCGGCGAGGTCGGGGAGCACCTGGCCATCATCCCAGGAGCACCCAGGGCACCCCACGGTTCCTCGGAGGGGACCGCCAGCACCGCGCACTAGCATGCATCGGTCGGCCACGGTCGGCAGCAGCCAGGACGAGCACCGAGGACGAGGGAGGGCCTGTGGCGCGGGAACCGCAGCAGCGTGTGTCGCAGCGATCCGCAGCACCCTCCGCGGCGCGGGCCGACGCACCCGGTCGTGACACCGGCGAGTTCGCCCGGCTCATGCAGCGCAACACGGTCGACGTCCGGCAGCAGGCCCAGGGAGCGCGGAAGCGCCGCAACCCGGTGATCGGCAAGATCGCCCTGGGACTCGCGGTCGTCTCGGCCGCGGTCGACGCGAGTGCGTTCGCGGTCTTCATGGGCGGCGACACCGACTTCGCGTTCGGCATCTGCTTCGTCGTGGTGTTCCTCACGCTCATCGCGGCCGTGCTCGGCTTCGTGGCGGCGGTCGGGTCGTTCGGTCGCTGGTACGGCGCCGTCGGGGTCGTCGTCGCGTTCTTCGCGAACCCGGTGATCCTCATCGTGCTGGTCGTGATCGTGGCGCCGGAGCTGCTCACCGACATGGGCGGTTCGGCCGCCACCAGCGGCACGGGGCTGTAGCCCGCGGCGGTAGCGTTGGGGCATGGCTGCCGAAGTCTCCGACCTGTTCGACCCCGACGTCTGGACCGCGGCTCCGATCGCGGAGCGGTTCACCGACATCACGTACCACAAGCACGTCTCGAAGGGGATCGTCCGGGTGGCCTTCGACCGGCCCGAGGTGCGGAACGCCTTCCGCCCGCGCACCGTCGACGAGCTGTACCGCGCGCTCGACGACGCCCGGCAGGACCCCCGCGTCGGCGTCGTCCTGCTCACCGGCAACGGCCCGAGCCCGAAGGACGGCGGCTGGGCGTTCTGCTCCGGCGGCGACCAGCGGATCCGCGGGCGCAGCGGCTACCAGTACGTCGGTGACGAGGGCGCTCCGCCCGAGGGTGTCGACCCGGCCGCGGCCGAGGCGTCGATGGGACGACTGCACATCCTCGAGGTCCAGCGGCTCATCCGGATGATGCCCAAGGTCGTCATCGCCGTCGTCCCGGGCTGGGCGGCCGGCGGCGGCCACTCGCTGCACGCGATCTGCGACCTGACCATCGCGAGCGCGGAGCACGGCCGGTTCAAGCAGACCGACGCCGACGTCGGGTCGTTCGACGGCGGGTACGGCAGCGCCTACTACGCCAAGCAGATCGGCCAGAAGTTCGCGCGTGAGGTCTTCTTCCTCGCCCAGGAGTACTCGGCCCAGCGTGCGTACGAGATGGGTGCCGTGAACGCCGTCGTCCCGCACGCGGACCTCGAGCGCGAGGCGATCCGCTGGGGCGAGATCGTCCTCGGCAAGTCGCCGACCGCGATCCGGATGCTGAAGTACGCCTTCAACGCCGTCGACGACGGCATGGTCGGGCAGCAGGTCTTCGCCGGCGAGGCCACGCGCCTCGCCTACGGCACCGACGAGGCCGTCGAGGGCCGCGACTCGTTCCTCGAGAAGCGCGCCCCCGAGTGGACCGCGTTCCCCTGGCACTACTGATGACCCGTCCGCTGGTCGCGACCGGCACGTCGGACCCGTCGGCCGTGCTGCGCGGCCTGGAGGCGGCACTCGCCGGCGGCCCCGCCCTGCTCCCGGTCGCGGACGGGGCCCCGGCGCTGCCGACACCGGCTCCGGCCACCGTCCCGCAGCGGGTCGCGCTGGTCGTCGAGACGAGCGGGTCCACCGGGACCGGCAAGCGGGTGGCGCTGTCGTCGGAGGCGCTCCTCGCCGGGGCGGCCGCCGCGGACGCGGCGCTCGGCGGCCCGGGCGGCTGGGTGCTCGCACTGCCCGTGCACTACATCGCGGGGCTCAACGTCCTGACCCGCTCGATCACCGCGGGGACGTCGCCCGTCGTCGTCGCCGGCGGGCACTTCACGGCGGCGGCGTTCGCGGACGCCGCCGACCGGCTCGCCACCGGCCCCGCGGCCCCGCGTCGCTACACCTCGCTCGTCCCGGTGCAGCTCGCCCGGATCCTCGACGACGACCGGGCCACCGGAGCCCTCGCCGGCTTCGACGCCGTCCTCGTCGGCGGGCAGGCGACACCGCCGACCCTCCGCGACCGTGCCCGGTCCGCCGGCGTCCCGATCGTGACGACGTACGGCGCGAGCGAGACGAGCGGCGGGTGCGTCTACGACGGCGTCCCGTTCGGCACCGTCCGCACCGACCTCGACGACGGCGAGCTGCTGCTGTCCGGGCCGATGCTCGCCGACGGCTACCTGGGCGACGACGCGCGCACCGCCCGGACCTTCACCGAGCGGGACGGACACCGCTGGTACCGGACGGGGGACGCCGCCGAGCTCGTCGACGGCGTCGTCCGCGTGCTCGGCCGGCTCGACGACGTCGTGATCTCGGGCGGCGAGAAGGTCCCGCTCGGCGCCGTCGAGCGGATCGTGCGCGGCCTCGACGGGCAGGAACAGGCCGTCGTGACCCGTCGGGTTTCGGGGGAGTGGGGCGAGGTGCCCGTCGTCGTGACCGACCGGCCGCTCGACCTCGACGCCGTCCGCCGTGCCGTCGGCGACGCCCTCGGGCGTGCGGCGCGACCGGACGAGGTCATCGTCGTCGAGCGCCTGCCGATGCTCGCGTCCGGCAAGCCGGACCGACGGGCCGTCCGCGCGATCGCCGACCCCACCCACTGACCGACGCGGGTCGACCGCCGAGCGCGATCCGTTCCTCCTGGACCGACGTGCCGGACGCACGGCCGACGCCGATACCATGGACGGTCGTGGCACGCACGAAGAACACGAACCGGTCCAGGAACCGCTCCGGCAACCCGGCGAAGGCCGCGGCACCCCAGCGCACGAAGCGCCGGGCGACCGCCCGCGACTGGATCGGCGGGGCACGTCTGCGCACCCTGACGCTCGGTGTCGTCCCCGTGGTGCTCGGCACGACCGTCGGGTTCGTCGACAGCGGCGAGGCGGGTGACTTCGGCGACTGGATCGCCAAGGGCCACCACCTCCCGGTCGCGATCCTCGCGCTGCTCGTCGCCCTCTTCCTGCAGATCGGCGTGAACTACAGCAACGACTACTCCGACGGGGTGCGCGGCACCGACGAGTTCCGCGTCGGACCGGCCCGACTCACTGGTGCCGGGCTCGCGAAGCCCCGCACCGTGCTGACCGTCGCGCTGACGTTCTTCGGACTCGCCGCCGTCGCCGGGATCGTCATCGTGCTGCTCACCGGGCTGTGGTGGCTCCTGCTCGTCGGCGCCGCCGCCATCGTCGCGGCCTGGTTCTACACCGGTGGCAAGAAGCCCTACGGGTACAACGCCCTCGGCGAGGTCTTCGTGTTCGTCTTCTTCGGCCTGGTCGCCGTGCTCGGCACCCAGTTCGTGCTCATCGACCAGGTCACCCCGAGCGGCTGGGCGGCAGCGATCGCCGCCGGGTTCTTCGCCTGCGCGGTGCTCATGGTGAACAACATCCGCGACATCGACGAGGACCAGCTCGCCGGCAAGCGCACCCTCGCGGTCGTGGTCGGGCGGCCCGTCGCACGCGTGCTCTACGGCCTGTTCCTGATGCTGCCCTACGTGGTGCTGCTCTGGTTCGTGCTGCTCTACTTCCGCACCGGCTTCACGTACTTCTCGCTCCTGCTCGCCCTGCCGGCGCTCGCGATCGGGGTGTCGTCGCGGAAGCCGCGGGAACTCATCACGGCACTGCAGCTCTCGTCGTTCGCATCGCTCGTGTTCGGCGTGGTGCTCGGCATCACGCTCGCCGTGCAGCCGTAGCCCGCGGGGATCAGCCCTCGCGGTGCTCGCGGCGCGCCGCGTGACGGTCGGCGTCGGAGACCGTCTGCCCGGTCGGTAGGTCGGTGTCCGCCGCGTCGACGAAGTCGTCCTCGAAGTCGGAGTCGACGTCGTGCTCCGGGGCCGGGCGGCGGTTCGCCAGGCTCTCCGTCACGCGACCGCGCAGCTTCGGCAGGGCGATGTACGAGATGAGCAGGGCCACGAGCGCAGCGACGATCGTCGCCCAGGCCGCCGTCATCGGCGTCAGGAGCAGGAGCAGTGCCAGCACCGCGGCGAAGATGCCGAGGCGGGCCAGGGTGTACACGAGCCACGCTTTCACCTGCGCAAGTCTACGGAAGCGCAACCGGCAGGGACCCCACAGGCTGCCGACCTAGACTCCCGGCCATGATCCGACTGTGGCTGATCGTCGTCGTCGCCGCCGTGGCGTTCACGGTGTACGCGGCCATCGACTGCGCCACGATGCCCCGGGAACGTGTCCGTTCCCTCAGCCGTGGCGTCTGGGTCCTCCTCGTCATCGTGCTGCCCGTGCTCGGCGGCGTCCTCTGGTTCCTGCTCGGCCGGGCACCGGCGACCCGTCCCGGCGGCGGCTCCGGGTACCGTGGACCCGAAGACGACCCGGACTTCCTCGGCGGCCCCAGCGGCCCCGATCAGCACCGCACGGACAAGGACCAGGACGACGAGACCCTCCGAGACCTCGAACAGCAGTTCCGCGAGCGGGAACGACGCGCCGACCGTGACCGCCGCGACGACGACGGCCGCGCCGATCGCTGACGGTCCAGCGGGTTCCGGCAGCCCCGCGACCGACTTCTCCGTCGCGCTCCTGACCGAGCTCGCCCGGGCCGGTGTGACCGACGTCGTGGTGAGCCCCGGCTCCCGGTCGCAGGCGCTCGCACTCGCCGCCGTCGCGCTCGAGCGGGTCGGCGGCACCACCGTGCACGTCCGGCTCGACGAGCGCACGGCCGGGTTCTTCGCGCTCGGGCTCGCCGTCGAGTCCGGTCGTCCCGCTGCCGTCGTCACGACCTCGGGCACGGCGGTCGCGAACCTGCACCCCGCGGTGCTCGAGGCGCACCACTCCGGGGTGCCGATGATCGTCGTGAGCGCGGACCGGCCCGGCGAGCTCCGCGGGATCGGCAGCAACCAGACCACCGTCCAGCCCGGACTCTTCGGACCGGCCGTCACGGTCGTCCGCGACGTCGAGGCGCCGACCGCCGCCGGTGTCGACGCGGACGCCGTCCGGGGACTCGTGCGCGAGGTGGTCGCCGCGGCCGCCGGGCACACGGGGCAGCCCGGTCCGGTGCAGCTCAACGTCGCGTTCCGCGAGCCGCTCTCCGCCGGGCTCGGCGAGGGGGCGGTCCAGCCGGTGCCCGACGACGAGGTCGACCTCGCCTTCGCCACCCGGCGGGTGCACACGGGTCTGCCCGTGGTCGACCTCACGCCGGACGACGAGCCCGCGACCATCGTCATCGCCGGGCACGACGCCGGGGCGGACGCCGAACGGATCGCCTGGGAGCTCGGTGCGCCGCTCATCGCCGAGGTGTCGAGCGGTGCGCGGTTCGGGCGGAACCTCGTCGTCGCCTACCGTGCGCTCCTCGGCGACCCGGACTTCGGCGGCGCGGTCCGCCGCGCGGTCGTGCTCGGGCACCCCACCCTCAGCCGCGAGGTCCCGGACCTCCTGCAGCGCGCCGACGTCGAGACGTTCGTGGTCCGCGGACCGGGGGCCGACCCGTACGACCCGGCCCGCGCCTCCCGGCCGGACGCCGCGACCACCGTCGTGTCCGACGTCCGCGTGACGGGCCGCACCCGGCCGGAGCACCGTGCGTGGGTCGGCCGGTGGGTCTCCGCGAGCCGCGCGCTGCTCGGCGGGGGCGACGCCGGTCCCGACCTCGACGCCAAGCGGTCCAGCGACCGTGCCGAGCGGAACAAGTTCCTCCGCGACGAGGTGGCGCTCCGCCGCCGCGCGGTCGACCGCACGATGCTCGCGGACGCCGTCTGGGGTGCGACCTGGCCGCACGACCGCCTGGTGCTCGGCGCCTCGCAGATCATCCGCGCCGCCGACGGGCACGTCCCGGGCAAGGCGATCCGGGTGCACGCGAACCGGGGGCTGGCGGGCATCGACGGGACGATCTCGACCGCGCTGGGGATCGCCGCCGCCCTCGAACGGTCCACGGCCTCGGTCGGCACCACCCGTGTGCTGCTCGGCGACCTGACGCTCCTGCACGACCTCGGGGCGCTCGTCACCGGCACCGAGGAGCACCGGCACCGCGTGCAGGTCGTCGTCGGGAACGACGGCGGGGGAGCGATCTTCCGCGGGCTCGAGGTCGCGGCGACCACGCCGGAGGCCGACATGCGCCGGATGATGACCACCCCGCAGCACGTCGACGTCGAACCGGTGGTGACCGGGCTCGGGTGGACCTACCGGCGTGCCGAGACCTGGGGCGACCTCGAGCGGGTGCTGACGGACCCCGCCGAGCGCGTCGTCATCGAGGTGCCGTTGGCCGACTGAGCGGACCTGTCGGACCGGCACCGCGTCGAGCGGCGGCCGACGTGCCGGGCCGGCACCGCGCCTCCTGGCCCGACTAGGCGAGTGCGTCGGTGACCGGGCGGAACTTCAGGGTCGTCTCGGCGACCTCGCGGGCCGGGTCGGATCCCGCGACGATCCCCGCGCCCGCCCATGCCCGCACGGTGCCGTCCTCGGTGATCCGTGCGCTCCGGAGGGCGAGCATCCACTCGCCGTCACCGTTCGCGCCGAGCCAGCCGACCGGTCCGGCGTAGCGCCCGCGATCGACCCCCTCGAGCTCGGCGACGAGCCGGACGGCCACGTCGGTCGGGGTCCCGGCGACGGCAGCCGTCGGGTGCAGGGCGTCCGCGACGTCGAGCGAGGTCGTCCCGACGGGCAGCGTGGCCTGCACGTCGGTCGCGAGGTGCCACAGGTTCGGTAGCTGCAACCGGAACGGCTCCGGGTCGGCGCGCAGCTCGGAGGCGATCGGGGCGAGCGCGGCGAGCAGGCTCTGGATGGCGAACCGGTGCTCCTCGACGTCCTTCGTGCTCGCGGCGAGGGCCTCGGCGGCGGCCCGGTCGGACACCGGGTCGGTGCCGCGCGCCGCGCTGCCGGCGAGCACGCGAGCCGAGAGCCGGGTGCCGTCGGTCCGGGCGAGGGTCTCCGGTGTGGCACCGATGATCCCGTCGACGGCGAACGTGACGCACTGCGGGTACGCCTCGGCGAGGTCGAGCAGGATCGCCCGGCGATCGGCCCCGTCGGGCAGCGTCCCGACGAGGTCCCGCGCGAGCACCACCTTCTCGGCGTCGCCGGCCGCGATCCGGCGGACGGCGTCGGCGACCTTCGCGGCGTAGGCGTCCTCGTCGACGGCGCCGGGGCCGAGCGTCACGGACACGTGCGGCCCGACGTGCGGGACCGGCACCGAGGTGCGGGTGAAGGCGAGGGGCTCCGGGGCGAGCGTGGTGTCGACGGCGGTGAGCCAGGCCTTCCCACGGCGCCGACCGATCACGACGCGCGGGACGATGAGCACGCTCGTCTCGGCCGAGTCGTCGGCGAAGGCGAAGGACCCGAAGGCGACGAGTCCGGTGCCGCGCAGCTGCACGGGGTCGTCGACGACGGCCTCCTGCACGAGCGACCGCCACGCCGCCGAGGCCTCGCGCATCCGGTCCGGGCCGGTGAACGTCCACCGCACCGCCTCGCCGATCCCGACGATGCCGTCGCCGTTCCGGACGAACGCGAGCGGGCTGTCCCGGAGGGTGTGGCGGAGGACGGCGCCCGGATCGTCGAGGATCCGGGTCGAGACCGTCAGCGGTGGGGCCGCCGTGGTGGTTCGGGTCACGCCACCGATCGTACGCGCCACGCGGGGAACGTCCGGGCGCGACCTCTAGGATGTTGTGGGTGAGCAGAGCGGACCTGAACAAGCGGCCGGACGAGGTGGCGGCCATGTTCGACGACGTCGCCGCGAAGTACGACCTCACGAACGACATCCTCTCGGCGGGCAACGCTCCGCTGTGGCGTGTCGCGACGGTCCGCGCGGTCGATCCCCAGCCCGGCGAGAAGGTGCTGGACATCGCCGCGGGGACCGGCACGAGTGCGGCGGCGTTCGCGAAGAAGGGTGCCGACGTCACGGCGCTCGACCTCTCCGCCGGCATGATCGCCGTCGGTCGTGAACGCCACCCCGAGATCACCTTCGTCGAGGGCAACGCCGAGCAGCTGCCCTTCGACGACGACACCTTCGACGCCGTGACGATCTCCTTCGGGCTGCGCAACGTGAACGACCCGATGCAGGCCCTCGGCGAGATGCTCCGGGTCCTGAAGCCCGGCGGCCGCGTCGTCATCTGCGAGTTCTCCACGCCCCCGCTGGCGCTGCTCCGCTTCGGGTACGGCACGTACCTCAAGCGCGTGCTCCCGGGCGTGGCCCGGCTGTCCAGCAGCAACCCGGCGGCCTACCGCTACCTGGCCGAGTCGATCGAGGCGTGGCCCGACCAGCAGGTCCTCAGCCAGTGGCTGCGCGGCGTCGGGTTCTCGGTCGTCGCCTACCGGAACCTCACGGCGGGTATCGTCGCACTGCACCGTGGTCGCAAGCCGGTCGCGGGCGAGGTCCGTGAATCCGTCGCACGACGCGCCAAGGCCCGTCGTGCGCACCAGCACACCGGTGAGCAGCCGAGCGTCGACCCGACCGACGCCTGACCGGTCCCTCCACCCCCGAACACGGAGCAGCACTTGAATCCGAGCGTCCCGGTCGCACGTCGCGCACCGAGTCTCCGCGCATCGCTGGGCATCGGCGAGCGACTGTTCGCAACGCCCGCGGAACGCCGGTTCATCGCCGCGGTCGACGACGGTCTCGAGCTCGTCGAGCGGGGGCTCGAGGACGCCATGCGCTCCACCGACACCCTCGCCGACACCACGAGCCGGTACCTGCTGTCGGCGGGTGGCAAGCGGATCCGTCCGACGCTGACGCTCCTCATCGCCCAGCTCGGCGACGGCGTCACGGACGCGGTCGTCAAGGCCGCCGTGAGCATCGAGACGACGCACCTGGCGTCGCTGTACCACGACGACGTGATGGACGAGGCGCCGGTCCGGCGCGGCGTCCCAGCGGCGCACGTGACCTACGGCAACAACGTGGCGATCTTGACCGGCGACCTGCTGTTCGCGCGCGCCAGCCTCATCACGGCGGACCTCGGCACCGAGGGCATCCGGATGCAGGCCGAGACCTTCCAGCGGCTCTGCATGGGCCAGCTCCACGAGACGACCGGTCCGCAGCCCGAGGACGACCCGGTCGAGCACTACATCCAGGTGCTCAGCGACAAGACCGGTTCCCTGATCGCGACGGCGGCCCGCGCCGGCGTCATGTTCTCCGGAGCGGACCGCGCCTACCTCGACGCCGTCGGCACCTTCGGCGAGAAGGTCGGCGTGGCGTTCCAGCTCGTGGACGACGTGATCGACCTCGCCCCCGCGAAGGACAAGACCGGCAAGATCGCCGGCAACGACCTGCGTGCCGGCGTGGACACCCTCCCGCTCCTGCAGCTCAAGCGGCTCGCCGCGACCGGTGCGCCCGACGCGGTGGACCTGCTCGAGCGCATCGAGCGTGACGTGAACGCCGCGCCGGACGACGTCGTCGACTCGACGCCGTACCAGTCGGCGGTGGCGGCACTGCGCGAGCACGAGGCCACCGCCGCCACGCGCGCCGTCGCGGTCCGCTGGGCGATGGACGCCGTCGACGCCCTCGAACCCCTGCCGGACGGCACGGTCAAGCGGGCCCTCGTCCGCTTCGCCGAGTCCGTCGTCGAACGCAGCCGCTAGCGCGGCACCACCGCGGTGGCCGACGGCCCCGCCCCTCGACCCCCTCGACCACCTCGGGAGCACCGCACCCGAACGAACTGGAGACGATCAGTGCCCACCCTCCGAGTCGCCATCGTCGGCGCAGGCCCCGCCGGCATCTACGCCGCCGACATCCTGCTGCGCGAGGCCCACGGCCACGACGTGTCGATCGACCTGTTCGAGCAGCTGCCGGCCCCCTACGGTCTGGTCCGCTACGGCGTCGCCCCGGACCACCCGCGCATCAAGGGGATCATCAACGCCCTGCGCGACGTGCTCGACCGCGGTGTCGTACGCCTGTTCGGCAACGTCCGCTTCGGCGAGGACATCACCCTCGACGACCTCAAGCAGCACTACCACGCGGTCGTGTTCTCGACCGGCGCGATCAAGGACGCCGACCTCGACGTCCCCGGGGTCGAGCTCGACGGGTCCTACGGGGCCGCCGAGTTCGTCAGCTGGTTCGACGGGCACCCCGACGTCCCGCGCACCTGGCCGCTCACCGCCTCGAGCGTCGCGGTCATCGGCAACGGCAACGTCGCCCTCGACGTCTCGCGCATCCTCGCCAAGCACGCCGACGACCTGCTGCCGACCGAGATCCCCGCGAACGTGTACGAGGGACTCAAGGCGTCCCCGGTCACGGACGTGCACGTCTTCGGCCGCCGCGGTCCGGCGCAGGTGAAGTTCACGCCGCTCGAGCTCCGCGAGCTGGGCGAACTCCGCGACGTCGACATGATCGTCTACGACGAGGACTTCGACCACGACGAGGCCTCGAAGACCGCCATCGCCACGAACAAGCAGGTCATGGTGATGAACCGCGTGCTCGAGCAGTGGCGCACCCGCGAGACGGGCCAGGCGAGCCGCCGGCTGCACCTGCACTTCTACGCGAAGCCCCTCGAGATCGTCGGCGAGGACGGGTCCGTCACCGCGATCCGCTACGAGCGCACCCGGCCCAACGGCCAGGGCGGCGTCGAGGGCACCGGCGAGGTCCGCGAGATCCCGGTCCAGGCGGTCTACCGCGCGGTCGGCTACTTCGGCTCGCCCCTGCCCGGCGTCCCGTTCGACGAGCGGCACGGCGTCATCCCGAACCACGAGGGCCAGGTCCTCGGCGACGACAACCAGCAGATCCCGGGGGTCTACGCGACGGGCTGGATCAAGCGTGGACCGGTCGGGCTCATCGGCCACACCAAGTCCGATGCGATGGAGACCGTGCAGCACATCGTGAACGACCAGGCGAGCTGGTGGACGCCCGCCGACCCGTCCGAAGGTGCCATCCCGGCGCTGCTCGCCGAGCGCGGTGTCGAGTACACCGACCTCGACGGCTGGCACAACCTCGATGCCCACGAGCTCGCCCTGGGTGCACCCGAGGGGCGCGAGCGCATCAAGGTCGTCCCGCGCGACGAGATGGTCGACGTGTCCCTCGGTCGCGTCGACGCGCGCACGGGCTCGGCGACGAGCTGACCGGCACGACGCGCACGCCATGACGACCGCACGCCCCGCACCGGCCACCGCGCTGCGGGGCGTGTCCGCGTCCGGGGTCCGGCTCGACGGTGTCGACGTCGCCCGCGCGCTGGCGCTCCTCGGGATGATGGCGACCCACGTCGGCGGGATCGCCGACCAGGTCGACTGGTCCGACCCCGGCACCTGGGCGGCCGTCGCACACGGCCGGTCGTCGTCGCTCTTCGCCGTGCTCGCCGGTGTCTCGATCGGCCTGACGAGCGGTCGGACCGCACCGCCCGGCCCGCCGAGGATCGGCCGCGTCCGCGCCAGGCTCGCCGTCCGCGCGGTCGTGGTCGTCGCCGTCGGGCTGCTCCTGATGGCCCTGGGGACCCCGGTCTACGTGATCCTCCCCACCTACGGCGTCCTGTTCCTGCTCGCCGTCCCGGTGCTCCGGGTCCGCGCCCGCTGGCTGCTCGTGCTCGCCGCGGTGTGCGCCGTGGCCTCGCCGGTGGTCGCGATCGGCATCGCCCCGCTCTACGCCGGCGCGGGCACCTGGGAGGTCCAGCTCGGCCTCGTCTACCCCGTGGTCACCTTCCTGGCGTACGTCCTGGTCGGTCTTG
This sequence comes from Curtobacterium sp. NPDC098951, assembly GCF_044759965.1. Lineage (NCBI taxonomy): Bacteria > Bacillati > Actinomycetota > Actinomycetes > Micrococcales > Microbacteriaceae > Curtobacterium > Curtobacterium sp. NPDC098951. The sequence goes on from NZ_JBIWAG010000007.1 coordinate 194,849, forward strand.
CCCTCGCCAGGGCAGGACTGGAGGCGCGGCGCACCCAGGTGGTCGTCCTCGCGTCCGGCACGGTGGCGGCCGTCGTCGCGTACCTCGTCGGCAACGCGGTCGCGCCGGTGCCCGCCGATGCCGGGTTCGCGTTCCCCGGTGTGCCGTACGCGGGGGAGGGGAGCACCGCCGCCGAGGCCGCCGCGCAGCTGTTCCTGTCGCCCCGGGACCACTCGTCGTCGATCGTCGACGTGGTGGGCACCGCGGGGGTGGCCGTGGCCGTCATCGCGCTCTGCACGCTCGTGTTCGACGGTCGGGGCGAGGTCGTGCGCCGCATCGGGTACCCGCTGGCGGCGGTCGGGTCGATGCCGCTCACGGTGTACGCGGGGCACCTCGTCGTGCTCGCGGCGCTGCCCGAGTACCCGGAGTCGGCGGCCGCGTGGGGGTGGTTCGCGGTCGGCTCGGTCCTGTTCGCGATGCTCTGGCGGCGGTTCCTCGGGCGTGGCCCCCTCGAACGTCTGACCGCCCGGCTCACCCGCATGGTGCCCGAGCCGCGCTGACCGGCCGCGCTGGCGGGCGACGTCGCACGGGGTGGCCAACTCCGCACGGTGCGGGTTCGGCGATCCGGTGCCCCGGCGATCGCTCGGTGCGGCGTTGTTGCTCCGCACGGTGCGGTCACCGGCGCACGGCGTGGTCGACCTCGCGCGGGATGTCCAACTCCGCACGGTGCGGTCACCGGCGCATGGCTTGGTCGACCTCGCACGGGCTGGTCGACTCCGCACGGTGCGGTCACCGGCGCATGGCTTGGTCGACCTCGCACGGGCTGGTCGACTCCGCACGGTGCGGCTTCGGCGATCCGATGCCCCGGCGATCGCTCGGTGCGGCGTTGTAGCTCCGCACGGTGCGGTCACCGGCGCACGGCTTGGTCGACCTCGCACGGGGTGGCCAACTCCGCACGGTGCGGGTTCGGCGATCCCGTGCCCGGGCGATCGCTCGGTGCGGCGTTGTAGCTCCGCACGGTGCGGTCACCGGCGCACGGCTTGGTCGTCATCGCGCGGGATGTCCAACTCCGCACGGTGCGGCTTCGGCGATCCGGTGCCCGGGCGATCGCTCGGTGCGGCGTTGTAGCTCCGCACGGTGCGGTCATCGGCGCACCGGCCGAACAAACTCGCACCGTGCTGGGTGCGAGACGCCCCCGCGACCCAGCCGCGCCCCGCGCCCCAGCCGCGCCCCGCGCCCCAGCCGCGCCCCAGCCGCGCCCCGCGCCCCGCCCCGCGCCCCGCCCCGCGCCCCGCCCGCGCCGGGGCCGACCCGCGCCTCCTGGCCCGCCCGCTACTGCAGCGCCGCCGTGAGCCGCGCGACGTTGTCGAGCACCTTCGACCGCCGCGGCCGGTCCTCCCACGCGTCCAGCGTCAGCTCGAAGCTGTGCTCCTTGTAGGCGGCCTGGACCTCGCGCAGGGCGTCAACGAACCGGCTGCCCCGCACCATGACCGAGACCTCGAGGTTGAGGCTGAACGACCGCATGTCCATGTTGCTCGACCCGATGACGGCCACGTCGTCGTCGATCGTGAAGTGCTTCGCGTGCAGGATCGTCGGCGCGCGGTACAGCCAGATCTTCACGCCGGCCCGGAGCAGCCCCTCGTAGTAGGAGCGCTGTGCGTGCCACGTCATCGCGTGGTCGCCCATCTCGCCGACGAAGAGCTCGACCTCGACCCCGCGCTGCGCCGTGGTGGTGATGGCGTAGAGCATCGAGTCGTCCGGCACGAAGTACGGCGAGGTGATCGACACCTTCTGCTGCGCCGAGTAGAGCAGCGCGTTGAAGAGGCGCAGGTTGTTCTCGCCGTCGAACCCGGGGCCGGACGGCACGACCTGGCAGTCGAGCGCGTCGCCGCGGTCGGCCCGCTGCACGGGATCGCTCTCGCGGAGGAGCAGTTCGTCGGTCTCGCTGTACCAGTCGGTCACGAACAGCGCGTTCAACCCGGCGACCACCGGCCCCTCGAACCGGGCGAAGAGGTCCTTGTACTGCATGCCCTTGTCGATGTGGGACTTGAGGTCGTACGACTTGTCGATGAGGTTCTGCGACCCGGTGAACGCCACCCGGCCGTCGATGACCATGATCTTGCGGTGGTTCCGCAGGTCGGGGCGCTGGAACTTCCCCTGCAACGGCAGGAGCGGCAGCATGAGGTGCCACTCGATGCCGGCGCGGTCCATGAACGCGAGGGTGTCCTTGTAGCCCGGGTAGCCCCGGCTCGCCCAGTGGTCGAGCAGGAAGCGCACGGTGACCCCGCGGGCCTGGGCCCGGGCGAGCGCCTCGAAGAACGGCCGCGTGGTGTCGTCGAGCGTCGCGATGTAGAACTCGACGTGCACGAACCGCCGGGACTCGTCGATCGCCCGGGTCATCTCGGCGATGGACTCGTCGTAGTCGGGGTAGAGCTCCGCGGAGTTGCCGCCGACGAGGGGCATGGCGCCCAGCTCGCGGTTCAGACGGGTGACGCTGTCCAGCCAGGCCGGCCACGGGTGGTCCCGCCGCACGCGCTCGATCCCCTCGGTCTGCTCGAGGATGTACGCGTTGATCTCGGTCTGCTTCTCACGCCGGGCGTGCGGGAGCTTCGTCGACCCGATGACCAGGAAGACGATGAACCCGATGTAGGGGATGAGGAAGATCGCCAGGAGCCAGGCCGTCGCGGTCTGCGGCTTGCGGTTGATCGGGACGTAGATGATCGAGAAGACGCGGATCGCCAGGTCCAACAGGACGAGGAGGACCGTGATCAGGACGCTGAGCCAGTGCTCCACGACGACGGTCGGCGGATCAGCGGAAGTTGATGAACTGCAGCGGCACGTCGAACTCTTCACCCTTGAGGAGCTGGATCGTGTTCTGCAGGTCGTCGCGGCTCTTCGAGGAGACGCGCAGTTCGTCGCCCTGGATCTGGTTCTTCACACTCTTCGGGGCGTTGGCCCGGAGGAAGGCGCCGATCTTCTTCGCGACGTCCTGCTCGATGCCGTTCTTGAACTTCACCTCGATGCGGTACTCCTTGCCGGACGGGTAGGGGTCACCGGCGTCGAGGCTCTTCAGGCTGATGTTGCGCTTGATCGCCTTGCTCTGGAGGACGTCGAGGACGGCCTTGGCGCGCTCCTCGGAGTTCGCCTTGATGAGGACGTCCTCGCCGCTGAAGGCGATCGACGCGTCGGCACCCTTGAAGTCGTACCGTTGTTCGATCTCCTTGGCGGCCTGGTTGAGGGCGTTCTCCGCCTCCATCTTGTCGACCTTGCTGACCACGTCGAAGGAGCTGTCTGCCATGCGGGACAGCCTATCGGCGGACGGGAGGCGCGGTTCGGCACCCACGGACCGGCCTGCGGTGGTCACGAGCACGGTCCCGGATCGGCTATGCTTTCTTGCGCGCCTCCGGTTGGTGACCACACCGGCTGGGAGCGCACACGGCAAGTTACCCAAGCGGCCAAAGGGATCTGACTGTAAATCAGCCGGCGTAGCCTTCGGGGGTTCGAATCCCTCACTTGCCACCATCGGAACGGCCCCGTCCACATCGGACGGGGCCGTTCCGTTTCCGCGAGGATGGTCGCATGCCCTCCGACCTCACCCCCGCCCGGTTCGCCGACCTCGCCGAGTCCATCGCCCGCGAAGCAGCAGCGCTCGCCGCTCGCCGCAGGGCCGAGGGCGTCGAGGTCACCGACAGGAAGTCGAGCGTCGTCGACGTGGTGACGGCGGCGGACCGCGAGGTCGAGGCGCTCATCCGGGCGCGGATCGCGACGGCCCGGCCCGACGACGCCTTCTTCGGGGAGGAGTCCGGCACCGGCTCCGGGACCTCCGGGGTCACCTGGGTCGTGGACCCGATCGACGGGACCGTCAACTACCTCTACGGCAGCGCCGAGTACGGGGTGAGCATCGGCGTCGTCCGCGGCCCGGCCGACCCGACCAGCTGGGAGCCGATCGCCGGCGTGGTCGTCGCACCCGCCACCGGCGTCGTCCACCGCGCCGCCGTGGGCGAGGGCGCGACGCGGGACGGTGCACCGCTCCGTGTCGGCGCACCGGCGTCACTCGCCGAGACGCTCGTCGCCACCGGGTTCGGGTACACCGCCGAGCGTCGCCGGCAGCAGGTCGGGGTGCTCGCCGGACTCATCGGCGAGGTGCGCGACATCCGCCGCGGGGGAGCGGCGTCGCTCGACTGCTGCGCGGTCGGGGCGGGCACGGTGGACGCGTACTACGAGCGGGGGATCAACCCGTGGGACATGGCCGCCGGGTCGATCGTCGCGCGCGAGGCCGGGGCCGAGACCCGCATCTGGGAGGCCGGCAGGACGCGGTCGTTCCTCTTCGCCGCACCCGCCGTCGTGGACGAGCTCGCGGCGCTCCTCCAGCGCCTCGAGGAGTCCGTGCTCGGGGCGTGAACACCCCGTCCCCTCGCTCTGGGGGAGCCGTGTGGTCCGGGCGAGGACTGGCGACACGGTAGGCGTCCTGCTACCGTTCTCGGGTCCCGTTATCTGCTCGTTACCAACGAGCGCACATCGCCCCGATCAGGATCCACGCCGAACACATGCCCCACTCTCCCCTCTCGCCCGTGCACACCGACGGCCCAGCGGACGCTCCCGCACCGGTCGTCCACCTGACCCGACGGGCCCGCATCGAGGCGGAACGCGCGGCGGCGACGGCGGGGGGAGTGCCGGCCGACGTCGAGCACGCGACGGTCGTGGCGGAGGCGAGCAGCGCCTCCCGGCCCGCCCTCGCCGAGCCGGCCTTCGACGAACTGGTCACGCCGGGGACGCCCGTGACGCCGGCCGCTCCGGTGTCGCCCATCGACCTCGCGCCGGCGTCGCCGGCCATGCCCGCGTCGACGGCCTCGCCCGTGACGCCGCCGGCACCATCGTCGCCGGTCGTGGCCACGGGGCCCGCGGTCGCGGCGACCGTCCGCTCCGCCGCCGGCACCCGACGTGTGCTCGGCCAGGTGCCGGCGTCCCGTCGCCCCGCGCGCGCCGCGGCTCCCGTCGCACCCCACGTCGACCGCGCCACCCGGCACATCGCCCGGACGGACCGGTCCACCCGGCCCGCCGTGGCTGCTGCACCGTCGACCGTCCCGCACACGCGGACGCAGGGGGCGTCGTTCCGGCGAGCAGCCTCGCGCGTGACCGCCGTCGGTGCCCTGCTCTTCGTCGCGGGCCTCGTCGTCTCGACGTCCCTGCCGGCCCAGGCGCTCTACACGCCGGAGCCCGGCTCGTCGTCCGCGCGGACCTCGGTGTCCGGTGCGACGCAGTCCCTCAGCGTCGGTGCGGGTGCGGCCGACGCCGAGACGAACCGCGACCAGTACTCGGTGTCCTCGGCCACGCAGTACAAGAACGTCGACGCCTCGAGCTTCACGAACGACCCGAACGGCACGATCCAGTGGCCGTTCCTCACGGGCGTCCCGATCACCTCCGGGTTCGGCGGACGCCAGGTCGAGGGGTGCTCGTTCTGCTCCACGAACCACATGGGCGTCGACTTCGCGCCGGGCGAGGGCACCCCGATCCGGGTCATCGCCGGTGGCACGGTCATCAAGGTGCAGGCGAACGACGGCGGCTTCGGCAACGACGTCTGGGTCGAGCACGACGTCGACGGCAAGCAGTTCGTCAGCGTCTACGGCCACATGGAGGACAACTCCTTCAAGGTCGTCAAGGGCCAGCAGGTCGAGGTCGGCGACGAGCTCGGCCTGGTGGGCAGCACGGGCAACTCGACGGGCCCGCACCTGCACCTCGAGGTCCACGTGGACGGCGTCCCGGTGGACCCGCTGGCGTGGCTCAAGGCCAACGCGAACTAGCGGTTGCGCGCGGCACGCCCGGGCGTCACGCCCGGTTCCTGACCACCGTCGCGGGTCTGCTATCCTCGTGTGGTGCCGCCGAGCGGCACATGCCCCGATAGCTCAGTGGTAGAGCACTTCCATGGTAAGGAAGGGGTCGTCAGTTCAATCCTGACTCGGGGCTCCGACCCGGCGCGGCAGTCGCGCCGGATCCTTGGCGGGGTAGCTCAGTTGGTTAGAGCACACGACTCATAATCGTGGGGTCGCGGGTTCAAGTCCCGCCCTCGCTACCGCAAGCCCGGCGATCCGTTCGCCGGGCTTTCGTCGTTCCCGGGGCGTGGTCGCGCGCCGTGCTGGGCGCGCGCGACCCACCGGTGTCGTGCCTGCTCGGCGGGTGCCGGCTGCCGGCGGGTGCCGACGTCGAACCACGTTCCGGACATCGAGCCAGGGCCGCGACCTGGTTCGACGTCGTCTCCCTGGTTCGAACGCGCGCGGGCGCGCCGGGGTCCGCCGAGTGCATCGTCCCGAGTCCGCACCCCGCTCCGAACATCGCGCCCCGCCGGAACGGGGCGCGGTGTTCGTCACGGGGCGCAGCGCGCAGCGGTGGCAACCGTCCATCCGGCCGGCCGGGCCGCCTGCTCGCGCTACCTGCCGCCGATCGGCCGACGCCGATCGGGGCCGCCGAAGCCGATCGACGCCGCGCCTCCCGCCGGCCGGCCGACGCCGATCGGCGCCGCGCCCCGCGCTACCGCCCGCTCAGGACGCCCGCCTGCCGCAGCGCCCGCTCGATCACGCCCGCCGTGCTGCGCCAGGCGTCGTGCCGCCGCTTCGCACCGATCTCCCCGCCCGACACCGCCGTGCCGTGCCCGGAGTGCCGCAGCGTGATCGTGGTCGACGTCCCCGTGACGGTCGTCGACAGCTCGTACCGTCGGAACTCCCGCGACGGGTGCACGAGCGCCCCGAGCAGGATCGTGAGCAGCCGGTTCCCGGTCGTGGCCGTGAGCGTGCCGCCGGTCGACTCGACGTGGTGGCCGGCCCGCTGCAGTGCGGCACCCGCGGCTTCCATCGCCGTGCACCGATCGCCCGTGTGCACGGCGAACTCGGTCGTGTGGTCCATCGTTCCTCCCCATCCCCAGAAGACCGGCGTCGGTTCCCCCGAACCGCGTCCCACCAGCATAGCCGATGCATACTCATCAACACCGGCCCCCGAGTGGGCGTCGGTAGACTGCCGGACGTGTCAGTGAACCCCGAGCTCGTCGGCAGGACGTTCCCGCCGGCTGCGCCCTACCTCGTCGGTCGTGAGAAGGTGCGCGAGTTCTCCCGCGCCGTGTTCGCGACGAACCCGATCCACCACGAGCCCGACGCCGCCCGCGCCGCCGGGTACGACGACGTCGTCGCCCCGCCGACCTTCGCGGTCGTCGTGCAGGAGGCCACGCTCGCCCAGCTCCTCGCCGAACCCGACGCCGGCATCGACTTCTCGCGCGTCGTCCACGGCGAGCAGGCCTTCACCTACGAGCGGCCCATCGTCGCCGGTGACGAGCTCACCGCGACGCTGACGGTGACGAGCGTGAAGACGCTCGGCGGCAACGCCATGGTCACCGCCGAGAGCACCATGAACGACGCCGCGGGGGAGCACGTCGTCACGGCGACCTCCACCCTCGTGGTCCGAGGAGACGACGCATGACCGCCGCACCCGTGACCGCGCTCGAGGTCGGGACGGTCGTCGCCGAGCGCGAGGTCCACATCACCCGCGACTCGCTCGTCCGCTACGCCGGTGCGTCCGGCGACTTCAACCCGATCCACTACCGGGACGACGTCGCGGCCTCGGTCGGGCTCCCCGGCGTCCTGGCGCACGGCATGCTCACCATGGGCCTCGCCGTCCAGCCGGTGTCCGAGTGGCTCGGCGACCGCGGCTGGGTCGTCCGCTACGGCGTGCGATTCACCCGTCCCGTGGTCGTCGACCCGGAGCAGGGCGCCACCGTCGGCGTCGTCGCCAAGGTCGGCACCGTCGACGACGACGGCCGCCCGCAGCGCATCGACCTCACCGTGACCGCCGCCGGGCAGACCGTGCTCGGCAAGGCGCAGGTCACGGTGGCGTTCCGCTGACCGTGACGGAGCCGGTGCTCGCCGACCTCACGACGCTGCGCGTCGGGGGCTCCGCGGCGCGGCTGCTCACCGCGACCACGACCGACGAGCTCGTCGCACACGTGACCACGGCGTGGGACGACGACGAATGGCTCGTCCTCGGAGGTGGCAGCAACCTCCTCGTCGCCGACGACGGCTTCGACGGCACCGTCGTGCTCGTCCGCACGACCGGCGTGGAGCACGAGTCCGACGGCGACGGCGTCACCGTCCGCGTCGCGGCCGGCGAGCCGTGGGACGCGTTCGTCGCGACGACCGTCGAGCGCGGCTGGACGGGCCTGGAGGCGCTGAGCGGCATCCCGGGCACAGTCGGCGCCGCCCCCGTGCAGAACATCGGCGCCTACGGGGTCGAGCTGTCCGACGTGCTCACCCGGATCGAGTTCCTCGACGCGTCGACGGGGGAGCGCGCGTGGGTACCAGCGGCCGAGCTGGCGCTCGGCTACCGCACCTCGACGCTCAAGCACGGGCGACGGGGCGCGGTGCTGACGGTCGAGTTCCGGCTCGGCACGGCGTCCGACGCCGGGGTCGCGGTCCGCTACGCCCAGCTCGCCGGGTCGCTCGGCGTCGAGCTCGGGGCGTTCGTCGACCCGGTGACCGTGCGGTCCGAGGTCTTGCGGCTCCGCGGGTCCAAGGGCATGGTGCTCGACGCCGACGACCACGACACGTGGAGCGCCGGGTCGTTCTTCACGAACCCGATCGTCTCCGCCGCCTTCGCCGAGACGCTGCCGGCCGAGGCACCGCGCTGGCCGGCGGGCGACGACGTCAAGCTCAGTGCCGCCTGGCTCATCGAGCACGCGGGCGTGCACCGGGGGTACGCCGTGCCCGGGTCCCGCGCGGCGATCTCGTCGAAGCACACGCTCGCGTTGACGAACCGGGGCGGAGCGACCGCCGCCCAGGTGGCGGAGCTCGCCCGCTACGTCCAGGTGACCGTCCTGAACCGCTTCGGGGTGGCGCTCGTGCCGGAACCCGTCGTGGTGGGTGACCTGCTCGCCTGAGCCGAGCCGCGCCTCCTGGCCCCGGACGTGACGACGGCCCACCTCGACGAGGTGGGCCGTCGCGGCGTCCGGGGGACTACGCGAAGAACTTCGCCAGGCGGGCCACGCCCTCGGCGATGTCGTCGTCACCGAGCGCGTACGACAGGCGGAGGTAGCCCGACGGGCCGAAGGCCTCACCCGGGACGACCGCGACCTCGGCGTGCTCGAGGATGAGGTCGGCGAGCTCGAGGGTCGTGGTCGGTGTCGATCCGGCCCACTCGCGGCCGAGGAGCGCCGTGACGTCGGGGTAGACGTAGAAGGCGCCCTGCGGGGTCGGCGTGACGAAGCCCGGGATCGCGTTCAGACCCGCGACGATCGCCTGACGACGGCGGTCGAAGGCCTCGCGCATGGCCGTGACGGGTTCCTGCGGGCCGTTCAGCGCGGCGATCGCGGCGCGCTGCGACACGTTGGACACGTTGCTCGACAGGTGCGACTGCAGGTTCGAGGCCGCCTTCACCGCGTCGGCCGGGCCGATGAACCACCCGACACGCCACCCGGTCATCGCGTACGTCTTGGCGACGCCGTTGACGAGGATCGTCGTGTCGGCGAGGGCGGGGACCGCCTCGAGGATGCCGGTGAACCGGACGCCGTCGTACACGAGGTCCTGGTAGATCTCGTCGCTGATGACCCAGATGCCGTGCTCGAGGGCCCACTCGCCGATGGCCTTCGTCTGCTCGGCGGAGTACACGGCGCCGGTCGGGTTCGACGGCGAGCAGAACAGCAGCGCCTTCGTCTTCGGGGTGCGCGCGGCCTCGAGCTGCTCGACCGTGACGAGGTAGCCCTGGTCGCTGCCGGCGAAGACCTCGACCGGTTCGCCACCGGCCAGGCGGATCGCCTCGGGGTAGGTGGTCCAGTACGGGGCGGGGAGCAGGACCTCGTCGCCGGCGTCGACGATCGTCTGGAACGCCTGGTAGACGGCCTGCTTGCCGCCGTTCGTGACGATCACCCGCGAAGGGTCGACGGTGATGCCGGACTCGCGTGCGGTCTTCTCGGCGATGGCCTGCTTGAGTTCCGGCAGGCCGGTCGCGGGCGTGTACCGGTGGTTCTTCGGGTCCTGGGCGGCCTCGACCGCGGCGTCGACGACGTGCTGGGGCGTCGCGAAGTCCGGCTCGCCGGCGGCGAACGAGATGACCGGTCGGCCGGCGGCCTTCAGCGCCTTGGCCTTGGCATCGACCTTGAGCGTCGCGGACTCGGCGATCGCGGCGATGCGGGACGCGATGCGCGGCCGATCGATGGATGCGGCAGCGGGGTTGGCGGTGGACTCGGGGCCGGGGGCTTCGGTGCTCACGGGTCCCAGCCTATCGGCGCGGCACGCCGGAGCATCCGTCAAGTGGACACCGTGTGACGGACTCCCGTACACTCGACCACCGGAACACGGATCGGTGACGAACCGTGTCCGAAGGGCGGTGGCTCAATTGGTAGAGCAGCGGTCTCCAAAACCGCAGGTTGCAGGTTCGAGTCCTGTCCGCCCTGCACATCTGGAAGGGTAGAAGTTGGCGAGCAAAGACATGGAGACGACGGCGGATGACGTCGTCGCCAAGGCGAAGCAGGACCGGGCCGAGCGCCGCGGTCCGTTCGCTGCCATCGTGCTCTTCATCCGTCAGGTCCTCGGCGAGCTCCGCAAGGTGGTCACGCCGACCCGCAAGGAGCTCTTCAGCTACACGGGTGTCGTCCTGGTCTTCGTCGTCGTGATGATGATCCTGGTGTCGGTCCTCGACTTCGTGTTCGGACTCGGCGTCGGGTACGTGTTCGGCAACGGGCCGACGGCCTGACCCGGACGCCGGCTGTCCTGTCTGCCCACGGACAGGAGTACGGTCGCCCGAGACGGCGCCGGTCGTGAACCGATCCGCCCGCCAACCCGATCCGCATCACCGAACGGAAAGATTCGACAGTGTCTGACAACTCCCGCGACGACATCGACCTCGCCACGGCTGCCGAGCAGTCCTCCGAGGTCGAGGAGAACCAGGAAGGCGACGTCGAGACCGGCGAGGAGCGTTCGGCCGAGTCCGCCGAAGAGCGAGCCATCGAGATCGAGGACGAGGACGACGAGTCCCTCGGCCTGAGCGACGAGCCCGACGACGGCACCGTCGACGCCGGCATCGACGAGGCGCTCACGGCTCTCGCCGAGTCCCGCGACCCCGAGGCCGACGCCGTGGTGGACGACGCGCTCGAGATCGACACCGCCGACGAGGCCGAGGCCGCCGTCGAAGCTGTCGAGGACGAGGAAGAAGTCGAGCTGGAGTCGGAGACGGCAGCCGAGGCCAACGCCACCCTCGCCGCCGACGAGGCCCTCGACGCCGACGACGACGAAGAAGCGGCCGAGGTCGACCCGTACGAGGCCTTCAAGGCCGAGCTGCGGATGAAGCCGGGCAAGTGGTACGTCATCCACTCCTACGCGGGCTTCGAGCGCCGCGTGAAGTCGAACATCGAGAACCGCATGGTGTCGATGTCGATGGAGGACTACATCTACCAGGTCGAGGTCCCGATGGAGGACGTCGTCGAGATCAAGAACGGGCAGCGCAAGCTGGTCACCCGCGTCCGGATCCCCTCGTACGTGCTCGTCCGCATGGACCTCAACGAGGACTCGTGGTCCGTCGTCCGGCATACCCCCGGTGTCACCGGCTTCGTCGGCAACGCGCACAACCCGACGCCGCTCCGCTTCGACGAGGCGTTCGGCATGCTGAAGTCCCTGGTCCAGGTGGCCGAGGCCGCCCCGACCAAGGGCGGCGCGAAGGGCTCCGGCGGCGCGCAGTCCCAGCCGGCGGCCGAGGTCGACTTCGAGATCGGCGAGACGATCACCATCAAGGAAGGCTCGTTCGCGGGTCTGCCCGGGTCGATCTCCGAGATCAAGCCGGAGAGCGGCAAGCTCACGGTCCTCGTCTCGCTGTTCGAGCGCGAGACCCCGGTCGAGCTCAGCTTCGACCAGGTGACGAAGCTCTAGCGCTCGCCAACACCAGCTACACTTATCGAGTTTGGCCCCGCACGCTTCGTGCGTGCGGGGCTTCACCGCGGTCCGGAACGGCCGGGCCAGCGGGAGAGTGCACGGATCCCCGTGCGTTCGATTCCAGGAGGAAGACAAGTCATGGCACCGAAGAAGAAGGTCACGGGCCTGATCAAGCTGCAGATCAACGCGGGCGCCGCCAACCCGGCCCCGCCGATCGGTCCGGCGCTCGGTCAGCACGGCGTCAACATCATGGAGTTCTGCAAGGCGTACAACGCGGCGACCGAGTCGCAGCGTGGCAACGTCGTGCCGGTCGAGATCACCGTCTACGAGGACCGTTCGTTCACGTTCGTCCTCAAGACCCCGCCGGCGGCAGAGCTGATCAAGAAGGCCGCGGGTGTGCAGAAGGGTTCCGCGACCCCGCACACGGTCAAGGTCGCGAAGATCTCGATGGACCAGGTCCGTCAGATCGCCGAGACCAAGCAGGCCGACCTGAACGCCAACGACATCGAGCAGGCCGCGAAGATCATCGCCGGCACCGCACGCTCGATGGGCATCACGGTCGAGGCGTAAGCCCCACCTGCTCAGGCACACACCCAAACACCCTTCCGTGGGAGAGCCGCGCCGGCTCGTCAACCACGTAGCTCCCAAGGAGAACACCATGGCGAAGAAGTCCAAGGCCTACCAGGCCGCGGCCGCGAAGATCGAGGCCGACAAGTTCTACACCCCCGCCGAGGCCGTCGCCCTGGCGAAGGAGACCGGTTCCACCAAGACCGACTCCACCGTCGAGGTCGCCCTCAAGCTCGGCGTCGACCCGCGCAAGGCGGACCAGATGGTCCGTGGCACGGTCATCCTGCCGCACGGCACGGGCAAGACCGCCCGTGTCATCGTCTTCGCCGTGGGCGCTGCGGCTGAGGCCGCCATCGCCGCCGGTGCCGACGAGGTCGGTGGCGACGAGCTCATCGCGAAGGTCGCCGAGGGCTACACCGCCTTCGACTCCGCCGTCGCGACGCCGGAGCTCATGGGCAAGGTCGGTCGTCTCGGCAAGGTGCTCGGCCCGCGTGGCCTCATGCCGAACCCGAAGACCGGCACCGTGACCCCGAACGTGGCGCAGGCCGTCAACGACATCAAGGGCGGCAAGATCGAGTTCCGCGTCGACAAGCACGCCAACGTGCACTTCGTCGTCGGCAAGGCCTCGTTCACGCCGGAGCAGCTCGACGAGAACATCTCGACCGCGCTCGAGGAGATCAACCGCCTCAAGCCGAGCGCCTCGAAGGGCCGCTACATCACGAAGGGCGCCGTCTCGACGACCTTCGGCCCGGGCATCCCGCTCGACGTCAACAGCATCTGATCCACTGATCAGTCCCGACTGGACCCGCACCGGTTTCGGTGCGGGTCCTGTCGCGTCCCCGGCGTGGTCTGCCGGTAGCGTGGCACCGTGCGCACCCTCGTGAACTCGCTCCGGCTGATCGCGGTCATCGCCGTGGTGGCAGCCATCGTCGGGCAGTGGCTCGTCAGCTCGAAGCTCCCGAGCTACAACCCGTGGAACTTCTTCGGGTACTTCACGATCCAGTCGAACATCCTCATCGCGGCGGCGTTCGCCGTGACGCTCGTCGCCGCTGCTCGACACAAGCGGGGTGACCTGCGGGTCAGTGTGTTCCGCGGTGCCTCGACGGTGTACATCGCCACGACCGGTATCGTCTACAACACCCTGCTGACCGGCGTCGACGTCTCGGCGAACGTGCAGTGGTCGAACGACATCCTGCACAAGGTCATGCCGGCGTACGCGGTGCTCGACTGGCTGCTGTTCTCGGATCGCTCGAAGCTGCTGCTCCGGCACGTGTGGTGGTTCCTGCTCTACCCGGCGGTGTGGACGGTCGTCGTACTGGTGCGCGGGGCGACGGACGGCTGGGTCCCGTACCCGTTCCTGAACCCCGACCTCGGCTACGGCGTCGTCGCGCTGTACTGCGTCGGCGTGGGGGTGTCGATCGTCCTGCTCGGCGTGCTCGTGATCGGGATGAGTCGCCTGCGGCTCGTGAAGGTCTAGCTCCGGAAGTCCCGCAGCCGGTCGAGCACGAGGTCGGCGAGCTGGATCAGTCCGCGGATCTGGTCGTCGTCGCGGTCGACCCACCGGCACTCGGGTTCGTCGGCGACCGGGACGAAGCCGTCGTGCCGTTCCCAGACGAACAGGGTGCGGTCCGCCCCGAGGACGTACTGCTGCCACCAGATCTGGCGGAGGTAGTGGCGGGGGATGCTCCGCCAGGCCTTGCCGGTGGTCTTGATCTCGGCGAGGACCACCCGCGACGAGCCGTCGACGCCGACGCCGTCCGGGGTGGCCAGGTGCGCCCGGTTCGTGGCGGCGTGGAAGAGGTGCGCGGACGGCTGGATGCCGTGCGTCGCGGCGACCCAGGCGGCGATGACCGGTTCGCGTTCCTTGCCGTGCTCGGTGAACGAGTTGCCGGAGAACCGGGAGCCGTACCGCTTGTCGGTGACGACCGCCTCGACGGCGTGGAGCGAGGCGAGGCGGGCCACGTCGGTCGCGGTGATCCCCATCGCCCGGGCGCGCAGCCAGGCGACGCGGTCGGACGAGTGCGCGACGATGCGCTCGGTGTGGCCGCGCAGCGCGGTGAAGGCGTCGTGCGCGACGGGTCCCGCCGCCGTGGAGCCAGCCACGGGTGCGACCGACGCCGGAGCTCTGGAGGCGGGTTGCGCCTCCAGACCCGGGTCGAGGTCGCCCCACAGGGTGGGCTGCACGATCGTCACCCGACGATTGTCTCCCCGCGCACCGACGAGACGAAACCGACGCACCGGTGGGACCGGCCCGACGCACCGGTGGGGCCGGCCCGACGCACCGACGAGACGAAGCCGACGCACCGGTGGGACCGGGTCAGGAGACGAGCTGCCGCCCCTCGGCGAACGTCACGAGCTCGTCGATCCCTGCGGGGGAGAGCGCGTACCCGATGGCGAGCGCCGCCGCCCCCTGCAGTGCCGCGAGCGAGCCAGCGCGGGACTGCGCGATCACGAGGTGCTCCGTGGCGAGGGGCATCGAGCGGGAGTACACCACCTCGCGCACCCCGGCCAGCAGGTGTTCCCCGGCCTGCGTGATCGATCCGCCGAGCGTGATGACCGACGGGTTCATGAGCGAGACGCAGGTCGCGAGGACCTCGCCGATGTCCCGACCCGCTTGCCGGACGGCCTGGATGGCGTCCAGGTCCGACCGGTTCACGAGCTCCAGGACGGCCGCGCTCGAGTGCACGTCATGGCCCTTCGCGCGGAGCCGCCGGGCGATCGCGGGCCCGGAGGCGACGGCTTCGAGGCACCCGGTGTTCCCGCAGTGGCACGGCACGTCGCCTGCGCTCGAGACCCGGACGTGGCCGATGTCCCCAGCGGTGCCCTGGGCGCCGCGCCGGAGCTCGCCGTCCGAGACGATCCCGGAGCCGATGCCGGTGGCGACCTTGACGAAGAGCAGGTGGTCGACACCGGGCCAGGCGTGCTCGCGTTCGCCGAGGGCCGCGATGTTCACGTCGTTGTCGAGCAGCACGTGGGCCGCGATGTTCGCGCGGAGCCAGCCGGGCACGTCGAAGCCGTCCCAGCCGGGCATGATCGGGGGGTTCGCGGGGCGGCCGGTGGAGAACTCGACCGGCCCCGGCACGCCGATGCCGATCGCGATGACGTCGTCCCGGGCGCGACCGACCTCGTCGAGGAGCGAGTCGATGGTCTCGACGAGCCACGTGAGCGTGGGGACCGGGCCGGCGGCGATGTCGATGCGGGCCTCGCGGGTGGCGAGCGGCCGAGCGACCAGGTCGGTGACGGCGACGCGGCCGTGGGAGGCGCCGAGGTCGGCGGCGACCACGAGTCGGGCGCGGGGCATCAGCGCCACCTGCGCAGGCGGGCGTCCGCCCGTGGACGCCGCGGTGTCCACGGGCCCGACGAGCCCGACCTCGATGAGGGCATCGAGGCGCACGCCGATCGTGGAGCGCGCGAGTCCTGTCAGGCTGGCGAGTTCGGCCCGGGTCCGTGGCACGCCGTCGCGCAGGATCTGGAAGAGCTCGCTCGTCCCGACCGGAGGCGACGCTGCCGTCCGGTTCAAGTCGACCATGTGGGGGAGTGAAGCACACATCGAACGCGCCACGCAACGAAGTCCGTCGAACGTGATCGAACTTCTGCTTGACCGCCGACAAAAGTGGTCATAGTGTGACGCTCGGTCGACGACGACCACACCATCTCGACGAGGAGAACCCCTGGTGACCCAACCGCTCTCGGTCCAGCTCTACACAGTCCGTGACGCCCTCGCTGCCGATCTGCCCGGCACGCTGCAGCGCATCGCCGACATCGGCTACACGAACGTCGAGGCGTTCGGCTTCGTCGACCGGGCCGAAGCGCTCCGCGACGCCCTCGCCGCGGCGGGACTGCAGAGCCCGAGCGGCCACGCACGGCTGCTGGACGCCGGCGAGCAGGACCTCGAGCAGATCTTCCACGCGAGCGTCACCGTCGGTCTCACGACCCTGATCGACCCGCACATCGACGAGGCCCGCTGGACCACCCGCGAGGACGTCGAGGCCATCGCCCGCGAGCTGAGCGCCCTCGCGCCTCGTGCGGCGGACCACGGTCTCGCCCTCGGCTACCACAACCACGCGTTCGAGTTCTCGAACCGCATCGACGGCGTCTCCGCCTACGAGGTCTTCGCCGACGCGCTGTCCGACGACGTCGTGCTCGAGCTCGACACCTACTGGGTGCAGGTCGGCGGGGACGACCCGGTCGCGATCATCCGCAAGTACGGCGAGAAGGTCCAGTTCCTGCACGTCAAGGACGGCGACGGCTCGCACGACGACAAGAAGCAGGTCGCCGTGGGCAACGGCATCATGCCGATCCGCGAGATCATCGCCGCGGCGCCGGACGCGCTCCACGTCGTCGAGCTCGACGACCACGAGGGCGACGTCTTCCAGGCCGTCACCGACTCCTACACGTTCCTCGAGGGGGCCCGCGCATGACCGACACCACCACCACGACCGAGACCGGCGCGACCCGGACCACCCGCACCGGTCCGGTCGGCGTCGGCGTCATCGGCGCCGGGGTCATCTCGGACCAGTACCTCTCGAACCTCACCGTCTTCCCCGACGTCACGGTGCACGCCATCGCCGACATCGACCTGCCCCGTGCAGCGGCGCAGGCGGAGAAGTGGGGCGTCGCCGGGTCCGGCACCGTCGAGGAGCTCCTGGCGAACGACGACATCGAGATCGTCGTCAACCTGACGATCCCGGCCGCCCACGTCGAGGTCGCCCTCAAGGCCCTCGCCGCCGGCAAGCACGTCTGGGGCGAGAAGCCCTACGCTCTCGACCGCGCGAGCGCCGCCGAGCTCCGGGACGCCGCCCGCGCCGCCGGCAAGACCGTCAGCGTCGCACCGGACACGTTCCTCGGTGCCGGCCTGCAGACCGCGCTCCGGACCATCCGCGACGGCCGCATCGGCACGCCGCTCAACGGTCTGACGCTGTTCCAGAGCCCCGGCCCCGAGTCGTGGCACCCGAGCCCCGAGTTCCTGTTCGCGTACGGCGCCGGTCCGCTCTTCGACATCGGCCCGTACTACATCACGACCCTCGTGCAGGCGTTCGGCCCGGTGAAGAAGGTCACGGCCACCGCGTCGAAGTCCCGCGCGACCCGGACGATCGGCTCCGGCCCGAAGGCCGGCACCGAGTTCCCGGTCGAGGTCCCGACGAACCACTCGGCCCTCATCGAGTTCGAGAACGGCGGGAGCGCGCAGAGCGTCTTCTCGTTCGAGTCCGACCGTGGTCGCACCGGCTTCGTCGAGATCGCGGGCGAGACCGGCACGGTCGTGTTCCCGGACCCGAACAACTTCGACGGCGACACCGAGCTCTACGCGCACGGCGCCGACGAGCCCGAGACGATCCCCGCCGTGGGGTCCACCTACTCGCGCGGTACCGGCGTGGTCGACCTGGCCCGCTCGCTCCGCGCCGGCGAGGAGAACCGGGTCCCCGGTGCCCTCGCCTTCCACGTCCTCGACGTGATGGTCTCCATCGCCGAGGCGGCCGAACGTGGTGAGGCGGTGCTCGTGGAGAGCACCGTCGCACCCTCCCCGACCCTCCCCGAGGGCTGGGACCCCGCGGCGTCGACCCTGGCCTGACCGCCAGGCCCGGTCGGTGGCCGTCCGACGACGGACGTCCGCCGACCGGGACCGACACCGCTGCACACAGCAGCACCCGACAGCACGACCAGCACCACCACCTGCACCATCTCAACGACGAGAAAGTAGAGAGTCATGCGCACTGCCATCCGCGCACTGGCCATCACCGCGGCCGCGGCACTCACCGTGACCGGCCTCGCAGCCTGCTCCTCCGGATCGTCCGGTTCGTCCGGCGACTCCAAGACGCTCACCTACTGGGCGTCCAACCAGGGCACGTCGCTCCAGAACGACAAGGAGGTGCTGACCCCCGTCCTGAAGAAGTTCACGAAGGAGACCGGGATCAAGGTCAACCTCCAGGTCATCGGCTGGAACGACCTGCAGAACAAGATCCAGACCGCCGTCACCTCGGGCCAGGGCCCGGACGTCGTCAACATCGGCAACACCTGGGCGACCTCGCTCCAGGCCACCGGCGCCTTCCAGGAGTTCGGTGACTCGGAGATGAAGGCGATCGGCGGCGCCGACAAGTTCGGCAAGGTCGCGCTCTCGACCGGTGGCGCACCGGGCAAGACCGTCACGAGCGTCCCGCTCTACGGCCTCGCCTACGGTCTGTACTACAACAAGCAGATGTTCAAGGACGCCGGCATCGAGGCGCCGACGACGTGGGAGGACCTCGTCTCGGACGCCAAGAAGCTCACCACCGACGGCAAGTACGGCTTCACCATCGCCGGTGGCTCATACACCGAGAACGCGCACTTCGCGTTCATCAACTCGGCGCAGAACGGTGGCGAGTGGTTCGACTCGAAGGGCAACCCGACCTTCACCCAGAAGGCGAACGTGGACGGCATCCGCCGGTACCTCGACCTGATGCAGAGCGACAAGGTCGTCAACACCTCGAACGCCCAGTACGACAACGGCACCCAGGCGGTCTCGGACTTCGCGAACAAGAAGGCCGCGATGATGCTGACGCAGAACAACGCCAACTCGACGATCACGTCGAACGGCATGTCCGCCGACGACTTCGGCGTGGTGCCCTTCCCGGCGCCGCAGGGCGGCAAGGACATCGCGTCCTTCCCGGCCGGCATCAACCTGTCCATCTTCAAGAACACGAAGAACAAGGACGGCGCCCTGAAGTTCGTCAAGTACATGACGAGCGAGGACACCCAGGCCACGCTCGACAAGCCGTACTCGGCCCTGCCGGTGCTCGCCTCCGCTGCTGACTCGGTCACCGACGAGCAGACGAAGACGTTCCTCGACATCTACAACAACAAGGCGAAGCCGCTCCCGCTGGTCCCCGCCGAGGACCAGTTCGAGTCCACGGTCGGCAAGGCGATGAACGACATGTTCGCCAAGATCGCCACCGGCGGTTCGGTGTCCGACAGCGACATCAAGACCGCGCTCAAGACCGCCCAGGACCAGGTGTCCCAGGCGAACGGCTGATCGAGCCAGGAGGCCCGGGTCGCGTCCGACAGGACGCGCCCGGGCCTCCACCCCTCAGGTCCACGGCCCGACCACCCGGGTGGACGACCTGCGGTTCCTCACCCGGCCACGCGCCGGGGGTGAGCCGATCGGCTCACGCATGCCGCGCCTCCCGACCGCTGCCACGGTCCGCGCGAAGCACCCGATCCCCTTCCTGCCGAAAGGCCCCCGCTCATGTCCACCTCGGTCCTGCCTGACTCCGAGCGCATCGACCTGACCCACACGAAGGCCCCGACGACGTCGGGCCGTCCGCCAGGTCGGAAGCGCAAGACCCACTGGCTGCCCTACGCGCTCGTCGCCCCGGCCATCCTCTTCGAGCTGCTGATCCACATCGTGCCGATGCTCACCGGCATCTGGATCTCGTTCATCCAGCTCACCAAGTACTTCATCGCGAACTGGGGCGCCGCTCCGTTCGCCGGGCTGCGCAACTACTCGGTCGTCGTCGACTTCAACCAGGCGATCGGCCAGGGCGTCCTCAACTCGTTCCTCATCACCTGCGCCTTCACGGTGCTCGTGGTCGGACTCTCGTGGAGCTTCGGCATGGCCGCCGCGGTCGCGCTGCAGAAGCCGTTCCGGGGCCGCGGACTCTTCCGCACGCTCTTCCTCGTGCCCTACGCGCTGCCGATGTACGCCGGCATCATCACCTGGAAGTTCATGTTCCAGCGTGACTCCGGTGCGATCAACCACATCCTGGTCGACCAGCTGCACCTCTTCGGCGGCCAGGGACCGTTCTGGCTGATCGGCTCGAACGCCTTCGTCTCGGTCGTCGTCGTGGCGATCTGGAAGACCTGGCCGTTCGCGTTCCTGATGCTCATGGCGGGCCTGCAGTCCGTGCCGAACGACGTGTACGAGGCGGCATCTGTCGACGGCGCGAAGCCCTTCCGCCAGTGGCGCTCGATCACCCTGCCGATGGTGCGTCCGGTCAACGTGACGCTCGTGCTCGTGATGTTCCTCTGGACGTTCAACGACTTCAACACGCCGTTCGTCCTGTTCGGCTCGACCGCCCAGCCCCCGGCCGCGGACCTGCTGAGCTTCCACATCTACAACGCGTCGTTCATCACCTGGAACTTCGGCTCCGGTGCCGCGATGAGCGTCCTGCTCCTCATCTTCCTGCTCATCGTCACCGGCATCTACCTCGCCGTGACCAACCGGAGGTCCGTCCGTGCGTGAGACAGTCGGCGCCAAGTCCTTCAAGGTCGTGACCCTGGTCGTCCTGACCCTGTTCACGGTCGTCCCGCTCTACGTGATGATCACCACGGCCATCAAGCCGCTCGGTGACGTGCAGAACGACTTCACGTGGATCCCGACCCACATCACCCTGCAGCCGTTCATCGACATGTGGTCGACGGTCCCGCTCGGGCAGTACTTCATCAACTCCCTGGTGGTCTGCACCGTCGCGACGGTGTTCTCGCTGATCATCGCGACCTTCGCCGCCTACGGTGTCTCGCGCTGGAACTTCAAGGGCAAGAGCACCTTCACCACCGCGGTGCTCTCCACCCAGATGTTCCCCGGCGTGCTGTTCCTGCTCCCGCTGTTCCTCATCTTCACGAACCTCGGGAACGCGCTCGGCATCCAGCTCGTCGGGTCGTGGCTCGGCCTGATCATCACCTACCTGACGTTCACGCTGCCGTTCTCGATCTGGATGCTCGCGGGCTACTTCGAGACCATCCCGCGGGAGCTCGACGAGGCCGCGATGGTGGACGGCTCCGGACCGATGGGCGCCCTGTTCCGGGTGATCCTGCCGTCCGCCCGTCCGGGCCTCGTCGCGGTCGGCATCTACTCGTTCATGACGGCATGGGGCGAGGTGCTCTTCGCCTCGGTGATGACGAACGGCAACGGGCAGACGCTCGCGGTCGGTCTGCAGCAATACTCGACGCAGACGAACGTGTACTGGAACCAGATCATGGCGGCGTCGCTCGTCGTGTCGATCCCGGTCGTGATCGCGTTCCTCATCGTGCAGCGCCAGTTCGTCGCCGGTCTGACGGCCGGTGCGGTGAAGTAGGCAGGACCGCCTGACGGGAGGCGGGGGGGGGGGGGGGCCCCCCCCCCCCCCCCCCCCCCCCCCGCGGCCCGGGGCCCCCCCGCCGGGCGGGCCGGCGCCGGGCGCCGCGCGGGCGCGCCCCCCCCCGCGGGCGCGGCCGCGGCCGGCCGGGGGCCGGACGAGCCGACGAGCGTGCGGCTGACGAGTTCCTTGCGGCTCGCGGCTCGGAAGAGCGACTGGTGGAGGACGGCCACGCCGACGTTCGCCTCGACCAGGTCGAGGGTGGCGTCGACGTCGGCCGGCACCGGGCCGGGGTCCACCAC
>NZ_JBIWAG010000008.1:0-45738 GCF_044759965.1 Curtobacterium sp. NPDC098951
CGGTCACATTCCGAACCCGGAAGCTAAGCCTCTCAGCGCCGATGGTACTGCAAGGGGGACCTTGTGGGAGAGTAGGACGCCGCCGGACTCAACGTAAGAAGATGTGGCCATCGGCCCTCCATCGAGAACTCGCAGGGGAGACCCTCGTTCTCGGGAGGCCGGTGGCCACATCTGTTTCTGCTGCAGGTCGCTCGACTCGCACGCCCGTTCGTGATGGACTGGGCGCGCGCGGGCGGTACCGTGCAGCGCCAACACAACGACACAGCGGACGATGGCCTGGGTGAGCGCTCGGGCACGCACAGAGGAGCAACGGTGGCGAACGACGACGATCAGCGGCGGAACGACGGCGATCGCGGAGACCGATCTGGTCGCGATGGCGACCGTGGCCCTCGGCGCGACGGCGGGAACCGCTGGTCGTCTGGCCCCCGTGACTTCGAGCGTCGTGAGGGTGAGCGGCGCGATGCTGCTCGTCGCGACGGTGACCGTCCGGCTCGCGGCGGCGGTCCATCGCGCGACGGCGCTCGTTCCTTCCGGGACGGCGACCGTCCGTTCCGCGACGGGGGACGGCGTCCCGCGTGGCGCGGGGATCGTGACGACTCGAGCCGACCTCCTCGCGGCGATGGTCCGCGTGGTTCGGATCGTCCGCGTCGTGATGGTGACCGTCCGGTCCGTTCGGACCGTCCTGCCCGTGATGGTGATCGTTCGTTCCGTGGGGGCGACGATCGTCCGCGTCGCGATGGCGATCGTCCGTTCCGTTCGGATCGTCCTGCTCGTGACGGCGATCGTCCGCGTCGTGACGGTGATCGTCCGTTCCGTTCGGATCGTCCGGCCCGCGACGGGGACCGTCCGTTCCGTGGGGGCGACGACCGTCCGCGTCGCGATGGCGATCGTCCGTTCCGTTCCGACCGTCCTGCCCGCGACGGCGACCGTCCGTTCCGTTCGGACCGTCCCGCCCGCGACGGCGACCGTCCGTTCCGTTCGGACCGTCCCGCCCGTGACGGGGATCGTCCGCGTCGAGACGGCGACCGTCCGTTCCGTTCGGACCGTCCCGCCCGTGACGGGGATCGTCCGCGTCGAGACGGCGACCGTCCGTTCCGTTCGGACCGTCCTGCTCGTGACGGGGATCGTCCGCGTCGTGACGGCGACCGTCCGTTCCGTGGCGGCGACGACCGTCCGCGTCGCGATGGTGACCGTCCGTTCCGTTCGGACCGTCCCGCCGGTGACGGGGATCGTCCGCGTCGAGACGGGGACCGTCCTTTCCGTGGCGGCCAGGACCGCGACCGCGGAGGCCGCGACGACCGTCAGCGCTTCGGCGACGGCAGCCGTCACGCCGGCGCTCGCTTCGGCGAGGCCTCGCGGGACGACTGGGAGGATCGGGACCCCTACGGCACCAAGTCGATCCGTCCCCGCCACGAGGACCCGGAGATCCCCGAGGACATCCAGGCCCGCGATCTCGACAAGGTCGCCCGGGCCGAGCTCAAGACGCTCAGCAAGGACAACGCCGACTGGGTCGCCCGTCACCTCGTGGCAGCCGCGCTCCTGGTCGACGAGGACCCGGAGACCGCGAACCAGCACGCCCTGAGCGCCGCCCGTCGTGCCGGACGGGTGGGTGTGGTCCGCGAGACCGCAGCCATCACGGCGTACCGGCTCGGCGACTTCGCGACGGCGCTGCGAGAACTCCGCACGTACCGTCGCATCTCCGGCCGGAACGACCAGCTGCCGATGATGGTCGACTGCGAGCGTGGGCTCGGCCGGCCCGAGCGGGCGCTCGAGCTCGGTCGGTCGGTCGACCGTGCGGCGCTCGACACCGCGGTCCAGGTCGAACTGGCCATCGCGATGTCCGGCGCACGCCTCGACCTCGGGAATCCCACAGCCGCGCTCGGTGAGCTGGAGATTCCACAGCTCGACCCGTCCACTGCCTACAGCTGGTCCCCGGCGCTCTACAGTGCTTACGCGGCCACGCTCGAGGAGCTCGGCCGTCAGGACGAGGCCGACGAGTGGTGGGCCCGTGTCGATCGTGCGGCAGCGGCGCTTGCCGAGGTCGCCGACGAGAACGCTTGGGAGACAGTTGATGTGGTCGAGGAAACGCTCGAGGTCGAAGGATCCGCAGACGAGTTCGCCGGAGTCGTCGACGACGAGCCCGACGCCGAACTCGCCGACGAGCCGCTCGGTGACGAGCCCGACGACGACGAGCCAGCCGGCGACGAGCCCGGCGAGCTCGACGACGACAACCCCGCCGACGTCGACGGGTCCGCAGCCGACTGACGTCCCGAAGCTGCCGACGGACGGTGTGGACGTCGTCCTCACCGACCTCGACGGCGTCGTGTACCGCGGTCGGCACGCCATCCCGCACGCTGTCGAGGCGCTGACCCGTGCCTCGCTGCACGCGCGCGTCGGCTACATCACGAACAACGCCTCGCGCCGACCCGTCGACGTCGCGGAACACCTCGAGCGCTACGGGCTCGAGGTGTCCGAGGACGACGTGGTGACGTCATCGCAAGCCGGGGTCCGGTTGCTCGAGACCCTGGTCCCGGCCGGGTCGACCGTGCTGGTGACCGGCGGCCTCGGCCTGACGAGCATCGTCGAGGCTGCCGGCTTCACGGTGACCTCCAGCGCCGAGGACTCCCCGGCCGCGGTCATCCAGGGCTTCTCGCCGGACCTCGGTTGGACGCACCTCGCCGAAGCGTCGTTCGCCCTTGCCGACCCGGACGTCCCGTGGGTCGCCACGAACATGGACTGGTCGATCCCCGTCGAGCGCGGCATCGCGCCCGGCAACGGCACGCTGGTGTCGGCCGTCCACCAGGCAGTCGGTCGGATGCCCGTCGTCGCCGGAAAGCCGGAGCGACCGATCTTCGACGCGGCGCTCGCGCGGTTCGGCGGTGAGCACCCGCTGTTCATCGGCGACCGCCTCGACACCGACATCAAGGGGGCGAACGACGCGGGGATCCCCAGCGTCCTCGTGCTGACGGGGATCGACAAGGCGAAGCAGGTCCTCGCCGCCGATCAGCGTTCGCGACCCACGTTCATCCTCGACGACCTCCGTGGCCTCTCCGAGCCGTACCCGGTGACGGTCCGGCGTGAAGATCCGGACGGCACCCGCTACGCGACCGTCGGAGCGGTGACCGTCGCCATGCGCGGGCACGTCGTGCGCGTCCTGGACGACGGCGACCCGATCGACCTGCTCCGCGCGGGCACCGCGCTCATCTGGGAGTCCGGGCTCGCGATCTACGGCCTCGACGTCGATCCGAAGCTGTACGGCGGCGAGTAGCGTGGCCGAGGTGTCGAACCACGAGCAGGACCCCGTGCGCGAGCCGTTCGACGACGGAGCGGGCACTACGCCGGCGGCCGGTCCCACGGCGCCGGACGACGCCGTCGAGCGCGACCGCTTCGCGCACCGCACCGAGGCAGCTGAGGCCTTGCCGCTGACCGAGCGCGCTGACGCCTTCTCCGCGCTGCACGACGAGCTCCGCACCCGCCTCGAGAGCGGCGGCAGCACGAGTGCCTGACGAGCACGCCCACGCCGACGAGACCGTGCAGGACGAGCGCCCGGTCCGACTCGACGCCCTCCTCGCTGCGCGCGGGCTCGCGAAGTCCCGCACCGCGGCCTCGAAGCTGATCCAGGACGGTCGCGTGACGGTCGGCGGGACCCCTGTGGTCAAGCCGTCCGCGTCGGTGCGGCCGTCGGCGTCGATCCACGTCGACGGTGCGGACGAGTGGGTGTCCCGCGCCGCACTGAAGCTCGTCGCCGCGCTCGACACGTTCGCCATCGACCCCGCCGACCGCGTCGCGCTCGACGTCGGTGCGAGCACCGGCGGGTTCACGCAGGTGCTCCTCAGCCGCGGTGCTCGCCGCGTGGTGGCCCTCGACGTCGGGCACGGGCAGCTCGACCCGATGGTTGCCCTCGACCCCCGCGTCGTCGTGGTCGAAGGGACGAACGCACGCAACCTGACGGCCGACGACTTCCGGGCACTCGACCCCGCCGCCACCGAGACGAGTCTCGTGGTGGGGGACCTGTCGTTCATCTCGCTCCGGCTCGTCCTGCCCGCGCTGGTCGAGTCGGTTCCCGCCGACGACTTCGTCCTGCTCGTGAAGCCGCAGTTCGAGGTCGGGCGGGGCGGCGTCCGAGAGGGCATCGTCCGCGACCCGGCACTCCGGAACGACGCGCTCATGAACGTGCTGTGGGCGGCATGGGACCTCGGGCTCGGCACGTCGGGGCTCGCAGCGTCGCCGATCGTCGGGACGCACGGCAACCACGAGTACCTGGCGCGTTTCCAGCGGGATGTCGGTACCAATCCGACAGAATGGATCGTCCGGGCGACCGAACTGACGGAAGGGACGGCATGAGCGACGACCGGCACATCCTCCTGGTGTCCCACACGGGCCGCCGTGACTCGATCGACGCTGCGGTCGAGGTCTGCGACCTCCTGCACGCCGCCGGTCTCGTCCCGGTCATGCCGTTCGACGAGTACGCCGACATCCGTCGTGCCGAGGCCTCTGTCGGACAGGTGGACATCCTCGGTGTCGACGTCCACGCCGACCAGCTCGAGATCGTGATCGTGCTCGGGGGAGACGGCACGATCCTGCGCGCCGCAGAACTCGTGCGCGGGACCGGCGCTCCGATCGTCGGGGTCAACCTCGGACACGTCGGGTTCCTGGCCGAGAGCGAGCGGGACGGCCTCCGCGCGACGGTCGAACGGGCACTGTCCGGCGACTACCACGTCGAGGAACGCGTCACACTCCAGGTCGACGTCGTCGTCGGCAACGAGATCGTCTACTCCTCCTGGGCGCTCAACGAAGCGACCATCGAGAAGGCCTCCCGCGAACGCATGCTCGAGGTCGTGACCGAGGTCGACGGTCGCCCGCTGTCCTCGTTCGGCTGCGACGGTGTCGTCGTCTCGACACCGACCGGTTCCACCGCGTACTCGTTCTCCGGCGGCGGGCCGATCGTCTGGCCCGACGTCGACGCCCTGCTCATGGTGCCGCTGAGCGCCCACGCCCTGTTCGCACGGCCCATCGTGGTCGGACCGGACTGCACGCTGGCGATCGAGGTGCTCCGTCGGACGAGCGGCGTCGGCGTGCTGTGGTGCGACGGCCGACGGACCCACGACCTCGCGCCCGGCGCTCGCGTCGAGGTCCGACGTTCGCCGGATCCGGTGCGCGTCGCACGGCTCAAGGACGCCCCGTTCACCGACCGACTCGTCGCGAAGTTCCAGCTGCCCGTCGCCGGGTGGCGCGGCCCGCAGCAGGACGACGAGGACACGCTGTGATCGAGGAGATCTCCATCTCGGACCTCGGGGTCATCGGCGAGACCACCCTCGAGCTCGGGCCCGGCTTCACCGTGGTCACCGGCGAGACCGGCGCGGGCAAGACGATGATCGTCACCGCCCTCGGTCTGCTCCTCGGTGCGCGGGCCGATGCGGGTTCGGTGCGACGGGGTGCGTCGACCGCAGTGGTCGAGGGCCGGTGGCACGTACCGGAGCACGACGCCGTCGCCGAGCGCGTCGAGGACGCTGGCGGCACGGTCGAGGACGGCGAACTCATCCTGACGCGCACCGTCTCTGCCGAGGGGCGCAGCCGCGCGACCGTCGGCGGGCGCAGTGCCCCGGTCGCGGTGCTCGGCGAGCTCGCGGACCAGCTGGTCACGGTGCACGGGCAGTCCGACCAGATCCGCCTGACCTCGGCCACCGCGCAGCGTGCGGCCCTCGACGGGTTCGGCGGTGCGGCGCTGGAGAAGGTCCTCGCCGCATACGTGCGGGCCTACGACACCTGGCAGCAGCACACCGGCGACCTCGAGACGCTCACCCGGGACCGCGACGACCGCGTTGCCGAGGCCGAGCGCGTCCGTGCGGCTTCCGACGAGATCGAGGCCGCGGACCCGCAGCCCGGCGAGGACGTCGAGCTGGCCGACCGCGCCGAGCGACTGGGGAACCTCGAAGAGCTCCGGCTCTCCGCCGGGCTCGCGCACGAAGCGCTGTCGAGCGAGTCCCTCGACGGCGTGCAGGACGTCGTCGGGCTGGTCGAGTCCGCCCGCCGGGCGATCGAACGGGTCGTGTCGTCCGACGCCGAGCTGCAGCCCGTGCTCGAGCAGCTGACGGAACTCGGGATCCAGGCGTCCGAGGCCTCGGCGAGCCTGTCGAGCTACCTCGGTTCGCTGGAACCGGACGCCGGTCACGACCTCGAACTCATCAACGAACGTCGGTCGCTGCTCGCCGGTCTCACCCGCAAGTACGGCGAGACCGTCGACGACGTGATCGCCTACGGTCAGCGGGCGAGCGACCGTCTCCTCGAGCTCGACGGGGACGACGACCGGATAGTCGCCCTGCAGCAGGCGGTCGAGCAGGACGAGCGCGCCCTCGCTGACGCCTCGGCCGCGCTGACCGCGGCACGGTCCAAGGCCGCGAAGGACCTCGCCAAGCGGGTCACCGCCGAGCTGAAGTCCCTCGCGATGGCCGGAGCGACCCTCGTCGTCGAGGTCTCGGACGCCGGCGACTACCGACGCCACGGACGCGACCAGGTGTCGATCCTCCTGCAACCGCACTCCGGAACCGATCCCCGGCCGATCGGCAAGGGCGCCTCGGGCGGTGAGCTCTCCCGGGTGATGCTCGCGATCGAGGTGGTCATGGCGGGCAGCACGACGGTCCCGACGTTCGTCTTCGACGAGGTCGACGCCGGCGTCGGCGGCGCCGCGGCGATCGAGATCGGCCGTCGTCTGGCGAAGCTCGCCGAACGCACCCAGGTCATCGTCGTGACCCACCTCGCTCAAGTCGCGGCGTTCGCCAACAACCACCTCAACGTCGTGAAGGACGCGAGCGGCGCAGTGACATCGTCGAGCGTCCGTCGCCTCGAGGGCGACGACCGCCTGCAGGAGATGGCACGCCTGCTCTCGGGTCTCGGTGACAGTGCGAGCGGGATCGAGCACGCGCGCGAGCTCCTCGACGTCGCCGGCCAGAAGGCCTGAGCGCGTCTCTACACGCCAATCCAGGAGGCGCGGCTCACGCCCGCCCCGCACGGTGCGTCGATTGTCGGCTGGTGCGGGGTTCGCGGCATGGTGCGGGGCTGTAGTCGGGCACCGTGCGTGCAACCTCGCACGGAATGGCGGAGCGCGCACGGGGTGGCGGGCGGCGTGTGGGCCGGGCAGCTCCGCACGGTGCGTTGGTCGTCGGCTGGTGCGGGGTTCGCGGCATGGTGCGGGGCTGTAGTCGGGCACAGTGCGTGCAACCTCGCACGGAATGGCGAGCGGCGTGCGGGCCGGGCAGCGCTGCACGGTGCGTCGGTCTTCGGCTGGTGCGGGGTTCGCGGCATGGTGCGGGGCTGTGATCGGACACCGTGCGTGCAACCTCGCGCGGGATGGCGAAGCGCGCACGGGGTGGCGGGCGGCGTGCGGGCTGGGCAGCTCCGCACGGTGCGTCGGTCGTCGGCTGGTGCGGGGTTCGCGGCATGGTGCGGGGCTGTGATCGGACACCGTGCGTGCAACCTCGCACGGAATGGCGGAGCGCGCACGGTGCGGTGCGGCGGCCGGCGCGGGCCGCGCACGCGCCCGCGCAACGCCCGCGGCGAACCGAGGTCGCGCCTCCCGGCAGTTCTGACGTACGATGGAATCCCGTGGCGGACACTCTCAGCGGCGGTACCAATTCTTCGAACGCGACCCCGAAGGTGACGAAGCAGATCTTCGTGACCGGCGGGGTCGTCTCGTCTCTCGGCAAGGGGCTGACGGCGGCCAGCCTCGGCAACCTCCTGACGGCTCGCGGCCTCAAGGTCGTCATGCAGAAGCTCGACCCGTACCTCAACGTGGACCCGGGCACCATGAACCCGTTCCAGCACGGCGAGGTCTTCGTGACCGACGACGGCGCGGAGACGGACCTCGACATCGGGCACTACGAGCGCTTCCTCGACATCAACCTGTCGCAGGCCGCGAACGTCACGACCGGGCAGGTCTACTCGACGGTGATCGCGAAGGAGCGTCGGGGCGAGTACCTCGGCGACACCGTGCAGGTCATCCCGCACATCACCGACGAGATCAAGCGGCGGATGCGTGAGCAGGCGCAGAACGACCCGCAGCCCGACGTCATCATCACCGAGGTCGGCGGCACCGTCGGCGACATCGAGTCACAGCCGTTCATCGAGTCCGCGCGGCAGGTGCGCCACGAGCTCGGCCGCAACAACGTGTTCTTCGTGCACGTGTCGCTCGTGCCGTTCATGAACGCCTCGGGTGAGCAGAAGACGAAGCCGACGCAGCACTCGGTGGCCGCGCTCCGCTCGATCGGCATCCAGCCGGACGCGCTGGTCCTCCGCAGCGACCGTCCGGTGTCGGACGCGAACAAGCGCAAGATCGCGCTCATGTGCGACGTCGACGAGGACGCCGTGGTGAACGCGGTGGACGTGCCGTCGATCTACGACCTCCCGACGCTGCTCAACAACCAGGGGCTCGACCAGGTCATCGTCGACGCCCTGAAGCTCGAGGCCGGTCCGGTCGACTGGACCGCGTGGACCCCGGTGCTCCGTGCCGTGCACGAGCCGAAGAAGGACGTCACGATCGCCCTGGTCGGCAAGTACATCGACCTGCCGGACGCGTACCTGTCCGTCACCGAGGCGCTCCGTGCCGGCGGGTTCGCGCACGACGCGAAGGTCACGCTGAAGTGGGTCGTGTCCGACGACTGCACCACGCCCGAGGGCGCCGCGAAGCAGCTCGGCGACGTCGACGGCATCTGCGTCCCCGGTGGGTTCGGCGTGCGCGGCATCGAGGGCAAGCTCGGCGCGCTGAAGTTCGCACGTGAGCAGGGCATCCCGACGCTCGGTCTCTGCCTCGGCCTGCAGTGCATGGTCATCGAGTACGCCCGGCACGAGGTCGGCCTCACCGACGCGTCGAGCACCGAGTTCGACCCGGAGACCTCGACGCCGGTCATCGCGACCATGGCGGAGCAGGTGGACATCATCGCGGGCGGCGACCTGGGCGGCACCATGCGCCTCGGCCTCTACCCGGCGACGTTCACCGAGGGGTCGCTCGCGGCGTCGCTGTACGGCGCTCCCGAGGCCTCCGAGCGCCACCGTCACCGCTACGAGGTGAACAACAAGTACCGCGAGCAGATCGCGGACGCCGGTCTGGTGTTCTCGGGCACGTCGCCCGACGGCACGCTGGTCGAGTACGTCGAGCTGCCGCGCGAGGTGCACCCGTTCTACATCGCGACGCAGGCGCACCCCGAGCTGCGCTCGCGCCCGACGGACGCGCACCCGCTGTTCGCGGGGCTCGTCGGTGCCGCGATCGAGCGGCACGAGGCGTCGAGCCTCTTCGACCCGCAGGAAGAGGAGCAGGTCGCGTAACGCGAGTGGTCTCTGACGGGAGGCGCGGTGCCAGCTGGCACCGCGCCTCCCGTCTGCCGTGTCGTCGCGTCGGAGGCGCGTGCCAGGATGGGCGCGTGACTGACGCACCCATCGCTGACGAACCCGCCTCGTTCGAGGTCACCGACTCCACCGTCGTCTACGAGGGCGCCGTCTGGGACGTGCGCCGCGACAGCATCGCGTACCACGACGACACGATGGTGCGGGAGTACATCGACCACACCGGCGCCGTCGCGGTCTACGCCGAGGACGACGAGGGGCGCGTCCTCGTCATCCAGCAGTACCGGCACCCGGTGCGGATGCGCGACTGGGAGCTGCCGGCGGGGCTGCTCGACATGGCGGGCGAGGACCACCTGACCGCGGCGCAGCGCGAGCTGGCGGAGGAGGCCGACCTCGAGGCCGACGACTGGGAACCGCTCGTGACGTACAACACGTCCTCCGGCGGCAGCGACGAGTTCCTGCAGATCTACCGCGCCCGAGGGGTGCGCGCGACCGCGACGGCGTTCGACCGCGAAGCTGAAGAGGCCGACATCGTGAAGCGGTGGGTGCCCCGGGCCGAGCTGGTGGCGGCGATCCTCGACGGTCGGCTGCACAACTCCGGGCTCGTCGTGGCCGTGCTCGCGGTGGACGCGCTCGAGCGAGGTGTCGCATGAGCCTCGCGGAGTTGCTCGACCAGGGGCAGTGGACACACGAACCCGTTGCGGCGACGCTCGACGGCGACGTCCTGCGGGTGACGGCCGTCGAGGGCAGTGACGCCTGGCGCACCACCTCGTACGGCTTCGTGCACGACTCCGAGCACGCGCTGCTCCGGCCGTTCGACGGGGCGTTCTCGGTCGAGGTGTCGTTCGTGCTCGACTACACGGAGCAGTTCGACCAGGCGGGGGTGTTCCTGCGGGTCGACGAGCGGAACTGGATCAAGGCCGGCGTCGAGTTCGCCGACGGGACGCCCCAGGTCGGAGCGGTCGTCACGCGCGATGCGTCGGACTGGTCGGTGGCGCCGGTGCCGGAGTGGACCGGTCGGGTCGTCACGGTCCGGGCCAGCCGCGACGGCGACGCCGTGACGATCCGGGCGTGGGCGGACGACGAGCCGCCGCGGCTCGTGCGGGTGGCGTACCTCGACCCCGACGCCCACGTGTCGGCGGGGCTGCTCTGTGCGGCACCGTCCCGCGCGGGACTGACCGTCGCCTTCACCGGGTTCCGCGTGGGGGAGCCGGACGGGTCGCTGCACTGACGGTGCACCGGCGGCGCTAGCCTCGTGGGGTGATCTCGCTCGACCGTGCCACGGAGACGTACCTGCGGCACATCGCGATCGAGCGCGGGCTGTCCCAGCACACGCTGTCGGCGTACCGGCGGGACCTGCAGACCTTCGCGTCGTGGATCGCGTCGGCACCGGTCGTCGAGTCGGCCGGGGCGGACCGGGCCGGCGGCGCCGCGGTGCTCGACGACGTCGGCAGGATCGCGCGCGCGGACCTCGCGGGCTTCGTGGAGCACCTCGCGACCCGGCCGTCCGGGCCCCTCGCGCCGAGGTCGGTCGCGCGGATGCTCAGCTCCGTGCGGTCGTTCACCGCGTTCGCGGCCGGCGAGGGCTGGCTGCAGCTCGATCCCGGCGCGTCCGTCCGGCCGCCGAAGGCCCCGATGCGGCTGCCGAAGGCGATCTCCGTGCACGACATGGAGCGGCTGCTCCAGGCGGCGAGCACCGCTGGTGCGACCGACGCCCCCGGCGCGTCCGGCGGCGCCGCCGACGATCTCGTGGGGCTGCGAGACCGCGCGCTGCTCGAACTGCTCTACGCCACCGGGGCACGGATCTCGGAGGCGGTCGGGCTGTCGGTCGACGACGTCACGACGCTGTCCGACGGCTCCGGGCCCGCGGCCGACGACGGGCTCTCGGTCGTGAAGGTCACCGGCAAGGGGAACAAGCAGCGTGTGGTGCCGCTCGGGAGCTTCGCCCGGGCGGCGATCGACGCGTACCTCGTGCGGGCGCGGCCGGTGTTCGCGGCGCGGGGGGCGTCGACGCCGGCGCTGTTCCTCGGTGCCCGGGGCGCGCGGCTGTCACGGCAGAGCGCGTGGCTCGTGATCCAGGCGGCAGCGGAGCGTGCGGAGCTCTCCGAGCACGTGTCGCCGCACACCTTCCGACACTCGTTCGCGACGCACCTGCTCGAAGGCGGAGCGGACGTGCGGGTCGTGCAGGAGCTGCTCGGGCACGCGAGCGTGGCGACGACGCAGATCTACACGATGGTGACGGCGGACATGCTCCGCGACGTCTACCAGACGGCGCACCCGCGGGCGCGGCGGTAGCGCGGACGGGCCCGGCGGGAGCGCGGACGCGGCGCGGGGCGCGGGCGCGGCGCGGGGCGCGGGCGCGTCTCGTGAGCAGAGATGGTCGGGTTGCCAGGGTGGACCCGACCATTCGTGCTCACGATGGCCGGACGGAACGCCAGAGCGCGCGTCAGCCCGCTCAGAACACGTGGAACTGCGCGGAGGCTGCCACGGCGGCCGTCGCCACCGCGAGGACCAGGGCGCTCGCCGAAGCACTCCGCGCCAGCACCC
The DNA here is from genome assembly GCF_044759965.1 of Curtobacterium sp. NPDC098951. NCBI lineage: Bacteria > Bacillati > Actinomycetota > Actinomycetes > Micrococcales > Microbacteriaceae > Curtobacterium > Curtobacterium sp. NPDC098951. The sequence continues at coordinate 11,884 of NZ_JBIWAG010000008.1, forward strand.
GCCAGCCCCCGGTCGCCCCGGGCCGCACGACGCCGAGCAGCCCCGACACCATCGCGGCCGCACTGCAGACGCCCCAGGGGTTGAGCAGCACGGACGCCACCGCGAGCAGCACCGCCAACGTCGAGAACGCACTGAAGCGGTGCACGCCCGAGCCTCCGGACGCCCAGGCGCTGGTCCGCACCGAGGCGGTGTGCACCGAGAACGACGGACCCACCGGGGCGACGACCACCGGCACGATGGGCTCGGTCCGGCTCGGCAGCACGCGAGTGGCCGCTCCCCAGGCGCGCCCGTCCCACCAGCGCAGGCGGCTCGCGTCCTGCGGGTCGGGGAACCAGCCGGCGGCCGGCAGCGTCACGGGGTGCTCCTCGGGGTGCGGGGGAAGGTGCACACCGACGGTACTGGAGTGCGGGAACCGGCCACAGTCCCAGCCCGGGTGTCGGCAGGAAGGGGGACCAGCCGCGTGGCTCAGACCCCGGGTCAGGCCGGGACGGCCGCCGCGTCCACCTCGCGCATGACGTCCTTCACGGCGGCGAGCAGCCGCGCGTTGAAGTCCACGCCGAGCTGGTTCGGCACCGTGACGAGCACGGTGTCGGCAGCACGCACCGCCTGGTCCGCCGCGAGCTCGGCGACCAGCTGCTCGGGCGACCCGATGTAGGACCGCCCGAACCGGGCGAGCCCACCGTCGAGGTGCCCCACCTGGTCCTGCCCCTCGACCTGTGCCCGGACGCCGAAGTAGTGCCGCGACTCGTCGTCGGTGATCGGGATGATGCTGCGGCTCACGCTGACCCGCGGGGTCCGCTCCCAGCCCATCTCGCTCCAGGTCGACCGGAACCGTGCGATCTGCTCGGCCTGCAGCTCGTCGAACGGCACCCCGGTGTCCTCGGTGAGCAGGGTCGACGACATGAGGTTCATGCCCTGCTCGGCCGTCCACTCGGCGGTCGCACGGGTGCCGGCGCCCCACCAGATGCGGTCGCCGAGGCCCTCGGACAGCGGGGAGATCGCGAGCGACCCGACCGATCCGGTCATCTGGGGATTCGCGTTCGCCATCGGCTCGCCGGCGATCGCGCGCCGGAACACGTCGGTGTGGGAGCGCGCCAGGTCGCCGCCGTTCGTGTCGGTCGCGTCGGGCACGTACCCGAACTGCTGGTAACCGGCGAGGGCGGTCTCGGGTGAGCCACGGGAGACGCCGAGCTGCAGTCGGCCACCCGAGATGAGGTCGGTGGCGGCGGCCTCCTCGGCCATGTACAGCGGGTTCTCGTAGCGCATGTCGACGACGCCGGTGCCGATCTCGATGCGGCTGGTGCGGGCGGCGATCGCGGAGAGCAGCGGGAACGGCGCCGCCTGCTGCGGCGCGAAGTGGTGGACGCGGAAGTAGGCGCCGTCGACCCCGGCCTCCTCGGCGGCCACCGCGAGGTCGATCGCCTGCACGAGGGCCTCTCGGCCGCTGCGCACCTTCGACCCCGGCACGTCGCGCCAGTGTCCGAACGACAGGAACCCGATCTTCGTCATGTCGATACGAACGCATCCGACGGCACGGTCATTCCGGGCCGACTACGGTGACCAGCATGGACGACCCCCGTCAGGCACTGGTCGCGGAGCGGGCGCGAGGCGAGCGGCTCCTCGCGGACGTCGAGCGCAGCATGCGGGACGTCAGCGACGCCCGGCAGGACGCCAACTCGGACGACGAGCACGACCCTGAGGGTGCGACCCTCGCGTGGGAGCGCGGCTCGCTCGGTGCCGTGCGGGACGACGCCCGCGAGCGGATCCGGCAGGTGGACGCCGCGCTGGCGCGGCTCGAGGCCGGGACCTACGGCCGCTGCGCGGTCGGCGGGGAACCGATCCCCGAGGCGCGCCTCGCCGCCGTCCCGTGGGCCGCGACGTGCGTGGCGCACGCGTGACGCGCCTCCTGGCCCGCATCGCCTGACAGGAGGCGCGGGTCGGCCTGGCCCGCATCGCCTGACGGGAGGCGCGGGTCGGCCCCGGTCCGCGCCTCCGGCCGCCGCAGGGCGGTGGCGTCCACCGCCCCGGCAGGCCGCCGCGGATGCACCGCACGCCCACCGCCTGCGCCGCGGATTCCCAGCCGCGCGCCCTACATTGCCGCACATGGAAGGCGACCCGAACCACCGGACAGACGCGGTCGAACGCGCCGAGACGCCGCACCGGCGGTTCCAGTGGTTCCACGACCTGCGCGCCTGGATCCACGCCCGCCCGCACCTGCACCTCGTCTACAAGGTGCTCGTCGGGATCGTCGGCGGCCTGGTCGTCGTGATCGGCCTGATCCTCGTGCCGCTGCCCGGTCCCGGGTGGCTCGTGGTGTTCATCGGGCTGACGATCCTCGCGAGCGAGTTCCACTTCTTCCACCGGATCATCACGTGGCTCCGGGCGCTGCTGCACCGCTTCTGGGACTGGGCGAAGGCGCACGGTCCCCGGTGGCTGCGGAACGCTGCAGACCGCGGCAAGGCCGACGTCGACGCGGCGCACACGGGTGCTGCCCGCACGGTCGGGGTCCGCGGGCGCGGGGCGAAGCGGGCGCGACCCGGGCACTGACCCCGTCGCCCTCGGACGGCAGTCGGAGTCCGTCGGACGGCAGTCAGAGTCCGGCGGACGACGTTCGGCGGATGGCGTTCGGCGTTCGCCGTCCGATGCGCGCCTAGTCTGCCGGGGACACCCGGACCGAGCCGGTGCAGGTGCGCTCGAGGACCTCGGCGGCCTGCTCCTCGACGACGGCGGCGTCCCGCGACACGAGCTGCAGCACGAGGGCGACGGCCGCGGCGAGGACGATGAACGCGCCGTACCCGGCGATGACCGGCACGAGACCGACGGCGGGTTCGAGCAGTCCGCCCACGACGGCGGGCACCCCGAACGCCAGGTAGCTGACGACGTAGATCGTGGAGAGCAACCCCGCACGGTGCGTCGGTGCCGCGGTGGCGAGCAGCATCCGGAGCGGCGCCTGGAACCCGGCGCCGAAGCCGACGCCGGCGATCGCGCTCCCGACGACGAGCCCGGGCAGCGAGTGCGCGAACACGAACGCCACGGTGACGACCGGTCCCAGGACGAGTGCGACGAGGCCGACCAGGACGGCACGGCGGGCGTCCATCCGCTGCGTCGCGAGCCCGGTCAGCGCGCCGACGCCCGTGACGACGGCGATGAGCGCGCCGGCGGCGAAGTGGTTCGTGATGCCGAACACCGCGCCGAGTGCCGACGGGACGAGCGAGAGGAACATCCCGCCGAGGGCCCAGCTCGCGATCAGGGACCCGGCGACGCTGCGGAAGAGTCGGCGCGAGGCACGCGGCACGCTGATCCGGGGCGCCAGGGAGCGGAGGGCGCCCGGTCGTCGGGTGACCCGCTCCGGGACCACGACGAGTGCGATCACCATGAGGACGAGCAACGCGCCGAAGAGCACGTAGACCAGCTGCTCCGGTGCGGGGCCCCACTGCACGAGGGCGCCGCTCGACATCGCGCCGGTGGCGAGTGCGATCGGCGGGATCACACCGTTCAGCACACCGGCGAGCGACGGGTGGCGCTCGAGCGAGTTGTCGATCAGCGCCGCACCGAGCGCACCGATGAGCAGGCCGACCGAGACGCCCTGCACGATGCGGTCGACGACGAGGGCGCCGACACCGTTCGCGATCGCGAAGAGCCCGAGCGACAGGGCCACCCCGAGGCCACCGACGACCAGCACGGGCTTCCGGCCGACGTGGTCTGACAGGCGTCCGGCGACGAGCAGGCTCGCCAGGAGGCCCGCGACGTAGATGGCGAACACCCCGGTGAGCATGAGCGGGGTGAGGTGCCACTCGGCGGCGTAGACGGGGTAGATGGGCGACGGGACCGCCGACGAGGCGACGGACACGAGGAGCATCGCCGCGAGGATCCAGAACCCCGCGACCGACCGAGCTGACTGCGCCATGAGCGCCCCTTCCGAATCAAGTACGAGTGCATTCGTACAGCAGTCCGCTGTACGACGCAAGTCGTACTGCGAGGGGAACGGTGGTAGCGTCCCGTCCATGCCCGCGACCGTGGATGCTCCCGAACACCTGCCACAGCCGACCGTGGCCGAGATGGACCTGCCGGTCGTGATGGACGCCCTGAGCGACCCGATCCGGCTCGCCATCCTGCACCGCTACCTGGTCGACGCCGCCGGCGGCATCCGCAGCTGCGGATGGGTCGGGATCGACCGACCGAAGTCGACGCTCACCCACCACTTCCGCGTCCTGCGCGAGGCCGGACTCCTCGAGCAGCACCAGGAGGGACTCACGCGGTCGAGCCGGGTCCGCGTCGAGGACGTCGAGCGGCGCTTCCCCGGGCTCCTCGACCTCGTGTTCGCGTGGGAGGTCCCGGCGGCCCTCATGCGCGAGGACGTCCCGGCGTGAGCGCCGTGCACACGCTCCCGACGATCGTCGCCGAGGCGGACGTCACCGATGCCCTCCGCCGTGACCTGACCGACGCCGGGTTCACCGTCGAACGGGTGGACGCCCTGTGGGGGACCGAGGCCGCCGCGTCGCTCCACCGCGGATCACGCGTCGCAGCGCTCCGGTCACTGCGCGCGCGCCCGACGACCCCGCTCACGACGCTCGCCACGCTCTTCGTGCTCGGACTCCCGGTGTCGCGGGTCGACGCCGACGCGGCGTTCCCGACCGCCGGGGCCTCCGCCGTCGCGTCGGCGGGGCTGGTCCGCACCGAGGCCGACACCGTCCACCCCGCGGTGGACCTGCGGCCGTACGCCTTCGTCGACGACCTCGGCGCCGGCAGCTGGTGGATCGTCTCCGACCTCGGCGAACTCGCGCTCGGGACGGCCCTCGGCGAGGAACACGTCCTCGGCATCGGCGGTGCCACGACGACGCTGTCCGGCCTGCAGGTCCCCGTGCCCGTCCGGCGCGTGCTCGACCTCGGCACCGGGTGCGGCATCCAGGCGATGCACGCCCGACGCTTCGCCGACGAGGTCGTCGCCACCGACATCTCGCACCGGGCCCTCGACATCGCCCGGTTCAACGCGATGCTCAACGGCATCGACGACATCGAGTTCCGCTCCGGGTCGCTGTTCGAACCGGTCGCGGGGGAGCGCTTCGACCGGATCGTCTCGAACCCGCCGTTCGTCATCACGCCCCGCAGCGAGGGTGTCCCCGCCTACGAGTACCGCGACGGCGGCATGGTCGGCGACGCGCTCGTCGAGACGGTCCTGACGGGGCTCGGCGACCACCTCGAACCCGGCGGGACCGCGCAGCTGCTCGGCAACTGGGAGTACCACTGGGGCACGGACGGCCTCGACCGCGTGCGCTCCTGGTTCGAGCGCGCCGACACCGACGGGCGCGGGCTCGACGCGTGGGTCGTCGAGCGGGAGCGGCAGGACCCCGCCGCCTACGCCGAGACCTGGATCCGCGACGGCGGCACGAAGCCCGGATCGTCCGAGTTCGACCGGCTCGTCGGCGCCTGGCTCGACGACTTCGCCGCCCGCCGGGTGACCGGCGTCGGCTTCGGGTACGTCGTGGTGCGCCGCCCCGGGCCGGGAGGCGCGGTGCACCTCCGCCGTTTCGAGCGCGTCCCCGAGACGCTCGGGTCCAACCCCGCGGGCCTCGGTGCGACGGTCGCCCGGGTCCTCGACGCGGCGGCGTGGCTGGCCGCGCACGACGACCAGGCCCTCGCCACCGCGCACCTCGCGGTCGCCGGCGACGTCACCGAGGAACGGTTCTACTGGCCGGGCAACGACGACCCGACCGTGATGACGCTCGTGCAGGGCGGTGGACTCGGTCGCCGGGTCGACGCCGACACCGCGCTCGCCGCGTTCGTCGGTGCGTGCGACGGCGAGCTGTCGGTGTCGGCGATCGTCGGCGCCCTCGCGCAGATCACCGGGGTGGACGAGCAGGCGCTCGCCGCCGACCTGTTGCCGGCGGCGCGCGACCTGGTGCTCGACGGGCTGCTCGTCCCGGCAGGCTGACGCCCGGGCCCGGGCCCGGGGCCGTGGCCGGTCCGGCCCCGCTCAGGCGCGGTGGTCGCGCCAGCTGTGCTCGGGTGCGTAGCCGAGGAGCTCGCGGGCCTTGTCGGACGAGAGCAGCGAGCTGACGCCGTCGATGTCCGCGCGGCGCTCGATGTCCGGCACGTACCGCTCGACGAGCTCGATCGTCGGCGTGTCCATGACCGTGTCCGGGCTCGCGATCACGAACGCCTCGAAGCCGGTGAGCTCGGCCTCGAGTGCCTTCCGCACCGCCTGGGCGCCGTCGCGGGAGTCGATGTAGGACCAGAGGTTGAACGTCTTCGCCTCGGGGGTGGCGTCCCACGGGAACGCCGGGTAGTCGGTCTCGTCCATCACGTTCGAGAACCGCAGGCCGATCATCTTGAGCTCCGGGTCCCAGCGGGTGAAGTGCCGGGCCATCTCCTCCTCGACCGCCTTTCCGAGCGAGTACGAGGACTGCGGGCGTACCTGGAACTCCTCGTCGACGGGCAGGTAGGGCGGGTGGTGCTCGCCCATCGGGATGCCGAGCAGGGTCTCGCTCGACGCCCAGACGACGTTCTTCACCCGGGCCTGGCGCGCGGCGTGGAAGACGTTGATCGACGACGTCACGTTGTTCGTGATGAGGGCGACGTCCGGCACCTGACCCGGGGCCGGGACGGCGGCGAGGTGCACCACCGCGTCGACGTGGTCGTACCGGTCGTCGATGCCGAGCAGGACGTTCAGCACCTGGCCGTGGTCGGTGAGGTCCGTGCGGACGAACTGCACCCGCTCGGGCTTGTCGGGGGAGGGCACGCGGTCGACCAGGACCACGTCGTACCCGTGCTCGTCGAGGTCGCGGACCACCGCCCGCCCGAGCTTCCCACTGCCGCCGGTCACCACTACACGCGTCATCGCGTCACTCCACATCGTCGTCGGGAGCCCTTCCGGGCACCGCCCATCCTGCCCGGCTCGGCCTGGGGCGACCAGGCCCTGTCCGTACCCCGTTGCGGTGGACCCGGGCGGTGCGGCGTCAGACGGTGCGGGTGACCTGTGCGGTCGCCAGCCGGGCGACGAGCTCGACGTGCTCGGCCATGTCCCGGGTCGGGTCGAAGAGCCACTGGATCTGCATGCCGTCCGACACGGCGAGCAGCACGCTCGTCAGTTCCTCGACGTCGACGTCGTCCCGCAGTCGCCCGTCCTGTTGCATGGCCCGGAAGTCGGCGGACAGGTTCTGCCGGCTCCGGTCGTAGCGCTCGCGGAAGTACTCGTGCGCGGGGTGCTCCGGGTCGGTCGCGGCCGCGGCGGACAGGTTCACGAACATCTGCACGAGCCCCGGGACCTCGGCGTTGTGCCGGACGATCGCGGCGAGGAGGGTCGCCGGGTCGGACGCGTCCCAGTCGTGTGCGAGGTCGATCTCGTCGCGCCGTCGCAGGATCTCGACCCAGAGGTCGTCCTTCGAGTCGAAGTAGTGCAGCAGTCCGGCCTGGGTGAGCCCGACGGCGTCGGCGATGTCCTTGATGCTCGTCCGCCGGAAGCCCTGCGACGCCACGAGGTCCAGCGCGACCGTGAGGATCTCCTCGCGCTTCGCGATGCCCTTTGCGTACGAACCCCGTCGTGCCATGGCCAGACTGTACCGCTCGTGTGTGTCCGCATAAAACCAACCGATAGTCGGTTTTGGGTGGTACGGTGCGGTAGCTGCCAGTGCGGGCGGCGAACCCGGTGGACGGTTGGTGTGGGCGACGGAGCCCCGGCCGTCCGAGCGGCGCCCGCGGCTTCCCGAACGAGAGGACCGACCACCGTGACCACCGTGACCGACGCGAGCACCGCCTCCAGTCCGACCAGCCCGCTGACCGAGCGCATCGACGCGCTCGTCGACCAGCTGACCATCGCGGAGAAGGTGCAGCTCCTGACGGGGCGTGACTTCTGGACCACCTGGCCGATCGAGAAGATCGGCCTGCGCCGCATCCTCATGTCGGACGGCCCCTCGGGTGTCCGCGGCGAGGTGTGGGACGAGCGCGACCCGTCGCTGAACCTGCCGTCGGCGACCGCCCTGAGCGCGTCGTGGGACCGCGCGATCGCGAAGCGCTACGGCGCCGCGGCGGCCGTCGAGGCCCGTCGCAAGGGCGTCGACGTCGTGCTCGGCCCGACCATCAACCTGCACCGCTCACCGCTCGGCGGCCGACACTTCGAGGCGTTCAGCGAGGACCCGCTGCTGACCGGCGACCTCGCCGCGTCCTACGTCGACGGCGTGCAGGAGAACGGCGTCGCCGCCACCCCGAAGCACTACATCGCGAACGACTACGAGACCGACCGCTTCACCGCGTCGACCGAGGTGTCGGACCGTGCCCTCCGCGAGCTGTACCTGCTCGCGTTCGAGAAGGCCGTGACCGAGGCGCACGCCTGGGCGGTCATGTCGTCCTACAACGCGATCAACGGCGTCACGGCGTCCGAGAACGACCTGCTCGAGACGCCACTGAACTCCGAGTGGGGCTTCGACGGCATCGTCGTGTCCGACTGGACCGGCGTCCGCTCGGTCGACTCGGCGAAGGCGTCCCAGGACGTCGCGATGCCCGGCCCGAACCCGTGGTGGAGCGAGGGTCCCCTGCTCGCCGCCGTGCAGGACGGTTCGGTGCCCGAGGCCGCGATCGACCGCAAGGTCCGCCGCATCCTGACCCTTGCCGCCCGCGTCGGCGCACTCGAGGGCTTCGAGCCCGTGGCCGCGCAGCCCGTGCACGTCGAGGACGGCGTCGCGTTCGTCCGCGAAGCCGAGGCCGAGGGCACCGTGCTCGTCCGCAACACCGGGATCCTGCCGCTCGACGCCTCCGCGGTGTCGCGCATCGCCGTCATCGGCCACAACGCCGACCAGGCCCGCACCCAGGGCGGTGGCTCGGCCACGGTCGTGCCGTCGCAGGTGGTCTCGCCGCTCGACGGCATCCGCTCGGCGTTCCCCGGTGCAACGGTCGACTACGCCATCGGCGCGGTCGTGCAGGAGGGCATCGCGGAGTTCCCGCTGTCCACCATCACGAACCCGGGCACCGGCGAGCCCGGCGCACGCGTCGCCTTCGTCAAGGACGGCGAGGAGCTGTACGTCGAGGACCGTCGTGCCACGGCGCTGTTCTGGTTCGGCGGCGACGCCCCGACGCGCGAGGCCGACCGGCTCGACATCACCACGACCTACACCGCACCCTCGACGGGGACCGTCCGGATCGGCATCGGCGCGGCCGGACACTCCCGCATGTGGATCGACGGGTCGCTCGTCCTCGACGAGTTCGTCGGGTTCGAGGGCGACCAGCTCGGCGCCGCGTTCCTCAACCCGCCGGCGCGATCGGTGCCGGTGTCGGTGACGGCCGGCCAGGACGTCGCGATCCGCATCGAGTACGACGTCGTCCAGGACGAGACCCTCGGCGGCGTGCTGGCCTACCAGTTCGGCACCGAGCCGAGCGACGAGGACCCGTCGGTGCTCATCGAGGCAGCCGTCGCGGCCGCCACCGGCGCGGACGTCGCGGTCGTCGTGGTCGGCACCAACTCGAAGGTCGAGTCCGAGGGCTACGACCGCTCGTCGCTCGCACTCCCGGGGCACCAGGACGACCTCGTCCGCGCGGTCGCCGCGGCGAACCCGAACACGGTGGTCGTCGTGAACGCCGGTTCGCCGGTCGAGATGCCGTGGCGGGACGACGTCGCCGCGGTCCTGCTCACCTGGTTCGGTGGTCAGGAGTACGGCAACGCGCTCGCCGACGTCCTCACGGGCGCCGCGGAGCCCGGCGGTCGTCTGCCCACCACCTGGCCGGCTGCGATGGCGGACGTGCCCGTGCTCGACGTCACCCCGGCGCACGGCAAGGTGTCCTACGACGAGGGCGTGCACATCGGCTACCGCGCGTGGCTCCGTGCCGGGACCACCCCCGCGTACCCCTTCGGCCACGGCCTCGGCTACACGACCTGGACGATCGACGGTGTCTCCGCGACGCCGACCGTGCGCGAGGGCGACGCCGTCATCGTGACGGCGACGGTCGCGAACACGGGCGACCGTGCCGGCAAGCACGTCGTGCAGGTGTACGCGTCGCGGGAGTCCTCGGCCGTCGACCGTCCGGTCCGCTGGCTCGTCGGGTTCGCACCCGTGCGACTCGGTGCGGGCGAGTCGACCGAGGTCTCGATCGAGGTCCCGGCCCGGGCGTTCGCGCACTGGGACGGCGCCTGGGCCTACGAACCGGGCGCGTTCACCCTGCACGTCGGCGCATCCGTCGCAGCCGAATCCGGCACCGTGACCCTCGAACTGGCGTGATTTCGTCCGGTTTCCGCGCGGAACCAAGCTGCGTTCAGTAACATCGTCCTGCGCCTGACGGCTGGTTACCGTCGACGCGCGCACCGCGAAGGGATCGCCACGTGTGCGACACGGCCTCCTGATCCGGCCGATGGAGCCCTGGCGGTCCTGGTGCGTCCAGAATGCGTCCCCGCGTCCGCGCGGGGGCGCATTCGTTCGTTCGTGGGGTGCGGTGTCGCGCCGCAACCGGTTGCTTCGTCCAGTCTGGGAAAAAGGTGTGACCGAACGTCAACTTTCGGGGCCACGAACCGCAATCCGGTGTGACAAACCGGCGGGTAGGTGAAACGATGGGTCCACCATCCCGTACGGATCAGGGACGAGATGGTCATCCGGCAGGGGCTCCCGGGGAGCCTCACCAACCCCTGGTGCGAGCCCCGCCGGATGCCCTTGCTCTCAGTGGTCGCGGACGGCCGGCGCGATCTCCTCCGCGACGATGCGCAGGATCCGCTCGTGGGACGCCGCGTCGCCGTTCGCCGGCAGGGTGATGACGAGTTCGTCGGTCGCCCGCACGGCCGGGTCGGCCAGCAGGGCGTCGACGATGGCGGACGGCTCGCCGGAGACGACCGTGCTGAAGCGGAACGGCGGGTTCCCGGAGAGCGGTCGCCCCTCGTCGTCCATGCCGCTCGCGTAGCCGGTGAGGAACTCCTCGTGCACGGCCCGATCGTGCTCGTCGAGCAGCGGCACGACGATCCGCCCGACGGCGACTTTCGGGGTACGGTCCGGGTGGAGCTCGGCGAACCGCGCGCGGTACGCCTGGATCTGGTCCGCCTGCGCTTCGGCGAACGGTGCGCCGGTGTCCTCGGTGTTGAGCGTCGAGCAGTGCAGGAGCAGGCCCTTCTCGGCCGTCCTGACCGCGGTGCCCATGCTGCCGCCGCCCCACCAGACACGATCGCGGAGCGCGGGACTGAGGGGCTGCAGGGTCAGGTCGGCGCCGGCGGGGATGCTCTCGTAGCCCTTCCCCGCGCTGCCGAGCGGCTCGCCCTGCAGCACCTCGAGCAGCCGCGCCGCGCGGGCCTCGGCCTCGTCGCGGAAGCTGCGGTCGGAGCCGCCGAACACCGGGTCGAGGATGGGGCCGTACCCGGCGATCCCGGTCGAGATGCCGAGCTGCACGCGGCCGCCGCTCAGCAGGTCGACCGTGCTCGCGTCCTCGGCGAGCCGGATCGGGTCCTCGTAGCGCATGCCGAGGACCGCGGTCCCGAAGTCGATGGTCGAGGTGCGCTGCGCGGCCGCTGCGAAGAAGGTCATCGGACTGGTCAGGAACGGTTCGAAGTGCCGACCGCGGACCCAGCCGGTGCCGTAGCCGAGCACCTCGGCGGTCTCGAACAGCCGCAGGCCGTCCTCGAGGGCGGCGGCCGCGCCGGCCGTGCCGCCGTGGTTCGGGACGAAGGAGAGGAAGCCGAGTTCGCGCATGGCGCGAGTGTATGCGAACGCATCCACAGACGGCCGGGAGGCGCGGGTCGGGCCCGCACCGCGCCTTCCGGCCGGTGGACCCGCACCTGGGAGGATGGACGCATGACCGACGTCACCACCCAGCCCCCGCTCGTCGCCGCCCTGCCGGCGGCGGTCGACGGTGTCGTCGATCCGGACGCCGTCTACGAGGCGTTCGCGGCCTGGGCCGCCGAGGGCGGTCGCCCGCTCTACCCGGCGCAGGACGAGGCGGTCATCGAACTTGTGTCGGGTGCCAACGTCGTCCTGTCGACCCCCACCGGCACCGGCAAGTCGCTCGTCGCCGCCGGGGCGCACTTCGCCGCCCTCGCCGAGGGCAAGCGGAGCTACTACACGGCGCCGATCAAGGCCCTCGTCTCCGAGAAGTTCTTCCAGCTCGTCGACCTGTTCGGTGCCCAGAACGTCGGCATGGTGACGGGCGACTCGAGCGTCAACGCGGACGCCCCGATCGTGTGCTGCACGGCGGAGATCCTCGCGAACCTCGCGCTGCGGCAGGGCCCGGACGCCGACGTCGACGTGGTCGTGATGGACGAGTTCCACTACTACGGCGACCCCGACCGCGGGTGGGCCTGGCAGGTGCCGCTGCTCGTGCTCGAGCGCGCGCAGTTCCTGCTCATGTCGGCGACGCTCGGCGACGTCACGACGATCGCCGACGACCTCTCGCGCCGGACCGGCCGCCCCACCGCGCGGGTCACCGGCGTCTCGCGGCCGGTCCCGCTGACGTACGAGTACGTGATGACGCCCGTGCAGGAGACCGTCGAACGGCTGCTGGAGGAGGGCAAGGCGCCGATCTACATCGTGCACTTCGCCCAGGCGGCCGCGCTCGAACGGGCGCAGGCGCTCATGTCGGCGCGCGTCGCGTCACGCGAACGCCGCGATGCGATCGCGGACGCGATCGCGGGCTTCCGGTTCAGCGCGGGGTTCGGGCAGACCCTGTCCCGCCTCATCCGTGCGGGCATCGGCGTTCACCACGCCGGCATGCTGCCGAAGTACCGACGACTCGTCGAGCAGCTCGCCCAGCGCGGGCTCCTGCCGGTCATCTGCGGCACCGACACCCTCGGCGTCGGCATCAACGTGCCGATCCGCTCGGTGCTGCTCACCGGGCTGACGAAGTTCGACGGCACGAAGATGCGCCAGCTGTCCGCCCGCGAGTTCCACCAGATCGCCGGACGTGCCGGCCGGGCCGGGTACGACACCGAGGGCGACGTCGTCGCCGAGGCACCGGAGCACGACATCGAGAACGCCCGCGCCGTCGCCAAGGCCGGTGACGACCCGAAGAAGAAGAACAAGATCAAGCGCAAGAAGGCGCCGGACGGCTTCGTGTCGTGGGGACAGGCGTCCTTCGAGCGGCTCATCGCGGCCGAGCCGGAGCCGATGGCGTCCAGGATGCGGATCACGCACGCGATGGTGCTCTCGGTCGTCGCACGCGGCGGCTCGGCGTTCGAGTCCGTCCGGTCGCTCGTCTTCGACAACCACGAGCCCCGGTCGCGGCAGCTCGCGATGGCACGGCGGGCACTGACGATCGCGCGGACGCTCATCAACGCCCGGGTCATCGAGAAGGTCGACGGCCAGTACCGGTTGACCGTCGACATCGCACCGAACTTCGCGCTGAACCAGCCGCTCTCACCGTTCGCACTCGCCGCGTTCGAGCTGCTCGACCCCGAGTCGCCGAGCTACGCGCTCGACATGGTGTCGATCGTCGAGTCCACCCTCGACGACCCGCGGGCGATCCTCGCGCAGCAGCAGTTCAAGGAGCGCGGCGAAGAGGTCGCTCGCATGAAGCGCGAGGGCATCGAGTACGAGGAGCGGATGGAGCTGCTCGAGGAGGTCACCTGGCCTCGCCCGCTGTCCGAGCTGTTGGAGGCGGCGTACGAGGCGTACGCGGCTGAACAGCCATGGGTCCTCGACTTCGCGCTCTCGCCCAAGTCCGTCGTCCGCGACGTGTACGAGCGCGCCATGACGTTCGGCGACTTCGTGCGGTTCTACCAGCTGACCCGCTCCGAGGGGCTCGTGCTGCGGTACCTGTCCGACGCCTACCGCACCATGCGGCAGACGATCACCGAGGAGCAGCGCACGCCCGAGCTGGACGACCTCATCGAGTGGCTCGGCGAGGTCGTCCGGCAGACCGACTCCTCGCTCGTCGACGAGTGGGAGGCGCTGATGAACGGGGACGTGGCGCTCGCCGAGGCGGAGCACGAGGAGATCGCGCCGCCGCAGCCCGCGCGCCTGACCGGCAACCCGCGCGCCTTCCGGGTGCTCGTGCGGAACGCGCTGTTCCAGCGCGTGCTGCTCGCAGCGGCCGACGACGTCGCCGGGCTCGCAGCGCTGGACGGCACCGCGGGCTTCGACGAGGACGCCTGGGACGCCGTGCTCGAGGAGTACTACGACCAGCACGACACGATCGGGATCGATGCCGACGCCCGGTCGATGCAGTACCTGGTGCTCGACGAGGCCGGGGCGACCGGGGTGTCCGGTTCGGCTGGCGCGTCGGGCCCGACGCGCGTCTGGCGTGCGCGACAGATCTTCGCCGACCCTGCCGGCGACAAGGACTTCGGGTTCTCCGCCACGATCGACCTCGACGCGTCGGACGCGGCGGGCGAGGCCGTGATCCGGGTGACCGAGATCGGGCGGTTCGACGGCTGGTCGGACGTGGACGTCGACTGATGCGCGTGGTGCGCTGATGGCGGTGGTGCGCGAGCTCGGCGGCTCGTCGGCCGACGGTGACGTCGCCGCGCTGCAGGACCTGCTCGAGTCGGTGCCGGACTACGCGTTGCGGATCACCGGGTACCCGCCGGGGCCGTCCGACGCGCTGAGTGCCCTTCTGTCGGTGCCGGACGGGTTCGACCCGGCGGGGAAGGTCGGCCTCGGGCTCTGGGAGGGGGAGCGGCTCGTGGCGTTCGCGGACGTGTTGCTCGGGTACCCGACGCCCGCTGTCGCGTACATCGGGCTGCTGGTCGTCCGAGGGGACGCGCACGGACGCGGGCTCGGACGGGCGATGCACGACGCGGTCGTCGGCTTCGTGCGATCGGCGCCCGCCGCCGCACGGGTGGACCGCTTGCGCCTCGGGATCGTCGGGACGAACGCATCGGTGGCGGAGCCGTTCTGGTGGGCGCTCGGCTACCGGCCGACCGGTGGGACGAAGCCGTACCGCTACGACCACCTGGAGAGCACCGTCGCTCTGTGGGAACGCGCACTCTGACGTCCGGGTACGTTCGACCGCGACCCTGCGCCGACCGGTGTGCGGTCCAACCGAGAGGACCTGCCATGCGCATCGGATCGAGCATCGCCCTGATCGTCATCGGCGCCATCGTGGCGTTCGCCCTGAACATCCAGGTCGCCGGCGTCGACCTGCGGCTGATCGGCTACATCCTGATGGCCGCCGGCGTCGTGCTGCTGGTCATCAGCCTCGCGGTGGCGTTCGGTGGACGCCGGACGACGACCACGACCCGGAGCGGGGTCGACCCGGCGTCGGGGGAGCAGATCACCCGCCAGGACCGGCGCGACGGGACGTACTGACCGGCGCTGTCGTGCGTGCCGGCCGACGCGCACGGGGGCTTGTCAGAACAGGGTCGCGGGTGGCGTCGCCTCGGGCAGCGCTGCCGGCTCGGTGACCGGGGCCCCGGGCCAGCCCGGCCCGTGCGGTACCTCGGTGCCCTGCTGGTAGGCGGTCGCGGCACCGCGGGCGCGGACGTCCGCGGCCTCGTTCATCTCGTGCCCGACGTGCCCGCGGACCCACTCGAACGTGACCTTCCGGCCCTGCAGCTCGGCGTCGAGCTCCTTGATGATCTCGACGTTCAGCACGGGCTTGCCGTCGGCCTTGCGCCAGCCCTTCCGCTTCCAGCCCGCGAGCCACTCGGTGCACGCCTTGATCGCGTACTGGCTGTCGCACAGGATGTGCAGCGGCTCGCCGGTGTCCTTGGTGGCACGGAGCAGCTGGAGGACGGCGGTCAGTTCGCCCTGGTTGTTCGTGGCGTTCGGCCACCCTCCGGCCGCCCAGCGGTCGTCGTCGACGTACCAGGCCCAGCCGGCCGGGCCGGGGTTGCCGAGGGCTGAGCCGTCTGCTGCGGCGACGATCGTCACGGTGGGACCTCCTGGGGTGTGGCGAGTGCTGGTCAACCGTAACGGACCGCACGGACCTTCCCGGAGTCAGCGGTTGGCGGGGGAGATGTTGACGGTGGCGTCCTCGTTCAACCACTTGTCCCCGCGGAGCTCGAGGTAGGGGTTCATCCACTCGAACTGTTCGGGGGTGACGCCGAAGCGCTTCGACACCGTGGTGAGGTCGTCCCCGTGGGAGACCATGTACCAGGTGGGCGTGCCGTCGACGTCCTTCACGTACCCGTACGCACCCGGGCGGGCCTTCCCCACGGTGACGCGCAGGTCCGGGTAGGGGTTCGGGATCTTCCACGCCAGCTTGCCGACCGCGAGCACGGAGCCGACCCACGGTCGGTCCGCATCACTGCTGCCGTCGCCGGACGACATCGGCACCAGGACGGCGCTCGCCAGGTAGTCGGGCCGTGCGCCGGCGTCGAGCGTGTACGAGGCGGGTGGTGTGGCCGCGTCCCACTGCAGGAACCCACGGGCGACCGCGTCGTAGCCGTCCTGGAACCCGGCGACGCGGTGGCGGAACTGGATCGACATCGGCTGCGGGTTCGTCGTTCGGTAGTCCGAGAGGTGCACCGTGAACACGCCGTCGGCATCTGCGGTGACGCGCACGTGGATCGACGTGTCCCCGGTCTTCGACACGACGTCGGTCTCGGCCGCGACCGTCCCGGCGGGGAGCACCTGTTCGGACGTCGGGGACGGCGAGGGAGCAGGCCGCTCGGTGTCGTCCGGTCCCTGCACGGCCAGTCGGGTCGGGGTCGGCACGGGGTCGGGTCCGCTGAACACCGAGCAGCCGGTCAGCACGATCGCCGCGACCGCCGACACCAGCACCACCGCGGTGGCCCGTCCCCTCGTCACCGAACGTCGCATGATCCCCCTCGTCCCCGGCCGGCGTCGGATCACGCGCGGTCCGCTGGGATCGTAGCGTGGGCCCGGGGCGATCCCGGGGCTCGTGACCGGATCGGTACGGACGGTGACCGGGTGCGCCGATCGGACTGCCCGGTGCACCCGCTCGGGGTCCGGGGCCTACGGTCGGCGCCATGAGCGACAGCATCCCCGACGTCCCGGGCCCCGAGGACTCCGACGACCGAGCACGAACCGACGCGCTGCGCGACCGGGTGCAGCACGAGGGCGCGGAGGGCGTCGGGGAGCACCAGCGGCGGGCAGCCGACACCTCGTACAGCCCGTCCAGCGAACGGGAGACCCAGGCGGCGCAGACCGACCAGCGGGACGACGCCGAGCTCGAGGCCGACGGCATCGACCCGTCGAGGATCGTCGCCGCACCGGGGACCGGCGGCGCCGACGATGCTGGCGACGTCGAACCCGAGCCCGGCGACCTGCACCTGCCGTGGCAGTCGGAGGAGGACCGGCGGGGCTGAGGCTCCGGGGTACGGATCGCCCAGGCCGCCGGCGTAGCGTCCCGCGCATGCCGGTCCCGTGGATGGAGCGCACTGGTCGGACCCCGGGCGGGGTCGTCGGTGCGTGGTTCAACGTCGTCGTCTGCTCAGCGCTCGTCATCGGACTGCCGCTGAGCGTGCTGAGCCGTGGGCACGACCTCGCGCACATCGCCTTCGCGATCGTCCTGACGGCGATCGCGGTCACCCTGGAGGTCGTGTTCGTCCGGAACCTCCGGCAGCAGATCGAGCGGAGGCGGGGTCGGTGACCGGCGCAACCTGGTTCGGCATCGGTGCGGTCTTCGTGGCGCTGTGGGGTGTGACGATCGCGGTGTTCAACCGGTGGGCGCAGTCCATCGGTGGCGACGAGCTCGCGAACGGGAGGCCACTCACGCCGCGGTTCGTCCGGGTGATCGGCATCTTCCTCGCAGTCGTGGGGACCGGGATCGCCGTGATCGCCTTCAGTGGGCTGCTCCCGACCAGCTGAGCGCCTCAGGACACCGAGTCCGGGTGGGACCCCGTGCGCTGCCCCGACTCGAGCGACGCGATCGCCGCCAGGTCGTCGTCGGTCAGCACGAAGCCGTCGACGTCGAGGTTCGACCGGATCCGCGACGGCGTCACCGACTTCGGCAGCACCACCACGCCCTGCTGCACGTTCCACCGCACGAGCACCTGCGCGACGCTCACCCCGTGGGCGTCCGCGATGCCGGCGAGGACCGGCTCGTCGACGAGTCGCCCGCGGCCGAGCGGCGACCAGGCCTCGGTCACGATGCCGTGCTGCGCGTGGAAGCCCATCAGCTCGCGCTGCGGCAGCCAGGGGTGCCGCTCGACCTGGTTCACCGCGGGGACCTCGCCGGTCTCGTCGATGATCCGCTCGAGGTGCGGCACCTGGAAGTTCGAGACGCCGACGCTCCGAGCGCGGCCAGACGCGCGCAGCTCGACGAGCGCGCGCCAGGTGTCGACGTACCGGTCGTTCGCGGCGGCCGGCCAGTGGATCAGGTACAGGTCGACGGTGTCGAGCCCGAGCCGCTCGAGGCTCGCGTCGAACGCTCGCAGGGTCGCGTCGCGCCCCTGGTGGTCGTTCCACACCTTCGTCGTCACGAAGACGTCGTCACGGTCCAGCCCGGAGGCGCGGATCGCCTTCCCGACGCCGGTCTCGTTGCCGTACATCTCGGCGGTGTCGACGTGCCGGTAGCCGGCGTCGAGCGCGAGACTGACGGCCGTCGCGGCCTCGGCGTCGTCGACCTTGTAGACACCGAAGCCGACGGCGGGGATCGAGGCGCCGTCGCGGAGGGGGACTGAGGTGACCATGCACCCATCCTGCCGATCGTGGCGGGGATGCGCCGCGCCTCCAGGCCGGGCGTCGGTCGTGCGTCGTTCCTTCCCAGAACGGCTGCGATGGAGAGTGGGAACGGGCGTACCTGGTCGGAACTTCCGACCAGGTACGCCCGTTTCGACCAGGTACACCCCGCGCTGCGGCTACGTGGGGATGTTGACCGGCTCGGTATCGGGGATGGGGCTCGCGTCGCGACCGCGCAGGTCGGGCAGCCAGCGCTTCGTGACCAGCGGGAGCACGACGCCCACCGCGGCCATCACCGCGCCGACCATCATCCCGCCGGTGGCGCCCTGGCTGTCGATGAGGAACCCGGCGACGGCCGATCCGCCCGCCGCGCCGATGAGCTGCCCGGTGCCCATCCACCCGTAGGCCTCGGCGGTGTCGGAGAACTTCACCGTCGCCGAGACCGAGCCGAACATGACCGCGAGGGCCGGGGCGATGCCGGCACCGGCGATGACGAGGGCGAGGCAGAGCCACCAGAAGTCCGTGCCACCGACGGCCAGCGCGAGGCCGACGAACACGATGGACATGCGCGTCCACAGGGTGTTGCGCGAGATCGGCAGGTGGCCGAGGGTCAGGCCGCCGATGAGCGACCCGACCGCGAACACCGCGAGGACGATGCCGGCGTTCGGGCTGCCCTCGCCGAAGACGCTCGTGACGCTCGCCTCGACCGCGGCACAGGCCCCGATCAGGAGGAGACCGGTGAGGGTGGCGACGACGACCGACGGCCGCTTCAGGACGACGCCGAACGCGCGCTTCGACCGTGGGATGCGGACGCGGCCGAGCTCGGGGGAGGCGATGAACCACGTGCCGCCCACCACGAGGAACACCATCGCGAGCACGATCGCCTCGATCGTGCCGATCTGCGTCGCGACGAACGTGGTGATGACCGGGCCGGCGACCCAGATGAGTTCCTGCGCGCTCGCGTCGAGGGAGAAGAGGGGTGTCAGCTGCGACGAGGTCACCATCTTCGGGTAGATGGTGCGCACCGCGGGCTGCACGGGCGGGACGGCGAGACCGCCCAGGAACCCCACGATGACGTAGGCCCACAGGGGCATGACGACGAACGCGATCACGCCCATGCTCACGAGCGCGACGAGGCTCGTCAGCACGAGCACCGGACGCATGCCCCAGCTGCCCATCCACCGGCTGGTGAGCGGCCCCGCGATCGCCTGCCCGACGCTCGTCGTCGCGAGCACGAGGCCGGCCGCGCCGTACGAGCCGAAGACGTGCTCGACGTGCAGCAGGTAGGCCAGCGACAGCATGCCGAACGGGAAGCGTGCGGTGAGCTGCGCGGCGATGACGCGACCGACGCCGGGCGTCTTGAGGAGGGGACCGTACGTGCTCACGCCACGAGTGTACGGACCGGACGGATCGCCCTGTCACCCGTCCGGGGGAGGTGGACGGCGGTGGCTCGCGGACGGGTTGTGGAGGGGGTGCTGCGACACGCCGAGCGAGTGCAGTGCACACCCGTGGAGAGATGTGTCCACAAGGTGTGGAGGAGTGTCGGTGGCCGGTGCCAGAGTGGCGGAATCACGGGCCTCTCCGAACTGTTCACACTGTGGAGGGCGTTGTGGAGAACTACACGGCTGTAACACTTTCTCTTGTGGTCGGTCCCGGTGTCGGCCACTAGATGTAGTATCGAGTCACCGGAAAGCACCTGCCCGGAAACGTCGGTCGCGACGGGTTCCACAGGGGTGGGAGCACCGGTCCACAGGCACCAGCACGACCCACACACAGCAACGCAAGCGCGTACCACCACCAGGGGAGATCATGGCCGTCACCGTCTACACCAAGCCGTCCTGCGTCCAGTGCACCGCGACGTACCGGGCGCTCGACAACAAGGGCATCCAGTACGAAGTGCACGACGTCTCCACCGACGAGGCCGCGCTCGAGCACGTCAAGAGCCTCGGCTACCTGCAGGCGCCCGTCGTCGTCACCGACGACGACCACTGGTCGGGCTTCCGTCCCGACAAGATCGCGACGCTCAGCGCCGAACTGGCGTAGTTCGTCCCACGTCCGCGGGTGGTGACCCGAGCTCGTTCAGGAGGCTCGGATCACCACCGCAGGACACCCACGGTCCGTCTGTCCGCACCTTCCACGAGGAGCGCACCATGAGCCGACTGGTCTACTTCTCGAGCGTGTCCGGGTACACCGCGCGCTTCGTCGAGAAGCTCGGCCGCGACGCGGACCGGATCCCGCTCTACCCGAACGACCCGTTCCTCCACGTGGACGAGCCGTACGTGCTGGTGCTGCCCACCTACGGCGGCGGCAACGGACAGGGCGCGGTCCCCAAGCAGGTCATCAAGTTCCTCAACGACGAACGCAACCGTTCGCTCATCCGCGGCGTGATCGTCGGGGGGAACACGAACTTCGGCGAGGCGTACGGCCTCGCAGGGGACGTCATCGCACGCAAGTGCAACGTCCCCGTCCTCTACAGATTCGAACTCTTCGGGACTCCTGACGACGTGTCAGCGGTCAACACAGGATTGGATGCATTTTGGACGCAGCAGTTGCAGACGTCGATCTGACGTCGCCGCAGACGGGGATGGACTACCACTCCCTCAACGCGATGCTCAACCTCTACGACGCGGACGGGAACATCCAGTTCGACAAGGACCGTGAGGCCGCGAAGCAGTTCTTCCTGCAGCACGTCAACCAGAACACCGTCTTCTTCCACAACCTGAAGGAGCGGCTCGACTACCTGGTCGAGAACGAGTACTACGAAGCCGCGACGATCGAGCAGTACTCGCTCGACTTCATCCAGCGGCTCAACGACCTGGCGTACTCGAAGAAGTTCCGGTTCCAGACGTTCCTCGGTGCGTTCAAGTACTACACGAGCTACACGCTCAAGACGTTCGACGGCAAGCGCTACCTCGAGCGCTTCGAGGACCGCGTCGTGATGACCGCCCTCGGCCTCGCGCAGGGCAACGAGCAGCTCGCGATCGACCTCGTGGAAGAGATCATCGCCGGCCGCTTCCAGCCCGCGACCCCGACGTTCCTCAACACCGCGAAGGCCCAGCGCGGCGAGCTCGTCTCCTGCTTCCTCCTCCGCATCGAGGACAACATGGAGTCGATCTCGCGCGGCATCAACTCCTCGCTGCAGCTCTCGAAGCGCGGCGGCGGCGTGGCCCTGCTCCTCTCCAACATCCGCGAGGCCGGCGCCCCGATCAAGCAGATCGAGAACCAGTCCTCGGGGATCATCCCCGTGATGAAGCTGCTGGAAGACTCCTTCTCCTACGCGAACCAGCTCGGCGCGCGTCAGGGTGCCGGTGCCGTCTACCTGTCGGCGCACCACCCGGACATCATGAAGTTCCTCGACACCAAGCGCGAGAACGCGGACGAGAAGATCCGCATCAAGACGCTGTCCCTCGGTGTCGTCGTGCCGGACATCACGTTCGAGCTCGCGAAGAACAACGAGGACATGTACCTGTTCTCGCCGTACGACGTCGAGAAGGTCTACGGCGTCCCGTTCGGTGACGTCCCGATCTCCGAGAAGTACCGCGAGATGGTCGACGACTCGCGCATCAAGAAGACGAAGATCAAGGCGCGCGACTTCTTCACCACCATCGCCGAGATCCAGTTCGAGTCGGGCTACCCGTACATCGTGTTCGAGGACACGGTGAACAAGGCGAACCCGATCAAGGGTCGGATCAACATGTCCAACCTGTGCTCGGAGATCCTGCAGGTCAACACCCCGACCACGTTCAACGAGGACCTCTCGTACAACGAGATCGGCAAGGACATCTCCTGCAACCTCGGCTCGCTGAACATCGCGCTCACGATGGACTCGCCGGACTTCGGCCGCACCATCGAGACCGCCATCCGCGGCCTCACCTCGGTGTCGCAGATGTCGCACATCACGTCGGTGCGTTCCGTCGAGGACGGCAACGACAAGTCGCACGCCATCGGCCTCGGCCAGATGAACCTGCACGGCTACCTCGCTCGTGAGCGCGTGTACTACGGCTCCGAAGAGGGCATCGACTTCACGAACATCTACTTCTACACGGTGCTCTTCCACGCCCTGCGTGCGTCGAACAAGATCGCCATCGAGACCGGCGAGACCTTCGACGGCTTCCGTGACTCGAAGTATGCGTCGGGTGAGTTCTTCGACAAGTACACCGACCAGGAGTGGACGCCGGCGACCGCCCGCGTCGCGGAGCTGTTCGCCAACGCGAACATCACCATCCCGACGCAGGACGACTGGAAGGCGCTGAAGGCGTCCGTCCAGGAGCACGGCATCTACAACCAGAACCTGCAGGCCGTCCCGCCGACCGGTTCGATCTCGTACATCAACCACTCGACGTCGTCGATCCACCCGATCGCGTCGAAGATCGAGATCCGCAAGGAAGGCAAGCTCGGTCGCGTCTACTACCCGGCGCCGTTCATGACGAACGACAACCTGGACTTCTACCAGGACGCGTACGAGATCGGTGCCGAGAAGATCATCGACACCTACGCCGCGGCGACGCAGCACGTGGACCAGGGCCTGTCCCTGACGCTGTTCTTCAAGGACACCGCCACCACGCGCGACATCAACAAGGCGCAGATCTACGCATGGCGCAAGGGCATCAAGACGATCTACTACATCCGTCTGCGGCAGCTCGCGCTCGAGGGCACCGAGGTCGAGGGCTGCGTCTCCTGCATGCTCTGATCGCTCACGCGATCACCTTTGGACTGGAGGCGCGGGGCGGCCCCGCACCGCGCCTCCAGTCCGTCACTTAGTCACCATCTCTTGAAGGAAACGTGCGTTGGTCGAGAAGCTGAAGCTCATTGATCGGGTCCAGGCCATCAACTGGAACCGCATCCAGGACGACAAGGACGTCGAGGTGTGGAACCGCCTCGTCAACAACTTCTGGCTGCCCGAGAAGGTGCCGCTGTCGAACGATGTGCAGTCGTGGAACACGCTGACGCCGGCCGAGCAGAAGCTGACCATGCGCGTCTTCACCGGCCTGACCCTGCTCGACACCATCCAGGGCACCGTCGGCGCCGTGTCGCTCATCCCCGACGCGGTCACCCCGCACGAAGAAGCCGTCTACACGAACATCGCGTTCATGGAGTCGGTGCACGCCAAGAGCTACTCGTCGATCTTCTCGACCCTCGCGTCGACGCCCGAGATCGATGAAGCCTTCCGCTGGTCCGAGGAGAACCCGAACCTGCAGAAGAAGGCGTCCATCGTCATGGACTACTACCAGGGCGACCAGCCGCTGAAGCGCAAGGTCGCTTCGACGCTGCTCGAGTCGTTCCTGTTCTACTCCGGCTTCTACCTGCCGATGCACTGGTCGTCGCGGGCGAAGCTGACGAACACCGCCGACCTCATCCGCCTGATCATCCGTGACGAAGCCGTCCACGGGTACTACATCGGGTACAAGTATCAGAAGGGCCTCGAGCAGCTCACGCAGGCCGAGCGCGACGAACTGAAGGACTACACGTTCTCGCTGCTCTTCGAGCTGTACGAGAACGAGGTGCAGTACACGCAGGACCTCTACGACGAGGTCGGGCTGACCGAGGACGTCAAGAAGTTCCTGCACTACAACGCGAACAAGGCCCTGATGAACCTGGGCTACGAGCCGATGTTCCCGAAGAACATCACGGACGTGAACCCTGCGATCCTGTCCGCCCTGTCGCCGAACGCGGACGAGAACCACGACTTCTTCTCGGGGTCGGGGTCGTCCTACGTGATCGGCAAGGCCGTGAACACCGAGGACGAGGACTGGGACTTCTGATCCTGGTCTGACTCGTGGGGGCGCCCCGCTGGCTTCGGCTGGCGGGGCGTTCTTCGTTCGCGGCCGTCGTCGCTGGTGCGGTCGTATGGCGGGCCCTCAACGAGATTCAATTCGGACGGGGTATGTGCGACACGGCTGCTGCTGTGCGCGCGGGACAGGAGGGTGCGTCCGCTGAAGGACCCTCTACCGAGAACGCGGCGACGGCCGCGTGAGGTGTCCGAGGGACGGGCGTCGGGCGCAATGATTCGGCCCCTCGTCGCGACACGTCGCACAGAAGTCACCCATCGCGCGTCGCGCGTGTAGCGCGCCTCGCGAACACCAGTAGCGCTGGTGTGGCCTCGACCAGTATGCCTAGTCTCAGCAAAAAGGGCGACGACGGCGGAGGCTGACACAGGCGGCGGTTATGGGACTGGCTTGGTTAGCTCGCCTGAAAGCACGCGCTAAGCCTGCCGCGAAGGGCACCTCAGCCAGGCTGTCCTCCTGACTGCTTGAGACGGCCCGCCCACGACGAAGACGCGCGCGCCTCATTGACACTTCGCTCTCTACGTCTTCCCCGGTCTCCCCGGGATTGGTTCTCTTCCCGACCTATGCGCGCTCCAATTCGGCGGCTCCAACTGCGGTGACTACCTCGAGAGCCTCCGCTCCGACGAGCGGCGCAAGCCAGGTGTCTTCTGCCGCCCGCACCAATCCGGGCACGTCCCGACCTGCTACGCGCAGCAACAACACATCCTTCGCGTGACGCTGCGCGGTCGTCAAAGCTCTCATCGGATTGGTCGAAAGATGGGCGAACTCTCTTCCCATCGGCCGCAAGCCTCCGCGGCCTTCGAAAATTGAGCCGAAGTTGGAAGCCGGTGTCGCGTGATAAAGCCACGCTGGAGGAGTCGCTACCTCATAGTCAGCTCTGCGAGCGATGGAATGTCCGTAAGCAGCGCGCACCTCGTCGCCGTCGAGCTCGAAGCGAGGTTCGCCCAGCGCGCCTGCGACAACAAGAAGCTGCTGAGGCGTCACGTTATGGCCGTGTTCGCGCATGACGTCAGCGAGGTCTTCCACGAACATCCACCCCCCACGCGTGGTCTGAGCGGTTGGGTCGTGCCTCAAATGAAAGGACATCGCCTTACTGATCCGCACGCGATCGTTCGGCTGGATAGCAGTGAGCCGAGTTGGATCGGACAAGCCAGTCTTGACTCTCCAAGATTCCAGCACTTCCTTGCACCATAGCTGAAGTTGAATGTTGACGGGCGAGGCGGCTAGATGCGACAGAAGCTGGAACGCGTGATTGCGCTCGGTGTCCGTAGAATGAGAGTCAGTTAGAATACCGACAGCACGGGCTGCGGTAGACGCCCGGTAGGAGAGCTCAACCTCGCTCGTTACGGGCAGACCCGCACTCGAAAGGTACGCGGTGAGGATAGACAGTCTTGCTTCCCAATCTTCTGGAGCCAAGACCGGATGATCGTCCACTAGTTGCGACAGCTCGTAGCCAAGGGGTCGCACTCCCGTCGCCTCGAGGTCCGCAGCGAAAACCTTTTGGTCGTCGTTGACCAGCCAATTCAAAGTGTGGGCATCACGCCGCGGGACGGCCGGAACACCTTGCACGAGCGCCCACCAATCATTGAACATCCGTAGCTTTTCGGTCTGCCCTACCAACTTCCTCAGCCAGCGTCCAACCTCTTTCTCTTTGAGCTGGTTCCGGGGAGAAGCAACGTCGATTGACGTCCCCCTTTCCCAACCATGGATAAGGCCTAGGAAGACCGCAGCTCGCTCGAGCAACCCCACCCGCTCGACACTCGGGGCTTCGGAGAGTGCGAGCCGTAGTGTTCGACCTCGCGCGTAACGTCGAACGCTGATCAAGGACGATTGGGACGCACTATCCTCGATCGGGATCACGCCGATGTGCTCGATGACGTCGTAGTACTTCAGCTGATCAGCCGCCACACGAGCGCTAATCGCCTTCGCCCTGAGCTCATCTCGCTCCAAGGCGGCTGCGGAGGTTCGCTTGAATACGAAGGTCTGTCCGGTGATCCCAGAGAAGTCATCGACGGTGTACGTCTCTCCGCGCCCGCCGAGACCGCTCACTCGCAGGCCGGGATTATTGAAGGCGCAGCTTGCCGCAAGCTCGAAAACCTCGGTGAAATTGCCCCGTTGGATGTGATGGAGGAGTTCTTCGCGAACGTACGGAATTTTGAGGCTTATCCCACCACGGGCTTCGAGATCGTTGGCGAGGAGGACTAAGGGCTCACTCGAGTTCGGATCTCTACGATGGAGCTTTAAAAGGATCTCCAATCCCTCCGCTCGCAACTGGGAGCTCTGACGAAGCGCGCTCAGCAGCAACAGGTCTTGCGCTTGGGCGAGCAGATCGCGCGTGCCAGCGAGGGCGTCTTTTACGCCAACCGGTCGACGAAGGCGAACCGCGTCTTCCAAAAGCATTTGGCCGTTGGTCGCTCCGCCGGCTCGTGCGACTCTCGATTGCAACTCTGCGAGAAACTCTCGATACTGATACTGTCCCCGCTCGGCAGCCGGACGCAGGGCGGCAATGAGTTCTGGAGCAGCGGTATAGATTACTTCCGGGAGCTGATGTGGCGCACGAAGCGCAAACGGAAGGCGTACCCCTCTCACGGTGCTGGATTTTGACGTAGGCAGGCTTAAGTGAATTTGCAAAGCCCGATCCATGGCACACCGAATCTCGTAAGCAAGTTCGAGTTCCTGATTCTCAACGGAACGGAGAGCTTCATCAGCTCGCGAAAGGAACTGCACTCGAGCCCGCTCGGTCGCGAAATCTGCAAGGTTGAGCCAAATCTCGGCGTTAATGAGGTGCCATGCTGGCCAATCGTCGTTCGGTACGTCTCTCGTCTGGGCGAATCGCATGGCTTCGACAAGATAAGCTCGTTCACCTGTTAAATGATAGAGCTCGATCGACGCCTCGATTCGCAGCACGGCGGTAGAGATATCCGTAGGAGCCTCGGGCATGCCCTTCAAATGCTCCAAGGCCTCCTGAAGCTTCTCCAAACGACCACTGGACATACGTGCCGCAACAATGGCCTGCCGTGCAACCTGTCGCTGAATATGAAATTTGTCCCGATTAGCCCTTGAGGCTTTAGTGAAAGGCCGAAGGGATTCGTAAACAGACGCGGCGAGCTCGGATACTCGAACGAGAATCACCGGTTCGCTGAAGCGTATCGATGACGCATGTCGCCTGAGAGCGTCCGCGATCAACCATCGTGCTTCTATGAGCTCTTCGGCGTACGAACTACCGCCAGAGCGAAAGTAGGAACCGATCGCTGCGCCGACAGTGCACAAGCGGGATTCCATGACCAGCATCGCCAATGCCGGAAGTGGCGAGTGCTTACTCTCATTCCAGCGGCTCGCGAGTAGTGCTGGGTCCGTAGCGATGTCGAGCCATCCACCAACGGTCTCTATTCCGACGCGGTCGACCCACTGGCTGAATTGATCCGACACCTGTAGTCCCGCGCGTACGGCTAGCGCAGCGAGCTCCGGCATCTGGCGCTCAAACCGGCCCCGAAGTCGGAGGACGGCCTCCTCAGGACTGTTGTGACCAACCATCTGCGCAACCACAAGTGGTGTGACCTTCGACATGGCGCCTCGCTTTCCTGACGAGCGTACGTCACGTTTTGCTCGGTGACTCCAATCACCCTCCGTTCCGACAGACGACGTCGACGCTTTGTTCAAGGCGCTCTTCAGCTCACGGCTGGGCTAGCGATGGGGACTGCTGCAGGTTCGGTTGACTCGTTGGCTTTGGCCGCGAGCGCGACCTGTGGGTTGATGATTGCTTCGTACTCGATGGGCGTCAACTTCCCGAGCCCGCGTTGTCGACGCTTGCGGTGGTAGGTGCCCTCGATCCAGTGCACGATCGCGAGGCGCAGCTGCTCGCGTGATGCCCATCGCCGGCGGTTGGGGACGTTCTTCTGGAGGAGTGCGAAGAACGACTCCATGGCCGCGTTGTCCGCGCACGCGCCGACCCGGCCCATCGAGCCGAGCAGGCCAGCGTCCTCGATCGCTCGGACGAAGCGCTTCGAACGAAATTGGCTACCCCGGTCGAATGGACGACTGTTCCGGACGGGTTCCGGCGGGAGATCGCCATCCGCAGCGCCGCGACGGCGAGGGAGGACTGCATCCGGGAGTCGATCGAGTACCCCACGATTCGGCGGGAGCAGGCGTCCTTGACGGCGCAGAGGTAGAGCTTGCCCTCGCTCGTGTTGTGCTCGGTGATGTCCGTCAGCCAGAGCCGGTCCAGATCCGACGCGGTGAACGTCCGGCGGACCCGGTCCTCGTGCACGGGCGGGCCCGCTTTCCGGTTCAGTCCCCGCTTCTTGGCGTGCATCGACCAGAGCCGCTGCTGCGAACACAAGCGCCACACGCGCCGCGCGGCGGCTCACCGGGTTCTTCCGCCAGGCATAGAACGCCTGCTTGGAGAAGCCGAGCACCCGGCAGGTCACCGCGACCGGGATCCGGTCGGCGGCGAGTTCACGGACCAGCGGGTACATCATTTTGGGAGGTGCGCCTGGGACAGATACGCGGCCGCACGGCGCAGGATCTCGTTCTCCTGCTCCAGCAGCCGGTTCCGTTTCCGAAGCTCTCGCAGCTCGACGTTCTCGGTCGTCGTGGTCCCGGACCGAACGCCGTCGTCGATGTCCGCTCGTCGGAGCCAATCCGTCACGGTTCCCTCGGAGATCCCGAAGTCCTTCGCGACCTGCGTCAACGCGATCTCACCCCGGCGAGCGACCGCGATCACGTCGCGTCGAAACTCCTCCGGATAGGGCTTGGCCATGATCGACATCCTTCCAGCGAGGACCACGTCCTCACAGGTCAGGAGTCAACCGAACCGACAGCAGTCCCATGCGCTCCTAGCCAGCGGACTGAGTTAGCGTGGTCCGCAGAGACGCTCCTCAGTTGCGATCTCCGACTCGTCGCAGCATCCTCAGCAAGAGGTCAGCGAGCTGGACGACTTCCGCGGCTTCGATCGGGTCAGTGAAGACGACCGTTCGGTGACTTGCCGGGTTCTTGAACGCGCCAATGGCACCCATGAACAGATTCATGGTCGCCACCTGCTCACCGGCTTCCGCCGAGCGGTCGCAGAGCGGGCCGCCTGGTTTGAACGCCTCTTGCATCAGTTTCGTGCCGATCAGGTCGTTGCTGAGGCCGCTGAGGTGACGCACCCGGACCTCAACCGCCTTCATCGCGGCGAATGATGCAGTTTCGAAGTCACCCCGCTGGAACGCCGGCTTCGCTGTCACCTGCAGCTCGGACGTCACTCCAGCAAGCAGCTCTTCTCCTTGCAGCTCCAGGATCGCTGACGGTGCTTGCCCGATTCGCGCCCCTTGTCGGGTGACCCGCTGCCACCCCCCAGACGACTGTCCACTCGGTCCCACGCACTGGTGCGCAACCAGCCACGCCCACCCGTCGCTCACACGACCAACCAGGGCACGGCAGTCACGCTCGCCCGCAAACTGTTGCTCAGCGTTGACGTAGACATTGTGGCCGTTGACGGCCGCCCCCTCGTCGTTGCCAGAGAGGATACCTCTGGCTATCTCTTCGGTGCTGCCGGATCGAAGGAGGTCAGCGGAAAAAGTCGCCATGTGGGCTACCGTAAGGCGCACCACTGACAGCAACGCTCGCTGCGCCCACCTGGATGGCAGTACCTCCCCTGCTGGCCGCGAACCGCGGGAACGCTGGCCGCCTCTCAGCCCAACATCGCCCATCACGGATCCGATCGGGGAGACTGCTGAACGGGTTCGACGCCGTCGAAGCTGTTCCGCAGACTCCCCTATAGGGTGTCCCACAACACTTGAGGGGGCACCGTGCGACGGGACGAATACCGGCAAGTCGTTGGGCAGGTTCGGGATCTTGCGCGTGAGCGAGGTCTGTTGGACATCGCTGATTACGACGCCGGCGAAGACTCCCCGGCCCGCTCAGAGCTGCTCACCCTGTTGGGACGACTTCGCCAGGAACTATTCCTTCACTCTACGCAGGCCGTACGCATGACCACGGATCGACTCAGCGAAGTGCTGAGTGAAGAGGTGCCGCCGGTGCTCGTTGTCGAGTCCGATCCGGCGACCGCGGATCGTCTCGGCATCCGAACAGAGGAGTACTTCGAGGGTTCGCTGTCCGCTGATGACGCGATCCAGGAGCTGAACGCCCTCATCCGCCTCCTATCCGACGGTACCGATGAGGATGAGGCGCGCGATGCCACTGACTACTCCAGCTAAGAGTCATGTGCTGACCACTATCCGCAAAGCTCTTGCGGCGGTAGGCGGCTCGTCGAGATCGACACAAAACCTTGGTGCCGGGAAATTGTACGAAGCTTGGACTCTGACCACAGTGCTGCAGAGGCTCCAATCACTCGAACGGATAGCTGTATCTGCGAACAATGGCAAGCTGCTTCGTCTACGCGCCTCGCACGGCCCGAGGAACCCGAAGTATCTGCACTTCGATTGTTCGACGCCCACTAGGAATTTCACGATCTGGACTGACGTCGAGGTCCGGACTCTGAGTTCCGAGATACGAGGAGCGCATCCGCGCAAGCCCGTACATGGAGACAAGCACGAACTTGATATCGTCGCTTGCGTACCCGGCACGAGCGGCTATCCCGGGCCGAACGACCTGCTCTGGGGTATCGAGTGTAAACACACCAGTTTTAGCAAAGCGTTCCACAGATCGATGCTCGGCGTTCGGCGCGAACTAAGCCTCGCCGAAGGTCAACCCAATAGCACCGCTTTCAACACTTATCCACGTGCCATCGTTCAATCATATCCCGCTTCAGTTCTCACGGCTTACTCGACTGATTCAGCTATACTCAATTACTCGCTTGCCGGAGCACAGTGGGACGTCGACTACGAACACTTGTCCATGCCCTGAGTGGTTTGCAGGCCCTTCAGAGCATCGCTGATGCCGACGTTCAGGAGGAGATAGCGAGCCGGCCTGAATCGGATTCCGCTTGGCCGGGGCGGGGGTGAAGGATAGGAGCCACCCTAGGTGTCGTCGGCCTCATCGCAGCGGTCAGAGGGCTGTTGAAGCTGCTTGAGTTCTGAACATCGTGGGGCAGCGAGGATCTTGCGCAGCGCTTCGCGCGGCGCCCGAGGCAGTAAACAGATTCAGGCGGTGAGTCCTGACGGAACGGCGGCGGCTCACCGCAGACCTGCGAGGCGTTGGTTCAACTGAGGTTTGAGAACATTGCGAAGGCGCCCGTCGACCTAATGGCGACCTCCACACAGCTCCCTTGACGGCAGGGTCTCGCGGCGTGTCGCATCAGGATCCTCTATCGGCGTCCGCGCCGTTCTTTGCGCTCCAGCTGCGCGAGATAGAAGCTCGTTGAATACCGCGCTGCCCTCCGAACCGATCCGTAGCCAGTGAGGAGCCCGCCCCCATCGACGCCCACGTTGCACCCCAGGACGGTGTCGGTGACGGTCAACTGCCAGAACGGACCGAAGAGATGTCGGCGTTGCACGTCGAATCTCGCATCGACATCGGGGGAACTGAGCACCGCCGCCTTGGACCACAGGCAAGAGCATGGCACCATGCTTTCCGTCTCGCTAGCCGATCGTTCAGCGAGATGCATTGCCCGTTCTCGGCTGCGGGCACCGCACACCGAACGGGCGGCACCGCCGGTCGTGACCTCCGCTCGTGTTGCTATCGTTCGCGGCGAGGGGGATCGATATGAATCATCGAACCGACGGAGGTGCGAGCGTTCGTCACGGGCGACTGACTCGCCGGTCGAGCTGGCTTGGAGCGGCGAGACTGCTTGGCATCGCTGCTGTCGTTGCTGTAGCGAGTGCGACAAGCATCGGAGCGATCGCGATCGGGAATCTTGGTGCTTCGGTGCAGACGGTTCAGATCGGTGCTGGCGGGAAGCCCAGCAAGACCGGTGCCGAAGCCCTCCGCGGTGCCGTCAACTTCGTCGTCGTCGGCAGTGATACACGTCAGGGCCAGACCGAAGCTGCCGAAGGTGACCCGGGGAGCTTGAATAACGACGTCACCATGCTGATCCACATCTCCGCAGACCATCAACAAATGACTGCCGTCAGCATCCCGCGCGACACCGTTGTGGAGCTGCCGGCCTGCGTGGACACGGACACCGGGCAGACTCGACCTGCGGTGCGGGCGATGTTCAACGAAGCGCTCTCCCGTGGCGGCAACCAGGGCGGCTTGGGATGCGTCGTCGCAGCTGTGAAATCGCTGACGGGGGTCGAGGCGCAGTTCGCCGGCATCCTCAAGTTCGACGGCGTGGCAGCCATGTCGACCGCGGTCGGCGGCGTCGACGTCTGCGTGGCAACTCCGATCCACGATCCGTACGTCGGCCTTGACCTCGAACCAGGCGTCCATCCCATCGAGGGACAGACCGCTTCCGCCTTCCTCCGCAGTCGACACGGCATCGGGGACGGCGGCGACCTCGGGCGCATCAGCAACCAGCAGGTGTTCCTCTCCGCACTGGCCCGGAAGGTACTCGCACCCGGCGGAGCGCTGTCCAACCCGGTGACGCTTTACAAGCTCGCCAAAGCAGCGCTGTCGAACATGATCCTCAGCGACAACCTCACCAGCCCCGACACGATGGTCTCCCTCGCCCTGACCCTTCGAGGCATTGACCTGTCGAAGGTGCTGTTCGTCCAGTACCCCACCCTGCCCAACCCGGCGGACATCAACCGCCTCATCGTCGACGAGCAGCCCGCGCAGGCCCTCAACGTCGCGCTACAAACCGATGCAAAGACGAACCTCAACGACTCGTCACTCGGTGGAGGCGCGACAAAACAGTCCCCGGACAACGCAGCACCGTCAGAGGCCGCACGGGCTCCGTCATCTACCGATCCGGATGCACCCTCATCCCCGCCAGACGGGCTCACAAGCGTCACCCCGAGCACTCCACCAACGTCCACTGCGCTCCCCTCGGCCATCACCGGCCAGACAGCAGCAGAAGCCACCTGCTCGAAAGGGTCCGGCTAGGAACGCGAGAAGCGAAAGCCCGTCTCAATAGCCGATCGGCTACTGAGACGCTGCGAGCGGCGCTGACGGTGATAGACAGACGCATGCACATCCGACCCGCGACACCGGCCTGCGCCGGTGGGTCGTGCGAGAGTCATCCTTGCGATGGATTGCGAACTCTGAGTGTTCTCATAGGATCACTGTTCAGGGGGCGGAGGGCTCCCAATAGATGATCGAGGGGGAGGCAGTGTCTCGAACGGGAAGAACTGTGGGCATGGCAGGAGTGGGGCTGCTGTGTGCTGCTGCGATGCTGGGGACGTCGGCGGTGGCGCACGCTGACGAACGGCCCACGGATGCATTGGCCGTTATCGCCTCTGTCGCGCCGGAGGTCCTCGACGCGGCCGCTGACACGTCCGAGTCCGGGAGTGAGGCTGCAACCTTCGCCGCGGGCGATGTCGAAGTCAGCGTCCCAACGGACGCTGCTGATGGAGCTGCGCTCCGCACCAGCGACCGCGAGTTGACGGTGTCGCTGCCCTTCGCGGACCAGGCAGCAGACGCGGTCGTTGCGGGTACCGGGGTGGCGATCTTCGACAATAACAACTCGTCAACCACGACTTCGGTGGTGCGGGAGGACGGCAGTTTGCAGATCCTGACCGTCATCGAAGACGCTGCAGCGCCGA
>NZ_JBIWAG010000009.1:0-26588 GCF_044759965.1 Curtobacterium sp. NPDC098951
ACCCTGGTGCAGGGTGGAGAACCAGCGGTGAGCGGCTGGTGAGCGCCTCCCGGGGAGGTTCCCCGGGCTGATGCAACTCATTCGGCACCCTCACCACACCGGATTGGTCCCGATCGCAGAACGCTCGGTGCGGGAGGATGGGGCATGGCCGTCCTCCTCCGTCCGTGGTCGATCGACGACGCGCCGGCGCTCCTCGCCGCGCGACGATCCACCCCGGATCTCGACACCCAGCTCCCCGCCGACCTGATCGACGAGGACGCTGCCCGTCGGCACATCGGGTCGTGGCCGTCCTCCGGTGCGCACGCCCGCAGTTGGGCGATCGTCGAGGACGGCCTCGCGGTGGGGAACGTCGGCCTGTCGGCGATCGAGTCCCGGCACGGGACGGCCTGGGCGTCCTACTGGCTGGCCGGCGACGCCCGCGGTCGCGGCCTCGCCACCCGAGGGCTGGCGGCAGTGGCTCGCTGGGCGTTCGGCGCCGGGTTGCACCGGCTCGAGCTCGGCCACCGGGTGAACAACCCCGCATCGTGCCGGGTGGCGACGGGCGCGGGGTTCGTCGCCGAGGGGATCGAGCGGCAGAAGCTCCGCTACGGCGCCGAACGGTTCGACGTCGAGACGCACGCACGGCTCGCGAGCGACCCCGTGCCCGACGTCGCGGCCGTCGAACTGCACGGCGACCCGCTCCGGATCGACGGGGCGCCCTGACCGCGAGCGCATACTGATCCGATGACCCGCGCACTCCTCCTCGTCGACATCCAGCAGGACTACTTCCCGGGCGGGGCGTTCCCGCTCGTCGGTCCGGAGGCGGCCGCGACCGCCGCACGCACGGTGCTCGACGGGTTCCGCGCGGCCGGCGACCTCGTCGTGCACGTCTTCCACGTCGCGACCGAGCCCGACGCCACGTTCTTCCGGCCGGGCACGCCGGGGCTCGAGTTCCACCCGTCGGTCGCGCCGATCGACGGCGAGCGGGTGGTCGAGAAGCACGAGCCGAACAGCTTCGTGGGCACCGGCCTGCAGGCGCTCCTGACCGACGCCGGCGTCACCGAGCTCACCGTCGTCGGGATGATGAGCAGCATGTGCATCGACTCGACCACCCGGGCGGCGCAGGAGCTCGGCTTCTCCGTGACCGTCGTCGCGGACGCCTGCGCGGCGCCCGACCTGGCGTTCGGCGACGGCACGATCCCGGGCGCGAGCGTCCACGCCGCCTTCATGGCGGCGCTCGACGGCAGCTTCGCGACGGTCGTCACGAGCGCCTCCCTCGGAAGGAGCACTCGCCCCCACGCAGGATGACGCGGCCGGACGCGGCCAGCAGCCCCGACTCGGAACGACGCGGGACGAGACGACCCGCCGTCCCCACACGGGATGACCACATCTCCCCCGAAGGGCGGACGCGGCCGACTCCCAGACCCCCGTAGCGTTGCCGCCGTGATCGAAGTCGAGCACCTCACCAAACAGTACGGTCCGAAGACCGCCGTCGACGACGTCTCGTTCGTCGTGCGGCCGGGCAGCGTGACCGGCTTCCTCGGGCCCAACGGCGCCGGGAAGTCCACCACGATGCGGATGATCATGGGGCTCGACCGCCCCACGTCCGGCACGGCGACGGTGAACGGGCAGCCGTACCGGAGCTTCCGCGACCCGCTCCGGCAGGTTGGGGCGCTGCTCGAGGCGAAGGCCGTCCACCAGGGCCGGAGCGCCTACAACCACCTGCTCTCGCTCGCCGCGACGCACGGCATCCCGAAGTCCCGCGTGCACGAGGTCATCGACATGACCGGCCTCGACTCCGTCGCGAAGAAGCGCGTCGGCGGGTTCTCGCTCGGCATGGGGCAGCGCCTGGGAATCGCTGCCGCACTGCTCGGCGACCCGAAGACCCTGATCCTCGACGAGCCGGTCAACGGTCTCGACCCGGACGGCGTGCTCTGGGTGCGGCAGCTCGCCCGTCGGATGGCGGCCGACGGTCGCACCGTCTTCCTGTCCAGCCACCTGATGAGCGAGATGGCGCAGACCGCCGACCGCGTCGTGGTCCTCGGCCGCGGTCGGGTCCTCGCGGACGCCCCCATCCAGGAGTTCGTCGCCGGCGGCGGCACCGGTGGCAGTCGCGTCGTCGTCCGCACGCCGGCCCCCGACCAGCTGTTCCAGGCGATCGGTCCGAACGCGTCCGTGACCCCGCGCGAGGACGGCACCTTCATGGTCGTCGGCCCGGACGCCACCACGGTCGGGAACATCGCCGCCCAGGTCGGTGTCCCGCTGCACGAGCTCACCCCGGTCGGCGCGAGCCTCGAAGAGGCCTACATGGCGCTGACCCGCGACGACGTCGAGTACCGATCGGAGGGCGCCCGATGACCGCC
Organism: Curtobacterium sp. NPDC098951; assembly: GCF_044759965.1. Taxonomy (NCBI): domain Bacteria; kingdom Bacillati; phylum Actinomycetota; class Actinomycetes; order Micrococcales; family Microbacteriaceae; genus Curtobacterium; species Curtobacterium sp. NPDC098951. The sequence continues at coordinate 2,343 of NZ_JBIWAG010000009.1, forward strand.
ACGACCCTGCCGCCCACCACCGGACTCCGGTTCGGACGTCTCGTGCGGAGCGAGTGGATCAAGTTCCGCAGCATCCGCTCGACGGTCTGGTGCCTCGCGATCCTCGTCGTCCTGACGATCGCGATGGCGTTCCTCATCGGCAACGCGCTCGACGTCGGCGGTGCGGTGTCCAAGGACAGCCAGAACGGCACCCTCGTCACGATCAACACCGCGAGCGTCAGCCTGACGGCGCTCGTCGTCGCGGTGCTCGGCGTGCTCATCATCACGGGGGAGTACGGCACCGGCCAGATCCGGTCGACGTTCACCGCCGACCCGCACCGCACCGGCGCGGTCCTCGCGAAGGCAGCCGTCCTCGCGGTCACGACCTTCGTCGTCAGCGCGGTGTCGATCTGGATCGGCGTCATCGTGTCGGCAGCGCTGCAGGCGGGCAAGGGCGTGCACGCCGACCTCGCCGACCCGGCCGTGTTCATGCCGCTGCTCGGCGCGTCGGTGTACGTGACGCTCCTCGCGCTGCTCGCGTTCGGCATCGGGCTCCTCGTCCGGTCGAGCGCCGGCGGGATCGCGATCACCCTCGGGCTCCTGCTGGTGCTCCCGGTCGTGCTGTCCCTCATCGCGAACGTCATCCAGGCGCAGTGGCTCCTCGACGTCACGAAGTTCCTGCCCGACCAGGCCGGGGCGCAGCTGTTCGCCTACTCGTCCGCGGACGCCGTCCAGCAGGAGGGCGTGGTGCTGAACGGCTGGGCCGGCTTCGGTGTCCTCGTCGCCGAGGTCGTGGCGGTGGGTGCGCTCGCCCTCGCGGTCGCACGCCGACGCGACGTCTGACGGTCCCGCCACCGGACGGGAGGCGCGGTGCGGGCCCGCACCGCGCCTCCCGTCCGACACGGAATCCGTATGCTCGCTCTGTGCCCCGTCTCCGCCCACGTCTCGTCCCGGCTGCCACCGGGCTGCTCGTGGTCGGCGGACTGCTCGCCGTCGCCGGCTGCGCCGCGACACCGCCGGTCGACGCGACGGAGCTCCGGCAGTGGCGGAGCGCACAGGACGCGGCGACCGAGGCCGATCCGGACGTCCTCGGCGTGCTGACCGCCGACATCCAGCCCGGGCGCCAGGACCCGGCCGACGTCGGACCGGGAGTGCGCCTGCAGTTCCCCGCGTCGCACGACGTCGACCACCTCGAGTTCTCCTGCTACGGCAACGGGCACATGCAGGGCACGATCCGCATCGAGTCGCGCCGCGGGTCGGGGAGCTTCGTCGTCGATCCCGTGGACTGCCGGGACAGCCCGCACCCGATCCGGCTGACCGAGTTCGCGAGCACGGCCGTCGACTCCGTCGGGTTCGCCGCGTTCGACAGCGACCGGCCGAGCGCCTGGCGGCTCGTCATCGTCGGGACGCCCGGCGACGGCTGAGCCGGGCCGGCCCCGGGTGCGGCCGCTCAGCGCCGGATGTCGTACCGGTGCATCGTCACGCCCGTGTCCCACCGCTGCTGTTCGAGCAGGTCGAGGACGAGCGGCGGTCGCACCCCCGACGCCGGCGGGTCGAACAGCGGCCGACCGCGCCCGAGCACCGCGGGGTGCGTGAAGACCATGAGCTCGTCGAGGAGCCCCGCGTCGAGGAGCTGCGTCGCGATGCTCGGGCCGCCGACCCCGACGTCGCCCTCGGAGCCGGTGCGGATGCGGGCGAGCTCCTCGATCGCGTCGCCGTCCCGGCCGATGACCCGCGTGTTGTGGTCCGCCGCCGTCCGCGTGCGGGAGACCAGGACCTTCGGCTGCTCGGTCCAGATCTCGCCGTACTCGCGCATGAACGCCGGCAGGGACGGATCGGTGCGGGCATCGGGCCAGAACGGGTCCATCAGGTCGCGGACCACGCGCCCCTCGACGGACAGCGTCATCGCCCGGGCACGACGGTTGAACTCGCGGTGGAGGGTCTCGTCGATGCGGACCCACGCGGGTCCGTCCGGGCCCTCGTGCTCCCCGGCCTCGGTCTCGACGAACCCGTCGACCGAGGCGTTGATCCAGTAGACGAACCGTGCGGGCATCCGGTGCCTCCTCGGGCTGGTCGGTCGGTGGCGACGAGCGTACGCTCGCCCTCGTCCGCACGCTCCTCGACGACGAGAGCAGGTCCACCGTGCGCCGATCACTCCGAGCGGTCCTCGCGATCGCGACGGTCGCGGGGCTCGCGACCACGTTCCTCCAGGTCGGTGCCGGCAGTGCGCCCGCCGTCGCCGCGGTGACGACGTCCGCCCGAGCCGGGGCCGCGCCCGCGCACGAGAACCCGATGACGCTCGCGCTGCCGGACGGACAGACGGCGGCGAGCTGCGCCGACCCGACCGTCGTGCATGGCGCCGCACGGGACCGGAACTGGTACCTCTACTGCACGTCCGACGCCCTGACCGCGACGGAGCAGGACCCGGACGGGTCACTCGTGCAGCACACGGTCCCGACCTACCGCTCCACCGACCTCACGCACTGGCGGTACGTGGGTGACGCGTTCTCGTCGAAGCCGTCGTGGGTGGGCGACACGAACGGCATCTGGGCACCGGACGTGGTGTACCGCGCCGGGACGCACGGGCGGCCGGGCACCTGGTACCTCTACTACGCGGCGTCGGACACCCCGACCGCCACCGCACCGACCGGCGGCGGGTCGGCCGTCGGCGTCGCGACGAGCCCCGGCCCGACCGGTCCGTGGACGGACTCCGGCGGGCCCGTCGTCGCACCGCAGGCCGCGCCGAACGGCACCGGGCAGCGGTGGGAGTTCGACCCCGAGGTCATCACCGACCACGGCCGCACGTACCTGTACTTCGGCAGCTACTTCGGCGGGGTGCACGTCCGGCAGCTCAGCGCCGACGGCCTCCGGTCCGTCCCGTCCACCGAGCGCCAGATCGCGATCGACAACCGCTACGAGGGCACGTACCTGATGCGGCACGACGGCTGGTGGTACTTCACGGGCTCCGCGACGAACTGCTGCAACGGCGCCCTCACCGGGTACGGCGTGTTCGTCGCCCGGTCGCGCAGCCCGCTCGGCCCGTTCACCGACCAGGACGGCGTCCCGATCACGAGCACCCGGGTCGGCGGCACACCGCTGCTCGCCCAGAACGGGAACCGCTGGGTGGGCACCGGGCACAACACGGTCGTCACCGACTTCGCCGGGCAGGACTGGATCGTCTACCACGCCGTCGACCGCCACGACCCGTACTACGCGGGGCAGGGCACGTACACGAAGCGCCCGGTGCTGATCGACCCGCTCGACTGGGTGCACGGCTGGCCGGTCGTCCGCGGTGGCGCCGGTCCCTCGGAGGGCGTGCAACCCGGACCGGTGGCGCAGCCCGGCGAGCGACCGACGTACCGCGCGACGGCCGCGCCGGTCGACGTGCCCGGACGGACGATCCGTGCGCTGTCCACCGGGTTCGACGGGTCGACCCTGCCACCGGCCCTCCGCTGGACGCGCGAACCCGACCGCTCGACCTGGACCGTCTCGGGCGGCGCCCTCCGCTGGCAGACCCAGGACGCCGACATCCACCCGCCCGGGACGCCGCTCGCCTCGGTCCTGTCCGAACCCGCTCCCCGCGGCGACTGGGTGGCCGAGACCACCGTCGCGGTCGACACCCCCGCGACCGGCGACGGCGTGAACTACGTCCAGGGCGGGCTCGTCGTGTACGGCAGCGACAGCGATTACCTGCGCCTGACGTCCAACTCGATCTTCGACACCCGGCAGACGGAGTTCGGCAAGCAGGTGTCCGGGCAGCCTGCGGGCGCCCCGACCTACGGCAACATGGTCGTCGGACCGGTCGGGGACACCACCACCCTGCGGATCGTGCACCGCTTCGTGGCCGGGGAGCACCGGTACACCGCGTACACGAGCGTCGACGGGCGGCACTTCGTGCGCGGCGGGACGTGGACGGCAGACCTCGGCGCGACGCCGCGGATCGGGCTCGTCTCGCTCGGCGGGGCCGGGTTCACGAGCACGTTCGACGACCTGCGGGTGAGCACGGTGACGACGACCCGGCGCTGACGGCGCCGCACGGCCGCCGGCCCCCGGCGCGCCCCCGGTCCGGGCCAGGCCGGGCCCGGCGGTCCGGGGGCGGTCGGCGCGCGCGCCCAGCCGGGTCACTGAGCGCGTCGACGGAACACGATCCCCGCCGAGATGGGAAGATGCACCGAAGCCAGCCCGCACCGAGAACGAGGTTCGATGAGTCCGACCGAGGACGCCCAGTCCGCGGCCCCCCTGCTCGACGGGCGCTACCGGCTCGAACACGCGATCGGGCAGGGCGGCATGTCCACCGTCTACCGGGGCGTCGACGAGAGCCTGCACCGCCCCGTCGCCGTCAAGGTGTTCCACGCCGGCACGGTCGACATCGCCCGCCAGGAGGCCGAGCTCGGCGTCCTCGCGGCCCTCGAGCACCACAACCTCGTCAGCCTGCTCGACACCGGTGTCGTCACCGGGCGGGACGGCACGCACCAGCGCTACCTCGTGATGGCCCTCGTCACCGGGCAGGACCTCGAGGAACGCCTCGCCGTCGGCCCCCTCGCCGCCCGCCACATCGCCGAGATCGGCTACGACATGGCCGAGGCGCTGGACTACATCCACAGCCACGGCGTCGTGCACCGCGACATCAAGCCCTCGAACATCCTGCTCGTCGACTACGGCAACGACTCCGACCGTGCCCGTGCCCGGCTGACGGACTTCGGCATCGCGCTCGCCGCCGGGGTGGAACGCCTCACCGCCGACGGCGTCACCACCGGCACCGCCGCCTACCTCAGCCCCGAGCAGGCCCGCGGCGCCGAGGTCGGTGCGCCGAGCGACGTCTACTCGCTCGGCCTCGTCCTGCTGCAGTGCTTCACCCGGCGCCGCGAGTTCCCGGGGTCGCTCGTCGAGTCCGCCGTCGCGCGGCTCTCACGCGACCCGGTCGTCCCCGAACCGCTCCCGGACCACTGGAAGCACCTGCTGACGGCGATGACCGCGCAGGACCCGGCCGCACGCCCCGCCGGCGCCGACCTCGTCACGATGCTCCGCGACGTCGTCATCGCCGAGACCACCGGAGCCGACCACGTCGTCGACACCGCACCGGCCGGACCGGCACCGACCACCGCGGACTCCCCGCGCCCCGCGACCCTCGACAGCCTGCCGGAAGAGGCCCTCGGTCGCACCACGGCGATGGCCGCGCGGCTGTTCGACGCGCCGATCGCGCTCGTCGAGGTGCTCGACGAGGACCGTGCCTGGTCGCAGTCGTACATCGCGCCCGGCGTCGACGACGCGGCACGCCACATCAACTTCCGCAACGGGTTCGCGCCCGTGCCCGTCCCCGTCGTGATCCCGGACGGCTCCGTCCACCCGGAGATGCAGCACAGCCCGCTCGTGACCGGGCCGCTCGGCATCCGGTTCTACGTCAGCGTCCCGCTCGTGCGGCACGACGGGTCACCGATCGGCACGCTCGCCGTGCTCGACACGAAGCCCCGGCAGGCGACGGAGGCGGACCTCGCGAACCTGCACGACCTGGCGGCGCTCGCCGTCACGCAGCTCGAGATCCGGCAGGAGTCGCTCCGCACGACGAGCGACGCACTCCCCGTCGCGCACGTCACCGGCGACGAGGACCGCGTGCGGTAGGAGACGGTCGCCGACGACGGACGGGAGGCGCGGTGCGGGCCCGCACCGCGCCTCCCGTCCGTCAGCGGGTCCCGTCTCTCGCTCGCTCGGCCGTCGGCGCTGCCGTCTCCTCAGCCGTCGGTGAGCGCGGCCGCGTAGGCCCGGACCGACCGGTGGTAGCGGGGGAGCGTCGGCTCGACGGCCTCGATCGCGACCCGGAGCGCCTCGTCGGGGCGGCCCGCGCTGTGCAGTGCGAGCGCCAGGAAGACCTTCGGCGCCGCGCCCGTCGCCGGGTGCTCCGGGGCGGCCCGGAGCATGTCGATCGCCTCGTCGACCCGGCCGAGGTTGCGGAGCGTCGAGGCGTGCTGGACGACCATCTGCGCCGCGCGCGTCGGGTCCACGGTGTCGAGGCCGGCGGCGGTCGCGGCCGTGTAGTGGACGTCGGCCTCGGCCTCGTGCCCGCCGGAGTCGTTCGCCCCGCCCAGCTCGAACGCGCCGAGCGCCGGGTGCGGTGCGGTGTCCGCCAGCGCGCGCATGCGGTCGATGCGCTCCTGGTCGTCGATCGTGTCGTCGGCCCAGAGTGCGGCGACGCGGGCTTCCCAGTCCTCGGTGCTCATCCACCCAGCGTACGGCCGGCGCCGGAGCCAGCGCCGACGCCGGACGGGCCGTCCGAGATCGTGGCCCGGAACGACCGCACCAGGGGGATCCCGGGCCGGACGAGCGCCGGGGTGCGCCACGCCAGCGCCGAGCCGATCGCCGGGTACTCGGCCATACGGACGAACCACGGGTCCTCGTGGCCCTGTGCCTCGATCCGGACGGTGGCCGCGGCGCCCTCGAACGCCGCCGTCCACTCGATCCACGGTGCGACCGACCCGTGCACCGCGTCCTCGCCGCTGGCCGTCGCCGTCCGGACCGTGACGTCGGAGCACGGTGGGAAGCGCCAGGTGAAGCCGCCGTACCCGGCGCCGACCCGTCCGTTGCTCCCCGGTCCACCCAGGCGGACGACCGCGTCACCCGGCACCCGGAACGACGAGGACCACGTGAGCTCCCACCCGGCGTCGACGGGCCGCCAGGCGAGGGTCCGGTCCTCGTGCAGCGCGACCGTCCGGTCCGGACGCTGCCAGCGGACCTCCTGCTGCAGGCTCGGTCCGTGACGCTCGGCGTGCGGGACCGTGGCGCGGCCGTGGTCGTCGCGCCAGACGTAGCCCTCGCCGTGCACGGAGGTCCGGCCGCCCCAGCAGTTCACGCCGTCGAGGTCGGGGATCGCGATGCCGACACCGCAGTGCCAGTCGTGGTCCGGCGGGTGGTGGGCGCTGACGACCGTGCCGCCGAGGGTCCGCACGGGGTGCAGGTACGGACGGGGCGACGACGTCGGGATCGTCCCCGCGCCGTCGAGGACCGACGCGACCGGGACGCCGTCGACGACGAGCTCGTCCAGCACCTCGTCGCGGACCGCGTGGGCCCACGGGGCCCCGACCTCGGAGAACAGCGCGCCCTGGTCCGCCGCACGCTCGACGACCGCCTCGACGTCCGTGACGAGCGGTCGACGCGCGGGCCCCTCGCCCTCCCACGTCACCCACGGGTGGTCGATCTGCACCGGCGCGGTCGCCCGCACGGCCTCGAGCACCTCGACGAACGCGCCGGTCGACACGAGCGGCACGAGCAGCGCGTCGCCGCGGGAGCGGTGGGCGAGCAGGTTCTCGAGCAGGTCGGTGCGACCGAGGCCGTGGGTGACCCCGTCGATCGTGACCTCGTCGGTCGTGTACCCGAGGACGGCGCTCCCCGTCGTGCCACGGACCCGCACGCTCGGCAGGACCTCGGTCGGCCCGCACAGGGTGAGCGCCGCGGTCGCCTCGCGTCCGGTGGTCGTCGTGACCCGGACGGCCGAGGTGTCGTCGCCCTCGATCGCGTTCGCCCGGTACAGCTCCACCTCGACGCGCGCCACCTCCTCCGCGCGTCGGCAGCCGACGAGCGCGAGGGCGGTCGCAACGGCGTGGGCGAGCGGGTTCGTGACCACGCCGTCGAGGACGTCCACACCGTTCACCCGACGGCGGCCCGCCCACGCCGACCGGTCCCAGTACGCCTGGTTCCTCGTCCACGTGCCGATCGCCGCGGCGGAGCGGACGGTCCCGACGACGGAGCCGTCGCGGATCGCGGGGAGTGCGTGGGACCCGAGGCTCTGGAACCCGACCTGCACCACGCGTCCGGTCCGTCGCTCGGCGTCGAGCAGGGTCGCGAGGGCCGCCCGGGTCGTCACGGGCGGCTTCTCGATCAGCACGTCGGCGCCGGCCTCGAGCGCGGACAGGGCGAGGGGCAGGTGCGCGGCGATCGGGGCGGCGACCACCACGACGTCCACCGGCCAGTGCGCCCGCGCGGCGGCGACGTCGTCGACGACCGGCACGCCGCCGTCCTCGTCGGCGTCGAGGGTCGGGTCGACGACGGCCGTCAGCGTGCAGACCCCGAGTCCGACGAGCCGGTCGATGGTCGCCCGGTGGTGCAGGCCGTAGCCGCGCGCGCCGACGAGGACGATGCCTGGAGGCGCGGTGGCGTCGGTGCTCACACCCAGGACGGTACCGCCGGGGTCGGACACGCACCAGCCCGTCTCCGGGTGGCTCAGAGCCGTCGCACGAGCACCACGGAGTCGACGACATCGCGCAGCGAACCGTCGGGCGTCGTCGCGGTGCGCGGTCGGAGCTCGGCGGCGACGACCTCCCACTCGGCACCGAGCGCGAGCGCCGCGAGGTCCTCGGCCGGCGTCGGGAACCGGTACGCCCGCAGGTCCTCGGGCAGCTCGTCGTGCGGGGGAGCGGCGTGGGCCGTCACGAGCAGGCGTCCGCCCGGCGCCACGAACCCGGTGGCCTGGTGCAGGATCCGCTCGCGCGGGATCGTCACCGGCCACGACTGCAGGAACGACGCGGTGACGAGGTCGAACCGGGCGGCGGTCGTCCACGCACCCAGGTCGGCCGCGACGAACGCGGTCCGTTCCTCGACCCCGGCGGCGACGGCTGCACGGGACCCGCGCGTGATCGCCGTCACCGACAGGTCGACCCCGGTGACGTCCCACCCCTCCCCGGCGAGCCAGAGGACGTCGCCGCCTTCGCCGCAGCCGAGGTCGAGCGCCCGCCCCGGCGGAAGCGACGAGGCCACGTCGGCGAGCACGGCGTTCACCTGCCCCGACCAGATCCCGTCGTGCTCGGCGTAGCGGGCCTCCCACCAGGTGCGTGCGGAACCGGATGCGCTGGCGGCGCTGTCGTCGTGGGTGTGCATGCGCACACTCCACCGCACGGACCGGGCAGGACCCAAGCGGTGTTGCCGCCCTGGCAACGTCGCACCGTGCGTGGCGGGGCCGCACCGCGCCTCCTGGCCGCCCGATCGTGAGCAGAAGACGTCGGGTCGCCGTCCCCGACCCGACCATTTCTGCTCACGAAGCGCCCGCGGGCCCCCGCGCCCGCGCCCGCGCCCGCGGGCCCGCGCGCCCGTCAGTCGACCGGGCCGGCGTGCTCGATGCGGGCGCTCGCCGTGGCCATGTGGTCGTCCATCGCCCGCTGCACCGCGAGGACGTCGCCGGCACGGAGCGCCTCGAGGATGGCGCGGTGCTCCTCGTACGCCGCCTCGGTGGCCTGGCGCGTGCGGACCCGACGGCCGACCCAGACGCTGAGCATCGAGCGGAGACTCTGCAGCAGGTCGGCGAGCACGTCGTTCCCGGCTGACCGGGCGAGCAGGACGTGGAAGCGGACGTCGGCCTCGATGAACGCGTCCGGGTCGTCGAGCGTCTCGTGCTGCCGGTCGATGTAGGTCTGCAGCTCCTCGAGCTGCTCCGGGGTCGCGCGCTGGGCGGCGAGGATCGCGGCGGTGCGCTCGAGCGAGGAACGGACCTCGAGCAGCTCCCGGGTCCGGTTCGACGCGAGCATGAGCCCCCACGACAGGGTCGTCGGCAGCAGGTCCGAGGTGCCGCCCTGCAGGTACGTGCCGGACCCCGGGCGGATCTGCACGATACCGAGGATCTCGAGCGCGGCGAGGGCCTCGCGCACGGCGGAGCGGCCGACCCCGAGTCGTTCAGCGAGCACGCGCTCGGCGGGCAGGCGCGATCCCGGGGCGAGGTCGCCGGCGGTCAGCAGGGACACGAGCTGTCGAGCGACCTCGGAGGCGGGCGACCCCGTCGGGACCGACTCGAGCTCGAGGCGGATGTTGAGCGGGTCGTCCGGGCTGAACGCGGGCATGGAGTGAGCGTACCGGTCGGTCAACCGGTTGCTGGCGAGCATCGAAGCGATCCGTGGGTTGCAAATGGTCAACCGGTTGACAAGTCGGTGTGGTCCGCGCACACTGGTCCGAGCGCACCGATGCGCCACCTCCGAGCCCGGCGCAGCAGTCGGCCGGAGCACCACCCCACCCGAGCAGGAGTCATCGTGGACATCCCCGCCACGCGAGGCATCCCCACCTCGGTCGTCGAGAAGACGACCATCCGCAAGATCGCGATCCGCATCGTGCCGTTCGTGGCGCTGATGTTCTTCATCAACTTCCTCGACCGCACCGCGATCTCCTTCGCGGCCCCGAACGGCATGGAGGCCGACCTCGGCCTGACCGCGGCCCAGTTCGGGTTCGCCTCCGGTGTGTTCTTCATCGGCTACCTCGTGCTCGAGGTGCCGTCCAACCTGGCGCTGCACAAGTTCGGCGCCCGCGTCTGGCTCGCCCGGATCATGATCACGTGGGGCATCGTCTCGCTGCTGTTCACGTGGGTGCAGAACTACCCGCAGCTCGTCGGCCTGCGTTTCCTGCTCGGCGTCGCCGAGGCCGGGTTCTTCCCCGGCGCGATCCTGTTCCTGTCGACCTGGGTCCCGGCCCGGCACCGCGGCAAGATGCTCGCGCTCTTCTACCTGGCGCAACCGCTGACCAGCGTCATCGGGTCGCCGCTCGCCGGCTGGCTGATGACCCACGAGGGACTGCTCGGCGGGCTCGCCGGCTGGCGCTTCATGTTCCTCTGCGTCTCGATCCCGGCGATCGTCGTCGGCGTCCTCTGCCTCTTCGTGCTGAAGGACAAGCCGTCCCAGGCGAAGTGGCTCGACGAGGACGAGAAGACCTGGCTCGAGGGTGCGCTCGCGAAGGAGAACGACCAGAAGCAGGGGAGCGCACACGGCAAGGGTGGCCTCCGTGCGGCGTTCGGCTCCGGGCGCGTCTGGATGCTCGCCGCGGTCTACTTCGGCTTCATCTACGGCCTGTACGCCCTGAGCTTCTTCCTGCCGACCATCATCGACGGCTTCCAGGAGCAGTTCGGCACCACGTTCGACCTGTTCCAGAAGGGGCTCATCACGGCGATCCCGTACGTGCCCGCCGCCGTCGTCCTCTACTTCTGGTCGCGTGACGCGTTCCGCCGCGGCGTGCGGGTCTGGCACATCGCGGTCCCGGCCCTCGTCGGCGGCCTGAGCATCCCGGTGGCGCTCTACATGAACAGCCCGGCCGCCACCGTCGCCGTCATCGCGATCACGGCCTGCTCGATCTTCGCCGCCCTGCCGAACTTCTGGACGGTCCCGACGCAGTTCCTCACCGGTGCCGCAGCAGCGGCCGGCGTCGCGCTCATCAACACCGTCGGCAACCTCGGCGGCTTCGCGGCCCCGTACATCACCGGCGCCGTGAGCGAGTGGACCGGCGGGTACCAGGTGCCGATGTTCATCGTCGGGTTCTTCATGGTCCTGTCGAGCGTCCTGATGTTCGTCCTCGGCCGGAACACGAAGCGGAACGAGCGACGCGATGCCGACGCTGCTGTGCCGGCAGCGGCGACCACGACCCAGGAGTCCCACGCATGACACGCCTCTTCAACGATCCGGCGGACTTCGCCGACGAGGCCACCGACGGCTTCGTCGCGGCGAACGCGCGCTGGGTGCGGAAGGTGCACGGCGGGGTCGCCCGCTCGACCACGAGCCCCGAGGGGACCGTGGCGCTCGTCGTCGGCGGCGGCTCCGGGCACTACCCGGCGTTCGGCGGACTCGTCGGGCACGGTCTTGCCGCCGGAGCCGCGATGGGCAACCTGTTCGCCAGCCCGAGCGCCCAGCAGATCACGGCGGTCGCGAAAGCGTCCGAGCACGGCGGCGGTGTGCTGCTGAGCTACGGCAACTACGCCGGCGACGTGCTCAACTTCGATGCCGCGGCGCGGGCACTGGCCGACAGCGGGATCGACGTCCGCACGGTGCGGGTGACCGACGACGTCGCGTCAGCCGACCGGACCGAAGCGCACAAGCGCCGCGGCATCGCCGGTGACCTGTGCGTCTTCAAGGTCGCCGGCGCCGCAGCCGAACGCGGGGACGACCTCGACACGGTCACCGCGATCGCCAGCCGCGCCAACGACCGCACCCGCAGCTTCGGGGTCGCGTTCTCCGGCTGCTCGCTGCCCGGTGCCGACGAGCCGCTCTTCACCGTCCCCGAGGGTCGCATGGCCATCGGCATGGGCATCCACGGGGAACGCGGCATCGCCGAGGCCGACGTCCCCACCGCCGACGGTCTGGCCGACCTGCTCGTCGACAAGCTCCTGACCGAGCTGCCGGAGACCGTGGACGCGCACGCCGGCCAGCGCGTCGTCCCGATCCTGAACGGCCTGGGCAGCGTCAAGTACGAGGAGCTCTTCGTCGTGTTCAACGCCGTGCAGCGCAAGTTGACCGCGGCCGGCGTCGTGGTCGTCGAACCCGAGGTCGGCGAACTCGTCACGAGCTTCGACATGGCCGGCGTCTCGCTGACCCTCTTCTGGCTCGACGACGAACTCGAGCACCTCTGGGCCGCACCCGCCGACAGTCCCGCGTACCGCAAGGGCGGTGCCGTCTCGCAGGAGCAGGTCGCACCCGAGACCCTCGCCGCGGACGAGCGGGCACGGGTCACGCCCGGCACCGAGGCGTCGCAGGCCGCCGCCGCCCGGGTCGCCGCGGCGATCACGGCCATCCGCGTCACCATCGACGACCACGCCGACGAGCTCGGCCGCATCGACGCCGTCGCCGGTGACGGTGACCACGGCATCGGCATGCAGCGTGGCTCCACCGCCGCGGACGCGGCAGCGCAGGACGCCGCAGGTCGCGGCGCCGGTGCCGGCTCCGTCCTCGCGATCGCCGGTGACGCCTGGTCCGACAAGGCCGGTGGCACCTCCGGTGCGATCTGGGGAGCCGCCCTGGAGGCACTGGGTCGCGTCCTCGGCGACGACCAGCGTCCGTCAGCCGCCACCGTCGCACAGGCCGTGCACGCGGCCGTCGAAGCGGTCCTCGCCTTCGGTGCCGTCCCCGGCGACAAGACCATGGTCGACGCGATCGTCCCGTTCGACCAGGTCCTCACCGACCGCGTCGCGGCCGGTGAGGACCTGGTCAGCGCCTGGTCGGCCGCGTCCGCCGCCGCGACGGCCGCTGCCGACGCCACCGCCGACCTGCTGCCCAAGATGGGCCGCGCTCGCACCCACGGCGAGGACGCGGTCGGCACCCCCGACGCCGGCGCGATCTCGTTCGCTCTGATCACCGCGGCGGTCCTGTCGACCGTCTCCGTCCCCGCCTGACCCACACCACCACGAAAGGCACCCGCATGAGTGACCAGCAGTTCCGCATCGTCGTCGGCTCGGACGACGCCGGGTTCGACTACAAGGAGATCATCAAGCAGGACCTGCAGGCCGACCCGCGCGTCGTCTCCGTGGTCGACGTCGGCGTCGACGCGGACGGCCACACCGCGTACCCGCACGTCGCGGTCGACGCCGCACGCCTGGTCGCGAACGGCGAGGCCGACCGCGCGATCCTGATCTGCGGCACCGGGCTCGGGGTGGCGATCGCGGCGAACAAGGTCCCCGGCATCCGGGCGGTCACCGCGCACGACTCGTTCAGCGTGGAGCGCTCGGTCCTGTCGAACGACGCCCAGGTGCTCTGCATGGGCCAGCGCGTCGTCGGAGTCGAGGTCGCCCGCCGGATGGCGAAGGAGTGGCTCGGCTACACGTTCGACGCTTCGAGTGCCAGCGCATCGAAGGTCGCGGCGATCTGTGCCTACGACGGCTCGGCCCCGGCCGGGACCGACGCCTGATGCCGGCGACCACGGCGGCCGCCCCGATCACGATCGGGGTGTCGCTCAAGATGTACTTCGGGCACGCCCGGACGCTCGAGTGGGCGGCCGCCGTGGCCGACATCGCCCGGACCCACCCTGTGGTCCAGTCCGGCGCGGTCGAGCTGTTCGTCATCCCGACGTTCCCGTCGCTCGTGCCGGTGCACGCCGTGCTCGAGGGCACCCCGGTGCTCCTCGGCGCGCAGGACCTGGCGTGGGCCGACAAGGGCGCCTTCACCGGTGAGGTGTCGGGCCGCGAACTCCGCGAGATCGGGGTCGACCTCGTCGAGATCGCGCACGCCGAGCGGCGTTCCCTGTTCCACGAGACCGACGACGAGGTCGCGGGGAAGGTGCACGCCGCCTTCCGCAACCACCTGCGACCCCTGATCTGCGTCGGGGAGACCACCCGCCCCACCGGCTCGGCCGCCACGTCGCTCCGCAAGCTCCGCGACGCGTCGGCACCGGCCGGCGTGGGCCCTGCCTCCAGTCAGACCGCCGTGGCGGACGTGACCGCGCAGCTCGACCGGTTCCTGGCGACCGCGACCGCGGACGGTCTCGCCGGGCCGATCATCGCGGCGTACGAACCCGTGTGGGCCATCGGCGCCCCGGCGCCCGCGCCCGACGAGCACATCGTCGCGGTCCTCGCCGGCATCGAGGAGCACCTCGCTGCCCGACCGGACCTCGCCGGCTCCGTCGCGATCTACGGCGGCAGCGCCGGACCGGGCCTCCTCACCCGTGGCCAGGGTCGGATCGGCGGACTGTTCCTCGGCCGGTTCGCGCACGACCCCGGGGCTATCCGGACGATCCTCGACGAGGCGGCACAGCTGAGGGCGAGCGCATGACCTCCCTGCTCGGCCTGTCCACCTACGCGTACTTCTGGCGGATGTCCGACCGCGTGCCGGACCCGATGTCGCTCGACGAGGCGATGCGCGACGCGGCAGCGCACGACGGCGTCGACCTCTTCCAGATCTGCGACCACCTGCCGCTCGACAGCGCGTCCGACGAACGACTCGCGGCGATCCGGGCGCTGGCCGACGAACTCGGGCTCGCGCTCGAGGTCGGCACCCGCGGCACGGACCCCGCGCACCTCGCGCGGTACCTCCACGTCGCCGAGGCGCTCGGCGCGACCCTCGTGCGGAGCATGTGGACGAGCGGCGACGACCAGCCCGACGCGCTCGAGACCGAGCGTCGACTGCGCCAGGCTCTCCCCGCGTACGAGGCCGCCGGCGTGACCCTCGCGCTCGAGACGTACGAGGTCGTCGCCACCCCGGACCTCGTCGCCGTCGTGCGGGCCATCGGCTCCGACCACCTCGGGATCTGCCTCGACCCGGCGAACACCGTCGCGCGACTCGAGCACCCCGCGGACGTGGTCGCGATGACCGCACCGCACGTCGTCAACTGGCACGTCAAGGACTCCGGGTTCACGCGGTCGCCGGGGTGGGTCGGCTTCCAGTACACCGGCGTCCCGATCGGCACCGGGGTCGTCGACCACGACGCCGTCCACGCCGCGCTCGACCCGGACACACGGGGGATCAATCGCGTCATCGAGTTCTGGCTGCCGTGGCAGGACGCGCACGCCGGCGCCGAGTCCCACCCGGGCGAGTCGCCCGCACAGACCACCACCCGCATCGAGGCGGCGTGGACCGAACACACCATCGAGTACATCAGGAGCAAGGAATCATGACCGACACCGTCACCACCACCCACACCGTCGCTGCCGGATCCGGTACGGCCGACGTCACCGTCGCCGTGATCGGTGCCGGCGGCAAGATGGGCACCCGCGTCTCGAACAACTTCGCGAAGAGCGAGTACACGACGCTCTACAGCGAGGCCTCGCCCGCCGGGCAGGAGCGCATCGAAGCGCTCGGACGGACGATCACCGACAGCGTCGAGGCCGCCAGGGTCGCCGACGTCGTCGTGCTGGCCGTGCCGGACGTCCTGCTTGGCAGCATCTCCGAGCAGCTCGTCCCGGTCATGAAGCCGGGCGCCAGCATCCTGACCCTCGACCCGGCCGCCGCCTACGCGGGGCTGCTCGCGAAGCGCGACGACATCCACTACGCCGTCGCGCACCCGTGCCACCCGTCGGTGTTCCTCGAGCGCACCACCAAGGAGGAGTGGGACGACACCTTCGGTGGCATCGCCGCCCCGCAGGAGGTCATCGCGGCCTTCGACGCCTCGGAGTCCCTCGGTGACGAGGGCGACACCGCCAAGACCGTCGCCGAGGCCGTCATCACGACCATGTACGCGCCGGTCATCCAGGTGCACTGGGTCACGGTGAAGCAGCTCGCCGTCCTCGAGCCGACGCTCGTCGAGACCATCGCGTGCATGATCGGCGACTTCCTGAACGACGCGCTCGAGGAGACCGTCACCGGCGTCGGCGTGCCCCGCGAGGCCGCCCGCGCCATGCTCTACGGCCACACCTGGATCGCCCTGACGAACGGCCTGCGCGGCTCGAACCCGTTCTCGGACGCCTGCCACATCGCGATGGGCTACGGCCGCGAGAAGCTCATCAAGGAGGACTGGAAGCAGGTCTTCGACGACAGCGAGCTCGACTCGGTGATCGCCAAAATGCTCAAGATCGACGCCGTCAAGCGCTGATCACCCCCGAGACCGGAACGCCCCGCCGACCCCCTTCCGGCGGGGCGTTCCTCGTGGTCCCCACGCCTCGGCGAGCGTGATCGAGGCGACACCCGGCACCGTGAGCGCCTGCACCGCCGCCGCGAACCACGCGGCGGCGGCCGCGGAGTGCTGCTGCGGATCCGTCGCGTCCGGCACGAGCTGCGGCCCGTAGCCGGTTTCGACCGAGGCGTCGGTCACGACCCGGCGCGGTGACGTCGCCACCGCGTTGAACCGCGGACGGAGCGTCACCGGCCCGACGTGGAGCGGCCTGCCGGCGGCGAGCCTGGAGGCGCTCATCACCACCCAGCGCTGCATCCGGACCGACTCGGTCACCTGGGCACGGCTGCGGTCGTGCATCTGCGGCGTCACGCTGAACGTGAGCGGGCCGTCCCAGTCGACGAAGCGGTCGATCGTGCGGTTGAGCTCGGTGAAGTGCGCGCGGGTGCCGGCCACGACCTCGAGGCCGGTCCGGGCCGCCGCGGCGTCCCGGAGCGCGCGCTGCAGCGGCCCGGTGGTCACGTGCGACGACGGGTCGAAGGCGCCGATGCGGACCACGGGTCCGGTCGCCAGCACGTCGTCGATCGCCCGGCGCAGCAGGTCCGGGTCGTCGGTCACGAACCGGACGTCGAGCGGGGCCCCACGGGCGTCCCGCCGGGCCGCGGCGAGCACCGCGGCGACGTCGGGGTCGCCGAGGGCGGGTTCGACGAGGATCGGGGCCCCGCCCGGCAGGTCGTCGTCGTCGGGTCGTCCGGCTGCCGGGGCGGACGACGCCAGGAGCTGGAGGGTCGGGGGCGGGGTGACCACGGTGGTCGGACCCGGCCCGTCGAGTGGCGTGCGGTCGGGGTCGGGGGAGGGCGCGCCTCCCGGCCGCCGCACCGCGGCCAGGGTGAGCGCCTGTCGGATCACGGTCCCGGCGTCGAGCGCAACCGGGAACGGCTCGGCGAGCGGTGTCGAGTAGGTCTTGAACGAGGCGTCGGTCCAGTTGCGCTGGTCCTCCATCTCGAACACGTCGCCGGACAGGTCGAGCGTGCAGGCGGTCCGGCCGGTCGTCCAGGTGTACCCGGCGACGTCGGTCGCGGGCTGGTGCGGGGCGATCCAGAGCGGGAACGCGTGGTCGGTCGGCGGCGACGCGGGGTGCCTGATCGTGACCGGGGTGCCGGCGAGCGTCGGCGGGTGCAGCACGACCAGGCCGATGCGGTTGCGGCGGAAGGGGGCTGCCGTGGTGGCGGTGACGTCCACGCGCAGGGTGTCGCCGGTGAGGGCGAGGTCGATGACCGACCGGAGGACGGCGGCGTCGTCGATCGCGCTCACCACCTCGGTGCGCACCCGCACGTCGGTCGTGCCCGTCGTGGTGACGGTCCGCCCGGTCACGGTGTCGTCGGCGGTCCGCCAGTCGTGGTCGCGGGTGACGAACCGGACGCCGCGCAGGACCAGTACCCCGTCGTGGCGGACGTCGGCGACCTCCGCGCCCCGGAGGGTCACCTGCCACGGCCCGACGACGAGCACGTCCTCGGCCACCGCGTCGTCCCACGTCACGTCGTCCCGCACCACGTCGTCGGTCATGTGCCCTTGCTACCAGTCGGTCAACCGGTTGCGCAATGATGGGTCCTGGAGCGACGTCGCTCCGAGGACGGGGCAGTGCTGCCCCGAGGACGGAGTGCACGCATGACCGGACGACTGACCGGCAAGACCGCCCTGGTGACCGGGGCCGGAGCGGGGATCGGGCGGGCGATCGCCGACCGGTTCGTGGCCGAGGGCGCACGGGTCGTCTACGCCGACCGGGACGCGGCCGCCGCCGAGGCCGCCGCCGGGGACGCCGGGATCGCGCTCACCGTGGACATCGCCGACGAGTCGAGCGTGACGGCGGGCTTCGCCGAGCTCGCAGCCCGCGGCACCGTCCCCGACGTCGTGGTCGCCAACGCCGGCGTCCAGCTCTTCGGGCACGACGCCAAGGTCGCCGACGTCTCGCTCGAGACTTGGAACCGCACGGTCGCCGTGAACCTGACGGGCACCTTCCTCACCGTGAAGCACGCGGTCCGGGCGATGCTCGCCGCCGGGGGCGGCGGGTCGGTCATCGTCACCGGGTCGCCGACCGGCCTGAACGGCGAGGGGGCCGACTTCGCCGCCTACTCGTCGACGAAGGGCGGGGTCCACGCGCTCGTCCGCGCGACGGCGATGGCCTACGCCCGCGACGGCATCCGCGCGAACACCGTCGTGCCGGGCTACACCGAGACGTCGCTCGTCCGGGCGATCTCCGGCGACCCCGCGTCGCGCGCGGCCATCGTTGCGCGGACGCCCCTCGGCCGGGCCGGCACACCGGACGACGTCACCGGGATCATGGTGTACCTCGCGAGCGACGAGTCGTCCTACGCGACCGGGGCCGTCTTCCGGGTCGACGGCGGCATGACGAGCCTGTAGCTCGAGGTCGCCCGGCGGCCCGGATCGGGGCCGCACCGCGTACCGCGCTTCGATCCGGATAGCGCGGGCTGGGTGTCCGGTCCACGTGGGCCGTCCACGGCGCGCGTAGCGTCACGGTCAACGACGGTCTCGCTCTGCGTCCCTCTGACGCTCCGGTGAACCCTCCCTGACCCTGAGGATCCGTTCTGGACGTCGGTCCACACCAGGGTCGAAGCGGAGCCGGCGCTCGCGAACAGGGAGCACGAGATGAGCAACTACGAGTCGAACGACGACGTCCAACAGGTCCGGGTGACGACCTACCGGTACCTCAGACGAGCGAGCCGCCGCGGGTGGGCGATCCCGGTCGAGGCCGAACCCTCGCTCGCGGACCTCGTGGGGGAACGGGGCTCGGGCGGTCCGGAGGGACGGTGATCCCCGCGGTCGACCGACCGGCACCCGAGCTGGCGTCCACCGAACTCAGCGGGACGCCCGTCCGCGAAGTGGTCCGGAGCGGCAGCGACCCCGAGGCGGCGCTCGAGTTCTACCGCGAGGTCTACGACGGCCGCGACATGGCCTTCGAGCCGTCACCGGAGGGGTTCGGGTTCCGCTACCGCGCGACCGGCGACGACCGCGTCAGCCTCCGGACCTCGTCGGTCTCGGCGGCCCGGTCCGGCATCCTCGCGCCCGAACGCCAGTACCTGCTCGCCTGGTCGGTCGAGGGCGGCATCGTGGTCGACGACGACCGTGCCGACGCCGTCACCCTCCGCCCGGGCGTCCCGGTGCTGTACCCGGCCGGACGGCCCTTCCACGTCTGGGCACCGCCCGGCACCAAGCACCTCGTGCACGTCGACGCCGACTTCCTCGAAGCCGTCGCCGTCGTCGGCACCGACTCCGCACCCGTGCCCCTCGCGTTCCCGGTGACCGCGCAGCCGGACCGGCTCGTCGGGCTCCAGACCGTGCTGCGGCGCGTCGCCCGACCGCTGCTCGACGTCTCGGTCGTCGGGCCGGACCGCGCGGCGCTCGACCTCCGGCTCGCCGAGGCGGTGCTGGCAGCGTTCCGCACCGGTGCCGGACCGCCCGAACGGGTCGCACCCGCCGGGAACGTCGAACGTGCGAAGGCCTTCATGCACGCGCACTTCGACCGGACCCTCGCCGCGACCGACATCGCGGCGGCCGCCGACGTCAGCGTCCGGACCCTGCAGGAGGGCTTCCAGCGACGTGAGGGCAGCACCCCGATGGCCTACCTGCGGGACCTCCGGCTCGAGAAGGCCCGCCTCGGGCTCGAGCTCGCCGACCCCCGCGAGACCTCGGTCGCCATGGTCGCCCACTCCTGCGGGTTCCGCCACATGGGGCGGTTCTCGGGCTCGTACCGCGCCGCGTACGGCGAGTACCCGGGGGACACCCTCCGCGGTCGGCGGAGACTCGTAGGCGCCGCGGATATCGTCGGGTGATGCCCCCAGAGACCAGTCCCGCAGCCGTGGTCGGCGACACCGAGTTCGCCGTGCGCGGGGCCGGTGCGCCGGTGCTCGTCGTGCACGGCACCCCCGGCGGGATCGACGTCGCCGAGATCATGGCGCGGTTCCTGCCGTCCACGGAGTTCCGGGTGGTGACGCTCTCGCGCCCCGGGTACCTCGGCACGCGCATCCGGCCCGGCCACGACTCGCTCGACGACGAGGCCGATCGCTACGCCGCCCTGCTCGACGCGCTCGGCGTCGACCGGGTCGGTGTGCTCGCCTGGTCCGGCGGGGGACCGGCCGCCTACCGCTTCGCCGCCCGCCACCCCGACCGCGTCCGGTCGCTCGTCGTCGCCGCCGGACTCACCGGCCGGTGGGAGCCGCCCGCGGTCCCCGCGCCCGTCCGGATCGTCGGCGGCTCCGCCTTCGGCGCCGCACTCGCCCGGCTCGCCGCGCGGCTCCTGCCCGCGCTCGTCGTCCGGATCGCGGTGTCCGGGGTCAGCTCGCTGCGCGGCCCCGCACTCCGCGCCCACGTCCACGGCGTCCTCCGCGACCCCGACCGACGATCGTTCGTCGTCGACCTCGCCGGCACCGGCAACACCTCGGGCCCGCACCGCGCCGGCTGGGAGGCCGACGTCCGGAACCTCGGCGCGATCGAGGACCTGGCGCTCGACGAGGTCCGCGTGCCGACGTTGCTCGTGCACGGCGAGGCGGACACCGACGTCGACCCGTCGCACAGCGCCCGCGCGGCGGCGACCGTGCCGGGTGCCGAGCTCGTGACGGTCCCCGGCGGCACGCACTTCGCGCTCTGGGACCACCGCGAGGCCCGGGCCCTGCAGGCGCGTGTCCGGGAGCACCTCGGCCGCGGCGCCCTCTGACGCCCGGCGGACGCGCCCACCGCGCGCGATCCCGTGGGACCGGCACCGCGCCTCCTGGCGGTCGCGGTGGCGACGGGAGGCCCTGCGCGCGGTCACGTGGAAGCCGCGATCCGGGGGACATCTTCGGGGGACGCGCCGGTCGATCCGTCGGTGCGAGCGGTCGCGGCTCGCCTCGACTCGCTGGCGCGGGGCCGGGAGGCGCGGATCGCCGCCGTCATGCGGCACGCGTCGGTCTGACCCGCGTCCGCAGGCCTCTGTGCCGGTTCTGAAGGGGCTGCGAGAAACGCCGCAGCCTGTGACGAACCGCAGGAATCCGCCGCTGGTGCCCAGCCGGGTCCAGGTTCGTGACCAATACGTTATCTTTCCGAGCCGCCTCCGCACCCGCCCGGGTCGGCTGGTCCGACCCGGAAGGAACCATGGGACGCCACGCACTCCCCGCCGCCCCCGACGGCGCAGCCGGCACCGGACCCGTCGAGCGCCGCGCCGGTGCCGCGGTCAGCGTCCCGCAGGTCGACACCGCGGTCGAGCCGCGCCGTCCCCGCGGACGTCGTTCCGCGTTCGGGCCCGCCGTCGCACGGTCCACCTTCGTCGAGCACGCGAAGCCGGCCCGCACCGTCTCGATGTCGCCCGCCCGACCGGTCGCCTCGACGGCGGTCGCCGGGGCAGCCGTCCTGTCGCGGTCCGCGGTGCTGCGTGCCGAGCGCGCCGCCGACCCGAAGCACATCCGTCGGGCGGCGAACGCCAAGCGCGCGGCGATCCTGCTCGCGCCGGCCCTCGCCGTCACCTCGAGCCTGACGCTCGCGGTCCCGGCGAACGCGGCCACCCCGTCGACCGACGCGCACCAAGGGACGACGACCTCGCAGCACACCCAGACCTACACGGTCGCCCGCGACGTCGAGGTCCCCGTGGTCTCGACGGACGGCATGACGACCACCACGACCGTGGTCTCCTACCCGACGATCGTGACGAAGTTCGGCGTCAGCACGCAGCAGGCCGAGGACGCGATCTCGAAGGTCCTCTCGGCCGGCGGCGACCGGGCGACCGTGGTCTCGACCGCCCTGCAGTACATGGGCGACCCGTACGTCGAGGGCGGCGCGAGCCACGAGGGCATCGACTGCTCCGGCCTGACGATGGTCGCGTACGCGGCCGTGGGGATCCCGCTCGTGCACTACGTGCCGACGCAGGACGCCGCCGCGACCACGATCCCGGAGTCCGAGGCGCAGCCGGGCGACCTCGTCGTGTACGACAACGAGGACCACGTCGGGATCTTCCTCGGCGACGGCCTCGTGCTGCAGGCGCCGCACCCCGGCGCGGTCGTCGACATCGTGCCGATGTACTCGGCGGCGCACCACTTCGCCCGGGTCCTGCCCGCCGGCAGCTGACCGGTCCTGCCCGCCGGCAGCTGACCGGTCCTGCGCGCTGGCAGCCGCCCTCGACGGCAGACTCGTCGGTCGGCCACGGGGTACGCGAGCGCGCGCTCCGGACGGCCTCACCCGAAGAGTCCGCCCGGAGCGCGTCGGATCCCCCCGATCCACGTCCACCGTACCCGGTATTCCGCATTCACATACATGACGATCGCCATGGAATCGGGCACGTCGCGGTCGTCCCGTAAACTGGAGTGATGGCCTCCGAGACCCGCACCCCCTTCGAAGAGCAGCGCTCTGCTCGACCGCAGGTGCGTCCGCGCACCGAGGGCTGGACGCAGGCCACCGGCTCCGACGGCCGGCCCCTGCTGCAGTTCGCCTCCCCGAAGCGCGGCAAGCCGCCCGTGCACCTCGCCGACATGACGGTCGCCGAGCGCGAGGCGAAGGTCGTCGAGCTCGGGCTGCCGAAGTTCCGGGCGAAGCAGCTCGCCACCCACTACTTCACGCACTACACGTCCGACCCGGCGGCGATGACCGACCTGCCGGCCGCCCAGCGCGAGGAACTCGTGGCGGGGATGCTCCCGCCGCTCCTCACCGAGACCCGTCGTCTCGCGACGGACAAGGGCGACACGATCAAGTTCCTCTGGAAGCTGCACGACGGCGCCCTGGTCGAGTCGGTGCTCATGCGGTACCCGGGGCGCATCACGCTCTGCGTCTCGTCGCAGGCCGGGTGCGGCATGAACTGCCCGTTCTGCGCCACGGGGCAGGCCGGACTCACCCGGAACATGTCCACCGCCGAGATCATCGAGCAGATCGTCCGCGCGAACGCCGCGATCGCCGCCGGGGAACTCGGGGGCGATCCCCGCAAGGGCGGGAAGGACCGCGTCGACGCCGAGCGCGTGACGAACATCGTCTTCATGGGCATGGGGGAGCCGCTCGCGAACTACAAGCGGGTGATGGACGCCGTGCGGATCATGGTCGCACCGCAGCCGAACGGCCTTGGCATGAGCGCCCGCGGCATCACGATCTCCACGGTCGGGCTCGTACCCGCGATCAACAAGCTCGCCGACGAGGACATCCCCGTCACCTTCGCGCTGTCCCTGCACGCTCCCGACGACGAGCTCCGCGACGAGCTCATCCCGGTGAACTCGAAGTGGAAGGCGGACGAGGCGATCGACGCCGCCCACAACTACTTCGTCAAGACAGGGCGGCGTGTGTCGATCGAGTACGCGCTCATCAAGGACATGAACGACCACGCGTGGCGTGCCGACCTGCTCGCCGAGAAGCTGAACAAGCGCGGCAAGGGGTGGGTGCACGTCAACCCGATCCCGCTCAACCCGACGCCCGGCTCGGTGTGGACCTCCTCCGAGGTGCACGTGCAGGACGAGTTCGTCCGCCGGCTCAACGCCGCCGGCATCCCGACGACCCTCCGCGACACCCGCGGCAAGGAGATCGACGGGGCGTGCGGCCAGTTGGCCGCGGCGGAGTAGGACCGGCGAGTTCGGTTCGGTTCGGTCCGGTTCGTCTGGTTCGTTCGGGAGGCACGGTGCGGGTTCGCACCGTGCCTCGCGTCGTTCCCGGCGCCGGATCCGCGTGTTCCCGGGCCTCGCGGGCCCGACACGCCCGGGATGTGGGCCGGGTTGGTGCTGCCGTTCACCTCTGCGTAAAGTAATCACTCGTTGCCGCTGAGGCGGAGAACGGAACGGCCGAGACGGTCACCGGGTCACAGACCAGGAGATCTTGTCCGCCACGGTTCTTCCCCGGGCAACGAAAGCCAAAGCCTCTCTGGCGATGTTCGCTTCTGCGAGCGGAGTGGGGAGTGCGTCTGGTCCTTGAGAACTCAACAGCGTGCACATTGTCAATGCCAATTTATTGACCCCGTGCCTGGTCTGCTTCGGCAGGTTG
>NZ_JBIWAG010000010.1:0-5805 GCF_044759965.1 Curtobacterium sp. NPDC098951
AAGCTGCTCAACAGCACCTTCAAGACCGACGCCGTGAAGTCCGGCCTCCTCGTCGGCGTCGCGACCATCACCGCACAGATCAAGTAACACCCCCCACGATCTCCGGCTGCGCATGGCAGTCCGGATCGGCCAACGCCCCGTCGCTCGCGACGGGGCGTTGCTCGTGTGCCGTCAGCGTGACCGCGCCCGGTACTCCCCCGGCGGCCCGCCGCACGCCCGGCTGAAGTGCGCGTAGAAGCTCGACTGCGACCCGAACCCGGCCGCGTGCGCGATCTCCGACGTCGTCATCGAGGTCGTCGCGAGCAGGCGCTGCGCCTCGGCGACCCGGCACCGGGTGAGGTACTCGAGGATGGTCGTCCCGACGTCCTGCCGGAACACCGACATCGCGTAGTGCGGGTGCAGGTGCGCCGCCGCGGCCACGTCGGCCACCTCGATCGGCTCGCGGAACTTCTCGACCACGAACCGCACCATGTCGATCACCCGGTGCATGGCGTCCACGGTGCCGTGCCCGCCGCCCGGGCGGAGGTCGACGGCGTCCTGGTGGTGCCGCAGGAGCCGTCGGACGAGCGCCTGCGCCTCGAGGTTCGCGATGGTCTCGGCGCCCTCGTCCGCGAAGTCCCGCTGCCACGAGTCGAGCATCGACTCGACGTCACGACCGGCGGCCGCGGTCGGCACGACGACCGGCCGGTTGAGCAGCATCGCGCCGAGGTCGTGGTCGGGCAGCCCCCACGCGAGCACCTCGCCGAGCGGGATGTGCACCCACCGGAACTCCCCCGTCCCCGTCCCGTCGCCGACGAGCTGGTGCGGGGTCCACCCCCAGAAGAGCGCGATCTCGCCGGCGTGCACGCTGATCGGAGCGCCGCCGAAGCGGTAGTCGAGGTGCCCGTCGAGCACGAGGTTGATCTCGAGGTCGTCGTGCCGGTGCGACGACGGCATGAGCGGCGCCGGGCCACGGTGGCTCCAGTACGCCGCTTCCATCGTCTCCACGTCGAGCACACCGCGAGCCTACGACAGCGACCCTCGGGCCCGACAGCGACCCGAGCGCGCCCATCCGAGGATCCTGGAACCCCGCCGTCCGAAGCCGGAGGCCCGCACCCGCCCCCGCTCCCTACCGTCGTTGCATGACCAAGATCACCATCATCGGCGCCGGCGGCTTCGTCTTCCCGTTCCGCCTCATCGGCGACCTCGTCTCCTTCCCCGCACTGCAGGGCGCGACACTGCACCTCATGGACCTCGACGCGGGCAGGGTCGCCCGCACCGCGAGCGCTGCCCGCGAGCTCGTCGCCCACCACGGCCTCGGCACCGAGGTCCTCGAGACCACCGACCGCCGCGAGGCCCTCGCCGGCGCGGACGTCGTCATCATCACGTTCCAGGTCGGCGGCGTGGAGTCGTACAAGTGGGACGTGGAGATCCCGAGGAAGTACGGCATCGACCAGGCCGTCGGCGACACCGTGGGACCCGGCGGCGTGTTCCGCTTCCTGCGCTCCGTGCGCGCCTACGAGGACATCGCCCGCGACGCGCTCGAGCTCTGCCCGGACGCCCAGTTCATCAACTACGCGAACCCGATGGCGATGGCCACGGCGTTCCTCAACGCGAAGGGCCTGCGCACGGTCGGCCTCTGCCACAGCGTGCAGGGCACCACGCGCATGCTCGCCCGGACCCTCGACGTGCCGTACGACGAGGTCGAGTACGTCAGCGCCGGCATCAACCACCAGGCCTGGATCCTCGAGTTCAAGCGGCGGAACGGCGAGGACCTGTACCCGCACCTCCGCGAGGTGATGACCGCGAAGCACCGGCGCGGCGTCGCGGCGGCCGACCTGCACGACGACGACGGTGACCACAGCGAGGCGGCTGCGGCGGCGAGCAACTACGAGGGCGGCAACGAGCAGGTCCGCACGCAGCTGATGCACTCGTTCGGCTACTTCGAGACGGAGTCGAGCCACCACGCGAGCGAGTACGTGCCGTACTTCCGCAAGGACCCGGAGACGGTGCTCGAGTACATCCCGGAGCGCTGGGACTACTACGAGATCTGCCTCGCCCACGACGAGCAGGGCGACGTCGACCAACAGCTCGAGAAGCTCAAGGCCGATCTCTCCCCGTCGGTCGAGTACGGCGCGAGCATCGTCAACGCGATCGTCACCGGCGTCCCCGCGGTGGTCTACGGCAACGTCCCGAACCGCACCGGCGTGATCGCCAACCTGCCGTCGGACGCCTGCGTCGAAGTCGCCTGCCTGGCCGACGGCAACGGGGTCACCCCGATCTCGTTCGGCGAACTCCCCCCGCAGCTCGCGGCGATCAACCGGACGAACACGAACGTGCAGACGCTGGCGGTCCGCGCGGCGCTCACCGGCAGCGTCGAGCACGTCCACCACGCGGTCGCGCTCGACCCCCTCACCGCGGCGCACCTCACGCTCGACCGGATCGCCGAGATGACCGACGAGCTGCTGCACGCGCACGCCGCGCTGCTCCCGGAGTCGCTGCGCCCGACGACCGCGGTACCGGCCGAGCAGGGTGCCGTCCAGGAGGCGCGACCCGCCCTCGTCTGACCGCCCCGTCCGCCGGCGGGGCCGGGTCCACCGCGCGACCCGGCCCCGTCACGGACGCACCCGGACCCCGGGACGTGCACCGCGCCTCCTGGACCACCACGGCACCACGACCTCGAAGGAGAGGACCATGCCGACCCGACCACCCACCCAGCTGGCCCGACGCGGGTTCCTCGCGCTGGCCGGCATCTCGATGGCCGGCGCACTCGCCGCCTGCGCCGGCCAGGGCACCGCTGCCCACGGCGGCACGAAGCACATCCGACTGTCGACCTGGAACATCCCGACCGACATCACGAGCTACCAGCAGATCGCCGACGAGTTCGTCGCGGCGCACCCCGGCACCAGCGTCGCCGTCGAGGTCACCACGGGCCAGTTCCACCAGTGGTTCATCACCCGGCTCGCCGCGGACCTCGCGCCCGACGTCATCCGGATCACCCCGCAGCAGATCGGCCGGTACGCCGCGAACGGCAGCCTCGTCGACATCTCCGGCTCGATCCCGAAGGACTACCAGCAGGACTACAGCACGCCGTTCTGGGCGATCGGTGCCCGGGACGACGGTGTGTACGGCGTCTTCCAGCACACCGACAACTTCATCACCTACTACAACCGCGAGGTCATGGACCGGATCGGGGTCACCCCGCCGGCGCGCCTCGCGGACGCGTGGACGTGGGACGAGTTCCTCGACGTCGCGAAGGAGGTCAAGCAGGTCACCGGCAAGTACGCGTTCGGGTACGGCTGGTCCGCGCCGGAGACCGCCTACCGGTGGCTGCCGTTCGTCTACCAGAACGGGGGCGCGTTCCTCGGCGAGGACGGTGCCACCCCCTCGATGGACACCCCCGAGGCGATCGACGCCCTGGCCTTCGGGCGAAAGTGGTACGCCGACGGCCTCGCCACCACCGGCAACCTGTCGAAGAGCGGCGGCGGGGACGTCGCCCGCAACCTGTTCCTGACCGGGCAGATCGGCATGATGCTCAACAACCCGGAGTCGATCGTGCAGCTCGACACCGACATGCGGGACAACTGGGGCACGGCGCCGATGATCCGGAACGTGGGTGAGGCGAGCGACCTCGGCGGCAACGCCCTCGCCGTCACGAAGTCGAGCAAGCACCCCGAGCTCGCGGCCGAACTCGTCGCGATGATCACCTCGCGGCCGAAGATGCAGCAGTTCTGCCACGACGGCAACTGGCTGCCCGCCCGCGAGTCCCTCGACGCGGCGGACATCGGGTACGCCGCGAACTCGGACACCATGCAGCGGTTCATCGACCAGGGGTCGACCATCCCGCTGTCGATGGTGAAGGCCGAGAGCGGGCAGTACTTCTCGTCGCTCAACGCGGTGTTCGCCGACTACCTCGACCTGTGCCTGCTCGGGCAGCTCAGCCCGAAGGAGGCCTCGAGCCAGATGATGGAGGCGATGCGCAGTGTCACTGCGAACTGAGACCGCGCCGGTCCGGACCACGGCGTCGGCTGCACCGCCCACCGGCGGAATCCCCGCCGGTGGTGCCGCGCGACGACGTCAGGGCCGGTTCGTCCCCTGGGTGTTCGTCGGCCCCGCCGCACTGCTGTTCCTCGGCTTCTCGCTCATCCCGATCGTGACCGCGATCGCCCTGAGCTTCCAGGACTCGAGCACCTCGCTCGGCGACGGCACCTGGGTCGGCGGGAAGAACTTCGTCGACATGGGCTCCGACCCGCTCATCGGGACGGCGCTGCGGAACACGCTCGTCTTCACGATCGGGACCGTCCCGACCGCGATGGCGATCGGCCTCGCCCTGGCGGTGGCGCTGAACCGACCGCTGCCCGGGCGTTCGGTGTTCCGTGCGCTCTTCTTCGTGCCGATGGTCGCCGCCGGCGTCGTGGTCGGCGTCATCATGTCGTGGATCTTCAACGGTGACTACGGCGTCGTGAACAACCTGCTCGAGGCGCTCGGTCTCGGCCGCGTGCCCTGGCTGACCGCGCCCGGCTGGGCGATGGCGACCCTGGTGATCGTCGTCGTGTGGACCCGGATCGGGTTCTGCATGGTGATCTACCTCGGCGCGCTGCAGTCCGTGCCCGCCGAGCTCAAGGAGGCAGCCGCGATCGACGGTGCCTCGCGGTGGGTGCGGTTCCGGACGATCACGTGGCCGCTCCTGCGCCCGACGACGTCGATCCTGCTCATCCTCAACGTGGTGTTCTCGCTGCAGGCGTTCGACGTCATCTACGTGATGACCGGCGGCGGCCCCGGCTTCTCCACCACGGTGCTCATCCAGTACGTGTTCCGGTCCGCGTTCATCGACGCGCGGATGGGGTACGCCGCGGCGCTCGGGCTGGTGCTCGTCGCGATCCTGCTCGTGTTCACGCTGCTCCGGCAGCGGGCCAACAAGAAGGCAGAGGAGGCCATCTGATGGCGCTGTCCGTTGCGGGCTCGACCCGCGCCTCCCGTCCGACCACCGCGCGGCGGAAGCCGCGCCCGGGCCGCTGGGTGCTCGTCGCCGGACTCACCGCGCTGGCGATCCTGATGGTCTTCCCGCTGTACTGGATGGTCGTCTCCGCGCTCACCCCTGGCGGCCAGTCGCAGAGCGGCACGTTCTCGCTCTTCCCGACCCGGCCCACCGTCGAGAACTACACGCAGGTGTTCAGCACGCAGCCGGTCTGGCGGTGGCTCGGCAACTCCGCGCTCATCACCAGTGTCGGCACCGCGCTGAGCGTCGTCGTCTCGCTGATGGCCGGGTACGCCCTGGCGAAGTTCCGCTTCGTCGGACGGGGGCTGCTCTACTCGGCGTTCCTCGTCACGATCATGATCCCGATCCAGGTCACCCTCGTGCCGAGCTTCCTCGTCGTCGCGAAGATCGGCCTGGTCGACTCCCCCTGGGCGGTCATCCTGCCGACGGTGTTCGACGTGGTCGGGATCTTCATCGCCCGGCAGTTCATGCTCGGGGTGCCGGACGCCCTGATGGAGGCTGCGCGGCTCGACGGCGCCGGTGAGTTCCAGACCTTCTTACGGGTCGTGCTGCCGACCTGCGGTCCCCTCGTCGGGGTGCTCGTGATCCTCGGGTTCATGACCCGGTGGAACGACTTCCTCTGGCCGCTCGTCGTGCTGCAGGGCAACGAGAACCTCACGGTGCCGGTCGCGCTGTCGACGCTGACGAACAACCCGGCGTTCAGTTCGCCGTGGGGTGCCGTGATGGCGATCGCCACCGTGACGGTGCTGCCGCTGCTCGTGGTGTTCCTGGCGTTCCAGCGGCAGTTCGTGCAGGGCATCGCCTCGACGGGGATCAAGTAGGCCGCG
>NZ_JBIWAG010000010.1:5904-8208 GCF_044759965.1 Curtobacterium sp. NPDC098951
GCCGGACGGCGCGGGTGCGCCGGACGGCGCGGGTGCGCCGGACGGCGCGGGTGCGCCGGACGGCGCGGGTGCGCCGGACGGCGCGGGTGCGCCGGACGGCGCGGGTGCGCCGGTCGCGGTGCCAGTCGCGACCGGTGCGGGGTCGGGAGGCGCGGTGTGGTCGGACACCGCGCCTCCCATGTGCGCGGGCCGGTCTGATATGTTGACGGACATCCACGGGGCGGGGAGGACGCATGGGGAATCTGCGGGTCGACACGTCGACGCTCGACGCACTGACGCACGCGCTGGCACCAGTGCCGCGAGCCGTCCGGCTCGACCGAGCGTTCGATGACCAGCCCGACGGCGCCCTCCGAACGGCAGGTGCCGCTGAGTGACCCGACGATCCGGAGTGGTCACCGCGAGCCTCGTGATGTCCCTGACCCTTTCACTCACCGCGTGCGCCGGAGGACCGTCGATGACAGAGACACCCGACTCACGCGCATCGTCCTCGATCACTCGCGCTGCCGCTGAGCGGCGGACGACCTCGATCCAGGACCGCGTCATCGCGACCCTCCCCGCAGGCGCGGTCGCGAGCAGTCGGACGATCGACTGGACCCTGCTCGCTTGCTCGGCCACCGAGGTCTCGGCTGCCGGCGGCGCGTGGCTGACGCTCGCGCGCGACATCGACGTGGGCGCCGCGTACGACGCGATGATCGCTGCCGTCCGCGACGACGGCTACACCGCTACCACGGACACGACCGGCAAGGGGGCGAAGCGCTTGACGATCACCGGCGTCGCTGACGACCAGTTGCTCATCACCATCTACAACGACACGCAGAAGATCCGGATCTCGTCGTTCTCGCAGTGCTTCCGCGGGTCTCTCACCGACGGCTGAGCGGCTGGCCCGACCATGAACGAACGAGCGGAGACTCCGATGAACAGGCGTTCCACGGCCGTGTCTGCGACGGGACTGTTGGTGACTCTCGCGCTGACCGCCTGCGCAGGAGCTTCGATGCCGGAATCACGCACACCGTCCAGTTCACCGTCACTTTCGCGGGGCGTCGCCGAGGCACGGGCAAACGACGTGCAGCAGCGGATCACCGATGCCTTTCCGGCCGGGTCCATCGCCACGAACGACACGGGGCGCCGGACGCTCCTGGCTTGCTCGGACACGGAGGTGTCAGCAGGAGGTGGCGCCTCGATCACGCTCAACCACGAGGTCGATGTCGACGCCACCTACGATGCGATCACGGAAGCTGTGCGGCCCGATGATTACACCACCGCGACCAGCACGACACGCAAGGGCGCCACGCAGCTCACCGTGACCGGACCCCACGACGACCAGTACCTGATCACCATCTACAACGACACCCGGACCGTGCAGATCTCGTCGTTCTCGGAGTGCTTCCCTGGCGCGTTGACCGACGACTGAGCGGGTGGCCACCCGACGATCCAGAACGCTCATCGCGAGCCTCGTGGCGCTGACGTCTCCGGCCCTGTCACTCACCGCGTGCGCCGGAGGACCGTCGATGACGCAGACACCCGACTCGCGCGCATCGTCCTCGATCACTGGCGCTGCCGCTGAGCAGCGGACGACCTCGATCCAGGACCGCGTCATCGCGCCCCTTCCCGAAGGCGCGGTTGCTCGGATCGAGGGCAACCAGGACGTCCTCGACGACCTCGTGGAGGAGATCTTCCCGTGACCAGCCACCGATTCATCCCATCCGCCATCGGGGCACTCATCGCCCTCGCCCTGACCGCCTGCGCGGGAGGCCCGTCCATGACCGCATCACCGGCGACCCCCTCGAGCTCGGACCAGGCAGCGGACCGCTCCGGGGCCGAGGACCGCGCGGGCACCGTCCAGCGCAGGATCGCCGAGACGTTCGACGGCGACAAGGTCTCGTCCGAGACGACACGCGACTGGGTGCTGCTCGCCTGCAGCGACTCGGAGGTGCAGTCCGCGGGCGGGATCACCCTGCGCTTGGCAGCATCCGAGCCGGTCGACTCCGCCTACGAGAAGATCCGGTCCGAGTTCTCGGCGGACTCGTCGTTCACGGCCGAGACCGGGAAGACCGGGCAGGGAGCCGAGCGGCTCGCGCTCAGCCGCGGAACGGGCGAGCGGTACCTCGTCACGGTGGACAACGAGTCGCTGACCGTCCGGATCGCGTCGTTCTCGGAGTGCTTCCCAGGATCGTTGGCCGATCGGTGACGACGGACGGGAGGCGCGGTGGCAGCTGGCACCGCGCCTCCCCGCCGTCGTCGGGGCGCGGCACCGGGTGATAGAGCTGTTGTTCGCCGGCGGACCCCGGTTGGCGGGGGCGCCGT
>NZ_JBIWAG010000010.1:8218-17173 GCF_044759965.1 Curtobacterium sp. NPDC098951
GGGCGCCCCCGGCGCCGTGGGGGGCCGCGGGGGGGGGGGGGGGGGGGCCCCGGGGGGGGGGGGGGGGGGCCCCCCCCCCCCCCCCCCCCCCCGCCCGTCGTCGTCCGCGTCAGCGGATGATCGAGATGTTGTCCGCCTGCGGACCCCGTTTGCCGGGGCCGACGTCGTACTGCACGTGGTCGTTCTCCTCGAGCGACCGGTACCCGGTCGTCACGACGATGCTCGAGAAGTGCGCGAACAGGTCCTCGGACCCGTCGTCGGGCTGGATGAAGCCGTAGCCCTTGCTGTGGTCGAACCACTTCACGGTGCCGGTGGGCATCTGCGTCAACACGGCGTCAGTGGATGCGCAGCTGCGCGACCATGGGGCACGCGAACGGGTCGCGGGCAGCGAGCCCGACCCGGTTCAGGTACCGGACGACGATGCCGTAGGAGCGCAGCAGCGTGGTCTCGGTGTACGGCACGTCGAGCGTGTCGCAGTGGTCGCGGACGAGCAGGCGGGCCTGCTTCAGCGCCGGACGCGGCATCGACGGGAACAGGTGGTGCTCCACCTGGTAGTTCAGGCCACCCATGAGGAACGAGACCCACCAGCCTCCGCGGATGTTGCGGGAGGTGCGGACCTGGCGCGAGAAGAAGTCGACCTTGGCGTCGTGCGCGATGGTCGGCATGCCCTTGTGGTTCGGCGCGAACGAGGCGCCCATCATCACGCCGAAGACGGCGAGCTGGACCCCGAGGAACGCGCAGGCCATGCCGAACGGCAGGAACCAGAACACGATCGTCAGGTAGATGCCGAAGCGGGCGACGAGGAGCACGGCCTCGAGCCAGCGGTGCTTCACGTCGGCCTTGGTGCCGTTGCCGGTGACGATGCTCATCACGGCGTAGCGGTGCAGGTTCAGGCCCTCGAGCGTGAGCAGGGGGAAGAACAGCCAGCCCTGGAAGCGCATGAACGTCGTCATGAGCGGACCCTTCACCGACGCGGCGTCCTCCGGCAGGAAGCGGATGCCGTCCGGCGCGATGTCCGGGTCCTTGCCGACGGTGTTCGGGTTGCCGTGGTGGCGGGTGTGCTTGTTCATCCACCAGGAGTAGCTGAGGCCGACCATGAACGTGCCGAGCCAGCGGCCAGCGTGGTCGTTCCACTTCTGCGAGGCGAAGACCTGGCGGTGCGCGGCCTCGTGGGAGAGGAACGCGAACTGCGTGAAGAGGACGCCGAGGGCTCCGGCGACGATGAGCTGGAACCACGAGTCGCCGAGGAACGCGAACGCGACCCAGGCGAGGGCCATGGTGCCGACGAGACTGCCGAACAGCGACCAGTAGAAACCGGTGCGGCGGCGGAGGAGGCCGTTGTCCTTCACCTGCGCCAGCAGCGCGGAGTAGGTCGAGGTGCCCTTGCGGGGACCAGTGGCGGGACGAGTGCGGGTGTAACCCGGCGCGAGCGGAGTGGTGGTCATGAGGACCGACCTTCCGTTACGGATCGGTCCTTCAACCAATGCGAGTGAGTTCACGCGTTTGCGCTTGGCGCGACACTAAGGGCAGAACATGCGTGTTCGCCTGGGAGTCCGGATTGCGTGGACGGACGCTCCCCGGGCCGGGCGCGGCGCGGGCTGAGCCAGCTCTCACGGTCCACGCCGGACGCCGGACGGGCCGCGTCGTAGCGTTCAGCGCACACGACCAGGAGGCGCCGATGCCCGATCCGTTCCCTCGCCGAGGCCGCACCACCGCGTGGCTGATCGCGAGCCTCGTCCTCGCCGTCGCGGGCGGCGCGCTCGCGGCTCCGGCATCCGCGGACGCGGCCGTCGATCCCGCCGGGCTGCAGATCGACGACGTCGTCACCACGCAAGTGGCGTTCCACGACACCGCGTCGTGGGCGTTCACCGTGCAGGACGTCGGAACCGCGGCCACAGCCGGCCCGGTCCACCTCGGATTCGCGTACGACACCGGTACCAACCCGGCGGACGCAGCATCGCTCCGTGCCTTCGACCACGTCACGGTCGCGAGCACCTCCGGGCGCTGCTCGCTCGACACGACCAGACGGAAGGCGTCCTGCACGCTGCCCGCGCTCCGGCCCGGCGCCTCGGTCACGATGACGACGACGGCGCGGCAGGTCTGGGACATCAGGGACACCCGCTTGACGGGCTGGGAGTTCCAGGCCGTGCGTGGCTCGTCCGATCCGGAGGTGCCGTACGACAGTCGGATCAGCGGCACCACGATCGTCCCGACCCACGGCGCGTTCGACGGTGCTGCAGCCACCGCCGACGGGATCACGGTGTCGGGGTGGGCCGTCGACGTCGAGCGCGCTGCTGACCCGATGGACGTGGCCGTCGACGTCGACGGCACCCAGGCGGCGCTCCTCACCACGACGAGGCCGCGCGCCGACGTCGACCGGGCGCTGCACGTGTCCGGGGCGCACGGCTTCCGCGGGGTGGTCCGGGCGGGGTCGGGGGTGCACCGCGTGTGCATCACCGCAGCCGACCCGTACTGGGGCACGAGCGGCATCGACCTCGGGTGCCGGAGCGTGCGAGTCCCCTGACCCGCCCGGACGGACGAGGACGCGTTCGTCTGCCACGATCGACACATGCCTCTCGACGGACGTCCCCTCGAACGCCTCGGCTTCCTGACCATCGGGTCGTTCGACCCGGCACGCCCCGGACTCGGTCACGAGGAGACGCTCCGGGTCATCGAGCGCGCCGAGGCCCTCGGCTTCGACAGCGCGTGGCTGCGACACCGGCACGTGCAGCACGGCATCTCCTCCCCCGTCGCGGTCATGGCGGCGGCGTCGCAGCGGACCTCCCGGATCGCGCTCGGGACGGCCGTCACCCCGATCGGCGCGGAGAACCCGTTCCGTCTCGCCGAGGACCTGGCGACGGTCGACGTGCTGCTCGGCGGTCGCCTCAACCCCGGCTTCTCGTCGGGCACGCCCATGAACTACGACCTCTACAGGGAGGCGCTCTACCCGGACACCGCCGAGCACGAGGACTTCAGCGAGACCCGACTCCTGCGCTTCCGCGACCTGGTGCGGGGTGTTCCGATCGTCGACGTGGCCGAGCGTCGCGGCATCGAGGAGTTCGCCACGACCGTCCAGCCGCAGAGCCCCGGCCTCGCCGACCGGCTCTGGTACGGCACGGGCAGCACGCGGTCGGCGGTGTGGGCCGCGCAGAACGGCTTCCACCTGTTGACCTCGAGCGTCACCCGGAGCGAGATCGGCACGGACTTCGCGACGAACCAGCGCGCCCAGGTCGAGGCCTACCTCGATGCGCACCCGTCCCCGAGCTCCGCCCGCGTCTCGCAGGGCCTCGTCGTGATCCCCACCGACACGGCGACGCCCGAGCAGGAGGCCCGCTACCGGGCCTACGTCGAGGGTCGGTCGGGCCGCGTCGGCGTGCCGATGGGACCCGGGAAGCTGCTGTTCGCCGCCGACCTGGTCGGGACGTCGGCCGAGATCGCGGACCGGCTCCGTGCGGACGCCGGCTACCAGGTGGCGACGGAGGTCGCGTTCGCACTGCCGTTCTCGTTCGAGGCGGAGGACTACGCACAGATCGTCACGGACATGGCGGAGCGCCTCGGGCCGGCGCTCGGGTGGGAGCCGGAGGGCCCGGCGACCACCGGTCGCTGACGTGGTCGCCCGGAGGGATCGCGCGGGTCGCACCGTTCCGGGATGCATGCGGCGCCGGGAACGCAGAAGCCCCGACGGAAGCGGTGTTCCGTCGGGGCTTGTCGGTCGGGCTGACAGGATTTGAACCTGCGACCCCTTGACCCCCAGTCAAGTGCGCTACCAAGCTGCGCCACAGCCCGCGAGCCCCGAGGGACCCACGTCGCCCGCGTCCGACCGGAGCGCGGAGCAACCCGACCAGCATAGCGGACGCCGGCCCCCTCCGACGCCACGCGCTGTCCTCCCGCGCGCGTCGCCCGGCGGTTGGTCCCGGCACGTCGTCGAGCCCGCACGACACCCGTCGGATTCCCAGGGTCCCCGCCACCCGGCTCGTAGGGTGGCCCGATGCGTTCCGGCCCCACCTCCCGTGTCCTCCTCGCACTCGCAGCGACCGGTCTGCTGCTCGGAGCCGCCGGGTGCACCGGGGCCCAGTCCGGGCCGACCCGGGCGACCCTGGCGAAGGCGACCGCACAGACCGTGTCGGTCGCATCGGCGTCCGACGCCGTCGACCGATCGGTCCGGACGAGCCGCGCGTTGTTCGCGTCCGCTCCCGGGGCCGTCGTCGCGCCGGCCGGTGACGCCGACGCCGTGCGGTCCGCGGCGAGCGCCGCCGAGGCGGCCCACGTCCCGGTCCTCCTCACCGGCGGGAACGAGTCGGCCGCACCGGGCGAGTCCCAAGGGAAGGACGGATCGCCCGCCGCGCGCGAGCTGGCGCGCCTCGGCGCCCGGTGGTACCAGGCCGAGGGCGACGTCGCGATCGACACGGACGTCCCGGAGCGGGATGCGCCGGACGGCGGGGACGCGCCGGAGCCGAGCCGCGCCTCCAGGCAGGCCACCGTCGTCGTGGCGGACGCGAGCGCCGACGCCGCAGCCGTGGCGACCGCGAAGGCGGCGGGTGCCCGCGTCGTGACGATGCCGGACGGTGTGACGGACCCCGCGGCCTCGCGGGACGTCGTGACGGCGCTGCACGAGCGACAGGACCACCCGACGGTGCTGGTGGGGGCGGCGTTCGCCGACCTGCCGGACCCGCAGTGGACCGTCCGCGCCGCCGAGAACGGGTGGCAGCTTCCCGACGGCGGGCAGCGGCCGTTCGACGGGCACCGCTACGTGGCGCTCTACGGCGCGCCGGGAGCCCCCGCGCTCGGTGTCCTCGGCGAGCAGGACCCGACGGCGACGGTGCAGCGTGCGAAGTCCGTCGCGGCGTCCTACGAGGGGCTCGGCGACGTGCCGATCACACCCGCGATGGAGGTCATCGCGACCGTCGCCGCCGGGGACGCCGGCGCGGACGGGGACTACTCCACCGAGCTGCCGGTGTCGACGCTCGAGCCCTACGTCGATGCCGCGCACGATGCCGGGATGCCCGTGATCCTCGACCTGCAGCCCGGGCGCGCGGACTTCCTGTCGCAGGCGAAGCGGTACGAGTCACTGCTGTCGGAGCCGGGCGTGTGGCTGGCGCTCGACCCCGAGTGGCGGCTCGGGCACGACCAGGTCCCGCTCGAGCAGATCGGGAGCGTGAAGGCGTCCGAGGTGAACGAGGTGTCCTCGTGGCTCGCGGACCTGGTGAAGGAGAAGGGGCTCCCCCCGAAGGCGTTCGTGCTGCACCAGTTCCGACTGTCGATGATCCAGGACCGCGACACGCTCGAGCAGCACCCGGAGCTCGACGTGCTCGTGCACGTCGACGGGCAGGGGTCGCAGCCCGACAAGCAGGCGACGTGGAAGGCGCTGCACGTCAGAGCGCCCGAGGGCATCCACTGGGGCTGGAAGAACTTCTACGACGAGGACACACCGATGCTGACGCCGCAGCAGACGATGGCGGACGTGACGCCGACACCGTCGCTGATCACGTACCAGTAGCGGGTTGCGTGGGTGAGTTGTCCACAGCCGGGAGGCGCGACCCACGTTTCGTCGGTCGGTGCTGACAGCATGGGGTCATGTCTGTTGCCCCGCCACCTGCTCCGCCGTCCCCCACGATCGCTGCGGAGGCGCAGGAGGCGCTGCACGCCCTGACCGGGCGGCCGGACGCGGTGTTCCACCCCGGTCAGCTCGAGGCGATCTCGGCGCTGGTCGAACACCGGCAGCGGGCCCTCGTGGTGCAGCGCACCGGGTGGGGGAAGTCCGCCGTGTACTTCCTCGCGACCCTGCTGCTCCGGCGCCGCGGGGGCGGGCCGACGGTGCTCGTGTCGCCGCTGCTGGCGCTCATGCGCGACCAGGTCGCCGCGGCTGCCCGCGCCGGGGTGCGCGCGGTCTCGATCAACTCGGCGAACGCGCACGAGTGGGGTGAGACGCAGGCGGCGCTGGCCCGTGACGAGGTCGACGTCCTGCTCGTCTCCCCCGAACGGCTCAACAACCCGCGGTTCCGCGACGAACAGCTGCCGACGCTGATCGCCCGCATGGGCATGCTCGTCGTCGACGAGGCGCACTGCATCTCCGACTGGGGGCACGACTTCCGACCGGACTACCGGCGACTGGCCGAGCTCATCCGGTCGCTCCCCCACGGCGTGCCCGTGCTCGCCACCACCGCGACGGCGAACGAGCGCGTGGTCGAGGACGTCGCCGAGCAGCTCACCGCCGGCCCCGACGCCCCAGTCTTCACCATCCGCGGGTCCCTCGCACGGGCCTCGCTGCGGCTCGGCGTGCTGTCGCTCCCCGACGCCCGGCAGCGGCTCGGCTGGCTGCTGGCGCACCTCGGTGACCTGCCGGGCAGCGGGATCATCTACACGCTCACCGTCTCGGCAGCCGAGGACATCGCCCGGCTCCTGCGCGACAACGGGTACGCCGTCCGCGCCTACACCGGCCGGACCGACACCGACGAGCGCGAGCAGCTCGAGCAGCAGCTCAAGGGCAACGAGCTCAAGGCCCTCGTGGCGACGAGTGCGCTCGGCATGGGGTTCGACAAGCCCGACCTGGGGTTCGTCGTCCACGTCGGCGCCCCGTCCTCGCCCGTCGCCTACTACCAGCAGATCGGCCGCGCCGGACGCGCCACCGACAACGCGGACGTCCTGCTGCTGCCCGGGCGCGAGGACCAGGAGATCTGGCAGTACTTCGCGAGCGCGTCCATGCCGACCGAAGCCCGCGCGTCCGCGGTGCTGAACGCGCTGTCCCGTGACGCCGCGATGTCCACCGTCGCGCTCGAGGGGTTGGTCGACATCAAGCGCTCCACCCTCGAGCTCCTGCTCAAGGTGCTCGACGTCGACGGCGCCGTGCAGCGGGTCGCCGGAGGGTGGGTCGCGACCGGGCAGCCGTGGGAGTACGACGCGCCCCGCTACGAGCGTGTCGCCGCGGCCCGCGCTGCCGAGGCCGCGGCGATGCTCACCTACGAGTCCACCTCGGCGTGCCGCATGCAGCTCCTGCAGCAGGACCTCGACGACCCGTCCGCCGAACCGTGCGGCCGGTGCGACAACTGCGCCGGGGCCTGGTACCCGTCGGACGTCTCGTCGTCCGACGCCTCCGGTGCCGCGGCGGCGCTCGACAAGGTCGGTGTCGAGATCGCCCCGCGCGCCCAGTGGCCGTCGGGCATGTCGTCGCTCGGCGTCTCGGTGCGGGGCAAGATCGGCGCCGACGAGCTCGTGCAGCCCGGCCACGCCGTCGCCCGACTCACCGACCTCGGGTGGGGCGGACCGCTGCGAGCGCTGTTCTCGCCGTCCACCGCCGACGCCCCGATCTCCCGCGAACTCGTCGACGGGTGCGTCCGTGCGCTCAAGGACTGGCCGTGGGAGACCCGGCCGACCGGGGTCGTCGCGATGTCCTCGCGGTCGCGGCCCGAGCTCGTGGGCTCGCTCGCGCAGGCGCTGTCCTCGATCGGGCGGCTGCAGTTCCTCGGGACGCTCGGGCGGAACGGTGGGACGCCGCGCGGGGACGGTGCGACGAACAGCGCCTACCGGTTGTCCGGGGTGTGGGACACGTTCGTCGTCGACCCGGCGCTCGGGGCCGCGCTGCAGTCGCACGAGGGGCCGGTGTTGCTCGTCGACGACCTGGTGGACAGCCGGTGGACGATGACCGTCGCCGGGCGGGAGCTGCGGCGGGCCGGAGCATCGGCGGTGCTGCCCTTCGCGTTGGCGACGGTGGCCTGAGGTCGCAGCCGGCGCACGCTGTCGGCCGGCGCACGCTGTCGGCCGGCGCTCGCTGTCAGGCGGCGCTCGCTGTCAGGCGGCGCTCGCTGTCAGGCGGCGCCGAGCGCCTCCAGCTCGGCCACGGCGTCCGCGGGCAGGTCGAACCCCGCCGAGGCGATGTTCTCGTGCAGGTGCCCGACCGACGACGTCCCCGGGATGAGCAGGATGTTCGGCGACCGCTTCAGCAGCCACGAGAGCGCGACCGTCGTCCGTGACACGTGCAGCCGCTCGGCGACACGGTCGAGGGTGGCGTAGTCGATCGGCGAGAAGCCCCCGAGCGGGAAGTACGGCACGTAGGCGATGCCCTGTTCCGCCGCCGACTCCACCAGGGCCTCGTCCTCGCGGCGCGCCACGTTGAACATGTTCTGCACGCACACCACCGGCGCGATGCCCTGCGCCTCGGCGAGCTGCTCGGCCGTCACCGTCGAGACGCCGAGGTGCCGGATGAGCCCCTGCTGCTGGAGCGCCGCGAGCGCCTCGAACTGCGGCGCCAGGCTGCCCGGCTCCGGAGCGTCGAACCCGCCCACCCGGAGGTTGACCACCTCGAGCTGCTCGAGCCCGAGCGTCCGGAGGTTGTCGTGCACCTGCTCGACGAGCTGCTCCGGCTGCCGAGCCTGCGGCCACCGCCCCTTCTCATCGCGGCGGGTGCCGACCTTCGTCACGATGTGGAGGTCGTCCGGGTACGGGTGCAGCGCTTCACGGATGAGCGCGTTCGTGACGTGCGGGCCGTAGAAGTCCGCGGTGTCGATGTGCGTGATGCCCGCCTCCACCACCGCGCGGAGGACCCGGACGGCCTCGTCGTGGTCCTTCGGCGGGCCGAACACGTTCGGTCCGGCGAGCTGCATGGCGCCGTACCCGAACCGCGTCAGTTCGAGGTCGTCGGCGAGGCGGTAGGTCCCGCCCGAGAGCGTGGGGGTGGCGTCGTCGGTCATGGTCCGAGGATGCGCCGTGCTCCCGCGGGTCAGCCGTGGCCGGTGTCCCCCGCCGCGTCGGCTGACGACGCGCGGCGACGCTTCCGGGCACCGACGGGTCCGGGGGGGGTGACCGGACCACGAGTCGGGGGGGGGGGGGGGGGGGGGGGCCCCCCCCCCCCCCCCGCGCCCCCCCCCCCCCCGCCGCCCCCCCCCCCCCCGGCGGGGCCCCCCCCCCCCCCCCCGGGGGGGGGTCCCCCGCCCCCCCGCGCGCCCGCGCCCACGGGCCCCC
>NZ_JBIWAG010000011.1:0-15110 GCF_044759965.1 Curtobacterium sp. NPDC098951
GCCATGCCACGAAATTAGCATCATGCTAGCAAGTTAAGCGAACACTGACATGATAAATTAGTGGTTAGCTATATTTTTTACTTTGCAACAGAACCAAAATAAATAATGCTTTCTTCATATTTTCCTCCTTTTTTTAATTTTATTATAACTTTGTAAAGTTTATATATAAATGCACTGTTTTATGATATGTTGTAAAAGTAGATTTATAATATATCATTATTTTTTCTTATATAAAAGTAAGAAGGTGAATAAAAATTAATTTAAATAATTTAAGTTTTGAGGCTATGTTGTTATATTTAAAAGAACAAAAGACAGGAGTTGGAAATTCTGTAAGCTTGTATAAAAACATATCATCTAAACGGAAACTTCCGATAAATTTCTATAAAAGTCTTATAAACGTTGGATGGGGTTGTAATATTTCTGAAGATGATATTTATATTTACTATTTTAAAAATAATGAAAAAAGGACAATATTATTAGAGAACCAAAAGTTAATAAAAAAAAAAACTATTTGTCTTAGGAATTAAAGAAGAAAAGGATAGCACAACTTATGCTTTATCTATAAATCATTACTTAGCAGATGAAAGAACGTTAAATTTGTTTATCAATTTAATTGAAACTGGAATAAACATTTCTATCAAAGACGCTATAAATAAAGCAAAGACCATGAAGAGTAATTATAAAGATTACATACAAAAGCAATATAATTTTATGCATTCTCCATATAAAAATAAAAATGAATTTAAACCAATAAAACTTTCTCGAAAGGGAGCATTAAGCTGGGATATTGAAAAACCACGAATTACTATTTCTAAAAAGTTGAATTTTTCTGTTTGTGTGGAAGAATTTTTGTTTGAATTAGTAGAATTTTTAAAAGAAGAAAAAGTTTTTTGTAGTGGTAATATTTTGTGCACATCTCAATTATGGTCATCTGTTTACGATTATGATTGCTTAGGCATGACTACAGGACTGATTCCTATAAAAACAGATGAGAAATCTGTATATTCGGAAATAAAAAAAGGAGTTAGTTTAGAAGCTAAGGCATTTAAAGATAGTACTTATAAGTACATTTTAGATGCTTGTTTGTTATCAGAATTATTTATCAATACATCTACAATTAGAAATATCCCTTCCCAGTATACACTAGACAATACTTTCCCAGTTGGAATTGAAATAGATCATAGGAATGACAGTATTGTAAAAATAATACTCGAAGGAAAATTCTGCTCTAAAGAAGCGATAAAAAAATTACTAAATAAATTAGAATTGAATTTTAAAGGAGATTAAATAAATGGAATATGATATTCAATATATTAAAAAAAACTTTAAAGATATATTAGAAACAGATGATATTAATGATAATTCTAATTTTTTTGAAAAAGGTGGAGATTCTTTTGATGCTATAAGACTAATGAGTTCTCTAGATAATGATTTACCAATAATAACTATTTTTGAAAATCCTACCCCGTTAAAGTTAATGGAATATCTTAACGGTGAAAAAGCCAGAAAATTCGCTCGATTAATCCCGTTAAAAAATGAAAAAATTATAAATCATGAAATCAATAATGTTTTTATTGGTGTCCCATTTGGTGGAGGAGACCCAACTTCGTATAAGAATATATTTAAAGACAATGATGATTTTATGGTTTACGGGGTTGACTTCGGTGATATTTCTTCAGACGAAGAATATCTAGAAAAAAAGTTTGAAAGTATTATTGCGGAGATTAATAAAATTAATAGTAAAAAAATTATTATATATGGCCATTGTGCTGGTGCATCAACGGCTACTTATTTAGCTTCAAAATTAAATAAAAAAAACATATATTTAATAATAGGTGCTTCTATGCCGGTTATTAACCCTGATAAATCGCTTGAAGAGTCACGAATAACATCAAATGAAGAGTGGGGTGATTACCTAAGATCTATTGGCGGTTTCGAAGGATTAAATGATAAAGAAATTTCGGGTATGTTAACTCGAGGGCGAAGAGACCACATAATATCTAATGAGATGTATAGAATACTACTAGGAGATAAGTACGATAAGCCCGTTGCTAAAATATTATTAGGAGATAATGATCCCTCGATATCACATACATCTAAAGCTATCGATGATTGGAAGAAGTTTTTAGAAATAAACGAAAAAGAAATAGTTCATGAGGGTGGACACTACTTTTTAAAGACACATTTATCAGAAGTTGAAAAAGCTATATATTCTTATATACAAAAGGATGATGAATAAATGAAAAATAAATATAAAATTATAGACAATCAATTTGATTTAATAAGTAAAGGTAAAACTGAACTAATATATAAAGACTTAGAAGTTAATAATATACTTGATAAAGAGATTGAGAAGCAACATAAATCACTTTCACTAGTTGCGTCTTGTTGTGCGGTGGATCCTAGCATTTTATATGCAACATCATCAACGTTAGTTAATGTTACAGCAGAAGGAAAACCAGGTAAAAGGTACCATGCAGGTTGTGAGTTTGTTGATAAAATAGAGCAATTAGCAATTGATAGAGCTTGTCAAATTTTCGATGCGAAATATGCTGGGGTACAACCACATTCTGCATCTAGTGCTAATTATCAAGTGTTATCTGCAATTTTAGATCCTGGAGATACTATATTAGGTATGTCACTAGATGATGGAGGACATTTAACACACGGGAGTAAAGTAACTTTTTCTGGTAATTATTATAAAGCTATAGGTTATCATGTGGATAATCAAGGAATAATCGATTACGACGAAGTTGAAAGAATAGCTAAAAAGTATAGACCAAGACTTATCATTTGCGGAGCTACAGCTTATTCTCAAG
Source organism: Curtobacterium sp. NPDC098951 (assembly GCF_044759965.1). Taxonomy (NCBI): domain Bacteria; kingdom Bacillati; phylum Actinomycetota; class Actinomycetes; order Micrococcales; family Microbacteriaceae; genus Curtobacterium; species Curtobacterium sp. NPDC098951. The sequence goes on from NZ_JBIWAG010000011.1 coordinate 2,820, forward strand.
TTGTAGATTTTAAAAAGTTTAGAGAAATAGCAGACTCAGTCGGTGCAATTTTAATGGCCGATATTTCTCATATAGCTGGTTTAGTAGTTACCAATAGACATCCTAGCCCAATAAACCAAGCACATATAACTACTACATGTACTCATAAACAGTTAGCAGGACCCAGAGGCGGTTTAATTTTATCGGGTAATGATTCTGATGAAATCGTCCCAGGAAAAAACATCACTTTTAGGAAGTTATTACAAAAGTCTATATTCCCGTGGATGCAAGGAGCTCCAGCAGTAAATAATATAGCAGCCAAAGCAGTGACGTTTGAATATGCAAAATCAAGAGAATTTTATGAATATATAGGAAGAATTAGAGAAATAGCAGATTTAATAGCAAGTTTATTAATTAAGAAAGGTTATAAAGTTATAGGTAATGGTACTAAAAATCATACAATTTTGGTTGAATTGCCAGAAAATATTACAGGTATTATTGCTGAAAAAGCATTAGAGGAATGCTCAATAATAGTTAATAAGAATAGAATACCAGGAGAAAAAAGAACATCGACTATAACAAGTGGTTTGCGAATTGGAACAGGTGCGTTAGCCCAAAGGTATCTGGATACGGAAGGATGCTCTAAAATTGTTGATTTAATAGATGAAATTTTAACGAAAATAAAAGTCATTGATGATAAGAGTTATGAATTATCAGAAGAATCAGTAAATAATTTTAAGATTACAGTTCAAGATCTCTGTGAAAAATATCCTATAAAAAAATATACTCAAAAATATTAAGGTGATTTTATGAGTATAAGTAAAGAAAAAATTTCTAAATGGCTAATTTATGAACATTTAAAAAAAATGGAAAATATGAATCTTGAAGAAATTTCCAGTTTATATATTGGAATATATTCTAGTAGACCAACTAGCTGGCAAGTTGTGATGTCAAGAAATTCAAATATAACATTGAGTCAAGCTATTTCTATGGAGGAATCTGAAAATTTAATTAGAATTCCAGGAATGAGAAAATCTAAATTTATAATGAAAAGGGAAATAGCAAAAAAAGTATTCAATACATTTAAAATGGATTATTCAAAACATGAATGGAGATTAAAAGAAGGAAATTTAACCTTTGAAGATTATAAGAAATTTATAATACAAATTAAACATTATACAAGCGATAATCCTAAAAGTTTAGAAAGTATTAGAAAATATATGGATATTAATAAAAAAAGTATTAGATCTATTGTTAACTTTGGTACTTATATAGGTGATTTATTGAGAATCCCCACTAAAAACATATGGTCAAATAGATGGGGGTATAAAAGTTTGCCATATAATTTTTGGAATATTGATTATGATTTAGAAAAAATAAAGAAAGAATTAGTTGAGAGTTATCTGTATCAGTATGGACCTGTTACATCTGAAGACATATCTTGGTGGATGGGGATTGGCAAAAAGGAAGCGTTATCAATTTTGAAACGAATCAATTCAAAAAAATTAAGTGAAGATTTCTGGATCCATTCAAAAAAATATAAAGAATTCAAATTTTTTGAAATGAAAGATGAAAATATAGATGAGTGTAAATTATTACCTGCTTGGGATCCAATTTTAATGGGATATAGTCCTAATTCTATTCAAAGAGAAAGTCTAGGGCTAAAAGATATAGGAGCATATGATAAATCAGGAAATGGATTGCCAGTAATAATACTAGGAAATCAAGCTGTAGCAACTTGGAAAATAAGGAAAAGAAATAATAAACGTATTTTTGAATCAGATCTCTCTCATATTAAGGTTGAAAATTTAAAAATTATAAATAGTGCGATATTAAAATGGTGCGCAAGATTAGGTGTAGAATATTCTAAATAGGGAGTGGTTGAAATGTTGAACCATGAAGTATGGGAAATTTTTGAATCTGAGTATTTTGATACAGACAAAGAGTTTTGGAGTGAAAAATTAATTCAAAATAAAAACTTTGATATTCTATCAATGTTAGCTTTAGTAGTAAAAACAACCTCATATATCAATGAAAAAACAGTTACTAATATAAAATTAGAATTTAATGATCAAAAAAAAATTATCAAATCTAATAAAGATGAAATTAGTAAAACAACTAACTTTATGGAATATGCAAGCAAGCTTCTAAGTGAAAATCCTAAAATAAACGAAGAGTTCCTAAATAATAACAATGATGAAGATATTGATATAACTATTACTGATAAGAAAGAATTTGATGGTACAGTAAATTTAGTCTACGATGGAAATTTTTGGTATTTAAAAGTCAAAAAAATAAAAATAAGTGAAATTAATTTTTATGAGCTTTTGAAGGTATTTAAATTCACTTTAGACGAGCATTTTTATCAAAATTATGAAGATGTTAGTTCGAAAGAAGTTAAAATAAAAACTTTTGCACAGCGATTTTATGAAATTGTCAAAAAAGATGGCAATAAAATAGCTATTGTAGATGAAGAAAACAGTGTCAAATTGAGTTATGAAGAATTATGGGATAAGTCTAGTGTATTAGTAAATAATATAAGTGAAAAAGTAAAAAAACAGCAAATTAAAGTAGCATTATGTATAGAAAAAAGTTGGAAATATTTATTAGCTGTTTTAGCAGTTCAACGCATTGGTGGTACCTGTGTTTTAATGGATATAAGCCAACCAATTAATAGATTGTTGAGTTTTCTAGATGATGTTGATCCTGATTTAGTTCTAACATCTAATAAAGTTTCAGATATTATACCAAATAATAAATTTATAACTTTAGACGTGGAAAAAAAGTGGGATAGCAAATTGTTAAATCAACCTAGTTTTCCCTCTATAAATTTTGATGAAAAATCAAGCTTTATAGCTGGAACATCTGGCACAACAGGGAAACCTAAAGCAGCTTGTTTATCATATAAAGGAATGTCTGTAACCTTAGATTCTATAATTAAAACAGCAAGTTTAAATATAGGGAGTATAGGTACATGGTTTTCTTCTCCTGGTTATGGAATGATAGAAGTTGATTGTTTACCTGTTTTAAGTGCTGGTGGAACAATTAAAATATATCCTCAAAAGTTATCTAAAGATGTTACTAGTATTATAAATTGGATGAATGAACAAAGAATTAATCATACACTTGTAATGACTTCAATTGCTGAAGCTATATGGGAAACACCTATAAAAACCAGATTATCAACTATGATTATAGCAGGAGAGAAATGTAAGAAATGGCCACCTGATAATATTTTTTACTCAGTTTTCAACGTATACGGTGCTGCAGAAGCAGCGGTAGTTTCAATTGAAAATTTATCAACCTATAGAAACATGAAGACCTTACCTACTGTTGGACATCCTATAGAAGGTGCTAACGCTTATATTGTTAATGAAAAAGGGACTCCATTACCAAGGGGATGTATTGGAGAACTAGTTGTTACAGGAGAAACTTTATCTTTAGGTTATGTAAATCCGAAAGACACAAAAAAGTCTTTTGATATTAATAATTTAGATGATAGTTCTCGTTTAAAATACAATACTGGAGATAGAGCTAGGATAAAATTGAATGGAAAAATTGAAATTTTAGGAAGAATTGATTCACTAGTAAAAGTTAGAGGACATAGAGTTGACTTATCAGAAATAGAAATTAAAGTATTAGAAATAAAAGGTGTTAAAAAAGTAGCGGCTGTTTTATTAAATGAAAAAATAGTTCTTTTTGTTGAGAGTAATAGAACTGATAATGAATTTTTAAATTCTATAAGAAAACACATAAAGAAATATTTACCTGGGTATTTTGAACCGACACATATAGAATTCAAGAAACTTCCTTTAACTAACAATCAAAAAGTCGATTATAAAAAATTAAAAAATTATAAGTTTGATAAAGGACAAAAGAGAATCAAAATTTCTTCACAAATAGAATTTTATTTAAAAAACAAATGGGAAAAGTGGACTAATTCTTGCCTAAGAAATAAAAACTCTAATTTCTTTTATGATGGTGGAGATTCTTTAAGTGCTATGAGATTAATAGGTGAATTGTCATATGAAAAAGGAATTAAAATAAAAATGAATGAATTTCTAGAGGATCCAACTTTTTTCTCATTTGTAAATTTGGTAGAAAATTCTCAAAAAAATGAACTGCCTTCCTTTGAATTAACAAATAAAGTTGATAAGTATAAACCTTTCCAATTAAATGAAAGCCAACAAGCATTATGGATTGGAAGAGGAATGGATTTTAATTATGGTGGTGTAGGTTGTCAAGGTTACTTTGAATGGAAAGTAGATAAAATAGATGTTAAAAAATTATCAGATTCTATAAATCATCTGATTAATAGACACGACATGTTGCGGATGGTAATCAATAATAGAGGGAAACAGGAAATAATTAAAACTCTAACGAAGCCATATGAATTAGAATTTAATGATTTTAGTAAAGAAAATCTAGAATTTAAAAAAAATAAAATTAATCGGATTAGAAATAAGATGTCTAATGAAGAAATAGGTTTTTCTAATTGGCCATTGTTCAAATTCAGTCTTTCAAAAATAGATAGCAGTGAATATAGATTACATTTTTGTATAGATATGCTTATTGCAGATGCATGGTCAATATTTCAAGTTTTAATACCAGATTTAATAGATATTTATTCAGGAAGAGAGCAATATTTACCTGAGATAAAAACAAGTTTTAAGGATTATGTGTTATATAGAGAATCTTTAAAGAAAACCAATCAATATTTAGAATCTAAAAAATATTGGTTAGATAAAGTAACTAATCTACCGCCTGCTCCTAAATTACCAATGGTAGATAAAAAGAAAATAAACGGACATCATCAATTTAAAAGATTTGAAGGAGTATTGGAGAAAAGTAAATGGGACGCACTTAAAATTAGTGGTCAGGAAAAGGAAATTTCACCATCAGGAATTATTGCTTTAATTCTTTGTGAAGTTTTACGATTTTGGAATGAATCAAATGATTTTACGTTAAACTTTCCTGTATCAGATAGGTTACCAGTTAGTGATGATATAGATAATATAGTCGGAGACTTCACTAATACATTATTGGTTCCGTACAGTGTAGGTAAAAATTTAAAGTTAGAAGATAAGGGCTCTATTTTACAAAAAGAAATATGGGAAGCTCTAGACAATAGATTATTTACAGGTGTAGAAGTTTTAAGAGAATTATCTCGTAGAAATAAAAACGGAAAAGAACCTTTAATGCCGGTCGTATTAACTAGTTTATTAGGCCACCCTAAAAGACGTGATGCTTCTTTACTAGGGAAAGAGGTATATGGTGTTTCTCAAACTCCTCAAGTAACGCTTGATGTTCAAATAAGGGAGTCAGAAGGTGATTTAATTTTTAAGTGGGATTATTTAAAAAATGCAATTCAACCAGTTGTCGTTGAAGACATGTTTAAAACTTTCTCTAAACTATTAAATAATCTTTGTGATAATCCTTCAATTTGGAAAAAAAGAAGTTTAGACTTATTACCCTCATATCAGAAAAAACAAAGAGAAACAATAAATTCAACAGAATCAATTTTACCTAATATAGCTTTGAGAGACTTATTATTAAATAAATTAAAAGAAAAACCTAATGAGACATTTCTTATCTATAAAAATAATTCATACACCTGGAAGGAAATTATAGATAAATCTAAAAAAGTAAGTAATTTAATCAACAAATATCGTAGTGCTGAAAAAGAATTTGTAGGTATATTACTCCCTAAAAGTGTTTATCAATACCAGGCTGTTTATGGTTGTTTAATAAGTAATACTGGTTATGTTCCGATTGATATAGATCTCCCTTTAGAGAGAATTAAAAAAATTATTGAAAAAGGAAACATCAAAACTATTATTACTAGTAAGGAAGTTACATTATTAATAGAAGGGTTAAACAAAATAGAGATAGAGTGTTTAGAAAATACAGAGGACAAAAAAATAGGAATAAAAACTAAGCCTATTGATTATTCTCCCTATGTCATATTTACATCTGGTTCAACAGGAAATCCCAAAGGTGTTGAAATTTCAGAGGAGTCAGTAATAAATCATATTTATGATGTTGTAAAGAGATTCAATTTAGATAGCGAAACATGTCACTTAGCTACAGCTTCTTTAAACTTTGATATGTCAGTTTTTGATGTGTTTGGTCCATTACTTCATGGCGGAAAAGTAGTTATACCTGAACATAAAAATGGTCCTGATATCGAAACATGGGTAAATCTACAAAAGAAACATAACGTAAACTTTTGGGCATGTGTTCCAGCTATTATGGAATTAGTTTGTTATATAGCTGAAAGTAGAAGGAATTTTAAAAATATTACTTCTATGAAAAATATTGTAATGGCAGGGGATTGGATCCCTTTAGATTTATTACCAAAAGTAAGAAAAATTTATCCTAATTCTGATTTATATTCTTGTGGTGGCCCTACTGAAACCACGAATTGGTCTATTATCCATAAAATAACAAAAAACGAAGGAGAAATTTGTAATTCAGTTATTTATGGGGTTCCCATGGCAAATTCAAAATACCATATTATGAATCATGATTTAGAACATTGTCCTAATTGGGTAGTTGGAGAAATGATAGTAGAAAGTGAAATTTCCTTAGCAAGAGGTTATTTAGATGAGAAAAATTTAACTAATTACTTCTTTTTTATAGAACCGAAATCAAAAAAAAGAATGTATAGAACTGGAGACTTAGGCAGGTATCTTCCTAATGGTGAAATTGAAATTTTAGGTAGAATAGATAATCAAATTAAAATTAAAGGGCTACGTATTGAATTAAGTGAAATAGAAAAATTAGCATTGGAATTATCAGATGTTGAAAAAGCCATAGCTTTAGCGTTAAAAGATAAAAATGGAAAAAACAAAAATATAGCAATGGTATATATCGGAAATTATTGTAGTGAAAAACTTTTGGAAAAATTAAAGAAAAATTTACCCGACTATATGATACCAAGTTTAATAAAAAGGCTACCGAACTTCCCTTTATCTAATAACGGAAAAATTGATATAAAAAGAATAAGAAATGATTTAACAAGTGAAGAAAAGAAAACTAATAATAATGAACATAATAATATATTGAAAATGGTTATTAAGATAATCAGTGAAACACTTAAGGATGTAGTTGTTCTTCCTGAAGATAGATATTTGGAATTAGATGAAAAGTTGGAATATTACAATGTAATAAAAGAAAAAATAGATAAAGAATTTAATTTAACATCTAACCATATGCTGTTTGATACTGAGGACACAGTAGAAAATCTTTCTAAAAAAATAAAGGAGGCCAATAAGTAATGAACAAAAAAAAGGAACATAATTCAAACTCTAGAAAATATGTTTTAAGAGTTGTAATAAACTCTATATCTAACCATTTAGAAGAGAAAAATATTATACCTCAAGATAATTTTTTAGACATAGGTGGTGATTCGCTTTCAGCAATGAAAGTGAAGATAGATATTGAAGAAAAATTAAATACCAATATCCCTTTAGAGGAGATAATATTAAGTGATTCAATCAATGATTTAGTGAATTATATAACAAAGAGTGGTGAAAGTGATGGATAATAAAGTATTCCAAAAATGGAATAAAGAAATAAATGAATTCTTGAGTCATTCTAAAACAAACATACTTCCTAGAACTTATTATGAAGAAAAAGCCAAAGAAATTATAAATTATGTAGGTAAATATTCAAAATTCTATAAAGATCTTTTTCTAGAAAAATGTGACAATGATAGCATTTTCCCGTTTTTAAAAAATATACCGTTTACAACAAAAGCTGATTTGCAAAGAGTGGGAAGAGATGTATGTAGTATGAACTTCGATAAAATAGCAACTTATTATGAAACAACTGGAACAACTGGTAAGCCAACACCTTGTCCTAGATCTTCTTTAGATATCGAAACTAGTGGTAAATTTGTAGAGCATGCGTTAAAAAAGGCATATTTAAATACTTTTGGTAATATGGAGGCATTAACAGCAATCATGGGACCTTCAGAATTATATGCATTTGGAGACACTTACGGAGAGATATGTAGGAATTTAGGAATCCCATTTGTAAGGCTTTGGCCAGAAAGTCCTAGAGTCGGAGTAGAAAAAGCTGCTCAACTTATAAAAGATTTAAATGTCAAATCTATGATTTGTTCACCTGCCATTGCTTTAGCTTTGGCTAGATACTATAAAAGCTTAAATATAGAACCTTCGCGTTTACCTATAAAACAAATATTTGTTTTAGGTGAATTATGTACTCCTGAAATGCTAAAAAACATTTCCAATATCTGGGATGCTAAATGTACACATGGATTGTATGGTTCTCAAGAAATTCACGCATTAGCTACAGGAACTATAGATGGAGAACTTCTTATATCAGAGACAAATTATATAGTAGAAATAATACCCTTAGCAAATTGGAGCAAAGAAATAGGTGAATTATGTGTTACTATGCTTGTTCCGGGAGCAAAACCACTTATACGCTTTAAAACCGGTGATCTAGCATATATAAACAATGAAAATAACCCAAGAACTTTAAAAATTTTAGGTCGTGTGAAAGATATAATTATTATAGACAACAAAGAAATTAGCCCATTCTTTATAGAATCTTCTATTTTATCAGAATTTAAAACAATATTTGGCTATCAATGCACTATATGGTTAAATGAAAAATCTGAAGAAAATATGTCTATTAATGTAGTGGCAGATGTTACTGAAAGCGAAATTCAAAACATAGAAAAAAACTTGAAGAAAAAATTTAATATAGATGTTTATATAACTACAAAGGATAAGTTAGATCCTAAAACTGAAACAGGAGCCTATGTTTCATGGAAAAGTGCTCGAATAATAGATAGGAGATAAACTTATATGTGTGAACAAGATTTTAACAATATACTTTCTTTAGAAAAAGATATATCAAACGTTTCAACGTCTATCAAAAAAAAATTAGAAATTTTACGAGACTATCCTAAATCTTCATTGTTTGAAACTCGTAAAGGGTTTCAAAATGTTGATGGAAAATCTTCTAATTTAATGATTGGCTTACTTCTAGAAATTAAATTTATTAATAATAATTGGGAATTCTTTAGTGAAAAGATATTTCAAAATTGTTTAGAAAAGTGTAAAAAAATAATGAATAGCAAAGACATTGAAATCAAAGATAAGTTTCGCAAGATATTAAAGCTTCTTCAATTACCAGAAGACTACCCAATAGTTTTCGTTTTAGGTTATAGTGCAACTAGATTTTTTGAAAATATTTCTAATTTTTTTATAAATAAGGAAGAACCTGAGATTATTATACGAGTCTATCATACTATTATTCAATATGATTATAGTATTGAAAATAGAGTTAAAATAAAATATTTAAACATTGACGAATTCAAACATATTGTTAAAAGTGTAACTGCAAAATTAAAATCTAAATATGAACTAGATTTAGAAAATCATTGGGAAAAAGGTAGTATAGAAAATATAACAGAAAAAAATGTGTTTTTAAATTCAGTAAAAAGAGCAAAAGACTATATTAAATCCGGTGATATTTATCAAGTTCAATTAAGTAGATTAGCAAAATCAAATTCTCAAATAACTCCACTAAAGCTGTTTGAAAATTTGACTAAAATTAACCCATCTCCATATATGTATTATATAGACCTAGGGGAAAACAAAGTAATTTCATCTAGTCCGGAGTTAATGATTAGAGTAAAAAACAATAATGCGCAAGTTAGACCTATAGCTGGAACTAAATTGAAAAATAAGGATAATAACAATTTAGCAGGTATTGCAAAGGAACAAGCTGAACATTTGATGTTGGTAGATTTAAGTCGTAATGATTTAGCGCGCTGTTCAAAAAAAAATTCACTTAGAGTTCCGTCATTTATGAAAGAGGAAGACTACGGGTCTTTAATTCATCTAGTTTCTACAATTGAAACTACTGTAGATGAAAATTATGATATATTTGATATTTTATCCCATAATTATCCTGCTGGTACAATGACAGGTGCACCTAAAATAAGAGCTATAGAAATTATAAATGATCTTGAAAAGAATAACCCTCGCGGTTTATTTTCAGGCTGTGCTGGTTATTTATCTAAAGATAATATAGGTACTTTTGCATTAACTATAAGAACAGTATTTGGAAAACAAGGTAATTACTCTTTACGTGCTGCTGCAGGAATTGTAAGTGATTCGAACCCTCATTCTGAATGGGAAGAAGCAGGCAATAAGATCCAATCATTTTCAAAAGCACTTGGAGGAGTATTTTAATGAAGATATTATTAATAGATGCTTTTGATAGTTTTGTTTATACTATTGAACAATATTATAAAGATTTAGGTTGTTATACCAAAGTAGTTAGAGTTTCTAATAATCCTATTAAAGAATATGAAAGTTGGAATCCAGATTTATTAGTTCTAGGACCAGGACCAGGTACTCCAAGTGAGCATGGATATAATAAAATCATTGACAGTATATCAACTGAACAAGCTGTTTTTGGTGTTTGCCTTGGATTCCAATCAATAGGAGAATACTTTAATTTTAAAATTGAATCAGCTCCTAGCATAGAGCATGGAAAATATTCAGAAATATTACATGATAAACAAGGAATATTTCTAAATATTAATAATCCTATTAAAGTAGTTAGATACCATTCACTAACCATTAAAAATAGCAATAAAAACAATGATATTATAATAACGGCTTATGAAAAAAAATCTCATTTAATAATGGGTATAAGACATAAAAGCCGACCTATTGAAGGAGTACAATTCCATCCAGAAAGTATAGGGACTCAATATGGATATAGAATGATTGAAAATTCATTAAAATTAGTAACAAAAAATTTATGAGGAGTGATAAGATGGAAATTTCTAAAAAAGGTAAATGGAGTGCTCTAACAGTAATTTCAGTAATTCAATTCATTTTATTATTAGATGCAACAGTTGTTAATGTTGCTTTACCCAAAATCAAAGAAGATTTAGGATTTACTGATTCGTCTTTAACATGGGTAGTTAATGCTTACTTAATTGCTGCTGGATCTTTATTACTACTTGGTGGTAAAGTTGGCGATGCTTATGGACTAACAAAAATTTTTAAAATAGGAGTGCTAATATTCTGTACCTTTTCATTAATAGCAGCTTTTTCAATGAATCCAATTATGTTGATTACCTCTAGAACCGGTCAAGGTATAGGTGAAGCTTTAGCATCTGCTACAGGTTTAGCAATGGTATCGAGATTATTCCCTTCAGGACCAGAAAGATCTAAAGCATTTGCTATCTGGTCAAGTTTAGGAGGCTTAGGCTCCATTGTAGGAGTACTATTATCCGGTATATTGACTGATTTTTTATCTTGGCGCTGGGTTTTTGGAATTAATGTGCCTTTTATCATGATTATATATGTAGCTATATTATTTTACATACCTATTTTCAAATCTAAACATAAAGTTAAAATTGACTTAAAAAATGCGTTGTTATTAATTTTTTCAGTATTTTTATTTGCTTTAAGTATTGTAGGATCAGGACTAGAAAACTTATTTTGGCTACGTCTGTTACTTCTAGCTTTTAGTATTTTGGGCGTGATATTTACACTAAAACGTTGTAAAAACTCAGAAAAGGGTATTATACCTGCGCGATTAATGAAAAAGTCTCCAAGAATTACAGGATATATTATAGTTGGAATCTTAGCTATTAATTCGGGAGCTTTATTTTATCTTGGTGTTTTAATATTACAGAATAACTTAAATTTAACTCCAATGCAATCCGGCTTAGCATGGTTACCATTTTGTATTGGATTCTTTCCAGGGCTGTTTTTATTTCAATATATAAATGAAAACAGCGGATCAAAAAAAGCTGCTATAACTGGTTTAACATTAGCTGGAATAGGTTTTATATTATTCACTATAGGTATTCCTGTTAATAATTATTGGATAGGTATATTTCCTCCAATGTTAATTACTTCTATTGGGTTTGGATGTGTTGCACCTGTTTCTCAATATTTAGCAACTCTTAATCTTGATGAAGATGATGCTGGAATAGGTAGTGGTATAACTACAACTATACAGCAATTACTACAAGTAGTAGGTGTTTCTGTCTTAGCATCGGTTGCTACTACATACTCTAAAAACTTTGATAATAAAGATTTTATTACTCAAAATGGATTTATAGCCGCTTTTATAATTTCAGTAATCCTAATAATTATTGGAATAATTATAGTATTAGCTAACAATAAAACTTTAGAAGATACTCACGAATCGGTTCTGTTGCAAAGTAAAAAATATAGCTAACCACTAATTTATCATGTCAGTGTTCGCTTAACTTGCTAGCATGATGCTAATTTCGTGGCATGG
>NZ_JBIWAG010000012.1:0-5115 GCF_044759965.1 Curtobacterium sp. NPDC098951
TTTTTTACGGAGAGTTTGATCCTGGCTCAGGACGAACGCTGGCGGCGTGCTTAACACATGCAAGTCGAACGATGATGCCCAGCTTGCTGGGTGGATTAGTGGCGAACGGGTGAGTAACACGTGAGTAACCTGCCCCTGACTCTGGGATAAGCGTTGGAAACGACGTCTAATACTGGATATGACTGCCGGCCGCATGGTCTGGTGGTGGAAAGATTTTTTGGTTGGGGATGGACTCGCGGCCTATCAGCTTGTTGGTGAGGTAATGGCTCACCAAGGCGACGACGGGTAGCCGGCCTGAGAGGGTGACCGGCCACACTGGGACTGAGACACGGCCCAGACTCCTACGGGAGGCAGCAGTGGGGAATATTGCACAATGGGCGAAAGCCTGATGCAGCAACGCCGCGTGAGGGATGACGGCCTTCGGGTTGTAAACCTCTTTTAGTAGGGAAGAAGCGAAAGTGACGGTACCTGCAGAAAAAGCACCGGCTAACTACGTGCCAGCAGCCGCGGTAATACGTAGGGTGCAAGCGTTGTCCGGAATTATTGGGCGTAAAGAGCTCGTAGGCGGTTTGTCGCGTCTGCTGTGAAATCCCGAGGCTCAACCTCGGGCTTGCAGTGGGTACGGGCAGACTAGAGTGCGGTAGGGGAGATTGGAATTCCTGGTGTAGCGGTGGAATGCGCAGATATCAGGAGGAACACCGATGGCGAAGGCAGATCTCTGGGCCGTAACTGACGCTGAGGAGCGAAAGCGTGGGGAGCGAACAGGATTAGATACCCTGGTAGTCCACGCCGTAAACGTTGGGCGCTAGATGTAGGGACCTTTCCACGGTTTCTGTGTCGTAGCTAACGCATTAAGCGCCCCGCCTGGGGAGTACGGCCGCAAGGCTAAAACTCAAAGGAATTGACGGGGGCCCGCACAAGCGGCGGAGCATGCGGATTAATTCGATGCAACGCGAAGAACCTTACCAAGGCTTGACATACACCGGAAACGGCCAGAGATGGTCGCCCCCTTGTGGTCGGTGTACAGGTGGTGCATGGTTGTCGTCAGCTCGTGTCGTGAGATGTTGGGTTAAGTCCCGCAACGAGCGCAACCCTCGTTCTATGTTGCCAGCGCGTTATGGCGGGGACTCATAGGAGACTGCCGGGGTCAACTCGGAGGAAGGTGGGGATGACGTCAAATCATCATGCCCCTTATGTCTTGGGCTTCACGCATGCTACAATGGCCGGTACAAAGGGCTGCGATACCGTAAGGTGGAGCGAATCCCAAAAAGCCGGTCTCAGTTCGGATTGAGGTCTGCAACTCGACCTCATGAAGTCGGAGTCGCTAGTAATCGCAGATCAGCAACGCTGCGGTGAATACGTTCCCGGGCCTTGTACACACCGCCCGTCAAGTCATGAAAGTCGGTAACACCCGAAGCCGGTGGCCTAACCCTTGTGGAAGGAGCCGTCGAAGGTGGGATCGGTGATTAGGACTAAGTCGTAACAAGGTAGCCGTACCGGAAGGTGCGGCTGGATCACCTCCTTTCTAAGGAGCATCTGGCTCGTCGTGTCCTTCGGGGTGGGATGGGTCCAGGCGCCGGATCGAGACGAACGTTCTCGCCGGTAGCTCATGGGTGGAACATTGACAGTGCAGTCGTCAGCGTAGCTGTCGGCCTCAGTACGACCTGCTTGCGGGTCTGGAACGGGTTGGTGGTGAGCGCAGGAGGCTGGTGCACGTTGTTGGGTCCTGAGGGACCAGGCTTCCTGACCGTGATGGTTGGGGGTTGAGCCGTGACTGGGGCCTTCGGGTGCTGGTTGGGTTCTTCGGTGGGCCGCATGAAGCTGACACGGTTGTGTTGGGGGAGTGTGGTGCCGATCGTATGTTGAGAACTACACAGTGGACGCGAGCATCTTAGATCGCTCGAGACGATGGTCATCTTTCGGGGTGGCCTGGTGTCGAGTCGATCGCAATTTTAATCTTTGTGGTCAAGTTTCTAAGAGCAAACGGTGGATGCCTTGGCATCTGGAGCCGAAGAAGGACGTAGAAATCTGCGATAAGCCTCGGGGAGCTGATAATCGAGCTGTGAGCCGAGGATTTCCGAATGGGGAAACCCCGCCAGGCGACTTGTCGACCTGGTGACTCCCGCCTGAATATATAGGGCGGGTAGAGGGAACGTGGGGAAGTGAAACATCTCAGTACCCACAGGAAGAGAAAACAACATGTGATTCCGTGAGTAGTGGCGAGCGAAAGCGGATGAGGCTAAACCGATCATGTGTGATAGCCGGCGGGCGTTGCATGGTCGGGGTTGTGGGACACGTCACTCAGTTCTGCCGGACTGGGGCGGTTACAGCGCATCATAGTCGAACCGGTTTGAAAGCCGGGCCGTAGTGGGTGCCAGCCCCGTAGACGAAATGGTGTTATGGCCGGATGTGTATCCCAAGTAGCACGGGGCCCGAGAAATCCCGTGTGAATCTGTCAGGACCACCTGATAAGCCTAAATACTCCCAGATGACCGATAGCGGACAAGTACCGTGAGGGAAAGGTGAAAAGTACCCCGGGAGGGGAGTGAAATAGTACCTGAAACCGTTTGCTTACAAACCGTCGGAGCCTCCTTGTAGGGGTGACGGCGTGCCTTTTGAAGAATGAGCCTGCGAGTTAGTGATATGTGGCGAGGTTAACCCGTGTGGGGTAGCCGTAGCGAAAGCGAGTCTGAATAGGGCGATTGAGTCGCATGTCCTAGACCCGAAGCGAAGTGATCTATCCATGGCCAGGTTGAAGCGACGGTAAGACGTCGTGGAGGACCGAACCCACTTCAGTTGAAAATGGAGGGGATGAGCTGTGGATAGGGGTGAAAGGCCAATCAAACTTCGTGATAGCTGGTTCTCTCCGAAATGCATTTAGGTGCAGCGTTGCGTGTTTCTCGCCGGAGGTAGAGCTACTGGATGGCCGATGGGCCTCAACAGGTTACTGACGTCAGCCAAACTCCGAATGCCGGTGAGTGAGAGCGCAGCAGTGAGACGGTGGGGGATAAGCTTCATCGTCGAGAGGGAAACAACCCAGACTACCAACTAAGGCCCCTAAGCGTGTGCTAAGTGGGAAAGGATGTGGAGTTGCATAGACAACCAGGAGGTTGGCTTAGAAGCAGCCACCCTTGAAAGAGTGCGTAATAGCTCACTGGTCAAGTGATTCCGCGCCGACAATGTAACGGGGCTCAAGCACACCGCCGAAGTTGTAGATTTCGCACACTCGATAAGCCTTCGTGGTTCAGTCGTGCGGAGTGGTAGGAGAGCGTCGTGTGGCGAGTGAAGCGGCGGAGTGATCCAGCCGTGGACGCTACACGAGTGAGAATGCAGGCATGAGTAGCGAAAGACGGGTGAGAAACCCGTCCTCCGAAAGACCAAGGGTTCCAGGGCCAGGTTAATCCGCCCTGGGTAAGTCGGGACCTAAGGCGAGGCCGACAGGCGTAGTCGATGGACAACGGGTTGATATTCCCGTACCGGCGAACAACCGCCCAAGCTAATCCAGTGGTGCTAAGAGTCCTAACCCGGACCAGCGGATCCCTTCGGGGTGATGCGGGCCGGTCTAACGCTCGACCCCATGCTGGTGCGGCTAGCGTATGAACAGGTGTGACGCAGGAAGGTAGCTGAGCCAGGCGATGGTATCCGTAAGGTGAACCTGGTGTAAGGATGTAGGGCTGACGATAGGCAAATCCGTCGTCTGTATGCCTGAGATCCGACGCGTACCCGTAAGGGGAAATCAGTGATCCTATGCTGCCGAGAAAAGCATCGACGCGAGGTTGCAGCCGCCCGTACCCGAAACCGACTCAGGTGGTCAGGTAGAGAATACCAAGGAGATCGAGAGAATCGTGGTTAAGGAACTCGGCAAAATGCCCCCGTAACTTCGGGAGAAGGGGGGCCGGACACGTGACCGGACTTGCTCCGTGAGCGTTGAAGGCCGCAGAGACCAGTGGGAAGCGACTGTTTACTAAAAACACAGGTCCGTGCGAAGTCGCAAGACGATGTATACGGACTGACGCCTGCCCGGTGCTGGAAGGTTAAGAGGAAGGGTTAGCCTTTGGGCGAAGCTCTGAATTTAAGCCCCAGTAAACGGCGGTGGTAACTATAACCATCCTAAGGTAGCGAAATTCCTTGTCGGGTAAGTTCCGACCTGCACGAATGGCGTAACGACTTCCCAGCTGTCTCAACCGCGAACTCGGCGAAATTGCACTACGAGTAAAGATGCTCGTTACGCGCAGCAGGACGGAAAGACCCCGTGACCTTTACTACAGCTTGGTATTGGTGTTCGGTGTGGCTTGTGTAGGATAGGTGGGAGACTGTGAAGCGGGCACGCTAGTGTTCGTGGAGTCGTTGTTGAAATACCACTCTGGTCACTCTGGATGTCTAACGTAGGACCCTGATCGGGTTCATGGACAGTGCCTGGTGGGTAGTTTAACTGGGGCGGTTGCCTCCCAAAGAGTAACGGAGGCGCCCAAAGGTTCCCTCAACCTGGTTGGCAATCAGGTGGCGAGTGTAAGTGCACAAGGGAGCTTGACTGTGAGACTGACAGGTCGAGCAGGGACGAAAGTCGGGACTAGTGATCCGGCAGTGGCTTGTGGAAGCGCTGTCGCTCAACGGATAAAAGGTACCTCGGGGATAACAGGCTGATCTTGCCCAAGAGTCCATATCGACGGCATGGTTTGGCACCTCGATGTCGGCTCGTCGCATCCTGGGGCTGGAGTAGGTCCCAAGGGTTGGGCTGTTCGCCCATTAAAGCGGTACGCGAGCTGGGTTTAGAACGTCGTGAGACAGTTCGGTCCCTATCCGCTGCGCGCGTTGGAAATTTGAGAAGATCTATCCCTAGTACGAGAGGACCGGGATGGACGAACCTCTGGTGTGTCAGTTGTTCTGCCAAGGGCACCGCTGATTAGCTACGTTCGGACCGGATAACCGCTGAAAGCATCTAAGCGGGAAGCCGTCTTCGAGATGAGATTTCCATGCACCTTGAGTGTGAGAGGCTCCCAGCAGACTACTGGGTTGATAGGCCGGATGTGGAAGCGGGGACTAACGACCCGTGGAGCTGACCGGTACTAATAAGCCGAAGACTTGACAACACAATTATTTCCCACACCCTCACGG
>NZ_JBIWAG010000013.1:0-1751 GCF_044759965.1 Curtobacterium sp. NPDC098951
TGCCGGGGTGGCGGAACTGGCAGACGCACAGGACTTAAAATCCTGCGGTGAGAGATCACCGTACCGGTTCGATTCCGGTCCTCGGCACCATCTTTTTACATTGCGCCCGTAGCTCAACTGGATAGAGCGTTTGACTACGGATCAAGAGGTTATGGGTTCGACTCCTATCGGGCGCGCCATTTTATGTATCGATTTAATTTACATACGGGAAGTAGCTCAGCTTGGTAGAGCACTTGGTTTGGGACCAAGGGGTCGCAGGTTCGAATCCTGTCTTCCCGACTTCTTTTGATATTGGGGGCTTAGCTCAGCTGGGAGAGCGCCTGCTTTGCACGCAGGAGGTCAGCGGTTCGATCCCGCTAGTCTCCACCATTTAATTATTAATGAACATTGAAAACTGAATGACAATATGTCAACGTTAATTCCAATAAACAGTAACGAAACGTTACAAACTATTTAGTATTTATGAGCTAATCAAACATCATAATTTTTATGGAGAGTTTGATCCTGGCTCAGGATGAACGCTGGCGGCGTGCCTAATACATGCAAGTCGAGCGAACAGACGAGGAGCTTGCTCCTCTGACGTTAGCGGCGGACGGGTGAGTAACACGTGGATAACCTACCTATAAGACTGGGATAACTTCGGGAAACCGGAGCTAATACCGGATAATATATTGAACCGCATGGTTCAATAGTGAAAGACGGTTTTGCTGTCACTTATAGATGGATCCGCGCCGCATTAGCTAGTTGGTAAGGTAACGGCTTACCAAGGCAACGATGCGTAGCCGACCTGAGAGGGTGATCGGCCACACTGGAACTGAGACACGGTCCAGACTCCTACGGGAGGCAGCAGTAGGGAATCTTCCGCAATGGGCGAAAGCCTGACGGAGCAACGCCGCGTGAGTGATGAAGGTCTTCGGATCGTAAAACTCTGTTATTAGGGAAGAACAAATGTGTAAGTAACTATGCACGTCTTGACGGTACCTAATCAGAAAGCCACGGCTAACTACGTGCCAGCAGCCGCGGTAATACGTAGGTGGCAAGCGTTATCCGGAATTATTGGGCGTAAAGCGCGCGTAGGCGGTTTTTTAAGTCTGATGTGAAAGCCCACGGCTCAACCGTGGAGGGTCATTGGAAACTGGAAAACTTGAGTGCAGAAGAGGAAAGTGGAATTCCATGTGTAGCGGTGAAATGCGCAGAGATATGGAGGAACACCAGTGGCGAAGGCGACTTTCTGGTCTGTAACTGACGCTGATGTGCGAAAGCGTGGGGATCAAACAGGATTAGATACCCTGGTAGTCCACGCCGTAAACGATGAGTGCTAAGTGTTAGGGGGTTTCCGCCCCTTAGTGCTGCAGCTAACGCATTAAGCACTCCGCCTGGGGAGTACGACCGCAAGGTTGAAACTCAAAGGAATTGACGGGGACCCGCACAAGCGGTGGAGCATGTGGTTTAATTCGAAGCAACGCGAAGAACCTTACCAAATCTTGACATCCTCTGACCCCTCTAGAGATAGAGTTTTCCCCTTCGGGGGACAGAGTGACAGGTGGTGCATGGTTGTCGTCAGCTCGTGTCGTGAGATGTTGGGTTAAGTCCCGCAACGAGCGCAACCCTTAAGCTTAGTTGCCATCATTAAGTTGGGCACTCTAAGTTGACTGCCGGTGACAAACCGGAGGAAGGTGGGGATGACGTCAAATCATCATGCCCCTTATGATTTGGGCTACACACGTGCTACAATGGACAATACAAAGGGC
>NZ_JBIWAG010000013.1:1848-3186 GCF_044759965.1 Curtobacterium sp. NPDC098951
AGAGCCCAAACCAACAAGCTTGCTTGTTGGGGTTGTAGGACACTCTATACGGAGTTACAAAAGAACATGTTAGACGAATCATCTGGAAAGATGAATCAAAGAAGGTAATAATCCTGTAGTCGAAAACATATTCTCTCTTGAGTGGATCCTGAGTACGACGGAGCACGTGAAATTCCGTCGGAATCTGGGAGGACCATCTCCTAAGGCTAAATACTCTCTAGTGACCGATAGTGAACCAGTACCGTGAGGGAAAGGTGAAAAGTACCCCGGAAGGGGAGTGAAAGAGAACTTGAAACCGTGTGCTTACAAGTAGTCAGAGCCCGTTAATGGGTGATGGCGTGCCTTTTGTAGAATGAACCGGCGAGTTACGATCTGATGCAAGGTTAAGCAGCAAATGTGGAGCCGCAGCGAAAGCGAGTCTGAATAGGGCGTTGAGTATTTGGTCGTAGACCCGAAACCAGGTGATCTACCCTTGGTCAGGTTGAAGTTCAGGTAACACTGAATGGAGGACCGAACCGACTTACGTTGAAAAGTGAGCGGATGAACTGAGGGTAGCGGAGAAATTCCAATCGAACTTGGAGATAGCTGGTTCTCTCCGAAATAGCTTTAGGGCTAGCCTCAAGTGATGATTATTGGAGGTAGAGCACTGTTTGGACGAGGGGCCCCTCTCGGGTTACCGAATTCAGACAAACTCCGAATGCCAATTAATTTAACTTGGGAGTCAGAACATGGGTGATAAGGTCCGTGTTCGAAAGGGAAACAGCCCAGACCACCAGCTAAGGTCCCAAAATATATGTTAAGTGGAAAAGGATGTGGCGTTGCCCAGACAACTAGGATGTTGGCTTAGAAGCAGCCATCATTTAAAGAGTGCGTAATAGCTCACTAGTCGAGTGACACTGCGCCGAAAATGTACCGGGGCTAAACATATTACCGAAGCTGTGGATTGTCCTTTGGACAATGGTAGGAGAGCGTTCTAAGGGCGTCGAAGCATGATCGCAAGGACATGTGGAGCGCTTAGAAGTGAGAATGCCGGTGTGAGTAGCGAAAGACGGGTGAGAATCCCGTCCACCGATTGACTAAGGTTTCCAGAGGAAGGCTCGTCCGCTCTGGGTTAGTCGGGTCCTAAGCTGAGGCCGACAGGCGTAGGCGATGGATAACAGGTTGATATTCCTGTACCACCTAGTATCGTTTTAATCGATGGGGGGACGCAGTAGGATAGGCGAAGCGTGCTGTTGGAGTGCACGTCCAAGCAGTAAGGCTGAGTGTTAGGCAAATCCGGCACTCATAAGGCTGAGCTGTGATGGGGAGAGGAAATTGTTTCCTCGAGTCGTTGATTTC
>NZ_JBIWAG010000013.1:3281-4887 GCF_044759965.1 Curtobacterium sp. NPDC098951
TGCACGTCCAAGCAGTAAGGCTGAGTGTTAGGCAAATCCGGCACTCATAAGGCTGAGCTGTGATGGGGAGAGGAAATTGTTTCCTCGAGTCGTTGATTTCACACTGCCGAGAAAAGCCTCTAGATAGATAACAGGTGCCCGTACCGCAAACCGACACAGGTAGTCAAGATGAGAATTCTAAGGTGAGCGAGCGAACTCTCGTTAAGGAACTCGGCAAAATGACCCCGTAACTTCGGGAGAAGGGGTGCTCTTTAGGGTTCACGCCCAGAAGAGCCGCAGTGAATAGGCCCAAGCGACTGTTTATCAAAAACACAGGTCTCTGCTAAACCGTAAGGTGATGTATAGGGGCTGACGCCTGCCCGGTGCTGGAAGGTTAAGAGGAGTGGTTAGCTTCTGCGAAGCTACGAATCGAAGCCCCAGTAAACGGCGGCCGTAACTATAACGGTCCTAAGGTAGCGAAATTCCTTGTCGGGTAAGTTCCGACCCGCACGAAAGGCGTAACGATTTGGGCACTGTCTCAACGAGAGACTCGGTGAAATCATAGTACCTGTGAAGATGCAGGTTACCCGCGACAGGACGGAAAGACCCCGTGGAGCTTTACTGTAGCCTGATATTGAAATTCGGCACAGCTTGTACAGGATAGGTAGGAGCCTTTGAAACGTGAGCGCTAGCTTACGTGGAGGCGTTGGTGGGATACTACCCTAGCTGTGTTGGCTTTCTAACCCGCACCACTTATCGTGGTGGGAGACAGTGTCAGGCGGGCAGTTTGACTGGGGCGGTCGCCTCCTAAAAGGTAACGGAGGCGCTCAAAGGTTCCCTCAGAATGGTTGGAAATCATTCATAGAGTGTAAAGGCATAAGGGAGCTTGACTGCGAGACCTACAAGTCGAGCAGGGTCGAAAGACGGACTTAGTGATCCGGTGGTTCCGCATGGAAGGGCCATCGCTCAACGGATAAAAGCTACCCCGGGGATAACAGGCTTATCTCCCCCAAGAGTTCACATCGACGGGGAGGTTTGGCACCTCGATGTCGGCTCATCGCATCCTGGGGCTGTAGTCGGTCCCAAGGGTTGGGCTGTTCGCCCATTAAAGCGGTACGCGAGCTGGGTTCAGAACGTCGTGAGACAGTTCGGTCCCTATCCGTCGTGGGCGTAGGAAATTTGAGAGGAGCTGTCCTTAGTACGAGAGGACCGGGATGGACATACCTCTGGTGTACCAGTTGTCGTGCCAACGGCATAGCTGGGTAGCTATGTATGGACGGGATAAGTGCTGAAAGCATCTAAGCATGAAGCCCCCCTCAAGATGAGATTTCCCAACTTCGGTTATAAGATCCCTCGAAGATGACGAGGTTAATAGGTTCGAGGTGGAAGCGTGGTGACACGTGGAGCTGACGAATACTAATCGATCGAAGACTTAATCAATTTTTAAAAAACGTTTTGCGACGCAAAATCTTACTTACTATCTAGTTTTGAATGTATAATCATTCATTTGTCTGGTGACAATGGCAAGGAGGTCACACCTGTTCCCATGCCGAACACAGAAGTTAAGCTCCTTAGCGCCGATGGTAGTCGGACTGACGTTCCGCTAGAGTAGGACGTTGCCAGGCAA
>NZ_JBIWAG010000014.1:0-1563 GCF_044759965.1 Curtobacterium sp. NPDC098951
AAACATACTAAGATTAGCTATGAAGAAATCTATGACGATAGATTTTTTCATAGCTATTTTTTATAGTTATAGAGAGAAGTAGACTGTCCAGACTCTTGGATTTTAAATCCGTATAAAAAACAAGTCAGCTTTACTCTCGCCTTTTGAAATTCGTTTGTAGTATGTTGGGTTCTTGAAACCGTGTATAGGAAAATGAAATGAGAAAGGTTAAGTAAAGTTTTTAGCTTCTCAATTATTTCAAAGGAGGTTTTTTTATCGATTACTTAGGTGTTGATATTAGTAAAAGAAGTAGTGTAGTTGCACATTATAAAAATGGAAAATTCCAAAAAGAGTTTTTCATCCAAAATAATAAAAATGGTTACAATTATTTACTCAAGTATTTGAATGACTTAGACCACCCACAACTCATTTTTGAATCTACAGGTATCTATTCAAGAGGTATGGAACGATTTTGTTGTGTAAATCAAATTAACTATATTCAAATGAATCCGTTAGAAGCCAAATTTAAAACGAGCGCTCTAAGATCATGGAAAACTGATCAGGCAGATGCTCATAAGCTTGCTTGTTTAGGACCGACGCTTAAACAAACAGGCAGCTTACCTATACATGAGTTAATATTCTTTGAATTAAGAGAACGCGTCCGTTTTCATCTAGAAATCGAGAATGAACAAAATCGACTTAAATTTCAGATCCTTGAATTACTCCATCAAACATTCCCTGGTTTAGAAAGATTATTTAGTAGTCGATATTCAATCATTGCACTCAACATCGCAGAAATCTTTACTCATCCAGACATGGTTCTTGATATCGACAAGGATGTACTGATTACACATATATTCAATTCTACAGATAAAGGAATGTCAATGGATAAAGCTACAAAATATGCACTTCAATTAAGGGTGATTGCTCAAGAAAGCTATCCTAATGTCGATAGACATTCCTTTCTACTCGAAAAATTACGCTTACTTATTCAACAATTAAAACAATCTATTCATCATCTCAAACAATTAGATGATGCCATGATTCAATTAGCACAACAACTCGATTATTTTGAAAATATTCATTCGATACCTGGTATTGGTAAGCTAAGCACAGCTATGATTATTGGGGAGATTGGTGATATTAAGCGATTTAAATCAAATAAACAACTCAATGCTTTTGTTGGCATTGATATCAAACGATATCAATCAGGTCATACACACTGTAGAGATACCATCAACAAGCGTGGTAATAAAAAAGCGAGAAAACTTTTATTTTGGGTGATTATGAATATAATAAGAGGGCAGCATCATTATGACAATCATGTCGTCGATTATTACTACAAACTAAGAAAGCAGCCTAATGAGAAACCTCATAAGACTGCCATCATTGCTTGTATAAATCGATTATTAAAAACAATTCATTATCTTGTAATGAATCATAAATTGTACGATTATCAAATGTCACCACATTAGCCAAACGTACAATCAAATATAGTTTAACACCTTATTCAAAAAAATTAAAATGAACGGTTTAGTTAAGTAATGCTTATTTTAATTATAAGTACTTGACTAATCGTAGGAA